>NZ_CP074375.1:4800000-6000000 GCF_013116765.2 Achromobacter deleyi
TCCACGGTGATCTGGCCGTTGGACACCGACAGCAGGTCCTTCAGGGCTTCTTTGCAGACATCGACCGTCAGCACGTCGCGGCCGTGGAAGCGGGCGTAGGCCAGGACCTTGCGCAGCGCGCCTTCCAGTTCGCGCACGTTGCTGCGCAGATGCTTGGCGATGAAGAACGCCACTTCCTCGGGCATGGGCACGCCTTCGGATTCCGCCTTGCGCAAGAGAATCGCCACGCGCATTTCCAGTTCCGGCGGCTCGATGGCCACCGTCAGACCGGAATCAAAGCGCGAGATCAGGCGGCTGTCGATGCCCGACAGCTCCTTCGGATACGTATCGCTGGTGATGATGATCTGCTTGCGCTGCGCCACCATCGCTTCGAACGCGTAGAAGAACTCTTCCTGCGTGCGGTTCTTGCCGGAGAAGAACTGGATATCGTCGATCAGCAGCAGGTCCAGCGAATGGTAGTAGCGCTTGAAATCGTCGAACGCCTTGCGCTGGTACGCCTTGACCACGTCGGACACGTATTGGTCGGCGTGCACATAGCGCACGCGCACCCCCGTGCCCGCGGCCACCATCGCATTGCCGATGGCGTGGATCAAGTGAGTCTTGCCCAGCCCCACGCCCCCGTACAGGAACAGCGGGTTGTAGGAGGTGCCCGGGTTCTCGGCCACTTGCAGCGCGGCGGCGCGCGCCAGCTGGTTGGCCTTACCCGTCACGAAGTTCTCGAACGTCAGGTCGGTGTTCAGGCGCGAGCGCTCGTACACGATATTGGCCGCATCCGCGTTCACTGCCTGGGCCGCGGTCGTCGTCGCGGGAGGGGGCGGGGCGGTCGATACCGTGACGGTCACTGGCGGCGCGCCGCCTGAGGGAGAAGCCGCGGACAGGTGCGTTTGCTCGGGTTGCTGCGTGCGCACGGGCGCGACCGGCATGCGCGGCGCTGCTCCATGAGAAGGCAATTCGAACAGGACCTGTACCGGGCGCTTGAACCACTCCGCGGCCAACGCTTCGATCTGGTGGGAAAAGTTCTTGCGCACCCAATCCAGCTTGAAGCGGTTGGGCGCGGCAACGCGCAGCACCGCCTGCGTTTCGTCGTACGCAAGCGGGACCAGCGGTCGTATCCACGCGCTGATTTGTTGGGGGGGGAGTTCCTGCTCAAGACGACTGACGCAGGTCTGCCAGAATTCTTTCATGTCGCTCTTATTCAAACCTCGATTCTACCTTGCCTGGGCAGGGGTTATCCACAGGGTAGGGCATAAGCGTCTACACTTGCCTGGCTTAACTGTTTGACAAGACAGGGAAAACTTGCTGAAATGGTGGGCTTTTCCGAATTCTGTCTGTCAGAAGGTTTCACAGAGAGCTTAGCCGGGCTTGCCAGAAAGTGGTGTCTTCATTGATGCCTCGCTGGTCAACTGTCCGGTTTTTAGCTTTGCTGAATAGGTCGCCTGGGAAGAAATTCCCAGAGTACCGGGAAGAAATTCTCGGTCCAGAGCCCCGTCTACGAGTTGTTTTTTGCACATGTTGCAAAAATGCTTACTAGATACCCGCTTCTGCATTGCGCGACCTGGAACCCTCCGGGCAGGTCCCTTCTGACTTTTGTTCTTTTTGTGGATCGTCCATGAAACGTACCTACCAACCTTCCGTTACCCGCCGCAAGCGCACCCATGGCTTTCGCGTGCGCATGAAAACCCGCGCTGGCCGCGCCATCCTGAGCGCCCGTCGCGCCAAGGGCCGCAAGCGTCTGGCCGTCTAAGTCCTGGTTTTCCGGTTTTCCGGAAACCTGACTATTTGCACGGACCGGCCATATTGCAAGACCTCTCGCAATCCTGTTCCGGTTCCGCGCAAACGCCTGACCCGCAGTCCATGCCGCGCTCCACGCTTCCACCGGAGGCGCGGCTGCATCGCCCCTCCGAGTTCGCCGCCGCCCTCAAAGGCCGACGTCTTGCCCGAGGGGCGTTCTTCATTGTCAGCTCGGCTCCCAATGATCTGCCTCCCGGCCAGGATGCCTGTGCACGCCTGGGGCTGGTGATCGCCAAGCGGTTCGCCGCCCACGCCAGTACGCGCAACGCCTTGAAGCGGGTCATCCGCGAAGCGTTTCGCCATCGGCGCCTGGCGCTGCCGGCAAAAGATTACGTCGTGCGCCTGCATAGCAAGGTCGCACCCGCCACGCTCACCGCGCTGAAACGCGCGGCGCGAGCCGAAGTGGACGCTCACTTTGAGCGGATCGCGCGATGATCAAGGCTCTACTCATTGCCCCGATCCGGTTCTACAGGTTCTTCCTGAGTCCCTGGATCGGAAGGCAGTGCCGCTTTACCCCCACTTGCTCGGCGTACGCGATCGAAGCGATCGAACGCCATGGCGCCTGGCGCGGCTTCTGGCTGGCTGTCCGGCGCATAGGCCGCTGCCACCCGTGGTCTCCGGGCGGGTTGGATCCGGTTCCGCCGGCCAAGGGAACCAATGACGCCCCGTGCTGCTCCCACAGCCACCGCACCGAGCACGATTGACGCTAAACTGGCGGGCTTTGCTGGCCCGTATTCACTTCAGTAGGCACCATGGATATCCGACGAACCGTCCTCTGGATGATTTTTTCCTTTTCGCTGTTGCTCCTTTGGAACAACTGGCAAATCCATAACGGCAAGCCGTCGCTGTTCGGGGGCCCCACGCCCGCGGCCAGCACGAGCCAACCGCAGGCTGGCGCGAACAACGCGACGCCTTCGGTGCCCAGCGCGCCCGCAGCCGCGGCCAGCGCGCCCTCCGCGGTGCCTGGCGCCGCCGCCCCCGCGCCTGCACGCTCGGAAGAAATCGTCATCACGACCGACGTGCTGCGTCTGACCTTCGACACCATGGGCGCCCAACTGGTGCGCGCCGAGTTGCTGAAGTATCCGGCGACCGGCCAGCCGGACAAGCCCACGGTGCTGCTGGACCGCTCCGCGGGCCTGAACTACGTGGTGCAGACCGGCGTGGTCGGCGCTCCCAATGGCCAGACCTTCCCCACGCACCAGACCCCGTTCCGCCTCGTGTCCCAAGAACGCGAACTGACCGGCGACAACCTGGTTGTCACGTTTGAAGGCGAATCGGGCGGTGTGAAGGTCACCAAGACGTTCACGCTGCATCGCGGCCGCTATGACATCGATGTGCGCCATGACCTGGCCAACATCGGCGCTGCGCCCGTGACGCCCTCGCTGTACCTGCAGCTCGAGCGCGACGGCAACGACCCGGCCGACACGTCGAGCTTCTATCACACCTTCACCGGTTTCGCCGTCTACTCGGAACAGGACAAGTTCCAGAAGAGCACGTTCAGCGACATCGAAAAGAAGAAGGCCAACTACATCAAGCAGACGGACAACGGCTGGATCGCCGTCGTCCAGCACTACTTCGCCACTGCCTGGGTGCCGCCGCAAGGCAAGCCGCGCACGAACGAACTGCTGGAAGTACAGAAGAACCTGTACGCCGCCCGCAGCATCGAAGCCGTGGGCGAGATCGCCCCCGGCGCCGCCGCGCGCGTCGATTCGCACCTGTGGGTCGGTCCGCAAGACCAGAAGGCCATGGCGGCACTCGCCCCCGGCCTGGAACTGGTCGTCGACTACGGCTGGCTGACCATCATCGCCAAGCCGCTGTTCACGCTGATGACCTGGCTGCATTCCATCCTGGGCAACTGGGGCTGGACGATCGTGGCGCTGACCGTGCTGATCAAGGCCGTGTTCTACCCGTTGGCTGCCGCCAGCTACCGCTCCATGGCCCGCATGAAGCAGGTGGCCCCGCGTCTGCAGGCCTTGAAGGAAAAGTACGGCGACGACAAGCAGAAGCTCAATGCGGCCATGATGGAGATGTACCGCACCGAGAAGATCAACCCGCTGGGCGGCTGCCTGCCCATGGTGGTGCAGATCCCGGTGTTCATCTCGCTGTATTGGGTGCTGCTGGCCAGCGTGGAAATGCGCGGCGCGCCCTGGATCCTGTGGGTCCATGACCTGTCGGTCCGCGATCCGTTCTTCATTCTGCCCGCCATCATGATGGCCACCATGTTCCTGCAGATCAAACTGAACCCGACGCCTCCGGACCCCATCCAGGCCAAGGTCATGATGATCATGCCCCTGGTGTTCGGCGGGATGATGTTCTTCTTCCCGGCCGGCCTGGTGCTCTACTGGTGCGTCAACAACACCTTGTCGATCGCGCAGCAGTGGTCCATCACGCGCGCCATGCAGCGCAAGACGGAAGCGGCGGCCAATCGCTGATCGGCGCTCCCGCAAGAACGAAAAACCGGCCCTTTGGGGCCGGTTTTTTTATGCGCGCTGCGCACAGACCGCGAAGGGCACGCTCAGCATTTTCTATTCCCGCACCGGATATCAATAGTTATTATTAATCGTTAGTGGAAGATCAATCAACTTCCCATCGGCCCCCATGGCCCCTATTATGGGTCTGAGTTTGCCGTCCGGCCGCCCCGCAGCCGGGCCGCATCCGCAACGCCGCGCGGCCCGACAGCGGCTCGCGCAATCCAGGAATGACATAGGGAGTGTGCCATGACCGACAAGAAGCCTCTGACCACCGCCTCGGGCGCGCCGGTGCCGGACAACAACAACACGCTGACCGCCGGCCCTCGCGGCCCGGCGCTGCTGGAAGACTTCTGGCTGATTGAAAAACTCGCGCATTTCGACCGCGAACGCATCCCCGAACGCGTCGTCCATGCCAAGGGCTCGGGCGCCTACGGCACGTTCACCGTCACGCACGACATCTCCCGCTACACCCGCGCCAACATCTTTTCCCAGGTGGGCAAGCAGACCCCCCTGTTCCTGCGCTTCTCCACCGTGGCCGGAGAACGCGGGGCGGCCGACGCCGAGCGCGACGTGCGCGGCTTCGCCATCAAGTTCTATACCGACGAAGGCAACTGGGATCTCGTGGGCAACAACACGCCCGTCTTCTTCATTCGCGATCCGCTGAAGTTCCCGGACTTTATCCACACCCAGAAGCGCGATCCCAAGACCAACCTGCGCAACGCCACCGCCGCCTGGGACTTCTGGTCGCTCAACCCGGAATCGCTGCATCAGGTCACCACGCTCATGAGCGACCGCGGCATTCCCGCCAACCTGCGCCAGCAGCACGGCTTTGGCTCGCATACCTTCAGTTTCATCAACAGCGCGGGCGAACGCTTTTACGTGAAGTTCCACTTCAAGTCGCAGCAGGGCATAGCCTGTCTGAGCGATGAAGAAGCCGCGCAGGTGGTCGCCCACGACCGCGAAAGTTCGCAGCGCGACCTCTTCGACAACATCGAGCAAGGCAACTTCCCGAAGTGGACGCTGAAGGTGCAGATCATGCCCGAAGCGGAAGCCGCGACCTACCATATCAACCCGTTCGACCTGACCAAGGTCTGGCCGCACGGCGACTATCCGCTGATCGAAGTCGGCGTGCTGGAACTGAACAAGAACCCCGAGAATTACTTCGCGGAAGTCGAACAGGCCGCGTTCACGCCGGCCAACGTGGTCCCCGGCATCGGTTTTTCGCCGGACAAGATGCTGCAGGGCCGCCTGTTCTCCTATGGCGACACGCATCGCTATCGCCTGGGCATCAACCATCATCAGATCCCGGTGAATGCGCCGCGCTGCCCGTTCCACAGCTTCCACCGCGACGGCGCCGGCCGCGTGGACGGCAATGCGGGCGGCACGCTGAACTACGAGCCCAACAGCGCGGGCGAGTGGAAAGAAACGCCGTCGGCGGGCGAACCGCCCCTGGCGCTCGACGGCCAGGCCGCCGCCCGCTGGAACCACCGGGTGGATGCCGACTACTACTCGCAGCCGGGCGCCTTGTTCCGCCTGATGACGCCGGCGCAGCAGGAGCTTCTGTTCGGCAACATCGGCCGCCACATGGCGGGCGTGCCCGAGGAAATCCAGCGCCGCCAGTTGGAGCACTTCAAAAAGGCCGATCCGGCCTACGCCGCCGGCGTCGCCCGCGCGCTGGGGCTGGAGCTGTAACCATCGGCGGAGCATGAAATTGGGGGCGGTCCCGCAAGGAACCGCCCCCATTCTTTTATCCCCAGCTCCGCGGCGGGACTCAAGGTCCGTCAGCGCTGCATGCCCCAGCGCCTGACCGTCAAACGCTCCAAAGTATCGAATCCCAGGTTTTCCACAAGCAGGCCGATGATCACCACGGCAGCCAGTCCGGCGAACACCCGGTCTGTGTATAACTCGTTGCGGTTCTGAAAGATGTACCAGCCCAACCCGCCCTTGCCGCTGGACGCGCCAAACACCAGCTCGGCGGCGATCAGCGTGCGCCAGGCAAACGCCCAGCCTATCCTCAGGCCCGCCAGGATGGCTGGCAGCGCGGCCGGCACCAATATCTGCAGGACATATCGCAGTCCGGTCAGCCCATAATTGCGCCCCGCCATGCGCAGGGTCTCCGAGACCCCCAGGAAGCCCGCATAGGTGTTCAGCGCCAGCGCCCACAGCACCGAGTGGATCAGGACGAATACCAGGCTGCCTTCGCCCAGGCCGAACCACAGCAACGCCAGTGGCAGCAGGGCGATCGCCGGCAGCGGGTTGAACATTGCAGTCAGGGTGGACAGCAGGTCGCGCCCGAACCGCGTCGACACCGCCAGCGTGGTCAGCACGAAAGCCAGCGCCACTCCGGCCACATAGCCTTGCACCAGCACCCGCAGCGACTGTCCGGCGCGCGCCAGCAGTTCACCACTGGCGATACCCTGGACGAAGGCCTGGGCGGTTTGCCAGGCGCCGGGCAGCAGCAGGTCATTGTCGGTATAGCGCGCCGCCAGTTCCCACAGGCCGGCCAGCAAGGCCAGGATTACCAGCTTGCGCAGGCTGGCATGCTGCCACAGGCGTTCGTGCCACGGCAACGGCGCCTCGGCGGCCTGCGCGGGCAAGGGCGGCAGGTCATATTCCACCTCGGGACGGACCAGGGTCGACCCGGCGTAAGTGCTGTTCATGCGCTTTCCTTCATGCCGCCGCACGCTCGGCAAGCGTGGGCGAGGGCGCATCGAACAACAAGTCATGGATGCGTCTTGCGGCGGCCTGGAAGGCCGCGGAGCCCTGGCTGTGCAGGTCGAAGGCATGTGCATTCAGCTCGGCGCGCACGCGTCCTGGATGCGGCGACAGCAGCAGTACGCGGCTGCCCAGCACCAGCGCCTCTTCGATCGAATGCGTGACGAACAGCAGGGTAAAACGCACGTCTTCCCACAAGGCCATCAGTTCTTCCTGCATGCGCCGCCGAGTCAGGGCGTCCAGCGCCGCGAACGGCTCGTCCATCAGCAGCACGCGTGGCTGCATGGCCAGCGCCCGCGCAATCGCCACGCGCTGCTTCATGCCGCCCGAAAGGGTGTGGGGATAGGCGTCGGCAAAGGCGGACAGGCCCACCTTGTCCAGATAGTGCATCGCGCGTTCGTCGGCCTCGCGCCGGTTCAGCTTGCGCGAAGCCAGCAGCGGAAACGCGACGTTCTGCCGCAGAGTCTTCCAGGGCGGCAGCTGGTCGAATTCCTGGAACACCACGATGCGGTCCGGCCCCGGCCCCTGGACGCGCTTGCCGTCGATCGCGATGCGTCCTTCGGTCGGTTCGATGAATCCGGCGATCGCCTTGAGCAGCGTCGATTTTCCGCAACCGGACGGTCCCAGCAGGATGAAGCGCTCGGCGCCGTGCACATCGAAGCTCACTTGATGGGTCGCACGGACGCGCCGTTCGCGCGTCTTATATTCGATCGACACCTTATCCACAGCCAGCAAGGGCGTGGCCTTTTCAACCTTATCCACAGGGCCGGCGGCGATCAGTCCCATATCAGCTGCCCTGCGCCGTGACGGGATCGTCGAAGAAGTAGTCACGCCAGCTCGCCGGCGCATTCTTGATCGCGCCCACCTTGTGCATGAACTCGGCCAGCGCAAACGTGTTCTGCGGTTCCAGCTTGAACTGCACGTCGGGATTCTTGATCACCTTGATCAGGAAGTCGCGATCCTGCTTGGCGCCGGTGACGCGCAGGTAGATATCCGCCGCCTTCTCGGGATTGGCGGAGGCGAACGCCGCGGCTTCCTTCAGCGCTTCCTGGAAAGCCTTGTAGGTCTTGGGATTGTCGCGGCGGAACTTCTCGGTGGCGAACAACACGGTGGACGAACTGGGGCCGCCCAGCACGTCATAGGAATTGAGCACGATGCGCGCCTTCGGGTTCTCGGCCAGCTCCTGCTCCTGGAAGGGCGGGTTGCCGAAATGGCCCGTGATCTCCGTGCCGCCCGCGATGATCGCGGCTGCCGCATCCGGATGCGGCAGCGCCACCGAAATCTTGTCCAGCTTGTTGAACTGGGCGTCGCCCCACAGCTTTGCCGAGGCCAGCTGCAGCACGCGCGATTGAACCGAGACGCCGACCGCGGGCACCGCGATGCGGTCCTTGTCCGTGAAGTCGGCGATCGTCTTCACGTTCGGGTTGTTGCTGACCAGGTAATAGGGGAAATTGCCCAGCGACGCCACGCCCTTCACATTCTGCTTGCCGTGCGTGCGGTCCCAGATCGTCAGCAACGGGCCCACGCCGGCCCCCGCGATATCCACGGCGCCCGACAGCAATGCGTCGTTCACCGCCGAGCCGCCCGACAACTTGGCCCACTCCACCGAGATATCCACACCCTCGGCTTTGCCGTGTTTCTCGATGAGCTGCTGATCGCGCGCCACGTTCAGCAGCAGATACACGATGCCGTATTGTTCGGCGATGCGAATGCGACCTTCGGCCATCGCGGGCGTGGGCGAGGCCAGCGCCAGCACCGCAAGAATCAGCGCCACGCCGGCGCCGGTGACGGTTTGGACCAGTCGATCCCGTAGAGCAGAGGACAAACGCATGGCGTTCCTTGTGGATAAGTGGTGGCGCGCCGTTGGCGGCCGCATTTTCAGAAAGGCGTATCGCCTTCGATCGTTGTGCGGAACAGCTTGCGGCGCAGATGATCAGGCGTGCCGCCCGCCAGATGGATCAGCGAACGGTTGTCCCAGAACACCAGGTCATGCGGCTGCCAGCGGTGGCGGTAGATATGTTCGGAGCGGATACTGTGCGCGAACAATTCGCCCAGCAAGGCGCGGCTTTCGTCCTCCGGCAGGCCTTCGATGCGGGTCGTGAATCCTTCGCTCACGAACAACGCGCGCCGGCCATTCTCCGGATGGGTGCGCACCACCGGATGCACCACCTCCTGCACCTGCGAGATCTGCTGAGCGCTCAAGTTCGGGCGCCAGTTGCCTTCCTTCTGCAGCTGCCCATACTGGGCCAGATAGGAATGCACGCCACGCTTGCCCTCGATCGCATTTCGCAGGGCGGCGGGCAAAGTGTCGTAGGCCAGGTGCATGTTCGCGAACAAGGTGTCCCCACCTTCCGATGGCAGCTCCTGCGCATGCAGCAAGGAGCCCAGGCTGGGCAGTTCCTTGTACGAGATGTCCGAATGCCAGTATTTGCCTGCATCGCCCAAACCGATCGGCTTGCCGTCTTCCAGGATGTTGGAAACGATCAGGATCTCGGGGTGGCCGGCCAGATGAAACTGATGCAGCACGTGGATCATCAGGCGGCCGAAGCGGCGGCTGAAGTCGATATGCTGCTGCGGCGTGATGCGCTGGTCGCGGAACACCAGCAGATGATGGTCCAGATGCGCCCGGTGAACCCGCGCAAAATCGGCAGGCGCCAGTTCGCGCGACAGATCCAGGCCTATGATCTCGGCGCCCACGGGGCCGGGCAGAGGCCGCAGTTCAAAGGACTGCTCCTGGGGGACGGGGGCGGCGTCAACTTCGCGCCGCAAGGCGTTGCTCTGGGACATCGATCGCTCCGGTTCGCCTTGCGGCATGTCTGGAACGGTCGATTATGGAAAGCACGCCATGTATCTCAAACGAAGTTATCGGCGTTTGAACAAAGCTTCACGTCATATAGAACGAAGCCGCGGGGGAGGCCCGCGACTTCATGAGGAAACGCTTATAAGCAAATAGCGTATCGGTCCTTAGGGCGCCGGCATGAATGCTTCCACGAGCTTCACCCAATAGGTCGCGCCCACCGGCAGCAGGGCATCGTTGAAGTCGTAATTGGGGTTGTGCAGCTGGCACGGTCCCATGCCGTGATAGCTCTCCATGCGATGATCGCCGTCGCCATTGCCCAGGAACAGGTAAGAGCCCGGAATCGCTTCCAGGAAGAACGAGAAATCCTCCGCACCCATGAAGGGCGGCATGTCGCGCAGCACCTTATCCGCGCCGAACGCGTCTTCGGCAACCTTCGCCGCGAAGGCCGTTTCCTTTTCCCAGTTCACCAGCGGCGGATAGGCGCGGACAAAATCCAGTTCGCCCGTGCCGCCGTAGACCTGCGGCAAGGTGGTGGCGATGCGCCGCATGTCGGCCTCGATCTTGTCCAGCGTTTCAACCGAATACGTACGCACCGTGCCACGCAGCACTGCTTCGCCAGGTATCACGTTGTACGCATCGCCTGCGTGGATTTGCGTAATCGACAGCACCGCCTGCTCCAGCGGATTCTTGCTGCGCGAAATGACCGTCTGCAGGGCATGCACCATGTCGGCCGCCACGATGATAGGATCGACCGACGCATGGGGCTGCGCCGCATGGCCGCCAACGCCCTTGATCACGATGTCCCAGCGATTGCTGGACGCCATCGTCGGACCTGCGCGGAAACCGAACTGGTTGACCGGCATGCCAGGCATGTTGTGGATCCCGAACACCGCGTCGCAGGGGAACTTGTCGAACAGGCCGTCCTGCATCATGGCGCGAGCGCCGGCGTTGCCGCCTTCTTCGGCGGGCTGGAAGATGAACACGACGGTGCCGTCGAAGTTCCGGTGCGAGGACAGGTACTGTGCGGCGCCCAGCAGCATTGTCGTGTGCCCGTCATGGCCACAGCCATGCATGCGGCCGCTGATCGTGGACTTGTGCGCAAAGCGGTTGTGCTCGGGCATCGGCAACGCATCCATGTCGGCGCGCAGGCCTATGGTCTTCTTGCCGCTGCCCGCGCGCAGAATTCCCACCACGCCGGTTTTCCCCAACCCTGTGTGGACTTCCAGTCCCCAGCCGCGCAAACGCTCGGCCACCAATGTGGAAGTGCGAGTTTCCTGGAATGCCAATTCAGGATGCGCGTGGATATCCCGGCGCAACGCGGTGAGATCCCCGTGTACGCGTTCGATTTCGGCTATGGTTTTCATGGCTGTGGATAAGCAGTGTAAGTTGACAGGTGACGCATGCTTGAATCGCTTGCTCGTGCGGGAATTCTCGCCCTCTGCCAATTCCGCGTCCAGCCCTTTTTCGGATCAGGGTCAGCCGGCATCGTTCAAATGGCACGCGCTGAATTGCCCCGCTGCGATCTCCCGCAGCAACGGCCGCTCTACCTTGCACCGCGGCATGGCATGTGGACAACGCGGGTGGAACGCACAGCCGGTTGGCGGATCCAGCGGCGACGGCAGCTCGCCCTTGATGGGCTGATACGTGCGCCGTCCGGGAACCAGCGTAGGCAGTTCCTTCAGCAAGGCCTGGGTGTAAGGATGATTGGCCCGCTGGAACACCGTATCGGTCGGCGCAAGTTCAACCACGCGCCCAAGGTACATGATCGCGACGCGGTCCGAGATATGGCTGACCACGCTGAGGTTATGACTGATGAAAAGATAAGTCAGGTCCAGGTCGGCGCGCAGCTGCTCGAACAGGTTCAGCACCTGGGCCTGGATCGAAACGTCCAGCGCGGCCACGGCCTCGTCGCAAACGATCACCGATGGTTTCAACGCCAGCGCCCGCGCAATACCGATGCGCTGCCTCTGGCCGCCCGAGAATTGATGGGGATAACGCTGTGCAAAACTCGGATCCAGCCCAACCTGGCGCATCAGGCCGGCCACATACTCCGCCTTGTCCCGCGATCGGATCAGGCCATGCGCCACGGGCGCCTCGCCGATGATCTCGCGCACGCGCATGCGCGGGTTCAGCGACGCGTACGGATCCTGGAAGATCATCTGCACGCCCAGCTCATAGACGCGCCGCTCCTGGCCGCTCATGGCGCGCACGGCCTTGCCCTGATAGAGCACATCGCCCGCCGTAGGCGGGAGAATGCCCGAAACAATGCGGCCGAGCGTGGATTTTCCACAGCCTGATTCGCCCACGATGCCGATCACTTCGCCCGGCTGCACTTCCAGGTCCACGCCGGCCACGGCATGCACCACCTGGGTCTTCAGGCCCGCGCCCAACAGGTTCGCGATGCGTCCGGCCAGGTCCACCGGCTGCACGAAGCGCAGCTCGACCCCGCGCAGCGCCAGGATGGGAGTAGTGTTGTCGCGTTCAGCTGCGTTCATTTGATGTCCGGGCCTCCGGCATGCCAGCAGCGCACCCACTGCGCCGGGCGCACTTCCACGGGCTGCGGCTCGGCCAGACAGGCGTCGGTGGCGCGCGGACAGCGCCCGCGAAACGCACAGCCTTGCGGCAGGTTGAGCAAGGACGGCGTCATGCCTGGAATCGGCACGAGCGGTCTTCCGCGGGACTCCGGTGTCGGAATGGAAGCGATCAGCCCGTGCGTGTAGGGATGCATGGGATGACTGAGGACCGCCTCCGTGCTGCCGGTTTCCACGACGCGTCCCGCGTACATGACCGACACGCGATCCGCCAGGCCTGCCACGACCGCCAGGTCGTGTGTAATCCAGATCAGCCCGGTACCCGTTTCGCGGCAGAGTTTCCGCACTTCGAAGAGGATCTGGCCTTGTATCGTGACATCCAGCGCGGTGGTGGGCTCGTCCGCGATGATGAGGCGCGGTGAATTGAGCAGCGCGATCGCGATCGCCACGCGCTGCCGCATGCCGCCTGAAAGCTGATGCGGATATGCCCGCAAGCGCTCTTGCGGCGACGGTATGCCAACCATGGTCAGGGTCTGCAGGGCGCGCTGGCGCGCCTGTTCGCGCGTTGCCTTGCCGTGTGCCTGAACCGCCTCGATCATCTGCGTGTCCACGCGCAGCACGGGGTTCAGCGTCATCATCGGATCCTGGAAGATCATCGCGATCTCCTGGCCTCGCAACTGCCGCCAGCGCGCCGGCGACGCGCCGCGCAAGTCCTCGCCATTGAGCAGCAGCCGACCCTCGACGATGCGGCCAGGCTCGTCCAGCAAGCCCATCAGCGAAAAGCCGGTTATGCTCTTGCCCGACCCCGATTCGCCCACCAGCCCCAGGATCTCCCCTTCGGCCAAGGTGAGATCCACGCCATCGACCGCCTTCACCACGCCGTTGCGCGTGAAGAAATGCGTCTTCAGTCCGTGCACCTCAAGAATGGGTGTGGGCGTGGCCAGGGACTTTTCCGCCGCTTGTGTCTGCATCGCGCCCGTCCTCAGTTCGCGTGGCGCGGGTTGAGCACATCGCGCAGGTGGTCGCCCACCAGATTGATGGCAATGATGGCCAGCGCCAGCGCGATACCAGGAAAGAAGGAGATCCAGTACTGGCCGGACAGCAGATACTCGAAGCCGTTGTAGATCAGCATCCCCAGCGACGGTTCGGTTACCGGCACGCCCACCCCCAGGAACGAGAGCGTCGCTTCCAACGCAATGGCGTGCGCCAGATCGATCGTGGCGATCACGATGAGCGGCGGCATACAGTTCGGCAGCACATGGCGAAACAGCACGCGCCCCCACGACAGCGACATGCAGCGCGCGGCCTCCACATATTCCTTGCCGCGTTCGACCAGCGCCGCGCCGCGCGCCGCCCGCGCGAAATAGGCCCATTGCACGACGATGAGCGCGATGATCACCTTATCCACACCCTTGCCCAGGATCGCCAGCAGCATCAGCGCGACAAGAATGGCGGGAAACGACAACTGGATATCCACAACCCGCATCAGCAAGGCATCGATGCGGCCGCCGAAGTAAGCCGCGATCAGGCCGACCGTGGCGCCGATGCCAAAGGCCGCCAGCACCGACACGGTGGCCACCATGAGACTCGTGCGCATGCCGTAGAGAATCGCGGACAGCAGATCCCGCGCCTGGCCGTCGGTGCCCAGCCAATGGCGCATGGAACCGTCGCCGCTTTCGCTGCCTGGCTTGAGCTTGGAATCCATGATGTCCAGGCTGGCCAGGTCATAGGGATTCTGCGGCGCGATCCACGGCGCCAGCAGCGCGGCGCCCACGATCGCGATCAGCATCACCAGGCCCAGCGTGGCCAGCTTGCTGGCGAAGAAGTCGGATACGAATCGCCGCCAGGGCGATTGCTCCCTGGCGGAAGAGGGGGGCGCGGCGACGCTGACAGGCGTGTTCATCGGCGGCTATCCAGGCGTACGCGGGGATCCAGCACCGTATAGATGATGTCCACCACGAGGTTCAACATAACCAGGAAAAACACGATAAGCAGCAGATAGGCCACCACCACGGGACGATCCAGGTTGATGATGGAATCAATCAGCAGCTTGCCCATTCCAGGCCAGGAAAATACGGTCTCGGTCACGACGGCAAATGCCATTACCTGCCCAAATTCCAGGCCCGCCACCGTCACCACGGGAATCAGGATGTTCTTCAGCAGATGCACGCCCAGCACGCGCCTTTCGGACAAGCCCTTGGCGCGCGCGAACTTGATGTAGTCCATGGGCAGGGCCTCGCGCGTGGCCGCCCGTGTGACGCGGATGATCATCGCGCACTTGGCGATGGCGATGGTGGCGGCCGGCAGGGCCAGGCTCAACCATCCATTGAACGTCAGCACGCTGAGCTGCAGCGAACCGATACTGACCGTCTGTCCGCGTCCACCCGCAGGCACCCATCCCAGGATCACGGCGAACACCATGATGAGCATCAGGCCGACCCAGAAGTTGGGCAGCGAAAAGCCCAGCACGGAACTCGTCATGATCGCGCGCGACCCGACAGCCTTGGGCTTGAGACCCGCCAGGATGCCCAGCGGCACGCCGATCAGCACCGATAACAGCATGGCCACACAGGCCAGCTCCACGGTGGCCGGCATGCGTTCCAGGATCAGGTGCATGGCCGGTTCGCCGGTCAGGAAGCTGTTGCCGAAATCCCCCCGCACCGCCTGGCTCATGAAGATCAGGTACTGCCGCCACAAGGGCTGGTCCAGCCCCAGCGATGCGCTGATGGCGGCACGCTGCGCTTCCGTCGCTTCCGGGCTTGCCAGCATGGATACCGGATCGCCCACCATGTAGATTCCGGCAAAGACCAGCGCCGACATGACGAGCATGACGACGATGGTCTGCAGGAGCCTTCTTACTATTGTTGCAAGCACGAGATACCGCCTGCTGTGCGCGTTACTTCTTCAGCGTTGCAAACTGCGCAAGCGTGACCTGGTCGGGACGGCCCTGGTATCGGATATCGTTTTTCATGGCCCATACCGAGAGCTCGAAATGCACCGGCAGCATGGCGAAGTCGTCCATGGCGATGTTGCTTGCCTTGGAAAGCAATTCGGCGCGTTTGGCGTCATCCATGGTCGACGAGGCTTCCTTCACCAGCTCGTCCATCTTGGGATTGGAATAGCGGCTGCGGTTGGTGGTGCCCAGGCCCGCTTCCGGGTTGCGTGTCATCAGCAAGGATGTCAGCGCATTGGACATTTCGCCGCTGGTGACGGACCAGCCCGCCAGATAAGCCGAAAACGCGTAGCTGTCGCGGTTCTTGAAGAACACCGGGGGCGCCATCGCGTCCACGCTGGTCTTCACGCCTATGCGTGTCCACATGGACGCGATCGCCTGCGCAACCTTTGAATCGTTGACGTAGCGGCCGGACGGCGAACCCAGCGTGATCGAGAAACCGTTGGGGTAGCCGGCTTCCTTCAGCAGCGCCTTGGCCTTTTCCACGTCCGCCTTCGGCGCCTTCGAGTGCTCTTTGCTGGATCCGAACATGGGGTAGGGCAACAGATTGCCGGCGGGCAACGCCACACCGCCCATCACGCGTTCCACCAGGGCGTCGCGGTTGATGGCCAGCGACAGCGCCTCGCGCACGCGCTTGTCCTTCATCGGGTTCTTCTCGGTGCCCTGGACGCCGGGCGAAGGCTCGGCATACTGGTCCAGCGCGACGTACACCACGCGCACCGACGGCGTTTCCTCGACAAAGAGCTTCTTGTCGCCCTTGAGCTTGGGCAGGTCATCGGTCGGGGGATCCTCGATCATGTCGACGTCGCCGGCCAGCAAGGCGGCCACGCGCGCCGCGGCATTGCTGATGGGACGGTAGACCACGCGATCCCACTCGGGCTTCTTGCCCCAGTAGTTGTCATTGCGCGCCAGCACGAATTCCGCGCCGCGCTTCCAGGACACGAATTTGTAGGGTCCCGTGCCTATCAGGCCATCGCCGCTGTTCAACTCCGTGGTGGTCTTGCCTTCGGCCGCGGGACCGGATGCGGCCTTCTTGGACATGATGGGCAATTGCGCCAGGTTCACCAGCAGATTCGGCGCGACGTCCTTGGTCGTGATGCGCACGGTCATGGGATCGACCGCTTCGGTTTTCGCAACAGACCCCAGGTACAGCGTGAACGGCGACGGGCTGTTGGGCACCTTCGGCACGCGGTCATATGTAAAGACGACGTCTTCCGCGGTAAAGGGCGTGCCGTCCGAGAACTTCACGTTCGGACGCAGCTTGAACGTCCAGATCTTGCCGTCCACGGTCCACGATTCGGCCAGCGAAGGCTGAGGCTTGAGTTGCGCGTCGGTGGCAACCAGCGTGTCGAAGATGGTCTGGGAAATCTGCGTATTGGGCGTCAGCGCGTGATACTGCGGATCCATCGAAGATGGCTCGGTCTTCAATCCGATCACCAGATCGCGGGCCATGGCCGAACTGAATGTGCCAAAGGCCAATATCACCGCGGCGGAGCCGCAGGCCAAGACACGCGAAAACCGAGATGCCATCGTGATCTCCCAGAGTTGTTTCGGGTTTTGAACCTCGGGGCCACAGTAACCAGCAAACAACGCGCCGCGCAACAGTTATATTCCCCTATTGTTCTTGCATCGCCATAGCCAAAATATGTCCGCCTACGCCCCCATTGCCGCCATTGCCACCGCCCCCGGAAGAGGTGGCATCGGCGTCGTGCGCGTTTCTGGCGCGGACCTGTCCGAGTTGGTGCGCCGCCTGTTCCAGCGAGACCTGAACCCGCGCCATGCGCATTACCTGCCGTTCAAATCCCTGGCCGGAGAACTGCTGGACGAAGGCATCGCCATCTACTTCCGCGCGCCGCATTCCTATACCGGCGAGGACGTGCTGGAACTGCAGGGCCATGGCGGCCCCGCAGTGCTGCGCCGCGTTCTCGACAGCTGTCTGGCCGCTGGCCGGGACCTGGGCTTGCGCCTGGCCGAACCCGGCGAATTCACTCGCCGCGCATTCTTGAACGATCGCATGGACCTGGCGCAGGCCGAGGCGGTCGCGGACCTAATCGAAGCATCGTCGGTGGCCGCCGCGCGCGGCGCCATGGCGTCCCTGTCCGGCGAATTCTCGGCGCGTGTGAACGACTTGTCGGACCGCATCATTCACCTGCGCATGCTGGTCGAAGCGACGCTGGACTTTCCCGAAGAGGAAATCGACTTTCTTGAGAAATATCAGGCCCGCCCGACGCTGGATGCGCTGGCCGCGGATCTGTCCGCGCTGATTGCGCAGGCGCGCCAGGGCGTGATCCTGCGCGAAGGCCTGCATGTGGTGCTTGCCGGCCAGCCCAACGTGGGCAAATCCAGCCTGCTCAACGCGCTGGCTGGCGACGATATCGCCATCGTCACGCCTATCGCCGGAACGACACGCGACAAAGTGGTGCAGGAGATCCATATCGACGGCGTACCGCTGCATATTGTGGACACGGCCGGCCTGCGGGATACCGATGACACCGTCGAGAGCATCGGCATCGCGCGCACCTGGCAGGAAATCGAACGCGCCGATGTCATTTTGCATCTGCAGGACGCCACCCAGCCCGGCGACGAGCTCGACGCCCAGATCACCGCGCGCCTGCCCGCCCGCACGCCGGTGCTGAAGGTATTCAACAAGGTCGACCTGCTGTCCACCCCCTTCACGGCCAAACCGGACGAACTGGGCATCTCCGCCAAGCGCGGCGTCGGCCTGGACGCGCTGCGCGCCGAGCTGCTGCGGATCGCCGGCTGGAATCCGGGCGCCGAATCACCGTGGCTTGCGCGCGAACGCCATCTGCACGCCTTGCAGGAAGCGGCGGAACACCTGGAGCTGGCCGCCGAGCACGCAGGCCAGGATGACCGGGTGCTGGACCTGTTTGCCGAGGAACTGCGGCTGGCCCATGACAGCCTGTCCAGCATCACCGGGAAGTTCACCAGCGACGACCTCCTGGGCGAGATTTTCTCAAGCTTCTGCATCGGAAAATAGCCGGGAGACATCCGAGGCGATGGACACGAACCGCCCCTATTGGATCCGGCCCGCGACGCCCGGCGACGTGGCAACGATCGAACGCATCGTCAAGGATGCGTACACCCACTACATCACCCGGATCGGCGCCACGCCAGGTCCGATGCGGGACGACTACCGGGCCCGCGTGGCGCAGGATGTAGTTCACGTGCTCGATACCCAAGCCGGGGTCCAAGGTCTTATCGTTCTGATTCCCGAGCCTGACTCTGGCTGCATGCTGCTGGACAACATCGCGGTGTCGTCCTTGGCGCAAGGAAGAGGGTACGGCCGGGAAATGTTGCGGTGGGCCGAGGACGTGGCCCGCCAGGCTGGCTTTGCCTGCATCCGCCTCTACACCCAGGAGATGATGACGGAGAACATCGCAATTTATCTGCGATACGGATACGTCGAGACCCATAGGGCCAGGGAGATCGGACTTAACCGAGTATTCATGAGAAAACCCCTTATTTAAGGGGTTTTGTTCCACTCATGGCGCCGGGCTCATCGTTGTCGTTAGCTTAACTTTTATCTGGAATATGAAAATATACGAGCTTTTACTCGTTTATTTTCCATGCCCGTTTTCCTTTGCCAGAACCCGCTGTTCGAGACGGTTTCCAGCCAAGGATTTCGCGTAGACGGAGTCGGGCCGGATGCGTTGCGCGACTACATATCCGGTCATGCACGCCAGCATCAAAGGCAGCATGACCTCATAGCTCAGCGTCATCTCGAAGATCATCAAAATGGACATCAGCGGCGCATAAGTGGTGGCGGCCAGCAGCGCCCCCATTCCCACAACGGCATAGCTCGATACCGCCGAAAGCCCCCCCGCGGGGAACATTCCATGCAGACCCGTTCCGTACAGGGCGCCGAGCGCGGCGCCCACGAACAACGTCGGCGTGAAAACCCCGCCCACCGCGCCAGACCCCACGCTGGCGGCGGTGGCGAGCGTCTTCAGCAACAAAATGGCGGCCACCGCCTGCCACGCCCATTGCGTATGCAACATGCTATTGACCACGCTGTACCCGTTGCCCCAAACCTCGGGATTGAGCACGGACAGCGCGCCCACGATCAGTCCTCCCACGGTCATCCTGGCCCACAGCGGAAAGGGCAGGCGACCAAATGCCGCGCGGGAGATATCCAGGAACCGCAGGAATTGCGGCGCAGCCAGGCCGGCGATCAGACCCAGCCCAAGATAATTGATCACTTCCCAGCCGGACACGAATTCAAAGTGCGGCATATGGAAGACGGCGTCATAGTGCAGGATCTGGCGGGTGACGATATTGGCGACTACCGACGCCACGGCCAGGGGAACCAGCGTGGCCGATGAAATGACGCCGTAGACGATTTCGGAAATGAAGAGCGCCCCCGCAATGGGCGCGTTATAGGCGGCGGTAATGCCCGCCGTCGCGCCGCAGGCCACCAGCAGCCTCAAATGCCGAGGCGGGAGCACCAGATAACGGCCCGCCAGCGACGAACACATGGCCGCCAACTGGACCATCGGGCCTTCGCGCCCGATGGAAGCGCCGGATCCGATAGAGAAAATTGACGACAGACTGCGCGCAACCGTCTGGCGAAAGCCGATGACGCCCCGGCCGATCGAAATCGCCTCCATATAGTCCGCCGCGCCGCGCCTGGGCAGCCATCGGGCCGCCGTTTGCAGAATGATGCCGGCGATCGCGCCTCCCGCCGCCGGCATCAGGAAGCGCTGCCAGGGGTCCAGGCCGCGGGCCAGGGACACCATTCCATGGGGAACGTCGCCTCCGCCCAGCAGCATTTGGGTCCAGCCCAGCAACTCCCGGAACACCACGGTGGCCAGCGCCCCCGCCAATCCCATCAACGCCGCCATGCACAAGGTGACGGGCAGCTTGTCAGCCAGCAAACCGCTTCTCAACCGGGATGCCCACCCGGATTTCCTGATTCTGATGTCTCTTGCCATGGCGGAATTCTACGGCGAATTCTGCTCACTTTTTGTTCAGTCCCCTGTAAAGAAAGCGGGGAAATGCCCCCTCGAATGCCCGGTTTCGATAGCGCCTCAGGGGCCGTTTTAGACCCTCTATGAGGGCGAAAAACAGGGTAGGCGGATCCTCGATTTTTGGGGTAAAAGTGCCGTTTTGGAGCCCCGTTTCCAGAAAAGGGCCTGTGGATAACTCCTAAGGCGGCAGGTTGTGCACATGTTGTGGAGGCAAGTTGAACAAGCAGGGGTTTTGGGCAGGGTCCAAAATCTTGTCCAACTTCAGCTTTTTTCCCACACAGAGTTCTTGCACAGGCAAAAACGCTTGCAAGCTTATGAAAAAAAAGAGGTTTCCAAGGTTAAGGTAGTTATCCACAGGCCTTATTAATCATTAGTCTTTATATAAAGAGAAATAAAGGAAAAGCCAAACATGCTTTCCCATTCCGCCCAGCCACTGCCCCCCGGACTGCGTCCATGCGTATCCTTCTGATCGAAGATGAAGCCGAACTTGCCCTCTGGCTTGCTCGAAGCCTGGCCAGACATGCCGGCTTTGTCGTTGAATGGGCTGATGACGGACTGGTCGCCGAAAGAAGGCTGGCGATTGAAGAATTCGACGCGGTTGTTCTGGATCTCGGACTTCCGGGCATGGACGGCCATACTTTGCTGGCGAAGATTCGCGCGCGAGACGACCGTACGCCGGTGCTGGTCTTGACCGCGCGCGATTCCTTGGCGGAAAGAATCGGAACGCTGCACCAGGGAGCAGACGATTTCCTGCCAAAACCGTTTGTTGTGGAAGAGTTGGAAGCGCGTCTGATCGCGCTCATCCGGCGCAGTCGCGGGCGTGAACACCCGCGCCTTGCTCTGGGAAACCTGGTTTTTGAAACTTCCGCGCAAAAATTCACGGTCGGCGGACAGCCTTTGCAGTTATCCCCACGTGAACATGCGGTGCTACGGGTTCTGATCCAGAAAAGCGGTGAACCCATCAACAAACAGCAGATTCTTGACCGCATCCTCACGGACGATGCGGACATCAACCTGGAAGCCATCGAGGTTCTGGTTCACCGTTTGCGCAAAAAATTGGCGGAAACCGGTGTTCAGATAGTCACCATGCGAGGCATGGGCTACTGCCTGGAGAACCTTGTTGACAACTAGAAGTCCTAAAAAAAACGGGTTTTTCGCGGCAAAAAAACGCAATCGGACGCTGAAAAGCCAGTTGCTCTGGTGGCTGATCCCAACGCTTGTCTTCGTGATGATGGGCGCCCTGTGGCTGTCGAACCACCAGTTGCGCAACCAGGTCGACATTGCCTACGACAGGTCACTCTCCGGAGCGCTCCGTGCGATCGACCACAACATATCCACAGCCAGCGGTGGATTAGCCATGGAGCAGCCATACCTGATGCTGGAATTTTTCGAGCTGACGGCCAATGGCAGTGTTTTCTACCGGGTGGCGACAGAGGACGGGCTGGCCGAAATAGGACATCCCGACTTGCCCATGCCCGACCAGCCGCTGGTTTCCGGCGAACCGCGTTTTTTCTACGCGACCTACCAGGGGATGCCCGTCAGGGTTGCGGCGCTGGCGCGTCCAATGGACCCGCCCTTGTATGCAAACAAAGGGGGACGGGTTATTGTCCAGGTGGCCGAAGGGCTGGAAAGCCGGCAGGCGTTCCTTCACAAGGTGCTGGTGCGCTCGGTGGAACGTGACCTGGCCGTGATCCTGATCAGCGTTCTGGTGATCGTCTTGGGCGTTTTCATGGCCTTGCGCCCCCTGGTCAGGCTCCGACAGGAGGTGGAAGGCCGTTCCGCGGACGATTTAAGCCCCGTCAGCGCTTCGGACATGCCGGGTGAGGTCCTGCCCCTGGTTGCGGCCGTAAACCTCCACATGGCCCGTTTTGCGGCTCTGGGGAGGGTCCAGAGCCAGTTCCTGGACGACGCCTCGCATCAATTGCGCACGCCTTTGTCCGTTTTGAGGACCCAGACGGCGTACGCCCTGCGCGAAACAGACCCCCAGGAGGTCCGTACAGCCCTTCTGGCGATGCAGGAAGGGTTGGACAGGGCCGTACGCACCACCAACCAGATGCTCGCTCTGGCGCGCGCTAAGGACGCTTCCCTGGCCGAAGGCGGATTTGCCCCCGAACCGGTGGATCTGGTGGATCTGGCCGACGGGGTCCTTCGGGGACTGCTTCCGAACGCCCGAGGGCGTCAGCTTGATATCGGCCTAGAAGCCGATCAGAGGCCCGTGGTCGTCAGCGGCGCCGACTGGCTCTTGCGGGAAGCGGTCAGCAACCTGGTGGACAACGCCATTCGCTACGCATCTCCTGGCGGAGTGGTCACCGTGCGGATCCTGGTCGCCCCCGGGGAGGTCAGGCTGGCCGTGGAGGATGACGGCCCCGGCATGTCCGCCGAGGATATCGCCCGGGCCTGCGTCCGATTTCGTCGGGGAGCGGCAGGCAAGAACAAGCCGGGGGCCGGCCTGGGCCTGGCCATCGTGGGCACCATCGCCGAGATCCTGGGGGCGCGCCTGGTCCTGGAGAACCGGGTTCCCCTGGCAGGATTGCGGGCGGCACTGGTGTTTTCCCTGGGTTCCGTGCCGGATGCTGCGCCGCGTCACGAAAACGGCCGGAATTGAAAGGTTATGGAAAGCTTCGGTTTTGTACGGTTGCGTCCACTGGAACCACCGATGCGCGGCGATCGCCTGAGCGGAGCTTCCAGCCATACCTAGACCTATAAATCCTGGAGACGCAAGAATGCAGACGAGTCTGAAGCTGCGCATGGCCGCCGTCGCGGCGCTTGGCGCGATTACCCTGTCCTTTGGAGCGGCTCACGCCGCCGAAGAGCCCCGCCGCCCGGAATGCATTGCGCCGGCCCAGCCCGGGGGCGGCTTCGATTTGACCTGCCGCCTGGCCACCGAGGGCCTGAAGCAGAGCGGGGCGCTCAAGAACACCATGCGCATCGTCTACATGCCCGGCGGCATCGGCGCCGTGGCCTACAACAACATCGTCGCCCAGCATCCCAACGAGCCCGGCACGATCGTCGCATTCTCGGGCGGTTCCTTGCTCAACCTGGCCCAGGGCAAGTTCGGCAAGTACAACGTCAACGACGTGCGCTGGCTGGCGGCCATCGGCACCGACTACGGCGTGGCCGTGGTGCGCAATGATTCCCCATACACCGACCTGAAGAGCCTGATGGACGCCTTCAAGCAGGATCCGACCAAGATCGTGCTGGGCGCGGGCGGCACCGTCGGCAGCCAGGACTGGATGAAGGCCGCGCTGACCGCCAAGGCGGCTGGCGTGGATTTCAAGAAAATGCGTTTCGTCGCGTTTGAGGGCGGCGGCGAGGCCGTGACCGCGCTGCGTGGTGGCCACATCCAGGCCTACATGGGCGATGCGGCCGAAGCCTTCACCATGCTCGAAGGCGGCGCCCCCATCCGCGTGCTGGCGGTGTTCAATGACCAGCGCCTGCCCGGCAAGCTGGGCACGGTGCCCACCGCCAAGGAACAGGGCTACGACATCGTCTGGCCCATCATCCGCGGTTTTTACGTGGGTCCCAAGGTGTCCGATGGCGACTACCAATTCTGGGTCGATGCGTTCAACAAGGCGACGTCCGCTCCCGAGTTCGAGAAGCTGCGCCAGCAGCAGGGCCTGTTTCCGTTCAACAAGACAGGTCCCGAGCTGGACGCCTACGTGAAGAACCAGGTCAAGCAGTACGGCGAACTGGCCGACACGTTCGGCCTGATCAAGAAATAAGCCGCAGGGCTTTCTGACCCGATCACGCGCCCGCAAGGGCCTGTCCGCCGCCGGCCGATGCCGGCGGCGGCTGGGGATCGCTGCGCCGCAGGGCGCGACTACAACGGAAAAGTGGATCATGAACGATCGAATCTTGGGGCTTGCGGCCCTGGCGCTAGCCGTCTTCATGACGGCGGCGGGTTGGGGAATCGAGGCCCCATTCGCCTATGAACCCGTCGGCCCTCGCGCCTTCCCCCTGCTGCTGGCGCTGATCATCGGCCTGTGCGGTCTATGGCTGGTTTACAAGGGCGGCCATGCGGTCGAGGCCAATCCGCCGGGCGCAAACGGGCGCATTGCGCTGATGGTGGTGTTCGCGGCCGCGTATGCCTTTCTGTTCCAGTGGCTGGGCTTTGTCATCGCCACTTCCCTGATGACGGTCTTTGTGGGCCGCCTGTTCGGGGGCAGCTGGGCAAAATGCGCCATCGGCGGCGTCGTCATGAGCCTTTTCTTTTTCGTGCTGTTCGACAAGGTGCTGGACGTGGTCCTGCCCGGCGGACTGCTGGAGAACCTGATATGAGCGGCATTCTTGATCATCTGTCGATAGGCTTTGGCGTTGCCTTCTCGTTCACGAACATCCTGGTGGCGGCGATCGGTTCGTTCATCGGGACCATGGTGGGGGTGCTGCCCGGCCTGGGGCCGGTCAACGGCGTGGCAATGCTGATACCCATCGCGTTCGCGATGAACCTGCCGCCCGAGACCGCGCTGATCCTGCTGGCGGCGGTTTATGTGGGCGCGGAGTACGGCGGACGCATCACGGCCATCCTGCTGAATGTGCCTGGCGAGGCCAGCGCCATCATGACGACGCTGGACGGCTATCCGCTGGCGCGCCAGGGCATGGCCAACGTGGCGTTGTCGCTGTCGGCCTGGTCGGCGTTCTTCGGCGCCATCGTGTCCGTGGTGGGAATCATCCTGCTGGCGCCGATGCTGGCGAAATGGGCGCTGGCCTTCGGTCCCGCCGAGTATTTCGTGCTGATGATCTTCGCGTTCTGCTGCCTGACCAGCCTGCTGGGAAAGCAGCCCGTCAAGGGCGTGCTGGCGGCGATGATCGGCTTGTCGATTTCCGTGGTCGGGGTGGATGCGAACTCGGGGGTGTATCGCTATACGTTCGAGTCTGTGCACCTGGCCGACGGCATTGATTTCGTCGTCGTCGTGATTGCCTTGTTCGCGGTCAGCGAGATGCTGGAAATGCTTGAGAAGGTGATGGCCGGACACAGCGTGGAGGTCAAGCCCAGCGGTCGCAAGCTGTTTAACCTGAAAGAGATGGCATTCACCTGGTGGAGCGTCGTGCGCAGCGCGCTGGTGGGCTTCGGCGTGGGCGTGTTGCCGGGGGCCGGCGCCAGCGTGGCCGCGGCTGTCGCGTACTCGCAGGAAAAACGCATCATTGAGGCCAAGGATCCGGACGCCAAGTTCGGCAAGGGCGACATGCGCGGTCTGGTGGCGCCGGAAGCGGCTGCGACCGCGTCGGCCATCGGTTCCTTCGTGCCGATGCTGACCTTGGGCGTTCCGGGTTCAGGCACCACCGCGGTGATGATGGGGGCGCTGACGCTCTACAACATCACGCCGGGTCCGGTGCTGTTCGAATCCAAGCCGGAACTGGTGTGGGGACTGATTGCGTCGCTGTTCGTGGCCAACGTCCTGCTGTTCATCATGAACGTGCCGCTGGTCCGGTTCTTCTCCAAGGTGCTGTCGGTGCCGGGCTGGCTGATGGTTCCGGGCATCCTGTGCATCAGCTACATCGGCGTATATGCCATCAATGCCGGCACGTTCGACCTGCTGCTGGTCGCGGGCATCGGAACCCTGGGCTACTTCCTGCGCAAGTTCGGCGTGCCCATGGCGCCGCTGGTTCTGGGCGTGGTGCTGGGCAACATGATGGAGCAGAACCTGCGCCGTGCGCTGTCGATGACCGACGGCGATGTGGGCGTGCTGTTCGCCAGCCCCGTGTCGATTGCATTGTGGTCGGGGGCGGCCGCGGTCGTGATCCTGCCGCAGCTCCTGCGTCGGCTGCGCGCAGCAAGAAAGGTTGCCGCTGGACCGGCTTGATTCAATGCTGGGCGGGCCGCCGGCAAGGCTTTCGTCCCGCGCTTGAAGCAATGCCGGAAACTTCAAGGGGCGCCTGCTGGCGCCCCTTTTTTAATGCGGTGAAGCTCTCAGTAGATCCTGAATTTGAAATATGAGCTTTTACTCATAAATATGATTTTTATACTTGCGCCAGGCGCTCCAGCGCCGAATCCAGCGTCGCATCTTTCTTGGCGAAGCAGAAGCGCACGATGCGATGGTTGGATTCGGGAGCGTCGGGCTGGCGGTAGAACGCCGAGACCGGGATCACTGTCACGCCATGCTTGACCGTCAGGTCCCGCGCGAAATCGGCTTCGTTCTGTTTCGATATATGGCTGTAATCGGCCAGCAGGAAGAACGTGCCGGGGCTGGGCAGGGGGCGGAAACGGGTATTGGCCAGGCCCTGCGAAAGGCGGTCGCGCTTGGCTTGGTAGAACGCTGGAAGCTCCAGGTAGGGCTTGGGATCGCGCATGAACTCGGCCAGGGCGAATTGCATGGGCGAAGGCACCGTGAACACCATGAACTGGTGCACCTTGCGCAGCTCGGCGCTCAGGTGGCGCGGGGCGCAGCAGTAGCCGATCTTCCAGCCAGTGGTGTGATAGGTCTTGCCGAACGACGAGATCACGAACGCGTGTTCAGCCAGGAGCGGGCGACGCGCCACGCTGGCGTGTGGCTTGCCGTCGAACACGATGTGTTCATAGACTTCATCGGACACCAGCAGCACGCCGGTTTCGCGAACGATGGCCTCCAGTGCATCCAGATCGCTTTCCTCGAGCACGGCGCCCGTGGGATTGTGCGGGAAGTTCAACATCAGGAGGCGGGTCTTGGACGTGATGGCGTCGCGCACGCGCTGCCAGTCTATGCGGTAGTAAGGGTCGGCCTCGGTGGGCGCGCGCAGCGGCACCGGAACCGCCGTGCCGCCTGCCAGGCGTATCGCCGGCAGGTAAGAGTCATAGCAGGGTTCGATGACGACAACTTCGTCGCCGCTGCCCACCGCGGCCAGCACCGTGGCCATCAAGGCCTCCGTGGCGCCGCTGGTCACCGTGATTTCGGTTTCCGGATCGTAGGTGTGGCCATACAGTTGTCGCGTCTTGGCGGCAATGGCTTCGCGCAGGGGCGCGACGCCCGGCATGTAGGGATACTGGTTGTGGCCTTCGGCCATTGCCTTGGTCACCAGCGCGCATAGCGCGGGGTCCGGATCAAAGTCAGGAAAGCCCTGACCCAGATTGATGGCCTTGTGCTCGATGGCCAGGCGGCTCATCACGGTAAAGATGGTGGTGCCGACGTCGGGAAGTTTGGATCGGATCATGTTGGATGCGAATGTGAACGCTGGTAGGCAAAGAGAGTATTCGTAAGTATCCCACTAACTCATAATTCGTTTTTCATGAGCTTCTAACGCGGACGGGATTGTGGTTCAGAACATGCTGGTGCGGGTAGCGGGGGGGTTTGGGATTGCGCTGATTGGCGCACTGTTGGCGGTGTGGGCGCACATGCCACTGCCCTGGATGCTGGGAGCCCTGCTTTTGACGGCTGCCACGCGGATCGCAGGGCTGGGAACCGCATGCCCGAGGCCCGCGCGCAATGGGGGGCAATGGGTGATCGGAACGTCGCTCGGCCTGTATTTCACGCCGCAGGTCATCGGGCATATCGGCAGCAATGCCGGGCCCATCATCGTGGGCATGCTGTTCGCGCTGGCGCTCGCGTTCATGGGGACCGCGATCTTGCGCCGCTACACCGATGCGGACTTCAAGACTGCGTGGTTCTCCTCGGCGATTGGTGGCGCCAGCGAGATGGCCAGCCTTGCGGAGCGGCATGGTGCGCGCATCGATCGCGTGGCGACTGCGCACAGCGTGCGCGTGCTGCTGGTGGTGGTGACTGTGCCCTTTATCTTCCAATGGTGGGGCGTGGCGGGGCTGGATCCCACGGTCCCGGGGCCCAGGGACGTGCACGGCTTGGGGCTGGCGGCGCTTGTTGCGCTGACCTGCATGGGCGGCATGACGTTCATGAAGCTGCGCCTGCCGAATCCCTGGGTGCTCGGGCCCATGCTCGTGGCCATGCTGCTGACGGCATTCAGCATCGAGCTATCCGCCTTGCCCGACTACGTTCCCAAGGTCGGACAGCTTTTGATCGGCTGGGCCCTGGGCGACCGCTATCGGCCGGATTTCTTCCGTGCGGCGCCGCGCTTCATGGCTGCCGTGGCGGCGTTCACGGTCCTGGCGCTGACGCTGGCGTTCGGGTTGGGGGCGGTGTTGTCGTTGTGGTCCGCAGCGCCCATTCCCACCTTGATTCTGGGGACGACACCGGGTGGCATCGCGGAGATGGCGATCACCGCCAAAGTGCTGCAATTAGGGGTTCCCGTGGTGACCGCGTTTCACGTCACGCGCATGGTTTTCGTGGTGATCGTCACCGGCCCCATCTACGCATTTCTGGCGCGGCGGCCGGGGAATTCCGCCTAGCGGTACTGACGTTCCAGTCAGAAAAATACGACATTGGGGTAAACAACTATATGAGTCTGTAATGCGGGATGAGTATGCTGATTCTGCAGTTGATTCAAGCAGCGGGCGGACTCGTTCTGCCGTATTGGCGGCAAGCGGGAACACAGGTTTTGCACCGATCGTTCAGTTCGCATGGCGTCCTTGATTCATTGCATTTCGATTTAATTACAGGACGCTAGAAAAAATGGCTCAGAAGGGCAAAGTTAAGTGGTTTAACGCTGACAAGGGTTTCGGTTTCATTACGCCGGACGTTGGCGGTACCGACGTTTTCGCACACTTTTCCGCCATCCAGGGCCGCGGCTATCGCAGCCTGAACGAAGGCCAGGAAGTCGAATTCGAAGTCAAGGATGGTCCGAAAGGACCTCAAGCGGCCGAAATTCGCCCGCTCTAAATCGGGAAATCCCAATTTCCCGTCAGCCAGGTCAGACCTGGCTACAACGCCCCAAGACCTTCGGGTCTGGGGCGTTGTGTCGTTTGGGGACCGCGTTTTCCTGGCTTGGCGAGATCGAAGTTAGTAGTCACTAACATATTCTCGACCCTTGGATAAGTCTGTGGATAATTATTTTCGGGCATGAGCATTTTTGTGCTCAGTAATGAAGCAACGAGTACTGTTGTTGCACGGTTTTGCACAGATTTCTAGCTTATTGGTTTGCCCTTCTTTAATAGCGAGCCAGCGACGATCGCGCCGGCGGGCGTGGGGCCGGTTTCATGGAAAACCTGGCTTTTCCCTAGGGAAATCGGGTGTTTAGCGCTATTTTCCCCCTGCCTTCCCTGTGCGCCCAGCTCTGGGAATAATTAACGATCCAAGGACTTTCTGGTCCTTTCAGGCCCCGAGGCGGGTGGTTGTTCACAAAGATATCCCCATCCCGGTTATGCACAGAATTACACCCCTGGGTACCCAAAATGCGGGGGGTCAGCCTGTGGATAGAAATGGGGATAGCAACGAAAAACGGATCTTCTTGTGCAGGGTATTTGCCGCCACGCGCCAATACTTCGCTTCTCCATCGCGAGGCAGGACTTAACCTCCGATCGAAAAAACATGTCGAAAACCGAACTGCGAGTTTTCCACAGGGTTTCACATGAAAGCGTCACACCTCGGCCATATGGATGATGGCGCGCTCGCGACAGTGCGAGCAAGATAATTGTCGGGTCAGTGAACATTTCATGTTCACACGGCGGATGCCCGGGCGGCGCTGGACAAGTTTGTGGATAAATCGCCAGGCCGATATTTGAGCGCGGTTTGACTGCATCCTTGTGGCGGAGTTCCCAAGGCCAAGTCTGGGTAGTTGTGCTTCTTTTGGCGATCTTGATTATCGAATGATTGGTTGAAATTCCTGGACCAAGTTATCGCACGCCACTCGGCGTGGCGCCAGGCGCAGGCGGTTCGCTCAGGCATTGCGACATCCAGGTGCATTATGGAACGGGCCTTGTCGTTCCGGGGCAGCGCCCGTCGCTTTGGATTCATGTGTTTGGGCTGTTTGGCGCATTGGCACCAGCCTGCTGCTGGTAGCCGAGGAGACCGCCGACAGCGAGGGCAGCGCTTCTATCGACGACGACTTATCCCCAGGGTTGTGCGTCCAGTATGCCTCCTGGTTTCGGCTTCATTTTGCGTCGGTGCTCCTGTTGATAAAAGTGTGCGTAACTCTATCCGCGCACCCCCAAATTGGGGCGTTTCTCCCCGCTGCCACCCCTTTTATGAATCTGTGGATAAAGTCCCGTCTCCGATAGTGATGATCGTCTTGTTCGGCGGACTTCCCATCTTTGGATCGACTGGCGAATCCCATCTCGAATCATGTTGAGCGCGGGGTTCCCATTTCCTCACCGAACGTTGTGGGTAAGTTGTAGTTCGGAAATTTGCGCTTGCGTCTATCGTTCAGGGATATTCGATTCGCGATTTGGCGTACGGACTTGAAGTCGGACTCGCGGAGTTTAGGAAAAAAACCATTTTTTTGGGCATAGGTAAGGGTAGGGTGGAATAAAACGATATTTTTCCTAATTTTTACCTTTGCCGGTGTGGAACATCCTGGCTCAGGCGAAGAGGGAAATTTCGGGGCTGTACCGAATGACAAGCTTGAGGACGGAAGTAATTTTGCGTGGTGCTGGATTTGTCTCTTATCTACTCGGGTGTTCCACGTGAAACAGAGCGGGGCGCACACAGAGAATTTCCGGGACCCGATGCACTTTGTGGTTTGTGTTCCACGTGAAACATCCCCCTGGTCCTGAAGATCGGGTTGCAGCATTGAGTTATGGCTACATCGGAAGCAGGTCCTATGAGTAGGACAAGAGTGGAATTTCAATAATGTGGCCGCCGATGGCATCGGCTCAGACGGCGGATGCCATCACGGCGGCTTAAGAGGTACTCCTGAGAACTGCTGGATAGCTTGCATGTTTCACGTGGAACATCACGGGCGCACGGGGGAGATTTTGATGTTCGGATCTGATGCCTAAGACCAAGAGTTCATGTTTCACGTGGAACATTGCCGGTTAAATGGCTGTCTGTGGCGCCTAGTTCTCTGTATCTTGTCCACAGTTCATGCGCGACGGGCTGGCAGCTTTTGGCCGTTCCCGGCGGAGAGGGTAGTCGCTGGCGCATAGGGTTATGGGTATGCGGTGGCATCAGCCTGACCAAAGCGCTGGCAGCATAACGCCCGACCGTCGCCTGGTCATGCCGGTCGGACCCGTTTCGATGCACGGAAGCGCACTGTTTCACGTGGAACATTTCCCTGTTGAATGAGGTAGCAAGTTCCTCAGGTACTCGCCTTAGCTGGTGTTTCACGTGAAACACTGCCGGTGAAACAGCGGCAAATGCCAACACATTCGCCCCTCCGCCGTCCCGCGCGTTGCCAATTACCTACGCGGGCGGACCCTCTCCAACGGCAATGCTGCACCGAAACATGTTTCACGTGAAACATGCAACCCCTGCCTCTATAATGAGCACCGAACGCTCTCTATACCTCCCCCCAATCATGGACTATCCCCGCGAATTCGATGTCATCGTCGTTGGTGGCGGCCACGCCGGCACCGAGGCGGCATTGGCCGCAGCTCGTGCAGGCGCCCGGACGCTGCTGCTGACGCACAACATCGAAACCCTAGGCCAAATGTCTTGCAATCCGTCCATCGGCGGAATTGGCAAGGGCCATCTTGTCAAAGAAGTCGACGCCCTCGGTGGGGCGATGGCCTTGGCAACGGACGAGGCAGGGATTCAGTTCCGTATCCTGAACAGCTCGAAAGGGCCAGCCGTGCGTGCGACTCGCGCCCAGGCAGACCGCGTGCTGTACCGGAAGGCGATCCGTGGCCGCCTGGAGAACCAGGAGAATCTCTGGCTGTTCCAGCAGGCGGTCGAGGATCTGATGGTGGAGGGTGACCGAGTGGTCGGTGCCGTCACCCAGGTTGGTCTGAAGTTCAAGGCCAAGACGGTGGTGTTGACCGCCGGTACATTCCTGAATGGCCTGATTCACGTGGGTCTGCAGAATTATTCGGGCGGCCGTGCCGGAGATCCTCCCTCGATTTCTCTGGGGCAGCGGTTGAAGGAATTGCAGCTTCCGCAGGGCCGCCTGAAGACCGGCACCCCCCCGCGCATTGACGGCCGTACGATCAACTACAGCATCCTGGAAGAACAACCGGGCGACCTGGATCCCATTCCCGTGTTCTCGTACATGGGCAATGTGGCCATGCACCCGCGTCAGCTGCCATGCTGGATCACGCACACCAACGCCCGGACGCACGACATCATCCGTGGCGGCCTGGACCGTTCGCCGATGTACAGCGGTGTCATTGAAGGCGTGGGCCCGCGTTATTGCCCGTCCATCGAAGACAAGATACATCGCTTCGCCGACAAGGCATCGCACCAGGTCTTCCTGGAGCCCGAAGGGCTGGACACGCACGAGGTTTATCCCAACGGCGTGTCGACCAGTCTGCCGTTCGACGTGCAGCTGGATCTGATCCACTCCCTGCCGGGTCTGGAGAATGCGCACATCATGCGCCCCGGGTATGCCATCGAGTATGACTACTTTGATCCACGTGGATTGAAAAGCACGCTTGAGACCAAGGCCATCAACGGCCTGTTCTTCGCCGGGCAGATCAATGGCACCACCGGGTACGAAGAGGCGGCTGCCCAAGGCCTGCTCGCTGGCGTAAACGCTGCGCTGCAGGCACTGGGCCGTGAACAATGGACGCCGCGCCGCGACGAAGCCTACCTGGGCGTCCTGGCCGACGACCTGGTTACGCGTGGCGTCACCGAGCCTTACCGCATGTTTACCTCGCGCGCGGAATATCGCCTGAGCCTGCGCGAAGACAATGCCGATCTGCGGCTGACCGAGATCGGCCGCCAGCTCGGCATCGTCGACGATGCGCGCTGGGATTCCTTCAATCGCAAACGCGATGCCGTTGCCGCGGAAGTCGAACGCCTGAAGTCGTCGTGGGTGAATCCGCGCCTGCTGCCGGTGGAAGTCGCCGAACCGCTGCTGGGCAAGGCAATTGAGCGTGAGTACTCACTAGCAGATTTGCTGAAACGCCCGAATGTTTCCTATGAAGCCCTGATGGCCGTTCGCAATAGCGATGGCTCGCTCCTCGCCGGTCCCGGCGTGGCGGCGGATGAGATCCTGGCCGAACAGGTCGAGATTCAGGTGAAGTACGCCGGCTACATCGCGCGCCAACAGGACGAAGTGCAAAAGCAGATTGCCCACGAGCTGCAGGCTATTCCCGCGGATGTCGACTACGACGCCGTGACCAGCCTGTCCTTCGAAGTGCGCCAGAAGCTCAAGACGCATCGTCCGGAAACCGTCGGCCAGGCCGCGCGGATTTCCGGCGTCACCCCCGCTGCAATTTCGTTGCTGCTCATCCATCTGAAGCGCCTGCATTACGGCTCGCGCAAGCAAGCGGCATGAGCGCGCCTGCCAATCAGGCCGGCGCGGACATGGCCGGCCGCCTCTCTCGTGCGTGCGAGCAGCTGGGCCTGCACGCCGACGACGCCGCGATGACCAAGCTGCTCAATTATCTGGCGCAGATGCAGCGCTGGAATCGCACGTACAACCTCACCGCCATCCGCGATCCCCAGCAGATGCTGATCCAGCATCTGTTCGACAGCATGGCCGCCGTGAAGCCGTTCAGCGAGGCGCTGGGCGCCCCGGACGCCGCCGCCAAGATCTACGACGTGGGATCGGGTGGAGGCCTGCCTGGGGTGGTCCTGGCGATCCTGCGCCCCCTGTGGTCGGTGACCTGCATCGATGCGGTTGAAAAGAAAACCGCATTCGTGCGGCAGATGAGCGGCGCCTTGTCTTTGTCCAACCTCCAGGCGCGGCATGCCCGCATCGAAACGCTGGACGAGGCCGAGTGCAACATTGTCACGTCGCGAGCCTTTGCTTCATTAGATGATTTTGCGCAACTCGCGGGTCGTCACGTAGCCAAGAATGGTACCCTCGTCGCCATGAAGGGCAAGGTCCCCGAAGAAGAAATTCAGGCGTTGCATGCGCGCGGGGAATGGCAAGTCGACCATATTCAGCCGCTCCACGTGCCGGAGCTGCAAGCAGAACGCTGCCTGATCTGGATGCGCCGCAGTCAAGGAACCCTATGAAGAACATACCCCCCAGCACATCCGCCCGCGTATTCTGCATCGCCAATCAAAAGGGTGGTGTGGGCAAGACGACGACCGCCATCAATCTGGCGGCCGGCCTTGCCACGCACAATCAACGCGTGCTGCTGGTGGACCTGGACCCGCAAGGCAACGCCACCATGGGTAGTGGCATCGACAAGAACGCGCTCGAGTCGAACCTGTACCAGGTACTGATCGGCGAAGCCACGATCGAGCAGGCCCGCGTGAAGTCGGAATCGGGCGGCTACGACGTGCTGCCCGCCAACCGCGAACTGTCCGGCGCCGAGATCGACCTGGTGCAGATGGACCAGCGCGAGCGCCAGTTGAAGGCCGCCATCGATACCATCGCCAGCCAGTATGATTTTGTCCTGATCGATTGCCCGCCCACGCTGTCGCTGCTGACCCTGAACGGCCTTGCCGCCGCGCATGGCGTCATCATCCCGATGCAGTGCGAGTACTTCGCGCTGGAAGGCCTGTCCGATCTGGTCAACACCATCAAGCGCGTGCATCGAAACATCAATGACGACCTGCGCGTCATCGGTCTGCTGCGCGTGATGTTCGACCCGCGCATGACGCTGCAGCAGCAAGTGTCGGCGCAACTCGAAGCTCACTTTGGCGACAAGGTCTTCAAGACCGTGGTGCCGCGCAATGTCCGCCTGGCCGAAGCACCCAGTTACGGTATGCCCGGCGTGGTGTATGACCGCGCGTCACGCGGCGCGCAGGCCTATATCTCGTTCGGCGCGGAAATGATCGACCGGGTCAGAAAGGACTTGAAGTAAGCCGTAACTCATGTCCGTCGCCGCGCTCTTTTCCCCGACACCAACGCACACCTGCAGCACGCCGCAAGCCGACGTGCGCGACGTCCTGCGTGTACGCCTCGAAGAGGCCGCGCTGAACGCCACGGCGGTTGGCGCGCAGGTGCTCTATGATGACTGGTTGGTGCGTTTCGCGCCTTCGCCAGCCAAGCGAGTGCGCAGTGTGAATGTGCTGGGGTTATCCACACGTCCGCTGGACGAGCGCCTGGCGTATTGTTCTTCGTTGTATGCACGCCATGGCTTGCCCATGGTGCTGCGCATTACCTCCATCGGCCCCGATTTTTCGCTCGACGCCGAACTGGAGGCCCGCGGTTATACCTTCACCGGTGAGACCCGAGTCATGAGCACGCCGCTCGCCCCCCGGATCAATGCCAGGGGCGATCTGCTATTCAAGATTGTCGATGCCGAGCGCTTTGCGGCGGCGGTCGGGTCCATGCGCGGTTCGTCATCCGGGCACATTGGAGAACATCAGGCACGTCTGCAAGGACTTGCTGTGGATATCCTGCCGGTGCTCGCGATCGACGCGGCGGGGCAGTGCGTTGCCGCGGGCTTGGCCGTTCGCGACGACGACCTGCTTGGCTTGTTCGACATCGTCACGGACCCGGGGCAGCGGCGTAAAGGCTACGCCGCTTTCCTGGTGGAACACTTATTGGCTGAAGGCGCCGCCAGCGGCGCCAAGACGGCTTACTTGCAGGTCGAGCCGGAAAACACCGCCGCGCGCGCTTTGTATGGCCGCTACGGTTTCAAAGACTGTTACGCGTATTGGTACCGCCTGCCCGCCGAGCAGACGGACGCCTGAGCCTGGCTCGGGATACAAAAACAGAAGGAAAGAGGATTTAACTATGGCCACCAAGAAACCCAAGGGATTGGGTCGCGGACTGGACGCCTTGCTGGGCGCGGACGCGCCTGTCATCGACAACATCGGCAAGGCCATGGCCAAGCCCGAGGGTCCGCCATCCACCTTGCCCATCTCGAAGATGCGCGCCGGCAAGTATCAGCCGCGCACGCGCATGGACGAGGGCGCCTTGGGTGAGCTGGCCGAATCGATACGCACACAAGGCATCATGCAGCCCATTCTTGTACGCGGGCTAGGCGAAAGTGCGCCCGGTCACTACGAGATCATCGCGGGCGAACGACGTTTCCGTGCTGCCCAAATGGCTGGCCTGAAGGAAGTGCCGGTGCTGGTGCGCGAAGTGGCCGACGAAAACGCGGCCGTCATGGCGCTGATCGAAAACATCCAGCGCGAAGACCTGAACCCGCTGGAAGAAGCCCATGGTGTGCGCCGCCTGCTCGATGAGTTTGGCCTGACGCACGAACAGGCCGCGCAGGCTATCGGCCGGTCACGCTCGGCCACCAGCAACCTGTTGCGCCTCTTGAACCTGGCCGCGCCCGTGCAGACCATGTTGCTGGCCGGCGATGTGGACATGGGCCATGCGCGTGCGCTGCTGGCCGTGGACGCCGCAACTCAGATCCAGTTGGCCAATCAGGTCATCGCGCGTCGCCTGTCGGTGCGCGAGGCCGAAAAGCTTGTCGCCAAGACCGCCAAGGAAGCAGAAGCGGCGGCATCGCCCAAGAAGAAGGCCAATGGCGTCTCGCGCGATCTGACCCGCCTCGAAGAGGCCTTGTCCGATCACCTGGGAACGCGTGTCGCGCTGAAGGTGGGCGCCAAGGAAAAAGGACAGATCGTCATCGACTTTCATGGCTGGGAACACCTGAATTCCCTGCTGGAACGCCAAGGCCTGTCCGGAGTGGTGGATGCCTGAACGCGCTCTGCCTGTCATAGCGGTACTGGCAACGGGCGGCACGATCGCGGGCGCTCAGGCCGACGCTACCTCTGCGGGCTACAAGGCCGGTTCGTTCTCCGTGAACGACTTGCTTGCCGCGGTTCCGCAGCTGACGGGCATTGCCGATATCCGCGCCGAGCAGGTAGCCAATGTCGGCAGCCAGAACATGACGCACGACGTATGGCGCGCGCTGGCACAGCGCGTGGACACGCTTTGCCAGGACGCCTCGGTGGCCGGCATCGTGATCACGCATGGCACCGACACACTTGAAGAAACTGCGTACTTCCTGAGCCTGGTGATCCGTCACGACAAGCCCGTCGTGCTGGTGGGCGCCATGCGTCCCGCCACGGCCTTGGGCGCGGAAGGCCCCGCCAACCTGTACAACGCGGTGGCGCTCGCGCGCCACCCCGACGCGCGCGCCCGCGGGCCGCTGGTCGTCATGAATGAAGACGTGCACTACGCCCGCGAGATCCAGAAGATCGCCAGTGCGGGCCTGTGCGCGTTCGCTTCGCCCAATCGTGGCCGCGCAGGAGTCATGCATGGCGGCGCGCCGTGCTTCTACTCCCGCAACACCACCACGCACAGCGCACAAAGCGAGTTTTCACTCGCATTGCTGGAAAAAGCCGGCTGGCCGCGCGTGGACATCGTCTATGCCCACGCCAACCTGCAAGCCGACCTGATCGATTTCCTGGCCAGCGCCGCCGACGGTATCGTGCTGGCGGGCGTGGGCGACGGCAACGCCACCGACCTGGCCATTGATGGCTTGCGCCGCGCGGCCGACGATGGCGTAGCCGTGGTGCGCTCCAGCCGCACCGGCAGCGGCTTTGTCGCGCGGGATGTCGAACTGGACGACGCCAGCCTGGGCTTCGTGGCCGCGCGCGATCTGAATCCGCAGAAGGCACGCATCCTGCTGATGCTGGCGCTGTCCGTCACGCGCGATCCGGCTGCCCTGCAGCAAATCTTCGACCGCTATTGAAAGCAGGGCCTGATCGCTACGCTGTCGCGTCGCCTTGTTGCGCCAGGCCCAGGTTCGTCCTGAGCATGTCGTAGACCTGCCGCGTCAGCGGATTGATCAGGTCGCGCCTTATCCACAGGAAGTAGGTCACGTCGGGCAGCGGTGGCAACCCTTCCTTTTCTCCCAGCACACGCATTTCCGGTCCCAGCAGCTCCACGCTGCGGGCCGTCACCCCCAGCCCGGCGCGCAACGCGGCTTTTATTCCCACCAGGTTCGGCGCCACGTAGTTGGTGTGCCAGCGCACGCGCGCCTGCTCCAGCGCATTGAGCGCCAGGCGGCGGAAGATGCTGGGATCATCGGCCAGCACCAGCGGTACCGGCGCATGCACGTCATGCACGTAGTCGGCCGAAGCCAGCCATACCGTGGGCGAGGTGCGCAGCGCCACGCCTTCGAAGTCCTGGTCGAAGCGGGTGGAAATGGTCAGGTCGATCTCGCCGGCGCGCAGCGCGTCCATCAGGAAGGGGCTGCGATCCACGCGGATTTCCAGTTTCACGCGCGGGGCCGAGCGCGCGATGTGCGTCAGCAGGGTGGGCAGGATCGTGTCCGCCACGTCCAGCGGGGCGCCCAGCCTCAGATCCCCCTCCAACTCCCCGTCCTGCAGGGCGCGAAGCGCCTCGTCGTTGATGGCCAGCATGTGGCGGGCGTATTCGACCAGACGCCGGCCATGCGATGACAGCAGTTTGTTGCGCCCGTGTTTTTCGAACAGAGGCAGCCCGATCATGGACTCCAGCCGCTGCATCTGCTGGGTGATCGCCGACTGCGTCTTGTGCAGGCGGTTGGCGGCTTCGGAGAACGTTTCATGCTGGGCGATTGCCGTCAGCGTGCGGAGCAGGTCCAGATCCAGATTGCGCATGCCTGACTCGAAGTAGGGGCGTGAAAAGCAGGTTAGGGATAACCCAAAATATTAGCAATGCTAATGGAATGTTAAGGCAATTTAAATTGTTGAGGCGGAATCCCGGCGATACAGTGAGTGCAATAACTCATGAATCAAGAGGGAAAGCCAAAGTGAGCACTGCACATCCCCATCAGGCCGGCATCGACAATGCGGTTGGAAATATTAAAAAAACTGTAGGAAATAAGGGCCTGAACCGCGAGAGCCTCCGGTCCGTGCTGGATGAACTCGTGGCCTTGGCCGGCAACACCGCGTGGTGGGCCGCCGACCGCTATCCGGCCCCCGAAGGCGACGAGCGCCAGGCGCGCTACCTCATCGCCGAAGACGCCGACAAGAGCTATGCGCTCTATCTGAACGTGATGCGCCCGGGCAAGAAGATCGTGCCGCACAACCACACCACCTGGGCCTGTATCGCCGCCGTCGAGGGGGTGGAATACAACTACGTCTACGATCGCACCGACGACGGCTCCGTGCCCGGCGTGGGCAAGCTGGAAAAGACCGGCACCGTCGTGGTGGGTCCTGGCGCCGGCATCGCACTGATGCCGGACGATATCCATGCCGTCGAAATCCAGGGCGACAGCGTCATCCGCCACCTGCACATGTATGGGCGCGCGCTGGAAACGCTGAATGAACGCCTGGGCTTCGACCTGGAGACCGGGACCTGCAAGGTCATGCCGATCGGCGTGCAGACGCGCCGCTGATCATGAACAAGCCCTATCGGTCCGCGACCCGCCTGCTGCGTGCTGGGCGTCCCCATCAAGGCTGGGTCAACACCCCGGTCACACGCGCCAGCACTTACGTGTTTGAAAGCGTGGAAGCCTGGCGCGACACGCGGGCACGCCGCGAGCAGGAGCGCCTGCCATCCTACGGCGCGCGCGGCACCGACAGCACGCATGCGCTGGAAGACGCGCTGATCGAGCTGGAGCAGGGCTTTCGCGCCAAGCTGTACCCCACTGGCCAGGCCGCCATTGCCACCGTGCTGCTCGCCTATCTGCGCGCCGGCGACCATGTGCTGCTCACCGATGCCGTGTACGAGCCGGTGCGCCGGTTCTGCGCGGAACACCTGGCCCGGCTGGGTATCGAGCACACGTACTACCGGCCAGACGGCGTCGGCATCGAGGCGCTGATCCGGCCCAACACCCGGATGATCTACGCCGAGTCTCCGGGCTCGCTGACTTACGAGATGCCGGACCTCCCCAAGTTATCCACAACCGCGCGCAAACACGATTGCTGGCTGGCTGTGGATAACACCTGGGCGTCCGGATTGATACACCAGCCGCTCACGCTCGGGGCCGATATCTCCATCCTGGCGGCGACCAAATACCTGGGCGGGCATGCCGACGTGATGATGGGAGCCGTCGTCACCAACGAACGGGCCTGGCGTGCGCTGGAACGCGCCACGATCGACTTCGGCCAGACGGTGGGCGCGGACGATGCCTTCCTGGTGCTGCGCGGAATGCGTTCGCTGCCGCTGCGCATGGCGCAGCATGCCCGCAGCGCCATGCAGGTTGCCCGCTGGCTGCTGGCACGTCCCGAGGTGGCCCGGGTGCTTTGCCCCGCCTTGCCTGGCGATCCGTCGCACGCGATCTGGTTGCGGGACTGCAGCGGCGCCAATGGCTTGCTGACCGTCGAGTTGTCGGACGCCTTCACGGAGTCCGACGCCGAACGCCTGATCGACAGCCTGCGGCTCTTTGGCATCGGCGCATCGTGGGGCGGCTTCGAAAGCCTGGTGATCCCGGTCAATCTCGCCTCGCGCGCCGTGCCAGACAGCGTCGCGCGCGGCCCCATGCTGCGCTTGCATGTCGGCCTGGAAGACCCGGAGGACCTCATTGCCGATCTTGAGTGCGGCCTGTCCGCCCTGACCCAACCACAACCACTCCGTTCCCTCCGAATCTCATGATGCACCCCAACACCGACCATTCCTTTGCCGACGTCGACGCGCATACGCTCAAGCAATGGCTGCACGACGGCAGCGAGATCGCGCTTCTCGATGTGCGCGAGCATGGCCAATACGGCGAGTCCCACCTGTTCTACGCGGCGCCCTTGCCATACAGCAGGCTGGAGATGGATATCGTGCGCCTGGCGCCGCGTCGCGGCGTGCGGGTGGTGGTCTACGACAACGGCGGCGCCGATGACACGGCGGCGCGCGCGGCGCGGGCATTGGGCGCGTTGGGCTACGGCCAGGTGCATCGCCTGGCGGGCGGCCTCGCGCATTGGCAGCAGGAGGGCTATGCCGCGTTCGCGGGGGTGAACGTCCCCAGCAAAACCTTTGGCGAACTGGCCGAAGAAGTTTTTCACACCCCGCGCATCGGCGCCCGCGAGCTGGCCGAACGCCAGCGGCGCGGCGACGACCTGATCGTGCTGGACGGCCGGCCCTATGCCGAATACCAGAAGATGAGCATCCCTGGCGGGGTCTGCTGCCCCAACGGTGAACTGGCGCTGCGCGCCCACACGCTGGCCAGCAGTCCGGACACCACGATCGTGGTGAATTGCGCGGGCCGCACGCGCAGCATCATCGGCGCGCAGACGCTGATCAATCTGGGTGTCCCCAACCCCGTCTACGCGCTGGAGAACGGCACGCAAGGCTGGTACCTGGAAGACCTGCAACTGGAACACGGGGCCCGCCGCCGCTACGCCGACGACATTGCCGAGAAAGACGTTCCCGCCCTGGCGCAACGTTCCGCGCAATTGGCCGAACGCCATGGCGTTCCCGTGGTCGGCGCCAGCCAGGTCCAGGCCTGGCTGCACGACACGGCGCGCAGCACTTTTCTTTGCGATGTGCGCAGCGCCGAAGAGTTCCAGCAGGGCTCCCTGCCCGGGGCGCAGCACACGCCGGGCGGTCAGCTGGTGCAGGCAACCGACCAGTACCTGGCCGTGCGCGGCGCGCGCATTGTCGTGTTCGATGGCGAAGGCGTGCGCGCGCCCGTCGTCGCCAGCTGGCTCAGGCAGATGGGGTGGGACGCCTGCGTGCTGAAGGAGGGCGTGCAGGCCGCGCTGACCCATGCAGCGGCCGTGTCGCACGCGCCGGCGGTCTCCGTGCTGTCCGACGCCGCGTTGGCGGCTGCGCTGGCGCAGGGCGCCCAAGCGATCGATATCCGTCCCAGCATGCGCTATCGCGCCAGGCACATCGCCGGCGCTCGCTGGTCCGTCCGCCCGCGGCTGGACCGCCTGGCGCTGGACGCCACGCGTCCGGTGGTCCTGCTGGCCGAAGAGGCCGAGCTGGCCGCCTGGGCCGCCGGCGACCTGCGCGCGCGGGGCATCGCGGACATCAAGGTGAACATCGGCACGCCGGAAGGCTGGTCGGCGCAGGGGATTGCGCTGGAATCCACGCCGGCCGAACCGGCCGACAGCGAGTGCATCGACTATCTATTCTTCGTGCATGACCGCCACGACGGCAACAAGGCCGCCGCGCGCCAGTATCTGGCCTGGGAGACCAACCTGGTCAAGCAGATAGACGAACGCGAACTTGCGGCCTACCGCTTCCCGGCCGGCTGACAACGCCGCCGCCGCGGCGGCACAGACGCATCAACCTGATCACTACGCCCCGGCGGCTTTTGCCGACGGGGTGCGGACGGTTCATGGCGAACCGGAACGCAAAGGACGGCCGAGTATCCGGCTGACTACACAAGGGGAAATCCAGATGAAGCAACATGCATTGCACGCTTGCAAGGCCGCCGCCGCGGCAATGGCCGGACTGCTGTTGGGAGCCGCCGCCCACGCTCAGGCGCCCGCGCCCTTGGCGGACTTTCCCAAGCAGGCCATCACCGTGGTCTCGCCATTTCCTCCCGGGGGCGGCAACGATGGCGTGGCGCGGCTGATCGCGCAGGAGCTGGGCACCATCACGGGCCAGAGCGTGGTGGTGGAAAACCGCTCCGGCGCGGGCGGCAACGTCGGCACGGCGCAGGTCTCGCGGGCCAAACCCGATGGCTACACCCTCGTGATGTCGCAGACCAGCGTCATGGCCGTCAATCCGCGCCTTTACAAGAACGTGGGCTTTGATCCCTTGAAGGATTTCGCTCCGATCTCGCAGATCACGTCGGCGCCGCTGGTGCTCGTGGCGCGCACCGAGAGTCCGTACAAGAGCCTGAACGACTATCTGGCGGCCGCGCGCAAGCAGCCGGGCACCATCACCTATGCAACCCCCGGCAACGGAACCATGAGCCACCTGATGGGCGCGCTCGTGTCGCAGAAGGCCGGCGTCAAGCTGGTGCATGTGCCGTATCGGGGCGCGGCGCCGGCCATTACCGACCTGATGGGCGGCACAGTGGATATGTTGATCACCTCGCCCGCGTCGGCCGAGCCCATGGTGGCCGCTGGCAAGCTGCGCATTCTTGCGATGAGCCACGGCGACGGCGTGGGCATCTTCAAGGAGGCGCCCACGTTGCAGCAGGCCGGCATGGAGGGCATCACCGCGGATGACTGGTATGGTCTGTTCGCACCCGCGGGCACGCCGTCCGAGCGCATCGCCTACCTGGCGCAGGCCGTGGACCAGGCCATGAAGTCGCCCGCCGTGATCGCCAAGATCAACAGCGGGGGCAGCCGGCCGGTGGGCAGCCCGCCGGCCGCCTTCAAGACCCGCCTGCAGCAGGACACGGCCTACTGGGCCGAGATGGTGAAGACCGCGGGCGTGTCGCTGGATTGACGGATGCGCCGGCGGCGCTACACCGCCAGGGTATTGCCCACGGCCGACTTCAATGCGGCGTAGGCCGGCGACTTCTGCGCGCTGCCGTTGGTGACGAGGTGGTCGATCCGGTCCGCGCTGCAGTACGACACCCGACTGCACAGGCCGATCTTGCTGAAGTCGGCCAGCAGCACGAGCTGCTTGGCGTTGGCCGTCATCGCGCGCGCCACCTCGGCCTCGCGCAGGTCGTAGTTGGTGGCGCCGCATTCCACGTCGACGCCCACCGGCGACAACAGCGCGAGGTCGGCGCGGTAGCGGTGGATCTCGGCAATCGTGATGTCGCCCGCAGTGGCGCATACCGGGCCGCCGACGGACCCTCCCAGCATGATCAGCTGGTTGGCGCCATTGCCCGCCGCGCCCACCTTCAGGGCGACGTCGAACGAATTGGTAATGATGGTCAGGCCGGACAGCTTGGCCAGTTCGTCGGCCAGGACGCTGGTGGTGCTGCCTGCGTCCAGGAACAGAGTCTGTCCGCTGGATACCAGGCCGGCCGCGGCTCGCGCGATGGCGCGCTTGTACTTCACGCGGGTATGCACGCGCTCCGCGATGGGAGGCTCGTTATGCACGGGAACGGCGCCTCCGTGCACGCGGCGCAATTCTCCCAAAGCCTCCAGTTCGAGCAGATCCCGCCTGACGGTTTCGCGCGACACCCCGAGCTCGCCGACGATACGGTCGGTCGATACCTGCTGCAATGAAGACAGCAGGGCGCGGATTCTCTGATACCGCTCTTCTTGCCACATATCCGATGCTTCCTAATCTATGTCCGCCGCCGCGCGGCTGCTGCGATCAATGCGCGCAACACCAGCAGAGAACCCCCCACGACCAGCATGATAAGGGTTGAATAGGCCGCCGCTTGCGAAACGAAGCCGGCTTCGTCCAGCCGCAGCACCGATACCGGCGCGACGCTGACCGAGGGCGTCACCAGAAAGATCACCGCCGACAGGGTCACCATGGAGCGCATGAAGAGAAAAAAGAAGACACCCAGCACGGTGGGCCCGATCAGCGGCAGCACGGCGTCGCGCAACACATGCAGGGTGCCCCCGCCCAGGCAGCTCACCGCTTCCTCCAGCGCCTGCGGCACGGCGCGCATGCCGGTCATCATCGTCAGGAAGCCCTGGGTATGGTAGTGGTAGAAGTTGCACAGGGCGATCAGCGCCGCGCTGCCGTAGAGCGCATACAAGGGCGTTCCCGGCGCATTGAACGCGAAAATGTACGACAGGCCCAGCACCAGACCCGGCACCCCGACCGGAAGCACCGACACCATGTACACCAGCTTGGCCCAGGCGCGCGGAATCCGGCATACGCCGAAGCTCAGGAAGAACAGCAGCAGCACGCCTGCGCCAGCGGCCGCCAGCGACAGGTACAGCGAGGTCCAGAGCGGCGAATAGCCCCCGCTGACCGTGATGTCGTAGTGCTTCAGGGTCCATTCCATGCGGTATGGCCAGAGCCGCATGAAGCTGGCGAAGATGACGGTGCCCACCGTGACGATGATCGTGCTGACGGCAAGCAGCACGCCGGCGCTGAATGCCGCATCGCGGCCACGCGATGGTTGCGGCGTGACCTTCAGGCCGCTGGGCGAGGCCGATCCGAACTGGCGCTGCGAGGCTACGCGCTCGATCTGCACCGAGACCAGCGAGGGCAGCAGCAACAGGATGCCCACCACGGATCCCAGGCCGAAGTTCATCTGTCCCGACACCTGACTGTAGATCTCCGTGGCCAGCACGCGATAGTTGCCGCCGATCACCGCCGCATTGCCGAAGTCCGTGATGGTGATGACGAACACGACGAATCCCGCGCTGAGCAATCCGAATTTGCAGTTGGGCAGGGTGATGTCGAAGAACTGGCGCGCGCTTGACGCGCCCATGACCTCGGCCGCGTCGTAATAGCGGGCATCCATGTTGCGCAAGGCCGCCTGCAGGATCAGCACCGCCTGGGGCAGGGCGTAGAAGACATTGGAGATCAGCAGGCCCCAGAATCCATAGATGTCGATCTCCCATCCGGTCCACCGGTGCACCAGCCCATTTCGTCCAAGTATGAAGATGAGGCCCAGCCCCTGCACCAGCGAAGGCGCCAGCAGCGGCAGCACCAGCGCCAGCCGCACCAGGGCCTTGCCGCGCATGCAGCTCCGGTCCAGACCATAGGCGACAGCGAACCCCAGCACAATGCTGACCACGGTGGTGGCGGCGCTCATCACCAGGCTGTTGAGGGTAGCCGTGAGGATGCCACGCGTGGCGAAGACTTCGGCATAGTTGCCCAGGCCGATGGAACCGTCCTTCTCCACCAGGCTGCGCCATGCCACGGTGGCCAGCGGATACAGGAAGAACAGCGCCAGGCCCGCCATGGGTATGGCGACGCAGGTCCACAGCAGCAGGCGGTCGGCCGACCAGGGCGCGCGGCCCGTCGGCGCTGCCAGCGCGACGCTCGCGTGCGCGCTGCTCACGCAACCGCTCCGAACGGCGCATTCATGCGCTGACCCAGGCGCAATGGCCGGGTTCGATGGCCAGGCTCACGGGCGCGCCGCGCGACAGCCCCGCCGCGCCGTGCTGCTCCACCGTCAGTTCGCGGCCCATCCAGGCGACGCGCAAGCGCGTGAGGTTGCCCATGAAGGTCAGGTCCTGCACGCGGCCGGGGCCGCGTTCATCAGCCGCGACGCGCAGGTTCTCCGGACGCAGGCAGGCCTCGTAGCGCTCGCTCGCGCCTTCGGGGCGCGTCGCCAGCAGTTGAGGCATGGCCTCGCGCACCCATTCGGTGGGCAGCAGATTGCTCAGGCCCACGAAATTCGCCACGAACCGAGTGCGCGGCCTGAGGTACAGGTCCGAGGGTGATCCCACCTGTTCGATTCGCCCGTCATTCATGCAGACGATCTTGTCGGCCAGCGTCAACGCCTCCTCCTGATCGTGCGTGACCATGACGGTGGGAATCTTCAGCCGGCGCTGCACCTCGTGGATTTCGGCGCGCATATCCGTGCGCACGCGCGCATCCAGCGCCGACAGTGGTTCGTCGAGCAGAATCAGCGCCGGATCGACCGCGAGGGCGCGCGCCAGGGCGACACGCTGTTGCTGCCCGCCCGAGAGCTGGTGCGGGTAGCGCTCGGCATAGTCGGGCAGCTTGATCAGCGCCAGCAGCTCCCGGACCCGGGCGCCGATGCGCTCACGTGCTTCGCCGCGGATGCGCAGTCCGTAGCCTACGTTCTCGGCCACCGTCATGTTGGGAAACAGCGAATACGACTGGAACACGATGCCGAAGCCGCGCTTGCGCGCCGGCAGTGCGCTCAGGTCCCGTCCGCCCAGGGTGATCGTGCCACGGTCAAACGGCAACAGGCCTGCCACGATGCGCAGCAGGGTGGTCTTGCCGCATCCGCTGGGTCCCAGCAGGCAGACGAATTCGTGCTCCCCCACCGAGAGGTCGATGTCTTCCAGCGCTACCGCGGTATCGAAGGTCTTCCGTATCCCACGCAATTCCAGATACATGGCGTCTCCAGGACGGCTTGCCGCCGGCGCAGGCCGGTGGCAAGCCGGTCAGCGCTTGATGGTGTTCTGCCAGGTCTTGATCGTTGCATCGCGTTCGGCGGCGGACTTCTGGAAATCCACCGGATACAGCACGGTGGTCAGGTCCTTGGGCAGGCCGGCCGCCTCCGCTGCCTTGTTGGGGGCGGCGCCGGGCAGGGTGACCAGTTCCTTGTACTTGCTGTAGAGCCCGCCAGCCTGCGCCGACAAGGTCCAGTCCAGGAAGCGCTTGGCGTCCTCGGGATTCTTGGCCGTCTTCATCAGGCCGGACGCCTCCAGTTCGTAGCCCACCCATTTGGATGGGATCACCATCTTTACGGGGTAGCCTTCCTCGATGGACTGCATGGCGGGGAAGGCGAATGACACGCCGATGGCGTATTCGCCCGCTCGCGCCATCTTGCAGGGGCGTGAGCCCGACGGCGTGTACTGCGCCACGTTCTTGTCCAGGTCCTTCAGCAGCGCCCAGCCTTTTTCCTGGCCCAGACCCTGCAGCAGGGCGACGATCTGCAGATAGCCGGTGCCGGATGCCGCAGGGCTGGGGATAACTATTTCCCCCTTGTAGACAGGCTTGGTCAGATCCTCCCAGGAAGTCGGCATGGGCAGGTTCTTGGATTTCAGCCTGTCGGTGTTTACACAGAAGGCAGCCACATAGCCGGTGGCGGCAAACCATTTGTTGTCCGTGCCCTTGTATTGGGCCGGCAGCGTATCCGTGCCCTTGGCCGCATAGGGCGCCAGCAGATTCTGCAGGCGGGGATCCAGCATGTTGCTGACCGCGAAGCCCCAGATGACGTCCTGTTGCGGGTTGGCCGCCTCGGCGATCAGACGTGCGCCCAGATCGCCGGTAGAGAGCCGCAGCACATTGACCTTCACATCCGGCATGGCCGCGTTGGCGGCCTTCAGGTAGGCCGCGATTTCGTCTTCTTCCAGCGCGGTGTAGACGGTGATGGCGCCGGCATGGGCCTGCGCACAACCTAGGGAAATTACTGCAACCACAAGGCTAAGCTTCTTCATACATTGCATGATGGGACTCCGGTGGGGAATACACGGCAACGGTGGTGAGCTACGTATGCGGACGGCGACCTGTCTGAACTAAAGTCCAGGTTGCAGTTTTATGTATGTTTGCAAATTTGTGGCAACGTGTCTAGACTGGAAAAACCTGCATGCAGGAGTTTTTTTGGCGTAGGCACCTCCTCTCTCGCCACTCCTGGGAGCGCATCAATGCAAACTTCTTCGCCCTTGTCCGCGCAGCAACTCGCTGCGTTTTCCTCGTTCGCCCAAATGCTGGCGGACCGCGTGCGGCCCTTGTCGCGCAAGTGGTTCCGGCATCCACTCGCCGTGGACACCAAGGCGGATGAAAGCCCGGTCACGCAAGCGGACAGGGAAGTCGAAGCGACCCTGCGCGAGGTCATCGCCTTGCACTACCCCGATCACGGCATCTTCGGCGAAGAGTTCGGAGCCTCCCATGCCGAGGCCGAGTTCGTGTGGTCGCTGGATCCCATCGACGGGACGCGCGCGTTCATCTCCGGCAACCCGCTGTGGGGCACCTTGCTGGCGCTGCTGCATCGGGGAAGACCGGTGCTGGGCGTCATCGATATCCCGATGCTGGACGAGCGCTGGATCGGCGTGGCCGAGTCCTCCGCGCGGCTCAATGGCGAGGATTGCCGCGTCAGCGCCTGTGCCGAACTGCGCCAGGCCATCCTGTACGCCACATCGCCCGACATCTTCGAGGGCGCCGAGCTCGCGGCATTCGACGCCTTGACCCAGGCGGCCCGCATGCGCCGTTATGGCGGCGACTGCTACAGCTATGGGCTCCTGGCCAGCGGCCATGTGGATCTTGTCGTCGAGGCCGGCCTGCAACCGTATGACTATCTGGCGCTGATGCCCGTGATCGAAGGCGCGGGCGGCGTCATCACCGATTGGACGGGGCAGCCGCTCAGCCTCGAATCGCAGGGCCGCGTGGTCGCGGCCGCCACGCCGCAGCTGCATCGCCAGGCGATGCGGGTGCTGGGGGCGGCCATGGCTTGAATCACGCGCTGCCCGCCCGCAGTTCAACGCAACGCTTCAGCCACAAAGGTGAACGAGCATGCATGCACTAGGGGTAGCAACGGTGGAAGACGCGGAGCGTCTGGTGCAAGCCAGTCCGCTCTCGCATATCAAGGTGGGCTTGTCCGACGTGGACGGCGTCATGCTGGGCAAGTATCTGCGGCGCGACAAGTTTCTCGGCGCGCTGCGCTCGGGGCTGGCATTTTGCGACGTCGTCTTGGGCTGGGACCTCGACGACCAGCTCTACGACAACACCAAGTACACCGGCTGGCACACCGCCTACCCCGACGCCAAGCTCAGGATCGTGCCGCAGAGCGGCCGCCGGCTGCCGCTCGAACAAGGTCCTGGCGGTGAAGACATGCTGCTGTTCCTGGCGGAATTCGAAGGCGATGCGGGCGCCATCTGTCCGCGCCGCCTGCTGCACCGGACGATAGAGCGCGCCGCCGGCATGGGCTTTGACGTATACGCGGCGCTGGAATACGAGTTCTTCATGTTTCGCGAGACGCCGCACTCCGTGCGCGCGAAGAACTACCGCAACATGGAGAACTGGACACCGGGAAATTTCGGATACTCCGTGCTGCGCAGCACGGTCGAAGGCGACTTCTACCGCAAGCTCCTGGACATGTGCGAACGCATGGACATGCCCATCGAAGGCCTGCATACCGAGACCGGTCCAGGCGTCCTGGAAGCGGCGATCGCCGTTGACCTGGCTGCCGCCGCGGGCGACAAGGCGTTCCTCTTCAAAACCTTCGCCAAGGCGCTCGCGCAACAAAATGGCCTGATGGCGACATTCATGGCGAAATGGTCGCACGACCATCCGGGGCAGAGCGGCCACATCCATCTGTCGCTGCGGGACCGGAAGACGGGGCGCTCGGCTTTTTTCGACGAATCGCAGCCCCACGGGATGAGCGCCGTGCAGGCGTCCTTCATGGCTGGCGTGCAGCACTACCTGCCCGAATTCATGGCGCTGTACGCGCAGACCATCAACAGCTATTCGCGCCTGGTGCCGGGGTACTGGGCGCCGCTGGACGCCACTTGGGGCATGGAGAACCGCACCACGGCGCTGCGCCTCATTCCGGGCAGCGACAAGTCGCAACGCGTCGAAGTGCGCATCGGCTCGGCCGACGCCAATCCCTACATTGCGCTGTCCGCCGCGCTGGCCTCCGGCCTGCATGGAATCGAGCAAGGCCTCAAGCCCGAGCCGATGGTGCAGGGCAACGCCTATACCCAGCAGTTTCCCGGGCATTTGCGCCTGCCCACGACCCTGTGGGAGGCCGCGCAGCGGCTGCGCGAATCCGAGGCTGCCCGTCACTTGTTCGGGGATGCCTTCGTGGAGCATTACGTGGCCACGCGCGAATGGGAAGAAAGGCAGTTCCGCCGCCACGTGACCGACTGGGAGCTGGCGCGCTACTTCGAGATCATCTGAATCCATCCAACCCGCTTGTTCAGGCCCGCCATGACCCAGGAACTCATCACCATCAGTCCCATCGACGGGCGCGAGGTCGTGCGCCGCGCTTATGCCAGCGAAGCGCAAATTGCGCAGGCGCTGGCCAACGCCCAGGGCGCTCAAGCGGCCTGGCATGCCTTGGGCGTGGCCGAGCGGGGGCGCATCGTATCGGAAGCCGTCGACCGCTTCGTGGCGGCCAAGGACGAGATCGCGCGCGCCATCACGATCCAGATGGGCCGGCCCTTGCGGTACACGCCGGGAGAGGTGGCGGGATTCGAGGCCCGCGCGCGCCATATGATCGCGATCGCGGGCGAGGCCCTGGCGCCCATCCCCGCGACCGCGCAGGCGGGCTTCACGCGCTTCATCAGCCGCGAGCCGATCGGCGTCGCCCTGACCATCGCGCCATGGAACTACCCCTTGCTGACCGCGGTGAACAGCATCGTGCCCGCTTTGATGGCGGGCAATACCGTCATCCTCAAGCACTCGGACCAGACGCCCTTGTGCGCGGAGCTGATGGACCGCGCGTTTCGCGATGCCGGCGCGCCGAAAGGCGTGTTCCAGTATCTGCACGCCAGCCATGACATCGTGCAGCGACTGATCCGCGCGCCCGAGATCGGCTACGTGTCGTTTACCGGTTCCGTGCGCGGTGGCCGCAACGTCGAGGAAAGCGCGGCAGGGCGCTTCATCGGCGTTGGCCTGGAACTGGGCGGAAACGATCCGGCCTATGTGCGTGCCGATGCCAAGATAGATCATGCGGTGGAGACGCTGGTCGATGGCGCGTTCTTCAATTCGGGGCAGTCTTGCTGTGGCATCCAGCGCATCTACGTGGCGCGGGCTCTGTACGACGACTTCATCGAACGCGCGGTCGCCTTGACCAGCGGCTACGTGTTGGGAAATCCGCTGCATGCGGACACGACGCTGGGTCCGGTCGTGCGTGCGCACGCCGCCGCCGAGATCCGTGAAGTCATTGCCCAAGCGGTATCCTCCGGCGCCAGAAATATGATTGATCCATCACATTTCACAGAAGCGAGCGAAAGCTCGCCTTACGTGGCGCCGGCCTTGCTGACGCAGGTTGACCACCGCATGCGCATCATGAACGATGAGTGCTTCGGGCCGGTCGTCGGCATCATGCCCGTCGATAGCGACGAGGAAGCCATCACGCTGATGAACGACAGCCCCTATGGCCTTACGGCCGCGGCGTTCACGCAGGACGAGGAGGCCGCGCTGCATATCGGCAGGCAGGTCCGAACCGGCACGTTCTTCATGAATCGTTGCGACTATCTGGACCCCGCGCTTGCCTGGACCGGCGTGAAGAACACCGGCAGGGGTGTATCGCTGTCGGCCGTCGGATACGAGCAGCTTACGCAAGCCAAGTCCTTTCATCTGCGCAGCGTCTGACATGACGTATTCAGGAATCGAACCATGACCGTGCCCTCCGTCAACTGGAACTACCCCACTGCCATCAAGGTCGGCCCCGGCCGCGTCAGTGAGCTGCCCGACTGGTGCCGCGAACTCGGCATGGCGCGCCCCTTGCTGGTCACCGATCCCGGCCTGGCTACCTTGTCGATGATCGGCGATGCGCTGCTTGCCTGCCGCACGGCCGGCCTGGACTGCGGCACGTTCCATGAAATCAAGGGAAATCCAACCGGCCGCAATGTCGATGACGGGGTTGCGGCGTACCGGCAGGGCCGCCACGATGGCGTGATCGCATTCGGCGGCGGTTCCGCGCTGGACGCCGCAAAGGCCATCGCCTTGATGGCGGGCCAGACGCGGCCCCTGTGGGACTTCGAAGACATCGGCGACAACCATCTGCGCGTGAATGTCGCCGGCATGGCGCCCGTGGTGGCGGTGCCCACAACCGCGGGCACGGGCTCCGAAGTCGGGCGGGCATCGGTCATCACCGACGAGTCTGCCCAGGTGAAGCGGATCATTTTCCACGCGCGCATGCTGCCATCCATCGTGATCCTGGATCCGGAGCTGACAGTCGGCCTGCCGCCGAGGATCACGGCAGCCACCGGCATGGATGCGCTGTCGCACAACCTGGAGGCCTACTGTTCGCCGTTCTTTCACCCGATGGCGGCGGGCATTGCGGTCGAGGGCATGCGCCTCGTCAAGGAGTACTTGCCGCAAGCGGTGGCCGAGGGCAGCGATGTGCAGGCGCGCCAGCAGATGCTGGTGGCCTCCTGCATGGGCGCCACCGCGTTCCAGCGTGGCCTGGGTGCCATGCATGCGCTGGCGCATCCGCTGGGCGCGCTTTACGACGCCCATCACGGCATGCTCAACGCCATCCTCATGCCTTATGTGCTGAAGGCGAATCAGCAGGCGGTGGCGCCGCGGCTGGAAACGCTTGCCCGCTACCTGGGTTTGCCGCAAGCCGGGTCGGGCGCGGTGCTGGATTGGGTGCTGGCCCTGCGCGAGGCGGTGGGCATCCCGCATACGCTGGCCGAAATCGGCATCGACGAGGCCCAGGCCGAGCGGGTGGGGCGCATGGCTTGCGAGGATCCCTCGGCCGGAACCAACCCGGTCAACTACACGGCCGACGAATATTCTTCACTTTTTCGTGCAGCAATTCGCGGAAACCTGTAAGCTTCGCCCCCTCTGCGCGGAAACGCGACGGTGGCAGAACAGAAATTTTGAATTTTTCGTCCGAATGGTTTGACAGCGGATTTGAAAGTGTTCATAATCTCAAGTTCTCCGCTGGAGGGGTGCCCGAGTGGTTAAAGGGGGCAGACTGTAAATCTGTTGGCCTTGCGCCTACGTTGGTTCGAATCCAACCTCCTCCACCAGAGACCCATACCTAAATCCAGGCGCGGTTAGCCTGGATTTGCAATGTAAGGCCTAGGGAACTGGGCGGCCTTCGCAAAGAAGGTTGTAAGGTTCCCCAGGCCTTGATTTCGAAAGGTCTGGGAAAGAGAAGGTGAAAGGGTTTGCCGCGGGTGTAGCTCAATGGTAGAGCAGAAGCCTTCCAAGCTTACGACGAGGGTTCGATTCCCTTCACCCGCTCCAAGATTTTTAAATGCCCATGTGGCTCAGTGGTAGAGCACTCCCTTGGTAAGGGAGAGGTCGCGCGTTCGATCCGCGCCATGGGCACCACAAATTTCCAAGTTCTTTTCTTCAGTCAGAAGCGCAATCCAGGTCAGGAGTCAGCCATGGCAAAAGGCAAGTTTGAACGTACCAAGCCGCACGTGAACGTGGGTACGATTGGTCACGTTGACCACGGCAAAACGACGTTGACGGCGGCGATCACGACCGTTCTGTCGAACAAGTTTGGCGGCGAAGCCAAGGGCTACGACCAGATCGATGCGACTCCTGAAGAAAAGGCTCGCGGCATCACGATCAACACGGCTCACGTCGAGTACGAAACGGAAGCGCGTCACTACGCGCACGTTGACTGCCCGGGCCACGCTGACTATGTGAAGAACATGATCACGGGCGCCGCGCAAATGGACGGCGCGATCCTGGTTGTGTCGGCCGCTGACGGCCCGATGCCGCAAACGCGTGAACACATCCTGCTGAGCCGCCAGGTTGGCGTGCCGTACATCATCGTCTTCCTGAACAAGGCTGACATGGTTGACGACGCCGAGCTGCTCGAGCTGGTGGAAATGGAAGTTCGCGAACTTCTGTCGAAGTACGACTTCCCGGGCGATGACACCCCGATCGTCAAGGGTTCGGCCAAGCTGGCGCTGGAAGGCGACAAGGGCGAACTGGGCGAACAGGCCATCATGAACCTGGCTGCCGCTCTGGACTCGTACATCCCGACGCCTGAGCGTGCCGTTGACGGCGCGTTCCTGATGCCGGTTGAAGACGTGTTCTCGATCTCGGGTCGCGGCACGGTGGTTACCGGCCGTATCGAGCGCGGCATCGTCAAGGTCGGCGAAGAAATCGAAATCGTCGGTCTGGTTCCGACGGTCAAGACGACTTGCACGGGCGTGGAAATGTTCCGCAAGCTGCTCGACCAAGGTCAAGCCGGCGACAACGTGGGTATCCTGCTGCGCGGCACCAAGCGTGAAGACGTTCAGCGCGGTCAAGTTCTGGCCAAGCCGGGCTCGATCACCCCGCACACGGACTTCACGTCCGAGGTGTACATCCTGTCCAAGGAAGAAGGCGGCCGTCACACTCCGTTCTTCCAAGGCTATCGTCCCCAGTTCTACTTCCGCACGACGGACGTGACGGGCACGATCGAGCTGCCGGCCGACAAGGAAATGGTTCTGCCGGGCGACAACGTGGCCATGACGGTCAAGCTGTTGGCTCCCATCGCCATGGAAGAAGGCCTGCGTTTCGCCATCCGTGAAGGCGGTCGTACCGTCGGCGCCGGCGTCGTCGCCAAGATCCTGAAGTAAGCAATACCCGGATGGGTAGAGTGGGCACTCAAGCCCCTCTATCCATCTTTGCTGTAAAAGTAGTACTATGTATGGTTCCGCAAGCCGATGCAGGCGGAACAAGTGCAAAGTTTCAGTGAATGTGTAGTGCAAGTGTAGTGTTTTAGGGGCATAGCTCAATTGGCAGAGCGTCGGTCTCCAAAACCGAAGGTTGTAGGTTCGATTCCTACTGCCCCTGCCACCGCCAGGATAAACCCGCGGGAGATTATCGCGAGTTACGCATTCACGGCGGCTCGCGTCGCAATATGTCTAATACCAGCGTAGAAACCGTAACCAGTACCGCCGACCGGGTCAAGCTCGGGCTGGCGGTTCTCGTCGTTATTGCTGGCATCGTCGGGTTTTCCGTGCTTAGCGCACAGCCGATGCCTGCACGTGTCGGCGTGTTCGTCGGCGGCCTCGTGATCGCAGCCGTGATCGCCTGGTTCAGCGAACCCGGCCGCCGTACCCTGAGCTTTGCCAGCGAGTCCTACAACGAAGTCAAGCGTGTCGCATGGCCCACCCGCAAGGAAACGACCCAGATGACGGGTATTGTTTTCGCGTTCGTGGCAATCATGGGCATTTTCATGTGGGTGCTCGACAAGGGCATCGAATGGATTCTCTACGGCCTGCTGTTGGGCTGGAAATAAGGACGGCGAATGAGTAAGCGTTGGTATGTCGTCCATGTGTACTCCGGCATGGAAAAAAGCGTACACAAGGCCCTGAACGAGCGCATCGAGCGCGCAGGCCTGCAAACGTCTTTTGGCCGCATTCTTGTGCCCTCCGAGGAAGTCGTCGAGGTCAAGGGTGGTCAGAAGTCGATCACCGAACGCCGCATTTTCCCCGGTTACGTCCTGGTTGAAATGGACCTGACCGACGAAACGTGGCATTTGGTCAAGAACACGAACCGTGTCACCGGCTTTTTGGGTGGCTCGGGCAACCGTCCGTCCCCGATTTCCGAAAAGGAAGTCGAGAAGATCCTCTCCCAGATGGAAGAGGGGGTCGAGAAACCCCGCCCCAAGATCCTGTTCGAAGTGGGCGAGATGGTTCGGGTCAAGGAAGGTCCGTTTGCAGACTTCAACGGCAACGTCGAAGAAGTCAATTACGAAAAGAGCAAGGTTCGCGTGTCGGTCACGATTTTTGGTCGTGCCACGCCCGTCGAACTCGATTTCAGCCAGGTCGAAAAGACCTGAATTTAACCCCCGGGGAGCCTTGGCCGCATAGGTCGGGGCGATATAACCCGCAAGGAGCAAAGCATGGCGAAGAAGATCGTCGGCTTTATCAAGCTGCAAGTACCGGCTGGTAAGGCTAACCCCTCCCCCCCGATTGGCCCGGCACTGGGTCAACGCGGCCTGAACATCATGGAATTCTGCAAGGCGTTCAACGCCAAGACCCAAGGCATGGAGCCTGGTCTGCCGATTCCGGTGGTGATCACCGCCTTCGCGGACAAGAGCTTCACCTTCATCATGAAGACCCCGCCCGCGACGGTCCTCATCAAGAAGGCCGCTGGCGTGCAAAAGGGTTCGCCCAAGCCGCATACCGACAAGGTCGGCACGCTGACCCGCGCGCAAGCTGAAGAAATCGCCAAGGCCAAGGGCCCCGATCTGACCGCCGCTGATCTGGACGCCGCTGTGCGCACGATCGCTGGCAGCGCCCGCAGCATGGGCATCACGGTTGAGGGGATCTAATCATGGCAAAGTTGTCCAAGCGCGCAGCCGCTATTGCGCAAAAGATCGACCGCACCAAGCTGTACCCGGTCGCTGAAGCCCTGACCCTGGTCAAGGAAACCGCCGTCGCCAAGTTCAATGAATCCATTGACGTGGCCGTGCAACTCGGCATCGACCCGAAGAAGTCGGACCAACTGGTTCGCGGTTCGGTCGTGCTGCCCGCCGGCACCGGCAAGTCGGTCCGCGTGGCCGTGTTCGCCCAAGGCGACAAGGCTGAAGCCGCCAAGGCCGCCGGCGCCGACATCGTCGGTCTGGACGACCTGGCTGACGCGATCAAGGCCGGTCAAATGGACTTTGACGTTGTCATCGCCTCGCCCGACACGATGCGTGTCGTGGGTGCCCTGGGCCAGATCCTGGGTCCCCGTGGCCTGATGCCGAACCCGAAGGTCGGCACCGTGACCCCGGACGTCGCCACCGCTGTCAAGAACGCCAAGGCCGGTCAGGTTCAGTACCGTACCGACAAGGCTGGCATCATCCACGCAACGATCGGCCGCGCGTCGTTCGGCGTGGAACAGCTGCAAACCAACCTGGCCGCTCTGGTCGACGCCCTGCAAAAGGCTCGTCCCGCAGCTGCCAAGGGCATTTACCTGCGCAAGCTCGCCGTTTCGTCCACGATGGGCGGCGGTGCGCGCGTGGAAATTGCCTCGCTGTCGGCTTCCAACTAAGCCAACAGCAGTAAACGTACTTTGGGCTGCATCCGGATTCCTCCGGATGTTGCTGTCAAAGACCGCTGGAGCAGGGTAGTGGAAGGGTCCTCCCTTCCGTATGGAAAGCAGCATCCCCGCTGCCCCGCTTAATCCCGGAGCTCACACAGTCCGGATCCAGCGTAGACGGCGTCCCCAGGAAGATTTCTTTACACGAAGAACTCGACCAGGCGCCGCATTCGGTTGACGCGCAAGGCTCAGGCCCCAGGCGTCTTTTGATGGAGTGTTCAAACCGTGAGTCTCAATCGTCAAGAGAAAGCGGTGGTAATCGAGGAAGTCTCGGCGGAAGTCGCCAAGGCACAATCGATTGTTATCGCTGAGTACCGTGGTCTGGACGTCGCCTCTGTCACCGTACTGCGCAAAACTGCGCGTGAATCGGGCGTGTATCTGCGTGTTCTGAAGAACTCGCTGGCCCGTCGTGCTGTTGCCGGCACGGCTTTCGAGCCGTTGGCTGAGCAACTGACCGGTCCGCTGATCTATGGTATCAGCACTGATCCGGTTTCGGCGGCCAAGGTCATCGCAGGTTTCGCGAAAAGCAACGACAAGCTGGTCATCAAGGCGGGCGCATTGCCCAACAGCCTGCTGACCCAAGAAGGTGTGAAGGCTCTGGCCACCATGCCCTCGCGCGAAGAGTTGCTGTCGAAACTGCTTGGCACCATGCAAGCCCCCATCGCGCAATTCGTGCGTACGCTCAACGAAGTTCCGACCAAGTTCGCTCGTGGCCTCGCGGCCGTGCGCGACCAAAAGGCAGCGGCCTAATCGCCCTGCTGTCCGGAATTCGCTGAACGACGAAGCGACACCCAAACCCTGGCATTACCAAAATATTTGGAGTTCTGAAAAATGGCACTTAACAAAGCTGAAATCCTTGACGCCATCGCTGGCATGACCGTGCTCGAGCTGTCCGAGCTGATCAAGGAAATGGAAGAGAAGTTCGGCGTGTCGGCTGCTGCCGCTGCTGTCGCTGTCGCTGCTCCCGCCGCTGGTGGCGCTGCCGCCGCTGCTGAAGAGCAAACCGAGTTCACCGTCGTCCTGCTGGAAGCCGGCGCGAACAAGGTCAGCGTCATCAAGGCCGTGCGCGAGCTGACCGGTCTGGGTCTGAAGGAAGCCAAGGACCTGGTCGACGGCGCTCCGAAGCCCGTCAAGGAAGCTGTGGCCAAGGCTGACGCCGAAGCCGCCAAGAAGAAGCTGGAAGAAGCTGGCGCCAAGGTCGAAGTCAAGTAAGACCTGCGTCAACTGCCCGGGGACAGCACAGTTTGCAGTCCCCGGGCTTTTGCGTTTCCAGGAAACCCCTACTGGGGTCATGCCCATTCAGTGGGGTTTCCTGGAGTCGTATCACCTGGGGCCGTGGTTGACGGCCCATGCAACCTCGAGTCGGAGTGCTCATGCCTTACTCGTACACCGAAAAAAAGCGCATCCGCAAAAGCTTCGCCAAGCGTGAAGACGTTCAAAACGTTCCTTTCCTTTTGGCGACACAGCTTCAATCCTACCTAACTTTCCTGCAGGCGGATACCGCCCCGTCCGATCGCGTAGCCGACGGTTTGCAGGCGGCGTTCTCGTCGATTTTCCCGATCGTTAGTCACAACGGTATGGCGCGCTTGGAGTTCGTGAGCTACGTGCTCGGCGAACCGGTGTTCGATGTCAAGGAATGTCAGCAACGTGGCCTGACCTATGCCTCGCCCCTGCGAGCCAAGGTCCGCCTGGTGCTGCTTGACCGCGAAGTCAGCAAGCCGACCGTGAAGGAAGTGAAGGAACAGGAAGTCTACATGGGCGAAATTCCGCTCATGACGGGCACGGGTTCCTTTGTCATCAATGGCACCGAGCGTGTCATCGTGTCGCAGCTGCACCGTTCGCCTGGCGTGTTCTTCGAACATGACCGCGGCAAAACGCACAGCTCCGGCAAGCTCCTGTTCTCGGCCCGCGTGATTCCTTACCGCGGCTCGTGGCTGGACTTCGAATTCGACCCGAAGGACGTCCTGTTCTTCCGTGTCGACCGTCGTCGCAAGATGCCTGTCACGATTCTGTGCAAGGCCATCGGCATGACGCCGGAATCCATCCTGGCCAACTTCTTCGACTTCGATAACTTCGAACTGAAGAGCGAAGGCGCGATGATGGAATTCGTGCCGGAACGTTGGAAGGGCGAAATGGCCCGTTTCGACATCTCCGACCGCGATGGCAAGGTCATTGTCGAAAAAGACAAGCGCATCAATGCCAAGCATTTGCGCGACCTGGCTGCCGGCGGCATCCAGCGTATCTCCGTGCCCGAAGACTTCTTGTACGGCCGCGTGCTGGCCAAGAACATCGTTGACGAAGATACCGGCGAAGTCATCGCCAACGCCAACGACGAAATCACGGAAAGCGTGCTCGGCGCCCTGCGCGCCGCGAACATCCACGACATTCAGGCGCTCTACACGAACGACCTGGACCGTGGTCCGTACATCTCGCAAACGCTGCGCACCGATGAAACCGCCGACCAGATGGCCGCGCGTGTTGCCATCTACCGCATGATGCGTCCTGGCGAGCCGCCCACCGAAGAAGCCGTGGAAGCGCTGTTCCAGCGCCTGTTCTACAGCGAAGAAACGTACGACCTGTCGCGCGTTGGCCGCATGAAGGTCAACAGCCGCCTGGGCCGTGGTGAAGACATCACCGGCCCGATGACGCTGACCAACGAAGACATCCTTGAAACCATCAAGGTGCTGGTTGAGCTGCGCAACGGCCGTGGCCAGATCGATGACATCGATCACTTGGGTAACCGTCGCGTGCGTTGCGTGGGCGAACTGGCCGAAAACCAGTTCCGCGCCGGCCTCGTGCGTGTCGAACGCGCCGTCAAGGAACGTCTGGGCCAGGCCGAGACGGAAAACCTGATGCCGCACGACCTGATCAACTCCAAGCCGATCTCGGCAGCCATCAAGGAGTTCTTCGGTTCGAGCCAGCTGTCGCAGTTCATGGACCAAACCAACCCGCTGTCGGAAATCACGCACAAGCGTCGCGTTTCCGCACTGGGCCCGGGCGGCCTGACCCGCGAGCGCGCCGGCTTCGAAGTCCGCGACGTGCACCCGACCCACTACGGCCGTGTTTGCCCGATCGAAACGCCGGAAGGCCCGAACATCGGCCTGATCAACTCCATGGCGCTGTACGCTCGTCTGAACGAGTACGGCTTCCTGGAAACGCCTTACCGCAAGATTATCGACGGCCGCGTCAGCGAGCAGATCGATTACCTGTCGGCTATCGAAGAAAGCCACTACGTCATTGCGCAGGCTAACGCCGCGCTGGACGAAGAAGGCAAGTTCGTCGACGACCTGGTCGCTTGCCGTGAAGCCGGCGAAACGATGTTGACCGCACCGGCCAACGTGCACTACATGGACGTTGCCCCGTCGCAGATCGTGTCGGTCGCCGCATCGCTGATTCCGTTCCTGGAGCACGATGACGCGAACCGCGCATTGATGGGCGCCAACATGCAACGCCAGGCCGTGCCTTGCCTGCGTCCGGAAAAGCCGGTCGTGGGTACGGGCATCGAACGCACCGTGGCCGTTGACTCGGGCACCACCGTGCAAGCGCTGCGTGGCGGCCTGGTCGACCACGTTGATGCCGAGCGCGTCGTGATTCGCGTGAACGACGAAGAAAACGTCGCTGGCGAAGTCGGCGTCGACATCTACAACCTGATCAAGTACACGCGTTCCAACCAGAACACGAACATCAACCAGCGTCCCATCGTCAAGCGTGGCGACAAGGTCGCCAAGGGTGACGTGCTGGCCGACGGCGCATCGACCGACCTGGGCGAACTCGCCCTGGGTCAGAACATGCTGATCGCGTTCATGCCCTGGAACGGCTACAACTTCGAAGACTCGATCCTGATCTCCGAAAAGGTTGTGGCTGACGATCGCTATACCTCGGTGCACATCGAGGAACTGACGGTTGTCGCTCGCGATACGAAGCTCGGTCCGGAAGAAATCACCCGCGACATCAGCAACCTGGCTGAGACGCAGTTGAACCGTCTGGACGATTCCGGCATCACCTACATCGGCGCCGAAGTCAGCGCCGACGACGTGCTGGTCGGCAAGGTCACGCCGAAGGGCGAGACCCAGCTGACGCCGGAAGAGAAGCTGCTGCGCGCCATCTTCGGTGAAAAGGCGTCCGACGTTAAGGACACCTCGCTGCGCGTGCCCTCGGGCATGACCGGCACCGTGATCGACGTGCAAGTGTTCACGCGTGAAGGCATCGTGCGCGACAAGCGCGCCCAGTCCATCATCGACGATGAGCTGCGCCGCTATCGCCAGGACCTGAACGACCAGCTGCGCATCGTTGAAAACGACCAGTTCGACCGTATCGAAAAGATGCTGGTCAACAAGACCGTCAACGGCGGCCCGCGCAAGCTGGCCAAGGGCGCCACGATCACCAAGGCTTACCTGGCTGATCTGGACCGCTGGCAGTGGTTCGACATCCGTCTGGCCGACGAGCCGCACGCTGTCGTGCTGGAACAGGCCAAGGAATCGCTCGAGCAGAAGCGTCACCAGTTCGATCTGGCCTTCGAAGAGAAGCGCAAGAAGCTGACGCAGGGCGACGAGCTGCCCCCGGGCGTGCTGAAGATGATCAAGGTCTACCTGGCCGTGAAGCGTCGTCTGCAGCCTGGCGACAAGATGGCAGGCCGTCACGGCAACAAGGGCGTGGTCTCGCGCATCACCCCGGTGGAAGACATGCCGCACATGGCTGACGGCACGCCGGCCGACATCGTTCTGAACCCGCTGGGCGTGCCCTCGCGGATGAACGTCGGCCAGGTGCTGGAAGTTCACTTGGGCTGGGCTGCCAAGGGCGTGGGCCACCGCATTGCCGATCTGCTGCGCGACGAGCGCACGGCGCAGGTCAAGAACGTCCGCGCATACCTGGACAAGGTCTACAACACGACCGGTACCGGTGCGCGCATCGACGAGCTGACCGACGAAGAAGTCATGGAAATGGCCCAGAACCTCAAGAACGGCGTGCCGTTCGCGACGCCCGTCTTCGACGGCGCGACCGAAGAGGAAATCACCACGATGCTGGAACTGGCCTATCCGGACGACGTCGCCGCGCGCATGGCGTTGACGCCTTCGCGTACGCAGGCATGGCTGTTCGACGGCCGCACGGGCGAGAAATTCGAACGCCCCGTGACTGTCGGCTACATGCACTACCTGAAGCTGCATCACTTGGTCGACGACAAGATGCACGCGCGTTCCACCGGCCCGTACTCGCTGGTGACTCAGCAGCCGCTGGGTGGCAAGGCGCAGTTCGGCGGTCAGCGTTTCGGGGAAATGGAAGTGTGGGCGCTGGAAGCATACGGCGCCGCCTACACCCTGCAGGAAATGCTGACGGTGAAGTCGGACGACATCAACGGTCGCACCAAGGTTTACGAAAACATCGTCAAGGGCGACCACGTCATCGATGCCGGCATGCCGGAATCGTTCAACGTGCTGGTCAAGGAAATCCGCTCGTTGGCCCTGGACATGGATTTGGAGCGTAACTAATGAAAGCGCTACTCGACCTCTTTAAGCAAGTCTCGCAAGACGAGCAATTCGATGCCATCAAGATCGGCATCGCCTCGCCCGAGAAGATCCGTTCGTGGTCCTACGGCGAAGTTCGCAAGCCCGAGACCATCAACTACCGCACGTTCAAGCCTGAGCGCGACGGCCTGTTCTGCTCCAAGATCTTTGGCCCGATCAAAGACTACGAGTGCTTGTGCGGCAAGTACAAGCGCCTCAAGCATCGTGGCGTGATCTGCGAGAAGTGCGGCGTTGAAGTTACCGTTGCCAAGGTCCGCCGTGAACGCATGGGCCACATCGAGCTGGCCAGCCCCGTCGCGCACATCTGGTTCCTGAAGAGCCTGCCGTCGCGTCTGGGCATGGTGCTCGACATGACCCTGCGCGACATCGAACGCGTTCTGTACTTCGAAGCCTGGTGCGTGATCGAACCCGGCATGACTCCGCTCAAGCGCGGCCAGATCATGTCGGATGACGATTTCCTCGCCAAGACCGAAGAGTACGGCGACGACTTCCGTGCCCTGATGGGCGCGGAGGCCGTGCGTGAACTGCTGCGCACCATCGACATCGACCGCGAAGTGGAAACGCTGCGCGGCGAACTGAAGGCCACCAGCTCGGAAGCCAAGATCAAGAAGATCTCCAAGCGCCTGAAGGTGCTGGAAGGCTTCCAGAAGTCGGGCATCAAGGCCGAGTGGATGGTCATGGAAGTGCTGCCCGTGCTGCCGCCGGACCTGCGTCCGCTGGTGCCGCTGGATGGCGGCCGCTTCGCGACCTCCGACCTGAACGACCTGTACCGCCGCGTCATCAACCGCAACAACCGCTTGAAGCGTCTTCTGGAGCTCAAGGCGCCGGAAATCATCCTGCGCAACGAAAAGCGGATGCTGCAGGAAGCCGTCGACTCGCTGCTGGACAACGGCCGCCGTGGCAAGGCCATGACGGGCGCCAACAAGCGCCAGCTCAAGTCGCTCGCCGACATGATCAAGGGCAAGAGCGGTCGTTTCCGTCAGAACCTGCTGGGCAAGCGCGTCGACTACTCGGGCCGTTCGGTCATCGTGGTGGGTCCGCAGCTCAAGCTGCACCAGTGCGGCCTGCCCAAGCTGATGGCCCTGGAACTGTTCAAGCCGTTCATCTTCAATCGTCTGGAGATGATGGGCCTGGCCACGACCATCAAGGCTGCCAAGAAGCTGGTGGAAAGCCAGGAACCGGTGGTCTGGGACATCCTGGAAGAAGTCATCCGCGAACACCCGGTCATGCTGAACCGTGCGCCCACGCTGCACCGTTTGGGCATCCAGGCGTTCGAGCCGGTCCTGATCGAAGGCAAGGCGATCCAGCTGCACCCGCTGGTTTGCGCGGCGTTCAACGCCGACTTCGACGGCGACCAGATGGCTGTCCACGTGCCGCTGTCGCTGGAAGCCCAGCTGGAAGCGCGCACGCTGATGCTGGCTTCCAACAACGTGCTGTTCCCGGCTAACGGCGAACCGTCGATCGTGCCGTCCCAGGATATCGTGCTGGGTCTGTACTACACGACGCGCGAGCGCATCAACGGCCGCGGCGAAGGCATCTTCTTCACCGACGTCGCTGAAGTGCAGCGTGCCTATGACAACGGCGAAGTCGAGCTGCAAAGCCGCGTCACCGTGCGTCTGAAGGAACACGAGCGCGACGAGGCTGGCGAATGGCAACCGGTGATCCGTCGTCACGAGACGACGGTCGGCCGTGCGCTGCTGTCCGAAATTCTGCCGAAGGGCCTGCCCTTCACGGTGCTGAACAAGGCACTGAAGAAGAAGGAAATCTCGCGCCTGATCAACCAGTCGTTCCGCCGTTGCGGCCTGCGCGACACGGTGATCTTCGCGGACAAGCTGATGCAGTCCGGCTTCAAGCTGGCCACGCGCGGCGGCATCTCGATCGCCATGGGCGACATGCTGATCCCGACCGCCAAGGAAGGCATCCTGGCCGAAGCCAGCCGCGAAGTGAAGGAAATCGACAAGCAGTACTCGTCGGGTCTGGTCACGTCCCAGGAACGCTACAACAACGTTGTGGACATCTGGGGCAAGGCTGGCGACAAGGTCGGCAAGGCGATGATGGAACAACTGGCGACCGAGCCCGTGACCAACCGTCACGGCGAGGAAGTGCGCCAGGAATCGTTCAACTCGATCTACATGATGGCTGACTCGGGCGCCCGCGGTTCGGCCGCCCAGATCCGCCAGCTGGCCGGTATGCGCGGCCTGATGGCCAAGCCTGACGGCTCCATTATCGAAACGCCCATTACCGCGAACTTCCGTGAAGGCCTGAACGTACTCCAGTACTTCATCTCCACTCACGGCGCGCGTAAGGGTCTGGCCGATACGGCACTGAAGACCGCGAACTCGGGTTACCTGACCCGTCGTCTGGTCGACGTGACGCAGGATCTGGTCATCACGGAAGACGACTGCGGCACGTCGCAGGGCTACAACATGAAAGCCCTGGTTGAAGGCGGCGAAGTCATCGAGCCGTTGCGCGACCGTATCCTGGGCCGTGTTGCCGCCGTGGATATCGTCAACCCGGACACGCAGGAAACGGCCATCGTTGCCGGCACCCTGCTGGACGAAGATCTGGTCGACACCATCGACCGCATCGGCGTGGACGAAGTCAAGGTCCGCACGCCGCTGACCTGCGAAACGCGTCACGGCCTGTGCGCACACTGCTACGGCCGCGACCTGGGTCGTGGTTCGCCGGTCAACCAGGGCGAAGCAGTCGGCGTTATCGCTGCTCAGTCCATCGGTGAACCGGGCACGCAGCTGACCATGCGTACGTTCCACATCGGTGGCGCGGCATCGCGTTCGGCTCTGGCCAGCGCGGTGGAAACGAAGTCCAGCGGTGTTGTCGGCTTTGCCAGCACGATGCGCTACGTCACGAACGCCAAGGGCGAACGCGTTGCGATCTCGCGCTCCGGCGAACTGGCGATCTTCGACGACAACGGCCGCGAACGCGAACGCCACAAGATCCCGTACGGCGCGACCGTGCTGGTGGGCGATGGCGATACCGTGAAGGCTGGCGCCCGTCTGGCGACGTGGGACCCGCTGACCCGTCCGATCGTGTCGGAATACGGCGGTGCCGTCCGCTTCGAGAACATCGAAGAAGGCGTGACCGTTGCCAAGCAGGTGGACGAAGTCACCGGCCTGTCGACGCTCGTCGTCATCACGCCGAAGACCCGTGGCGGCAAGATCGTCATGCGTCCGCAGATCAAGCTGGTCAACGAAAGCGGCGAAGACGTCAAGATCGCAGGCACCGATCACTCGGTGAACATCTCGTTCCCGGTGGGCGCGCTGATTACCGTGCGCGACGGCCTGCAGGTTGCCGTGGGTGAAGTTCTGGCGCGTATTCCGCAAGAATCGCAAAAGACCCGCGACATTACCGGCGGTCTGCCGCGTGTGGCCGAACTGTTCGAAGCCCGTTCGCCCAAGGACGCCGGCATGCTCGCCGACGTTACCGGTACGGTCTCGTTCGGCAAGGACACCAAGGGCAAGCAGCGTCTGGTCATCACCGACCTGGAAGGCGTGAGCCACGAGTTCCTGATTCCGAAGGAAAAGCAGGTTCTGGTGCACGACGGCCAAGTCGTGAACAAGGGCGAAATGATCGTGGACGGCCCGGCCGATCCCCACGACATCCTGCGTCTGCAAGGCATCGAGAAGCTGGCGACCTACATCGTCGACGAAGTGCAGGACGTGTACCGTCTGCAGGGCGTGAAGATCAACGACAAGCACATCGAAGTGATTGTTCGTCAGATGCTGCGTCGCGTGAACATCGTCGACGCGGGCGACACCGAGTTCATCCCGGGCGAGCAGGTCGAGCGCTCCGAGTTGTTGAACGAGAACGACCGCGCCGTGGCTGAAGATCGCCTCCCGGCTACCTACGACAACGTGCTGCTGGGCATCACGAAGGCCTCGCTGTCGACCGACTCGTTCATCTCGGCCGCTTCGTTCCAGGAGACCACCCGTGTCCTGACCGAAGCCGCCATCATGGGCAAGCGCGACGACCTGCGTGGCTTGAAGGAAAACGTCATCGTCGGCCGCCTCATTCCGGCGGGTACCGGCCTGGCTTACCACCACGCACGCCGCGACAAGGAAGAACTGGAGGCGGCGGAACGCGAAGCCGCTCGCCAGCAGGCCAACCCGTTCGAAGACTCGCCGGTCACGGTGGGCTCGGACGCGGAGGCCCCGGCTTCCGACACCGGCACCGAGGATTCCGCCGAATAAGCGGAACACCCCGGACAGGCTCCCCGCGCGCGGTTGCGGCGCGGGGATGCCTGAAAGCAGAAAGGCCGCTGATGCGAATCAGCGGCCTTTTTTACGTGCGAAAGAAAGGGTGCGGAAAGACTACTTCGCGACCTGCGCGCGAGCGCGCTGGAAGGCCGGGCCCCAGGCCGGATGGCCAGCTTCGTTGGCGGCCAGTTCGAAAGAGGGGTCCAGGCTGAGGATGCGGGTGAAGCTGTCTTCGCAAAGCTGCGTGTAGCGCGTGACGCAGTAACTGAACGCCTGGAGCTTGTAGGCCTCGATGCGCACGGCTTTGGAGGAGGACGCCAACGAGTCCGAGGTGGCGACGCTGCGGATCACTTCGCCGTAGCGGCCGGCGCTGTACTGATCGCGCACCTGTTGCAGCTTGTCCAGAGCTTCGGCGGTTGGTGGGGCCTCGGGCTGCAGGGTATTAATGCCGGCGCAACCAGCCAGAAGGGCGGATAAGCCGAGCAGACTGCTCATAACGCGAATTTTCATGGCTTCCAGAGATGTAGAGTGATGAGGCGATACGCTATCGTGCCACAGCCTGATGCGCTCGGACATTTTCGGCAATGTCCTTATGTTGCGGATTGGATAATATTCCGCCTATCAACCCTTAAACCCGTTCTGGCGCCCTGGCGCAGCCTCGATCATGTCTTCTTCCGCCGGCTTGTTGACGCCGCGTGGCCCCTTTTCCGGCGCCGCGCCGCTGGCCTTGCGCCCGCTGAGCGCCATCGCCGCCAGTGCGGCCGGTGGTGTTCCGGAAACGCGCATCAAGCGGCTTCTGTCCGACTTGCTACCCTCGCTTATCGCCCTGCATGCGCAGGGAGAAATCTGCGGCGATATTTCTCTTGAGACCGTGGGCATGGATGAGGGCGCGCGCGCCCATCTGTTGCCCGAACTGGTTGTTGCGCGCTCACGCCGCGCCAGCCGGACGCCGGCCGCCGGCTTCGCGCCGTTCGAGTTGTACACCGACTCGATGGAATGGCCGCGCGGTCCCTGGAGCGACATCTATGCCTTGTGCGCGGTGGCGCATGCGCTCGTCACCGGCAGCCGGCCGCCGCCGGCGCCCGAACGTCGCGCCAGGGACACCTATCAACCCCTGGCTTCGCTAGGGCTGGCCAAGTATGGCCAGGATTTCCTCAGCGTCATCGATTCTGGCCTGTCGATGAATCCGCAGGATCGGCCGCAGACGCTGGCCGAACTGGCCGCCCTCTTGGGCGTGGCGGCATATATAGAACCCGCGCAGGGCACAACCGAAGCGAGCGAAAGCGCGGCCACGGCGGCGCCTGCGGCCGGCCTGCGGGAAGCAGGCCAGCCCGCCCGCAGGCGCCGACCTTTGCTGGGGTTGCTGTTGATCGTCGCGCTCATCGGCGCGGGCGTATATGCCTGGTTCCAATCGGGAATCGGCACGCCCAATGCCCTGATTACCCGCTCGGAGGTTGTGCAACCCAACCCTCCCGTGGTGCATCCCTTGCCGCAGCAGGTTCCGCCTGTCATCGCCCCAACCGCGGTTCCTCCACCTTCCGCATCCCAGGTTCCCGGCGATTTGCCGACTCTGGTGCCGCAGGGCGCCGTCGCCGCGGCGGACACGCCAGCGAGTCCTGCCGATTCCGCCGTGACGTCGCCTGCGGTGCCCCCTCTGGCGCCCGCGGCGCAGGAGCCGCCGGAGGCGTCTGCCGCAGCCGAGGAAGCGCCCAAACCCAAGCCGGTACCGGTCGTCGTGCGTCTGGACATTCGTCCCTGGGGAGAGGTGTGGATCAACGGCGTGGCGCGTGGCATCAGCCCTCCGGTGAAGGAGGTGAAGCTGATTCCAGGAAAATATCAGGTGGTCCTGCGCAATGCGGATCTGCCGCCATTGCGCATGACGCTCGAGGTCAGGGCGGGCAAGGCAGCGGTCATTTCGCATACCTTCCAGTAAGCGCCAGCTACGCGCGGGGCAGGCGCAGGGTAAAGACCGAACCGGCCCCCAGTTCGCTGCGGACCTCGACGACCCCTCCGTGGCGTTCGGCCACGGTGCGCACAAATGCAAGTCCGAGCCCCGCGCCGCCAACATCGCCGCGGGACTCCACGCCCACGCGCGAGAAGGGCTCAAAAAGCCGGGCGATATCCGGCGCCGCGATGCCTTGGCCCTGGTCGTGTACGTTCACCCGCCAGAAGCCCCGCTCTTCCTCGATGCCGCATTCAATCCGTGTACCAGGAGGGCTGTACTTGATCGCGTTGTCGATGAGGTTGCTCAGGGCGCGCACCAGCAGCGTCTGATCACCGCGGGTGTGCGCGACAGGCAGCGGCATCTTCAAGTCCAGCACGATGTTGCGTTTGTTGGCGGAGGCCCAGAAATCGTCGACGCCGTCCTGCAACAGGCTGCCCAGATCCAGTTCCACCGTGCTGATCGTCATGGACTCGGCCCGGGTCAGATGGACAAAGTCGTCGACCAGATGCAGGGTGCGATTGGCCAGCATTGCGATGCGCTTCAGCGAGTCGCCCTGGTTGCCCTGTCCTTTCGCGTCCTGCGCCATTTCCACCAGCGCCAGGATGGAGCTTTGAGGCGCGCGCATGTCATGGGAGATGAAGCGCAAGGTCTCCTCGCGCTGACGCTCGGCCTGGCGGATGCGGGAAATGTCGGTCAGCGTGGCCACGGTGCCGGCGAACAGGCCCTCGGCGGTATGGATGGGGGCGCACTTCAGGATCAGGTCGCGCCCGGCATGATCGCGGACCTCCAGGTCGGCGCTCCAGGGCGACGCGGCGCCGGCGGGGCTTTGGCCGCTCAGCGCCTCGGCCACCCGGTGCCTCGAGGCTTCGTCGGAGATGGTCTTTTCGAGCAGATGGGCAGCTGGACGGCCGACCCGGGGAGGACGTATGCCCAGCCTCTGGAAATACATGATCGCGGCCTGGTTGCGGAACTGCATGCGGCCGTCCTGATCGAAAACCAGCGTTGCGTCCGGCATGCCGTCGAGGCCGTCGGCAAGGAATCGCCGCAGGTTGCGCACCCGAGCCAGCGCGCGCCGCAATTCGCCAACCCGGCTTTCCAGCGATGCGTTGGGACTGGTCGATTGGGCGCGGGCTTCATTGAGAATCGGCGGGTATTCGCGTTGCAGGCGGCGCAGTTCGTTGTCCATGTAGCGCAACGCGGCCTCCTGGCTGCGCCAGCTCCATAACGGGTAGCACAGCGCCACCCCGGCCAGCGCCGCCGTCGGGGCAAACCACAGATAAGCGTAGGCCAGCAGCAGCCACGCGGCCAGCGGGATTCCGGCAAACAGCGTGATGCTGACCAGCAGTGCCTGCTTGGGCGACAGGCGCCACAGGGCCAGGCAGGCAAGCAGTACGGGCAACGCCGCGAACAGCGCATTCCACCAGGCCGGCGGACGCTGGTAGGCGATGTCGGTGCGCGCGGCGTCCAGGATATTGGCGATGATCTCCACGCCCGATATGCCGCTGACATCGTGGGATACCGGCGTCGGGTAATCGTCGCCCAAACCCGTGGCCCAGGCGCCCACCAGCACATACTTTCCGCGCAGTTCCTCCGGCGGCAGGTCGCCCCGCAGCACGGACAGGTAAGACACGGTGCGCGTGTGGGCGGGTGGACCGGAATAGGGGATCAAGATTCGGCCTTCCGGATTTGCGCGTTCGAGCAGGCGTTGCGCCCGTTCCGCTTCCCCGCCGACCTCCAGCATCGAGATCGCCATATGGTTTCTGCGGTCGCCGGCGAATTGGGTCGTGAGCGCGGCCTCGCGCACCATGCCGTCGGGGTCGATCAGCGCATTGATGAAGCCGGTGTTGGCGGCGGCCCGCGCCAGTTCGGGGATGGGCAGGCCGATGGCGGTCGGGTTGCTGACGCGGTCCAGCACCACCGGCAGCACGGTGCGTCCGTTGCGTCGGATGCTGTCGGCCAGGATGCGATCATCGTCGGGGTTGACCGTGTCCGGTTCCGCGAAAATCAGGTCCAGTCCCACGGCGCGGGCGCCGCTCAGGCGGTCCAGCAGCGCGGCATGGACCGCGCGCCGCCAGGGCCAGCGTCCCAGCGCATCGATGCTTGCGTCGTCGATCGCCACGATCATGATGTCGGGGTCGGCGGCGCGTCCCGTCATCATGACCGCGCGGTCGTAGAGAACCTGGTCGAGCCGGCCGAGCCCATTGAACGAACCCAGGATGGCGGCCAGCACTGCCAGCGCCACCGTCAACCATAGCCATGAGCGTGAGGGCCGGTCCTGGGAGTCGGTGCCGTCGGCCATGAAGCGGGCTCTAGTACTCGGTCAGCGTCACGAATCCGCCCGTGCCGCTGCCGACGCTCAGGCCGAACGAAGTCATCAGCATATTCGCGCCTTCGAAGGCCTGGACCGCGTCCTGTCCGTTCAAACCCAGGTTGTCGACGGCGCGCACCAATACGTAGAAGGTGCCGGGCCCGGGGGCGGTGAAGCGGATGTCGTTGCTGGGAAAGCTGGCCGACGATACCGGCAGCGTGCCATCGGCATCCCGCGATACGCGCACCAGATAGCTTTGCGCGCCAGCCACGGCAGGGAAGGGGCTGGTCCAGGCGCCGCCCGCGCGTACGGGTTCGCCCAGTTGCGGCGCCGTCAGCAGGGGCCTGAGGCCGGACACGCCGCCGTCGGCGCCGACCGCGGCGCCATAGCCTTCGGCGACCGCAACCGGCCGGGCCGGCGTCGCGCCCGGCGCATGGGCCTGCAGCCGGACGCTGCCTTCCAGCACTTCGCTGTGCGCGCCTTGGGGGCCGCTTTGCACGCGGAACCGCGTGCCACGCACGCCCGTGACCGCCACCGGAGTACGGACCTCGAAACGGCCCACGCCCTTGCCGGCGGGGGCGACGGATGATTCCACGCTTCCGCGCCGGACATTGATGACCGAGTCGGTCAATGCGGTGCCTTCGAATTGGCGCAGGCGGGTCAGCTCTACCGTGCCGTCGGATGGCAGGGTGAGCTTGGAGCCGTCAGCCAGTTCCAGCGTGACAAACCCGTTGGGAGCGGTGGCGACGGTGCTGCCTTCCGTCACGGGCGTTCCGGGCTGCAGGGACTTGCCGTCCATGTCGGCCCGGCCGCTGACGTGCACCACGCGTGCTTGCGCGTCGCGCACGGGAATCATCGAGAGCGGGATATGCAGTTCCAGTCCGATGGGCAGGCGCTCCGGTGTAACGATCTTATTCAGCGTCTGCAACCGGCTCCAGTTGGCCTGGTTGCGCGTGTATTGGGCGGCGAGGTCGATCAGGGTGTCGCCTTGGCGCACACGAAAGATGAAGTCCTCGCCCAACGCGCCGGCGGGTTGGCCGCGCGCGGGGGCGCCAAGGGCAATGCAGGAAAGCAGGGCAAGCAAAGAAAGCGCGCGGAAGCGGCTCATGGCAATCGGTTCTCCAGGGATTCGCGCAACGCGGCTAAGGCGGGCTGGTCTGGCTGTCTTCGGACGGGCTGATCAGCTCCAGCCGGTAGCCAAGCGCATAAGAGGATGTCAGTCGCACGCCGTGCTGGGGACGCAGTGAAAGCTTCTGCCGGATATTCGACAAGTGGGTGTCCAGCGTGCGCGACGTGGCGGGAATTTCCCGGTTCCACACGCACTCGGCCAACACGTCCCGCGACATCAGCCGGCCCACGTTGCGGAAAAACAGCAGCGCCAGCTCGAATTCCTTCGGCGGCAGCGGGATGGCGATGCCGTCGAGAGAAATGGTGCGTGCCGCGGGCTCGATGCGGTAGCGCGCGACCTCGAACGCGTCGTTGGCGGGTTCGGAGATCTGACTGCGCCGCAGCAATGCGGCGACCCGGGCCAATAGCTCCAGGGGGCGCATGGGCTTGACGATGTAGTCGTCCGCGCCGGAACGCAGCCCTTCCACGAGGTCATCCTCGCTGGAGCGATTGGTCAGGAAGATGACGGGAATGCGGGCGCCGATGTTGGCGCGCAGCCAGCGGACCACATCGTCGCCGTCGATGTCGGGCAGATGCCAATCCAGCAGCACCAGATCGAAGATCTCGGTGCGCAAGGCTGCCAGCAAGTCCCGGCCCTGGTGATAGCTGGTGCAGGTATATCCAGCGGCGGTCAGAACTTGCTGGATGCGCCGAGCCTGGTCCAGGTCGTCTTCCAGCGACGCGATTTTCATCAGACGAGTTCTCGCGGAGGTTTGCTACGCAAGCGCGCCCTGTGGCGCCCTATTGCAAGAGGTGAGGGAATTTGTGTAATCGAATGATAACTCGGGCAGCACCCGTGCCGGCAACGTTATGGCAGGAACTGTCAAACATTGCAAAATTGACGAATCTTGACTGGAGTTGTTGCGCAACAGCGCGCCACACTGTCTCAACCATTTCACCAGCCGCGGACACAGCAGGCGGAGCAAGGGGCGGGATTGCTGAGCGGAGCAGATATGAATCAATTGCGCATACTTATGATGTCCCCGGACGAGGTCGCTCGTAGCGCGGCGGTATCTACGTTGCTGCATGCCGGAATATCGGCACGCGGCTGTTCGACCTCGCTCGAACTGTTCGGGTTGCTCAACGGCGGGCACTATGATGCCGTGGTCCTCGATATCGGAACCTCGGGCGAAATCGGCTATGCCCTCGTGGCGCGCCTGCATGGTTCGGCGCCCCTGGGCATCGTGGTGACCGGCCGTGACCTGTCGGTGGACAGCCGCTTGCGCTGCCTGCAGAGCGGCGCCGACGCATGCCTGCCGGACCCCCAGGATCCTCGGGAGCTGGCCTGCATCTTGCTGTCCCTGGCACGCCGCCTGCCCGCCACCGCGGGTCAGCCCCCGGCCGAAGAAAGCAGCGCCGGCCTATGGGAACTGCGAGACCAGGGCTGGACGCTTGCGGCGCCCTCCGGGGTGACCTTGTCGTTGTCGGCCAATGAGCGCTTGATCGTGCGCGCGCTGCTGGAAGTGGCGGGCAGGGCTGTCGGCCGCGACGAACTGGGGGACGAACTGCGGGTTGACGGTGGCGGCGTGCGGGCCAGCAGCGCCCGCAGCATCGACGTGATCGTCAGCCGTCTGCGCCGCAAGGCCGAGCAGGCGGGCGTGATGCTTCCGATCCGCACGGTATATGGCAGCGGCTATCTCTTCACCGATCAGTAGTGGAGGCGAGTACACTGCACACAGTGCGTACGCGGGGCAGGGATTATCCTTAGATTGCTTTTACGCGCCGCCCCGGGTGTGTCCCGCATTTTCCGTGTACGTGGCCCCAATTTTCAAGAGTCACGCCTAACTGGCCGTCTTCTGACGCCAACGCGCGACGTCGCCACGCTTACAAAAAACTTTGACAGTACGCCTTGATCTCAGTTATGCTAAAGGGCTTACTGCTTTATTTCGCGCGCAAAATCTGTACGCTTAAAGGAAACAGTTCAGGATCCGGAAGCCAAGGTGCGTCACGAGCCTTTTGTTTACGGGTCCATCAGTCCGACTGTTTTCTGGCCGCATCCAGTTTTGTGCGTTTGTCATGGTTTGTTGGCAAGCCCGCTCTTTTACGTATACGAACGTTTGAGGCGGTTTTGCGCGAACTGCCTTCTCCGAAAGAACACTCTTGAGGAGACGAGTACGTAAGTACTTACCAGTGGTACGTAAAAGGGATTTGAAAGGTCATGCCTACCATTAGCCAACTCGTGCGCAAGCCGCGCGAAGTCAGCATCATCAAAAGCAAGAGCCCCGCGCTCGAAAACTGCCCGCAACGCCGCGGCGTGTGCACTCGCGTGTACACCACCACCCCCAAGAAGCCGAACTCCGCTCTGCGCAAGGTTGCCAAAGTGCGTCTGACCAACGGTTACGAAGTCATTTCGTACATCGGCGGTGAAGGCCACAACCTGCAAGAGCACTCGGTGGTTCTGGTGCGTGGCGGTCGTGTTAAGGACTTGCCGGGTGTGCGTTATCACATCGTGCGCGGTTCCCTCGACCTGCAAGGCGTCAAGGATCGTAAGCAAGCCCGCTCGAAGTACGGCGCCAAGCGCCCGAAGAAGGCTTAATAACGAGTCAGCAGTACCCCCACGTGGCGGAAGTCCGTCACCAGGGAAGTGCGACCGCGCCATCCAGATGATGGGAAGGTGCGCGGCACGTAAGGGGTCGTCCCAATGGACGGCCATGGCCGTGTAATGAAACACGGTTCAACTGAACAGACACAAGGAAGCAACAATGCCCCGTCGTCGCGAAGTACCCAAGCGCGAGATTCTGCCCGATCCCAAGTTCGGCAGCGTCGAACTCGCCAAGTTCATGAACGTCGTCATGCTGGACGGCAAGAAGGCCGTCGCCGAGCGCATCGTCTATGGCGCCCTCGAGCAAGTGCAAACCAAGACCGGCAAAGAGCCGATCGAAGTTTTCAGCCTGGCGATCAACAACATCAAGCCGATCGTCGAAGTGAAGAGCCGCCGCGTTGGCGGTGCCAACTACCAAGTGCCGGTTGAAGTGCGCCCCGTGCGCCGCCTGGCCCTGGCTATGCGTTGGCTCCGTGAAGCCGCCAAGAAGCGTGGCGAGAAGTCGATGGATCTGCGTCTTGCTGGCGAACTGATCGACGCCTCCGAAGGTCGTGGCGCCGCGATGAAGAAGCGCGAAGACACGCACAAGATGGCAGAGGCCAACAAGGCCTTCAGCCATTTCCGCTGGTAATTTAAGGACTAATCCACCATGGCCCGCAAAACCCCGATCGAGCGCTATCGCAACATTGGTATCTCTGCGCACATCGATGCAGGGAAAACCACCACGACCGAACGTATCCTGTTCTACACCGGCGTCAATCACAAGATTGGCGAAGTGCATGATGGCGCAGCCACCATGGACTGGATGGAGCAAGAGCAAGAGCGTGGCATCACCATTACGTCGGCTGCTACGACGGCGTTTTGGCGTGGCATGGCCGGCAATTACCCCGAGCACCGCATCAACATCATCGACACCCCGGGACACGTGGACTTCACCATTGAGGTGGAACGCTCCATGCGCGTCCTGGACGGTGCTTGCATGGTCTATTGCGCGGTGGGCGGTGTTCAGCCCCAGTCCGAAACCGTGTGGCGCCAAGCCAACAAGTACGGCGTGCCGCGTCTGGCCTTCGTCAACAAGATGGACCGCACCGGCGCCAACTTCTTCAAGGTCTATGACCAGCTGAAGAACCGCCTGCGCGCCAATCCCGTGCCGATCGTCATCCCCATCGGCGCCGAAGACACGTTCCAAGGCGTGGTCGACCTGGTCAAGATGAAGGCGATCATTTGGGACGAGGCCAGCCAAGGCACCAAGTTCGACTACAAGGACGTTCCGGCCGAGCTGGAAGGTCTGGCGAACGAATGGCGTGAAAAGCTGGTTGAAGCCGCCGCTGAGTCGTCGGAAGAGCTGATGAACAAGTACCTGGAAACGGGTTCCTTGGACGAAGCCGAAATCAACCTGGCCATCCGTCAACGCACCATCGCTGGCGAAATCCAGCCGATGCTGTGCGGCACCGCGTTCAAGAACAAGGGCGTGCAGCGCATGCTCGACGCAGTTATCGACTACCTGCCTTCGCCCGTGGACATTCCCCCGGTTGACGGCATGGACGACGACGGTAATCCCGTCAAGCGTTCGGCTGACGACAGCGAGAAGTTCTCGGCTCTGGCATTCAAGCTGATGAGCGATCCGTTCGTGGGTCAATTGACCTTCGTGCGCGTTTACTCGGGCGTCCTGAAGTCGGGCGATACGGTCTACAACCCCATCAAGGGCAAGAAGGAACGTATCGGCCGCATTCTGCAGATGCACGCGAACAACCGCGAAGAAATCAAGGAAGTGTTGGCAGGCGACATCGCCGCCGTGGTGGGTCTGAAAGACGTGACCACCGGCGAAACGCTGTGCGACATCGACTCCCACATCCTGCTCGAACGCATGATTTTCCCGGAGCCCGTGATTTCGCAGGCCGTGGAACCCAAGTCGAAGGCTGACCAGGAAAAGATGGGTCTGGCGCTGTCGCGTCTGGCTCAGGAAGATCCGTCGTTCCGCGTGCGCAGCGACGAAGAATCCGGCCAAACCATCATTTCCGGCATGGGCGAGCTTCACCTGGAAATTCTGGTCGACCGCATGAAGCGCGAGTTCGGCGTTGAAGCCAACGTCGGCAAGCCGCAAGTGGCCTACCGTGAAACCATCCGCAAGACCTGCGACGAAGTTGAAGGCAAGTTCGTCAAGCAGTCGGGCGGCCGTGGCCAGTACGGTCACGTGGTGCTGAAGGTCGAGCCGTTGGCTCCTGGCGGCGGCTACGAATTCGTGGACGCCATCAAGGGCGGTGTGGTTCCTCGCGAATACATCCCCGCGGTGGACAAGGGCATCCAGGAAACGCTGCCTTCGGGCGTGTTGGCTGGCTACCCGATCGTCGACGTCAAGGTCACGCTGTTCTTCGGTTCGTACCACGATGTGGACTCGAACGAAAACGCGTTCAAGATGGCCGGCTCCATGGCATTCAAGGAAGGTCTGCGCAAGGCCAGCCCCGTGCTGCTGGAACCGATGATGGCCGTTGAAGTCGAAACGCCCGAAGACTACGCTGGCACCGTGATGGGCGATCTGTCCTCGCGTCGCGGCATGGTTCAAGGCATGGACGACATGGTTGGCGGCGGCAAGACCATCAAGGCTGAAGTGCCCCTGGCCGAGATGTTCGGTTACGCCACGAACCTGCGTTCGCTGACGCAAGGCCGTGCCACGTACACGATGGAATTCAAGCATTACTCCGAGGCTCCCAAGAACGTCGCTGACGAAGTCATCGCCGCTCGGGCCAAGTAAATAACCCTTGTCAGGTCCGCCCAGCCGGGCGGCCCTGGCAGAAATCAAGTTTCCTTGAAAGTTAAAGGATAGAGATCATGGCAAAAGGCAAGTTTGAACGTACCAAGCCGCACGTGAACGTGGGTACGATTGGTCACGTTGACCACGGCAAAACGACGTTGACGGCGGCGATCACGACCGTTCTGTCGAACAAGTTTGGCGGCGAAGCCAAGGGCTACGACCAGATCGACGCGACTCCTGAAGAAAAGGCTCGCGGCATCACGATCAACACGGCTCACGTCGAGTACGAAACGGAAGCGCGTCACTACGCGCACGTTGACTGCCCGGGCCACGCTGACTATGTGAAGAACATGATCACGGGCGCCGCGCAAATGGACGGCGCGATCCTGGTTGTGTCGGCCGCTGACGGCCCGATGCCGCAAACGCGTGAACACATCCTGCTGAGCCGCCAGGTTGGCGTGCCGTACATCATCGTCTTCCTGAACAAGGCTGACATGGTTGACGACGCCGAGCTGCTCGAGCTGGTGGAAATGGAAGTTCGCGAACTTCTGTCGAAGTACGACTTCCCGGGCGATGACACCCCGATCGTCAAGGGTTCGGCCAAGCTGGCGCTGGAAGGCGACAAGGGCGAACTGGGCGAACAGGCCATCATGAACCTGGCTGCCGCTCTGGACTCGTACATCCCGACGCCTGAGCGTGCCGTTGACGGCGCGTTCCTGATGCCGGTTGAAGACGTGTTCTCGATCTCGGGTCGCGGCACGGTGGTTACCGGCCGTATCGAGCGCGGCATCGTCAAGGTCGGCGAAGAAATCGAAATCGTCGGTCTGGTTCCGACGGTCAAGACGACTTGCACGGGCGTGGAAATGTTCCGCAAGCTGCTCGACCAAGGTCAAGCCGGCGACAACGTGGGTATCCTGCTGCGCGGCACCAAGCGTGAAGACGTCCAGCGCGGTCAAGTTCTGGCCAAGCCGGGCTCGATCACCCCGCACACGGACTTCACGTCCGAGGTGTACATCCTGTCCAAGGAAGAAGGCGGCCGTCACACTCCGTTCTTCCAAGGCTATCGTCCCCAGTTCTACTTCCGCACGACGGACGTGACGGGCACGATCGAGCTGCCGGCCGACAAGGAAATGGTTCTGCCGGGCGACAACGTGGCCATGACGGTCAAGCTGTTGGCTCCCATCGCCATGGAAGAAGGCCTGCGTTTCGCCATCCGTGAAGGCGGTCGTACCGTCGGCGCCGGCGTCGTCGCCAAGATCCTGAAGTAATTCGGATCCGTTAAGCAGCAAACAACCAGCGAGGGCGCAATCTCGCCCTCGCCTCTCGTTCTTTAGGAAACGCCATGAAAAACCAAAAGATCCGTATCCGCTTGAAAGCCTTCGATTACAAGCTGATCGATCAATCGGCCGCTGAAATCGTCGACACCGCCAAGCGCACTGGCGCCGTTGTCCGCGGCCCGGTGCCGCTGCCCACGCGTATCCGTCGCTACGACGTTCTGCGTTCGCCGCACGTCAACAAGACGTCGCGTGACCAGTTCGAAATCCGCACCCATCAGCGTCTGATGGACATCGTTGATCCGACCGACAAGACCGTTGACGCTCTGATGCGTCTGGACCTGCCGGCTGGCGTCGACGTCGAAATCGCGCTGCAGTAAGGCGCTCCGGACCTGCTACCTTCGCCGGCGGGTTCGTGAAAAGATGGCCGCACTCCCTTGGGAATGCGGCCATTTTGTTTTTGGCGGCCGCATGAGTGGCAGTGGTTAGCGGGCGCTTACTGTCTTAACGGGACACGGCCTGCCGGGCTATCCACCAGGATGCCTCCGACGGGGACGCGGCGCGTGGCGTAAATGCGTCTCCCGGCTAGGGCAAAATGGGCTAAGTGCTTGTGCTGCCTGAAAAAAACATGCTAATATGCCAAGCTTGCCATTTTGTGGCGAGTCTAACTATGGGCAAGGCCCCAAGCAACTCCCGATATTTGGGAATAGCTTGACCCGCCCAGGTTGAACATAGTCGTAGGGCAAAGGCCGTTACCTTTTGCCTGATTAGCCCCGACCAATCGCAGTCGGGAATGGAGAAAACGATGTCGAATTCGACACCCACGCCCGCCGCTCACCGGCTGGGGCTGGTGGGTCGCAAGGTCGGCATGACCCGCATTTTTACCGAGGAAGGTGAATCCATCCCGGTGACCGTGCTGGACGTGTCTAACAACCGCGTGACCCAAGTTAAGTCGCTGGAAACCGACGGCTACGCCGCGATCCAGGTGGCTTATGGCACCCGTCGTGCCTCGCGTGTGGCTCAGCCGCAAACGGGCCACTACGCCAAAGCCGGCGCTGAAGCCGGTAGCATCCTCAAAGAATTCCGCCTTGATCCCGCTCGCGCCGCTGAATTTGCGGCCGGTTCCGTGATCGCTGTGGAATCCGTGTTCGAAGCCGGCCAACAGGTCGACGTGACGGGCACGACCATTGGTAAAGGCTTCGCCGGTACCATCAAGCGTCACCACTTCGGTTCGCAACGCGCTTCGCACGGTAACTCCCGTTCGCACCGTGTTCCGGGCTCGATTGGTCAAGCACAAGATCCGGGCCGTATTTTCCCGGGTAAGCGCATGGCTGGTCACCTGGGTGATGTCACCCGCACCGTTCAAAACCTCGACGTCGTTCGCGTTGACGTCGAGCGTGGCCTGCTGCTGGTCAAGGGCGCTGTCCCCGGCCACGCTGGCGCCGACATCGTCGTGCGCCCGGCCATCAAGGCCCCGGCCAAGAAGGGAGCGTAAGTAAATGGATCTCAAGCTCCTGAACGACCAAGGTCAGGCCGCTGCTACGTTTAGCGCGCCCGACACGATCTTCGGCCGTGACTTCAACGAAGCTCTGATTCATCAGATCGTGGTGGCTTTCCAAGCCAATGCCCGTGCCGGCAACCGCGCTCAGAAGGATCGTGCCGAAGTTAAGCACTCGACCAAGAAGCCCTGGCGCCAGAAGGGTACCGGCCGCGCTCGCGCCGGTATGACTTCGTCGCCGCTGTGGCGTGGCGGTGGTCGGACTTTCCCGAACTCGCCCGAAGAGAACTTCAGCCAGAAGGTCAACAAGAAGATGTACCGCGCCGGGATCCGTTCGATCCTGTCGCAACTGGCTCGTGAAGACCGCATCGCCGTCGTTGAATCGTTTGATCTGGAATCGCCCAAGACCAAGGCTGCTGCTGCAAAGCTGAAGAGCCTGGGCCTGGATTCCGTCCTGATCATCACCGACAGCGTTGATGAGAATGTTTACCTCGCCACCCGCAACCTGCCGCATGTTGCTGTTGTCGAGCCCCGTTATGCCGATCCGTTGTCGCTGGTCCACTACAAGAAAGTGCTGATCACCAAGCCGGCCATCGCTCAACTCGAGGAGATGCTGGGATGAACGCTGAACGCTTGATGCAAGTCATTCTGGCTCCGATCGTGACCGAAAAGGCCACGTTCGTCGCTGAGAAGAATCAGCAAGTCGCTTTCCGTGTCGTGGCTGACGCTACCAAGCCGGAAATCAAGGCTGCCGTCGAACTGCTCTTCAAAGTGCAGGTCGAGTCCGTGCAGGTCCTCAACCGTAAGGGCAAAGTCAAGCGCTTTGGCCGATTCGTTGGCCGTCGCCGTAATGAGCGCAAGGCTTACGTGTCGCTCAAGGACGGCCAGGAAATCGACTTTGCGGAGGTGAAGTAAATGGCCCTCGTAAAAGTTAAGCCGACTTCGGCTGGCCGCCGTGGCATGGTGAAGGTTGTTAGCCCGAACCTGCACAAGGGTGAGCCCTACGCGCCGCTGCTGGAAAAGAAGACCCGTGGTTCTGGCCGTAACAACAACGGTCACATCACGATCCGTCACCGTGGCGGTGGTCACAAGCAGCACTACCGTGTCGTCGACTTCCGTCGCGACAAGGACGGTATCCCGGCAAAGGTCGAGCGTCTGGAATATGACCCCAACCGTACGGCGCACATCGCTCTGCTGTGCTACGCCGACGGCGAACGTCGTTACATCATCGCTCCGCGTGGTCTGGAAGTGGGTGCTACCTTGCTGTCGGGCATCGATGCTCCGATCCGCGCTGGTAACACGCTGCCGATCCGCAACATCCCGGTGGGTACGACGATTCACTGCGTCGAAATGCTGCCCGGCAAGGGTGCTCAGATGGTCCGCTCGGCTGGCGCTTCCGCCGTCCTGCTGGCTCGCGAAGGCATCTACGCTCAGGTGCGTCTGCGCTCGGGTGAAGTCCGCCGTGTGCACATCGAATGCCGCGCCACCATTGGTGAAGTCGGTAACGAAGAACACAGCCTGCGCCAAATCGGCAAGGCCGGTGCAATGCGTTGGCGTGGTATCCGCCCGACGGTCCGTGGCGTTGCCATGAACCCGGTGGATCACCCGCACGGTGGCGGTGAAGGCCGTACCGGTGAAGCACGCGAACCGGTCAGCCCGTGGGGTACTCCGGCGAAGGGTTTCAAGACCCGTCGCAACAAGCGGACGAACAATATGATCGTCCAACGGCGCAAGCGCAAGTAAGAGGCGAACACTATGTCACGTTCGATCAAGAAAGGCCCGTTTGTCGATGCTCACCTGATCAAAAAGGTGGACACGGCCGTCGCGGGCAAAGACAAGAAGCCGATCAAGACCTGGTCGCGTCGTTCCACGATCCTGCCCGAGTTCATCGGTCTGACGATCGCTGTGCACAACGGCAAGCAGCATGTTCCCGTGTACATCAACGAGAACATGGTCGGTCACAAGCTGGGCGAGTTCGCGCTGACCCGTACGTTCAAGGGTCACGCCGCGGACAAGAAGGCGAAGAGGTAAGCGATGGAAACTACTGCCATTATCCGTGGGGTTCACATCTCCGCACAGAAGACCCGTTTGGTTGCGGACCTGATCCGCGGTCAGAAGGTCGGCCGTGCGCTGGAGATCCTCACCTTCTCGCCGAAGAAGGCTGCCGTCATCCTGAAGAAGGCTGTCGAGTCCGCCATCGCCAACGCCGAGCACAACGACGGCGCCGATATCGACGAACTGAAAGTCACCACGATTTTTGTGGACAAGGCTCAGTCGATGAAGCGCTTCTCCGCTCGCGCCAAGGGCCGCGGCAACCGTATCGAGAAGCAGACCTGCCACATCACGGTCAAGGTCGGAGCTTAAGGAGTCACGATGGGTCAGAAAATTCACCCCACTGGGTTCCGTCTCGCGGTCACCCGTAATTGGTCCTCGCGTTGGTTCGCCGACGACAAGGCCTTCGGCACGATGTTGGCCGAAGACATTCGCGTTCGCGAGTACCTGAAGAAGAAGCTCAAGAGCGCCTCCGTCGGTCGCGTGATCATCGAGCGTCCCGCCAAGAATGCCCGCATCACCGTCTACTCGGCTCGTCCGGGCGTGGTGATCGGCAAGCGCGGCGAAGACATCGAAAGCCTGAAGGCTGATCTGCAGCGTCTGATGGGCGTGCCCGTGCACGTCAACATCGAAGAAATCCGCAAGCCGGAAACCGATGCTCAACTGATCGCCGACTCGATCTCGCAACAGCTCGAGAAGCGCATCATGTTCCGTCGCGCAATGAAGCGCGCGATGCAAAACGCGATGCGTCTGGGTGCCCAAGGCATCAAGATCATGAGCTCGGGCCGTCTGAACGGTATCGAAATTGCTCGCACCGAGTGGTATCGCGAAGGCCGTGTGCCGCTGCACACCCTCAAGGCCAACATTGACTACGGCACCTCCGAAGCCCACACGACGTATGGCGTGATCGGCATCAAGGTCTGGGTCTACAAGGGCGACATGCTGGCCAACGGCGAATTGCCGCCGGAAACCGCAGCCCCGCGCGAAGAAGAACGTCGTCCGCGCCGCGCTCCGCGTGGTGATCGTCCGGACGGTGCTCGCACCGGTCGTCCGGGTGGTCGTGGCCGTGGTGGTCCCCGCAAGGCGGACGCTGCTCCGGCGCCTGAAGGAGAATAAGCATGCTGCAACCCTCTCGCAGAAAGTATCGCAAAGAGCAGAAGGGCCGCAACACCGGTCTGGCGACCCGTGGTACCCACGTGTCGTTCGGCGAATTCGGTCTGAAGGCCACCGGCCGTGGCCGTCTGACCGCTCGCCAGATCGAAGCCGCTCGTCGTGCCATCAATCGTCACATCAAGCGTGGCGGCCGCATCTGGATTCGTATTTTCCCGGATAAGCCCATCTCGCAGAAGCCCGCCGAAGTCCGGATGGGTAACGGTAAGGGCAACCCGGAGTACTGGGTCGCTGAAATTCAGCCCGGCAAGGTGCTCTACGAAATGGAAGGCGTCAGCGAGGAAATCGCTCGTGAAGCCTTCCGCCTGGCCGCTGCCAAGCTGCCGATTTCGACCACGTTCGTCGCGCGTCATATCGGTGCTTAAGGAGTACTAACATGAAAGCTAGCGAACTCCGTTCGAAAGACGCCGCCGAGCTCGGCAAAGAGCTCGAAAGCCTGCTGAAGGCACAATTCGGTCTGCGTATGCAGAAAGCCACGCAGCAACTGGCCAACACCAGCCAGTTGCGCAACGTGCGTCGCGACATTGCGCGCGTTCGCACCTTGCTGACCGAGAAGGCAGGGAAATAAAGATGAGCGAAACTCAAAACACCCAAGTGGCCAAGCGCCAGCGTACGCTGGTTGGCAAGGTCGTCAGCAACAAGATGGACAAGACTGTCGTGGTTCTGGTTGAACGCCGCGTCAAGCACCCCATCTTCGGCAAGATCATCATGCGTTCCGCGAAGTACAAGGCGCACGATGAATCGAACCAGTACAACGAAGGCGATACGGTTGAAATCGCTGAAGGCCGTCCCATCTCGCGCTCGAAGTCGTGGCGTGTGGTGCGTCTGGTTGAAGCCGCACGTATCATCTAAGTAAAGCAGTCATCGGAACGGTTCGCCGTTCTGATATAAAACGGCAAGGGCTAAAACCCCTTGCCGTTTTTTTTCGCGTCTTGAATGTGGCGACTCAAAGGACAACATGCGCGGTTTCATGAAAGTAGCCCGCCTCGGATTGCTGGTGGTGAGCGGACTGGCGATAGCGCCCGGAACGGCGCAGGCTCAAGGCCAGGTTGAACCCGCGCTCGCTTCGGATCCGACGGCCATCGGCAAGGCGGTGCTGAATGCCGGACCGGACCCCCGGGTCCGACTGGACGGTCTGTCGCGCGATCACGCGGCGATCTTCGGCACCGAGGATGAAAGTGAGCAAGCCCTGATGGACCAGGAGCGCGCGCTCCAGGTGCAACGCGAGCAGCTGCGTGTGCTGGAGCGCGTGCTCAACGAGAAGCCGTCAGCCGCGGATCGGCATCCGCCCGCCATGATTCCGCTGAACGCCGGTGCTCCCATGGACATGCCGCGGCTGGCGCCAACGCCATCGGGCTCCGAACTGGATCGCGGAAACAGCGATACGCGGCGCAGCGTGGATGAGATGCAGCGGCGCGTCAATGGCCTGCGGCGCGACGCGGATACGCTCGGGCAGAGTGGACGGTAGGCAAGGCTTCAGGTGCGGCGTTTCTGGCCGTCTTTCACTTCTGATAATTCTGGAGCCCGCATATGCGAGCAGTGGTGAGTGGATTCGGTCTGGCGTGCGGGGTGGCCGTGGGCGCCGCGGTAATGGTGCCGTGCGCCGCATGGGGCCAGGTGCCCTTGAAGGACCAGACCTTCGAACGGCCGTACCGCGACAGTTTTGTGATGGTCGGTAGTGACGGTCGGGTTAGAACAGGCGTGGAAGTGCGCGAACTGTCGGACCTGACGCAGCGTGTTTCCGAGCAGGCAAAGGCGCTGGAGGAATTGCGCGCCAAGAACGAGACGCTGACCCGCAAGCTTGATGAGCAGGCGCGAAAGATTGCGAACCTGGAGCGCAGACAGGACGACGGCGGCCGTGGCAGCGATAGCCAGAAGGGCGAGCTCGACAAGCTGGCGCGCACCGTGAACAGCCAGAAAAGCGAGTTGGACAAGCTGTCGCGCAGCCTGGACGAACTGCGTCGCCGGGTGAAGTAGAGGGCGCCCTTTGGTGCGGAGCCGCGGTGGCAACGGCGCGCGGCGCCCTATGCGCGTCTTGCGAACTCCCGCAGCCGTCCCGCGATGCCTGTGGGGAAGTAATACACCGACAGCACGAACAGAATGCCCAGCCACAAGAGCCAGCGGTCTGGTTCGAACAGCAGCGCCAAGGGCGCCACGCTTGCCACGACCCCGTGAACCGCATGCAGCCCATCCTGGAGATAGCTTTGTGCGAACACGAACAGGCTGGCTCCCACGACGGCGCCATACATCGTCCCCATGCCGCCGATGACGACCATCAGCAGGATGTTGAGCATGATCTCGAACGAAAGCGACGTGTCCGGGCCGTTATAGCGGAGCCATAGCGCGTACATCGCGCCCGCCAGCGTGGCGAAGGCCGCCGCCAGCAGGTTCGACAGGCTGCGGTAGAGCACCGTGCGATACCCGATGGCTTCGGCGCGGAAGGGGTTCTCCCGTATGGCCTGCAGCACCCGGCCGAACGGAGAGTTCACGATACGCAGCAGGATCAGGAACAACACCAGACAAACCGCGGCGATCAGATAGTAGGTGATGATGCGGCCGTCGATGTTGATGCCGAACACCGGCTCCGACAACGGCCGAAACGCGGGCCGCAGCATTTGCGGCACCTTGAAGTTCAGGCCGTCCTCGCCGCCAGTCATGTCCGACAGCTGCGACACCAGCGTCTGGAAAGCGGCGGCCACCGCGAGTGTGATCATGGCGTAGAAGATGGCGCGCACGCGCAGGCTGGCCAGGCCGATCAGCAGGGCAAAGGCCAGCGAAACCGCCAGTCCGCCAGCCACCCCCGTGAACACCGCGGTCCAGCCCGGTTCCATCCGCACGCTGGCGATCGCCACGCCATACGCGCCGATTCCGAAGAACATAGTGTGCGCGAAGCTGACGATGCCCGTGTAGCCCAGCAGCAGGTCATAGCTGGCGACAAGAATAACGAACACCAGGATCTTCGCGGCGACGGCGAGCGACTTCGGACCTGGGAACAGAAACGGCGCCGCGGCCAGCGCGGCCACGATCACGATGAGCAGCAGCGCCAGCATCGTGCTGCGCGGAGGGTCGCCGGAAAGCAGGCGTAGCGGCATGTCGGCGGCTCCTAGCGATTGGTGACGGGATATACGCCTTGCGGGCGCCACAGCAGAATGGCGACCATCAGCGCGATGTTCGAGAACAGGGCGGCCTTGGGCAGCAGGAAGCCGGTGTAGTTGGCCATCAGGCCCACCAGCAGCGCGCCGATGAGGCAACCCACGGTGGAGCCCAGGCCGCCGATCATGATGACGATGAAGATCAGCACGTTCACCTGCGCGCCCAGCTGCGGCACGACGGACTGCTGGTACATGCCCCACAGCACGCCGCCCAACCCCGCCAGCATCGAACCCGCGACAAACACGCCGACGAACAGATGACGGATGCGATAGCCCAGGCTTTCGACCATTTCCCGATCTTCCACACCGGCACGGATCAACAGGCCCAGCTTGGTGCGATTAAGCACCCACAGCATGCCGGCCAGCACCAGCAGGCCCACCACCAGCGCCACGATGCGGAATTTCTCGATGGCTGCGTCGCCCAGCAGGAAGGCACCGCGCAGCGCCTCGGGTAGCGGCAGGGAAATGGTTTGTGGTCCCCACATCATCTTGATGATCTCTTCACCGATGATCATGCCGCCCATGGTGATGAGGATCTGCTTGAGATGCTGGCCGTAGACCGGACGCACGATCACGCGTTCGAACGCCAGGCCCACCGCGCCCGCCACCAGCATGCCGACGATCATGGCGGGCAGCACCGCGACCAGGTTCGTCCAGAAGCTGGCGGACTGCGTCCAGTCGGCCATGGAGCCCAGAATGGTCGCCGCCATGTAGGCGCCGATGGCGATGAAGAGGCCGTGCCCGAAGTTCAGCACGTCCATCAGGCCGAAGACGAGCGTCATGCCCGAGGCCACGATAAAGATGATCATGCCCATGGCGAGGCCGGCGAAAGTCAGTGTGACCCAGGTGGAAAGCGAGCCGACCAGCGGCAGCGCGATAGCCGCCAATGCCAATACCAGCAGGATGGGGCGAAGGTCCGCGCTTGCGCGCGGCAGCGGGGCTTCGATGTCGAGCGTACTCATTGATGGCTTCCCAGTGACAGGCCCAGCAGGCGCGTCTGCAGCGCGTCGTCCGCCGCCAGCTCTTCCATGCCACCGGCATGGACGACCCGCCCGTTATCCATGACCGCGACGTGATCGCCGACCTGGCGGGCGAAGTTGAAATTCTGCTCGACCAGCAGGATGGTGGTGGATGCCTGCTTGAGCTCGATGAAGGCGTCGATCATGTTCTGGATGATGGCTGGCGCCAGGCCCTTGCTGGGCTCGTCCACCAGCAGCAGGCGGCGCGGCTCGATGATGGCGCGCGCCATTGCCAGCATCTGCTTCTGACCACCCGACAGCTTGCCGGCGGGATGCAGCCAGAATTTTTTCAGCGCGGGAAAGAAGCCGAAGATCCATTCCAGCCGCGCCGTGTCCAGCTGGCTGGCGTTCTTTGCATGGCGCGCCGCCAGCAGGATGTTCTCCTTCACCGACAGGTCCGCGAAGATGCCCATGTTCTCTGGCACGTAGGCCATGCCCATGCGCGCCATGTCGGGAGGCGACTTGCGCGTGCCCGGCCCGCCGATGGCCGCGCCGTCGAAGCTCACCGCGCCTTGCGATGCGCGCCACAAGCCCATGATCGTGCGCAGCGTGGTCGTCTTGCCGGCGCCATTCCGGCCCAGCAGCATGGTCACGGCCGACGGTGGCACCGACAAATTGACGCCGTGCAGGATGTGATACGCGCCTATATGCGTATGCACGTCCTTCATTTGCAGGAGTGGACTCGGCGTCATGCCGCCTTCTCCACCGGGCTGATGCCCAGATAGGCCTGTTGCACGATGGGGGATGCGATGACGGTCGCAGGGTCTCCGTCCGCCATCAGTTGGCCGTTGTGCAGCACGACGATCCGATCGGCAAGCTCGCGAACGACATCCATCTTGTGCTCCACGAGCAGAATGGTCTTCGAGGTGTCGTTCTTGATCTCGCGAATCAGGTCCAGCACGACGGGGACGTCGTCCACGCTCATGCCGGCGGTGGGCTCGTCAAACATGAATACCTTCGGCTCCAGCGCGATGAGCATGGCGATCTCCAGTTTGCGCTGATCGCCGTGCGGCAGGTCCGCGGCCGCTTGATCGCGGCGCGCCGACAGACGGGTGCGCTCGAGCAGCAGGTCGGCGCGTTCCATGAGGCCGCGATCGTCACTCCAGGTGCGCCAGAAACGGATCTGCCGCCAGCCCATGCCTTGCTGGCGCGACTGCAGGGCAAGCCGCACGTTCTCATGCACGCTCAAGCGCGGGAACAATTGCGTCAGCTGGAACGCGCGTCCCAGGCCCGCATGCATGCGAGCCGGCGCCGCCAGCGACGTCAGGTCGCGTCCATTCAAAAGCACGGTCCCCGCGCTGGCGCGCAACTGGCCGGAGATCAGATTGAAGTAAGTGGTCTTGCCCGCGCCGTTCGGGCCGACAATGGCGGTCAACGTGCCAGGCGCATAGGCGCAACTGACGTTGTTGACGGCCACATGTCCGCCGAAACGAATCGTGAGCGATTGGGTTTCCAGCATGGGCGGGTCTGGGGTCAACGCTTGTTCTGAATGGGAACGGCCATCTGGTCGGGCGTAATCTCCTTGACCAGATCCTGGACCGCCCATGGCACGGACGGGTCATTCTTGATGCGGAAGTGGTACATGGACTGCATCGCCTGGTGGTCCTCGGGCCGGAAGGTCATCTTGCCCTTGGGCGTGTCGAAGCTCATGCCTTCCATCGCCTTGATCAACTTGTCGGTGTCGGAGTCACCCGCGGTCTTGTTCAATGCAGCCACGATGGCGATGCCCGATGCCATGCCGCCCGCCGTGAAGAAGTCCGGCGGTTGGCCAAAGCGCTTTTGATGTTCCGTCACCAGCCAATCATTCACCGGATTTTTCGGAATGCCGTAGTAGTAATAGGTGGCGCCTTCCATGCCGGCCAGCGACTTCAGAGGCGTCATGGCGGTCAGCGTATTGCCGCCCGTGGCGATTTCGATGCCGAACCGCTTGGGGTCGAGGTCCGCGATCTTGAACGGATTGCCCGCGCCGGCCCAGAGGATGAAGATGATCTTGCGGCCAGGCTTGTCCTTGAGCGCGTCGAACAGGCGCTGCGCGCCCGCGGTGAAATCGGTGGCGTTGGCGGGCAGGTACTCCTCATGCACGATCTTGGCGTTCTTGAGCGCGCCCTTGAACGCCTTGACGCCGTCGCGGCCAAAGGCATAGTCCTGCGCCAGCATGGCGATCGACGTGCCCGCCTGGTCGAACGCGACGGCGTTGGCGATGGCGTCCTGCGAAGAGTTGCGGCCGGTGCGGAAGATGTACTTGTTCCACTTCTCGCCGGTGATCGAGTCCGCCACGGCGGGTTCCACCAGCAGGATCTTCTCGTACTCTTCCGCGATCGGCAGCATGGCCAGCGCCACGCCTGAGGACGTGGGGCCGACCGCGATGTCCGCGTTGTCGTCGGCGTAGGCGGAAGCCAGCTGCGCGCGGGCCACGTCCGGCTTGCCCTGGTTGTCCTTTTCGATGACGCGGATCTTGCGGCCGGCCACCGTCATGGTGCCCTGCGTGGCGTACTCCAGGCCCAGCAGCAGCCCGTTCTGGGTTTGCTTGGCATAGGCCTCGAGCGGCCCGGTCTTGTCGTACACATGGGCCACGACGAAGTCTTTCGCCGCAACCGCGGAACTCATGCAAAGGCTGGCCAGCGCGGCGAGCAGAATGCGTTTCATGGAAGTCTCCTGGTGTCAGTGGTCGCGGGCGGCCGTGGGTTCCGGCCTGGCAAGAAATTGGCGGATGGCTTCGATCTGCGGCGGGACGTTCAAGGCGGGGGCATGGCCGCAATCGGGAAAGTCGATGCGCTGCGCGCGCGGGCCACGCTCGGTCATGGCGTGGGCCACCTCGGGCAGCAGAAGATCCGAATCGGCGCCGCGCAAAAGCAGCAGCGGCATGCGGAGCGAGTCGTACCCGCTCCAGCGGTCGTAGTCGCCGGGGTGATGGCTGAACTGGCCCACGATGGCCGGATCGTAATGCGTGGTGACGCGGCCGTCGGGCAGCCGCCGCACGGACGTCTCCGCCATCCTGCGCCATTGTTCGTCGCTCTGCCAGCCATAGGGCTTGTAGGCCACGCGCAGCCAGGCCTCCAGTTCCGTGACTGTGTCGAAGGCGGGAGGATTGCCGGCATAGGCCACGATGCGCTCGACGGCGGGCGGTGGCAGCTCGGGTCCGATATCGTTGACCACCAGGTGCGAGATGCGGTCGCGCAAAGTACTGGCGGCGGCATGCATGCCGGTGGCGCCGCCCATGGACGTGCCCACCCAGCGCACGCGCTTGAGCGACAGGCCGTCCAGCAGGGCGCACGCCAGCGCCGCGTAAAAGTCCAGCCGATACTCCGCCAAGGGGTCGGGGCTCCATTGCGACAGGCCGCGTCCGATCGTGTCAGGGCAGATGATGCGGTAATCGTCCGCGAGCGCCTGCGCCAGCTCGTCGAAGTCACGGCCAGTCCGGGCCAGGCCGTGCCACATGATGATGGGGGGCGCATCGGCCGCGCCCCATTCCGTGTAATGCAGCTCGCGGCCCGCGCAACGCAGATAGCGCGACGCGGGCGTATGGCGCGCGGCCGCCGTGCCTGCCTGTGCCATGAGTCTCCTCCCGGGTTGTCCAGGTTGTGTGCTTATCGGGCTGAATATAGACTTGCGGCAGGCGCGTCCACAATGCGCCGTCCGCCCCAGAGCAGGGTGAGTCAAGAATATGTAGACGCAAGATCAATTTGCGCACCCCCCGCGTACCAGGAGACCGCGCCATGCCAGATTCGGAATTCGCCATTTCGGCCAGCGCCGGCGCTGACCGGCGCGATCAATGGCGCGCGGCGCTGTCCAGTGCCTTCGGCCCCTTCGAGGTGCATGGCGGAAAGCCGGGCAGTTTCGCCGGGCATGTGCGCTACGCGCGCCGCGCCAGCCTGCAGTTCAATGACCTGCACTATCAGGGACAAAGACTGGAACGCACGGCGGGCAATGTGTCGCGGCTGGACCAGGAGTTCTATACCTTCGGCCTGCCGTTGGCGGGACCGCTGGCCGTGCGGCAGCAGGGGCGCGAATTCCAGGTCGAACCGGGTTGCGTGTACCTGATGAACCAGAGCCTGCCCTACCAGGCGACGGCGCAGGGGGCGGCGGGCTATCGCAGCCTGAGCGTGTCGTTCCCGCGCAGCGCGCTATCGCAACGGGATTCGCGCGTCGGCGCCTTCTACAAGCTGCGCACGGACGACGGATCCCCTCGGGGGGCGTTGCTGGCCGGCTACATGGATCATCTGTTCAAGGGCATGGACGGCTGGTCCGACACCGAGGTCGCCGAGCTGGGCGAACGTCTGATCGACCTGATCGTGCTGTTCCTGGTGCAGCCGGGGCAGGGACATGCGTCGGAGTCGGATAGCAGCGTCACGGTGGCGCACCGGGCGCGTGTTCTGGCGTACATCCGCCAGCATCTTGCGGACCCGGCCCTGTCGCCGCTGCGGGTGGCTCAGGGGTGCGGTGTGTCGGTCGCTTACCTGCATCGCATCCTGCGCGCCGGAGGCCTGTCGGCGGAGTCCTTCATCTTTGATCAGAGGCTGGACAAGTGCCGCGAGCTGCTGCTCAGCCCGCAGCACCGCCATCGCAGCATCGCCGAGCTTGCCTACCAGGTCGGTTTTTCGCATCCCTCGCATTTCAGCCGGCTGTTCAAGCAGCGATTCGGCATGACGCCGCGGGATACTCGGGCGGGTGGCCGGGCGCCACAGGCATGACCCTGCTGCCGGCCAGCCTGACCGCGCAAAAATAGCGGCCCACCGCGAGAGTGGGCCGCTTGCGCTTCGGGTCGAATGAACCCGGTCTAGAAGGGCGAGGGCTGGTTCGACAGGTTGACGATGCTGTTGCTCGTCAGGTCCAGGCGGATATGCTCCGAAGGCGCGCCGGCCGCCAGCTTCAGCATGATCGCCATCAGCGGCTTGAAGCGGGCCTTGAACAGGTCGGCCGGCGTGGTGGCGTTGCTGACACTGCTGCCATTCATCTGCACCGCGGCGTTGGTCTGGCTCAGCGCCTGGGCCAGCAGCTTGTACTGGTTGGCGCGTCGGGCGGGAATGTCGGCGAACGCCAGGTCGCCGGCGTTGGCCAGGCGCACGAAGTCGCCTGCCAGCTCCAGGGCCTTCCATTCCGCGAAGTCCGCCAGCTGCATGCCGTTGGCCTGGGCCAGGGCCTGCGCGCGGGCCTGGGCATCGGCCACGTTGCCGGCATATGCCGCATTGCTGGCGCCGCTGCCGCCGCCGTCCGCCAGGCAGGCGAAGAATGCCGGGGTCAGATTGTTCTGGTTGCCGGTGTTCGCCAGTTCCTTGAGCGTAACGGTCGTCTGCAGCTGCGACAGCGTCAGCAGGTCGGCGCCCGTCAGGGGGCTCTTGACCAGCTCGCGCATCTCGCAGCGCCAGTCGTCATTCAGCAGGCGCAGGCGCACCAGTTCGCTCATGTAGCGATAGGTGAAGTCGCCGTAGTCCTTGGCGTCCAGAATGGACACGTCCCAGCGCGGCGGCGCGTCATAGGCGTTCTCGGCACGGTAGAGGTCGAACAGTTCGTCAAAGCGCGGCACCTTGTCGAGCCGGATGGTCTGCACTTCGATCTCGTTCGCGCTTTGCAGCGTCATGAGCTTGTAGGCGGGCACGTAGGCCGCCATGGAAGGCGCCTGGATATTGAACAGCGCGTTGTCCCCGCCGTAGTTGCGCAAGGCCATGTCATTGAAGTGCATGTGGCCGCCCACGTGCACCTTCAAGCCGGTCTCCGCCAGTGCGCGGGTCGTGTTTTCCGCGGGGCGGCGGATCATCTGCATCTTGTTGACGCCCAGCAGCGCTTCGATGTCATCGGACGCCCCGTTGAAGAACTCCGACATCGGGAAGTGGCTGAAGGCGATGACCTGTTTGCCTTGCGCCTTGCCGCGGGCCACGACGTCGGCCAGCCATTTGATGACGTGGGCCTTGTGCGTAAGCATCTTGTTGTAGCCCTGGTCGCCCGAGCCGGTGAAGTCATTCGCGCCGATACCGGTGGGCACATAGACGTTGGCGTCCAGGCCAACCAGCCACACGCCCTTCACGGGTTCCACCACATAGGACGTGTCCGGCACCATCTTGCAAAGCGTGTAGTTTTGCGGCTTGTTCGGACCGCCGGTGCCTTCCGCGCAGATCTCGTATTGGCGGTTGGTCCAGTTGGCCTGCGCCAGCGCCGTGGCGTATTCGTAGTCCTCGTACTTGTAGGTGCTGTACGGGGTTTCGTAATACACGTTCTGCGGCTGGGGCATGAAGCCGTGCTGCTTGAGCGCGTCGGTAATGCCGGCGTAGCCCATGTGCAGCACTTCCTCGGTGCAATAGGTGTTGCCCACGCGCGCCCAGTCGCCGCCGTAAGGCGTGCTGCACGCGGCATTGCCGCCGCGGCTGTAGATGGGTTGCGAGAAGCCGATCAATCCGGTCACCGGATCCAAACCCAGGTAGTCGCTCTTGCCTGCGGCCTGGTTGAAGGGCCGGTTGGGATCGTGGTTGCCCGGCGCGGCGAAGAACTGGATGCCATGCTTCTTCGAGTACTCGTCCATGATCTTGACCAGGCCCCGCATGTGCACGGGTTGGCCGTCGTCCGAGAAGTCGCCCGGCAGCGCGATGTACTTCACGCCGCGCGCAACCGCATCGTCCAGCGCCGCCAGGAAGGCGAAGTAATTTTCATTGAACAGGCGTGTGGACGTCAGTTGCGCGTACATCGTCCGGATCGTGGCGTTGTCGCCATGCTTCGGATTGGGGATGCCGGGAAAAGACCCATCCTTGAAGTCGGCGTAGACGTCATGGAAGTGGATGTCGGGCATGAACGCGACTTGCACGGGGGCGGGCGGCTGGGCCGGTGTTTCCGCCGGGGGCGGTACTTCCGCCACGGGAGGCGCATCGTCGTCCTTGTCTCCGCCGCAAGCGGCAAGCAGGGCGACGAGCAGCATGGAGCCAGCAGCGCGGGCATAGCGTGAAAGGGGCTTCATCGTGCTTTGAAATTCCTGGAACTGTTTTTGATGCGGCGGTCGTCTCCTGTTCGGGGGATCAGCTGCCTGTAAGGGGGGCAATGCTCCCCGACGTGGATGACAGCTTCATGAATGACATTTGCGTTGCGGCCCGAGGCAAAAAAAAGCCCCGCACGTGCGGGGCTTTGCGGTACTGCGGGCACGAGGTCAGATGTGCGTGATGAATTTCGTGACCAGGTAGCCCTCGAACGTTTCCGTGCCGCCTTCGCTGCCGATGCCGCTGTCCTTGATGCCGCCGAACGGCGTCTCGGCCAGCGCGCTGCCGAAGTGGTTGATGTTGACCATGCCGGCTTCGAGGCCGTTGGAGACCTTGGTCGCCGTCTTGAGCGAGTTCGTGAACACGTAGGACGACAGGCCGAAGGGCAGGCTGTTGGCGCGGCGCAGGACTTCATCGGTGTCGGTGAAGCGGACCACGGGCGCGACCGGACCGAAGGGCTCTTCGGTCATCAGCATGGAGTTGTCGGGCAGGTCCGTCACGACGGTGGGGGCGAAGAAGAAGCCCTTGCGATCCAGAGGACCGCCGCCGACCACGACCCTGCCGCCGTGCTTCTTGGCGTCGTCGATGAAGGCGCTCATGGCAGGCACGCGGCGCTCGTGCGCCAGGGGGCCCATGTCGGTGCCAGCTTCCAGGCCGTCGCCGACCTTGATGTTCTTCAGCACGTCGGAAAAGCGCGCCAGGAACTGCTCGTAGGCGCCGTTCTGCACGTAGAAGCGGGTGGGCGACACGCAGACCTGGCCGGCGTTGCGCACCTTGAACTTGGCCAGCATCTCGGCGGCGCGATCGATGTCGGCGTCGTCGAACACCAGCACGGGCGAGTGGCCGCCCAATTCCATGGTGACGCGCTTCATATGCGCGCCGGCGAGTGCCGCCAGCTGCTTGCCCACGGGCACGGAACCGGTGAAGGACACCTTGCGCACGATAGGCGAGCGGATCAGGTAATCGGAGATCTTGGCGGGCTCGCCCCAGACGATGTTCAGGCAGCCCTTGGGCAAGCCTGCGTCGTGGAACATGCGGGCAATCGCCATGACCGCGCTGGGCGAATCTTCAGGGCCCTTCAGCACCACCGTGCAGCCGGCGCCGATAGCGGCGGCGATCTTGCGGATGGCCTGGTTATACGGGAAGTTCCAGGGCGTGAACGCGGCGCAGACGCCGATGGGCTCGCGCACGACGATCTGGCGGACATCGGGATTGCGCGGCTGAATCACGCGGCCGTAGATGCGGCGGCACTCCTCGGCGTGCCAGTCGGCATGTTCGGCGCAGGAAGTGACTTCGCCCACGGCTTCGGCCAGCGGCTTGCCCTGGTCCAAAGTCATGTTGCGGCCGATTTCCTTGGCGCGCTCGCGCGACAGCGTGGCTACCTTGCGCAGGATGGCCGAGCGGTCCATGGGCGACGATTTCTTCCACGATTCGAAGGCGCGCTGGGCGGCGGCTAGCGCGCGATCCAGATCCGCTTCGGTGGCGTGGGGCAGCTGGCCGAGCACTTCGAGCGTGGCCGGGTTGATGACGTCCTGGGTGCGCCTGCCCTCGCCGGCGACGAATTCGCCGTCGATATACAGCGCCAACTGTTCATACATGCCTGTCGTTCCTTGCGAAATAGGAGTGGATAGCGATCGCTGTCGCCCACGGCAGTCTAAACCAGCTTCCGCCCGGCGGGGAGGTCCACTCCCGGGTGGACGCTTGGAGCCAATACCGCGTGCAAAGCTTGCGTGCGCGCGCCGCCATCGACAAAATGGGGAATCCTTGGCCGTCCATCCCGATACCTATTGTGCAACCCGTCGACGCGCGTCAGGCCGCTAAGCCCAGTGTCTATTCCCGGGTCTTCTTCCGCTTCATTGACTGGCTGCGCCACCGCATCGCGCTGGCCTCGCTGGTGGGGGACAAGCCCATCTTCCAGAACAGCCAGTTTCCGTGGGTCGCTAGCCTGGAAGCCCAGGCGCCGGCCATCCGCGCCGAGCTGACGGAACTGCTCTCAGAACGCCAGCACCTGCCTGCCTTTCACGAGATTTCCCCGGATGTGGGGATGATCACGTCCGACGACCAATGGAAGACCTTTGTCTTCATGGGATACGGCCTGCGCTCCGAGCGCAACCTGGCGCGCTGCCCGGACACCGCCCGGGCGCTCAAGGGGATACCGGGCATCCGCACCGCGTTCTTCTCGATCCTGGAGCCGGGCAAGCGAATTCCGCTGCACACCGGCCCGTACAACGGCGTCCTGCGCCTGCACCTCGGCCTGGTGGTGCCCGAACCCGCCGAGCGGTGCTGGATCGAGGTCGGGGGCGAGCGCTACAGCTGGCGGGAGGGGCAGGCCGTGGTGTTCGATGACCTGTACCCGCACCAGGTCCACAACGACACAGACGGCCTTCGGGCCGTGCTGTTCGTGGATTTCGAGCGCCCTTGCCGGTCTCCTGTAAAATGGTTGAATCGCCTGGTGCTCATGGCCGCGCCGTTCACGGACGAAATCCGTCGCGGCAAGGCCAATCATGACGCCTGGGAGAAGGGCTACTACCGCCAGAAATAGGGGGCGGATAGTCCGAAAACCCTTCCCCTCATAGGGGAGCGTGGTGTTTTGTGCGTGATCCCAACAAAGTGCTTGCGCTCAAAATTTAACCACGCTAGAATGATCAGCTTTCCCAGATTGTCGATTCACTTAACCGAAGGCTAGGTGAACGTGTTGGGGGAATACCCGCAGGATTTCAACCCAGGGTCGTTGCGTTGCCAACCAGTTGCTGGTCCAGATGTTGTGGACTTGCCGACAAAAAAGCAGGGCGGCAGACCTGACGGGACCAAAACTGGCAGGAATTGCAGTGTTCCCTTGTTGGGAAAACCGTATTTCCAGTTAAGTTGGAACAGGAAAAATCATGATCCAAATGCAGACCACGCTGGATGTGGCCGATAACACTGGTGCGCGTCATGTCATGTGCATTAAGGTGCTCGGTGGCTCCAAGCGCCGTTATGCCGGTATCGGCGACATCATCAAGGTGAGCGTCAAAGATGCGGCTCCGCGCGGACGCGTCAAGAAAGGCGAAATTTACAATGCCGTGGTGGTTCGTACCGCCAAGGGCGTGCGCCGTAAAGACGGTTCGCTGATTCGTTTCGGTGGCAATGCCGCCGTGTTGCTCAACGCCAAGCTGGAGCCTATCGGCACCCGCATCTTCGGACCCGTTACGCGTGAACTGCGTACCGAGAAGTTCATGAAGATCGTGTCGTTGGCCCCGGAAGTGCTGTAAGGAGCCCCTACGATGAACAACATTCGTAAAGGCGACGAAGTCATCGTCCTGACCGGCCGCGACAAGAAGCGTCGCGGTACCGTGCTGGCCCGCGTTGACGCCGACCACGTTCTGGTCGAAGGCGTCAATGTCGTCAAGAAGCACGTGAAAGCCAACCCGATGGCTAACAACCCGGGCGGGATTGTCGAAAAGACCATGCCCATCCACATCTCGAATGTGGCGCTCTTCAACCCCGCAACCGGTCGTGGCGACCGCGTGGGCGTTCAAGATGTCGAAGGCCGCAAGGTCCGCGTGTTCCGTTCCAATGGTGCCGTTGTCGGCGCCAAGGCGTAAGGGGCGATAGACATGTCTCGTTTGCAAGATTTCTACAAGAGCAAGGTCGCTGGCGACCTGCAGGCCAAGTTTGGCTACAAGAGCGTCATGGAAGTGCCGCGCATCACCAAGATCACCCTGAACATGGGTGTCTCGGAAGCCGTGTCCGATAAGAAGGTTATCGAACACGCGGTGTCGGACCTGACCAAGATCGCTGGCCAAAAGCCTGTCGTGACGAAGACCAAGAAGGCTATCGCCGGTTTCAAGATCCGCGAAAACTACCCGATTGGTTGCATGGTCACGTTGCGTGGTCAACGCATGTACGAATTCCTGGATCGCCTGGTGGCGGTTGCGCTGCCTCGCGTGCGCGACTTCCGCGGTATCTCGGGTCGTGCGTTCGATGGCCGTGGCAACTACAACATCGGGGTGAAAGAGCAGATCATTTTCCCCGAAATCGAGTACGACAAGATCGACGCGCTGCGTGGGCTGAACATCAGCATCACCACCTCCGCGAAGACCGACGAAGAAGCCAAGGCGCTGTTGACGGCCTTCAGCTTCCCGTTCCGTAACTAAGGGGCTGATGACGTGGCTAAACTTTCCCTCATCAATCGCGACATCAAGCGCGCCAAGCTGGCTGACAAGTTCGCTGCCAAGCGCGCTGAGTTGAAGTCGATCATTGACGACCAGTCGAAGACCGACGAAGAACGTTACCAAGCTCGGCTCAAGCTGCAACAGCTGCCGCGCAATGCCAACCCGACGCGTCAACGTAACCGTTGCGTGGTCACCGGTCGTCCTCGCGGTGTGTTCCGCAAGTTCGGCCTGACGCGCCACAAACTGCGTGAAATGGCGATGAAGGGCGAAATCCCCGGCATCACCAAGGCCAGCTGGTAGGAGAAACAATATGAGCATGAGCGATCCCATCGCCGATATGCTGACCCGCATTCGCAATGCGCAGCAAGTGGACAAAGTTACGGTGAGCATGCCCTCCTCGAAGCTGAAGGCGGCTATTGCCGCTGTGCTGAAAGACGAAGGCTACATCGACAGCTTTGAAATCAAGGGCACCCAGGCCAAGCCTGAGCTCGAGATCACCCTGAAGTACTACGCTGGCCGTCCGGTCATCGAGCGCATCGAACGCGTCTCGCGTCCTGGTCTGCGTATCTACAAGGGCCGTACCAGCATTCCTCAGGTCATGAACGGCCTGGGCGTGGCTATCGTTTCGACCTCGCGCGGCGTCATGACCGACCGTAAGGCTCGCGCCAACGGCGTCGGCGGCGAAGTGCTGTGCTACGTGGCCTAAGGAGAAATTCGAATGTCACGTATCGCTAAGTATCCGGTCGAACTGCCCAAAGGTGTCGAAGCTGACATCAAGCAGGATCAGATCACTGTCAAGGGCCCGCTGGGCACCTTGACCCAAGCCCTGACTGGCGACGTCACGGTTTCGCTGGACGAAGGCAAGCTCACGTTTGCCGCCGCCAACGAAACGCGTCACGCCAATGCCATGTCGGGTACCGTGCGCGCGCTGGTTGCCAATATGGTTACCGGCGTGAGCAAGGGATTCGAGCGCAAGCTGAATCTGGTTGGCGTGGGTTACCGCGCCTCGATTCAAGGCGACGCCGTTAAGCTGCAGCTCGGTTTCTCGCACGACGTTTTGCACCAGTTGCCGGCCGGTATCAAGGCCGAATGCCCCACCCAGACGGAAATCGTCATCAAGGGCGCCAACAAGCAAGTCGTCGGTCAGATGGCCGCTGAAATCCGCGCGTACCGCGAACCCGAACCCTACAAGGGCAAGGGCGTGCGTTACTCGGACGAACGCGTCGTCATCAAAGAAACCAAGAAGAAATAACGGCGCACGCAAGGACGAATCATGGACAAAAAAGTTTCCCGTTTGCGTCGTGCGGTTCCGACCCGCCGGAAGATCAACGAGCTGCGCGTTCACCGCCTCTCGATCTTCCGCTCGAACCAGCACATCTACGCCAACATCATTTCGCCGGAAGGCGATCGCGTTCTGGTCAGCGCCTCTACGGTGGAAGCCGAAGTGCGTGCGCAACTGGCCGGCCAAACCGGCCAGGGCGGCAACAAAGCCGCTGCTACACTGGTCGGCAAGCGCGTGGCCGAAAAGGCCAAGGCTGCCGGTATTGAACTGGTCGCTTTCGATCGCTCGGGCTTTCGTTACCATGGCCGCGTGAAAGCGCTGGCCGATGCCGCGCGTGAAGCCGGCCTGAAGTTCTAAGCGAGGATCTGTCAAATGGCTAAAGTACAAGGCAAGAACGCCGCGGAAAAAGAGAACGATGACGGCCTCCGCGAAAAGATGATCGCGGTCAACCGCGTGAGCAAAGTGGTCAAGGGTGGTCGCACCATGAGCTTTGCCGCGCTGACCGTGGTTGGCGATGGCGATGGCCGCATTGGCATGGGTAAGGGCAAGGCGCGTGAAGTGCCGGTGTCCGTTCAGAAGGCTATGGAACAGGCCCGTCGCGGCATGTTCAAGGTCGCTCTGAAGAACGGCACGCTGCACCACACCGTGGTTGGCAAGCATGGCGCCGCTACCGTGCTGATCTCGCCCGCTGCTGAAGGTACTGGCGTTATCGCCGGCGGCCCGATGCGCGCTATTTTTGAAGTGATGGGTGTGCGTAACGTGGTTGCCAAGAGCTTGGGCTCGAGCAATCCCTACAACATGGTTCGCGCCACGTTGAACGGCTTGCGCGCCTCCCTGACCCCGGCCGATGTTGCTGCCAAGCGCGGTAAGTCGGTCGAAGAAATCCTGGGGTAAATCATGGCTCAGAAGCAGATCAAAGTGACCCTCGTGCGCTCGGTGATCGGTACCAAGCAATCGCACCGTGATACGGTTCGCGGTTTGGGCTTGGGCCGCATCAACAGCAGCCGCGTGCTGGTCGATACGCCCGAGGTGCGTGGGATGATCCGTAAGGTGGATTATCTCGTTTCCGTCTCGGAAGCCTAAGGAATCACCATGTCGGATATGCAACTTAATTCGCTGAAGCCCGCTGAGGGCAGCAAGCACGCCAAGCGCCGCGTCGGCCGTGGTATCGGTTCGGGTCTGGGTAAAACCGCCGGCCGTGGCCACAAGGGTCAGAAGTCGCGCTCGGGCGGTTTCCATAAGGTTGGCTTCGAAGGCGGTCAAATGCCGCTGCAACGTCGCCTGCCCAAGCGTGGTTTCACCCCGCTGGGTCAACACCTGTATGCCCAAGTTCTTTTGTCGGACCTCCAGGCCCTGCCCATCGACGAAATCGATGTGCAAGTGCTGAAGGCGGCTGGCGTGATTGGCCAGGCGGTTCGTTACGCCAAGGTCATCAAGTCGGGTGAACTCTCGCGCAAGGTCGTGCTCAAGGGCATTACCGCGACGGCCGGCGCTCGCGCCGCCATCGAAGCCGCGGGCGGCTCGCTTGCTTGATCAGAGGTGACGAGTGGCTAACGCGCAGGCATTGGGCAAAACCGGAGCACGGTACGGCGATTTGAAGCGTCGTCTTGTGTTCCTGGTGCTCGCCCTGGTGGTTTACCGTTTGGGTACACACATCCCCGTACCGGGTATCAATCCGGATGCGCTGGCGGACTTGTTCCGTCAGAACCAGGGCGGGATCCTGGGCCTGTTCAACATGTTCTCGGGCGGGGCGCTCTCGCGTTTCTCGATTTTTGCCCTGGGGATCATGCCGTACATTTCGGCATCCATCATCATGCAGTTGATGTCGGTGGTGGTGCCGTCGCTGGAAGCGCTCAAGAAAGAGGGCGAGGCCGGACGTCGGAAGATTACCCAATACACCCGCTACGGCACTGTCGTGCTGGCGCTGGTGCAAGCAGTGGGCATTTCGGTGGCGTTGGAGTCCCAACAGGGACTGGTGATCGATCCGGGCATGCTGTTTCGCTTCACGACCGTCGTGACCTTGGTCACCGGCACCATGTTCGTCATGTGGCTGGGTGAGCAAATCACGGAACGTGGTCTTGGCAACGGGATTTCCATCCTGATCTTCGCAGGTATCGTGGCGGGTTTGCCCGCGGCGCTGGCTGCACTGTTGGACCTGGTCCGCACCAACGCGATGTCCGTGCTTTCGGCGCTGTTCATCGTGGCTCTGGTGGTGCTGGTTACCGCTTTTGTGGTGTTCGTGGAACGCGGACAGCGCAAGATCACGGTGAACTACGCCAAGCGTCAGGTCGGCAACAAGGTCTACGGTGGTCAAAGTTCGCATTTGCCGCTGAAGCTGAACATGGCAGGGGTGATTCCGCCGATCTTCGCATCGTCGATCATTCTGTTCCCGGCCACGATCACGAGCTGGTTCTCCAGCAGTGAGAACATGCGCTGGCTTAGCGACCTGGCTGCGGCCCTGTCGCCTCGTCAACCGCTCTACATCACGCTGTATTCGGTCGCGATTATTTTCTTCTGCTTTTTCTACACGGCTCTGGTTTTCAACAGCCGCGAAACGGCGGACAACCTGAAGAAGAGTGGTGCGTTTGTTCCGGGCATCCGTCCGGGCGAGCAAACAGCGCGCTACATCGACAAGATCCTGATGCGTTTGACGCTCGCAGGTGCCATCTACATTACGTTGGTGTGCCTGTTGCCGGAATTCTTGGTGATGCGCTGGAACGTTCCTTTCTACTTCGGTGGTACGTCTCTGTTGATCATTGTGGTGGTGACGATGGATTTCATGGCGCAGGTTCAGGCCTACATGATGTCTCACCAGTACGACTCGTTGCTCAAGAAGGCTAACTTCAAGGGCGCGGGTTTGCCGATGCGGTAAGCAAAAGAATGTCCAAGGACGACGTCATTCAGATGCAAGGCGAGGTTCTTGAGAACCTCCCGAACGCGACATTTCGCGTCAAGCTCGAAAACGGCCACGTGGTGTTGGGCCATATTTCCGGCAAGATGCGTATGCATTACATCCGGATCCTGCCGGGTGACAAGGTCACAGTGGAGCTCACGCCCTATGATCTGACGCGAGCCAGGATAGTTTTCCGCTCCAAATGAGCGGAACCGGATTACGGAAAATTAGGAGTCAACCATGAAAGTAATGGCATCGGTTAAGCGGATCTGCCGCAACTGCAAAGTTATCAAACGTCACGGCGTGGTGCGCGTTATCTGCACCGACCCGCGTCACAAGCAGCGTCAAGGCTAACTCGGGTTAGCGACTACGCAACGGATTTATTCAAGGAACAGTCATGGCCCGTATTGCTGGCATTAACATTCCGCCGCAACAGCACGCCGAGATCGGCCTGACCGCCATTTTTGGCATCGGTCGTACGCGCGCTCGCAAAATCTGCGAAGCGGCAAACGTACCCTTTGACAAAAAGGTCAAGGATCTGAGCGACGCTGAATTGGAACGCGTCCGCGAACATGTTGGTTTGTTCACGGTTGAAGGCGACCTGCGTCGTGAAGTACAGCTCTCGATCAAGCGTTTGATCGACCTGGGAACCTACCGCGGTATGCGTCACAAGCGCGGTTTGCCCGTGCGCGGCCAGCGCACTCGCACCAACGCCCGGACCCGCAAGGGCCCGCGTCGTGCTGCTGCGTCCCTGAAGAAATAATCGAGGAACTGGATTATGGCGAAAGCTTCCACCAGCGGCGCTTCGCGCGTGCGCAAAAAGGTTAAGAAGAACGTCTCGGACGGCATCGCGCACGTTCACGCTTCGTTCAACAACACCATCATCACCATCACCGACCGTCAGGGCAACGCACTGTCGTGGGCCACTTCGGGCGGTGCTGGCTTCAAGGGTTCGCGTAAGTCGACCCCGTTCGCCGCGCAAGTCGCCGCTGAAACGGCTGGCCGCGTCGCGCTCGAGTACGGTATCAAGACGCTGGAAGTGCGCATCAAGGGCCCCGGCCCTGGCCGCGAATCGTCGGTCCGCGCTCTGAACGCGCTGGGCATCAAGATTTCGAGCATCGCCGACATCACGCCCGTTCCGCACAACGGCTGCCGTCCGCCGAAGCGTCGTCGTATCTAAAGGGAATCCACATGGCACGTTATATTGGACCCAAATGCAAGCTCTCGCGCCGCGAGGGTACTGACCTGTTCCTGAAGAGCGCCCGTCGCTCGCTGGATTCCAAGTGCAAGCTGGATTCCAAGCCTGGCCAACACGGCCGCACTTCGGGTGCCCGCACTTCCGACTACGGCCTGCAGCTGCGCGAAAAGCAAAAGCTGAAGCGCATGTACGGCGTGCTGGAAAAGCAATTCCGCAAGTACTTCGCTGAAGCCGAGCGTCGCCGTGGCAACACCGGCGAAACGCTGATCCAGCTGCTGGAATCGCGCCTGGACAACGTCGTCTACCGCATGGGCTTCGGCTCGACGCGCGCCGAAGCTCGCCAGCTGGTGAGCCACCGCGCCATCGAACTGAACGGCCACACGGCTGACATCGCTTCGATGCTGGTCAAGGCTGGCGACGTCGTTTCGATCCGCGAAAAGGCCAAGAAGCAAGGCCGCATCAAGGAATCGCTCGACCTGGCCACCAGCATCGGCATCCCCCAGTGGGTGGAAGTCGATACGACCAAGTTGACCGGTACGTTCAAGTCGGCCCCCGATCGTGCCGATGTCGCTCGCGACATCAACGAATCGATGGTCGTGGAACTGTACTCGCGTTAATCAAGCCTGCCAGCGCTTCCTTCGCGTAGCGCTGGCGAGCTGGTCTCGCGACCCGTTTGCACGCCTCGCAGCAGCCCGCTTTCCGCCTTTTGGTGGAGCGGGCTTTGCGGTAAGTATCGGGCAACGTTTTTTGCGCTGTCCGAGTTTCAAGTTTCACCTGTCCATCAGCCTTATCGGTGTAACGAGCCGAGGGTATTGAAAAGGAACACAGTAAATGTCCACTCAAGGTTTCCTGAAGCCGCGCTCCATTGAAGTCGAACCGGTCGGCACGCACCATGCCAAGATCGTGATGGAGCCGTTCGAGCGTGGCTACGGTCACACGCTGGGCAACGCCCTGCGCCGCATTCTGTTGTCTTCGATGACCGGCTACGCGCCGACCGAAGTCCAGATGACGGGCGTGGTGCATGAATACTCGACCATCCCGGGCGTTCGCGAAGATGTCGTCGACATCCTGCTGAACCTGAAGGGCGTGGTCTTCAAGCTGCACAATCGCGACGAAGTTACCCTGGTTCTGCGCAAGACCGGCGCGGGCATCGTGCTGGCCAGCGACATCGAGCTGCCGCATGACGTCGAGATCATCAACCCCGGCCACGCCATCTGCAACCTGACGGAAGCAGGCAAGCTGGAAATGCAGATCAAGGTTGAGAAGGGCCGCGGCTATGTGCCGGGCAACGTGCGCGCGCTGTCGGAAGACCGCACCCACACCATCGGCCGCATCGTTCTGGACGCGTCGTTCAGCCCGGTTCGCCGCGTGAGCTACGCCGTCGAAAGCGCCCGCGTGGAACAGCGTACCGACCTGGACAAGCTGGTTCTGGACATCGAAACCAACGGCGTGATCTCGCCCGAGGAAGCGGTGCGCCAATCGGCCCGCATCCTGATGGACCAGATCTCGGTCTTCGCGGCTCTGGAAGGCGCTGGCGATTCGTACGAAGCCCCGGTCCGCGGCACGCCGCAGATCGATCCGGTGCTGCTGCGTCCGGTCGACGACCTGGAACTGACGGTGCGTTCGGCCAACTGCCTGAAGGCCGAAAACATCTACTACATCGGCGACCTGATCCAGCGCACCGAAAACGAGCTGCTCAAGACCCCGAACCTGGGTCGCAAGTCGCTCAACGAAATCAAGGAAGTCCTGGCTGCACGTGGTCTGACTCTGGGCATGAAGCTCGAGAACTGGCCGCCCCTGGGCCTGGAACGTCCCTAAGGCTTGAACGGGTGGCGCCCCTGATCAGGGGCGTCTCCTGCGGCGCCCGGCCTCACCGCCGGGCGGTTTGCGAAATCGTCGTAAAATGCACCGTTTTCTACCGGACCGCGGCCTGATTGCAGGCTGATAGAAGAGCCGGCAACCCGATGGCGGAAACGCTGTCTCTAGATTCAAAGGAAACTTATCATGCGTCACGGTAATGGCTTGCGTAAGCTCAACCGCACCAGCAGTCACCGTCTTGCCATGTTTCGCAACATGGCTGTTTCGTTGATCACCCACGAAGCAATCAAGACCACGCTGCCGAAGGCGAAAGAATTGCGCCGCGTCATCGAACCCCTGATCACGCTGGGCAAGGAGCCCACGCTCGCGAACAAGCGTCTGGCTTTTGCCCGTCTGCGCGACCGCGATGCGGTGGTGAAGCTGTTTGCCGAGATCGGCCCGCGCTACGCGGCCCGTAACGGCGGCTACACCCGCGTGCTGAAGATGGGCTTCCGTCAAGGCGACAACGCTCCCATGGCTTTCATGGAACTGGTTGACCGTCCGGAAGTCGATGAAGCCGCTGCGGACAGCGCTGCCGAATAAATTTCGGTAGAGCGATAAGCGACAAGGGCGGGTCTTCGGACCCGCCCTTGTTTTATTTGCGCGCCGCATTGCTTCGCGGCGCGGCCAGAACGCCCCTGAACGGGCTGCGCTCAAGAGACGTGCAGTTCCCCGCGCAACTGCGCCGCGGTCGCCGCCAGCGCTTCCTGCGGAGGCTGGGCCGGCATTTTGAATGTCAGGTCCTGCTGTTCGATGTATTGCGTGGAGGTCAGGTCCTGCGGGTGGTGCATGGGGATGACGTGGGCGTGCGCATGCGTGACGTGGATGCCGGTGAAGGCAAAACCCACGCGCTCCACGCCGTAAAGGCGTTTCATGTGGCGCCCCAGCTTCTGCCCCAGGTTCAGGATGTGGCCCGCCAGGTCGGCCGGCATGTCTTCGTAGTAGGGGTAGTGCTGCTTGGGGATGATGAGGGTGTGCCCGGGGCGCACCGGCTGGATATCCAGAAAGGCCAGCAGGCGTTCGTCCTCGTGGATGACGTGCGCGGGGATCTCATGGCGGGCGATGCGGCAGAACAGGCAGTTGTCGGACATGCGTGCCTCGGCGAATGGGATGGCATGGCGGCTCGTTCAGGCCCAGCGGATCCGGGCGGTGGCCCCAATACCGATAAAATACCCCGAGTTACATCCCACGCGGGTATCCCAAGGAGGCTCCATGTTGCGCGATGACGACGTCGTGCTGGTCATCAGCAATGCGCCGGACCTGTTGCTGGCCAAGCGCATTGCGCATGTTCTGGTCGAAGACGGACTGGCCGCCTGCGTGAACCTTGGCGCGGCCGGGCTGTCCATCTACATGTGGAATGGAGAGGTCGAAGGGGCGGAGGAAATCCCCATCCACATCAAAACCACATACGCGCGCCATGCTGCCGTCGTGCAGGCCCTGGCGCAGATGCATCCCTACGATGTGCCCGAGATCATCGTGCTGCCGGTCATCGGCGGTGCGGCGCCATACCTGGATTGGGTGCGCGAGCAGACGGCCATTACGCAGAACAAGAGAGACTGATGTTGCAACTTGCCGGTACCGTTGGCGCGCCGAGGCGCGCCGCCAGCGTGACTCACGCCTTTTCCAGACAATGCCTGGCGCTTCTGGCGATGGTTTTGCTGCTGCTGGGATGGCAGGCGGCCGCGCATGCCGAGACCGAGTTCCTGGAGCCCGAGAAGGCCTTCGTGTTCAGCGCGCAGATGGCGTCGCCGGACACGCTGGAGTTGCGCTATCGGGTCGCGCCCGGCTACTACATGTACCGGGAGCGCTTTGGCATCAGCATCAGCCCGGTCGGCGCGACGACGCTGGGCGAGGCCGTCTATCCCAAAGGCGAGGTCAAGTACGACCCGACCTTTGAGAAGGACATGGAGGTCTTCCACAAGGATGTGGTGATACGCGTGCCGGTGGGTGCGGGCGGGCAGCCCTTCACGCTGACCCTGACGGGCCAGGGTTGCGCGGATGCGGGGCTCTGTTATCCCCCGATGGACAGCAGCGTGAAGCTCACGCCGGTGACGGGTGGATATGCCCTGGCCGGAGCAGGCGCCGCGGCGGCCCCGGTTTCATCCGCGGCTTCCGGGGGCCTGAGCGCGCTGGTCAACGCCGGTGACACCAGTCTGGCGGACGCCCTGGGTGGCCTGGGCTGGATCAAGACGGCAGGCGTATTCCTGGTGCTGGGCCTGCTGCTGGCCTTCACGCCTTGCGTGCTGCCCATGATTCCCATCCTGTCTTCCATCGTGCTGGGCGGGGCGGTGCAGCAGCGGCCGACGCGAGGGCGCGGCCTGGCGCTGGCGGCAACCTATGTGCTGGGCATGTCGGTGGTGTACACGGCCCTGGGCGTAGCCGCGGGCCTGAGCGGGGCCGGGTTGGCGGCCTGGCTGCAGACGCCGTGGATCCTGAGCCTGTTCGCCATCCTGCTGGCGGTGCTGGCGCTGGCCATGTTCGACGTGTTCACCTTCCAGATGCCATCGGGCATCCAGGCCAGGCTGTCCGAACGGTCCTCGCGGGTACCTGGCGGGCGCTACACGGGCGCGCTGGTGATGGGCGCCCTGTCGGCGCTGATCGTCGGTCCTTGCGTTGCCGCGCCGCTGGCCGGCGCGCTGTTGTACATCTCGCAGACCGGCGACGTGATCCTGGGCGGTTCCGCCTTGTTCGCGATGGCCTGGGGGATGGGCGTGCCGCTGCTGATTGTGGGCGCATCGTCGGGCGCCTTGCTGCCCAAGGCCGGCCCGTGGATGGATGGCGTGAAGCGCCTGTTCGGCATGCTGTTGCTGGCGACGGCCTGGTGGATGCTGATTCCCGTGGTGCCGACCTGGGTGCAAATGACGGGATGGGCATTCCTGGCCGTCGTGTCCGCCGTGATGCTGCGGGCGTTCGACGCCTTGCCAGAGGGCTCAGGCGCCGCGCGCATGTTCGGCAAGGGGCTGGGCTTGCTGCTGGCGCTGGCGGCCGCTGCGTGGCTCGTGGGAGCCGCCAGTGGCGGTCGGGACGTGCTGCAGCCCCTGTCGCATCTGGCGGCGCGCGCCGAGGCGCCGGCGGGCACGGCAAACGCAAGCGGGGAGGTCCACTTCGCCCGCGTGCGCAATAACGCCGAGCTGGACGCGGTGCTGGCGCAAAGCCGCCAACCGGTGATGCTGGACTTCTATGCGGACTGGTGCGTGTCCTGCCGCGAGATGGAGCGCTTCACCTTCACGGATCCCGGCGTTGCGCAACGCATGGCGGGGATGGTGCTGGTGCAGGCGGACGTGACCGCGAACAATGCCGACGACCGTGCGCTGCTCAAGCGCTTCCGGTTGTTCGGCCCGCCCGGGATCATGTTCTTCGAGCCCGGCGGCAAGGAAATCCAGGATGCGCGCGTGGTGGGCTTCCAGGACGCCAAGCGTTTCACCGAGTCTCTGGACCGCGTACTGACGCGCTGATCGGGCAAGGGGGCCTGTGACGGCAGGCGCCCGCCTTCGTCTGATGCGCGCAACGCGTCCAGACGCGCATTGAATCGGGGGACGGGGCGGGATACCATGTCCGTTGCGCCGCGTGGGCGGCGCGCCCAACTCCCTCCAGGCCGACGCCCGTGACGTCCCCAACAGTTGATGCAAGCCAGGACCGGCAAGGTCTTATCTATCTTCAATTGATGCTCGTCATGGCCACGTGGGGCCTGAACATCGTCTCCATCAAGTACCTGACGCAGCACATGGACATCCAGGCGCTGGCCGCCGTGCGGATCGTCGTTGCGTTCATCACCGTCACCCTCATCATCAAGGCGCGCCGTGGCCGCATCCCGAAGCTGGGCCGCGCGGAGCTGGGCTGGGTCGCGTTGGCGGGCTTTCTGGTGGTGTACGCGCACCAGGTGGCGCTGGTATCGGGCCTGCGGTTTTCGTCGGCCGCCAACGGCACGCTCATCATGGCCACCAGCCCTTTGCTGTCGGCCTTGCTGGCCGCCATTTTCTATCGTGAAAGACTGACTCTGGTGCGCATTTCCGGCGCACTGCTGGGGCTGCTCGGCGTGGGCATGGTGGTGGCCGGCAGCGGCGCGCAGTTCGGCTTGACCGGCTGGGGCGATGCGATCGTGTTCGTGGCCGTGCTGGTGTTCGTGTGCGGCGGACTGGTCATCCAGCGCATGTCGCGGATGATGGATCCGCTGGGGATGCTCTGGTACATGTACCTGGCCGGCGGGCTGATGCTGGTGGTGCATGCGGCGCTGACGCCGGCGTCCTATCAGACCGGCACGTGGCAGATGGCATGGTGGCCCTGGGTGGTCCTGATGTTCTCGGCGGTGATCGCTTCGGGCGTAAGCAACATCGTGTGGAACGCCGGCATCGCCCGGCTGGGCATCAGCCGCGCAGCCCTGTTCGTGAACTGGCTGCCGATCTTCGGTTTGCTGTTCGCGGCCTTGTTCCTGGATGAACACGTCACGCCGACGCATGTGGCCGGACTGGCCTGCGTGCTGGGCGGGACATGGCTGGGGCTCAGGCGTGGCGCGGCGCCCGTGCGCGCCGATGCCGTGAAGACCTGATGCCGGCCGCGGGGCGCGGAAGCGGCGTGATCGCCGACCTCCGGATGGCTGCCCCGCGAACGCCGATGCCTGACGCCTGGCGACTTCAGCGCTGGTTCTTGAGCAGCTTCGCGGCTTCGATGGCGAAGTACGTCAGGATGCCATCGGCGCCTGCGCGCTTGAATGCCAGCAGCGCTTCCATCATGACCTTGTCGTGGTCCAGCCAGCCATTGGCGGCGGCCGCCTTGATCATGGCGTATTCGCCGCTGACCTGGTAGGCGAAGGTCGGCACGCGGAACGTGTCCTTGACCCGGCGCAGCACGTCCAGGTAGGGCATGCCGGGCTTGACCATGACCATGTCGGCGCCTTCCTGCAAGTCGCCGGCCACCTCGCGCAGTGCCTCGTCGATGTTGCCCGGATCCATCTGGTAAGCCATCTTGTTGGACTTGCCCAGATTGGTGGCCGAGCCCACGGCATCGCGGAACGGGCCGTAGAACGCGCTGGCGTACTTGGCCGAGTAAGCCATGATCCGCGTGTGGATGTGGCCGTTGGCTTCCAGCGCGCGGCGGATGGCGCCGATGCGGCCGTCCATCATGTCGCTGGGCGCCACCATGTCCACGCCGGCGGCGGCTTGCGTCAGCGCCTGCTTCACCAGGATTTCCACGGTGGGCTCGTTGATCACGTAGCCCTCTTCATCGATGACGCCGTCCTGGCCATGGCTGGTGTATGGATCCAGCGCCACGTCGCACAGCACTCCCAGTTCCGGAAAGCGCGCCTTCAGTTCGCGAACCACGCGCGGGATCAGGCCGTCGGGGTTGGTGGCTTCGATGCCGTCAGGCGTCTTCAAGGCCGGGTCGATGGCGGGAAAGAGTGACAGCACCGGGATGCCCAGCGACACGCACTCTTCCGCTACGGGCAGCAGGGTGTCCAGGGAATAGCGGACCACGCCGGGGAGGGACGGCACGGCTTGTCGCAAGCCGGAGCCTTCGGCCACGAAGACCGGGTAGATCAGGTCATTGACCGTCAGGGCGTTCTCGCGCACCAGGCGGCGGGTGAAGTCGTCGCGGCGCAGGCGGCGGGGGCGGGAAACCGGAAAGTCAGGGGTAATGAGCTGCGGGTTCATGGTACGACCTTGGGAGAAATCCAATTTTCGATATGTTCGCCGGCCTCTTCGAGGCCGATGCGCTCGGGCGCCGAGAAGGGGATGGTGTGCAGGGCGCCGATATCAGCCAGGTCCTTGCGGACGGAGAAGACGGTGCGCATGCGCTGGCCATAGGGCAGCTTGTCGGCCTTGGTGAGCAGCGCCAGCACCGGGCGTCCGGTGGGCGCGATGAAGTTGGCCAGGCGGCGGTCCAGTTCGGTCACGCCGCGGCGGATGTCGATGAGCAGCACGATGCCGACCAGCGATTCGCGATCACGCAGATAGCCGCCGAGAATGTCTGCCCATTTTTCTTTCTCGTTGCGGGCCACGGACGCATAGCCGTAGCCGGGCAAGTCGACGAGAAAGCCGATGTGGCCTTCCGGATCCAGCGGGTCTGGCAAGCCGAACATATTGATCAAGCGCGTGCGGCCCGGCGTCTTGCTGGAGAACGCAAGACGGCGCTGGTTGCACAGCACGTTGATGGCCGTGGATTTACCGGCGTTGGAGCGGCCGACAAAGCAGACCTCGGGAGCGCCGGCGGCCGGCAACTGGTCGAGGCGAGCTGCGGAGGTGAGGAAGGAGGCGCGATGTAGGAGGGACACGGATGGCTTTGGATACGGTTGGTTTCGAGCCCTATTGTATAATCCGGCGTTTGCTACAGTGGTCCCCGTGCGCGGAGCCGTCTTTTTTGCTTACTGTTTAACTGCCTGAAGGCCCCTGTGGGCACTATCGGAGCAGCATCGCAGCAATATTGCAAGCAGGACAAGCAAAACAGGTTCGATACGGTTTTCCTGAGTGTGCGGGCAGGCGTGGGCGCCTTTTTGCGCCTTGATCGATGTGATCGTCGAGGTCTTCATGAAGCGTGTGCTGTCCCGGATGTTGGTCGCGAGCGGGCTGTTGCTCGGCGCCTCTGCCTTCTCTGCTACGAGTTTCGCCGCCGACGGCGCCGCGGGCCCGGCCAAACCAGATGCCGCCAAGGGCGGTCAGCTGTTTGACCAGGGAGACGCGACGCGCGGCATCATTGCCTGTGCCTCCTGTCACGGCGCGGCGGGGAACAGCACCATTCCGGTGAACCCGAACCTGGCCGCGCAGCCCCATGAGTATCTGGCCAAGCAATTGGCCGACTTCCAGGTGAAGCAGGGCGCCAAGGTGCCCGTGCGCAATGGCGCGGGCGGCAATCCGACCCCGATGACCGCCATGGCGCAGAACCTGACGCCGGCCGACATGCAGAACATCGCGCTGTACCTGGCGATCCAGCCGCTCAAGGAGCCCGCCACGGCCGGCCAGGAGAAGCTGGTTGAGCTAGGTCAAAAGATCTGGCGCGGCGGTTTGCCCGAACGCAATGTTCCTGCTTGCGCGGCATGCCATTCTGCCAATGGCGCCGGGATTCCCGGCCAGTACCCCCGCCTGTCGGGGCAGTTCCCCATGTATATCGAAGAGCAGCTGAAGCTTTTCCGCAGCGGCGACCGCAGGAACGACATCATGCACGCCATCGCGGACCGCATGTCGGACGCCGACATCAAGGCGGTGTCGGATTACGCGGCTGGACTTCGGTAGGCGATCGGCTGCAACGTGCGCGGCCGGTCCGCGTTGACGCAACTTGGGCATGACGGAACCTCGTTCCGTCATGCGCTGTCTATGAGGGGGGTAGCCGATAGCGCGGCCCCCCTTTTTTCATGAATTCGACTCGAACCCACTCCCGCCCCTCTTTGCGCAGCCTGCCTGGCGACATCTTTGAACTTCTGGGTTCGATGCGCTTTGCCGTCAGCCTGCTGATGTTCATCTGCGTGGCGAGCCTGGTGGGAACGGTCCTGCAGCAGAACCGCTCGTCCAGCAACTACATCGACCAGTTCGGCCCGTTCTGGTACGAAGTGTTCGACAAGTTCTCCATCTGGCATGTCTACAACAGCTGGTGGTTCCTGCTGATCATGGGGTTCCTGGTCGTGTCGACCTCGGTCTGCCTGATCCGCAACGCGCCCAAGATGCTGCGCGATGCGCGCTCGTTTCGCGAGCATGTCCGGGAAGGCAGTCTGCGCGCCTTTCCGCACCGCGTGGAAACCGAAGCGCCCACCGATGTGCCGCAGACCGCGGCCGGCCTGAAGGCCTTGCTGGGCCGGCTGGGCTATGCGGTGCGCGAGCGCCAGGACCGGGACGGCGTGCTGCTGGCGGCCAAGAAGGGCAGCGCCAACCGCCTGGGATATGTGTTCGCCCATGCGGCCATGGTCATCATCTGCATCGGCGGCCTGCTGGACAGCGAGTTGCCGGTGCGCCTGCAGGTCATGTTCGGCGGCAAGCAACCCATCGTCGAGAACATGCTGATCTCGGAAGTGCCGGAAAGCGGGCGCTTGTCGGTCAATAACCCGAGCTTCCGCGCCAGTGTGCTGGTGCCCGAGAACGGCCAGGCCAGCACCGCCGTGGTGATGGTGGGAGATGGCGCGCTGGTGCAGCCGATGCCGTTCACGCTGAAGCTCAAGAAGTTCGTCGTCGATTACTACTCCACCGGCATGCCCAGCCGCTTCGCCAGCGAAGTCGAGGTGACCGACCCCGACACGGGCAAGACCTTTGACTCGACCATCGAGGTGAACGAGCCGCTGCGCTTCAAGGGCATGACGGTCTATCAGTCCAGCTTTGACGATGGCGGCAGCACGGTCGTGCTGAAAGGCTATCCGCTGGTCGGATCCAGCGACGCCACCTTTGCCGTTGACGGTACGGTGGGCAAGACCAGCGAACTGACCGCTCGCACCGCTGCAGGCCCCCGCAGCATGGGAGTCGAGATCACGGCCATGCGCCCGATCAACGTCGAAGACCTGACCCGTGGCGACCCCAAGGGCGCCAATCAGAGCTTCGCCGAGCATGTCGCGTCGGTGTCCGGCAGCGCCGCCGGCAAGAAAAACGAGAACCTGCGCAACGTGGGTCCCAGCGTCGAATACAAGCTGATCGACGACGCGGGCCAGGCCCATGAGTTCCAGAATTACATGCTGCCCGTCGAACTGGACGGTGCCAGCGTATTCCTGGCCGGTGTGCGCAACAATGCCTCGGAAGCCTTCCGTTATCTGCGCATCCCCGCGGACGATGACAGCTCGATCGCCGAATTCATGCGCCTGCGCGCGACCCTGGCCGATCCGGCCGCGCGCCAGGAGGCGGCCCGCCGCTTCGCCGAGCGGAACAGCCCGTCGGGCACGGACCGCCAGCCCTTGCAGACCGCTGCCGAGCGCGCGCTGGAGACCTTTGCGTCCGGCGGCCTGCAGGCCGTGGCAGCCTTCCTGCAAGCCAACACGCCGGCCGCGGACCTGGAGCGCGCCGCCGATGTCGTGATCCGGCTGATCGGCGCCAGCATGAACGAACTGCGCGCCATCGCGCGCGAGCGCGCCGGGCAGCCCCCGGTGGCCCTCGAAGGCCCGGACGGCGAGCGCGCGGCGGTTTGGTCGCGCCTGGCGGTGGCCGCGATGTCCGACCTGACCGTTTATCCGGCGCCGGTGTTCCTGTCGCTGGCCGACTTCAACCACGTGCAGGCCAGCGTGTTCCAGGTCAGCCGTACGCCGGGCAAGAACACGGTCTATCTGGGCAGCCTGTTGCTGGTCCTGGGTGTTTTCTCGATGTTCTATATTCGAGACCGCCGCATCTGGATCTGGGTCAAGCCGCAAGGCAACGGCAGCAGCGTCCTGGCGGCCATGACGTCCCAGAAGCGTACACTCGACTTCAATCAAGAGTTCGAACGCTTCAAGCAGGCGCTGCTGCGCCAGAAGAGGTCTTAAGGTTATTTATGTCCACTACGACCACCACGCATCCCTCGTCGCCTGAAACGCTCTGGCAGGACGGCATGTCCGAAACCGGGGACAACCGCGCGCAGCGCGGCAAGCCCGACTGGACCGATATCGTCTTCTTCCTGCTGCTGGCGGTGGGCGCCGGTTTCGCGCTGATCCGCCACGGCAACGCGATGGACTACTACGAGAAGATCATCCTGTGCGGCACGGTGCCCGTGCTGGCCTGGATGGGCTGGCTGTGGCGCCCCTTGCGCCACCTGATGATCGCCTGTGCGATCGCGGCGGGGCTGGCATTGGCGCTGTACGGCAATGACCTGGCCCGCGCCGAGCAGGTCTTCTTCCTGAAGTACCTGTTCTCTTCGCAATCCGCCATTCTCTGGATGAGCGCGCTGTTCGCGCTGGCCATGGTCTGCTACTGGATCGGCGTCTTCAGCCCCACGGCCGCGTGGCTGGGCACGGCGTTGACCTGGGGGGCGGTGTTCGCCGGCGTCACGGGCCTGCTGGTGCGCTGGCGCGAAGGCCATCTGATGGGACCTGACCTGGGCCATATCCCGGTCAGCAACCTGTATGAAGTGTTCGTGCTGTTTTCTCTGGTCACGGCGCTGTTCTACCTGTATTACGAACGCAAGTACGCCACGCGCGCGCTTGGTGGCTTCGTGCTGCTGGTGGTGACCTCGGCCGTCGTGTTCCTGCTCTGGTATTCGTTCACGCGCGACGCGGGTCAGATCCAGCCGCTGGTGCCGGCGTTGAAGAGCTGGTGGATGAAGCTGCATGTGCCCGCCAATTTCATAGGCTACGGCACGTTCTCGCTTGCCGCCATGGTGGGCTTTGCCTACCTGATCAAGCAGCATGGGCAGACCACGTCCTGGCTCAAGCTTGCGCCGTTGTTCATCCTGGGCGTGCTGCTGTGCGCCGAGCCGATGGTGTTCCGCACCGATGGCCTGTCGGCCACCTGGATGCTGTATTTCGGCGTGGGCGCCGTGATCGTGGGCGCCATCCTGCTGGGACGCCGCCGCATCGCCGACGCGTTGCCGTCGCTGGAAGTGCTGGACGACATCATGTATCGCGCCATCGCGATCGGCTTCGCCTTCTTCACGGTGGCCACCATCCTGGGTGCGCTGTGGGCGGCGGACGCCTGGGGCGCGTACTGGCAGTGGGACCCCAAGGAAACCTGGGCGCTGATCGTCTGGCTGAACTACGCGGCATGGCTGCACATGCGCCTGCTCAAGGGCCTGCGCGGCACCATGGCGGCCTACTGGGCGCTGATGGGCCTCCTGATCACCGGCTTCGCCTTCCTGGGCGTGAACATGTTCCTGTCCGGCCTGCATTCCTACGGGCAGCTGTAATGGCGCGTTCGCCGGTGCAATGAACAAAGGCCCCGCGAGGGGCCTTTGTTTTTGGCGCCGGCGGCGCCTGCTCAGGGCAGCATGGACTCGCCCCTGAGCAGATCGGCCAGGGTTTCGCGCTGACGCACCACATAGTAGCGGTCGCCATCGACCATGACTTCAGCCGGGCGGCCGCGCGTGTTGTAGTTGCTGGCCATGGCCATGGAGTAGGCGCCGGCCGATTCCACCGCCAGCACGTCGCCCTGGCGGATGGCAAGCAGGCGCTTTCTGGCCAGCCAGTCGGCGGTTTCGCAGACCGGGCCGACGATGTCGTATTCGGTCGCGTCGCCCGCGCGCGGATGCAGGGGCTGCACGCCGTGAAACGCGTCGTACAGGGCCGGGCGCAGCAGGTCGTTCATGGCCCCGTCGACGATGGCGAAGTTGCGCGCTTCCGCGTGCTTCAGGTACTGGACGGTTGTCAGCAGGACGCCGGCATTGCCGACGAGCGAGCGGCCGGGTTCCAGCACCAGTTGCAGATGCCCCTGGCCGCGAGCGTTCAGGCGTTCGAACACCCGGTCCAGCAAGGCTCGGGGAGAAGGTGGCGTTTCGTCCGTGTAGCGGATGCCCAGTCCGCCGCCCAGGTCCAGGTGCGCGATCTTGATGCCGTCCTGATCCAGCTTTTCAATCAGGTCCAGCAGTTTCTCAAGCGCATCGAAATAGGGACTGATGTCGGTGAGCTGGGAGCCGATGTGGCAATCGACGCCCACCACGTCCAGGCCGCGCAGCGATTGGGCACAGCGGTAGGCGTCCAGCGCCGAATCGATGGCGATGCCGAACTTGTTTTCCTTCAGGCCGGTGGAAATGTACGGATGGGTCTGCGCGTCGACGTCCGGGTTCACGCGCAGCGAAACCGGGGCGCGCACGCCCATGTGCAGCGCAACGTCGGACAAACGGTGTAGTTCGTCCACGGATTCCACGTTGAAGCACTTTACGCGGGCGGCCAGCGCATCGCGCATTTCCCAGGCCTGTTTGCCCACGCCCGAAAACACGATCCTGGACGGGTCCGCCCCGGCGGTCAGGGCGCGCTTGAGTTCACCACCGGAAACAATATCGAAACCCGCGCCCATGCGCGCGAATTCCTTCAGGACGGCCAGGTTGGAATTGGCCTTCATGCCGTAGCACACCAGCACCTGGCGCTGTCCGACAGCGCTGAGGTATGACTGCCACGCGGCTTTGAGGGCCGCGCGGGAATAGACGTATAGCGGAGTTCCCAGCCGTTCGGCCAGATGGTCAAGCGGCACGTCTTCCGCGTACAACACATTGTTGCGGTACTGGAAGTACGGGTGGCCGGCCAATTCGGGCGGGGTTGGGAACGGGGGCGTCATGGGAGGGTGGGGGCGGGCGGGATCGCCACCGGCGGGTTCGGCTGCGTCCGCGAGGGCGGCTTGCCGTCCGGGGTCGGCATGTACAACGGCCCCTTGTACCCGCAGGCGGCAACCATGCCGGTTGCCACCAGCGTGGCTACAATGCGAAGAGCCATGCGGCTGAATGCCAATTGGAACACTGGAAACTCCGTAATTCTTGCAGGCTCGATTATGACCGAAACCGAATTTCTTGCGTTGATCGACCAGGTGCTGGACAGCATCGAAAGCCAGGCCGATGACTGGGCGGCTTCGCTCGATGTCGACGTCGAAACCAGCCGCAGCGGCAATGTGCTGACCATGGTCTTCGAAGACAACACGCACGTCGTGGTGAACAGCCAGGCTGTCATGCAGGAGCTGTGGGTCGCCGCGCGCAGCGGGGGCTTTCACTACCGTTACGATGGCCAGCACTGGAACGATACCCGCGGCGGTCCGCAGTTGCCGGACGCCCTGTCCCAGATATGCTCCGCCGCGGCCGGCGTCCCCGTGACGATACGGCTGTAACGGAAAAAAAAGGCCGGCCCATGAGGCCGGCCTTTTTGCGTCAGAAGGGGATCTTCTGCGACCAGGGGGCGTTGTTCTGCGTGCCCACGCCCGGCGCAACCTTGATCCGGGTGTCCTCGCCGGTGCTGCCGTTCAGGCCATTGAGGAACTCGCCCAGCGTGTCGGCTTCTGCCAGCCCGAGGCGCGCCACGGCCTGTCCCGGCGGAAATTCCGAGAAGTAGAACTCGCCGTTTTCCACGATGAGGCCCTCGGGGCGCGCGCGAGGCTTCTCTTCGGGCACGCCCTTGAGCACCTCTTGCATGTAGTCGACCCAGATCGGCATGGCCACGCCGCCGCCGGTTTCACGCGAGCCCAGCGACTTGGGCTGGTCAAAGCCCAGCCATGAGGTGGCGACCAGCGTGGGCGTGTAGCCCGAGAACCAGGCGTCCACCGATTCGTTGGTGGTGCCGGTCTTGCCGGCGATGTCGTTGCGCTTGAGCAGGGCGCGGGCGCGCGCCGCGGTGCCGTAGGTGGCCACGCCGCGCAGGATGTCGTCCATGACCCAGGCGGTGCGCGGATCGATGGCGCGGGCTGCCGCGTCGCCGGCCAGGACCGGCTTGGATTGCATGATGACCTTGCCGTTGCTGTCGGTGACGCGGTCGATCAGATACGGGGTGACGCGGTAGCCGCCGTTGGCGAACACCGAAAACGCGCCGGCCAGCTGCAGCGGCGTGACCGAGCCCGCGCCCAGCGCCAGCGGCAGCACGGCCGGCTGGCGGGCCTTGTCGAAGCCGAAGCGGGTCAGGTAGTCCTGCGCATACTGCGGGCCGATGGCCTGCAGGATGCGGATCGACACCATGTTCTTGGACTTGTACAGGCCCTGGCGCAGCGTCAGCATCGGTTCGTACTGGTTGCCGTAGTTCTTGGGGTTCCAGGCTTTGGAGCCGGTCTGCGCGGCGGTCAGTTCGAAGGGCTGGTCCGAAATCTGCGTGGCCGGAGTCAGGCCGCGTTCCAGGGAAGCGGCATAGATGAAAGGCTTGATGTTCGAGCCGGGCTGGCGCCAGGCCTGCGTCACGCGGTTGAAGTTGCCGCGATAGAAGTCGAAGCCGCCGACCATGGCGCGGATGGCGCCATCCTGCGGCGACAGCGCCACGAAGGCCGCCTGCACCGAGGGCAGGTTGATGATTTCCCAGTTGTCGCCGAACTTGCGGATGTAGACCACGGAGCCGCGCTTGATGCGCTGTTCGGGCTTGGCCTTGTCGTTGAGCGCGCGGGCGACGACGCCCAGCACCTTCTTGTCGGTGACGGTGATGATCTCGCGCGAGCTGCGCGCCAGCTTCACTTCCGTGGGGCTGGCCGACAGCACCAGCGCGGTCAGCAGGTCGCCGCTGTCGGTGAATTTGTCGAATACGCCGTCCAGGAACTCGTCCAGCGCCGCAGGGTTGTTCTCGGTGCCCGGAGGCAGGTCGAGCTGTTCCTCGGGGCCGGGGTAGGGCGCGCGGCGCGTGTATTCCAGCACGCCCTCGCGCACGGCGCGATAAGCCGCTTCCTGGTCCTTGGACTGGACGGTGGTGTAGATGTTGATGCCGCGCGAGTAGACGTTGTCCTGGTACACGTTGAACAGCAACTGGCGAGCCAGTTCGGACACGTATTCGCCATGGATGGAATAGCCGCCCGCCGGCGTGCCTTCCGCCGATTTCATGACGATCTGCTGCGCCATCGCCTGCTTGTATTCGGGCTCGGTCAGGTAGCCCAGCGACTGCATGCGGCCCAGCACGTAACGCTGGCGCAGTTCGGCGCGGGGGCGGTTGGCGATAGGGTTGAATCGCGACGGAGCCTTGGGAATGCCCGCCAGCATGGCCGCTTCGGCCGGGGTCACTTCCGACAGGGGCTTGCCGAAGTACGTGCGCGAGGCGGCCGCGAAGCCGTAGGCGCGGTGGCCCAGGTAGATCTGGTTCATGTAGAGCTCAAGGATCTGGTCCTTGGTGAGCTCGGACTCGATCTTGAACGTCAGCAGCAGTTCATAGAACTTGCGCGAATAGGTCTTTTCCGACGACAGGTAGAAGTTGCGCGCGACCTGCATCGTGATCGTGCTGGCGCCCTGCGTCTTGGACATGCTGATCAGGTTGGTCAGGCCCGCCCGTGCCACGCCCATCCAGTCGATCCCGCCGTGCTGGTAGAAGCGGTCGTCTTCGGCCGCCAGCACCGCGGACTTCATGACGTCCGGGATTTCATTGAAGCGCAGCACATTGCGGCGCTCTTCGCCGAATTCGCCGATCAGGACGCGGTCCGCCGTATAGACGCGCAGCGGCACCCGCGGCCGATAGTCCGTCATGGCGTTCAGGTCTGGCAGGTTGGGCCAGGCCAGCGCCAGCGCCATTCCAGCTAGCAGCACGCCGCACAGGAACAGGCCGGCGAAGAGGATGCCGGTTTTTACGAAGAATCGCAGGATCGGGGAGCCACTGTTGGCGGGCTTGTCTTTCTTGGAGGAATTCTGGGGCTTGCTCATCGCGGCGATTTTACGGGTATCTCCGGCCCCGCCTCATCGCGGGGGAACGGTTTCTGTAACAAAATAGTTCAGTGTGGTGCGCGGGCAACTGGCGGCGGATGTGATAATGCCGGCATGAACTTTGCCGCTAACTCATGTCCGGAGGCTGACCCGGACCCGGCGCCCTCCGACGGGGCGCCTGAAAACCTGCCTTGCGCCATGGAGTGCACAGGCAAGACCGTGTCGTTGCCGCACGACCTGCCCGTATTTTTGGTCGGGATGATGGGTGCGGGCAAGACGACCATAGGCCGTAGCCTGGCGCGGGCACTGGGGCGCGAGTTTATGGATCTGGATCATGAGCTCGAGGCGCGTTGCGGCGTACGGGTGCCGGTAATCTTCGAAATCGAGGGCGAATCCGGTTTTCGTCGCCGAGAGTCCGCCGCCTTGGAAGAGTGTACCCAACGGCGCAACATTATTCTTGCCACCGGCGGCGGCGCGATCCTGGCGGCCGAAAACCGGCAACTGCTGCACGAACGCGGCATCGTGGTCTATTTGAGGGCCAGTGTGGACGAATTGTTCCGCCGGACCTGCCGCGATCGCAATCGCCCCTTGCTGGCCACCGCCGATCCCCGTGGCACGCTGCGGGACCTGATGACCCGGCGGGAGCCGCTCTACAAGGAAGTGGCCGATCTGGTGGTGGAAACGGGGTCAATGCCGATCCACACCCTGGTCAAGGCCCTACTGCCGCAATTACAAGCCTTTGAGAAGCGCATATGAACGTTGTTGACGTCGATACTCCGGGCGGGAGCTATCCGATCCATATCGGCCCAGGCCGCCTGGATGCCCTGGACCAGTGCATACCCGCGGACGCGACCGCGATCGCTGTCGTGACCAACCCTACGGTGGCGGCCCTGTACGGCGAGCGCGCCGAAGCCGCGCTGGCGCGCAGCGGCAAGCGGGTGCTGCGCATCGAATTGCCCGACGGCGAAGCCTACAAGGACTGGCAGTCGCTGAACCTGATCTTCGACGCCTTGCTGAGCCACCGCCTGGACCGCCGCTGCGTCCTGGTGGCCCTGGGCGGTGGCGTCATTGGCGACATGACGGGTTTTGCGGCCGCCGTGTACATGCGGGGCGTGCGCTTCCTGCAAGTGCCCACGACCTTGCTGGCGCAGGTGGATTCGTCGGTGGGCGGCAAGACGGCCGTCAACCATCCGCTGGGCAAGAACATGATCGGCGCCTTCCACCAGCCGGTGGCGGTGGAGATCGATACCGAGGTGCTGAACACCTTGCCGGCGCGCGAAGTGTCCGCGGGCCTGGCGGAAGTGATCAAGTACGGCCTGATCCTGGATCCGGCGTTCTGGAACTGGTGCGAGGAAAATGCGCAAAAGTTGCGCGCCCTGGACCACGACGCCATCGCCTATGCGATCCGCCGCTCGTGCGAGCTGAAGGCGCAGGTGGTGGGCAAGGACGAGCGCGAGTCCGGCCTGCGCGCCATCCTGAACCTGGGCCACACCTTTGGCCACGCCATCGAATCCGGCCTGGGCTATGGCGCCTGGCTGCACGGCGAGGCGGTGGGCTGCGGCATGGTCCAGGCGGCCGAGCTGTCCGCCGACGTGGCGGGCTTTGACCGCGCCGACGTTGAGCGCGTGCGTGCGCTGGTGAAGGCTATCGGCTGCCCGGCGGTGGCGCCCGACCTGGGGGCAGACCGCTGGCTGGATCTGATGCAGGTGGACAAGAAGACGGAAGGGGGCTCGATCCGCTACGTGCTCATGACGCGCATCGGCGAGGCCATGACCCGGGCGGCGCCGGACGACGCAGTGCGCGCCGTCCTGGCTCGGACCACACAGTAAACGCGGAGACAGACGGTGTCGCAGATGAATGAACTGGCTTCCTATGCATCCGACCCGTCCAAATCGCGCGGTCGGGCTTACGCCGAGCCGCCGCCGGAGAATCGGACGGAGTTTCAGCGCGATCGCGACCGCATCGTCCATTCCGGCGCTTTCCGGCGCCTGGAATACAAGACGCAGGTTTTTGTGAACCACGAAGGCGACCTGTTCCGCACCCGCCTGACCCACAGCCTGGAAGTGGCGCAGATCGCGCGCACGCTGGCGCGCAGCATGGGGCTGTCGGAAGACCTGACCGAAGCCATCTCGCTGGCGCACGATCTGGGCCACACGCCTTTCGGCCATGCCGGGCAGGATGAACTGAACGCCTGCATGCGCGAACTGGCGCCGGAGGCGGGCGGCTTCGAGCACAATCTGCAAAGCCTGCGCGTGGTCGACGAGCTTGAGGAACGCTATGCGGACTTCAACGGCTTGAACCTGTGTTTTGAAACGCGGGAAGGCATACTGAAGCATTGCTCAGCCGCGCACGCCCGCCAGCTGGGGGATGTGGGAGAACGCTTCCTGAGCCGCACGCAGCCATCGCTGGAAGCGCAGCTGGCCAACCTGGCTGACGAAGTCGCCTATAACAACCACGACATCGACGACGGCCTGCGGTCCGGGCTGATCACGCTGGAGCAGTTGAAAGAGGTGTCCATCTTCGAGCGCCATCATGCCCTGGTGCTGGACCGCTATCCGGGCCTGGCGCCGCGCCGCGCGGTGGCCGAAACCATACGCCGCATGATCAACACGCTGATCGTCGACCTGACGCGGACCTCGCTTGCGCGCATTCGCGACGCGGCGCCGGCCAGCGCGGACGACGTGCGCCGGGCGCCGCCGCTGGCGGGATTCTCCGATGAGATCCGCGGCGAAGCGGACATGCTGAAGAAATTCCTGTTCGACAATCTCTACCGGCATTACCGCGTGCTGCGCATGACCACCAAGGCCAGGCGCATCGTGCATGAGCTGTTCGCGGCCTTTCTGGACGATCCGCGGCTGCTGCCGCCCGATTACCGCCGCGGCGCGTTCAACGAGCAGGCTCGCGCCATCGCCGACTACATCGCCGGGATGACGGACCGCTACGCCATCCGCGAACACAAGCGGCTGTTCGACATGGCCTAGCAGCCGTCAGCGCAGGCGCGTCAGCGGTGCTTGCGATAGGGTTCGTCAGCCGCCACGAAGGTGGCTTCGGCGCGCGCATCCCGCATCCATTCCTGCATGGCCGGCAGCGCCAGCATTGCGTCCATGTAGTCGCGCACGGGGCCCGCGGCCGTAACGCCATAAGTGGTGAAACGCGAAACCACCGGAGCGAAGAACGCGTCGGCGATCGAGAATGCGCCAAACAGGAAAGGGCCGCCCTGGCCGAACTCCGTGCGCGTGTCGTGCCAGATGGCTTGCATGCGCGCGATGTCCTGCTGCGCGGCTTCCGGGATGTCGATACCCGGCAGGTGGGCCTCGATGTTCATGGGCAAGGCCTGGCGCAGCGCGCCGAAGCCGCTGTGCATCTGCGCGGCCAGCGAGCGTGCCCGGGCGCGGGCCTTGGGGTCCTGCGGCCATAAGGGGGCGCCCTCGTGGCGTTCGGCGGCGTATTCGCAGATGGCCAGCGAATCCCACACCGCGAAGTCGCCGTCCAGCAGCACGGGCACCAGGCCCGCGGGCGACACCGCGCCCAGCCGGCGCGAGAATTCCTCGGTGAAAAGACCCAGCTTCTGTTCCGTGAAGGCGATGCCCGCGGCGCGCAAGGCGATCCAGGGGCGCATGGACCACGAGGAGTAATTCTTGTTGCCGATGATCAAGGTATACATGCCGCTATTCCCTACGCATTGATGGTTGGTCCTTACGCGCCCGGCGCCCGGCGCAGGAGCTTGCCCAGATACTGCCCGGTGTGGCTGGCCGAGGTTGCCGCGACGGCTTCCGGCGTGCCTTGCGCCACCACATAGCCGCCGCCGTCGCCGCCTTCCGGACCCATGTCGATCAGCCAGTCCGCCGTCTTGATGACGTCCAGGTTGTGTTCGATGATGAGCACCGTATTGCCGGCGTCGACGAGCTGGTTCAGCACCTGCAACAGTAGCTCGATATCGCGGAAATGCAAGCCCGTGGTGGGCTCGTCCAGGATGTAGAGCGTTCGGCCGGTGCTGCGGCGCGACAGCTCTTGCGACAGCTTTACGCGCTGCGCCTCGCCGCCGGACAGCGTGGTCGCGCTCTGGCCCAGGCGGATATAGGACAGGCCCACATCGATCAGCGTATGCAGCTTGCGCGAAATGGCCGGCACCGATTCGAAGTACTCGAGCGCCTGCTCCACGGTCAGGTCCAGCACCTCGCTGATATTGCGGCCGCGATAGCGGATCTCCAGCGTTTCGCGGTTGTAGCGCTTGCCATGGCAGACGTCGCAGGGCACGTACATGTCGGGCAGGAAATGCATCTCGACCTTGACCACGCCGTCGCCCTGGCAGGCCTCGCAGCGGCCGCCTTTCACGTTGAAGCTGAAGCGGCCGGGATCGTAGCCGCGGGTGCGCGCTTCCGGCACGCCGGCGAAGAGCTCGCGTATGGGCGTGAACAGGCCGGTGTAGGTTGCCGGATTGCTGCGCGGCGTGCGGCCGATGGGGCTCTGGTCCACGCTGATGATCTTGTCGAAATTCTCCAGCCCCTGCATCGACACGTAGGGGGCGGGTTCGCTTTGCGCATGGTGCAGCTGGCGCGACACGGCAACCGCCAGCGTATCGTTGATGAGCGTGGATTTGCCCGAGCCCGACACGCCGGTCACGCAGACCAGACGGCCTGCCGGCAGGCGCAGCTCGACGTCCTTCAGGTTGTTGCCGCTGGCGCCGGTGAGGGTGAGCCAGGGCAGCTCGTCATTGACGGGGCGGCGAGCAGGAATGGCGATGGCGCGGGCGCCGCTCAGGTATTGGCCGGTAAGCGAGTTGGGGTCGCGCTGCACGGTTTCCGGATCGCCCTGGGCGACGACTTCGCCGCCGTGCTCGCCCGCGCCGGGCCCCATGTCCACGACCCAGTCGGCCATGCGGATCATGTCTTCGTCGTGCTCGACGACGATGACACTGTTGCCCAGGTCGCGCAGGTGCTGCAAGGTGCCGATCAGGCGGTCGTTGTCGCGCTGGTGCAGGCCGATGGAGGGTTCGTCCAGCACGTACATCACGCCGGTCAGGCCGGAGCCGATCTGGCTGGCCAGGCGGATGCGCTGCGCTTCGCCGCCGGAGATGGTGTCGGCGCTGCGGTCCAGCGACAGATAGTTCAGGCCGACATTGTTCAGGAAGCTCAGGCGCGCTTCGATCTCGCGCACGATGCGTTGCGCGATTTCCTGCTTGGCGCCGGTCAGGTTCAGGTTGCGGAACCAGTCCAGGCAGCTCGACAGCGGCATGGCCTCGACTTCATAGATGGCCTGGCCATGGCGTTCGCCGCCGCGCGGATCATGGCCGATCAGCACGTTGCGCGCTTCGGGACGCAGGCGCGAACCGGCGCAATCCGGGCAGGTCTTGATGTTGCGGTACTTGCCCAGCTCTTCGCGCACCGTGGCCGAGTCCGTTTCACGCCAGCGGCGCTCCAGGTTCGGAATGACGCCTTCGAAGGTGTGGCGCTTGACGGTGCTGCGGCCTTTCTCGTTCAGGTAGAGGAAGGAGATTTCTTCTTCGCCGGAGCCGTTCAGCACCTTTTCGCGCAGCGCTTCCGGCAGGTCCTCGAAGGGCGCTTCGATGTCGAACTCGTAGTGCGCGGCCAGGCTGGTCAGCAGCGAATGCGTGAACGCGTTGCGGCGGTCCCAGCCGCGGATCGCGCCCGCGGCAAGGCTGAGCTCCGGAAAGGCGACGACCCGCTTGGGATCGAAGAAGCCGACCTGGCCGATGCCGTCGCAGCTGGGGCAGGCGCCCATGGGGTTGTTGAAGCTGAACAGGCGCGGCTCCAACTCGGGCAGGCTGTGGCTGCACACCGGGCAGGCATAGCGGCTGGAGAAGACCTGTTCACGCTCGCTGTCCATGTTCAGCGCCAGCGCGCGGCCTTCGGCCAGCTGCAGCGCGGTCTCGAAGCTCTCGGCCAGGCGCTGCTTGCTTTCGGGCTTGATGCGCAGCCGGTCGATCACGACATCGATATCGTGCTTCTCGGTTTTCTTCAACGGCGCCATGCCGTCTATCTCCACCAATTGGCCGTCCACGCGCAGGCGCACGTAGCCCTGCGCCTGCAGGCTGGCGCATTCGTCTTCGAAGCTGCCTTTCTTGCCGCGAGCTATGGGCGCGAGCACCGCCAGACGCGTTTCGGGCGTCCAGCCGAGCACCGCGTCGACCATCTGGCTGACGCTCTGGGCCTGCAGCGGCAGGCCGTGGTCCGGGCAATAGGGCGTGCCGACCCGCGCGTACAGCAGGCGCAGGTAGTCGTGGATCTCGGTGATGGTGCCGACGGTGGAGCGGGGGTTATGCCCCGCCGCCTTCTGCTCGATCGAAATGGCCGGAGACAGGCCCTCGATCAGGTCCACGTCCGGCTTGTCCATCAGTTGCAGGAACTGGCGGGCGTAGGCGGAAAGGCTTTCCACGTAACGCCTTTGGCCCTCCGCGTACAGCGTGTCGAATGCCAGCGAGGACTTGCCCGAGCCGGACAAGCCGGTGACGACCACCAGTTTGTGGCGCGGCAGGTCCAGCGAGACGTTCTTAAGGTTGTGGGTGCGGGCACCCCGAATGCGTATCGCGTCCATCGGGCTCTTTTAAACGGTTTTAAAGGCCAACTTGGTACTATAGCGCGCCGAATCCTCTCGCGTTCAAGGTCATCCGTCTGGTTGGACTGGCCCGAGGCCGGCGCCGCACCGCCAGATCAGACCGTGAGCGTATGACATGCACGCATGCGCGCCGCCCTTTTCATTGTTGAAATTTCCGCATGCCGGCAGATAAAAAACTGAAATTGACCCCTTCCGAGCGCCGCGCCAGTGTGGCGCTGGCCGGCCTGTTCGCCGCGCGGATGCTGGGGCTGTTCCTGTTGCTGCCGGTATTCGCCGTGGCCGCGGCCGGCATGCCGGGCGGGGACGACCCGGCGCGCGTGGGCCTGGCGCTGGGGATGTACGGCCTGACCCAGGCCTTCATGCAGATTCCCTTCGGGCTGGCCTCCGACCGCTGGGGGCGCCGTCCGGTCGTGCTCTTCGGGCTGTTGCTGTTCGTGGCCGGCAGCATCGTCTGTGCGCAAGCCACGGACGTGTACTGGATCACGATCGGCCGCGCCATCCAGGGCGCTGGCGCCATTTCCGCCGCCGTTACCGCCTGGCTGGCGGACGCCACCCGCGATGAGGTGCGCACGCGCGCCATGGCGATGGTGGGCGGGTCGATCGGCCTGTCGTTTGCCGTGTCCCTGGTCCTGTCGCCCGTGCTGGTGGGCTGGTGGGGGCTGTCGGGCCTGTTCTGGACCATCGCCTGCCTGGGCGTCATCTGCCTGGGCGTGGCGCGCTGGGTGGTGCCCGTGGTGCCGCTTACCCAGGCCCGCACGATGCAGACCGCCAAACCCCGCGAAGTCCTGACCCATCGCGACCTGTTGCGCCTGAACTTCGGCGTTTTCGTGCTGCATCTGATCCAGGTGTCGCTATTTGTCGTGGTGCCGGCGTTGCTGGCGAAAGTGGGCGGGCTGGATGCGCGCGAGCTCTGGAAGGTCTACCTGCCGGTCATCCTGGTGTCCTTCGTGCTGATGGTGCCGGTGGTGTTCGTGGCGGAAAAGCGCCGCGCCCACCGCGGCGCCCTGCGCGCGGCCGTGGCCGGCCTGGTGCTGGTGTGCGCCTTGCTGCCGGCGGCCAGCCATGGTTTCTACACGCTGGCCGTCGCATTGACGGGGTTCTTCGTCGCGTTCAATGTGCTGGAGGCCCTGCAGCCCTCGCTGGTGTCCCGCGTGGCGCCGCAGGCCTACAAGGGGCTGGCGCTGGGCTTCTACAACACCGCGCAGGCCGCCGGCCTGTTCGCGGGCGGCGCCCTGGGCGGCTGGCTGGCCTCGCACTCGGGTGCCAGCGCGGTGTTCGTCGCCGGCGCCATCCTGTCGGCCGTCTGGCTGGCGGTTACCTGGGCGCTGCGGCCGCTGGCCTGAACCGGACCGGGGGTGCGTCCCCGGGACCGGCCCGGAACGTTGCTGATCACGGTGTCAACGGCGTTCAACAGCAGCGAAATCGTTTCGCGGGCTGGATGGCTTTGTCACTATTGCCGTTTGGCGCGGCGAGCGCTTTTCGTCGATAATACGTACCAACACGGGCTTCACCGGTATCGCCGGTCATCGCTATGATGACCGGCGTGTTTCATGAAGCCGGTCTTCAACATCGCTTTTTATGTTGTTGCCGGCGCGCTTGCGGCAACGCACAGGCGCAGGCTGTCAACAACAGAGGGACAACGGCATGGCATCGGTTAACAAAGTCATACTCGTGGGCAATCTGGGGCGCGACCCGGAAGTCCGCTACAGCCCTGAAGGGGCGGCAATCTGCAATATGTCGATTGCCACCACCTCGTCGTGGAAGGACAAGGCCAGCGGCGAGAAGCGCGAAGAAACGGAATGGCACCGCGTCGTCATGTACAACCGCCTGGCTGAAATCGCCGGCGAATACCTGAAGAAGGGCCGCTCGGTCTACATCGAAGGCCGCCTGAAGACGCGCAAGTGGCAAGACAAGGACACCGGCGCTGACCGTTACAGCACCGAAGTGGTCGCTGACCAGATGCAAATGCTGGGCGGCCGCGAAGACGGCGGTGGTGGTGGCGCAAGCTACGGTGGTGGCGGTGGCTACGACGACGCCCCGTCGCGTCCGCAGCAGCAGCGCGCTCCGGCGCAACGCCCGGCGCCCCAGCAGCGTCCGGCCCCCGCGGCGGCCCCGGCCAGCAGCGGCGCCAACCTGGCGGACATGGACGACGATATTCCGTTCTGAGTTCTCCAAACGGAACAGTGAACGCGAAAACCCCGGCTTCCTCGCGGAAGCCGGGGTTTTTTCCTTTGTGGCTTGTGGCCGCGCCCGGGTTCGCGCGGTTTAGGCGCCTTGCCGGCCCGGCATCGTGGTGGCTGCGGGCGGCTTGAAGGCTTCGACCAGGAAGTCGATGAAGGCGCGGGTCCTGGCGGTTTGATTGCGGCGCTGCGGGTAGTAGACGAACAGATCGGCCGACGGCAGGGTGAATTCGGGCAGCACCACTCGCAGTCTTCCGCTTTCAAGGTACTTTGCCAGGTCCCATTCGGAACGGACCAGGATCCCGTGGCCGTCCAGCGCCCATCCCAGCACGATATCGCCGTCGTTGCTCGATAGTCCGCCCGTCACCTTCACCACTTCGGCGCGGCCGGCATGCGTGAATCGCCAGACGCCGTGCGCCTCGTCGTTTTGCCGGTGGATGATGCAGCGGTGGTTCGCCAGGTCGGCCAGCGCGGCCGGTGTGCCAAAGGCCTTCAGGTAGTGAGGAGAGGCGCACAGGAAGCGGCGATTGGTCATGACACGCCGGGCGCTCAAGCGCTTGTCGGGCAGTTCCCCGAAGCGGATGGCCAGATCGAACCCGCCTTCCACCAGATCCACGGGCCTGTCGGTGACTTCCAGTTCGACCTCCACTTGGGGATAGCGCCTTGCGAAATCCGAGACGAGCGGCGCGATGGCCGTGCGGCCAAACCCCAGCGTGGCGTTGACCCGGATCAGCCCGCGCGGTTCGGCGCCGCTGCTGGACACCGCATCCTCCATCTCGCGAAGGTCGGCCAGGATCCGTGTCGCGTAAGTCAGGTAGGTTTCGCCTTCGTTGGTAAGGCTGATGCTGCGCGTATTGCGGTTTACCAGCCGTACGCCCAGGCGGCGCTCCATGAGCGCCAGGCGCTTCGTGGCCGCCGGCGGCGTCAGGTCCAGCTGCCGCGCCGCGGCCGACAGGCTGCCAAGCCGGGCGACCAGCACGAAGAACTGCAGTTCGGAGGCCAGGTCGGCTTTCACTGAAAGTAAATAATCAAATGAACTTGGGTCAATTCTAGGGCAGGTTTGCGCCACTAACCTATCGATTCCCATCGCAGCCATAAAGGAGACACGCCATGAGAATCGTGGAAATCCGCGAACGGACGCTTCCCATCAGTTCGCCCATCCGCAATGCCTATATCGACTTCAGCAAGATGACGCTGAGCCTGGTCGCCGTGATTACCGACGTGATCCGGGACGGCAAGCCCGTGGTTGGCTATGGCTTCAACTCCAACGGCCGCTATGGCCAGGGCAAGCTGATGCGCGAACGGTTCATCCCCCGCATCATGGAAGCCGAGCCGGATTCGCTTATCGACGCCACGGGCAGCAATCTCGATCCCCACAAGATCTGGGATGCCATGTTCAAGAACGAAAAGCCCGGCGGCCATGGGGAGCGCTCGGTGGCGATAGGCACGATCGACATGGCGGTGTGGGATGCGGTGGCGAAGATCGCGGGCCAGCCACTGTTCCAGCTGCTGGCCGACCGCTACGGCAATGGCAAGGCGGATCGCCGGGTATTTGTCTACGCCGCTGGCGGCTACTACTACCCCGGCCAGGACCACGCCAAGCTCAAGGATGAGATGCGCAGCTACATCGATCGCGGCTACACGGTAGTGAAGAAAAAGATCGGGGGCGGGTCGCTGGATGAGGACCTGCGGCGCATCGATTCGGTCCTGAGCGTTCTGCAGGACGGTCAGAAGCTGGCGGTTGATGCCAATGGCCGCTTCGATCTCGACACGGCTATCGCTTATGCCAAGGCGCTTTCGCAGTACGACCTGTTCTGGTACGAAGAGCCGGGCGATCCGCTGGACTTCGAACTGCAGGCGACCTTGCGCAACTACTACGACAAGCCGATGGCCACTGGCGAGAACCTGTTCTCGATGCAGGATGCACGCAACCTGATCCGCTACGGCGGCATGCGCCCGGATCGGGACTACCTCCAGTTCGACTGCGCGCTCAGCTATGGCCTGGTGGAATACCTGCGCACCCTGGAGATGCTCAGGCAGCATGGCTGGTCCGCCGGTCGTTGCGTGCCGCACGGCGGACATCAGATGTCGCTGAATATCGCGGCGGGCCTGGGCCTGGGTGGCAACGAAAGCTACCCGGACCTGTTCCAGCCTTTTGGCGGGTTCCCGGATGGCGTCAAGGTTGAGAGGGGGTATCTCACGATGCCGGACTTGCCGGGCATAGGTTTCGAGGGCAAGGCGGACCTGTACGCCGTGATGCGGGAACTGTCGGCCTGATACGACTGCCGTCGGGCCAATCCCATTGCCAGACGGCATGGGAATGCGCCTGGCGGCGGGGCGGGGAATTGCGATTCGGCCTCATGAAATATATTGTTTCACAATACCCGCTTGCGCTATCTATCTAGTAGTAGGTAAGATTCATCCATCGACGCAGCGGACAAAACAAACCCGCTACTGGCGAAACCAGAAATACAGTAGGACCGCCTTTTTATTTCCCCTGTTATCTACCTATAAGTAGATAGTTTAACTGAAACGCACATCGCACTTGTTATCTGGAGATCAACCATGAAGACCCTCGTATCCGCCCTGATCCTGTCCGCCTCGTTCATCGGTGCCGCCCAAGCCGGCGAACTGGACTACCCGCCCGCCTTGAATACTGAAAGCACGGTAACCCGCGCCCAGGTGCAGCAAGAACTGGCCGCAGCCCGCGCCAACGGCGAGCTGGTGTCTGGCGAAGAAGGCTACGCCTCGACCTCATTTGCCCATGCCGGCGACAAGACCCGCGCCCAGGTGCAAAAGGAACTGGCTGCCGCCCGCTCCCAAGGCCTGACTGAAAGTGGCGAGCTCGACTACCCGCCCGTGCAAGGCTGAGTTTTTTGAATTGGCATCTATCTACATATAGATAGCTCTGCAAACCCACTTTGATGCAGCACCCGATCCTTATTGGAGATCAACCATGAAGACCCTCGTATCCGCCCTGATCCTGTCCGCCTCGTTCATCGGTGCCGCCCAAGCCGGCGAACTGGACTATCCGCCCGCCCTGAACACTGAAAGCACGGTGACCCGCGCCCAGGTGCAGCAAGAGCTGGCCGCAGCCCGCGCCAACGGCGAGCTGGTGTCTGGCGAAGAAGGCTACGCCTCGACCTCATTTGCCCATGCCGGCGACAAGACCCGCGCCCAGGTGCAAAAGGAACTGGCTGCCGCCCGCTCCCAAGGCCTGACTGAAAGTGGCGAGCTCGACTACCCGCCCGTGCAAGGCTGAGCACATGCCGGTAAATGCGGACCCCGGGGGGCGGGAATTCTCCCGGCCGGGGTCCGTACCTAGTTTTGTAACGCGGCAAACCGTTAGCAGCCGATGACGGACCGACCTATTAGTAGGTAATATTCAGCCATGGACACTCCGACTTCCAACACCACTCGCGAACTGCTTCTGGCCCACGCCGAGAAGTTGATCCGCACGCGCGGATGCAATGGTTTCAGCTACCGCGACCTGGCTGAGCATGTGGGCGTCAAGACGTCCAGCATCCACTATTACTTTCCGGGCAAGGACGACCTGCTGTATGAAGCGGTCGAGGCCTACAGCACCCGCGCGCTGGGCGGCGTACGCGCCATCGATACCGCGCAGCCGGCCCAGGCCCAGCTTGAGCAATACCTGTCGATGATGGAATCGCAGGCTTGCGGTTCCGGCGAACTCTGTCTGGGCGGCATGTTGGCCGCCGACATCATGAGCCTGTCGGACCGCGTGCGCGGCGCGTTGCAGGGTTTTTTCCGCGCGCATGAAGTATGGCTGGCCCGCGTGCTGGCCGAAGGCGCGGCGCAAGGCTCATTGAAATTCTCCGGCACCCCCGAGGCCGCAGGCAGGGCGGTGTTTGCCACGGTGCAAGGCTGTCTGCTGGTGTCCAGGCTGTTCCGGCAACCTCCTGCATTGTGCGAGGCGATCAGCGCGCTCTATATCGGGTGCGAGGGCAAGACCGCCGCGTCCACCTGACCGCGACTGCGGCATCCAGCAATACCGCGCATCACGGCCGCCTTGCCCAAGCAGGCGGCCGTTGTCATTGCGGGCGGGAACTGCGCGCGCGGCGGTTCAAGCCAGCGCGCGAGCCATGTCCGTGCTGGTGCGCTCCTGCACGCCCAGATCCCGCATGCGCTGGAGAAAGGACGCTTGCGCATCGGCAAAGCCCGCGACGGGACTCATGCAGTCGGTCAACAACACGATGCGCGACAAGTTGCCGCCGGGCAGGTGCTCGGCCATGTGTTCGACCGTGGCCTTGACGCAGTGGCTGCCGGCCTCGCCCGCGACGAGGATGAGCTCGGCCCGATCCAGCGAATCCAGCAGATTGCGGTTCAACTGGCTGCGAGGGTCGTCGGCGTCTGGCACCTCGGCCATCAACGCGCTGTAGTGTTCGGTCCAGGGATTCGCGCCCTTGGGCACTTTGCGGACGATGAGCTGGCGCTCGTCTTCCCAGCGGCCATACGCGGCCCTCAGGTCCGCGTGCACGTTGTGGCCCCAGCTGCCGATCTCGCAATGCACGGGCCACACCATCAAGGTGTAGCGGCCGCGGGCCTCGAGCTCGTCCAGATAGGTAAGCGTCCGCGGCAGGTCGTCCTCGTGACGGGGCTGGAACTCGCCCGCGCGCAGTTGTGCCGCGGTGATGGGAGTGAACGGCGCCACGGGATCGCCGTTGCCGGCGCGCCAGAAGGTCGGGTGCGCAATGTCCAGCCGGTGGTGTGAATCCAGCGTCACCGTGATGGACGTGAGCGCATGGGCAGTCGCGTCGATAAAGCGAGCCAGCCGTTGCATGTCGGCGTGCGCGCCCGGAACCGGCAGCGCAGGCTGGACGGGGCGTCCGGTCAGCGGGTCGGTGGGCAGGTAGGCCTCGGGAAGATCGCAGAAATCATTTTGCGGGTCGAGGATCAGCAGATGGATGGAGCGCGGCATGACGTTGTGGACAAGGTGGAGTTCGGAATATAGACCGGGATGCCACCCGTTCACTAGAAGAGTACGAGATGTTCGGCGCGGTCGGGCAGCTGGCGCAGCAGCGCGCGCCATTGCCGCCAGAGTATGGCCGTTGCGCCGATGGCGCCTGCTGGAATAAGAATCCACATGGCTTGCTCCTGCCAATATTCGCACGATCGTGCGAAATTAGTCGAAAGAAACGCCGGCCTGGCGCCGACGAAGGGTGGGACTACTCGATGTACTTGAAGCTGCGATACGTGGAAATCAGGCGTTCATAAGCGGCCTTGACCCGCTCGTGCGCTTTCGGGTCGCGCAGGAAGCGGGCATCATGCATCAGGCCGATCATCAGGCTGTAGACCTCGAACACCAGCTGTTCGGCGTCGGTGTCCGGGCGCAGGTGGCCGGCCTCCAGGGCCTGGACCACTGTGCGCACCATGGCGGCGCGCCAGCGTCGCAGGTTGTGCTCCAGCACGGAGCGCAGCGGCGACTCGACGTCGTCGTACTCGAAGGCGCCAGCCACATAGATACAGCCCGTCAGCATCTCGACATTGCTGGCGCGTTCTATCCAGAGGGACACCAGGGCGTTCAGCCTGGGCAGGCCGCGGGGATAGGCCATGGCCGGCGTGAACACGGCGGCGATGAAGCGGCGGTCGTATTCGTCCAGCACGGCCTGTTGCAGGGCCTCCAGCGAGCCTACGCGCGAGAAGACGCCGCTCTTGCTGATGCCCAGGTGCTTGGCGACCTGGCCCAGCGACAGGCTTTCCATGCCCTGCGCGGCGGCCATGTCCAGGGCCGCGTCCACGATGGCCGCAAAGGTCAGTTCGCTTTTCTCGGTTTTGGCAGTCATGCAAGGAATTTAGCACGGTCGTGCGAAAATGGCGCGATTTTTCTGCATTGGCCGGCGCGATACCCCGCGAACAAAGAAAAACCGGACAGCCTGGGCCGTCCGGTCAGGGTATCGCGCGGGGGAATGGCTCAGGCTTGAGCGGCCTTGAACTCCAGGCGGTACTTGTGGAGCAGCGGCTCGGTATAGCCATTGGGCTGCGTCAGGCCCTCGAACACCAGCGCGCACGCGGCCTTGAAGGCCAGCGAGGTGTCGAAGTGGCCAGCCATCGGTTGGTAGAGCGGGTCGCCCGCGTTCTGGCCGTCGACCACCTTGGCCATGCGCTTGAAGGTCTCCAGCACCTGGTCGCGATTGGTGATGCCGTGGCGCAGCCAGTTGGCGATGTGCTGGCTGGAGATGCGCAGCGTGGCGCGATCTTCCATCAGGCCCACGTTGTGGATGTCCGGCACCTTGGAGCAGCCCACGCCCTGGTCGATCCAGCGCACCACATAGCCCAGGATGCCTTGAACGTTGTTGTCCAGTTCCTGCTGGATGTCGGCCGCCGACCACTTGGAGGGATCGCCGACCGGAACGGTCAGGAGGCCAGCCAGCAGATCGTCGCGCACGGCGTCCAGCTTGGTGCGCTCAAGCTCCTGCTGGACCGCTTGCACGTCGACCTGATGGTAGTGCAGCGCGTGCAGCGTAGCGGCCGTGGGTGAGGGGACCCAGGCGGTGTTGGCGCCGGCCTTGGGGTGCGCGATCTTCTGCTCCAGCATCGCCGCCATCAGATCGGGCATGGCCCACATGCCCTTGCCGATCTGGGCGCGGCCGCGCAAGCCCGTATCCAGGCCGACCAGCACGTTGTTGCGTTCGTAGGCGGTGATCCAGGCGGTGGACTTCATGTCGCCCTTGCGCAGCATGGGGCCGGCTTCCATGCTGGAGTGCATTTCGTCGCCGGTGCGGTCCAGGAAGCCCGTGTTGATGAAGGCCACGCGCGCGGCGGCGGCTTCGATGCACGCCTTCAGGTTGATGCTGGTGCGGCGTTCTTCATCCATGATTCCCATTTTCAGGGTGTTGCGCGGCACCTTGATCAAGTCTTCGACGCGGTCGAAGAGTTCGCTGGCGAACGCGGCTTCGGCCGGGCCGTGCATCTTGGGCTTCACGATGTAGACGGAGCCCGTGCGCGAATTCAGCTTGATGCTGCGGTCCTGCAGCGCGGCCAGGCTGGTGACGACGGCGTCCAGGATGCCCTCGGGGATCTCGCGGCCGTCGCGGTCCAGGATGGCCGGGTTGGTCATCAGGTGACCCACGTTGCGCACGAACATGAGCGAACGGCCATGCAGCTTCAGCGGCGCGCCGTCCGGACGGGTGTACTCGCGGTCGGCGTTGAGCTTGCGGGTGAACGTCTTGCCGCCCTTGGTGACATCTTCGGTCAGGTCGCCCTTCATCAGGCCGAGCCAGTTGCGGTAGATGTGGACCTTGTCCTCGGCGTCGACGGCGGCGACGGAGTCCTCGCAGTCCATGATGGTGGTCAGGGCGGCCTCGACCACCACGTCCTTGACGCCGGCGGCGTCGGTGCCGCCGATGGTGCTGGCGCGATCGATCTGGATTTCGAAATGCAGGCCGTTGTTCTTCAGCAGGATGGCCGTGGGGGCGGCGGCATCACCCTGGTAGCCGGCGAACTGCGAGCCGAACTTCAGGCTGGTGGCGCCTTTGGCCAGCGCGATGCGCAGCTGGCCGTTTTCAACGGTGTAGCCGCGAACGTCGGCATGCGAACCCTGCGCCAAGGGGGCGGCGGTATCGAGAAAGCTGCGCGCGCGCGCGATGACGGCGGCGCCGCGTTCCGGGTTGTAGCCTTTGCCCGTGTCGCCCGGCGTAGCCGGGATGGCGTCGGTGCCGTAGAGCGCGTCGTACAGGCTGCCCCAGCGCGCATTGGCGGCGTTCAGCGCGTAGCGCGGGTTGGACATCGGCACGACCAGCTGCGGGCCGGCTTGTTGCGAGATCTCGGTGTCGACGTTGTCGGTGGTGGCGCGCACGGCTGCGGGCTGCGGCAGCAGGTAGCCAATGCCCTCCAGGAACTTGCGGTAGGCGGCCGGATCGGCGATGGGGCCGGGATTGGCGCGGTGCCAGGCATCGAGCTCGGCCTGCAGGCGGTCGCGTTCTGCCAGCAACGCGCGGTTCTTGGGCGCCAGATCGTGCACCAGGGCCGCAAAACCCTGCCAGAAGCCGTCGGCATCCAGGCCAGTGCCGGGCAGCGCTTCCTGTTCGATGAATTGATTGAGATTGGCCGCCACTTGCAGGCCGTGGTGCTGGATGCGTTGAGTCATGCGGGTCTCTAGCGGTAAGTAGGGCTGGCCGACGCCGGGCGCCGGGCGAATCTGTCCTGACATCATCGTTCGCGCCTGCAGCATTGTCCATATCAAAACCAGCTGGTCATACCAGTTTATTCACCCGCAGGTAGGCAAACCAATAATTTTTATGGTGTTATATCAGCTACTTACAGAGGCTTGGCCGAGCCGCGCCCACCAGGGCGGCGCTTGGTCATACCACTGGCCCGGAGAACGCATGTACGCGGAAACAGAAGAAAAGCCCCGCCAGGTGGCGGACGAAGTGGCTGAACGGATCGAGCGCCTGATCCTGGACGGCGTGCTCAAGGCCGGCCAGGCCCTGCCGTCCGAGCGGCGTCTTACCGAAAAGCTGGGCGTATCGCGCACGGCGCTGCGCGAAGGGCTGAAGCTCCTGCGGGCGCGCGAGATCATTCATACCGCGCAGGGCAAGGGCTCTTTCGTGGCGCATATCTCGAAGGTGGATGCGGGACCGCTGATGCATCTGTTCAATTCGCAGCCGCGAACGCTGTACGACCTGCTGGAAGTGCGCTCACTGCTGGAGGCCGAGTCGGCCCGGCTGGCGGCCATTCGCGGTACGGAGGCGGACTTCATCATGATCCGGCGCCGCTATGAGGAGATGGTGGCCGCGCAGGGCACGGCCACCGATACGGCGACGCACGCGCATCTGGACCACGCCTTCCATCTGGCGATCTGCGAGGCTTCGCACAATCCGGTGCTGGTGCATACGCTGCAATCGCTGACGGACCTGCTGCTGGGGTCGGTCTTTGCCTGCGTGAACAACCTGTATCACCGCCAGCCCGAGAAGCGGCAGATCGACCGGCAGCACACGCGGCTCTACAACGCGGTTATCGGGCGTCAGCCCGAGCAGGCGCGCAAGGCCGCGGCCGATCACGTGGACAGCGTGCGCCAGAGCCTGTCGGATATCGAACAGGAAGAGCAGCGCCTGGTGCGCGCGACGTTGCGTCTGGAAGGCTGGACGTAGCGCCGCGCGCCGCCGGGCGCGATGGCTTGCTCAGCGGTCGGCCACGGCGCTGCCGGCCAGCGCCAGCGGCTTGCCGGCGTAGATTCTGCCGTAGCGGTTGTTCAGCAAGGCATCCAGGTCTATGGCTTCCTGGCCCACGAATCCCTGCTGCGGCAAGGCGCCTTGCGCCACCAGGTCCAGCGCGGCGCAGATGCCTGCGGCGGTGGACAACTGGATGGCGCTCAGGCGGTGGCCATCGACATCCGCGCCGAACACGCGGATCGGATAGGACTCTTCTTCCAGGCGTCCGTGGCGGTAGCCCGACGCCGAGGCCTGGATGACGATCACGTCCTGTTCGGTGGTGGGAATGGCCGACTCAAAAATATCCTTGAGCAGGTCGCGGCGGTCTCGCAGGCGCAGGTCATTGAGCAGCAGCTTCATGATGTTGCAGTGGCCGGGGTAGCGCACCGACTTGTAGTCCACATTGCGCGCGCGGCCCAGCAGGGTGGCGGGCAACGTGCCCAGCCCGCCGGAGGTATTGAAAGCCTCGTACTCCACGCCGTCCAGCGCAAACGTTTCATAGCCTTCCAGCGCAGGCACGCTGGTGAGTTTCCCGTCGACGATGGCCTCGCAGGGGTTGCAGTATTCGTTGATCAGCCCCTCGGTGCTCCAGGTCAGATTGTAGCGCAGGCTGTTGGACGGATAGCGCGGCAGGGCGCCGACGCGCATGCGCAGATCCAGAAGGGTGTCGAAGCGGCGCGCCAGCGTGTTGCCGACGATGCCGATGAAACCGGGCGCCAGGCCGCATTGCGGCATCAGCACGCTGCGGACGTCTTTGGCCAGCGCCTGGATGGCATGGGTGCTGGCGACATCTTCAGTCAGGTCGAAATAATGCACGCCTGCTCTTGCGCACAAGCCGGCCACCGCGGTGGCGCGGTGGAACGGCAGTGCGTTGACCACGGCATAGGCGCCTTCGATGCAGCGCGCCACGGAGGCGTCGTCGTTGATCTGGCGCGTCTCGCATCCCAGTTCCGCCAGTACCGCCAGGCGGCCGGCATCCTGGTCGGCAACCAGCACGGAATAATCGCCGCTGCGTTCCAGCATCAGCGCGATGGCGAAACCGATTTTCCCGGCACCCAGCAAAACAATGGGCTTGGCGGTGGTGGACATGGTGCTGCTCCTGCATGTGAGAGGGAGGGGGTGGCCTCATCCTATGCGGGAGCGCTGTCGATTTGTAGATCAGAAAATGTCGTAACGGCTTAAATTAACGTCGTTATGACTTAATTAGATGTCGAAATGACAAAAACAAAGCCCTCCGGCTTGTGGCCGGAGGGCTTTGGATGGGGCTGTCACGGCCTGTCCGGCCAGTGAATCAGCTGCCCATGGGGGGGTAGTCCATGTTGCCGAAGGTCACCAGACCTGCAGCCTTGGCTTGCGCCAGTTGCGACTGGACCTGGGCGCGGGTCAGCGACGTGGCGGTTTCCGCGGCGGCGACGGGCGGGTAGTCCAAGTTGCCGAAAGTGACTTGGCCGGCGTTCTTGGCCTGGGCCAGTTCAGCCTGCACTTGCTGCGAACTCAGGCTGGACTTCTGGGCGATGGCGGCGGGGTAGCCTTCTTCGCCGAACGTGTATTGGCCCGAGACCTTGGCTTGCTGCAATTCGGCTTGGACCTGGGCGCGCGTCGGACCTTGATCGGCTTCGGCGGCTTGGGCGCCGGCAGCCAGAACGGACATGGACAGCATCAATGCGGTAGCAAGGGTTTTCATAGCAGACCTCCGGTGTCTTGTGAGCTTGGGATCCGAACCTCTGGCCTCATTGCTGGGGGTTCGCTTGCTGTTTCCCGATGAGATGCATTCTGTGCCTAAACAATCCTGGGATAAACCCTTATTACCTGAAAACATCTTTCCAAAATACGCACTAATCGGTTTCCAATTCACCAAATGACGCCATAGGTGGTGATATTTCCATTTGATGACGCAATGGGTAGTGGCCGGCGACGGCCGGTTTGCTGTTTGGCGGGAGGGGGATGGACCAGAGATGCGCAGCCCCGGGGCTCGGGGGTGGCCAATGCGGAAAGGGGGCGCGGCAGGCCGGCAGCCTGAGGCAGAGGGCCTCAGGGACCGGGGCCGCGCAAGCCGGCTAGCGGTTCAGTTCGGCCAGCGAGGCGTCGTATTCCGCCTGGGCTTCGTCCAGCTTGCGTTGCGCCTTGTCGATCTTGTCCTGCTTGCCCTTGGCGCGCGCTTCCTTCAATTCCTGCTGGCGCTCGGACACCTTCGACTGCTTCTCGCGGACATCGGCTTCGCGTTGCGATTGCAGGCGGCCGTCGGTGCAATGCGCCTTTGCCTCGGCCAAGGCCTTGCGCAGGCCGGCTTCGCGGCGCGTGTTGTTCTGTGCCTGGGCGGCGGCGATGTCGTTTTCGATCTCGCAGAACTTGGCGGCGCAGCCGCGCTGCGCGGAGCAGTCGGTGGCGGCCTGCGCCGGCAGCGCGCCGAGCAGGGCGGCTGTGGCTGCGGCGGCGGTCAGGGATTTGATCAAAGAGGGCATGCGGTAGCTCCGGGGCGTGTTGCGGAAAGCACATAATCGCCCGCGCCGGCGTTGCCCGCAACGTGCAAGGTCAACGCCGCCGCATCAAGCCCACCACATCAACGAATCAGCGTGCCGGCCAGCGCGGCGGCGACCAGCAGGGCGCCCAGCCACAGGTTGGCGCGGAACAGCATGAAGTTGCGGTCGGGCCGCTGGATGTCGAACACCTTGAGCTGCCATGCCAGATGCAGCGCCACGGCGGCGATGCCCACCTGGTAGGCCCAGGACAAGCCCATCGCGTAGCCGCCCCAGGCCCACAGCGCGACGGTGGCGATGTAGAAGCCGCCAATCCAGAGCTTGCCTTGGTCGCCGAAACGCATGGCGGTGGAATGCAGCCCCAGGCTGCGGTCATCGCGCACGTCCACGTAGGCATAAATGCTGTCGTAGCCCACCTGCCAGAGCACGGCGCCCAGCCACATGGCGACGGCTGCCAGCGGCACATGATTCTGCGTGTCCGACCAGGCCATGAGCATGCCCCAGTTGAAACAGATGCCCAGCACCACCTGCGGCCAGTAGGTGACGCGCTTGCACAGCGGGTAGATGAAGACAAAGGGCAGCACGGCCACCGCCAGCCAGCGGCTCATTTCGTTCAGGAAGAACAGCAGCGATCCGCAGACCAGCAACTGGCCGATGAGGAACCACACGGCGTTCTTCATTGACAGCTGGCCGCTGGTCAGGGGACGGAAGCGCGTGCGTTCGACATGCTTGTCGAAGTTGCGGTCGCACATGTCGTTGACGGTGCAGCCGATGCCGCGCATCAGCAGCGCGCCCAGCGAAAACACGATCAATCGTTGCAGGTCGGGCAGGCCGCCGGCGGTCTGGATTAGCGCGGCGATTGCGGGCAGCAGGGTCAGCCAGGTGCCGATGGGGCGATCCAGGCGGCACAGGCGGGCGTAGGGCCGCCATGATTTGGGTAGCCAGCGTTCGACCCAGTCGGTGAAGACGATGTCGCTGAGATCGACGGGAGGTTGTTGCGAGGCGCTCACTGTCACGGCCAAAAATGGTCAGGAAAGCCGACAGCATAAAACAACAGCGCTCGGAAGTTGCCCAGCCGCTGCACATTCGAGGCCGCCGCGTCAGGTGCGGCCGATGTGGCCCAGGCGGGGCCACCGCGGAGCCGGCTTTGCCGGTCCGCCTGCGGCGCGCCCTTGAAGGGGAAGCGCCGCAGGCGCTTCGGGGGTGGGCCTATTCCGCCTTGAGCAGTTTGCCCAGGATGGCGATGCCGGTGCGGATCTTGTCTTCCGGGACGGTGGCAAAGCTCAGGCGCAGCGTGTTGCGCTTGGCGGCGCCGCTGTAGAAGGGCGCGCCGGGCACGAAGGCCACGTTCTGCGCGATGGCCTTTTCCAGCAGCTTGGTGCTGTCGATGTGCTCGGGCAGGGTCAGCCAGATGAACATGCCGCCTTCGGGCTTGGTCCAGCTGACCGTGGCCGGGAATTCCCGCTTGATCGCTTCCAGCATGCAGCTGCCCTGCGCACGGTAGATTTCGCGCACGTTGGGCAGGTGTTCGGCCAGGAATCCGTCCTTGACGATCTCGTACACGGCCATCTGGGTCAGCGTGGGCGTATGCAGGTCGGTGGCTTGCTTGGCCTGCACCAGCTTGTTGATGAGCGGGCGCGCGGCGGCGATGTAGCCCAGGCGCAGGCCGGGGGCCAGCACCTTCGAGAACGTGCCCAGGCGCACGACGTTGGCGCCGTATTCAGCGGCCAGCGCGATCAGGCCCGGCTGCGGCTCGCCTGCGTAGCGCAGTTCGCCGTAGGGATCGTCTTCGACGATGGTCAGGTTCAGTTCCGCGGCGCGCTTGACCAGCGCGATGCGGCGTTCCAGGTTGAGCGTGCGGCCCGTGGGGTTCTGGAAGTTGGGCAGCGCGTACAGGAAGCGCGCGCCGTCGGCCAGTTCGGGGGTGATGGCTTCCGGGATCAGGCCGCCTTCATCGGTGGGCACGGGCACGAACTTGGGCTGGTACAGGCTGAAAGATTGCAGCGCGCCCAGGTAGCTGGGGTCTTCGACGAGCACCTTGCTGTCCTTGTCGATCAGCACCTTGCCCAGCAGGTCCAGCGCCTGCTGCGAGCCCGACACGATCAAGACCTGGTCGGCGGCGACATTGGCGCCGGCGCTGTTCAGGTCGTCGGCAACCCATTGGCGCAGCGGCGCGTAGCCTTCGGTCGGGCCGTATTGCAAAGCCGCGCGGCCGTTGGTGGCCAGTACCTTGTCGAATGCCGCACGCACCACTTCTACCGGGAAGCCGCCGGGCGCCGGCAGACCGCCCGCGAACGAAATGACCTCGGGGCGCTCGGTTACCTTGAGGATCTCGCGGATGGCGGAGCTGGTGAGTTGCTGGGCGCGTTCCGAGAAGGAAAACGCAGGTTCGAAAGGCTTGTCCATGGAGTGCTTCTTGATCAAGAAGGGTGGGAGGGGTGAGGCGTTCGTCAAAAAAGTATTGTCCCACACGGTAACAGCCCGGCCCCTTTTACGTGCGGAACCCCTAAAATCACCTGCATCGATAACCGCCTGTACAGTTACATCTTCCCTATGTTCGAAGCCGTTCCGATCGTCGCCGACTCCAAGGCCGCCCTGTATGCCGAACTGGCCGTCCAGGCCCGCGCGCTGCTGGAAGGCGAACCCGACCGCATCGCCAACGCCGCCAACCTGAGCGCGCTGGCCTATCAGGCCTTGCCCGACCTGAACTGGGCAGGCTTCTATTTCTTCGATGGCACCGAGCTGGTGCTGGGCCCCTTCCAGGGCAAACCCGCCTGCGTGCGCATCCCGCTGAACCGCGGCGTGTGCGGGGCGGCCGCCAGCCAGCGCCAGACGCAGCTGGTGCCGGACGTGCATGCGTTTCCCGGCCATATCGCCTGCGACGCCGCGTCGCGTTCCGAAATCGTCGTGCCGCTGGTGCATCGGGGCGAGCTGATTGGCGTATGGGATGTCGACAGTCCCGTGCCCGACCGCTTTGACGAAGACGACCGCAAGGGCATGGAAGCCCTGTGCGCGGTGTTCCTCGCCACGCTCGCTTGATCCGGCCGCGCTGCCGTTGACACGGCGGCACGCGCCCGGTAGATTTCTGCATCCGTCGCCAAACGCGCCCGTCTCATTCATGATTCATCAGGCCATCCAATCCGCTTCCTGCATCCGCGCCCTGTGCGTGGTGCTGGCTGGCGCCGGCCTGAAATCCAAAAAACAGCCGCTCATCTGACCGGAGCAAGCTGTTCCGTCAGATGGGCGACGGAACAGCGGCCTCCTGGCGGCGCCTTGGCGCCTCTGCGCGCACCTCTAGTATCCCGAGCACTTCTGTACGGTCCAACCACGGTCCATACCGAAGGAGTGTTCACATGCAATCACATCAATCTCTGTTCCAGGGCGTCTGGGTGCCCCTGGTCACGCCGTTCTCTGGCGGCGCGGTGGATGGCGGGGCGTTGCGCCGCCTCGTGCGCCACTATGCCGCGGCGGGCGTGGACGGGCTGGTCGTGTGCGGCAGCACCGGCGAGGCCGCGTCGCTGGATGACGCCGAACAGCTGGCCGTGCTGGACGCCGTGCTGACCGAGGCGGGCAAGCTGCCCGTGGTCATGGGCCTGGCGGGCAATCATCAGGGGCATGTGCTGCAACGCCTGTCGGCATTTGGCACCCGGCCGCTGGCGGGCATTCTTGCGCCCGCGCCGTACTACGTACGCGCAGGGCAGGAGGGCGCCGCAGCCTACTTCCGCTGCCTGGCCGATGCCTCGCGCTTTCCCCTGGTGCTCTACGACATTCCGTACCGTACCGGCACCACGCTGGACACAGCGACCTTGCTGGGGCTGGCGGCGCACCCGAATATCGCGGCGATCAAGGACTGCGGCGGGTCGCTGGAGAAGACTCTGGCGCTGATCGCCGACGGGAAGATGGACGTGCTGGCCGGCGAAGACCTGCAATCGCTCTCGGTGCTTTGCCTGGGCGGCAGCGGGATGATCGCCGCGGCCGCGCATATCCGGCCCGACCTGTTCGTGGCGATGCATCGGGCGGTGCGCGCGCAGCAGCTGGATCAGGCCAGGAAGCTGTTCCAGGCGCTGGTGCCGGTGATCCAGCTGGCCTTCGCGGAACCCAATCCCGGTCCGCTCAAGGCGCAACTGGGGCGCCAGGGCCTGCTTTCCGAAGAACTGCGCCTGCCGATGCCGGCGGCAAGCGCGGCGCTAGCCGCGCGCATGGATGCGGCCGTAGCGGGCTTGAACCGCCAGTTTCCCTGCCAGTAGGCGGAAGTTGACCCGCGGCCCGTCAGCTTTGTGGCGTCCGGATTCATTTGGTAATAATTGACTTACCGGGAAGCTGACGGATTGCTTATGATGCCGCCATTCTCGGGGTGAAACAAAACGTTCATGGCGCAAGCTTTTGAGGCCTTGTCCGCCTGGCAAGTCATGCTGGCGGGCCTGCTGTTCTTCAGCGGCATCTATCTGGTCTTCGGTGCGGTCACCTGGCTGCTCACGCAGCACGTGCTGCCGGCGATGGGTATCGGCCGCCCGCTGGATCCGCGGCCCCTGGCGCCTGGTCAGTTGCGTCGCGAATTCGCCCAGTCCGGCCTGTCCGTCCTGTTGTTCGGCACGGGCATGATCTTCCCCTGGGGCCTGCTGCAACTCGGGTGGGCGCAGCTGGATCCGGATGCGGGCTGGCGGAAGATCGTGGTGGAAATCCTGGTGCTCGTGGCGTGGAACGACGTGCATTTCTGGATCAACCACCGCCTGCTGCACACCAAGCTGCTGCGCCGCTTTCACCTGCCGCACCACCGCTCGGTCGTGACCACGCCGTTCTCCACTTACAGCTTCCATCCCATCGAAGCGCTGATGCTGGGCAATGTGATCATGCTGCCGATGGTGCTGCACGACTTCAGCTTCTGGTCGCTGGCGTCGGTGCCGCTGTTCAGCCTGTTCTTCAATTGCATCGGACACGCCAATTACGACTTCTTTCCCAAGGTGTCGTATGCGCACTGGTTCGCCGCCAGCCGCCGGCACCACCTGCACCATGCCTGCTACAACGGCAACTATGGCTTCCAGTTCACGTTCATGGACCGCCTGTTCCGCACGCGGCTGACGGCCGAGGCGGCAGAGCGCCAACTGGATGCCTTCCGGCAGCGAGAGTCGCTTGGCGGACGGGCCTGAGGCGCGGCCTGGCTCGCGGCGCCGGCTGCCGTCGCTGCGCAACCGGCGCGACTGGCAGAGCCTGGCCTACCTGGCCGCGCTGCCCGCGCTGGCGGCCTGGCAATGGATCAATGGATTCTGGTGGCCGCTCTATGCGCTGATGCTGTTCCTGACGCTGGGCATAGGCGTGATCCATCACAACCACACGCACATGCGGATGTGGCGGGGCCGCTGGACCAACCGCGCCACGGATTTCTGGATCACCCTGCTGCAAGGGCATCCGACCTTTGTGTTCTATCCGGCGCATGTGGCCAATCACCATCGCTACAAGCACGGCGCGCGCGACGTGGCGCGCACCTACCGCTTCGGTGGCGATACGAACCACCTGTGGGGCTACGTGATTCATCCGTTGCAGGCCGGCTGGGTGCTGTATCCGCTGTTCTTCGCATGGCTGGGCCGGCTGCGCCGCCACTGGCCGGGCGCATGGCGCTACTGCATGGCGCAGTACGGCGTGTGGCTGGGCCTGTGGGCCGGGTTGCTTGCCCTGAACCCGGCGAAGGCGCTGGTGTTCGTGATCGTGCCGCAGTTGCACGGCCTGCACTGGCTGCTCGCTACGAACTACCTGCAGCACGCGCATGCGGACGGCGGTCCGCGGCACGTTGCGGGATTGAATTACGCGCGCAATTTCGAGGGTCTGGTCAACCCGCTGCTGTTCAACATCGGCCTGCACACCGCGCATCACGAGCATCCGCGCGCGCACTGGTCCGAACTGACCCGCCTGCATCGCGAGCACTACCGCAGCCGTGTGCTTCCCGCATTGAACGAACGCGGGCTTACGCCCTATATGTTCCGCGTTTTCGTGCTGGGCTCCGTGGTGCCGCGATTCCGCAGCCGTTCCTGCATGGCGCCCGAGCACGTACGCTAGCGCCGCATCCTCATACTCCCACTAGAGACCCGTCATGCCTATTGCGTTTCATCGTGTCTACCTGGAGAGCGCCGGCTATTTCATGCCGGGCGAGCCCGTGTCCAACGAAGCCATGGACAGCTACATCGCGCCGTTGAACCGCATGTCCAGCCGGATCAAGAGCCGCATCCTGGCCGAGAACGGGATCAAGCAACGCTACTACGCGATCGATCCCGAGGGCGCCACCGTGTTCTCCAACGCGCAGCTCGCGGCCAATGCGATCCGCGACTGCCTGCGGCGCCACGATACCGATCTGTCGGCCGTTTCCCTGCTGACCAGCGGATCCTCCGGCGGCGATGCGCTGATGCCGGGTTTCTCGAACATGATCCAGGGCGAGCTGGCCGCGCAGCCCATGGAAACCTTGTCGGTGCACGGCATCTGCGCGGCCGGCGTGTCGGCCATCCAGGTGGCCGCGCAGGGCGTGGAGATGGGCGGGCACGCCAGCGCCCTGGCCGTGGCCAGCGAGCTGCCATCGCGCCTGTTCAAGCGATCGCGCTTTGCCGCGCGCGGCTATGACGCCGATTTCGATGCGCACTTCCTGCGCTGGATGCTGTCGGACGGCGCCGGCGCGGTGCTGCTGGGCAATAGCGGACGGCCGTTGCCTGGCGCCTCGCAAGGCGTGCGCCTGCGCTTGAAATGGGTACACCAGCGCTCGTTTTCGGGCGACTATCCGGTGTGCATGCAGCTCGGCCTGTCGGCCGACCGGGGCAAGGGGCACCTGGACTATCCGTCCTGGAACGAGGCCGAGGCCGACGGCGCGCTGTCCCTGCGCCAGGACATCCGCCTGCTTCCTCATCTGTTCGATATTGGCATCCATGAGTACGCCAAGCTGGTGCGCGATGGCTGGGTGGACCCCGACCAGGTCGACCATTTCCTGTGCCACTACTCGTCCGAGAAGTTCATCCCGGTGGTGGAAGACCTGATGGAGAAGGCCGGTCTCGTGATTCCGCGCGAGCGCTGGTTCAGCAACCTGGCGTGGCGCGGCAACACGGGGGCGGCGTCCATCCTCATCATGCTGGCCGAGTTTCTGGAAACGCGTGAAGTCAAACCCGGCGAGCAGATCTTCTGCTACATCCCCGAATCCGGGCGCTTCATGGCGGCCTACATGCTGCTGGAGGCCGAAGCGGTCCATGCCAAGCCGGTCGCCGCCGGCGCGCCCGCCGTGGTTGCGCGCGACGACGTCGCGAGCGGCGATGCCGACGCGATCGCGCCGCCGCATGACCCGGACATGGCGCCGCAAGGCCTGGGGCAACTGCTGACCGAGCTGGCGGCGATCTGGCACGACTACCGGTCGCGCGTGTGGCGTACGCCGGTGGTGCGGCGCTTGCGCAACCGCCAGTTCGAGACGGCCGACTACCTGAACTGGATGGAGAACTGGATTCCGCAGGTACGCGAGGGCAGCAAATGGATGCGTGAAGGCGCGGCTTCGCTGTCCGCGCAGTACGCGCCGCTGGCGGCGCTGATCGACATGCACGCGGGCGAAGAGCAGAACGACTTCCAGATCCTCTTCCAGGACTATCGCAACGCCGGCGGCGCGGTGGACAGCATCGACGCCTTGCGCCGCAATCCTGGCGGCGAAGCGTTGAACGCCTATCTGCACGGTCTGGCCGCCACGCGCGATCCGATCGGCCTGCTGGGCGCGATCTACATCATCGAGGGCACGGGGCAGCGCATCGTGCCGGCGCTGCTGCCGCTGCTCAAGGCCAGCCTGAAGTTGCCACCCGATGCCTTCCGCTTCCTGGAGTACCACGGCCACAACGATGAACATCACCTGGCGCGATGGTTGTCCGCGGTCGAGCTGGCGCTGGATTGCGATGAGGACGGCCGCGCCGAGCAGCGCATCGTGGACACGGCGCGTCGCACGGCGGCGCTCTACCTGATGCAGTTTCATCACGTGATGGAGGGCGACGCGGCATGAACAAGGAACCTGACTTCCTTGCCAGGGAATATGACCCGGCGGATCCCAGTCCCTGGCTGGCGCTTTACCTGGATCGCAGCACGCCGTTGCCGGACAAGGTGAAGAAGGCATGGCTGACGGATTCAAGCTGCGCGTCGCGCCAGTACCTGCTGCCGTTCCTGCGTCCGCTGGCGCGTGCCTTCATCATCCTGATCCAGGTCATCAAGACTTTCCTGCCGCGCCGCTGGTCGCATTCCCGGTTGCTGCACCGCATCCTGGCCTGGGGCTTGAAGCGCTTCGTGTCGCCCGAGGCCAACTGGCTCATCCTGCGGCACTTCCACCTGGGCGCGCAGGCCCTGGCCTTCATCGCGGCCAACTCGCCGGTGCGTATCACCACCACGCCGCTCGAGCCGATGGAGATCGATGACCTGAAGGACGAACTCTTCGTCAAGCACGACCTGAACCTGTTCAACTTCGTCATCCGCCTGAACCAGGCGCTGCGCGACGCCGGCGTGGAGATGCATGCGCCGCAGCGGGTCGATTTTTCGATGATCCAGGACCCGCCGCTGAAGCTTGAAGACATGCCGCGCGGCAAGCTGAACTTCCTCGACCTGCAAAGCGCCATCGAACTGTTCACGCCGCTCTACCAGCTGATGCTGACCGACAACGACTTCTGGCGCGCGGCCAATTCGCTGCAGCTGGACGAGACCATCGGCATCTATGCCGCCAAGCTGCTGGGCGCGCCGCAGCATCTGATTCTGGTCAACAACAGCCACCCGCTGGTGCCGATGTCCACCTTGCGCGCGGGTTATCGCCTGGTGCTGCACGGCCTGTCCACCGAGATGCTGCACAGCCTGCTGATGGAGATGAAGGCGGCGCAGCAAGGCGGGGAGCCGCCGGCGCCAATCGCCTAGACAGGGCCGCCGGCTCAGTGTTGACCCTGCATTACAGGGGCCGCCCGCTGGGCTATATTTCGACGCTTGTCCGGCAAGCCCCGCCGGGCGGCGCACGCGCCGCTTGAATCCTTCTTCTGGAAGTCCTTTCATGCCCCAGACCCTTGAAGTCATCGCCACCGTTCTGTTCGCCGTGGCGGTCCTTCATACCTTTTCGGTTCCTTTCTTCGCGCGGCTCGCGCATCGTGGCGGACCGCATGCGGGGTTCTGGCATCTGTTCTCGGAGGTCGAGGCCGTCTTCGGCGTGTGGGCCTTCGCGCTGATCGTGACGATGGCGGCGCTGGCGGGGCCCTCGCAAGCCATCGATTACATGGACACGCGCAACTTCACGGAGCCGCTGTTCGTCTTCGCCATCATGGTGGTGGCTGCCAGCCGGCCGATCCTGGAGCTGGTGGGCCTGCTGGTGCGCATCGTGGCGCGCGCGCTGCCCCTGCCGCGCGAACTGTCCACCTTCTTCGTGGTGATGGCGCTGGTGCCGCTGGGCGGCTCGTTCATCACCGAGCCCGCCGCCATGACGCTGGCCGCCATCCTGCTGCGGGACGCCTACTTCCGCACCAGCGGCCGGGCGGGGTTCAAGTACCTGACCCTGGGCGTGCTGTTCGTGAACGTGTCGATCGGCGGGGTGCTGACGTCCTATGCCGCGCCGCCCGTGCTGATGGTGGCGACCACGTTTGGCTGGGACTCCACCTTCATGATGCAGCACTTCGGCTGGCGGGCCGCGGTGGCGGTCTGCCTGAACGCCGGCCTGTTGACCTTCATCTGCCGCAAGGCGCTGATGGAGCGCACGGTGGGCACGGGCGGCGGCGTGGATGGGCCCGAGGGCGCGGACAAGCGTCCGCCGGTGCCGGCGATCGTCGTGCTGGTGCACCTGGCTTTCCTGATCGCCGTGGTGCTGACCGCGCATCACCCGGCCATCTTCCTGGGCCTGCTGATGATGTTCATCGGGTTCTCGGAAGCCTATAAGCGGCACCAGAATCGCCTGATGATCAAGGAGGGCCTGATGGTGGGGTTCTTCCTGGCCGGGCTGGTGGTGCTGGGCGGATTGCAGAAATGGTGGCTGCAGGACTTGCTGGGCGGGCTGGAGCCGTTCGTGCTGTTCTGGGGCGCCACCGCGCTTACGGCCATCACCGACAACGCCGCGCTCACCTACCTGGGTTCGCTGGTGGAAGGCACCAACGAGGCCTGGCGCTATATGCTGGTGGCCGGGGCGGTGACCGGGGGCGGGCTGACCGTGATCGCCAATGCGCCCAATCCGGCGGGTTTCGCGATCCTGAAAAATCACTTTCCCGACGGCAGCATTTCGTCGGGCCGCCTGTTTCTGTCCGCGCTGGGGCCGACCCTGGTGGCGGCCGTGATGTTCCTGCTTCCCGTATAGGGGAAAACGCCTGCCGGGCCGGGGGAGCCACCCCCGGGGCGGCGGCTTGGGGCCGGCCCGCGGGGCCGGACACCGACGCTTCATGAAAAACCGCTAAAATTCAAGACTTTCCCGTATTTTTCCGGCCTTGCCCAGCCGCCGTCCCGGCCACTTCCGTGCGGCGACAGGCGGATTTTGATATGCCGGGCTTGCGCCTGGGAGCCCTCGATGCCCATCTACGCTTACAAATGCAGCGCCTGCGGTCATGCCAAAGACGTCTTGCAGAAGATTTCCGATGCGCCGCTTTCGGATTGCCCCGAATGCGGCCAAAGCACGTTTTCCAAGCAGGTGACCGCGGCTGGATTCCAGCTCAAGGGTTCCGGCTGGTATGTCACGGATTTCCGTGGCAATGGCAATGGCGGCGGCCAGGCCGCGGCGCCGGCAAGCGCTGCGGCGCCCGCTGAAAGCGCCGCGCCTGCCGCACCCGCCGCCGCTCCCGCCGCGCCGGCCGCCCCGGCGGCGTCCGCTGCCGGTAGCTCCGCTTCCTAGAGCGCACGCGATGCGGATGCGCGTCATCAAGAAGTATTTCATCACCGGCCTGCTGATCTGGGTTCCCCTGGTCATCACGGTGTGGGTACTGGGTTTGCTGGTCGCCACCCTGGAAGGGTTCGTGCCCGGCTTTCTGTCGTCCGAATCGCTGTTCGGCATCGATATTCCCGGTTTCCGCTTTGTCCTGGTCGTGGTGGTGGTGCTCTTGACGGGCGTGTTCGCGGCCAACCTGATTGGCCGCACCATGGTGGACCAGTGGGAAAACCTGCTGGGCCGCATTCCCCTGGTGCGATCCATCTACAACTCGGTCAAGCAGGTCAGCGATACCGTGCTTGCCCCGAACGGACAGGCGTTTCGCCGCGCGGTGCTGGTGCAGTATCCGCGGGCGGGCTCCTGGACCATTGCTTTTGTCACCGGCACGCCCAGCGGTGAAGTGGCCGACCACCTGCCGGGCGACCACATCAGCGTGTATGTGCCGACGACGCCGAATCCCACGTCCGGCTTTTTCCTGATGGTGCCTCGCGCCGACGCGATCGATCTTCAGATGAGCGTGGACGCGGCATTGAAGTACATCGTTTCCATGGGCGTTGTCGCCCCGGCCCTGGCGGCGACGCCCGCGGACCGGCCGGCCCCGCTCTCTCCGGCGCCTGGCGTGCAAGACGCGCCTCGCGCCGATTCGTAACCCTTACGCTCAAACTAAGCACACAACGGAGTCATCCCGCATGCGTACCTGCTACACCGGCCAGGTTTGCCGTGACCATCTCGGCCAGACCGTCACCCTGTACGGCTGGGTGAACCGCCGCCGCGACCACGGCGGGGTCATCTTCATCGACCTGCGCGACCGCGCGGGCCTGGCTCAGATCGTGTTCGATCCCGACAATGCCGCCTTCGCCACCGCCGAGCGCCTGCGCAACGAATTCTGCGTCCGCGTCACCGGCCTGGTGCGCGAGCGTCCGGCCGGCACGGCCAACACCGAGCTGGCTTCGGGCGAGATCGAAGTGCTCTGCAAGGAAGTCGAGATCCTGAACGCGTCGGTCACGCCGCCGTTCCAGCTGGATGACGACAACCTGTCGGAAACCACCCGCCTGACGCACCGCGTGCTGGACCTGCGCCGCCCGCAGATGCAGCGCAACCTGATGCTGCGCTATCGCGTGTCCATCGAAACGCGCAAGTTCCTGGACCAGCTGGGCTTCATCGACATCGAAACCCCCATGCTGGCCAAGAGCACGCCTGAAGGCGCGCGCGACTACCTGGTGCCTTCGCGCGTGAACGCCGGCCATTTCTTCGCGTTGCCGCAGTCGCCGCAGCTGTTCAAGCAGATGCTGATGGTCTCGGGCTTTGACCGCTACTACCAGATCACCAAGTGCTTCCGCGACGAAGACCTGCGCGCCGACCGTCAGCCGGAATTCACCCAGATCGATTGCGAAACCTCGTTCCTGAACGAATTCGAAATCCGTGAGATCTTCGAGAACCTGATCCGTCACGTCTTCAGCGTGGTGCAGGGCGTCGACCTGCCGTCGCCGTTCCCCATCATGCCCTGGACGGAAGCGATGCGCCGCTATGGCTCGGACAAGCCGGACCTGCGCGTGCAGCTGGAGTTCACCGACATGACCGACGTCATGCGCGATGTGGACTTCAAGGTGTTTGCCGCCGCCGCCACGGCGCCTGGCAGCCGCGTGGTCGCCTTGCGCGTGCCGGGCGGCGCCGAAATGTCGCGCAGCGAGATCGACGGCTACACGCAATTCGTCGGCATCTACGGCGCCAAGGGGTTGGCCTACATCAAGGTCAACGAGGTGGCCAAGGGCCGCGACGGCCTGCAATCGCCCATCGTCAAGAACCTGCACGACGCGGCGCTGGCTGAGCTGGTCAAGCGCACCGGCGCGCAAGACGGCGACATCATTTTCTTCGGCGCGGATCGCGAGAAGGTCGTCAACGACGCCATCGGCGCGTTGCGCGTGAAGATCGGCCACAGCGAATTCGGCAAGAAGACCGGCCTGTTCACGGCTGGCTGGAAGCCGCTGTGGGTGGTTGACTTCCCGATGTTCGAATACGACGAGGAAGACGGCCGCTACACCGCCGCTCACCACCCGTTCACCAGCCCGAAGGATGGCCACGAAGACTTCCTGGAGACCGATCCCAGCAAGGCGTTCGCCAAGGCCTACGACATGGTGCTGAACGGTTGGGAAATCGGCGGCGGCTCGGTCCGTATCCACCGCGAGGAAGTGCAGAGCAAGGTGTTCCGCGCGCTGAAGATCGGCGCCGAGGAAGCCCGCGAGAAGTTTGGCTACCTGCTGGACGCGCTGCAGTATGGCGCGCCTCCGCATGGCGGCATCGCTTTCGGCCTGGACCGCATCGTCACGATGATGACCGGCGCCGAATCGATACGCGACGTGATCGCCTTCCCGAAGACGCAGCGCGCCCAGGATCTGCTGACGCAAGCGCCGTCGGAAGTCGACGAAAAGCAATTGCGCGAACTGCACATCCGGTTGCGCAACGTCGAGCCGAAGTAAGCCAACCCGGAAGCGCCTTCGGCGCTTCCCCCCAGACGGGCCCTCCTCAAGGGGGCCCGCTGGCGGACCGGCAGGGCCGGCTCGGCGGCGGTGCGCGCTGTGGCGGCCCGGGCCTGCGCAGTGGCTCAGCGCTTGGATGCGCGGGTTTCGCGGGACGCGGATTCGGGAATGGGGCCCTGAAATGGAGTAATCTGGCAAACGTCGCCATGTCTGGCGGTGCATGGTCAGCGTATCCCTTCCCGGGCTGGCGCGGCCAGCGATTTCTCTGCTTTGAAAGGCGCCATTGCTTCCATGTCGCTCATCCGAGTCGTCAGCTACAACATTCACAAGGGCCGTTCGGCACTGGGCCGGCGCGACTCCCTGAATGAACTTCGCCTGGGCCTGTATGGCCTGCGCCCCGACCTGGTCTTCCTGCAGGAGGTCCAGGGCCGCAACGAGCAGAAATCGCTGCTCGACGCCCAGCACGAATCCCTCGCCGCGGCGTTGCGACTGGACGTGGCCTATGGCCGCAACGCGATCCGCCATGCGACGGACCACGGCAATGCGCTGCTGTCGCGCTTTCCCATTCTTGACCACGAAAACCTGGATATCTCCGATCACCGGCTGGAGCAACGCGGCCTGCTGCATGCGCGCGTCGAACTTGGCGACCGGGCGGTGCATTGCTTCGTGGTCCACCTGGGCCTGTTTGCCGGCAGCCGGAGTCGCCAGATCCTGGCGCTGACCGAACGCATCAAGCGCATGGTGCCGGATGGCGAGCCCATCCTGATCGCCGGCGACTTCAATGACTGGAATGACCGCCTGGCGCCCATGTTCGTGCAACAGCTGGGTTTGTACGAAGTGTTCTCACATGCCCCACGCAGTCACGGCGGCGACCTGCCGCGGCTGCGCGATTCGGTCAAGCGCCTGAGCAACGCCCTGCGTGGCCTGCCCAACAGCGGCGTCTCGGTCATGGAGCGCAACAATCAGCTGGGCATGGACGGCAGCTCGCGCCTGCTGCTGCCGCCGCCGCGCACCTTTCCCGCCGTTTTCCCATGGTTTCGCCTGGACCGCATCTACCAGCGCGGCTTTGCCGTGCGCAGCGCGCGCGTGCTGCGCGGCCGCGAATGGGCCAAGCTGTCCGACCACTCTCCTCTGGTGGCGGAGCTGGAACTACCGTGAAGGCAGAGCAGGACAGGCTGGAGTGGGCGCAGGGCAACGATATCCGCTTGCTTCAGAACGGCGCCGATTTTTTCCCCGCGCTGTGCGCGGCGATCGATGCCGCCGAAGTCAGCGTGCATCTGGAAACCTATATCTTCATGGTGGACCGGACCGGCACGCGGGTGCTGGAATGCCTGGCTGCGGCCGCCAGCCGCGGCGTCAAGGTGCGTGTGGTGCTGGATGGTTTTGGCAGCGCCTTGAACGTCGAGCAGGTTCGCACGGCGCTGACCAACGCCGGTGCACAGTGCCGCGTTTTCCGGCCCGAACCGCGCTGGTTCGCGCGCTTCATTCCGTCTCGCAGCCGCTTGCGGCGCCTGCACCGCAAGGTTACGGTGGTGGATGGCCGGGTCGCCTTCATCGGCGGCATCAACATTATCGACGACTATGACGACCTGGATCCCACCGACGGCATATCCGCGCCGCGCTTCGATTTTGCCGTGCAGGTGGAAGGCCCGCTGGTCACCCAGGCGGCTTATGCGCAGGAACTGCTGTGGGTGCGCCTGAACTGGGCGCGCCTTCGACGGCATCCCCGCGACTGGAACCGCATGCGGCTGCTCAAGCCGCGCCATGCGTCGGTGGCGCCTTGCGGAGCCCTGCGTGCGGCGCTGGTGCTGCGCGACAATCTGCGCTTTCGTCAGACGTTCGAGCGCGCGTATCTGTTCGGCATCTCGCAGGCGCGGCGCGACATCCTGATCGCAAACGCGTATTTCTTCCCTGGCCGCCAGTTCCGCCGCGCGCTGGCGAAGGCCGCGGCGCGCGGGGTCCGCGTGCGTTTGCTGCTGCAGGGCAAGGTCGAATACCGCATGCAGTACCACGCCACGCGTTCGCTGTATGACCAGCTGCTGCGCGACGGCATCGAGATCTACGAATACATGCCGAGCTATCTGCACGCTAAGGTGGCCGTGATAGATAACGTGGCCACGGTGGGCTCGTCCAACCTGGACCCCTTCAGCCTGCTGCTGGCGCGCGAGGCCAACGTCGTCGTGGACGATCAGCCCTTTGCCTGGGATCTGCAGGAGCGCCTGGAGACGGCCATCCGCGAAGGCGGGCGCTTCATCCGGCCGCTGGAGTATCAGCGCCGCGGTTGGCTGCGGCGCTGGGTGGATGCGGCCTCCTATACGCTGCTGCGGATCGGCGTGGCCCTTACGGGGACGTCGGACAAGTATTGAACGCGGGGGTTCAGGCGCGCGGCTTGAGCAGGCCCAGCGCCAACGCGGTCCCGATCAGGATGATGGCGGCGCCGACCGCGATGGACGGCGTGACGGACTCGTCCAGCAGCCATGCACCCCACACCACTCCAAATATCGGCACCAGGAACGTCACGCTGACAGCGGCGGTTGGCCCGACATTGGCGATCAGGCGGAAGAAAATGATGTACGCCGCGCCGGTGCAGACGACGGCCAGCAGGATCGTCGAGGTCCAGGCCGCGGCTGATGCCGGCGCCTCGGGCCAGGCCGGGATCGCCAGGGGCAGCAGCACGAGCGATGCGGCGATCATGCTGCCGGTGGCGCAGGCCAGGGCATCCACGCCCGTCAGGAAACGCTTGGTCCAGTTGGCCGCAATGCCGTAGAAGACGGGGGCGGATATGGCGGCCAGCACCGCTGGCCCTGTGCCGCCGGCCTGGAAGTTCAGCTTGTCCCACACCAGCACGACAATGCCCACCAACCCGATCAGCAGGCCCAGCGAGCGCGTCCAGGGCAATTTGTCCTTGAGCCACAGCCAGCCGACCACCGCGCCCCATACGGGCGTCACGGCATTGGCCACCGACAGGAAGCCGGCGCCCAGCGATTGGGCGGCGTAGGCGTACAGCAGGAAGGGTACGGCGGCATTGAGCGTGCCAACCACCAGCAGCGCTTTCCAGTGGCGGGCGATCAGCGGCAGCTTGCCCCGCCACATCGCGGCGGGCAGCAGGAACAGGGCCGCCAGGCCCACGCGCAGTTCGATCAGTGCGATCGGACCGAAATCCTTGACCGCCACGCGCATGAATAGAAAGGAGCCGCCCCAGACGGCAGCCAGGAGCAGCAGGTCCAGCAAGTTGCGTTGACGCATGAGTTGTCTCTGGTGTGTGTCTTACTTCCGGTTCGTGACCAGATTCTTCATCTTGACTCGATGCGCCAGCAGCGCGCAGGCCAGGGACAGGACAATACACAGGACCAGCCCGGTGCGCACTCCGTTTAGTACCGTGCTGTGGGAAATCAGGATGCCGACCACGGCGGTGCCCAGGGCGCTGCCGATGGCGCGCGTGGTCTGCACCAGCGCCGACGCCACGCCTACGTCGCGGCGTTCGCTCAGCATTTGCATGAAGAGCGTCAGGTTGGGCAGGAGAAAGCCCAGCGCGCAGCCGTTGACGAAGAAAGCGCCGAGTATCCACCAGGCCGAAGTGCCCGGTGAAATCAGCAGCACCATCAGCGAGCCTGCCCCTAGCAGCACCGCGCCAAATACCATCAGCCGCTGGGGCTCGGTCTGTTTGGGAAACAGACGGCCGTTGATGATGCTGCCCACCGAGATCGCGGCGACCAGCGGCGTCAGCAACAGACCGGCCTCGCTGGGGGTGTAGCCCAGCACTTGCTGCAGCAGCAGCGGGCTATAGAAGATCAGGATGAACATCACCGCGCCCACCATCATCGCGGCCAGGTTCAACAGGCGCGATTCTGCTCCAGACAGCACGCGCAGTGGAAAGATGGGTGACTTTACGCGACGTTCGGTAGGAATCAGGATGGCGATTGCGGCCACGCCGACCACCGCCAGCGTCAGGCCCAGCAAGGGATGCGCGTGATCGCCGCTGGCAAAAGCCAGTTCGAGGGCAGCCAGCGGCGCGCCCACGGCCAGCACCAGCAGGATGGCGCCCACCCAGTCGATCTTGCGGCTGCCGTCATGGATGGGGCGGATGCGGGGGAAATAGCGCGCCAGCAGGAAGAACGAGCCGGCGGCCGCGATGGGAGAAATGAAGAACGCCGCGCGCCAACCCAGCGCCTGCGTGGCGGCGCCGCCCAGCACCGGGCCGATGCCGCTGGCCATGGCGAATGCCGCCGACACCAGCGCCATCCACCTTACCCGTTGCTTGGCGTCGGGAAACAGGTCGGCGGGCGCCGCGAACGCGGTGGCGATCATCATGCCGCCGCCCACGCCCTGCAAAGTGCGGAACACGATCAGCTGGGTCATGGACTGCGCCAGGCCACAGGCGATCGAGCCCAGCGCGATGATCAGGACCGACACCAGCATCAGGGGCTTGCGGCCGAACATATCGCCCAGCCGGCCGAAGATCAGGATGGACGCCGCCGTGGCCAGAAGGTAGCCCGTTCCGACCCAGGCATAGAGCGCCATCCCGTCCAGCGCCTCGGCCACGCGGGGCAGCGTGGTGCTGATGATGGTGGAGTCCAGCGCGGCCAGCACCACGGTTGCCGATACCCCGGCCATCGCCATCAACAGATCCCGGCGAGAGCGGGTGGGATCGGCGGCAGGCTGGGGAGGTGGCGGCGGCGGAGTCATGCCGCCAAGGATATCACCGGCGCCCTAGGGTTTTCACTTGTAGAACGTGTGATAGCCCCAGAAAACCGCGATCACCAGCAGCACAAGCATCCATGACCAGCGTGAATTCGACAGGCCGCGGGGCTCGGGCTCCGGAGGAGGGGGCGGGGGCGCGATGCGCGGCTGCGCAGCCATGTGGTCAATGAAGGCGGTAAAGAACTTCTCGATGATCTTCTCGCCCGCTTTCAGAAGCAGGCCCTCTCCGCATTCGGCCAGTTTTCCGCCCGCCATGCCGGCTACGGTGTAGGCCACCCGCGTGCCTTCGTCCTTGGTGGTGAGATTGATCTGGGCCGTGCCGATTGCGAGGCAGGCGGCGCGGCCCTTGCCTTCGAACACCAGGGTGCAGCTGTCGGGGGCGTTGACATCGGAGAGCAGGATTTCACCCTCGTAGTCGGTATCTATGCCGGCGATCTTGGCCCGCAGGGTGACGGCGTACTCCGTCTGGCTGCGCATTGCCACTTCCACGCAGCCCGGGATGCATTTCTGCAGCACTCTCGGGTCGGTCAACGCATCCCAGGTCTGGTGTTGCGTCGAAGGAATCCATTGGGCATCGGCAATGCGCATGGCTGTCTCCTTTTAGAAGCGCTATGAATGCATTCTGTTCCCAAATGGCATGTTTGGCTATCTCTGCGCGGAGCAGTCCGGCCCCGGCTGGCCGGGGCGCAGTCGTCTCACTGGCCCTGTCTGTCGTCCGTCAGGACGGAGATCCAGTGCCGCGTCGAGAGGTCGTGCGTTGCCGCCAGCGGTTCGCCATGCAGCTCTTGCAGGATGCCGCTGGCCATCTTTTTGCCAGCTTCGACGCCCCATTGATCGAAGGGATTGATTCCCCAGATCAGGGCCTGGACGAAGATCTTGTGTTCGTAGAGCGCCAGCAGGGCGCCCAGCGCATAGGGCGTCAGACGCGGCAGCACGATCAGGGTCGATGGCCGGCCGCCCCGGTGATGGCGGTGGCGGGCCAGCCATTGGGCGTCGCTTTCCGACATGCCCTGCGCCAGCAGGGCGGCGTAATCTGCTTCAAATGAGGTACCGCGCAGCAGCGTCTGCCGTTGCGCCAGGCAATTGGCCAGCAGCATGGCGTGTTCCTCGACCCATTGGTGGTCCGCCTCGCGGCACATAATGAAGTCCACGGCGGCGCCGTCCGTGCCCTGGTGCAGCCATTGAAAGAACGTGTGCTGCCCGTCCGTGCCGGGCATGCCCCAGACGGAAGGCCCGGTCGGCACGCCAACGGGGTGTCCGGCGAGGTCCACGGACTTGCCCAGCGATTCCATGTCGAGCTGCTGCAGATAGGGCGCCAGATACTGCAGGCGGGCGTCGTACGCGGCGATGCTGAGCGAGCCATAGCCCAGCACGCTGCGATTGGCTATGCCGGCAAGAGCCAGCTGCACGGGTGCGTTCCCGGCAATGTCCGCCTCTTCGAAATGCGCATCCATGGCGGCGGCGCCGGCGCGGATGCCCTCGATCACCTCCAGGCCGACTGCCAGCGCCACGGGCAGCCCGACCGCCGACCACAGCGAATAGCGGCCGCCCACCCAATCCCAGAACTGGAAGATCTGGGAGCCAGGAATTCCGAGCTTGGCGGCGGCGGCCGGCCGGGCCGTGATGGCGACGACCTGCTCGTATGGACGGTCTATTCCCGCATCGGCCAGCCACTGGACGGCGCGCTTCAGGTTGGCCAGGGTTTCCGTCGTGGTGAAGGACTTGGAAGTCACCACGATCAGGGTTTCCCTGGGATCCATTCCCAGGATCGCGTTCTCGATGGCGTGTCCGTCTATGTTGGCGACGAACTTCAGCACCCGGCGCGCGCCGTTGCCGCCACAGGCGTCCGCTGCCAGCCGGACGCCCCAGTCGCTGCCTCCGATCCCGATATGGATGACGGCCTTCCATTTGTCTTGCGCGTCGGCCTCTTGCACGAAATCGCGCACGCGTTGATGCTCCCGTGCAACGGCTTCGATCGGCTCAGGCGCCCGCAGCATGGTGTGCCAGGCGGCCCGGTCTTCAGTCAGATTGACGTGCTCGCCCGCGAGGAGCGCTTTGCGGGCACGGTCGAAGCCACGGGCGTCCAGCAAAGCTGCGGCTGCCTGGCGGGCGGCGGGCGAATCGACCTGCGCGCTGAGATCGATGGTGAGTCCGGCCGCTTGCACAAGGTGTAGCGCATCCATGCAAAACGATGCGTCTTGGACTGCTTTGGAATATGCCTTCCATTCAGGAAGCTGCGGCAGGCTAGTGTGTTCAGCGGGTTTGAAAGATTGCATATTTTCGAGAATACGTCTTGATACTGTGAATGTAGTGCCCAGCCCGGCCCGGATTCGGGCCGGTGGTTTCCCGCCTTCGCGCAAGCCAGGAGTTTAGCCGTTCGCATCGCATTGATGGAGGCCCTTTTTATTTTGCAAGGCTCGTTTCTATTCTTTTTCAAACTAGCTGGCGTTGTGTTCATGCATATCGGCGTCTGACGCTACAATCGCGCCAATTCCCCACCTGGCGCATTTTTTCCATGCTGTACGTTCTTGTAGCGTTTCTGGTTTCGCTCATCTCCACCTTGCTGATCGTGCGCTACCGCTCTTGGCATGATGGCCTGACGGCTGATCATGATTTGGAAGGTGTGCAAAAGTATCATTCGGCGCCGGTGCCGCGCATCGGCGGTTTGTCGTTGCTGGTGGCATTGGGCGTCACGTGCGCGGTGGTCGCAGTGCGGGAACCCGACGTGCTGCCGAATATGGTGTTGCTCCTGGCGGCGGGCATGCCCGCTTTTCTGGGCGGCTTCGCGGAAGACCTCACAAAGCAGGTGCGGGTATTGGTGCGGCTGGGCCTCGCGATTCTTTCCGGGGCGGCCGCTTATTATCTTTTGGGCGCGGCAGTGACGCGTGTCGACATTATCGGTGTTGATTGGCTGTTGCAGTTTGGCGTCGTCTCCCTGGTATTTACATCGGTGGCTATTGGCGGTGCGGCCAACGCCATAAATATCATCGACGGATATAACGGCCTGGCGGCGGTGGTGTCCGCCATGATATTGGCCGGATTTGCCTATGTGTCGTTTTATCTCGGTGATCGTTTTCTTTTGATTGTTGCCTTGAGCACCTTGGGCGCAGTCATCGGATTCCTGGTTTGGAATTATCCGCACGGGCATATATTCCTTGGCGATGGCGGAGCCTATTTTCTGGGGTTCATCATTGGCGAGCTGTCCGTGCTGATGCTGGCCCGGCATCCCGAGGTCTCCGCCTGGTTTCCGCTGCTGCTGTGCATCTATCCCGTCTTCGAAACGCTTTTTTCCATCTATCGGAAGAAATGGCTGCGAGGCCGTTCGCCAGGCGCGCCGGACGGGGTGCATCTGCATATGCTGATCTATAAGCGCCTGGTCCGCTGGGCCATCGGTTCGCGTGAAATGCGGCACCAGACGCAGCGCAATTCCATGACCTCTCCGTATTTGTGGCTGCTGTCGTCGCTGGCGGTTATCCCGGCAGTGCTGTTTTGGCAGCAGCCTTACCTGCTGATGTTGTTTACGGGAATATTCTCCACGACCTATGTGGTGCTCTATCGCCGGCTGGTCTTGTTCCGAATGCCGAAATGGATGATCGTCAAGAAAAAGAAGCGCCAGTGATTCCTGCGCCGCCACGATAGGAACCAATTCCACCCTGCCTTACGGGCTGTCTGCGGGCTGCCCCGGTTTCGCTGTACTGGCCATTGTTGTTGTACAGTTCGGGCTGCGTTGAACGGCGCCCGCCAGCATCGGATCGAGGGCGGCGCCAAGCACGAATCCTTGCTCATGCCCACACGAATTCTCATTGTTCGCACGTCCTCCCTGGGCGACCTCGTTCACATGCTGCCGGCGATCACGGATATCGCCCGGCATGTGCCCGACGCCCAGATAGACTGGGTCGTCGAAGAGGCATTCGCCGAGATCCCTTCCTGGCACCCTGCGGTAAACGAAATCATCAAGGTCGCGCATCGCCGCTGGCGCAAGTCCTGGTGGTCCGCCCAGGTGCGGGCGGAACGGCGTGCCCTGCGCGAGCGCCTGCGCTCGGTGCAGTACGACGTGGTCCTGGATATGCAGGCCTTGTTGAAGTCCGCATGGCTGGTGCGCCAGGCGCGCGGCGTGCGGCACGGCCTGGATTGGCGTTCGGCGCGCGAGCCGCTGGCATCGCTCTTCTATAACGTGCGCCACCGCGTGGAATTCTGGCAGCCCGCAGTGATACGCCAGCGCAAGCTGGCGGGCCTGACCTTCGGCTATCAGCATGCCGGCCTGCCGGACTTTGGCTTGCAGGCCTTTGCCCGCCAGGCGACGCAGGCTTCCGAGCCCACGCTGGAAGTGGGCAGCGCCGGCCTGAATACCAACGAACTTCCGCGCCTTCATCATCTGGATACCGACCGTGGCTACGCGGTGATCATGCCGTCGGCCAGCCGCAACGACAAGCTGTGGCCCGAAGAGGACTGGCGCGTGGTCTTTCGACGCCTGCGCGAAGCCGGCTGCACGCTCAAGCTGCTGGCGGGCAATGACCAGGAGGCCGAGCGGGCGAGCCTGCTCGTGGCGGGTATGGACGGAGCCGAGGTGATGCCCCGCATGGACCTGAGTTCGGTCGCGCGCCTCTTGGCCGGCTCCCGCCTGATGGTGGGCCTGGACAGCGGCCTGACGCACCTGTCCGCGGCGCTGGGCCGTCCTACCATCGGCATTTACCGAGCCTCTACCCCCGTGAGAACCCCGCTGGTCGGTTCGAACTACACCGCCAGCCTGGGCGACCGGGGCGCCTCGCCGTCGCGAGAGGCGGTGATGGCCTCGGTGGAGCAGGCGCTGGCCGCCCAGTGACATGAATCGCGGCGTCTACACTCTGGCGCTCAGAGCGTTGGCGCCGCTGGTCTGGCTGTGGATGGCCCGCCGCGCCAGGCGCGCGGGAGGCCAATGGGAGATATTCTCCCCGGAACGCTTCGGTCGCGCCTCATCCCCTGCTTGCACGCCGCTGACGGCGCCCGTCTGGGTCCATGCCGTCAGTCTGGGCGAGACGCGCGCCACGCAGCCGCTGCTGCAGGCGCTGCTGGACCGCGGCTTGCCGGTGCTGCTGACGCACATGACGGCGACCGGCCGCGCGGAGGGCGCTCGCCTGTTCAAGGACGCCATGGCCCGGGGCCAGCTGCGCCAGGCCTGGCTGCCCTATGATTTCCCCGGCGCGACCCGCCGATTCATGGCGATCAACAAGCCGCGTTGCGGTTTGTTGATAGAACGCGAGATCTGGCCCAATCTGCTGGCCGCCGCCCGCCGCGCCAAGGTACCCATGGCCCTGGTCAGTGCGCGTTATTCCGCGTCATCCCTGCGCCAGGCGGGCTGGATGGGCAGCGTGATGCGCGAAGCCCTGGCTGGGCTGGACGCGGTGCTGGCGCAAACGGCAGAGGACGCCGCGCGGCTGGCGCAGGCTGGCGCGCCCGCGCCTGTCGTGACGGGCAACCTGAAGTTCGATCTGGTCCTGCCGGCGCCGCAGGTGCAGGCGGGGCAGGCGTGGCGCGGACAGCTGGGAAGACGGGTGGTCGCGGTCGCCAGCACGCGTGAGGGGGAAGACGGTCCTTTCATCGACGCCATCAAGCGCCATGCCGGCACGCCCGGCGCGCCCCTGTTCCTGCTGATCCCCCGCCATCCCCAACGTTTTGAGGAAGCTGCCCGCCTGTTGTCGGACGCCGGCCTGCCGTTCGCCAGACGGTCGGAGGGCACCGAGCCCGGGCCGGATACGGCGGTGCTGCTGGGCGACACGCTGGGCGAGATGGCGTTTTATTACGCTGCCTCGGATGTGGCGATCGTGGCGGGCAGCTTTGCGCCCTTGGGCGGGCAGAACCTGATCGAGGCCTGCGCGGCGGGCGTGCCGGTCATCGTCGGTCCGCATACGTTCAATTTCAAGCAGGCGGCGCAAGATGCGATAGACGCGGGCGCTGCGCTGCGGGCGCCCGACGCGGCGCAGGCGGTCGATATCGCGATGGCGCTGCTGGCCGACGACGCGCGGCGCCAGCATGCCAGCCGGGCGGCGCGGACCTGGTTCGATATGCATGCCGGAGCGACCCGGCGAACGCTGGGCGCATTGGAGTCCTGGCTGGACTGATCGCCAGGGCAGCCGCTAGGGGGCCTTGCGCGGTACCAGCGTCACGGCCTGGGGGTTGAGCTCCTGACTGAAGCGGCGCGTGTCGCGTCCCTCGTCCTCGGGGCGGGCCCCAAGCCAGCCCTGGCCCAGCGCGTAGGCGCCCAGGTTCGCCAGCAGGATCAGGATGAAGAGCACTCGCATGCGCGGCCCTCGCTCAGGCGTTGGCGTCCAGGGTGGCGCGCGCTACCGCAGCCAGTCCATCCAGGACGGGGTGGTCCAGGTATATCGGCACCGGCGCGGCGCCAAAGGCTCCGCCCGCATCCGCCAGCAATCGTTCGATTTCCTGATGCACTTCCGGCCAGCCGCCGCCCGCCGCATATATTTGCGGGGCCTGGCCGTAGCGTTGGCGACCAGCGAGCCATTGGCGCACGACGGCGCCGGCCTGGGCCGCGGCGATTCCCGAAGCAATGGCTTCGTGTGTATCCGTGGGGTAGGGCACGACCTGGCCGTCGGCGATCGGCAGGTTGGCGGTGCCATGGGCCAGCGCGTGGCGCATCATGGCCGGACCGGGCAGGATCAGCCCGCCGACGAAGACGTTGTCCGGACCCACGGTGTCGATGGTGGTGGCGGTGCCGAAGCTGGCCAGCACAAAGGGCGGATGGGTGCCGGGCAGGCGCGACAGCACGCCCAGCAGCGAGGCCCAGCGGTCCGCGCCCAACTGGGTGGGCGTGCGGTAACTGTTGACCAGACCCAGCGTCGTGGCTTGCGGCAGCGACCAGGTCACCGCGCAGCCGTGCTTTTGCAGGATGGCCGCGATGGCCGCCCCGCGGGCCGCGCCGGCCACGTTCACGCCCAGTCCGCGCAATGGCGGGCGCGGCAGTGCGGCCAGCCAGCCGTCCAGCGCGTCAAGGTCCAGGCCATCGAAGGCGACCGCCGCCGGCTCGCGCGGCATGTCCGGATTGCTGGCGTCCAGCCAACCCACTTTGAGACGGCTGTTGCCGGAGTCGATGAGAATAATCATGCTTGGCGTCGAATCGAAATTTCACCGACCGAGATCGGTGTGGCGCCCTGGGGCGTTTGCACCAGCAGGCGGCCTTGCTCGTCCACGCCGCAGGCGGTGCCGCTGAGAAGGATAGCGCCCTTGTCCAGCACATTCACCTTGCGGCCCGCCAGCGCGTCCACCTGGTCAAAGCGCTGCCTGAATGCGCCAAAGCCGTCGCGCTCTAGCGCCTGGACCGCTTCGTGCCACGCCGTGGCGCTGGCGCAGACCAGGTCGGCGGCAAGGGCGGCATGAGCGGAGTGGGCCTGCACCTGGGTCCAATCGGCCACTTCGCGGCCCAGCGCAAGCGACAGCTCGGCGGCGCCGCTCAGGTTCACGCCCATGCCGATCACCACGGTGTAACCGGCTTCGCGGCCGCCGGGATTGCGGGTGGTCTCCACCAGGACACCCGCCAGCTTGGCGTCCTGCCACTGCACGTCGTTGGGCCACTTCATGCACAGCCCCCGCGCGTCGCGGCCCGCGACGGCGCGCAGCGCTTCGCAGGCGGCCACGCCGGCCAGCGGCGAGAGCGCCGGCAATTGCGTGGCGGGCAGGTGCACGTCGAACGCGCAGGAAAACATCAGCGTGGAACCCACGCGGTTCTGCCAGGGGCGGCCGGCGCGGCCGCGGCCCGTTTCCTGCAAATGCGTGCCCAGCAGCCAGGGTTTTCCGGCGCTCGCGCCCGAACGGGCGCGGGCCAGCAGGTCAGCGTTGGTCGACCCGGTGCTGCCTGTCCAGGCAATGTCTTGGAAAGCGGGCAGGCGCGTGCCGAGCGTCCGGGCTAGGGTTTCCGGGGCGGGCAGGTCGATGGGGCAGACTTGAGCGGGCATGGCGGCGATTGTAGGGCACGCGGACTATGCTCGCGGTCGTCATGCCGCTGCGTATATGATTGGCGATACATTTTGCATCGGTATCCCGACGTCATGCCGCATTCCGCGTTACTTGCGACCACCGCCGCCCCTTTCCGCCACGAAGGCGGGGTATGCCATGTGGGCGGCGATTGGAGCGTCCTGGCCCTGGCCGAGGCGGGCGAGGTCGAACGCAGGCAGTCGGCGCTGGCGCGGGCGTCCAAGGACGGGGCCCGCTGGGATCTGCATGCCATCAGCAGGCTGGACACGATCGGCGCCCTGCTCATCTGGCAGGCCTGGGGCGAAAGGCTGCCCGAACGGGTGCGCTGGGCCGCCGGGCAGCAGGACGTGTTCAACGCGCTGGCGATGAACAAAGGCGAGGCCCAGGCCGCGGCGCCCAAGGCCGAAACCTGGGGTTGGGTGCGCGCCGTGGGCGCCGCCGTCCTCCGGGGCGCCGAAAATGGCCGCGCCCTGCTGATCATGCTCGGCCAGCTGATTCTGGACGTGGGCGCGATGCTGCGCCGGCCGCGGCTGGGGCCGTGGCGCGAGATTTCCGCGCAGGTATACCGTACCGGCGCGCAGGCGCTGGGCATCACCGCGCTGGTGGGTTTCCTGATCGGCGTGGTGCTGTCCTATCTGTCGGCGCAGCAGCTTCAGATGATCGGAGCCGACCGCTTCATCGTGCGCCTGCTGGGCGTGTCGATCGTGCGCGAACTCGGACCGGTGCTGGCAGCCATCCTGGTGGCGGGACGGTCCGGTTCGGCCATCACGGCGCAGATCGGCGTAATGCGGGTGACGCAGGAACTGGACGCCATGCTGGTCATGGGCATTTCGCACGGGCAGCGGCTGATACTGCCGCGCGTGGTGGCGCTTGCCGTGACCATGCCGCTCCTGGTGCTGTGGACCAGCGCCATGGCGCTCCTGGGCGGCATGCTGGCCGCGCAGGCGCAGCTCGGGGTGTCGGCGCAATGGTTCCTGCAGTCGCTGCCGGACGCCATTTCCCTGACCAACTACTGGATCGGCATGATGAAGGGCGTGACGTTCGGCATCCTGATCGCGCTCATCGCCTGCCATTTCGGCCTGCGCATCCAGCCCAACACCGAAAGCCTTGGGCGCGGCACCACCACGTCGGTCGTGACTTCCATTACCGGCGTGATCCTGCTGGACGCGGTGTATGCCGTGATCTTCAGCTCGGTGGGCATCTGATGGACGGCGCCGCCCAGCACCGGCTGTTCACCGAAGACGGCGTCACGGTCGAGCCCGTCATCACCGTGCGCGGCCTGCGCACCGCCTTTGGCGACCACGTCGTGCACGAGAACCTGGACCTGACCGTGTTTCCGGGCGAGATCCTGGTGCTGGTGGGCGGCTCGGGCACGGGCAAGACCGTGCTGCTGCGCCAGATCATCGGGCTGGACGTGCCCGCGGCGGGCACGGTGAAGGTGCTGGGGCATGCGCTGTCCGAGCTCACGGCTGGAGAACGCCGCCGCCTGTCATACCGCTGGGGCATGCTGTTCCAGGCCGGGGCGCTGTTCTCGGCGCTGTCGGTGTTCGACAATGTGGCGTTGCCCTTGCGGGAATTGCGCACGGTGCCCGAGGACCTGGTGCGCGACGTCGTCATGTGCCGGCTGGCCATGGTGGGCCTGTCCTCGCGCGACGCGGACAAGCGCCCCGCGGACCTGTCTGGCGGCATGGTCAAGCGCGTGGCGCTGGCGCGCGCGCTGTCGCTGGACCCGGAACTCCTGTTCCTGGACGAGCCCACGGCTGGCCTGGATCCCTTGCGGTCCGATGAATTCGTGGACCTGGTGCGCAGTCTGCACCGGCAGTTGGGTTTTACCGTCGTCATGGTGACGCACGATCTGGACACGCTGCTGGCGTTGGCCACGCGTGTCGCCGTGCTGGCGGACAAGCGGGTGATCATTTGCGACACGGTGCCTGAAGTCCTGAAGGTTGATCACCCGTTCATTCACACATTCTTCCTGGGCGAACGCGGTCTGCGCGCACTGGGGGATCTGGCGCCGAAGGGAATGCATCATGGAAAACCGTAGTCATGCGCTCATGGCCGGTATCTTCACGCTGGTCTTGCTGGCCGCCGCGACCTTGACGGCCATCTGGATCGGCCGCGACCGGACTCAGCTGAAACCTTACGAAATCATCTCCGCCACCGCGGTCACCGGCCTGAATCCGCAATCGGCGGTGCGCTACCAGGGGGTGCCCGTCGGCCGCGTGCAGTCGCTCGCGCTGAATCCGGACAAGCCGGGCCAGGTGCGCATCCGCATCGGCGTGGCGCCGAATACGCCGATCACCGAATCCACCTGGGCCGAACTGGGCGTGCAGGGCGTGACCGGCATGGCCAACGTGGACTTGCGCGACGACGGCACTTCGCTCAAGCGCCTGGCGTCCTCGGCCGAGCATCCCGCCGCCATCCCGTTGCGCCCCGGGTTCCTGGACCGCATCGAGCAGCGCGGCGACAAGCTGATCACCAACGTCGAGGTCGCCACCGAGCAATTGCGGCGCGTGCTGAGCGAACAGAACGTGCAGGCGCTGACCGCCAGCCTGCAAAACGCCACCGACATCACGCAGTCCCTGAAAGAGGCCAGCCGCGATCTGGCGCCCACCTTGACCAAGCTGGGTCCTCTGCTGGAGTCGCTGGGCAACACCTCGCGCCAGGCGGACCGCGCCGCGCGCGAGGTGGCCGACCTGGCCCAGCAGGCCCGCCAGTCGCTGGCGCGGCTGAACGCGCCCGACGGCGCCCTGGCCAGCGCCACGCGCAGTCTCAACGATATCGCCCTGGCCGCCGCGCGGCTGGACGGCGAAACCCTGCCGGCGATCACCGGCATGGCGACCAGCGTCAGCGCCGCCGCGCGCGGCGCGGCCGTTACCCTGCGTCGTGTCGACAGCACGCCGCAATCCTTCTTGTTCGGTCCCGCGCCCGTCGCGCCGGGACCCGGCGAACCCGGCTTTGCCGGATTCGGGAGACAGCCCAAATGAAGATGCGCAGCGCCGTTCTGATCCTGACCCTGGCCCTGGCGGGCTGCGGCATAGGCCGCGTTGGCGCACCGCCCACGGTGTTCGACCTGGGGCTGGACGCCCGCCCCGTGCCCGCCTTGCCGGCGCGCGAGCCGATCGCGCTGACGTTCCAGGCCGCGCCCAACCTGTCCGATACCAGCATGACCTGGCGGGTGGGCGACAGCGCCGCGCCCAAGTCCTATGCGACCTATCGCTGGGCTTCCGCGCCGGCGGAACTGGTGCGTCAACGCATTGCCGACCGCCTGTCGCGCCAGGGTCCGGTGCTGAATGATCGCGTCAACCTGCAGACACCCCAGTTGCAGGTGTCGCTGACGCAGTTCGAGCAGGTGTTCACCGAGGACGGCCAGTCCGCCCAGGGGCGCATCCTGTTGCAGGCGGTGTTGCTGGAGGGCCGCGCCGTGGTGGGCCAGAAGCGCATCCTGGTGCAGGCGCCCGCGCCCACCCTGGATGCCGAAGGCGGCGTGGCGGCGCTGCGACAGGCCAGCGACGAAGCCGCCGACCAGCTGGCGCAATGGCTGGCAACCACCCTGAGGCCGGCGACGACGCCCGTCGCCAGGCCAGGCGGTTAACATCGTTCCCTTTTCCGCACGCTGAGTCACGCCATGTCCGCACGTACCGAAACCCACGCATTCGTCGGCGCTGCCGGCCGCATCGATTGCGCCATCGACTGGCCCGGCGGCACGCCACGGGGCTGGGCCCTGGTGCTGCATCCGCATCCGCTGCAGGGCGGCGCGCGCGAAAACAAGGTGGTCACGACCCTGTCGCGCGCCTGCGTGCAGCACGGCCTGGTGGCCGTGCGCCCCAATTTCCGCGGCGTCGGCCAGTCGGAAGGGGTGTTCGACAAGTCCGTGGGCGAAACCCAGGACATGCTGGCCGTGGTGGCGCAAATGCGCGAGCTGTATCCCGAACTGGCCCGGGCGCCGTGGGTGCTGTCGGGCTTTTCCTTCGGCACCGCGGTCGCCGCGCAAACCTACGCCGCGCTGGCGGAACAGGGCGACACGGTCCTGCCCGCGGCCCTGATGCTGATGGGGCCGGCCGTGAACCGCTTCCAGTCGCACGAAGTGCAGGTGCCCGACGACACACTCATGGTGCACGGCGAAGAAGACGAAGTCGTGCCGCTGTCCGAGGCCATGGACTGGGCGCGTCCGCGCTCGATCCCGGTGGTCGTGGTGCCGGGCGCATCGCACTTTTTCCACGGAAAGCTGCTGGTGCTGCGCCAGCTGGTGCAGGCGCGCTTGAAGGTGGCGCTGGACTGAGCCTGCGTTGCGGCGGGGCCGCAGGTTGCATCAGGTTGCATGTTTTAAGCGCCCCGGGAACCCCGCGCGGGGCAGAGGGGTCTTATCGACTGCCTATAATTGTCGACCACTTGCCCCGCGCCGGCGGGCGTCATTCCTGGACCCACGTTGCCGATGAAGAATTTGCCTTACTCCGCTCAATCCCCCGTTGTCTTTACCCGCCGCCTGTTGTCTGGCGCGGTGCTGTCGGCGATGCTCGCAGCCTCGATGCCGGTCTGGGCGCAACAGGCCCCCGCCGCCGCGCCCGCCGCGACCGGCGCCGCGGCGCCGGCTCCGACGGCCACGGGCGCGGTGCCTGTCGGTGACGTGTCGGCCGTGCCGGCGCCCACCATCGCGGCCAAGGCATGGATCGTGATTGACGTGAACAGCGGCCAGACGCTGGCCGCGTCCAACCCCGACTCCAAGGTCGAGCCGGCCTCGCTGACCAAGATCATGACGGCCTACGTCGTGTTCAATGCACTGGAAGAAAAGCGCCTGACGCTGGAGCAGACCGTGCCCGTGTCCGAGCACGCCTGGCGTACCGGCGGTTCGCGCATGTTCATCGAACCCCGCAAGCCGGTCACGGTGGACGAACTGAACCAGGGCATGATCGTGCAGTCGGGCAACGATGCATCCGTGGCGCTGGCCGAGGCCGTGGGCGGCAGCGAAAGCGCCTTTGCCTCGCTGATGAACCAGGAAGCCGAGCGCCTGGGCATGAAGAACACGCACTTCATGAACGCAACCGGCCTGCCGGATCCGCAGCACACGACGTCCACCCGCGATCTGGCCACGCTGTCTTCGCACCTGATCACGGATCATCCGGACTTCTTCCACTACTACAAGCAGAAGAGCTACACCTACAACAAGATCACGCAGCCCAACCGCAACCGCCTGCTGTGGGCCGATCCGTCGGTGGACGGCATGAAGACGGGCCACACCGATTCGGCCGGCTACTGCCTGGTGTCGACCGCGGTGCGCGGTGACCGCCGGATTCTGGTGGTCGTGGTGGGGACGGACAGCGAAGCCACGCGCGCTGAAGAAAGCCTGAAGCTGCTGAACTGGAGCTTCCAGAACTTCGACACCGTGAAGCTGTTCGACAAGAGCCAGCCCGGCATCGACGCCCGCGTCTGGGAAGGCACGGCCGAAAACGTCAAGCTGGGCCCGCCCAATCCGGTGTCCATCGCGGTGCCGCGCGGCAAGGCCGGCGAGCTCAAGCCGGTGGCCCAACGCACCGATCCGCTGATCGCCCCGCTGGCCAAGGGTCAGCAGGTCGGCACGCTGCAATTCACCCTGGATGGCAAGGTGTTGCGCACCGAGCCGCTGGTGGTGCAGGACGCCGTGGAGCGCGCGGGCTTCTTCGGCCGCATGGTCGACACCGTCAAGCGCTGGTTCCAGTAAGCGCAAGCGCCGCGGCTGCGGCCGCGGGTGTAAGCTAGCAGCGGGCGTTTCGTGCGCGAAACGCCCGTTTTGTATTCATGGGGGCGGGCCGGGTGGTCCGTCCTTATCCTTTTTGACGCCGGGCCGTCCCAAGAAAAATTACTCCCTTGGGGGGCAGCAAGCACGCATGGCATGCGCGGCGTAGGGGTAGTTTTTTTTATATTCAGGAGTGCCTCATGATTCCGGGCGTGCCGGGCGAAAGCCAGGTGTATCTCAACGGTGAGTTCCTGCGTGTGGACGAGGCCAAGGTCTCCGTCCTCGACCGCGGCTTTATTTTCGGCGACGGCATCTACGAAGTCGTCCCCGTGTACCAAGGCAATGCGTTCCGCATGGCCGAACACCTAGACCGCCTGGACCGCAGCCTGGCCGCCTTGCGGATCGCGCAGCCGTTCGACCGCGCCGGGTGGATCGACCTGATCGAGCAGCTGCTGGCGCGTTCCAACCTGGACACCTGCATCGTCTACCTGCAGGTGACGCGGGGCGTGGCCAGGCGCGACCACCAGTTTCCGTCCACGCCGGTGGCTCCCACGGTGTTCGGCATGATCTCGCCGTGGTCGCCGCCGCCCGCCGCGCAGCGCACCCAGGGTCTGACGGCGATCAGCATTCCGGATGAGCGCTGGCTGCATTGCGAGATCAAGTCGGTATCGCTGCTGGGCAACGTGCTGGCCAAGCAGCAGGCGGTCGACGCGAACGCCGATGAGGTCGTCCAGTTCCGCGACGGCTACCTGACCGAAGGTTCGTCCACCAATATCTGGGTGGTGTCCGGGGGCAAGCTGCTGGCGCCGCCCAAGAACAACCTGATCCTGGAAGGCATCCGCTACGGTCTGATGGGCGAACTGGCCGCCGAGGCCGGCATCCCGTTCGAGGCCCGCCGCATCTCGCAGCAGGAAGTGGAGCAGGCCGACGAATTGATGTTGTCGTCCGCGACCAAGGAAGTGCTGGCGATCGTCTCCCTGGACGGGAAACCCGTCGGTTCCGGCAAGCCCGGCCCCGTTTTTGAACAATTGCGTGCGGGTTATGATGCCCGCATCGCCGCGCTGTAATCCTGGCGCAGGGCGGCCGCCATGGCCGCCCGCTGCCGCCGGCCGGCACTTGCCAGCGGGCCGCTTGCCCCCATATAAGAACATTCAGGGGCAACTCTTTTTAGGCACATCATGCATATTCCGCCCGAAGATTCTTTGATCGAGTACCCCAGCGACTTTCCCATCAAGGTCATGGGCAAGCAGCATCCCGAGTTCGCGCAGACGCTGACCGAAGTCGTGCTGCGGTTCGACCCGGGGTTCGACGCCGCCACGGTGGAGATGCGGCCCAGCAAGGGCGGCAACTACATGGGTCTGACCTTTACCGTGCGCGCGACGTCGCGCGAACAGCTGGATGCCCTTTATCAGGCGCTGCACGGCCATCCGATGGTGTCCATCGTCCTGTAGGGCAAGACGGCTGTGATCAAGTGGCTCGCGCGGCCGGCGGATTACCTGTCGGTCTGGCAGGACATGCAGGCATACACCAACCTGCGCGGCGCCGATACGCCCGACGAAATCTGGCTGTGCGAACATGCGCCGGTCTATACGCTGGGCCAGGCGGGCTTGCCCGAGCATGTGCTCAACCCAGGCAATATTCCCATCGTCCATTGCGATCGCGGCGGCCAGGTGACCTATCACGGGCCCGGGCAGGTCATGGCGTATGCGCTGTTCGACCTGCGCCGCGCCGACATGTACGTAAAGGAATATGTTTCCTTGCTTGAGGCGGCCGTCATCGACACGCTGGAACAGCTGGGCGTGGGCGGCGCCTGCCGCAAGCCCGGCGCGCCCGGCGTCTACGTGCCCGGCCCCGATGGCGGCGAACTGGCCAAGATCGCCGCGCTGGGCATCAAGATCCGCAACGGAAGGGCCTACCATGGGGTGTCGCTGAACGTGGCGATGGATCTGGCGCCCTTCCTGGGCATCAATCCCTGTGGCTACGAAGGGCTGCGCACCGTCGACATGGCGGCCTGTGGCGTGCGGCGCACGCCCACCGAAGCGGGCGATGCGCTCGCGCTCAACCTGGCGCAGGCCTGGCATCGCCGAAGGAGCACGAATTGAAGACCTACACCGCGGCCGACATCGCCGCCACTACGCCCGAACAACTGGCCCGCCTGCGCGAGTCGGGACCGGCCGAGGACTACGCCGCCTGGATACGGGCCGCGGCCGAACTGGGGCTGATCGAGGCGCAGACCATCTACGGGCAGATGCTGCTGGATGGCGTGGGCGTCGAACGCCAGCCGGAAGAAGGGCTGGCGTGGTTCAAGCGCGCCGCCAACGCCGACCATCTGATGGCGATCAACATGGTGGGGCGCTGCTATGAGAACGGCTGGGGCGTGCCCGCCGACGATACAGTCGCGGCGTACTGGTTCCGGCTGGCCGCCGATGGCGGACTGGACTGGGGCATGTACAACTACGCCCATATGCTGCGCAACGGGCGGGGCGGCGTGACGCAGAACCAGGCCGCCGCATTGGCCCTGTACCAGCAGGCCGCCCAGACCGGCCACGTGAAGTCCATCGGAGTGGTTGGCCGCTATTACGAAGCGGGCGACGTGGTTGCACAGGACATCGAACGCGCGTTCGATTGCTACCAGCGCTGCGCCGAGGGCGGTGACTTCCGCGGCATGTTCCACCTGGGCCGGCTGCTATTGCTGCGCGGCAAGAAAGAGGAAGCCGTGCAGTGGCTGGTCCGCGTGCCCGAGACGTCCACGCCGGCTTTCCTGAAGGAAGCCAACCGCATGCTGCAAGACTGCGGCTTTCCGGCGCTATATGAGGAACAGCCGTAGCGCGGCTTATGTGCTCAGGCGGGCCTGGAACACCACATCCATCATGTCATGCTGCCCGGCGCCGCGTTCGCCTTGCAGTCGGTCCAGCAGCAGCTGGCCCGCGCGCCTGCCCAGCGCGGCGGCGTCCACACCCAGCGTGGTCAGCCCTTGCACCCACTGCGCCGCGCTGCCATCGTCCGTGAATCCCAGCACCGCCAGGTCCTGCGGCACGTGCAGATCGCGGTTGTGCGCTTCCGACACGGCGGCGGCGGCCAGCAGGTCCGACGTGCAAAAGACCGCGTCGAAGATCGTATTGGTGGCCAAGAGGCGCAGGAAGGCCATGCGGCCGTCGTTCATGTGCTGCACCTCGGGCTGCACGATGTCGGCGACCTGCTCCAGCCCCAGCGCGGCGGCGCTGCTGATAAAGCCCTCGCGTCTGGCGCGCTCCCAGGGGTTGTCGGCGCTGATGCAGGCCACCAGGGCGTGGCGCTTTTCGGCCAGGTGGCGTGCCGCCATGCGGCCGGCTTCGGCGTTGTCGATCACCACCGCACTGTCCAGGGCCTGCGCGGATGCGCTCCAGGTCTCCACGACCGGGATCTCCAGCGCGGCCAGGGCGGCCCGCAAGCCGGAATCGTCCAGCGGGCCGATGATCAGGGCCGCCGCCGGGCGCAGTTCGGCAAGAAGAGGAAGCGTCCGGGCGTCTTGCCAGGGGGCGGCGGCCAGGTAGTAGCCGGCGGGGGCGAGCAGTTCGCTGCAAGCCTGCGTGGCTTGTGCAGCGGGGCCGGAATCCAGCCGGGGGGCGATCAGGGCGATGGGGCTCAGGGGGGGCAGGGAGGGCATGTAAAAGTCCGCGGAGGCGTCAGGCGAGACGATAACCCAGCCAGGCCGGCCCCCGCGTGGCGCCACGCTTGGGGCGGATCCGGGCGGCGGAGGGTAAAATGCCCTTTTTTGTCCCAGACCCGGCCGTCTTGCGCGCCGGTCATGAAGGTGTCCCATGTCTACGCTCGCCGAGTCTCCTGTTCCCTCGAACGAATCCGCCGCTGCGCCCGCGGACGCGGTTTACGATCCGACGCAAAAACAGAAATCGCAGGCCAAGACGGCGCGCATCCCGATCAAGATCATTCCGGCCGAACGCCTGAAGAAGCCTGAATGGATCCGCGTGAAGGCCGCTGCGCCCGGTTCGCGCTTCTACGACATCAAGCGCATCCTGCGGGAGCACAACCTGCACACGGTGTGCGAGGAAGCCTCATGTCCGAATATCGGCGAGTGCTTCGGCAAGGGCACGGCCACGTTCATGATCATGGGTGACAAATGCACCCGCCGCTGCCCGTTCTGTGATGTGGGTCACGGCCGCCCGGACCCCCTGGACACCAAAGAACCCGAGAACCTGGCGCGCACCATTGCCGCCATGAAACTGTCCTACGTCGTGATCACTTCGGTCGATCGCGACGACCTGCGCGACGGCGGCGCCGGCCACTTCGTGGACTGCATCACCCACATCCGCGAGCTGTCGCCCACCACCCGCATCGAGGTGCTGGTGCCCGACTTCCGCGGCCGCCTGGACCGCGCGCTGACCATCCTGAACGCCGGCCCTCCCGACGTGATGAACCACAACCTGGAAACCGTGCCGCGCCTGTACAAGCAGGCACGTCCGGGCTCGGACTACATGCATTCGCTGAAGCTGCTGGCCGAGTTCAAGAAGCTGCACCCGGAAGTCCCCACCAAGTCCGGCCTGATGCTGGGACTGGGCGAGACGGACGAGGAAATCCTGCAAGTGATGCGCGACATGCGCGCGCACGACGTGGACATGCTGACGATCGGGCAATATCTGCAGCCGTCCGAGCATCATCTGCCGGTGCTGCGCTATGTGCACCCGGATACGTTTGCGATGTTCGAGCGTGAGGCGTATGCCATGGGGTTCTCGCATGCGGCGGTGGGCGCGATGGTGCGGTCTTCGTACCATGCGGATGAGCAGGCGCACGCTGCGGGGGTGAATTGAAGCCCTAGCATCAGACGCTCCGCCGGAGCCGCAAAACCCAGTTACCGGCTAACAGGGAAATTGGCGGTGTCCGCCTGGTATCCGGCATTGGACTCGCGAGTCCAGTCCTTGTGTTTCCTGCAGCGCTCGTCGTTCATAGACATGATGGACGGAGGTAGCGCTGCGGCATCAATGGAGGTTCTTCCACAATGAGGCAGTTTCCGAGCAGCCCGCGTGCGCTTGTATTGAGCGGGGTGCGTAACGGAGGTCTAATCTCCGCATCAGTCAAGCGTGAAGTCATTGGGCGCTACAAGGGCTCCATCATGGGATTGATGTGGACCTTCATCAACCCCATCATCATGCTTGCGATCTATACCTTCGTGTTCAGTGTCGTCTTCAAGGCGCGCTGGAACACGGGCAGTGCGTCGCGCACCGAGTTCGCATTGGTGTTGTTCTTGGGGTTGATTGTCTTCAATCTGTTCGCCGAATGCTTCAACAAGGCGTCGGGACTGATCGTCGGTAATCCCAATTTCGTCAAGAAGGTGGTGTTTCCGCTCGAAATCCTGCCGTGGATCACCCTGGGCGCCGCGCTGTTCCACACATTGGTAAGCCTGGTGGTGTGGCTGTTGGCGTATCTCGTCCTGTTCGGTGTGCCGCCCCTGACGGTGCTCTACGTGCCCCTCGTCCTGCTGCCATTTTGTCTTTTCCTTCTGGGGTTGTGCTGGATACTGGCGTCCCTCGGGGTGTACCTGCGCGACGTGTCCCAGTTCATCGGAATCGTGACGACGGTGGTGATGTTCATGTCGCCCATCTTTTATCCGCCGGAGAACTTGCCCGAGCCATATCGGCACCTGTTGTACCTGAATCCTCTGACTTTCATCGTGGAGCAAGTCCGGGCCGTGGCTTTTTTTGGTAGCCAGCCGAATGCGCTGGGTTTGTTGATGTACGCTGCGGCGGCGGGCGCGTTTGCGTGCTTGGCGTTTGCGTGGTTCCAGAAGACCAGGAAGGGGTTTGCTGATGTCCTCTGAAATTTCGATATCGGTATCAAATGTCAGCAAGTGCTATCACGTCTACGAACGGCCGCGTGATCGTCTCCTGCAGATGCTCACGCGCGGACGCAAGAAATTCTTCAAGGAATTCTGGGCGCTGCGGGACATCTCTTTCGAAATAAAGAAAGGCGAAGTAATCGGCATTGTCGGTCGCAATGGATCGGGCAAATCGACCCTGTTACAGCTGATTTGCGGCACCTTGAACCAAAGTTCGGGCGAGGTCAACACCGTCGGGCGGGTTGCCGCGCTGCTGGAGTTGGGATCCGGGTTCAACCCGGAATTCACGGGTCGCGAGAACATTTTCCTCAATGGCGCAATCCTCGGCCTGACTCGCCAGGAAATTGCGTCCAAGATGGATCGCATTCTTGCCTTCGCGGAGATCGGTGATTTCATCGACCAACCGGTCAAGACGTACTCCAGTGGGATGTACGTGCGGTTGGCGTTTGCGATTCAAGCCAATATTGATCCGGATATCCTCATTGTCGACGAGGCTTTGGCGGTGGGCGACGCTTACTTCACGCACCGATGCATGTTGCGATTTGAGCAACTGCGTGAACGTGGCACCACGATCCTCTTCGTATCTCACGACGCGACCGCGGTAAGGTCGTTGTGCGAGAAATGCATCTGGCTGGAGAACGGCCAGATGGTCGCTTTCGATACGGCCTCGAAAGTCGTGGATCGCTACCTCGCAGCATTGTTCGGCTACGAGCAGGCCGACACGGTGAATGAAGAGCCGCCGGCAACCCTGGAAAACGGCACTGCGCCTGTGGTGCCACGCGATGGGGTCGAATTGAAGATTCCCAATATCGATCAGCGCATCGGCGACGGCAAGTACTCGATTATCGGTGTAAGCCTCTACGACGAAAAAATGAGCCCGATCCAGGCGATCACTCACGGCTCTCGCGTCATCCTCCGATTCAGTATCCGCAATCAGTCCATGGAATCAGGCGGAAAACTCATCGCCGGCTATATATTCCGTACCCAGAAAGGCATAGAACTGGCCAGTACGCATAGCGACGTAGAGAAGGTGCCAATCACCATCGGAGAGATCGGCAGCATTACGACGGTGACATTTACCGTCGATTTGCCGCTGTTGCACCCCGGCTCTTATGCGTTCAGCCCGACGGTTGCATATCGTACCGAGCTGGGCGACATAAAAATGGCTGACCGCGTGGAAAATGCGATTGTGTTCATGGTGTCGTCGGTGAAGCAGATCCACGCGATGATGAACCTGCCGACCACGGTGTCGGCGACACACGCGGCGGCATAACCGAAGGTTGGCCAGACCAATCGAATAGCAAGTAGTCGGATAGCAGAATTTACTGAGGAATAGCGATGTGTAATGCTTGGTGTGTGGCTTGGGGAAAGCAGGCACAGCCGCACCTGAAAAAAGGCGCCCGGCTATTGGAGGTCGGCTCCCGTGATGTGAGCGGGACGTTGCGCGCGATCTTTTCCGATCCGGAAGGCGAATATGTCGGCATAGATGTCCTTGAGGGCCCAGGTGTCGATCTGGTATTGGACTCCTCACGCATCGTCAGCCAGTTCGGCCGCGAGTCGTTTGACGCGGTTGTTGCTTCCGGGATGCTGGAGCATTGCTACGATTGGCAAGGTGCGTTGTATCAGATGGTGGCTGCCTTGCGCATCGGTGGCGTGCTGGTGTTGACTGCGCGCTCCCCGGGATCCAAGCCGCACGATTCTTCGGCAGATCATTGGCGTTTCTCCCACCAGGATTTCGTCGACATCTTTTCGCCGCTGGGCGAACTGATTTCGGTCGGCGACGATATGGCACCGGATCGGCCATGCGGGGTGGGTGTCATCGTACGGCGGACATGTTCCGCGGAGGCCCTCGAAACCTGGATGGAGAGTCTGCGCTCCTTCCAGGCGTATTCCATGGCGCAAGAGGCCGAACAGCAGGCCGCAAAAGGGCTGCAGGCTGAAGCAGCGGGCGGCGCGAGTCCTGAGGGCATGATTTTCGATCAGTACAGCCGCTACCTGGCCTGCGCCCGCCTGCTGCGTGACTCCGGACTAAAGCGTGGCTCGACCGTATTGGACGTGGGCAGCGGACCAGAGTGTTTGCTCGGCGGCTTCATCGAAGAAGCTGAAGTTACCTATGTCGACCCGCTGCTGGCCGGCAAGGAAGGCGTCAACAAGGTCAGCGGCAACGTGTTCGCCGAACGCTTGAATGGCATGAAATTCGATTTCGTGTGCGCCGTGGACGTTCTGGAGCACGTTCCGCCGCAATTCCGGGATGCATTCCTCAGCCGGCTCATGGATCTTGCAGGCACTGCGGTCTTGCTGGGATTCCCGCCGGGCGAAGGCGGGCATGCTCTCGAGACTGACAATCAAGTCAACGAGGAATACCGTCGCGTCCATGGCGCGACGTACGGCTGGCTCGACGAACATTACGAATATGGATTGCCGTCGGCGCGCAAGGTGGAAGAAGATTTCCGCGCCCGGGGTTACAGTTGTTCCGTGGTCGGACATGGCCATACCCCTTGGTTGAAGCGCCTGCTTTCCAAGGTGATCTGTTATTGGGATGTTCAATCGCTGAAGCCTGAAGTGTTGACTGCCTCCGCGGCATTCAATCGCGAGCTCGCCAACCAGGATTATGCCGGGCCGCACTATCGGGTTTTCCTCTCGGCGACCAAGGAACCGCAGCTGCGGCCCGCGCAACGGTATGAGCCCTCCGCCGAGGAGTTGGCAAATCTCAATCGCAAATTCGATGCGCTTGTGGGCGACCTCGACCAGCGTGTTCTGGATCGGGCCGTAGGTGAACTGAAGCGCAAGGAAGAGGAAGTTGCCAAGCTGAGCAGCGACGTACATCAAACCTCGGTTTGGGCACAGTCCTTGATGGAAACCATCGCCCAGCGCGACGCCGAGATTTTCCGGCTTCAAGGCGAAATGGGTGACCTCTCCGGCGCCCATCAGCAACTCCAGGGTGAGCTCGGAAATCTATCCCGTGCCCATCAGAATCTACAAGGTGAATTCAAGGATATCTCCAGCGTCTTTCAGCGCGGCAGCGTTCGTCTCGGCGTGCGCCTGCTGAAGGCTGCGGCCCGGCGGCGTCTGGCGGCAACACCTGTTGGCGACGTCGTGCGCCTGGCCCGCGGCCAAAAGGCCAAGCAGCAGGCTCGGGCGAAATTGGATGTCGTTGCGCAGGCCGTGGCGCGCAATAACCAGCGGCTCGTGCTGGCATTTCCCATCATCAACTGGGATTTTCGTTGGCAGCGGCCGCAACACATCGTATCCGGGCTGCGCGATCATGGTTACGCCGCATGCTATCTATCGATGAATCTCGACCCTCTGGGCCGGAAATTCGTCTCGGGAGCCGAGGCGGCCGGAGCGCTTGGGGTGGACGTCCTGGACAAGGATATTTTCCAGATTCGCTTGCAGTCGCGAGATCCGGTCAACGTCTACGCCAACGTGCTCGCAGGCGAGGATCTGGATAACCTGGTCACGTCGCTGACGCAACTGATCCGCCACGCAAAACCCGAGTCCATTCATTATTTGGTCCAGTTCCCGGGATGGTGGCCGGTTGCGCAGCGGCTTAAAGAGGCCTTGGGTGGCACCGTGGTCTTCGATTGCATGGATGATCACGCAGGTTTCTTCACCAATACTGCGGATGCGATCAAGATGGAGCAGCAGCTTATCGAGGCGGCGGATCTGGTCGTCGCCTCGTCATTGCTCCTTGAAGACCGCTGCCATGTCTTGAATCCGCGGACTGTCCAAATCAAGAACGGCACGGAGTTCAAGCATTTCGCCGAGCCCAAGCGCAATGGCCTGCTGGATAAGTATGCCGATCGTCCCATCGTCGGGTATTACGGCGCCATTTCCGACTGGTTCGATATGGAGCTGCTTGCCCATTGTGCCCGTGCCAAGCCCGAGTGGAATTTCGTTTTGATCGGCTCCACGATGGGTGCGAACCTGGAGCCGGTGTCCGGACTGTCAAACGTGCATCTGCTTGGCGAAAAACCGTACACGGAACTGCCGGGCTATTTCGCGTATTTTGACGTATGCACGATTCCGTTCAAGCTCGTGCCATTGACCCTGGCGACGAATCCGGTCAAGTTCTACGAATACATGAGCGCCGGCAAACCTGTGGTTTCGATCGACCTGCCAGAACTGGCCATTTATTCCGACGATTGCTACCTCGCGCATAACGGCAAGGAGTTTGTCGCACAGCTGGAAGCGGCCATGGCGCAGAAGGATGACCGCGAAAAGATCGCCCGACGCATCGCGCTCGCCAAGGAAAACTCATGGGATGCACGCGTCACGGCGCTGTTGCAGGCCGATGCGTTTGCAAAGCGCTAAGTCGCGTAACCCGTGTTATGAGCTGCCCTCTATCCTGTGATTGACATGAACGCTTCCATCATCGTTCTGGCCTACAACCACCTCGAGGAGACTACCGCGCCTTGCCTGGAGTCGATACTCGAGCATACCGACCTGAATCACAATGAGCTTATCGTTGTCGATAACGCCTCTAGCGACGGTACGGCCGCATACCTGCGCGAGTTCAAGTCAAAGCATCCCGAGGTTCGGCTTTGCTTGAATGACGTGAACAAGGGCTACGCAGGCGGCAACAACGACGGAATTCGCTTGGCCGAAGGGCGCGTTCTCGTCCTGTTGAACAACGACACCGTCGTGGGCCCAGGGTGGCTCGCGCCTTTGGTGGATGCGCTGGACAAGGATCCGAGCGTAGCCATGGTAGGCCCGGTGACAAACTCCGCAGGCAACGAACAGCGCATTGTTTTGCCTGATGTCACGCCCGACACGTTCCTGCGGGCGACCGCGCCGTACCTGGCGCAGCAGGCCGGTGCGTATTCCGAAACGGCGAAATTGGGCTTTTTCTGCGTGGCGATACGCCGGGACGTCATCGATAAAATCGGACTGCTTGATGAGGCCTTCGGCATCGGTATGTTCGAGGATGATGATTTGTGCGTGCGTGCGACACAGGCGGGCTATCGACTGCTCATCGCCGAGGGCGCCTTCGTATATCACAAGGGAAGCGTTTCATTCAGCAAATTGGGTGCAGAGAAATATCAGGGATTGTTCTTCCGCAACCTCGCATATTTCTTCGAGAAGCATGGCGCGGCGTGGACTTATACCGATATTGCGATAGCAGCCTGGAAGCGTCTCAAGCAGGATATGCAGCAGGCCATGTCAGGAGATCAGGCTGCGGTGGCCAGGGTGCGCAGCAGGGTCTCGTTGATGGACGACACCTTGAGCCAGGCGCGCCGGCAGGAGGAAGCAGCCATGCAATCGTCGTCGGTCGAGCTCTCAAATCGGATGGCGGCAAAAAAACATGCCGAGCTGATGGAGATCTCGAATTGGGCAACGTCGCTCAAGGGTGAGAACGAGAGGCTGCGGCAAGAGTTGGATGAGTACAAGCGCAACGCCGAGCACGGCGGTGGGTCCCTGCTGCGGGCGTTGGGACGCAAGGTCAAGCGTCTCATCGGCTCCTGACGTTCCGTATCCCGCGCGTGATCTCATCCGGGCCGTTCGCGACAAGGCAGGCCGAGCCCATGCTCGAGCACCTTGCCCAGCCGTGTTGAGTGTAGAGAATCATGACCCAGTCCAAAAAACGAAAAGTGTCCTTCCTGGACGCGCATTCATTGATGTTGACCAGCTGCTGTTGAAGATCGAGGTATAGCCATGAAAATCATCCCTACCGCCATTCCCGAAGTCTTGCTCATCGAGCCCCGTGTATTCGGCGACGACAGAGGCTTTTTCTTTGAAAGCTTCAACAGCCGTGTATTCAATGAGGCGGTCGGTCGCGAAGTCAATTTCGTCCAGGATAATCACTCGCGTTCGGTACAGGGAGTGTTGCGTGGCTTGCATTATCAGATCGCTCAACCGCAAGGCAAGCTGGTGCGTGCGGTGATCGGGTCCGTGTTTGATGTGGCTGTCGATATGCGCAAGGGGTCTCCCACGTTTGGAAAGTGGGTGGGCGAGGTGCTTAGCGCCGAAAACAAACGCATGCTGTGGGTGCCCGAGGGTTTCGCGCACGGCTTCCAGGTCTTGTCGGAAACGGCTGACTTTCTGTACAAGACGACCGATTTCTACGCCCCGCAGCATGAACGATGCGTGATCTGGAACGACTCCACTCTGGCTATTGATTGGCCCGCCGATGTGACGCCGCGCCTGTCGCAAAAAGACGAGCAGGGTTTGACGTTCCATGAGGCGGACGTTTTTGCCTGATTTTGTCATCGCTAGCGCGTGCGTTGCTCGCGAACGCCGCCTGGGAGGCGCCATGCCATGAAGGCTTCCGTCATCATTCCGACCAAAAACCCGGGGGGCATTCTGCGGTCCGTGCTTCAGGCCGTGTGTAATCAGAAGGCAGCCTTCGATTTCGATGTGCTGGTCATCGATTCCGGTTCCACGGATGGCACTGCCGACTATGTGCGCCAGTTTGGCGATAAGCGTGTACGGCTGCATGAGATTGCGCCCGCGGAATTTGGCCATGGCAAGACGCGTAACTTGGGCGTCTCCCTGACCGATGGTGAGTTCGCCGTGTTTATCACGCATGACGCTCTGCCCGCGAGCGACGGGTGGTTGGCCGCCATGGTGAAGCCGGCGGATGAGGATCCGGAGGTCGCGGGAGTGTTCGGCAGGCATCTGGCTTACCCGGATGCTTCCCCGTTTACCAGGCGAGACCTGGAGCGGCACTTTGCCCATTTCGAGCCCACGCCCGTGGTTCGGCTGGATGACCGCGCGCGCTACGACCGCGATCCTGGCTACCGGCAATTCCTGCACTTTTTTTCCGATAACAATGCACTGATTCGTCGCAGCGTCTGGCAGCAGTTTCCGTATCCCGATGTGGACTTCGCGGAAGATCAGATCTGGGCGGAGACCATCATCAAGCAGGGGTGGAAAAAGGCGTATGCGCACGATGGTGTCGTATATCACTCTCACGACTTTCCACCCTTTGAGTATTTGCAGCGCAGCTTCGACGAGTCGTATGCGTTGTTTCGCCTGTTTGGCTATACGCTGGTGCCGTCCTTGTACAGGCTGCTTCGCTCGTGGGGTGGCGCCACTTTGCTGGACCTCCGCTACGCGTGGGGGCAGGGATTGATCTGGCGTCAGCCACTGGCGGTATTGAGCATGCCGTTCCGAAATCTCATGCGCGCATCGGGGCATTATCTGGGCTCGCGTGCCGACCGGTTGCCGGCTGGGCTGCGTCGTGGGCTTTCCCGAGATCGGCGCATGATGGCCGGGATGGCAGTTTCTGTAAGAGCGGAAGAGAAATCATGAATGTGGGCATCTTCAAGAAACGTGCCGAGAGCGTATTACGGTTTCGCCGTGATCACGGGACCAAAGCGTTGATCCTGCGAGTGCTAAACGCCTTGCTGAACCCAAGCGCGTTCCAGAAGCAAAAAGTGGTCGAATCTCTCGCATTCACCAAATATCGACCTTTTGGCGAGAGGTCCAGGGCCGAGGAGGCAGCATCCAATACCGTAAATTGGTTCATTCCGCGGCCTGGTCGAGGTTCGGGTGGTCATCTGAATATCTTCCGCTTCGTGCGCAATCTCGAAGCATTGGGTTTTGAGTGCCGCCTTATTTCGACCGTCACCAATATTCCCGGCATGACGCCGGAGCAAATGGAGGCGGATATCGCCAACTGGTTTTTTCCGCTCAAGGCCAAGGTCTATATCGGCGCGGAGAATGCCCCTCCCGCAGCCATATCGATCGCAACGGGTTGGCATACCGCTTACGACGTGCGGAACTTCCAGTCCACGTTGCACAAGTGCTACTTCGTGCAGGACTTTGAGCCTCAGTTCTATCCCGTCGGTACCGAATATGCGCTGGCCGAGGAGACCTACCGATTTGGTTTCACGGGCATCACGGCGGGCGGTTGGCTGGCCGGCAAGTTGGCGGCCGACTATGGAATGCGCACTTATTCCGTCGGCTTTTCCTATGACCGCGATCTATACAGGCCAATGCCGGTCGCCCACGAGGGGCGCCGCGTTTTTTTCTATACGAGGCCTTCGACGCCGCGCCGGGGATTTGAATTGGGACTTGCCGTATTGGATGAGGTCGCCAGACGGCATCCCGAGGTCGTTGCGGTGCTCGCCGGGGGCCGCCTGGGCCAATGGGAGATTCCGTTCAAGCATGTCGACAGCGATATCGTCGATCTCGCCAAACTAAGCGAGCTGTACAACAGCTGCGATGTGGCATTGGTGCTGTCGTTCACCAATCTATCCCTGCTGCCGCTAGAGCTGATGGCTTGCGGCGTTCCGGTGGTCAGCAACCGCGACGCTTGCACCCAATGGCTCTTGACGGAGGAAAATGCTCGTCTTGAGTCGCCCACCATCGAAGCGCTGGCGGATGCAATCTGCGCCATCCTGGAGGATTCTTCGGAGGCTGCGCGGCTGCGCGAAGGCGGCTTGCGGCTTGCCGCATCTACGGACTGGGCGGTCGAAGGGCATCGTCTGGCGGATATTCTGCGCCAGATTGCTGACCAACCTGTGGGCGAATCCCCCCACCGATCAATGGCGGCGCCGATATGACCGACCTGTCGCAATCCCGTTGCGCGATTCTCGGCGGAGGGGGCTTTATTGGCACCAACCTGTGCCGGGCACTGAATGGTCGCGTGGCGGCCTTGAGGATATTCAGCCGACGCCTGTCCTTTCCGCCGGCCGTTTCCGGCATCGAGTGGATTTCGGGCGATTTCGAGCACACAGACAAGGTCGAGGAGGCGGTGGCTGGCTGCGACACCGTTTTTCATCTGCTGACGGCGACTACGCCCGCGAGCGCGAATCTCGATATGATCGGCGACTTGAATGCCAACGTGGCGGGGACGTTGCGTCTGCTTGATGCGTGTCGGGCACAGGGCGTTCGCCGGATTGTCTATATCTCTTCCGGCGGGACGATATACGGTATTCCCCAACAAATTCCCACGCCGGAAAGTGCGCCGACTTCACCCATCACGGCTTATGGCGTCACGAAGCTTGCCGTTGAGAAATATCTGCATCTCTATCACCATCTTTATGGCTTGGAGTACCGAGTGCTCCGAGTCGCCAATCCGTTCGGGCCCTATCAGACTGCCGTCAAGAATCAGGGGGTGATCGCTGCGTTCATGCGTCAAGCGTTGCAGGGCGAGCCGATCAATGTTTGGGGTGACGGATCGATCGTTAGAGATTACATCTATATCGACGATGTAATCTCGGCTATGCTCGCGGCGGCGACGCATGAAGGCCCTTCGCGGGTCTTTAACGTTGGCACAGGAGAGGGGCGCAGCTTGACTGAGATCGTCGAAGCGATCGAAAAAGTCTCAGGGCTGACGGTTCCGGTCCGGTACGGCGCTGGGCGTCCTATTGATGTGCCGCGCAGCATCCTGGACATCACGCTGGCGCGGCAGGAATTGGGCTGGCAGCCACAACAAGACTTCCTGTCCGGGGTGCGGTTGACGTGGGACTGGATACGTAGCCTGCCTTAAGCCCGACGATAGAATTCAATTGAAAAAATGAAGAAGTACTTTCGTGCATTGCGGACCATGGGAGCCTTGGGCATATCCGAGGGTGGACTCACGGGCTTGGTCCGAAAAAGCGTCCGTATGTATCGCAGTCAGGGCCTGCGCGGTTTCAAACGTTTGTTCGCCGCGGCCGCCGGCGGCAGTGTGCGGTCGGGCCCAATTCCAAATCGTCCCCGCGATCGGGACGATTTCGCATTCGAGATTCCCTTTGGCTTTCCTGTCAGCCGCGATCCTGCATTGCGCGCCTGTGCCGTCGTCCATGCCTTTTATCCGGAACTGATGCCGCAGGTCCGGAGCTACCTGGAAAGAGTGCCGGGGCAGCTTGACGTGTACATCTCGACGACATCCGAGGAGAAGCGCAATATCATCGAGGCGGCCATGCAAGGCTATGCGGGGGGTACGGTCGAGGTTCGTGTTTTCACGAACCGGGGACGGGATATCGCTCCCAAGCTGGTCGGCTTTGCAGACGTCTATAGCAAGTACGACGTCGCACTCAGCCTGCACACCAAAAAATCGCCGCATGGCGGAGAGATGTTGGCGCCGTGGCGCGACTATCTGTACGATCATCTGCTGGGATCCCCGGAGATCGTTGCGTCCATTTTTGAACTCCTGCGGCATGATGGGATCGGCATGGTTTTCCCTCAGCACTTCTTCCCCTTGCGCAATCACCTCGCCTGGGGGCCTAACTTTGAATCCACGCTTGCGCTGCTGGAACCGCTGGGTGTCACAATCGAACCAGACGCGTGCCTGGAGTGCCCATCGGGATCCATGTTTTGGTGCCGGACCGACGCTTTGCAGCCGTTGTTAAGCCTTCATCTGACCTTTGACAGCTTTCCGGACGAGTCTGGGCAGACCGACGGCACCCTCGCCCACGCGATAGAGCGTGCCTTCCTCTACAGTATTGAGGGGGCTGGCTACAAATGGGCAAAGGTAGTGCTGCGCAATTCTTATCCTTTGCAGTCAACGATCCTACCGGTTCACAGCATCGTCGATATTGAGCAGGGAATGTCACGAGTATACCGACCGCTGCTGGAGGCGAAATCGCCTGCAGCGATACGGAAATCCTAAAAATCTTATGTGGACAGAGTGAAAAAATGAACTGGCTTGCGGACTATCTGCGCGATTCTAGCGTGAAGGATCTGAACGTCGACGGTGGTGATCGCCTGGTGATTCATAGCCAGATATTGGCGCGCAAGCCAATGCTGCAAGCGGTGTTCAATAGTTTTCACCACACCTTTGAGAGATTGGATCGTCGTTTTCTGACTGCATCAGGGTTGCGCGTTGAACTGGGTGCGGGTGTTGCGCCCATCAGGGACAGCTATCCCGATGTTCTCGCTACGGATATTGTCGAGGGCCCCCACCTTGATCGGGTGGTGAATGCCGAAGAAATGGATTTTCCCGATCATTCCGTACGGACGATATTCGGCCAAAATTGTTTTCACCATTTCCCCCATCCAGATCGATTTTTTAATGAATTGGTCAGGGTGCTACCCGTAGGGGGGGGATGCATTCTGCTGGAGCCGTATTACAGCCCCGCAGCGGCATTCACTTTCAAACGCTTATTCAGTACCGAAGGCTATGACAAGGAATACCCGTCATGGGAGACCCCGGTCGCGGGGCCAATGAACGGTGCCAACCAAGCCTTGAGCTATATAGTTTTTAAACGCGATAGAAAGATGTTCGAGCAGAAATTTCCAAAGCTGCATATTGTCCACGAGGAAGTATGCAACAACTATTTACCCTATCTCCTTTCAGGCGGACTGAACTTTCGTCAGCTATGGCCGGACCGCGCGCTTCCTCTGCTTACCGGAATCCAGGGCGCGTTGAAGCCGTTCTCGCGCGTGCTCGGATTGCATCACGTCATTGTCTTGCGCAAAGAGGCCTGATGCGATTTGCTCGTTACATATCGGTTCAGATCGGTGCATATGTCATAGATATGGGCGGCTTCGTGCTGCTCAGCAAATACCTGCTGACTCCGCTTCTGGTGGCCAACGTCATAAGCAAACTGTGCGCTGGCCTGTTCGGTTTTTTTGTGCATCGGTTTTTTACGTTTCAGTTGACCGGATCGGAACGGACCTTCAGGCAGGCGGTGACCTACTTCGCACTGCTGGGTTTGAACTTGCCCCTGTCCGCCCTCATCTTGCACGGTGTGTTGCAGGTCGTGGCATGGCCGGTGGTCGCGAAGTTTATCTCTGATGTAATTTGTGTATTCCTTAGCTATTGGCTGAGCAAGCGGTTCGTTTTTCTGTGAGAACGCGCTTGCCTTGCACGTGCCATCGTCGTTGGCCCCTGAGGACCATTCAATGAAGTTGTTGATTACCGGAGCGACCGGCTACATAGGACGGCGGCTGGTTGCGGCCGCGTTGGGGCGGGGGCACCAGGTGGTGGTTTCAGGTCGTAAACGTCCCGAGGGGACCGACGCCGAATGGATGCATTTCGACTTGGCGAATCCTCAATCGGTCGAGTTGCCAGAGGGGCTGGACGCCGTGGTTCATTTGGCGGTGGTGACATCGCCTAATGCTGAGTCCGAGACATCGGAAGTCGTCGCCGCGGATTCATTGCTCGACGCCACGGCACGCGCGGCGGTTCCTATCCTGTTCGTCTCCAGCCAGACTGCGCGGGCGGATGCGCCCACCGCATATGGCCGGAATAAGTGGCAGATCGAGCAATCGGTGTTGGCGCAAGGCGGGTGGGCGGTGCGCCCGGGTCAGGTATATGGGGGGGCGGAAGCCGGTCTATTCGGAGTCCTCGTCAATGTCGTGCGGCGGCTCCCCATACTTCCCGCGTTTGTTCCCGCACCGCGCGTCCAACCGGTGCATGTTGATGATCTGGTTTTTGCCCTGTTGAGCTGTCTTGAGCGTCGACCGAAATCCGGTATCTTTCAGATCGCCGAACCTGACCCGGTCAGCTTCACGACCTTCCTGTCTTCGATCGCACGCGGCCGCGTCAGGCGCAGACGCATTTTCGTTCCCGTTCCCGTATTGCTTGTGAGGGCTGTCCTCACGGCGTTGGGTCCGGAGCGGAGCCGCCGGATAGGGCTGGATCGTCTGCTTTCCTTGTTTGCGCTGCCCCCAATGCGGACGGCGCCCGACCTTGCCCAGCTAGGGGTCACTCCCAGGCCTTTGGTCAGCGGCATGGCTTGCTCGGGCTCGGCGCGGCGTCGCTGGCTGATACAGGAAGGGCGGGCAATGTTGACTTATGTGCTGCGCGAGGAGCCTGGCCGTGAGTTGATTCGTCGATATGTGCGCAGTGTCGAGAGTTTGCGCCCGGTGGGCGCACTCGATTTGCCTTCCTGGTCGCTGCGCTTTCCCTCGCTGCTTGCCCTGCTGGAGGGCGGGGCGTTGTTGGAGGTTGACCTTCGGCCGGAGTTTGCTTGGCGGCTTAACGCGGCCGTGACGTTGGCCGAAGCCACTCCACAGGGAGCTCGTCGTTGCCTGTGGCTGGGCGGCCGACGTCAGGGGGGGCTGATCAAGGCTCTTTACGTGTGCCGGGCTCTGGTGGGCGAGGCCCTCACCCGGATCGGAAAATTACTGGTGATTCCCGTGGTCGTTGGTCTGAAGGGAAAGAGGGGCGAGCGAGAGTGAATCAGGATTTTGACGTCGTTATTGTGGGAAGTGGTCCGGCCGGTGTCTCGGCCGCCTTCCCATTGCTGGACGCGGGATTGCGCGTTCTGATGGTCGACGGTGGAAAGACGCCGCCAGTCCCCGCACCCGCAGGGCAGTTCCTGGATCTGCGCCAGCATCGACGCGATCAATCCGATTGGATGGTCGGCTCGGATTTCCATGCACTACGCCATGATGGTGCAATTTCACCAAAATTCCGAACGCCCACCCAGGCCTATGTTTTCGAGGACTATGCCAACGTCAATCGCATCGAGGCCGAATCCTTCATTGCGGTGGGCTCCTTGGCCAGAGGTGGGCTGTCGAATGCTTGGGGATGCGGCGTCGCCAAGCTGTCCGCTGATGAATTGTCGGATTTTCCTTTCCCGCCCCAGGCCCTTGACGCTTCCTACGAAGCGGTGGCTTTGAGGATGGGCGTAAGCGGAGCCGCGCAGGACGACCTGTCTTCCGAGCTTGGACTGGACCAGTACGCACAACCACCGGTGCCTCTGGATCCCCTGCAGGACAGACTACTTACGCGGTACGAAACGCGTCGGCAGGCTTTGGTCGCCGCGGGATTTCGCATGGGACGGGTACGGTCTGCGGTATTGACCCAGGCGAAAGACGGCAGGCAGGCGTGCGACCTATCAGGCTTATGTATGTGGGGCTGTGCTCGACGATCCCTGTATTCCGCCACCGAGGATGTGCGTCTGCTGCAACGGTATGCCGGGTTTTCTTATCGCCCGGGATTTATCGTCGAGCGGGTGTTGCGTGATGCCGGATACATGGCCGTGCAAGGCGATGACGGCAACGGCAAGCAGACCTGGCGTGCGCACCGCGTATTGCTTGCGGCGGGAACGATTGCGTCCACGCGTTTTGCATTGATGGCAATGGACAAACCGTTGACGGTCGGGATGCAATCCTGTCCTACGGCGGCGTTTTTGGTTTGGGTACCCCGGGTATGGGGGCGAAGCCGCTCGGCTGCATTTGGACTCGGGCAACTGGCATACACGCTGGACCTCGGCGCGAGCCAATGCAAGGGCTACGGCGGCCTGTTCGATACCACGGGTATTCCGATGGCGGAATTCTCGAAATTCATGCCATTAGGAAAGCGCTTTGGAGTTGATCTTCTATCCTCCCTGCTGAGCTCCTGCGCCGTGAGCAATCTGTTCTTGCCGGGACGCCTTACCAAAGCTGCGCTTTCCTTGCGGCAACATGATGTCCTGCACGTCAGCGGACAGTACGATGACGAGGTGCCGAAATTGATGGCGCAAGCCGCTACGCACCTGCGCGCGGCCTTTCGCCAGATTGGGGCGTGGGTGTTACCCCGGAGCTTTACCGTGGGGCGTCCCGGTTCCGACATTCATTATGCTGCCTCGTTTCCCATGCGTCATCGCCCGGATCCAGGGCAGACCGATCCGTGGGGCGAGGTGTGCGGCGTGCAAGGGCTGCACATCGTTGACGGAGCGAGCCTGTCCAGTCTGCCGGCCAAGCCGCACACCCTTACGATCATGGCTAACGCCGATCGCATCGGACGGCATGTGGCCGCTGGTCTCGTGGGTGAAACGCGCGCCTAGAATTCTTGCGCCGGCTTGGGCGCATAGTCATACGTGGGCAGCGTATGCGAAAACCTGGAGACCCAGGCATCTAGCGTCGTTGAGGATTCCGCATCTACCACGCGCAGAATTTTGCGCATGGTATTGCGTCGGTTGAACCATAACAACACGCTGGTCCAAAGGGCTGCGCCGGATATTCGCGCGTATGGTTCGTCGGCGTCAAAGTCGTAGGGGTGGCAGTATGTCCAGAGACATGACGTATCCGACGCCTGGCGTAGCAGCCTGTTGATCAGGGTTTGCGGCACATATCTGAGGTAAAAACCTCCCAGGTAGGGCAGGGTGGCGCCAGCCAGCTTGCCCACCGGGCACGGAAGTTCGACCAGGCCGTTTGGCCATTTGAAGGGTTCTTGCGGCGTGTTGGGAAAGCCGTATAAGGGCGTCCTCGTCGGCATCACGCTTGAAGAATAGGTGAATCCGAGGTGGCGAAGGTCCTCCACAAACCAAGCCGTGCGCTCGACCAGGGAAAAGATAGGTGCCCGGAATCCCGTGACCTCTTTGCCAACGCAATCCTCCAGCATACGCTTGGCGCGCGCCGTACTCTCTCGCAGTTCCCCGGGTGACTGTTTGTCCAACGGAACATGATCCAGGCTGTGGCAGGCGATTTCGTGGCCCAGTGCGGCGATTTCCCGCAACAACGCAGGTTCCTTCTCGGCTATCCGGGCAACCGTGAACACCGTCCCTTTGATGTTCCGTTCGGCGAGCGTTTCCAGCACCCGACGGGTCACGTGGGGATACCTGCTTGTACTGTCGTATCGGCCGAGATGGTCTTCGAGGTCGAGCGTAAAGAGGACGTGCTTGGTCATCATTGACTGGGGGTAGGGTCGAGGGAGCACTGACGGCGCTGCGTCAATACGCGTCGAAGTCGAGAAATTCGAAGGTGCTGAAACTGATCTCTGCCGGGCCTGGCATCGAGTCGTTCAAGCGCCGATAAATGAGATTGAGCGGCGAGGGTAGCAGGCGGCGCGGCAGGGGAAGCCCGCGCGGTGACGCTTGAGCATTGAAACCCGAATAAACGAAAAACGGACTACGGTGGAAACCGGCAGCCTTGCGCAGCAACGCCTTGCTATCCACCTGATCAGACGGGGAGTGCGGAAGGAACTTCAGCGCCACGACGGCAGGTATGCTGGCGGCCAAGGGGGCTGTGGTCGTGACGAGAGTGCCCGTACGGTGCGTGTGAACAGCATACTTGGCGCGGGGGCTTGATAGCCTCCAACGCAGCTTGTCGCCGGTCCAGTTCTGGCATACACCCGTGGTAGCCTGGCCTGACTCGATTGATGCGCAGATTGCGCCGAACTCCTGGCTCTGCAAGAACTGCGGTGTCACCTGGTGGGAGGTTGTGTCGCCCCGGCCCATGGGGAAAACCGCGCCGGCAACAACGGGCAGCGGGCAGACGAGCTTGAAGCCAAGCCGCCGGAGGAACCCGGGCGTCGAGTTGGCATTCGCCACGCCGATGATTGCCTGAACGCCCTGTTCGGCGGCTCTCGCATAAGACTCTTCGGCCTGTTTGGTAAAAAGCCCCTTGCCCCGCGCCTTTACATGAATCGCCGTATTGAGAGAAAGCGCAAGAGGCTTGATTTCCTGTCCGAATCTCCATGCTTGGGGCACTACCGTGTAGTGCCCTAGAAGCTCACCGTCCTCGGAGTAATCGCTGGGGATATGATGACCGTCTGGCGCAGAATGATAAAGCCACTCTAGGTAATCGTAGGAGAATGCACTTTCCGGGAACACAAGGTTCAGAAGTTGCATCTGGCTCTGAAGGGTAGGAATTTTGTCGGTCATAACAAATATATTTCGCGAAAAAGGGCGGTATCGGGGGATGTCCGAAATGGACCGCCGATTTCGGTTCTGACCGCTGTTCAGGCTGTGCGTACGACGGCGGGTTTTAGTCGTTTAAAGAACGAAAATCGCTCTGGACTTACGCGTGCCGCGATTGGTATTGAGCATCCGTTCGGCCAGTGAATTCCCAGTTCAAGATGCGGCTGGCTATAGATCGTGATGTCATTGAATCCCGCTGCAACCAGCTCTCGTATCAAGGACGCCTCGGAGAAAAGTCTCATCTCCAATGTGGTGCCGGGCCCGCCGTGGAAACAAAGGTCATCAAACTTCTCGTGCGCACCTTGCCGAGTAATATTGTGCAATATCCATTTGCCGTCGAGCTCCTCGAGTCTCCAGTCATGCAGGTTCGGGAACCATTCCTTGGTTTCCGCCTTGGGCTCTCCGGGGCGGTCAAACGGAACCGAAATAATGAAGACGCCATTTTTTTTCAATAGTCGCCTGGCATTTGTGAACGCCTGGCTGATCGGAGGCGCAACATGCTCAAATACGTCTGTCGATACCACGAAGTCCAGTGACGCCACCATTTTTTCGTCGATATTGGTGATGTCTAGAAACGGCTCTTGATGATAATACGTGTTGATGTACTTGACCTTGTGCGCCAAGCGATGCGCATAACCATCCCAGCAGCTCATTCCGATCCCCACGATGTCCGGCCGTGGGGGATATATATCATCTATAGGCATGCTTTTGCCAAACAGTTCAGCGGTCAATATCTGAACCATGGCGCGCATGCGTACTGTCGAGCCGCAACTGGCGCACGACGCCTCTTCTCGACTGAGGCTGGTGGAAGGCACTTCGTTCGCGGAACTGCAAATGTTGCACTTAAATTTTACTCTTTGGCAAAAATCCGGCGTGTTCATTTTAATGATCCCCTAAAATACGCCACGAGAAAAATTGTCACTGCATAAAACAAAATGGTGCGCGAATAAAACCAATCCTGCAGGCCCCAAAGTGAAAATCGAGGCTACTTCGTAGAGCCGTTTCGCTGCTTTTTGCTTTTCGCAAAGCGGGTTTGGCGATGAATGACTCTTCTAGGCACTTGCGCTACATCGTGGCCAACAAATGCGAGCAGGAATTGCACTCCCATCAGGAGGGAGACCGTCGCCAGCATGATGGTTCCGACAGGCGAGGGAATGTTGTGATGGGCCGACGAAATCCAAGTGGATCCACCAAAAAATATAGCAAACAAGAGAAGCGCTATACCCATAGGCAGCTCAAGCGACGCGAGCGACATGTCGCGAAGGTAGTAGTTGTAGGCAATTCGCTTGAATGCGTTCCGCATGTGCTTTGCCATGAACTCGCCAATGATCTTGGAAACCTTCAGATTGCTGACCTCATCTCCATAACTGGCGTCCATGGGGACGTCCACCACGACGGCGCGCACTATATTCAGGCGGAACAGTATGTCCGTCTCAAAGAAATAGCGTTCGCTCAGCTTGTGAAGCGGAAGTCGGCGCAGCACGTTTACGTGAACCGCGGTATAGCCATTGGTGGGATCGAACAGGTCCCAGTAGCCGGACGAGAACTTGGCCATGAAGGAGAGCATCGCGTTGCCGAATAATCGAATTTTCGGCATGCCGTGGATTTCTTCAAGATCGTAGAATCGATTGCCCTTGGTGTAGTCCGCCTCGCCGCTGACGATTGGTTCGATAAAATCCGGCAACAGTGCTGGATCCATTTGGCCATCGCCGTCGATCTTGACCACGATATCCTGGTCTTCTTCGATCGCAGCGCGGTATCCGGTGATGACCGCGCCTCCAACACCCTTGTTCTTGTCGTGGAAAATGACACGTACCCGCGGATCATCGCAGTTTTCTTCGACAAATCGGCCGCTGCCTTCTGGGCATGCGTCGTCCACCACGTAAATGCGATTGCATTCCGGTCCGATGCGGGAGATGACGCCCAAAACGTGACGCGTTACTTTGTACGATGGGATAACGACCGCAATGCGCGGCTGGACTGGGGTCTGGATCATATCAATTGAGTTCCACATGCAAATCTTCCACGATTGCGGAGACGCCATCACGGGTAGTAATGTAAGGTTGCCCTTGTCGCGCATTCACGGGCACTACTACCGCTTCGGAGAACGTAAAAGCCTCCTTGCGGCAGGCAATAAGTCGATAATAGGGACTGCCGCTATCCCAGTTCACCTGGGCAACAAAGTACCCTGTATCGCTGGTGCAGCGTAGTTGTACTGTGTACTTGATCTGGTTTGCAATGCCTATCGAGAACCAGTCAAATGGCCTGGGCTGGGTTGTAGCCTGTATCGTCCGTTTCGAGGCTTGCGGCTGGTCGGTCTCAGACGCAGCCAGCGCAGCTTGGAGATCGAACCCATCGCGATAGCGAATCGCTTCGGTGCCGACGCGGTACAAGGCGAACGACCCTGCCTGATCTATGGCGCCGCCGTGGTTGGCGAGATACTCACGCAGAAATGTGTCGGGGGTAGAGCCCGATGCAGCATTTGCCTGATTGGTGATGACGAAATCGACCTTCTCCTTGGCGAGGAATTCAGCAACATCCTGGCTGCTCTTGATCGCTTGATAGCGTGCCACGCGGCCGGGTGTGTACCAGTTCACGTATAAGGGGGTGCCGTGCAGGGTGGCGCCGTACGGCGTCTCGGGTGGGTACAGGACCCGCGCACCAGGGGCAATGCTATTGATCTTGTCGTTCAACTTGGCGGCAGGTGCAAAGGTGGTGACGAGCCGGTCGCGTCCTGTATCGGTAAAGGCGGATTGCGCAGTGCCTTGCATGAGCCATGAGATGCCGCGGAAAGCATACAAATTCAGGGCAATGCAGGCCAGCGCCAGTAGAACGAACAGCGATTGCAACGCCCGGCGCCTGCCCATGAATAGTCCGGCCATGACCACAACTGCGAGCGGCATCACCGGAAAAAGATATCGCCAATATTGAATGGCGGAAAACATGATTATTCCGAATCCGAGCATCGGAATAACAGCCAGGCGAAGCAGCGGCGAGCCGCCCTTGAATGCCAGGGCAATCAGTGCGAAGGGCAACAGGAACAGATATTGCCAGCCCGCGACATAGTTCGCCGATTCAAAATACCCGGACGTGTTGAAGAACGCATTTACGTAATTATGAAAAGAAAACCCCTTGACCCAGGTCGTATCAATGAAATTTTCCGGACTGAAAAAAGGTGAGCGGAAGATGGCGTTGTAGAGCGGGAACACGGGGTTGCCGGTGAGGCGCCATGCAAAGGCATAGTTATGCAGCGCCGCAAAGCCAAGGATCAACAGCGCCAGCAACGCCCAGAGCACGCCTTCTCGTCGTGGCAGCACCTCGCGCACGCCGGTACGCAGGATCAGCGTCATGATGCAGAGTACCCCCAGCGCAGCTGCGGGCAGTTTCACGGCGGCGCACAACGCCGCGCAAGCCAGAATGCCCCAAAGGTGCGTGGCGCGTCCTTCACCCGCGCCGCCTATCAGAGCCATGGCGGCCATTGCTATCACGGCCAACACCAACTCGGTCTGCAGCGAGAGCAAAAGCACGCCCAGCATCGGCGTGCTGGCCATGAGGACAAGGAGCAGCCATTGCACTAGTGGACGAACGCGCGCCAGATGCAGTACGTTTGCAATCAGTGCCAACAGCGACAAACCCAGCCCTAGATTCCACGCACCGCGGATGTCTTTGCCGGCCATAAGCGAAAGCGCGGCATGCACCAGATCAGAAGCAAACGGAGCGAGCGACCAGATTTGGTTCACAGGATCCAGTTCTGCCTTGTGTTGTGTGGCAAAACTGGTCCACAAGCGAAGGCGCATCGCATGGTCGTCGAACATCACGCTCGGAAAGCTGCTCCAGCGCAGGACCCAGCCGATGGCAGCCAAACCGGGCAACCACGCCCATGCAGGAATCGACTTTATCCATTCCCCGGTAACCTGGAGTCGCGTGCCGATCGCATGGCGGTATTGGTCAGCGGAAAAACGGAGCAAGGGGGCTAGCGCAATCATGCACAGACCCCAATAGACGCCGCGGTAATTGATCCTGTAGTGAAGCATCAGGCTCCACGCGCCTATCCAGATCGCAACGCCAAGTACGACCGCCTCCAATGGATGACGCAGCGCATAGCCAGGGTCTTTATGAATGCGATCGAGCAAGAGCCCGCCCAGCGTCCAAGCGCTCACAGCCCAGGCGCAGACGACGGCCAGATTGTCTATTCCCACGCCCAGGCCCAGCCATCCGAGGACGACGGCGAGCGTTATGGAATTGGCGTGCCGCCGTGTCAAGATGGACAGCAGGATGCCCGTGACGAGGACGCCTGCCGTCCATATCGCTCCATCGTATTGAGCAAATGACGACCAGGCTGCTTCTTGCCACAAGTAGCGTGGCGCAAGAAATATCAACGCGCAGAGTATCGGCCAGGCAAAAATCTTGGCCATACTGATAAAGGGGCTTTGCACTTGCGCTCTCTTTAGTTAGACGATGTGAGCGGCCCGAGAGGGCCACCCACGTGGTACAGCGTGAAAGGCCCCACTTGATCGATGAGACGGCCTCGGCTGACCATGTATTCGCGAATCAGGCCGTTTGGTATCTGTGTGGGGCCCGTGTCCGTCTGGTTGATAATGACAAAATCGGGACGTTCCTTGGCGATGAAATCGGCAGCGCCGCCGGCATCTCGAATTCCCTGGAAGCGGAGCGAGCGCGCGGGGGCATACCAAGGCGTATAAATGGGCTGGCCATGAAGTGTTGCGCCAGCGGGAGACTCGAACGGGTAGAGCACACGCGAGCCAGGGGCGAGGGTGTTTACCGTTTTGGTCAGGGCTGCTACCGGTGCGAAAGTTCGCAGCATCCACTCGCGTCCCTTCTCGGTAAATGCACTCTGTGCCGGCGCTTGCATCAAACCGGATATGTTGCGGTAGTAACGCATATTGAGCCCGATGCAAAGCACCGCCAGCAGCATAATGACGATGCGCAGCCTCGGCCGCTTGTCGATGAAAAGAACGCCCATCAATACGGTAGCCAGCGGCATGACTGGAAACAAATATCTCCAATACTGCGCGGCTGCAAACATCGCTATGCCGAATCCTAGTAGCGGAAGTAGGACTACGCGAAATTGGCGAGCCGCTCCCGGCAGCAAGGACACTATCAGCGCAATCGGCAACAGGACAAGATACTGCCAGCCAGCGGCATAATTGCCGGACTCGAAATATCTGGATGTCTCGAAGAAGGCGCCTACGTAGCTGCTTAGGGAAAAGCCCGTGGACCAGGTTGTGTCATGGAAGTTTGACGGGGGGAAAAAAGGCGACAGGAAAATGCCGTTGTAAAGCGGGAACACCGGGTTCCGTGTGAAGTTCCAAGACACGCCATATGCATGCAGGGCGACGAACGCCAACATGAACAGGGTCAGCCAGGCTGTCATATTCAGCCAATATCGAGGCATGAGCGTGCGGATCCCGACACGTGTCGCCAGGGCTGCAATGCACATGACCCCCAGCACCGCGCCAGGAAGCTTGATCGCAACACACAGTGCGGCGCAAGCCAACACTCCAAAAATATGGCTGGAGCCGGCGCGAGTGGCGCGAATGATCAAGGACGATGCCACCAGGGCGACGACCGCGAGTGCCAACTCTGTCTGCAGAGATAGCAACAGGTTCCCGAACATCGGGGTGCTCGCCAGCAGAATCAGCAAGAGCCATTGCCAGCGGGGTCGTATGCCGGCCTGTTGCAGAATGCCGGCCGTCAGCCCCAGGGTCATTAAGGCGAGCGCCAGATTCCATGCTCCGCGAACGTCGTCGCCTGCCATCAAGGACAAGGCGGCATGCAACAGATCGGAAGCAAAGGGGGCCACCGACCAAATCTGATCGGCTGGGTTGAATTCCGCTCGATGTTGATGCACGAACGTGGTCCACATACGGAGATGCAGAGCATGATCGTCAAACATCACACTGGGCAGGCTGCTCCAGCGCAGCACCCAGCCAATAATCGCGACGCCGGGCACCCACATCCACAATGGAATGGAGCGTACCCAGTCTTCGAAATCGGTTAGCCGGCTGGTTGCCGCGAGGCGGAGAGCCCCTTTGGGGAGCGACCTCAAGTGGGCGAAGGGCAATAAGCACAGTCCCCAGTACACCCCTCGATAGTTGATTTCAAAGTGGAGCATGACGCCCCAGACGGCAAGCCACGCGGCGGTGCCCACCACCGCGGCTTCGACAGGAAATCTCAGTGCGTAACTTCGATCTCCGTGTATGGCGCCGAGCAGCATGCCCCCAAGCGACCACGTTGCGGCGAGCCATATGGCCACCACCGCAAGATGGTTCAAGCCCACCCCAAGGCCGATCCATCCGAGGACAACTACCAGCAGCAGTACATGGGCGTGGCGAAGCGACAGGATGGCAAATGCCAGGCCTGTCAGCACAACCCCCACTGCCCAGATTGCATCGTCGTGCCGGCCGCGTAACGGCCAAGCTGATTCCTGCCACAGGTAGCGCATGCCGATCAGCGCCAATCCACAGAGCAGCACACCGCCCAGACCCTTTGCCGTGTAGCTATAAGTGTTTTGCAATGGATTCTCTTTAGCCGATAACTGCTAGCAGATGTCTTCGACCATTTTCCGCAATTTCTGCTAGCCGTTCGAGAACGATGAAGTTGCTCGCGACCATTTGCATATATTCATCGCCCACCGGCAAGCGGCACTCGGAAAAAGCTTCCATTGGCGCGTAGCGCATTCCCAAGTCGACGAAATCTCCTACTTCGGGCGTGCCCATGATAGGTAAAAGACCGAAACTGAGATATTCGATCAGCTTGGTGGGACATGCGACGCGGTTTAATACATGGGATTCTCGGCACAGAATTCCGTAACTGCTTTCGGAATAAACGAGCCTGACTTCAGCGGGTCTCGCCGCATAGATGGATAGTCTCACGTCATCAACGGGGCAGCCCCTGGCAAGAAACTTCTGCCGGAATGTCTCGGGTTCGTGCGTCAATATCTTTGTCGTGTAAACGGACAATGAGGCGTGAACCGATTCCACAATGCGGTCGACCATCTGCCAGGCTTGCGCGCCGCCCGCGTATACCACCGTCCCGTCGGGTTGGCGTGCTGCCATTCCGCTTTTACGGGCTTCCGGAAATATCGGGCATACGATATTCAAACCGTCAGCCCAGGGGTACTTCTCGCTGAAGTGCGCCGACATCCGACGCGTAACATAGATGCGCGCGTCCGCCTCCAGTACCGCCCAGGATTCAAGTTGGCCAAGAACCTGCGCGGATTCATCGTTACCCATGAATGCCGTCTCTTCGGGCACCACTCCGTGCATGTCCACGATGAACTTGCCACCACGCAAGCTTGCCAGGCTGCGGATTTGAGGGTGGGCCAAAGGGAGGATGCTATGCGAATAGACAGCCGCGGCGCGTCGGAATAGTTGAACGGCCGAGCTGCCATATTGGTCCCCGATCTCCAGTTCCAGGCAGCCATCTCCCAGCTGCCGAATGTGTTGAGCGGATCCGAGCGAGGGGTTTATTTTTACGTATACGCGATTGCGAGCGCCCAAATATGAGTCGACCGTGGCAACACGCTGGTGATAACCCTCGCGCGGCTTGTCATCCAGGGGGTTGACGCCGTTCGCTAAAACGATGACCGGGTCTTGTATTCGATGCAGGATGTCTTGCATACCATCGGATCTCAGGCATCCCTGGAGATTTGCGAGAGATCCCAGTCCGCGACAGCCGACAGGCCGCCGGGGGTGTCGAACAGGGCAGCGTGCGCGGCGGCGACAATGCGAGCGCTGGCCTGGCCATCGCCATAGGGCGAATCGCCGCGGCTCATTTGCCGGAAGTAATCCGCATCCTGGAGCAGGCGGGTTGCCTCTCCCACGATGATTCCCGTTTCGGTGCCGACCACCTTGACGACGCCAGCAGCCACCGCTTCGGGACGCTCCGTGACTTCACGGACGACGAGCACCGGTTTGCCTAGTGTCGGCGCCTCTTCTTGAATGCCCCCGCTGTCGGTGATGATAAGCGTGCAGCGCTTCAGCAGCCCCACCATTTCGCGATAACCGACCGGCGGTATGAGCTTTATGCGCGGGAGGTCGCCGAGCAGCCCCGATACGACATCATGGACGTTGGGGTTTGGATGGACCGGGTAGACAAGGGTCAAATCCGGGAACTGGTCATGCAACTGGCGCAGCGCAGCGCAGATGCGCTTCAACGGTTCTCCAAAGTTCTCCCGCCGATGCACCGTAACCAGTATCAGCGGACCCGCGCCACCGAAATCTGCCGGCTCTGTGCGCGTCGCCATGCTCAGAAGTGCGTCAACGACGGTATTCCCAGTGATCTTTACCGATGCGGCGTCAATGCCTTCGGCTTTCAAGTTGTCCTTCGACAACTGGGTGGGCGCGAAATGCAACGTGGAAATTCGACCGGTGACGATGCGGTTGAATTCCTCCGGGAACGGATGATGCAGGTTTCCGGTGCGCAATCCGGCTTCGACATGGCCGAAGAGGATGCGGCGATAGAAGCACACTACCGAGGCGACCATCACGGTCGTCGTATCGCCTTGCGCGAGCACCAAATCGGGGGCGAGGTTCTCCAACGCGGCGTCAAGCTGGAGGAAGAGGCGGCCCGTCAGAGCGCCAAGGCTCTGGTTGGCTTGCATGATGTCCAGATCCTGATCCACCTGCACGCCGAAGTCGCTTAATGTCTGCGCCAGGATCTGCCGATGCTGGCCCGTGGACAGCACGATAGTCTCGGCCCATTCGCAATTCTGGAACGCCTGGATGACCGGCGCCATCTTGATCGCTTCGGGGCGCGTGCCTACAATGCAAACGACCCTTTTTTTAAGTTTCATATAGTTACCTTGGCAATACGCACACAGACCGCGTCAGACGGGTCTTAGGCGCCTCTATGAGCCTGCGTTGCTCGCAGCAGAAAAAAAGCTTGGCCACCGCGTGGGATGCGTTGCCGATTTCGAGGGTGCAATGTTACCATCCCTCAATCTATATCCGCATTTTTATTCACGGTTTGCGGCACCATCAGCCTATCGGCTTTTTTATTTTTGTAAGCACATGACAGGCGTCGATCTTGAAAAAAGGGGGCGCAGTCGGGCGCTGACAACTCGCGGATTCAAAATTGTTAATTCCCCACAACGAAGCTCACGAAATAGCAAACGATAGTGACGATCGTTTAAAAGAATCGGTGGCGTCTGAGGTTTTGTATCAAGCGGCAATTGATAATCTGCCGCATTGGTTCATGCAAAAAATCCGGAAAGACGCAACATCGTCCTGTGACTGGATTTGCTCTGGCGGGGAGGGCACGGACCTGCTGGCACAGAGGCTGAATATTGGGGTCACGGGTGAGGATGCTGCGGTCGATTTGATCGAGGCGGCTCGCAGCAAGTATGTAAAGCCGAATTTTCTGGTGGCCAACGTGGATGCCGACGGCGAGCCTCCTGCCTCGGAATATGACGTATTTTTCGTCATCAATAAACTCCAGCGATTCTCCAGGCCTGAGCGGATCCTTGAGAATATTGCGGCGAGGGCCCGAAAGTATCTGGTGGTGCTGATTCCCTATCGCGAGTATCACCGTCCATCGGGCCACGCGTCGACTTTCGATCAGGGAAATATACCGGTTTCGGTGGCGAGTCGTTTTACGCTGGTTTATTCGCGTGTTCTCGCAAAGAACAAGCCAGAGACCGCCGGCGCCGGCGGCGAACAAATCATCCTCATATACGCGGCGGACCGGGAAATCCCGACGCTGGGTCTGTCTCTGGGTGATCTGGAAATTGGAAAACAGTCGACCAGCCAGGAAGTACAGCTGCAGCGCTTGCGCGCCGAACTCAAGGCTGCCAATCAGTTGTTTCTTGATCGTACCCACCTGTTGGAAACGAACCTTCGCCAGCGGGAGGCCGAGGTGGTTCAGCGGGATCAGGAAAGCACCGCACTTCGACAGAGCACGTCCTGGCGCCTGACCGCCCCGATTCGGGGCTTGGGGCGTGCGGCCAGGTATGGCAAAAAGAAGATCCGGACAGCTGCGCGCCTGGCCTATCGCCACGCGCCCTTGCCGGCGGCCTGGAAGCAAGCCCTGAAGCGCTCGCTGGTCGGGGAGGCGGGCGTAACAGATCCCTTGCCTGCCGGCGTCCCGCAGACCGGGGTCGAAGGCAAGCCCACCATCCCGCCGCAGTTCGTCCCACCGCTCCGAGGTCCCAAGGACCGTGCGGATGTCTTTGTCTGGGGACAGGCCGATTGGCATGCGCCGCATTCCCGTGACCAGCAAATTGCGCTGGATATGGCACGCTCGGGTCACCGGACTTACTTTTTCTCGACGCGATTCGCAGATCAGGAGAAGCCTGGCTTCCGGCTGGAGGCGGTTTCCCAGGATGGCCTGTTGAACGTTGTCTACCTGAATGCGGTGAATCCGCGGTCAATCCATGACGTAAACGCCAGTTCTGCAATGGCGGAGTCCTTGCGAGCGAGTTTGGCGTTGTTTCTGGTTCAAGCCGCTCCGACGTCCATTATTTCGATGTTGCAGCACCCCTTTTGGTTGACCTTGGCCGACCAAGTGCCAAATCGCCATCTGATCTATGACGCGATGGTCGATTGGACGGGTGACGAGGACACCGAACTCGGTAAGTTGCACGCGAGTGCAATTAAGGAGGCCGACCTTGTCTTGGCCTCGACGGAAGCCCTTGCCATGTCGGCACGCGGCCAAGGCGGCCAGGTGCTGCTCCTGCCCGATGATGGCATGCAGGCTGGGGCGGACCGTGCGCGCGCCATCAGCCAGCATGTGGACCAGTACGTTCCACCGCTGGTAACGCTGGTGCTGGTCTCGTACAACAAGCTGGAGCTTACCGACGCCTGCCTGCACAGCCTGGAAAAAAATACGCACTACAAGAATTTCGAGGTAATCGTCGTTGACAACGATTCGCGGGATTCGACGCCCGAATACCTGCGGGAGTGGGCGCGCCGTGGTGAGAATCGACGCATAATTCTCAATGCGGATAATCGAGGATTTGCAGCAGCGAATAATCAGGGGCTGCAAATCGCTCGCGGCGAATATCTGGTGCTGCTCAATAATGATACCTACGTGACGCCCGGCTGGTTGGGAACGTTGGTCCGCCATTTGAGGCGCGATCCGGCCGCCGGTATCGTTGGTCCTGTTACCAATAATATTGGCAACGAATCGAAAATCCAGATCTCATACGATTCGATGGCAGAGATGGAGTATGCGGCGCGAGTGTATACGTCCAGCCACCTGGGTGAGGTTATGCCGCTACATACGGCGGCATTCTTCTGCGTTGCATTCCCCCGGGAGATATACGAAAAGGTCGGCGATCTCGACGAGGCTTTCGGTATTGGCATGTTCGAGGATGATGACTATTGCCGTCGGGTTCAGCAGATTGGCCGCACCGTGATTTGCGCCGAGGATGTATTTATCCATCACCATCATTCAGCTTCTTTTAATTTGATGGGTATGGAGCGGCGGATAAAGCTGTTCAACGAAAACCGCAAGGTGTACGAAGGAAAGTGGGGACCTTGGGTGCCTCACGAGTATCGCGAGGGTTTGAAGGGAAAAAATTGATACGCCGGCCGATGTAATGGTTGCGCGCGTTCGTGGTTATCGCGAACGCGCGCCTTTCAATTGGATCGTCGTCCAGCCTGCTTCTGGCATTGAACGACGGGCCACGTGCATCAATATACTTTTTCGACGAGCAGGCGCTGCAGGTATTTGCCGTACCCGCTCTTGGCCAACGGTGCGGCCAGCGTTTCCAGTTCTTCTGGAGTGATCCATTTATTGCGGAATGCAATCTCTTCCGGGCACGAAACTTTCAAGCCCTGTCGATTTTCCAGAGTCGAAATGAACTGACTGGCTTCCAACAGCGATTCGTGAGTGCCCGTATCGAGCCAGGCGTAGCCGCGGCCCATGATTTCCACACTCAATCTGCCTTGCTCGAGATAAACGCGATTCAAATCGGTAATCTCCAGCTCGCCGCGAGCCGAGGGCTTGATTTGCTTGGCGATCTCGACGACGTCCTGGTCGTAAAAATACAGGCCCGTGACCGCGTAATGGGATTTTGGCTTGGCTGGTTTTTCTTCCAGCGATAGCACTTTGCCATTAGCATCGAATTCCGCCACTCCGTAGCGTTCCGGGTCGTGTACGTGATAAGCGAAAACGCTGGCGCCGTGGGTACGAGCATTGGCGTTGGCCAGCAACTGGTGGAAGTCGTGGCCGTAGAAAATATTGTCCCCCAGCACGAGTGCCGAAGGATCATTGCCGAGGAATGATTCCCCGATAAGGAAGGCTTGCGCCAAGCCGTCGGGCGAAGGCTGTATGGCGTACTGGAGATTCAAACCCCACTGCGATCCATCGCCGAGCAGCTGCTGGAATCGTGGCGTATCTTGGGGCGTGGAAATGACCAGGATGTCCTTGATTCCGGAGAGCATCAGCGTGCTCAACGGGTAATAAATCATCGGCTTGTCGAAGACGGGCAGCAATTGCTTGCTAATCGCCAAGGTGGCGGGGTGCAGTCGGGTGCCGGAGCCGCCGGCCAATATGATGCCTTTGCGTTTCATGCGGGAAGTTCCAATGACGTAAGTTGATCTACCGTGCGGTCGACGTGAACTGTCCAATCCGGCAGTTGCAGTTTCAGGGGGGCAGTCAGGGCGGTGGTATTCAGCCGAGAATTCCTGGGTCTTGCCGCGGGCACGGGATACTGCTCGGTAGTAATGGGTTTGATATTGGCCGCTTCGGCCTTCAAAGCCATGCCGTTCCGACGGGCACGCGCGACCACATGCGTGGCAAGCCCATGCCAAGTCGTGTGGCCCGACGCGGTCAAGTGATAGACGCCCTTGGCGAGCGTACCTTGCTGATAGCCGGCAATGGCCAAGGCCGTGACATCCGCAATCAGTTCGGCCGATGTCGGCGCGCCGTGCTGGTCGGCCACGATATTCAAGGCGTCCCGCTCCTTGGCCAGCCGCAGAATTGTCTTGATGAAATTGCCACCGTGGGCCGAGAAGACCCAGCTCGTACGCAGGACGAGGGCATTGCAGCCGCTGTCGGCGATGGCGGCTTCGCCCGCCAGTTTCGTCGCGCCGTATACGCTCTGCGGATCTGTCTGGTCATTGATGTCGTAGGGGGCATCCTTACGGCCATCAAACACATAGTCAGTCGAATAATGTACGAGCAGGGCGTTTGTTTGCTTTGCGTACGAAGCCATTACCGCCACGGCATCTGCATTCACGAGCCGTGCGACGTCTTGATGGGTTTCGGCCTTGTCGACCGCGGTATAGGCGGCGGCATTGACGATGATGTCGGGGGCCTGGCGATGCAGCAACTGCTGCAATCCGTCCAGATCCTCCAGGTTGGCGCCTTGGCGGCCGAAGGCCTGCATGTCCCCGAATGGCAGCAGGGTGCGCTGTAGTTCATGGCCGACTTGACCGTCTTTGCCGAGGAGCAGGATTTTCATGGTATTACTCATATTCGGTTGGATATCGCGGCGGCTAATAATCCGAGATTACCCAGCGTGGTCTGGCGGTAGATGCCGGACCGTTTAATACCCACGATTCGTGGTATCAAACTTCGCTGGCGGGCGGACACCAGGCAATCGAAAGTACGGCGGTTTGCGGGTGTGAGCTTTGGCAGCAAAGGCGCAAGTGCTTGAATATGCTGGTCGGTCCACGCTTTTAGATGGCCTTGGAACAGCATGCGGATTCGCAGCAGGCGGGCACCGATCCCGGCATTTGCGCCGATCAGGTTGCCGCCATGCTGGCGATACCTCAGGGATGGCCGGCTGTCATAGTGTACGCGGCCTCCGCAAGCGCTGACCACGATGTAGACCCACCAATCGTGAGCTACTACGTCGATGTCGCTGCCCGCCGCAACGAGCAGGCGTCGGGCCGCGTTGTTGAACACCATGGTGTTGCCGCCCGCCACGTTCTGCACCAGCGCATTGGCGAATGCGGGGGGGCGGCTGAACAGCGGCGAACAGCCCAGCGTCGCGCCCTGCTCGTCGATCAACTCGGTACGGGAGCAGTACAGGGCCGGCACCTCGTCGGGGACCGTCGTCAGCCACTCCACGGCACGCTGCAGCTTTTCTGGATACCAGATGTCGTCCTGGTCCGACATGGAATAGTAGTCCGCCTGGACTTCGGGCCGGCAGATCAAGGACATGAAGTTGGCGACGAAGCCTTTGCGGGGGCCGTCGCACACTGTCAGCCTGCCTGGCGCCCAGCGCGCTTGATAGTCGGTCAGCACCTGCCGGGTAGTGGCGTCGGGGCTGTCGTCCGAGGCCCATACCTTCCAATGCGGGTAGGTTTGAGCGTCAAACGAGTCCAACTGTTCCGGTACATACTTTTCACCCTGGTATGTGCAAAGAAGGATGGCGACTTGCTGGCTCAATGGCCTACCCATATAAAGGGATGTGACTGTCTGACAACGGGCAAAAGGCGCATGGGCGCCTTTTTGATACGGCCCGAATAATCAAGCGGAATATTGGGTATCGACCCATTCGCGGTAGGCGCCACTGGTGATATTGGCGACCCATTGCTGGTTGTCCAAATACCACTGCACCGTTTTGCGAATGCCCGTCTCGAAGGTTTCCGCGGGTTTCCATCCCAGCTCGCGCTCAAGGCGCGAGGCGTCGATGGCGTAGCGCTGATCGTGGCCGGGGCGGTCCTTGACGAAGGTTATCTGGTTCTTATAGGGCAGACCATCGGCGCGGGGGCTGAGTTCGTCCAGCAATGCGCAAAGCGTGTGGACGACGTCGAGGTTGGTCTTTTCGTTCCAGCCTCCCACGTTGTAGGTCTCACCCAATTTGCCGTCGGCCAGCACGCGGCGGATCGCCGTGCAATGGTCCTTGACGTATAGCCAGTCGCGGATTTGTTGGCCATCGCCGTAGATCGGCAAAGGTTTGCCGGCCAGCGCATTGTGGATTATCAGCGGAATCAGCTTTTCCGGGAAATGGTAGGGACCATAATTGTTCGAGCAGTTGGTCGTGAGTACCGGTAGGCCATAAGTATGGTGATACGCGCGGACCAGGTGATCGCTCGCCGCCTTGCTGGCCGAATACGGGCTGTTGGGCTCGTAGCGGTTGGTTTCGCTGAAAGCGGGATCATCCTTTTCCAACGAGCCATAGACTTCATCGGTCGAGACGTGCAAGAAGCGAAAGGCGGCGCGATTGTCGTCGGGCAGCGCATTCCAGTACGCTCGCACCGCTTCCAGCAGCTGAAAGGTGCCAACGATATTGGTCTGGATGAATTCGCCAGGGCCGTGGATTGAGCGATCGACGTGCGATTCGGCGGCGAAATTGAGGACGGCACGCGGCTTGTGCTCTGCCAACAGACGGCTGACGAGTTCGAAGTCCCCGATGTCGCCCTGCACCAGGTGGTGTGCGAGGTTGCCTTTAAGCGAGGCAAGGTTGTCCGGGTTGCCCGCGTACGTGAGCTTATCCAAGGTCACCACAGGCTCATTGGTTTCGAGAAACCAGTCGAGTACGAAGTTGGAGCCGATAAAACCTGCTCCGCCAGTAACAATAATACTCATTCTTATATAGCCCTTGAGCGATGAGCGCGGCGCGCAAACCCGCTCGTTAACCCATAATTATGCCGCAACTGTCCTGACGTCTTCAAATAGATGAAACGAATAGTTGTCTGAAATATGGGCGTTACAAGAAATCATTCCGGAGGCAGCGCATTCCCGCCTTGCAATTCTTCGCATGAGTTACGTGGCCTTACGCGCATTCGGGCTGGCCCAAAAAGTATCCGCATGACCAAGTGACTTGTTGATGCAACGCGCCAGCACAAACATCAGATCCGACAGCCGGTTCAGATACTGCCTGACCGGCGCATTGACGCTGTCGACCCGCGCCAATGCCACCACCGCCCGTTCCGCGCGCCGGCATGCCGTGCGCGCCATGTGGGCCAGGGCGGCTGGCCGCGAGCCGCCGGGCAGGATGAATTCGCGCAAGGGCGGCAGCGTCGCGTTGTAATGGGCCAGCCGGGCGTCCAGGTGGGCGATCTGTTCGTCCTTCAGCGCGACGTGGCCAGGAATGCAGAGCTCGGCGCCCATATCGAACAGGTCGTGCTGGATGGTCAGCAGGTCGGCCGATACATCGGCTGGCAGGGATTCGGTCAGCAACAGGCCGATGACGCTGTTCAGTTCGTCCACATCGCCCAGCGCGGCGATGCGGGGCGCGTCCTTGGGCATGCGGGATCCGTCCCCCAGTCCGGTGGTGCCGTCGTCTCCCGTACGGGTGGCAATGACGGATAAGCGGTTGGCCATGGGAATCCTGATTCAGAGAGAAAAAGTGTGGGGTTTGCGTCCGGCGGTAAGCGGGCCCGTGCAGGACGGGGCAGTTCGCAATCAACCGTCAGGATTGTTGCGCACTTGCCGGGGAGCTGTTGCATTCGCGCAGTATCCTAGCACTGTAGGAAGCGGGCAGGGTTCGACCCGGCCCTGGCTTCCCCTGCACATGGAGGTTACCCATATGGCTTTTAGCCGCAAGTATGCAATGCCCATGGCCGTCGCCGCCGCGATGGCCGTCGTATCGCTGGCCACGCCCCTGGCATTCGCCCAGCAGGCCGACGCGACCGGTGAAGTGCGGCGCGTGGACCCCGCCGCGGGCAAGGTCACGATCAAGCATGACGCCATCAAGGCGCTGGACCTGCCGGCCATGTCGCTGGTCTATCAGGCGGATCCCGCGTTGCTGGCCGATATCAAGGCCGGTGACAAGGTGCGTTTCACGGCCACTCGCAAGGACGGCAAGTATGTGGTGACCGCCATCGCCAAATAAGGCCCCCGCGCCGCGCACACTATGCGTGCTTGCTCTTCAGGCCGTCCCTGCCTGGGGGCGGCCGGGCGTAAAAAAACCCCGCGGCAATCGCTTGCCGCGGGGTTTTTTGCATCCGTCCCCAGGACGAAGGCGCTTACAGTACGTAGCGCGCCAGGTCCTGGCTGCTGGCGGCTTCCGCCAGTTGCGAATTGACGTAGGCGGCGTCGATCTTCACGTTCTTGGCCTGGCTGGACGTGGCGTCGAAAGACAGTTCGTCCAGCAGCTTTTCCATCACCGTGTACAGGCGGCGGGCGCCGATGTTCTCGGTGGTTTCGTTGACGTCGTAAGCCAGCTCCGCCAGGCGGCGCACGCCTTCCTCGGTGAACTCGAGCTGCACGTCCTCGGTGGCCATCAGCGCGGTGTATTGCTTGGTCAGCGAGGCATCCGTATCGGACAGGATGCGTACGAAGTCCTCGGCGGTCAGCGATTCGAGTTCGACGCGGATCGGGAAGCGGCCTTGCAGCTCGGGGATCAGGTCCGAGGGGCGCGACAGGTGGAACGCGCCGGACGCGATGAACAGGATATGGTCGGTGCGGACCATGCCGTAGCGCGTGTTGACGGTGGTGCCTTCGACCAGCGGCAGCAGGTCGCGCTGCACGCCCTGGCGCGATACGTCGGCGCCGCCGGACTCCTGGCGGGCCGCGATCTTGTCGATTTCGTCCAGGAAGACGATGCCATTCTGCTCGACGTTGTTGATGGCCACGCTGCGCAGGTCTTCTTCGTTGACGCGCTTGGCGGCTTCTTCGTCGACGATGAGCTTGAAGGCCTCGCGGACCTTCATCTTCTTGGGCTTTTTCTTGTCGCGGGCCATGCCGGCGAACATGCCTCGCAGCTGCTCGGCCATTTCTTCCATGCCGGGGGGCGTCATGACGTCCATTTGCGGCGTGGCCTGAGCGACTTCGATCTCGATTTCGAGGTCGTCGATCTTGCCTTCGCGCAGGCGCTTTCTGAAGGTCTGGCGGGCGCTGTTGTCTTCGCCGCGCTCCGGCTCGCCGGAGGCGCCGCGCGGGGGCGGCACCAGGGCGTCCAGGATGCGGTCTTCGGCTGCGTCCTCGGCCTGGGTGCGCACGCGGCGCATTTCCAGTTCACGGGTCTGCTTGATCGAGTATTCGGTCAGGTCGCGGATGATGGTGTCCACGTCGCGGCCCACGTAGCCCACTTCGGTGAACTTGGTGGCTTCGATCTTGATGAACGGCGCATTGGCCAGCTTGGCCAGGCGGCGCGCGATCTCGGTCTTGCCGACGCCGGTCGGGCCGATCATGAGGATGTTCTTGGGGTGGATCTCGTGGCGCAGGGGTTCGGCGACCTGCTGGCGGCGCCAGCGGTTGCGCAGAGCAACAGCGACCGCGCGCTTGGCGCGGTCCTGGCCGACGATGTATTTATCGAGTTCGGAGACGATCTCTCCGGGCGTCATGTTGGATGCGGACATGAGGGCGGATCCTTGAAGCTAGGGCGGGCTGGGAGGGCGCGGCAGGCGCAATGCGCGCCGCGCGGCTGGCGTCAGTCGCCCAGCGTTTCGATGACGTGATTCTGGTTGGTATAGATGCAGAGGTCGCCGGCGATCTCCAGCGATTGCTTGACGACGACCTCGGGCGACAGCTCGGTGTTGCGCAGCAACGCCAGTGCGGCCGATTGGGCATAGGCGCCGCCGGAACCGATGGCCGCCAGGCCATGTTCGGGTTCCAGCACGTCGCCGTTGCCGGTCAGCACCAGCGTGTGCTCGGTGTCGGCCACGATCAGCATGGCTTCGAGGCGGCGCAGGACGCGGTCGGTGCGCCAGTCGCGGGTCAGTTCGACCGCCGCGCGCATCAGGTTGCCCTGGTGCTTTTCCAGCTTGGCTTCGAAGCGTTCCTGCAGCGTGAATGCGTCGGCAGTGGCGCCGGCGAAGCCGGCCAGGATCTTGTCGTGGTACAGCCGGCGGATCTTGCGGGCCGTGCCCTTGACGACGATATTGCCCAGGGTGACCTGGCCATCGCCGCCGAGCGCGACGCGGTTGCCGCGGCGCACACACACGATGGTGGTGGCGTGAAATTGTTCCATGCGTTCCTTCCTTTGAGAGGAGTAGCTGGGGGCGGTCGCGGAAAAATCAAGGAATTACTGCTTTTGGACGATAAAAAAGGCCATGCTGGCGAGCAGCATGGCCTTTCAGGCGGGAGCGAATACGGGACGGATCAGTCGCCGTAGAGCTTCTGGCGCATTTCACGGCGTTCCTGCGCTTCGAGCGACAGGGTGGCCGTGGGGCGGGCCAGCAGGCGCGGAACGCCGATGGGTTCACCGGTTTCTTCACACCAGCCGTATTCGCCGCTGTCGATGCGGGCGATGGACTGTTGCACCTTCTTGAGCAGCTTGCGCTCACGGTCGCGGGTGCGCAGTTCCAGGGCGTGTTCTTCCTCGATGGTGGCGCGGTCGGCGGGATCGGGCACGAACTGCGTTTCACGCAGATGCTCGGTGGTTTCGCCGGCATTGGCCAGGATGTCCTGTTCGAGTTGTTTGAGCCGTTCCTTGAAGAAAGCCAGCTGGCGTTCGTTCATATAGTCGGACTCGGGCATGGCCAGCAATTCCTTCTCGCTGGGCAGATCAATCGCCGTATCGCTCGTCGACTTGCTTGATTTTTTGGTTGCTGCCTTGGTAGCCATGTAAACACTCCACTATGAATCGATCCTGGCGCGGGCGTCCATTCCCGGTCCGTGTTACTTGTTGCCTACGCTATTCGTACCTCACAGTACTGCCTTCGTCGCATCGCGTCACGCAGGAAGGGGTATTACCCCGCCAGGCACTGCTCCAAGCCCCGGGTGAAAATCTCCTGGGGCAGCTTACGTCCGATGAATACCATCTTGGTGGACGGCTTTTCGGCCGCGGTCCACGGCTTGCCGGGTTCGGCACCCATCATCATGTGCACACCCTGGAACAACATGCGGCGATTGATGCCCTTCATGTACAGGATGCCCTTGTAGCGCATCAGGTCGGGACCATAGACCTGCACCACGCCACCCAGGAATTCCTCAAGGCGCGCGGGATCGAACGGCTTGTTGGAACGGAACACGAACGCGCCGATTTCGTCGTCGTGCTGGTGGTGATGGTGGTGATGGGCATGATTGCAGTGCGCACCGCAGTCGCCTTCGTGCTCATGGTCGTGGTCATGGCCATGATCGTGTCCGTGGTCATGCCCGTGGTCGTGGGCATGGCTGTGGGCGGCGTCGGGATGCTCATCGGCCAGGAATTCCGGGTCGATGTCCAGAATGGAATTCAGGTTGAAGCCGCTGATGTCGATGATGGACTTGAGGTCGACTTCGCCGAAGTTGACGGCGGTGATCGGCGCGCGCGGGTTCATGTGAACCAGGCGGTGGCGCAGCGCTTCGTAGTCGACTTCGTTGACCAGGTCTTTCTTCGAGATCAGGATGCGGTCGGCGAAACCGACCTGCTTCTGGGCTTCGGGCTGTTCGTCGAGCGTGGACATGCCGTGCTTGGCATCGACCACCGTGACCACCGCGTCCAGGCGGTAGTACTCGGCGATGTCGTCGTCCATGAAGAACGTCTGGCAGACGGGGCCGGGGTTGGCCATGCCGGTCGTTTCCAGGATGACGCGTTCGAAAGTCAGTTGGCCGGCTTCGCGCTTGGCGCGCAGCTCGGACAGGGTGCGCATCAGGTCGCCGCGCACCGTGCAGCAGACGCAGCCGTTGGACAGTTCGATGATTTCTTCATCGCTGTCTTGCACGAGCAGGTCGTTGTCGATGCTTTCCGGTCCGAACTCGTTTTCGATGACCGCAACGCGGCGGCCGTGGAATTCGGTCAGGATGCGTTTGAGCAGGGTGGTCTTGCCCGCACCGAGAAAGCCGGTGAGGATGGTGACGGGAACCATTTTGTCCAAACTGCGCGGGGTGTTCATGGCGAAGCTGCTAGCGTGAGGTCAAGGCGTGAAACATGGGGCCTGACAGGGGTTTTCAACCGGGTTTTCAACCACCGGCGGATGACGTTTGCCACAGGCTGCGAAGGCCGCCGATAGCGGCCGGACGCAGGATTACAGCACAGTCGGGGGCAGGGGGCAAACCCCGGGCCAACCCGGGGGCCATAGCCGTCCGGATCGCCGCCGTACGCCGTCAAGTATCGGGCGATATCACTATTTTGGGGCGGTTTGCCGGATTTCAAGGGCGGGATGCGCCCTGATGGATGGGGCCGGAGCCGGATCCCTCATCCGATTCAATGCGCCCAAGGGATGGAATCCGGCGGCCGGCGATCCGGCGGCCGGTGGGCGCGCTTAGTGGTGATGGTGCTGATGGCCGGCGGCGTCGGCCGGCTGCTTTTTCTGGCATTGCGGGCACAACGCGCGGATTTCGGTTTCGTGCGTGGCCAGGGCATAGCCGGTCTGCGCCACGCGCTCGGCCAATTGCCGGCTCATGGCCGGGTCGGACACCTCGGCCACGGCGCCGCAGCCGGTACAGACCACCAGCAGATCGTGCGGCGCGCCGCCGGCGTCATGGCAGGCGCTCCAGGCGTTGACGGCATCCAGGCGGTGAATCAGGCCTTCGTCCATCAGGAAGTCCAGGGCGCGGTACACCGTGGGGGGCGCGGCGCCCGGGTGGACGGCGCGCATCGCGTCCAGCAGTTCATAGGCCTTCAGGCTGCGACCGTGACGCAGCAGCAGCTCAAGGACCTTGCGGCGGATGGGCGTGAGGCGGCGTCCGCGCTGCGCGCACAGCGTTTCGGCGACGCTGAGCTGAGCGCCTACGGTGTCGCTGCGGGGTGGGCGGGGCGGAGCGGACATGGCGGGCTTTATCTGAATGGGAAACGCGCGCGACGCGCGCGAGATGCCTGGAAGGTAGCAGAAATCCCCCATGCGCGGGAAAAAGCGCCAGGGCCCGGCTGGTTTAGTTATGATATAACATAATAATAATTGATCGTTACCGACTTCCGCCTTTGCTTGCCATGTCTCATTTCACGCTTCTGCCCCAGCGGCCCGGCGCCGCGTCCGGGCACGTCGCGCCGCGCCGTTCGGCATTCCTCGCTTCGGCCTGGCGCCGCATGGCATACGCCCTGGCCGCGGCGATGGCGTTGTGGGCGCTGACGGGCTGGGCGCTGGACTGGTGGCCGCGATGAGCGCCTCGTCCATTGCCATCGAGCTGGCCGACGCGTCTTTCGGCTGGCACGGGCAGGCGGCGCTCAAGTCGGTATCGGGCAGCTTTGCCGCCGGCGGCATGACCGCCGTGGTGGGCCCCAACGGCGCCGGCAAGTCGACCCTGATCAAGGGCATCATGGGCGTGCTGCGCCCCTTGACCGGCAGCGTGCGCATCGGTGGCGCCGGGCGGTCGGAGCTGGCGTGGCTGCCTCAGGCGGCCGAACTGGATCGGTCCTTTCCCGTGACGGTGCTGGACCTGGTGGCCATGGGGGCGTGGCGCCGCGTGGGCGGATGGCGCAGGTATGGCGACGGCGAACTGGACCGCTGCATGCATGCGCTGGAAACGGTGGGCCTGGCGGACGCCGCCGGACGCGGCGTGGATACGCTGTCCGGCGGGCAGATGCAGCGCACCCTGTTTGCACGCATGCTGGTGCAGGACGCGCCGGTGCTGTTGCTGGACGAGCCGTTCGCCGCCGTGGACAGCCATACCGCGGACGAGCTGATGGCATTGCTTTGCGGGTTGCACGGCCAGGGGCGGACCGTGATCGCGGTGCTGCACGACCTGGATCTGGTGCGCGACCACTTTCCCGAATGCCTGCTCCTGTCGGGCTCGGTCGTGGCCTGGGGCGATACCGCCCAGACCCTGAACGACACGCACCTGAAGACGGCGCGGCAATGGCACGCAAGGTCCTGGACATGACGCTGGCGCAATGGGTGGTCTCGCCCTTTCTGGACTACGGCTTCATGCGGCGTGCCCTGGCCGGAGCCAGCGCCCTGTCGCTGGGCGCCGCGCCGCTGGGCGTATTCCTGGTGCTGCGGCGCATGAGCCTGATGGGTGATGCGATGTCGCACGCCATCCTGCCCGGCGTGGCGGCCGGCTTCCTGCTGGCTGGCCTGTCCTTGGGCGCGATGATGCTGGGCGGCATCGCCACCGGCCTGGCCGTTGCGCTGCTGGCGGGGCTGGTCGCCCGGCTGACGCCGCTGCGCGAAGACGCCAGCTTCGCGGCGTTTTATCTGATCTCCCTGGGGCTGGGCGTGCTGCTGGTGTCGCTGCGCGGCTCCAATATGGATCTGCTGCATGTGTTGTTTGGCACGGTGCTGGGCCTGGACGACGCGGCGCTGCTGCTCGTGACGGGCACGGCCAGCGCAACCCTGCTGGTGCTGGCCGCGATCTACCGGCTGCTGGTAGCCGAATGCCTGGACCCGGGTTTCCTGCGCGCCAGCGGCGGCCGGGGCGGCTGGGTGCACATGGGCTTTCTGGTGCTGGTCGTGGTGAATCTGGTGGCGGGCTTCCAGGTGCTGGGCACGCTGATGGTGGTCGGGATCATGATGCTGCCGGCCGCCGCGGCGCGCTTCTGGGTGCGTTCCGCGGCCCGCCAGATTCCGCTTGCCGCGGGCCTGGGCGTGGCATCTTCGGTGGCCGGCCTGCTCGTTTCCTATCACTTCGACGTGCCGGCTTCCCCCGCCATCATTCTGGCGGCGGGCACCTGCTATCTGTTTTCCATCGTGGGCGGCCCGCAAGGCGGGCTGCTGCGGGCGCCGCGCCGCATGCGCCGGGCCTGAGACTTCAAAAGGAGATTCGCCATGCGTACGATTCTGCCGGCGCGCCGCCGCGCGCTGCTGGCCATGGCCGGCCTGTGCCTGTCGGCCGCCCTGGGGGCCGCGCACGCAGCCGGGCCCCTGAAGGCCGTGGCCAGTTTTTCCATCCTGGGCGACATCGTGCGGGAAGTTGGCGGCGCGGATGTGAGCCTGGCCACGCTGGTGGGGCCCGATGGCGACGCGCATGAATACGAACCGACGCCGGGGGATGCGAAGAAGCTGGCTGGCGCCCAAGTACTGTTCGTGAATGGCCTGGAATTCGAATCCTGGCTGCCCAGGCTCACGCAGGCCTCGGGCTTTTCCGGCCAGGTCGTGACGGCATCGCAAGGTGTCACGCCGCGCAAGTTCGCCGGGCATGGCGATCACGACGATGACCATGATCACGATCATGGCCACGACCACAAGCACCAGGACGGCCATCACCATCATGGCGACGCCGATCCGCATGCCTGGCAGAACCTGGCCAACGGCGTGATCTATGCGCGCAATGTGGCCGAAGGCCTGGCCGCCGCCGATCCGGCGCGCGCGGATGCCTACCGGCAACGCGCCAAGGCCTATATCGCGCGGCTGGAATCGCTGGATGCCAGCGCCAGGAAGACGTTTGCCGCCATTCCGGCCGCACGCCGCAAGGTCGTTACCTCGCACGACGCCTTCGGCTATTTCGGCGACGCCTACGGCGTGACTTTCATCCCGGCGATGGGGGTGTCGACGGACGCCGAGCCGTCGGCGGGCGAAGTGGCCGGCATCATTGAACAGGTCAGGCGCGAGCAGGTGCCCGCGGTGTTCGTGGAGAACATCAGCAGCCCCAGGCTGGTCCAGCAGATTGCGCGTGAGACCGGCGCAAAGGTGGGTGGTACGCTCTATTCCGATGCGCTGTCCAAGCCCGGGCAGCCCGGCGCCACCTATCTGGAAATGTTTGAATGGAACGTACGTCAGCTTGCCGCGGCCTTGCAGCCCTGACCGCCGCGACGGCACTGCTGGCGGCGGGCGCCGCCAGCGCGCACCCGCACATGTGGATCGACGCCCGCGCGGTGATCGATATCGATGCGCAGCACCGCGTCACCGCCGTTCGGCAGGTGTGGTTGTTCGACGAGATGTTCGGCGCCTATGCCACACAGGGGCTGAAGAAGGGCAAGGACGGTTCCCTGCCCGCCGAGACGTTGCGCGGCATGGCGCAGGACTGGATGAAGGCGCTTGGCGAGCCGATCTCGCATTACTTCACGCGGGTCACCATCGGCGGCAAGACGGCCGCCTTTGCCGCGCCGCGCGATGCCCGCGTCGACTGGAACCCGAAGACCACTCGCCTCACGCTTTCGTTCACGCTGCCGCTGGCCGAGCCCGCCGCGCCGGGCCCGGATGGCGCGCAAGTGGATATCTACGACCCCACCTATTTCGTGGCCTACGCCTTTGACGAGAAGGGCGCGGTGTCGCTGGGCGGTCCGCAAGGCGCAGCCTGCACGTCCGCCTATCGCAAGCCCAAGGAACTGGATTGGAACACCATGCAGCAGTTGGCCGCGATCCCGGCCGACCCGGACGCGTTGCCGGACGAGTTATTCGCCATTACCAAGGGACTTACGCATCGCATCGAGGTGCAATGTCCGTAGCGCGGTCCGCGACGGGGCTGAGGGTCCTGCTCTTGGTGTTGTGCGGCCTGGCGTGGATGTCCGCGGCCGCCGCGCAGGGCGCGCACCCTTTCGGCGTGCCTGAAAGCGGGGCAGGCATGGGGGGGCCGGGCTGGCTGGCGAGCTTCTTCGGCCAGGTCTCCGTCTGGCAATCCCATTTCTATCGGCAGTTGACGGGCGCGGTGCGCGCCTGGCAGGCGGACGGAGGCGCCGCCTGGACACTGATCGGCCTGTCGTTCGCCTATGGCGTTTTCCACGCGCTGGGCCCCGGCCATGGCAAGGCGGTGATTTCTTCGTATGTGCTGGCCAATCGTCAGACCGCGCGCAATGGCGCGCTGCTGGCGCTGGTGTCTTCGCTGATTCAGGCGCTGGTGGCTATTGGAATGGTGGCGGTGCTGGCCATGGTGTTCAACGCCACGGCCGCGACGATGAACCAGGCCACGCGCTGGCTGGAGTTGACCTCTTATGGCCTGGTGACGCTGCTGGGCGCATGGCTCGTCTGGCTCAAGGCGATCCGCCCATGGTCGCGCCGCGCCGTCCGCGCCAGGCCGCAGGCCGCGGCACAGGCCCCCGTTTTGAAAGGCGCGGCGGCGTTGCGGGCGATGGCCGTGCATGCGCCATCGCCTGGGCATGGCCATGCGCACGCGCATCATGACGACGATTGCGGTTGCGGGCATGCGCACGCGCCCCAGCCGGAACAGGTGGCCGGCCCCTTGAACTGGCGCCGCGCCTGGTCGGCCATCCTGGCGGTGGGCCTGCGGCCATGCAGCGGCGCGCTGATCGTGCTGGTGTTCGCCCTGTCGCAGGGCTTTTTCCTGGCCGGCGTGGCGTCGGCCCTGGCGATGGGCCTGGGCACCGGACTGACGGTGGCGGCGCTGGCCTGCCTGGCCGTGGCGGCCGGGGGCGCGGCCACGCGCCTGGGCCGGCGGCTATCGGGCGCGGGCGCCGCGCGTCTGCGCTATGGCGTGGAAGCGCTGGCGGCGATCGCCGTGCTGCTGCTGGGCGTGATGCTGCTGGGCGGCATGGTGGCCGGAGGCGGCTGAGAAGACGGTCAGGACTTGCGGCCGGCGCGCGGATGCGCCTGGTCGTAGGCCTTGGCGAGATGCTGGAAGTCCAGCCGCGTGTAGATCTGGGTGGTCGAGATGTTGGCGTGGCCCAGCATTTCCTGCACGGCTCGCAGGTCCTGCGCGGATTGCAGGACGTGGCTGGCGAAGCTGTGCCGCAGCACGTGCGGATGCACATGCGTGGGCAGGCCGGCTTCTTGCGCGATGCGCGCCAGTTGCAGCTGCACAACGCGCGGAGAAATGCGGCGTCCGCGCGCGCCCAGGAACAGCGCGGCGGCGTCTTCGGGCTGCGATGCGGACGGGGCCAGTTGCGGGCGCACGCCGATCCACTTGCGCAGGGCTGCCAGGGCTTCCCGGCCGACCGGCACGGAGCGGCGCTTGCCGCCCTTGCCCAGCACCACCACTTCGGCGTCGTCCAGGTTCAGCCAGCCGCGCGATTCGTAGTCCGAAGAGCGCTCATAGCGCAGGTCCAGTCCCACCAGTTCCGACAGCCGCAGGCCGCTGGAATAGAGCAATTCAAGCATGGCCTGGTCGCGCAGCGCGGCCGGTTCGGTGGCGACGCGGGCGGGAGCCCGGTCCAGCAAGGCCTGGGTCTGCTCCACCGACAGCGCCTTGGGCAGGCCACGAGGCGCCTTGGGCGCGCGTACGCCCGCCACCGGGTTGCCGGAGAGCTCGGCCGCGGGCGCCCACCATTGGTAGAAACCGCGCCAGGCCGCCAGGGTGCGCGCCAGGCTGCGCGGACCGCGGCCCTGGGCATGCAGGCGCGCCACGAACTGGCGGATATGGCCGTTGCCGAGCTTGTCCAGCGGCAGGCCGGCCTTGTCGGCAAGCTCGCGCAGGAAGTGGAGTTCGCGCCGGTAGCCGTCCAGGGTATGGGGCGAATAGCGGCGGTTGGTTTCCAGATGGCGCAGCCAGGCGCTCATCGGATCGGGCAGGGGGGCTTCGGGCGGATCGGGGTTTTGCGCGGCGTTCTGCATCGTGTCCTCTTGGTCCGCCCGCCCTGGCGGGGCGCTAGGCCTTGGGCGTGGCCGGGTTCAGGCGGTGCAACGCCGCCGACGCCAGTTGGCCGACGGACTCCAGGAACGTCGTTCCCATTTCGGGCGTGAAGCGTTCGGCGTCGTCCGATCCCAGCACCAGCAGGCCGACGGCGGCGCCATCGGCTTCCAGCCGCAAGGGCACCAGCGCCAGCGACTTGGGCGTGCCATCCAGCCAGGCAACCGCCTCAAAGGCCGTGTCGGTGCCGCAGTACGGCGTCTTCAGGCTGTCGGTGAATGTGCGCACATCCTGCGTGACGGGCTCGCCATAGCCATGTGCGGGCAAATCGGACAGACCCCACAGGCGCAGCGCCACGTGGTTCAGCTCGAACTGTTCGGCCAGGCCCAGCGCGATTTCTCCCGGCACCAGTTGCGGATCGCATTCGGACAGCAGACGGCAGCACCATTTGGCCACGTGCGTGCCGATGGTCTCGTTGGCGGTGGCGTTGCGCACGAGTTCGTTCAGGCGCCATTCCAGTTCGCGGTTGCGTTCGCGCAGCGTGAGGATCTGGCGTTCGCCCAGCGAAATGGCGCGAGAGCCGTGCGGGTGCGGCACCTGCAGGGTGGCGAAGACTTCGGCGTGTTCGTCGAAGAAACCGGGGTTCTCTAGCAGGAAGCCGGCGATGTCCTCGGCGGTGAAAGCGGTATCGGTCATAGGGTTATCGGTTCAGCGCCATGGAGAAGACGAGCTTGTCGATGTCGACCTGGCCCGTGAAGACGGATTCGGCGGGACCGGTCATGCGCAGTTGCTCGCCGTTCCAGTCGATGGTGAGCACGCCGCCGCGCGTCTGCACGCGCACGGGGGATTCGAGCAGGCCGCGGCGGATGCCGGCCGCGACGGCGGCGCAGGCGCCCGTGCCGCAGGCGAGGGTTTCGCCGGCGCCGCGCTCGAAGACGCGCAGGCGGATGTTGTGGCGGTCCACGACTTGCATGAAGCCGGCGTTGACCCGGCGCGCAAAGCGCGGATGGGTCTCGATCAGGGGGCCGAGGACGGACACCGGCGCGGTGTCGACGTCGTCGACCACCTGCACCGCATGCGGATTGGAGATGGCCACCGCGGACACGGCGACCGTGCGCGGCAGGCCGGCGGGCGCATCCAGCTCCAGGTCCCACAGCGTGTCATGGCCTTGCGTGCGCGAGGCCAGGCCGGCGGTGTCGAACGGCAGGGCGGCCGGGTCGAAACGGGTGCTGCCCATTTCCACGGTGACCTGTTCGTCGTCGCCCTCGTCCAGCACCAGGATGCCGGTGGCGATCTCTGCGCGCAGCGGGTTGCGGTCCGACAGGCCCTGTTCATGAACGAAGCGCACGAAGCACCGGGCGCCGTTGCCGCAGTGTTCGACCTCGGTGCCGTCGGAGTTGAAAATGCGATAGCGGAAATCGGCGTCCGGCCGCGTGGCGCGCTCGACCAGGAGGATCTGGTCGGCGCCGATGCCGAAGTGCCGGTCGCCCAAGGCGCGGGCGCGCTCGGGCGTCATTTCGATGGCCTGACGGACGCCGTCGAGCACGACGAAATCATTGCCCGCGCCATGCATTTTGGTGAAGTTCCAGTTCATCACGGGATTATCGCCCATTATTGCGGCGCGGGCGGCGCGGGCCGGGGCTCAGTAGAGTTTGGCCTCGCCCGGGGGGCGCGTCTTGAACCGGCGGTGTACCCAGTAGTACTGGCTGGGGCAGCTGCGCACCCAGGATTCCAGTTCCCGGTTCAACCTGGCGGTGGCGTCTTCGAGCGAGTCTTCGCCCGGGAAGTCCGCCAGGGGGGGCAGGATGTCAACATGGTAGCGGCCGGTATCCGGGTTCCAGAAGCCCAGGATGGGCAGCACGGCGGCGTTCCATTTCTTGGCCAGTTGCGCGGTGGCCAGCAAGGTGGCCGCCTGCACGCCGAAGAACGGCACGAAGACCGCGCCCTGGCGGCCGAAATCCATGTCCGGCAGGTAGTAGACGGGACGGGGGGCGCGCAGGTGACGGATCAGCTCGCGCACGCCGTCCTTGCGGCTGACCTGGAAGACTTCGTTGAAGCGGCCCCGCCCTGCGGCGACGATCGCGTCGATGTGGGGGTCGCTTTGCGGCGTGTACATGGTGGCGGAGCTGGGAAGCTCCAGCGTCAGCCGGGTGGCGGACGCGTCCAGCCCGATGAAGTGCGGCGCTAGCAGGATGACGGAACGGCCCTGGGCGATCAGCGCATTGATTTGCTCCGCGCCGGTCTGCGTCACCAGCTCTTTGACTGCCTCGGCGGTACCGTACCAGAGTACGCCGCGATCAACGATGGATTGGGCCAGCGCCCGGAAGTGTTCGGCCGCCAAGCGTTCGCGGGCCGCCTCGGACTGCTCGGGGAAACACAGCGCCAGATTGCGGCGGACGATATGCGCGCGCGATTTGGCCAGCCGCAGGCCCAGCCAGCCCAGGCAGGCGCCGATGCGCTGCCGGGTGGCGGGCCGCATGCGGGAGAACCATTTCAACAGGGAAACCAGCGCGCGCGTTTTGAAGTCAGTCATAAGCAATGGGGTTGGGCCGGGGCCGCGTCGGGTGCGGCGGCGGATTCAGCTTGCCGTCGGAGCGGTATCGGCGCCGGGCGCCGGGGGAGCGCCGCGCGGCGTCTTGTAGCGGTTGTAGCTCCAGAGGTATTGCTCGGGGCACCGGCGGATCAGCGTTTCCATGGCGGAGTTGAGCAGCGCGGCCTGGGCTTGCGCGTCGGCGGGCAGCGGCTCGGGCACGCGCACATAGTGGATGCGCCAGCCGCGGCCATTGGGCAGCCGTTCGCCGGCGGTCAGGATGATGGGCACGTTGGTCTGCGTGGCCAGCTTGCCTGGCAGCGTCATGGTGTAGGCCATGCGCCCGAAGAACGGGGCCCACACGCCGTCGCCCACGCCGGGCGCCTGGTCGGGCAGCATGCCCACGGATTCGCCCCGGCGCAGCGCGCGCACGAATTCCCGTACGCCTTGCATGTTCGCCGGCACGGCATTGACGGCCGAGCTGTTGCGCGCCGTTTCCAGCAAGGGGGCCAGGATGTCCTTGCGCGGCGGCCGGAACATGACCGTCATGGGCATCTGGCGGGCAAGGTAGCGGGCGGTGATCTCGAAGCAGCCCAGGTGCGGCGTCAGGAACAGGATGCCGCGCTTTTCGGCGCGGGCGGCGGCGACCACGTCGTTGTCGTCCGACACCACCTGCGCCAGGCTTTCCTTATTGCGGAACCAGACCCGCGGATTCTCCAGGATCATCGCGCCGGTTTCGGCCGCCGCCCGCCGGGCGAATGCGGCGCTGGGGTAGCCGGCCTGCGCCGCATTGGCCTGCAGGCGCCGCCGGTATTTGCCGGGCCAGGCGTAGATCGCGCGCCCGGCAAGGCGCCCCAAAGCGTGCGCGACGGGGAGCGGCAGGGCGGCGAAGAGTCGGAACAGGGGAAGCAGCATTCGGCAAAAGAGTGAGAACGGGCACGGTACTGCCGGTACTCGGGGAATATGTATACACCCCGGGTGCAAGCGTAAGAACGGCATTTTCGCTTAAAATGCCTTCAGTCGCCGAGTTAACCGACAACTTGCGGGGCGACGGCAAGGGTGCAGCGCTTTGCGCGGCCATTGCCAAATCCGCTAAAGCGTCGCGCCCAGATTGGTGTATGCCATGCAAAACGGGGTGCAACGCGCCTCATGAACCTAAGAGCCGGAAATTCCGGACAAGCAAGGACGCATCTGTGGCCAACAACGATTTTCTCTTTACTTCCGAGTCCGTCTCCGAAGGGCACCCCGACAAGGTAGCCGACCAGATTTCCGACTCGATCCTCGACGCCATCTTCACCCAGGATCCCAATGCGCGCGTGGCAGCTGAAACGCTGTGCAACACGGGACTGGTCGTGCTGGCTGGCGAAATCACCACCACCGCCAACGTCGACTACATCCAGGTCGCGCGCGACACCATTCGCCGCATCGGCTACGACAACACCGAGTACGGCATCGACTACAAGGGTTGCGCGGTGCTGGTCGCTTACGACAAGCAATCGCCCGACATCGCGCAGGGCGTGGACCGCAGCTCGGAAGACTATCTGAACCAGGGTGCGGGCGACCAGGGCCTGATGTTCGGCTACGCGTGCGACGAAACGCCTGACCTGATGCCGGCTCCGATCTGGTACGCGCACCGCCTGGTGCAGCGCCAGAGCGAACTGCGCAAGGATGGCCGCCTGCCGTGGCTGCGTCCCGACGCCAAGTCGCAAGTGACGTTCCGCTATATCGACGGCCGCCCGGCGGAAGTCGACACCGTGGTGTTGTCGACCCAGCACGCGCCCGAGGTCTCGCAAGAGACCATCCGCGAAGCGGTCATCGAAGACATCATCAAGCCCAGCTTCCCCGAAGGCCTGATTACGCCGCAAACGAAGTTCCTGGTCAACCCGACCGGCCGCTTCGTCATCGGCGGCCCGCAAGGCGATTGCGGCCTGACCGGCCGCAAGATCATCGTCGACACCTACGGTGGCGCCTGCCCCCATGGCGGCGGTGCTTTCTCGGGCAAGGATCCGTCCAAGGTTGACCGTTCGGCCGCCTATGCCGCCCGCTACGTGGCCAAGAACATCGTGGCCGCCGGGCTGGCGCGCCAGTGCCAGGTGCAGGTCAGCTACGCCATCGGCGTTGCCGAACCCATCAACATCACCGTCTACACCGAAGGCACCGGCGTCATCCCCGACGACCAGATCGCCAAGCTGGTTCGCGAGCACTTCGACCTGCGTCCGAAGGGCATCGTGAACATGCTGGATCTGCTGCGCCCGATCTACGCGAAGACCGCCGCCTACGGCCACTTCGGCCGTTCGGAGCCGGAGTTCTCGTGGGAAGCCACGGACAAGATCCAGGAATTGAAGAAGTCCGTCTAAGGCGGCCTGACTCAAAAAAAAGCGCCCCTGCGGGGGCGCTTTTTGTTTCAGCGTCGGGAAGTCAGAGACCCCAGGCCGCCAGGTCGGGCAGGCGCGAGACCGGCGACAGCACCGGTTCCAGCGCCGCCGCGCAATCCAGCAGCGCGGCGTCGCAGCCCGCCGGGGCCAGCAGTTGCACGGCGCCGGGCATGCCGTCGGCGTCGAAGCCGGCCGGCAGCGCGATGGCGGCCGCGCCCAGGAAGTTGGCCGGGCGCAGCAGCTTGCCCAGGCCGGCGTGGCGTGTGTCCTCGGCATCCAGCGCTTGCGCGGCCTGGTCGCAGGCGGGCATCAGCAAGGCGTCGACGCCTTGCATGGCCTGCGCGAAAGCCGCCATGTCGGCGTGGCGGCGCAGCAGCGCGGCCTCGTAGTCGGCCTGCCTGATCCGACCGCCCGCCGCGATGCGCGCGCGCACAACCTCCCAGAGCGGCTGCGCGGGGTCTTCGGCCAGGGCGCCGTAGTAGCGATAGGCTTCATAGGCCAGCACCACCGAGTTGTCGTCGGCCATGCGGGCAAACGACAGCGATACGGGCGGATGCCAGACGGTGGGCGTGAAGCCGGCCTGCTCCAGGCGTTCCTGCGCCTGATGCCAGAGCTGCAGGCTGGCGTCGGTCAGCGGGGCGGGCCAGGCTTGCGGGGCCAGCACGGCCACGGCTCCCGGCCTGCGCGCCGCCGGTTGGCGCAGCGCGGTGAAGCAGGCGGCGGGCAGCGCCAGCGTGGCGGTGTCGTCGACGTCCGGGCCCGCCAGCAATTGCGACAGCAGGCGGGCGTCCGCGACGTTGCGCGAGATGGGGCCCAGCACGTCCAGCGTGTCCGACAGCGGCAGGCAGCCGGCGCGGCTGATGAGGCCGGTCGACGGCTTGTAGCCGACCACGCCGTTCAGCGCCGCCGGCGCGCGCACGGACCCGCCGGTGTCGCCGCCCAGCGCCAGCGGCGCCAGTCCCGCCGCGACGGCCACGCCCGAGCCGCTGGAAGATCCGCCCGGCGCACGCGCCGTCCTGGCATCCCAGGGGTTGCGCGCCGTGCCCTGAGTCGGGTTCTGGCCGGACAGGCCGAACGCGAATTCGGTCATGCGCGTCTTGCCCAGGATGACCATGCCTTGCGCCGCCAGTCCGCGCACGGCGGCGGCGGTGCGGGTGCTGACGGCGCCGTGGCGGCTCTGCGATCCGCCGCTGGCCGTGGTGCCTTCCCAGTGGATGCTGTCTTTCACCGCCACCGGCACGCCATGCAAGGGACCCATGAAGATGCCCGCATCCCGCAAGCGGTCCGCGGCCTCGGCCTGCGCCAGCGCGCGTTCCGCAGTGACCTCGCTGTAGGCGGCCAGCGCGGGGGCGCGCTCGATGCGGTCCAGGAAGTGCAGGGTGACCTGGCGCGAGCTCAGTTCACGTAGTCGGATGGCGCGCGCCAGTTCGCGGGCGTCTTGGAAATGCAGGGCGATGTCTTGGGTCGGCATGGGGCAGCGTTGTCGTTTACTTCAGGACCTGGCCACGGGTCTCGGGCATGCGGATGAAGGTGATCAGGGTGATCACGGCGCCCGCCAGCACGTAATAGAAGAACCAGCGTTCCATGCCCCTGCTTTGCAGCCAGGTCAGCAGATAGGGCGTGGTGCCGCCCAGCAGCGCCACGACCAGGTTGTACGGGGTGCCGATGCCGACGGCGCGCACGCTGGTGGGGAACTGCTCGGACATGATGGCGGGTGCGATCGAGGTGTACATGGCATACAGCACCAGCCCGAAAAGCTCCACTGCCAGGATCGAGCCGAAGGACGGGCCCAGCGTGGTCATCAGCGGGTAGAAGAAGACCAGGTAGCCGGCGGCGAAGACAATCAGCTGCGGCTTGCGGCCGATGCGGTCGGACAGCATGCCGAACAGCGGCTGCACCAGCATGAACACAATCAGCGCCACGGTGTTGGCGGCAAATGCCACCTGCGGGTCGGCCTTCACCTGGCGGATGGCATAGGTGGGCACGTACGCCACGAAGATATAGAACGCAAAGGTGGTGAGGATCGAGAAGCCCACGATGCGCAGCACTTCGCGCGGGTGGTCGCGCAGCAGGGTGCGCAGCGGCTGCTTTTCGACGCCGGCCTTCTTGGCGTGCGAAAACGCTTCGGTTTCCGGGATCGAGCGGCGGATCCACATGCCGGCCAGGCCGCCGAACGCGCCGATCAGGAACGGAATGCGCCAGCCCCAGGAGGCCATGTCGGCCTTGGTCAGGGTCGACGTCAGGATCCAGCCCACGGCGGACGCGGCCAGGATGCCGACGGCGGCGCTGAAGAAGACGAAGCTGGAATAGAAGCCGCGCTTGTTGGGCGGGGCCATTTCCGCCAGGAAGGTCGTGGCCGAGGCATACTCTCCGCCCAGGGACAGGCCTTGCAGCAGGCGGGCCGCGGTCAGCAGCAGCGGGGCGGCCAGGCCGATGGTGGCGTAGGTGGGGGTGATGGCGATGATGAGGGAACCGCCCGCCATCATCAGGATCGTCAGGCCCAGCGCGGCTTTGCGGCCGTAGCGGTCGGAGAAGATGCCGAGCACCCATCCGCCCACCGGGCGCATGAAGAAGCCCACGGCGAAAATGCCGAAGGTCGCCAGCAAGGCGGTGGTTTCGTTGCCGTCCGGGAAGAACTGGCTGGAAAAGAAGATGGCGAAGGAGGCATAGATGGTCCAATCGAACCATTCGACCGCATTGCCTACACTACCGGCCAGAATCGTGCGGGCGCGGGAAACTGGCGCGACGCTTGCCCCTTGCGCCTGGCGCAAGGTTGCGGATGTGCTGCTCATGACGTCCTCAAATAAGAATTTATTTTTGGTCAAAAAGACCGTTTAATTTTATGTTTTCCTCAATGCGCGAACGTTAGATTAATGGATATGGTCACGTCAAGTAAGGGTAACCCCCTAAACGGGGCACTGGATGACACCGATCTGGCCTGCCTGATCGCGTTGCAGGCGCAGCCGCGCGCTTCCTGGCGCGAGCTGGGTGCGGCGACCGGCATCGCCGAACGAACCGTCGCCCGGCGCATCAAGCGCCTGATGGAGACCGACGCGCTGCGCGTCATCGCCGAGCCGGACCCGCTGGTCACCGGCCGGGGTGTGGTGCTGCACGCCTGGGTGCGCTGCAGGTCGGGCCGGGTGCCGGACGTGGCCGAGCAATTGGCGCGGCTGGACATCAGTCAGCTTGTGGTGACGCTTGCCGGTTCGGCCGACCTGATGGCCGAGCTGACGCTGGCGGACGCCGCCGACATGCCGGACGTGGTGACGCATGTGCTGCCGTCGATAGATGGAGTGGAACATGTCGAGGCGCGGCTGGTGCTGCGGCCGTTCCGGCGCGCCGGCCAGTGGCGCATCCAGGCGCAGCCGGACGCCGCGGCCGAGGCGCCGCTGCTGCAGCCGCCGGCGGCCCTGACCGAACCCGAGCAGCGCATGGTGACGCACCTGATGCGCGACGGGCGCGCCAGCCTGGCCGAACTGGCCGAGCAGGCCAGCGTAAGCGAACCCACGGCGCATCGCCTGCTGCAGAACCTGGTGGAACGCCGCGCGCTGAGCTTTCGCGTGGAAGTCGAGCCGGCGCTGGTCGGCTTCCCGGTCGAAGCCGTGATCTCGGTGCAGGTGCGCCCGCAGACGGTGGATGCGCTGGCCGCGCATCTGGCGCTGGATCCGAATACGCGCTGCCTGTTCGGCACCAGCGGCGCCTCGCAGCTGTTCTGGCACGTGCTGTGCCGCGACAGCCTGCATTTATGGGACGTGGTGACGCGCCGTCTGGGTGAGCTGGACGGCGTGCTCAACAGCGAGGTCGGCGTGGTGATGCGCGCGCACAAGCGTTGCGGCATTGTGCGCGCGGGCGCGCGGCTGGGCCCGGAGGCCGTCTAGAGGCTGGGCGCACAGGTGGGCGCCCACCTGTGCGCCCACCTGTGCGCGTATCTATGCGCCCGCTTATGCGCCCGCTTATGCGTCCACCTATGCGCCCAGGTACGCACGGGCCAGGGCCCCATCCTGCGCGATTTCGGCCGCGGTGCCGTGCGCGGCGACGCGGCCCGATTCCAGCACATAGGCGCGGTCGGCCAGGGACAGCGCCAGCGCCGCCATCTGGTCCACCAGCAGGATGGTCATGGATTCCGCGCGCAGCCGGTCCAGGGCCTCGAACAACTCGTCGATGATCTTCGGAGCCAGGCCCAGCGACGGCTCATCCAGCAGCAGGATGACGGGCTTGGACATCAGCCCGCGCGCAATCGCCAGCATCTGCTGCTCGCCGCCGGACAACAGGCCGGCGCGCTGGTGCAGGCGTTCACGCAGCCGCGGGAAACGCGTGAGCATTTCCTCCACCCGTTCGTCGCGGTCCTGCGGATGCAGGAATGCGCCCAGGCGGATGTTGTCCAGCACGCTCAAGCCCGGAAATACCTGGCGGCCTTCGGGCACCAGCACCAGGCCGCGCGCCACGATGCGGTCGGCGGCCAGGCCGTGCAGTTCCTGCCCCTGCAGATGCATGCCGCCCTGGGCGGGCCGGTGCAGCCCGGCCAGCGTGCGCATCAGCGTCGACTTGCCCGCGCCGTTGGCGCCCAAGAGCGCCACCATTTCGCCCTGTCTGACCTGCAGGTCGATGCCGTGCAGCACCGGGTTGGCGCCATAGCCGGTGGTGAGATTGCCCACGCCCAGCACTTCGGGCGGCAAGGCCCCGCCCGCTGGCCGGGTCCGGGCGGCGGGGGCGCGGCGGGCCGCCTCATCGCCCAGATAGGCCTGGCGCACGGCCGGGGATTGCTGGATCTCGGCCACACTGCCCTGCGCCAGTTCACGGCCGGCGTCGATCGCGACGATGTGGTCGGACACGCCCATCACCAGCGTCATGTCGTGCTCCACCAGCAGGACGCCCGCGCCGGCCTCGGCGATGCGCCGCAGCAGCCCCGCCAGACGCGTCTTGTCTTCGCGCGAGAGGCCGGCCGCGGGTTCGTCCATCAACAGGATGTCGGCGTCGGTGGCGAGCGCGCGCGCTATCTCCACCAGCCGCCGGTCCACATGGGGCAGGTCGGCCGCGGGCACGTCGAGCGCGCCTTCGTAGCCGCAGAATGCCAGCAGGGCCCGTGCACGTTCGCGCACGTCGGCGGCGAGGTAGCGGCGCGAGGCCAGCAGGCCGCCCAGGCGGCCGCGCAGCATGCCCAGCGCGACGTTGTCTTCGACGCTCAGGGTGTCGAACAGCTGCGAGGTCTGATAGGTGCGGGCGATGCCGCTGCGCGCCACCCGATGGGCCGGCAGCGCGGCCAGCGCCCGGTCGCCCAGCGCCACGGCGCCGCTGGTCGGCTGGTAGTAGCCGCTAAGCATATTGATGACGGTGGACTTGCCCGCGCCGTTGGGTCCGATCAGGGCGGTCACGGCGGCGGGCGGCACGGTGAAAGACACCGCCTGCACCGCGCGCACGCCGCCGAACGTCATGGTCAGCGCATCCGCCCGCAATATCCGGCGCGGCCGGCCGCTGGCGGGCATGGCGCCGCGGCGGGGGGCAAGCACGTGGCTGTCCGCGCCGCGCCGCCAGCGCGCCAGCAGTCCCGCAGCGCCCTCGGGCGCGGCCCACAGCACCACCAGCAGGAAGGCGCCGAAGAACAGCAGCCGGTACTCCTCCAGGCTGGACAGCATCTCCGGCAGCAGGCCCACCACCACCGCGCCAAGCAAGGGACCCATGAGCGAACCGGCGCCGCCGATCGTCACGGCCAGCACGAACAGGATGGACTGCATGAAGTTGAAGTTGTGGGGGGTGATCATGCCGGCCTGCGGGGCGTAGAGCCCGCCCGCCAGGCCGACCACGGCGGCCGACACCATGAATGCCGCGGCCTTGACCGTCAGCGGGTTGATGCCGATGGATTCGCTGGCCGTCTCGCTGTCCTTGACCGCGCGCATGGCGGCGCCCCAGGTGCCGCGCGACAGCAGGGCGTAGCCTGCCAGCGCGGCGAACACGGCTACGATGGCCAGCATGGCCACGCCGCGATCGCCACCGATGCCGCCGAGCGAGGGCTGCGCGATGCCCATCAGGCCGTTCTGTCCGCCCGTGACCGATCCGCCTTCGATCAGCGCGTGCTCGACGATGAAGCCGAAGGCGATGGTGATCATCGCCAGGTACGGACCCTTCACCCGCAAGGCCGGCACGGCCAGCAGCAGGCCGAAGGCGGCGCAAACCAGCGCGGCGGCCGGCCAGGCCAGCCAGAAGCTCCAGCCGGCCTGGCCGGTGAGGATCGCCACCGTGTAGGCGCCGATGGCATAAAAGCCTGCGTGGCCGAACGACATCTGGCCGGTCAGGCCCAGCAGCACGTTCAGTCCGATGCCGGCCAGCGCCAGCAGCGCTACGTTGCCCAGCACGAACACGTAATAGCCGTTGACCGTGGCGGCCAGCGCCAAAGCGGCGGCGGCCAGCAGGGCGTAGAGCGCCAGGGGCAGCCAGCGCGTTGCAATTCGCTTGTTCATCAGACCTTCCTCACATCGGCGCGCCCGAACAGGCCATTGGGGAGCACGGCCAACATGACGATCACCAGCGTGAAGCTGATGATCTGGGTGTAGCCGGAGCCCAGGGCCACGGTGATCAGCGCTTCGACCACGCCGAACAGCAGGCCCGCGATCATCACGCCCCAGGCGCTGGTGATGCCGCCCAGGATGGCGACCACGTAGGCCTTGAGACCGAAGAGGGTGCCCATGTCGGCCTGCACGTTGAACAGCGGCGCGACCAGCGCGCCGGCCACGCCGGCAAACAGCGTCGATACGGCGAAGGCGGCCATGATGGCGCGGCGCACGGGGATGCCCATCAGCCGCGCCGCGCCCGGGTTCTGCACCACCGCCAGCAGCGCCACGCCCCAGCGGGTGCGGCGCGACAGCGCATGCAGCGCGGCGGCCAGCGCCAGGCCGACCAGCGGGATCAGCAATTGCAGCGGGTAGATGCCCAGGGCCAGCCCGCCGATCTCCAGCGGCGCTTGCGCCAGCGGCGAAGGCAGGCTGCGCGGCTCCTTGCCAAAGGTGAACATCACCACGTTGTCCAGCACGATCCCCAGCGCCACCGTGGACATGAGCCAGGCATTGGAGCCGCGGCTGGCGAAGGGCCGTACCGCCAGCCGCTCGACCGCCAGGCCGTAGAGCGCGCATAGCGCCAGCGCCAGCGGCAGGGCGGCCACCAGCGGCCAGCCCAGCGTTTGGGCGAACGTGTAGGTCAGCACGGCGCCCAGCATCATGGAACTGCCCTGGGCGAAATTCACCGTGCCCGATACGGCGTAGGTCAGGTAAAAGCCCAGGGCCATCAGCCCGTACATGCTTCCCAGACCCAGGCCGCTGACGATGGCGGACATCAACAACATGCGCGTCTCCCGCGTGATCCGGCCGGTTTACTGCCCGCCCTTGACGGGCAGGATGCGGTTGTCGATGAACTGCGTCCACACGTAGTCGTCCTCGCGCAGCGCGTCGTGCGAGGCCGGCGTGAAAGGCTGTTCGTAGGTCTTGATCAGGCCCTCGTACTTGCCGATCTTGTAGAAGCCCTGGCGCACCGCGTCACCGTCGGTGGAGCCCGCCTGCGCGATGGCCAGCGCGGCCAGCTGCATGCCGTCGTAGGCATTGGCCACGCCCACGGCGGGCGTGATGTCCTGCGGGCCCTTGATGTCGGAGTACTTGGTCTTGAGCGCCTGCATGACCTTGTCGCCCACCGGTCCCTGCTTGCCGAAGAAGCTGTAGGTTTGCACGAAGTGCACGTTCTTGGCGTTGGGGCCGGCCAGCTCCGTGAAGCGGCCGCCGGCGGGACCCCAGTGCGACACGATAGGCACCTTCCAGCCCATGCGGTCCAGCGATTTCACGACCTGGGCCGACGGGCCCACGTTGCCGACCAGGAACAGCGTGTCGGCGCCCGCGGCCTTCAGGCGGCTCAGCTGGGGCACGATGTCCAGGTCATTGGGTTGGAATTTCTCGACCCCGGCGGGCGCGACCTTGGCGGCCGCCAGCGCGGCGTTCAGGCCTTTTTCATTGGATTCGCCCCAGGGGTTGTTCACCAGGATCATGCCGGGCTTGGCGCTCTGGAAGGTCTTTTGCGCGTACTGCACCATCGCGCTGTCGACGATTTCGTCCATGGCGGAAACGCGGAACACGAAGTTGGGATTGCCATTGTTCTGCGTGATGGCCGTGCCGGCCGCCCACGGACCCATGAAGGGCACTTTTTCCTGGTTCACGATCGGCACGATGGCCATCGAGACCGGCGTGTCCAGGCCGCCGAACAGCACCGCCACCTTTTCCTTGTAGATCAGCTCGCGCGCCGCGGCCATCCCCTTGGCGGGATTGCCCTCGTCGTCGCGCCGCACCAGCACGACCTGGCGGCCGCCCAGCAGGCCGCCGCGGGCATTGATCTCATCGATGGCCACGGTCATGCCGCGCGTCAGCGCCTCGCCGGCGCGCGCGGATTCTCCGGACAGCGCAGTGATCAGGCCGATCTTGATGGGGTCCGCGGCCAGCGCCGGTTGGGCGGCGAGGCCCGCGGCGAAGAGGGCGGCGGCGGTTGCGCGGAGCATGAAGGAACGACGGGTCGGGGTCATCAGGCACTCCTGGAAAAAGTGGAATGAATCTTGCATGGGGTTAAGTGCTGCTCCGGCTACCCATGCAAGATCCATGCCACCTGATCGGACCCGCCCGCCTGATGGCGATACTGCCCCGCCACGGCAGGGCGGGCGGGGATACGGCGCAGTTTCGCTACGGCTTGTTCACATCGGAAATAAATTTTGTAGTCAAAGCATCGGCCGTTTTGTTCACAATCATGCATCGGGATTTGCACCAAAATGAATCCATCCTCGCTTCAAAGCACTAAACCGGGGCGCGACGACGGGTCCGCCTGGACTCCGCCTCCCCTGGCCTGCCATGGCCGCTTTCCGTACCAGCCGATAGCCGGGCGGGCGGACTACACCTGGCCCAATGGCGCCCGCCTGGCGGTGTACCTGGGCTTCAATATCGAGCACTTCGCATTCGGGGAAGGATTGGGCGCGGAACTGGGTCCGGCGTCGCCGCACCCTGACGTGCTCAATTACGCCTGGCGCGAATACGGCAACCGGGTGGGCGCGTGGCGCTGCCTGGAATTGTTCGACGAGTTGCGCCTGCCGGCCGGCGTGCTGATCAACACCGCGCTGTACGAGCACTGCCCGGAGCTGGTGGATGCCTGCCTGGCGCGCGGCGACGAACTGATCGGGCACGGCTACAGCAATGCGCACCGGCAGGGCGGCCTGCCCGAGGCCGAGGAAAGGGCGCTGCTCGGGCATTGCCGCGACCGCATCCTGCGGCACGCCGGCAGCGGGCCCGCCGGCTGGCTGTCACCCTGGATCTCGGAGAGCCGCGCCACCCCCGACCTGCTGGCCGAGGCGGGCTACCGCTATACGTTGAACTGGTGCCACGACGACCAGCCCATGCGCATGCGCACCCGCGCGGGCGACCTGTGGGCGATTCCGTATCCGCAGGAGCTCAACGACATTCCCATGATCATGGGCCGCAAGATGGACGCGCGCGATTTTGCCGATATGATTCTTGACCAGTTCGAGGAAATGCGCGCGCAGGCGGTCCGCCAGCCGCTGGTCATGGGCATCGCGCTGCATCCCTATATTGTCGGCCAGCCCTATCGCCTGCGGCATCTGCGTCGCGCCCTTGCGCCGCTGGCCGCCGCGCGCGACCGTGGCGAGATCTGGTTCACCACGCCTGGCGAAATCTGCCGGCATGTGGACAGCCTGCCGCCCGGCGTCATCGCCTAGCGCCTCTATCGTTCTCTCCCGTTGAACCGAGTCCCTCATGCCCACCCGTAGCCCCGCCAAACCCCGCAGCCCCCGGACCGCCCGGCCGAAGACCGCGGCCGAAACCGCGCCTGGCTTGCAGCAAGCCGCCGTTATGCCCGACGCCGACCTGGAGCGCCGCATCTGCGAAGCGGTGTATGAAAGCGTGATGAGCCAGCGCCTTACTCCCGGCACCAAACTGCCCGAGGCGGCGATCTGCGACCTGTTCGGCGTGTCGCGGTCGGTGGCGCGCAAGGCCTTGCAGCGCCTGGCGCACGAGCACGTGGTGGACCTGCACCACAACCGCGGCGCCGTGGTGGCCGAGCCCACGCCCGAAGACACGCGCCAGATATTCCAGGCGCGCCGCGCCCTGGAGGCGGCCCTGGTGCCGCTGGCGGCGGCCCGCGCCACCAAGGCCGACTACGCATCGCTGCGCAAGCAGTTGCGGGACGAGCACGCGCTGCTGCACCGGGCCGGCCAGCCCGCCTGGGCGCGGCAGGCCAGCGCATTCCACGTCCGGCTGGGCGAGCTCTCGGGCAACGCCATTCTTCATGGCTATCTGGCGGAACTGGTGTCGCGCTGCTCGCTCATCGTGGCGCTGTACGAGCCGCCCGGCAACGCGGCCTGCGAACACGGCGAACACGTGCTGATCGTCGATATGATGGAACGCGGAGACGTGGCCGAAGCCGTCAGGATCAATGACAACCACCTTGCGGACCTGGAACGGCGCATCAGCCTGGAACGCCCGCAACCCGCTCAAACCCTTGCCCAGATGCTGGGACTGGCCTGACATGGAAATCGATTTCGACGCTATTACCGAGTATCAGCGCTACAAGCTGATGGCCAGCCTGATCGTGCCCCGGCCGATCGCGCTGATCACCACCCTGTCCGAGACCGGCGTGGTCAACGCCGCGCCGTTCAGCATGTTCAACATGCTGGGCGAGGACCCGCCCATCGTGATGGTCAGCATCAACCGCCTGGAAGACGGCGGACTCAAGGACACGGCGGTCAACATCGCGCGCGACCAGGAATTCGTGGTGCACCTGACCGACGAGGCCATGGCGGAAAAGATGCACCGCTGCGGCGACCGGCTGCCGTCGGATGTCAGTGAGCTGGCGCACGCGGGCCTGGACGCCGCGCCCAGCCATCGCGTGGCGCCGCCGCGCATCGTGCAGGCGCCCGTCGCGTTCGAATGCACGCTGTTCGAAACCATGGAGACCGCCAGCCGGCAGATCTTCATCGGACAGGTGCGCTGGCTGCACGCGCGCGACGGCCTGATCGACACGGAAACCTGGCGGGTGCGCCTGCAGGACTACTTTCCGGTGGGCCGCTTCGGGGCCAGCTTCTATGTCACGACGCGCGACCGCTACGCCATCGGCGCGGACAGCGCGCCGGCGGGCGCCGCCGCCAGCACATCCATCGACGAAATCTGACGCCTTACCAGACCGTGCCGTCCGCGCCTGGCGCCCGTACATGGCGGGCGAAGCGCCGCGACAGGAAATCCACGAAGGCCAGCGTCTTGGCCGGCAGGTTCAGCCGTTCCGGATACAGCGCGTGGATGTCGGCGGGCGGGGTGCGCCAGTCGGGCAGCACCTCGCGCAGCCGGCCCGCGCGCAGGTACGCGGCGGTCTCCCATTCGGACCGCATGACGATGCCGTGGCCGTCCAGCGCCCACTCCAGCGCGCTCTGCCCGTCGTTGGAGCTCACCGGGCCGCGCACCTTCACGGTTTCCGCGCGCGCGCCCGCTTCCAGCCGCCAGGTGCCGTAGGCCACGTCGTTCTCGCGCACGACGATGCAGCGGTGGCGCTGCAGTTCGCCGGGAGTGCGCGGCTCTCCATAAGTATCCAGGTAGCGCGGCGAGGCGCACAGCAGGCGCCGGTTGGATGCGATCTTGCGCGCGGTCAGGCGCGCGTCCGGAAGGTCGCCAAACCGCACCGCCACGTCGAAGCCTTCCTCGATCAGGTTCAGCGGCCTGTCGGTCAGCCGCATCTGCACTTCCACCTCGGGGTACTGGCGGCAGAAGTCCGATACCGCCGGCACGATATGGGCGCGTCCGAATCCGAACGTCGCGTTCAGCCTCAGCAGCCCCTGCGGCTGCGCGCGCGCGCTGGAAACCGATCGCTCCAGCGCTTCCAGGTCCGCCAGGATGCGGCCGCCTTCGGCCAGATACAGCTCGCCTTCCTGCGTGACGCTGACCCGGCGGGTCGTGCGGTTCAGCAGTCGCACGCCCAGGCGCTGTTCCAGCTTGGCCAGCCGCGTGCTGACGGCCGGCGGCGTCAGCCCCAGCTCGCGCGCGGTGGCCGACAGGTTGCCGTGCTTGACCACCAGTGAAAAGAAGGCGAGATCGGAAAGCGCGTCCATGGGCTTATTTATAAATCAAATTTAACAAAGCTTTATTTTTTCCATTAATTATAAGAACTGAACCGGCCTATACACTGGACCGACCGATACAGAGCCGCCCGACGCGGCCATACGAGGAGACCAGGAAATGAAGATCAACAAAGCGGCCGGCGCATTGTGCGCGGCCATTGCCGCATCCTGTTGGGCCCATCCCGCGGCCGCCAACGCCTTTCCCGAACGCGCGGTGACGCTGGTCGTGCCGTTCGCGCCCGGCGGCAGCGTGGACATCGCCGCGCGCCTGATCTCCGACGCCTGGGGCCGGGCGCTGGGCCAGAGCGTGATCGTCGAGAACCGTGCCGGCGCCTCCGGCAACATCGGCATGGCGGCCGTGGCGCGCGCCGAGCCCAACGGCTATACGCTGGCCATCAACACCATGTCGCTGGCCATCAACCCGGCGCTCTTCAAGACCATGCCGTTCGATACGGCGAAAGACCTGCGTTCGGTGGGCACCGTGGGCACTTCCCAGCACGTGCTGACCGTGACCAATGCGCTGCCCGTGGCCTCCGTGGGAGACCTGCTGGCTTACGTGCGCGCCCGCCCCGCCAATGAGCTGAGCTTCGGTTCCGCCGGCACGGGCAGCACCTTCCACATGGCTGCGGAACTATTCAAGTCCGTGTCGAAGACGCAGATCCTGCACGTGCCGTACAAGGGCGGCGGTCCCGCCATGGTCGACACCATCAGCGGCCAGGTGCAGATGAGCTTTCCGGTGCTTTCCGCCGCCAAGCCGCAAGTCGACGGCAAGAAGCTCCGTGCGCTGGGCGTAACCGGCACGACGCGGTCGCCATTGCTGCCGGACGTGCCCACCATCGCCGAGTCGGGTTTGCCAGGCTATGAATTCAATACCTGGTTCGTCATCAGCGCGCCCGCCGGCACGCCGCAACCGGTGATAGACACGCTGAACGCCAAGCTGGGCGAAGCGCTGCGTTCACCCGAATTGACGCAACGCATGCAGAAGGAAGGTTTCGATCCCCTGGTCTCCGCGCCGGACAAGACCGACGCCATGGTGGCCGCCGAGATGACGCGGTGGTCCGGCATCGTCAAGGACGCGGGAATCGAGGCCAACTAGGGGCCTGCGAACAGGCCCGGCGGTCCGCAAGACAAGCCGCCCGCGCGCGCCGCGGGCGCATTCATCATCAAGGAAATCAGACATGCCCGGCATGACGCTATACGACAAATTGGTGGCCAGCCATGAGGTGGCCCGGATCGACGACGAGCACATCCTGCTTTACGTCGACCTGCACATCATGAACGAATACACCAGCCCGCAGGCCTTCAGCGGCCTGGCCGCGCGCGGCCGCCCGGTGCTGCGTCCCGGGCAGCAGATGGCGGTGGTGGACCACATCATTCCCACGCATCCGGTGCCGGCGGCGTTGCGCGTGATCGCCGACGACGCGTCGTCGCGGCAGGCGCTCAACCTGAAGCGCAATTGCGATGCCGCGCGCATCGCGCTGTTCGACACCACCGATCCGCTGCAGGGCATCGAACACGTCATCGCGCCGGAGCACGGCATGATCCTGCCGGGCATGGTGGTGCTGTGCGGCGACAGCCACACGACCACCTATGGGGCGCTGGGCGCACTGGGTTTCGGCATCGGGACGTCCGAGGTCGAACACATCCTGGCCACGCAAACGCTGGTCTACCGGGTGGCGCGCAACATGCGGATCCGCGTCGACGGCGTGTTGCCGGCCGGCGTGTCGGCCAAGGATCTGGTCATCTACATCGTGCATCGCATCGGCGCGCAAGGCGCGCGCGGGCATGCCGTGGAATTCTGCGGCGGGGCGATCGACGCGCTGTCCGCCGAGGCGCGCATGACCTTGTGCAACATGACGGTCGAGGCGGGCGCGCGCGCCGCGCTGATCGCGCCGGACGCCGTCACCGATGCCTATGTCGCCGCGCATGCGCCGCAGCTGCATGGCGAGGCGCTGCGACAGGCCCGCGAGTACTGGGCCACGCTGCGCACGGACGAGGACGCCGGGTTCGATATCGAGCATGCGTTCGACGCGGCCGGGATCGCGCCGTTCGTGACCTGGGGCACCAGCCCGGACCAGGCGCTGCCGGTCGACGGCACGGTTCCGGACCCGCGGGCCGAGCCCGATGCACTGGCCCGGCTGGCGCTGGAAAAGGCCATGGACTATATCGGCCTGGCCGCCGGCACGCCGATCGCCGGCCTGCCGGTCGACCGCGTGTTCATCGGTTCCTGCACCAATGGCCGCATCGAGGACCTGCGCGTGGTGGCGGAGCTGGCGCGCGGCAGGAAGGTCGCGGCCGGCGTGCGCGCGATGGTGGTGCCGGGTTCGGGCGCGGTGCGCGCGCAGGCCGAAGCGGAAGGGTTGGCGGCGGTGTTGATCGATGCGGGGTTCGAATGGCGCCAGCCCGGCTGTTCGATGTGCCTGGCCATGAACGACGACGTGCTCCGTCCCGGCGAGCGTTGCGCGTCCACCACCAACCGCAATTTTGAAGGACGCCAGGGGCGGGCAGGGCGCACGCACCTGATGAGCCCGGCAATGGCGGCCGCCGCCGCGCTGGCGGGCCGCATCGTGGACGTGCGCGAATGGGGAGATGCCAAATGAATCCAGTGATCGAAGGCGTGGCCGCGCCGCTGCCGTACTCCAACCTGGACACCGACCAGATCATGCCCAAGCAGTTCTTGCGGATCATCGACAAGGCCGGGCTGGACAAGGGACTCTTGTACGACCTGCGCTTTGACGAGCGGGGAGCGCCGCGACCGGATTGCGTGCTGAACCAGGATGCCTACGCGGGCGCCTCCATCCTGGTGGCGGGGCCGAACTTCGGCTGCGGCTCCAGCCGGGAGCACGCGGTATGGGGACTGCAGCAGTTCGGCATCCGCGCCGTGATCGCGTCGAGCTTCGGCGAGATCTTCTACTTCAACGCCCTGAACAATGGCCTGCTGCTGGTGACCTTGCCGCCCGCGGCGGTCGACGCCTTGCTCGCGCGGGTGTCCAATACGTCCGTCGCCCGCGGCAACCGCGTCGCCATCGACGTGCTGGCCGGCCAGCTGCGCGCCGCCGACGGCTGGACGGCGGGCTTTGAACTGCCCGAAAGGCATCGCCGCATGTTCGCCCAGGGACAGGACATGGTGGGCGCATCGCTCTTGCAACTGCCCGAGGTGGAGCGCTTCGAAGCGCGTCATTGGGCGCGCTTTCCCTGGATGAAAGACGTGGCGCGCCAGGTACGGGACCGGCTGGACGCCGCCTAGGGCCTGTTGACACTAAAAGGAGACTACGCCGATGACCGCCTTCTTCGACCTGCCGGTGCGCCGCATCCAGGCCAACGGCATCCAGATCGCCGCCCGCATCGAGGGCTCGGGTCCGCCCTTGCTGCTGCTGCACGGGCATCCGCAGACCAGCGCCATCTGGCACCGGGTCTGGCCGGAGCTGACGCGGCACCGCAGCTGCGTGGCCGCGGACCTGCGCGGATATGGGGACAGCGACAAGCCGGCCGCCAGCGCCGACCACTCCGCGCATTCGAAGCGGACCATGGCGGCCGATATGGCAGCCCTGATGCGCGGGCTGGGCCATGCGCGCTTCGAGGTGCTGGCGCATGACCGCGGCGCCCGGGTGGCCCACCGCCTGGCGCTGGATCATCCGGACGCCGTGAGCCGCATGATGCTGCTGGACATCGCGCCCACGCTGGACATGTACGAAGGCACCACCCGCGCCTTCGCCCAGGCCTATTTCCATTGGTTCTGGCTGATTCAGCCCGCGCCCGTCCCGGAAACCATGATAGAGCACGACCCCGTTTTCTACCTGCGCTCGGTGATGGGAGGACGGCCTGGCGGCCTGGCGCATTTCTCGGCCGAAGCCATGGCGGAATACGAACGCGCGGCACGCCTGCCCGGCTGGGCCGCCGGCATCTGCGAGGACTACCGCGCGTCCGCCACGCTGGACCTGGAGCATGACCGCGCGGGCCGCGCCGCCGGCGAGCGCCTGCGCCTGCCGGTGCGCGCGCTGTGGGGCGAACGCGGAGCAGTGGGCAGGAACTTCGACGTGCTGGCCTTGTGGCGCGCCGTGGCCGACGACGTGACGGGCGGCACGTTGCCGGGCGCGCACTATCTGGCGGAGGAAACACCGGACGCGCTGCTGGCCGAGGCCGGCGATTTCTTCGGCTGGCGCTGACCGGGCGCGGCCGCGGAGCGCCTGTGCCTGGGCTGTCAACCAAGCCACGGCGGGCGATAGGGCTATCCAAAAAGGGACATACCCCGGGTGTTAACCTTCGCCCCATGAATCGTTACTTCGCCGATCTTTCCGAATTGCCTGACCCCGAAGACGCGCAACGCGTCTTCAAAGCCACGGATTCCCCGTGCGTGGCGGTGTGCTCCACGCTGTTTGACGACATCTGCCGCGGCTGCGGTCGCACGGCCATGGAAGTCGCCAACTGGGTCTTCATGACGGAAGAGGAAAAGCGCGAAGTCTGGGTGCGCATCAAGGCGCAAGGGTATCCGCGGCGCAACAACTAGCCGCCCGCCGTCTTGGGCATGTCACATGGCGCGGGCTAAATCGCGCTATCGCCCACTTCCGGCTCCATCATGCGCATCGTTCTGGTCACGGATGCCTGGCATCCGCAAGTCAATGGCGTCGTCCGCACCTGGACGACCATGCAGCAGATCCTGGGTGAATGGGGCCACGAACTGATCGTGGTGAACCCCCAGGGCAGCCGGACCATTCCGGCGCCGTCCGAACCGGACCTGCGGCTGTGCCTGCGGCCGGGACGCCAGCTGCGCCGCATCCTGGGCGACACGGTGCCCGACGCCCTGCACATCGCCACCGAAGGCCCGCTGGGGCTGGCGGCCCGCCGGATGGCGCTGTCGCGAGGCTGGCGCTTCACCACGTCGTTCCACACGATGTTCCCCGATTACCTGCAGGCGCGCATGGGCATCCCCGCCGCCTTGCCCTGGCGCTATCTGCGCTGGTTCCACCGGCCCTCGCAATGCGTGCTGGTGCCCACTCCCACGGTCCGGGATGTCCTGGCGCGGCGCGGACTGGCGAACCTGCGGGTCTGGTCGCGCGGGGTCGATCCCCGCAAGTTCCATCCCGGCGGCCGCCAGGCGTTCGCGCATCTGTCCCGCCCGGTCTGGCTGAGCGTGGGCCGGGTGGCGCGCGAAAAGAACCTGGACGCCTTCCTGTCGCTGGACCTGCCGGGCAGCAAGGTGGTCGTGGGCGCCGGGCCCGACGAGGCCCGCCTGAAGAAGCGCTTTCCCGATGCCGTCTTCCTGGGCATGCAGCAGGACGATGCGCTGCCCGGCTTCTATGCGGCGGCCGATGTGTTCGTCTTTCCCAGCCTGACCGATACCTTCGGCCTGGTCATGCTGGAGGCCATGGCCTGCGGCACGCCGGTGGCGGCCTATCGCAGCGAGGCGCCGCTGGCGGTGGTGGAGCAGGGCGTCACGGGCTGCCTGGACGACGATCTGGCCCACGCCTGCCGGGCGGCGTTGCCGCTGGACCGCCACGCCGTGCGCGCGCACGCGCTGACGCGCAGCTGGGATTCGGTGGCCTCCGACCTGCTGGCCTCGCTGGTCCCCCTGACGCAGGGGAGTTCGCAGGGGGCGGCCGGCGCATGGGCGCCCACTCCCTGACACAGTCTGTGGCATCCAAGGGTAATTACCCCAATTGGCGCGCCAACCTTGTACAATGCCCGGCAATCCTGAGGAGCGTTGCGACGACCCTGCGGCTCCCTTCATGCGGAACCCGGCTCGCCAGGCTCAGGAATCCTTGTTCAAGTGCCGCGCCCAGCGCGTCGCTGCAGCAACGGCGCTCACCTTTGTCGCATATGGCGGGAAAGGCGAGCACTCGACTGTCGTGGTGTATTCGCGTTGTCCGGCCATATCGTGCGCCGTTCGTTATTCACGTGGAGCCTACACACCATGAACGCTGTGACTGATAAATCCTTCTCCGACTACCTCGTTGCCGACATGTCGCTGGCCGGCTGGGGCCGCCGCGAACTCGCCATCGCCGAAACCGAAATGCCCGGCCTGATGGCCATCCGCGAGGAATTCGCCGCATCGCAGCCCCTGAAGGGCGCGCGTATCGCCGGCAGCCTGCACATGACCATCCAGACCGGCGTGCTGATCGAGACGCTGGTGGCGCTGGGCGCCGAAGTGCGCTGGGCCTCGTGCAACATCTTCTCCACGCAAGACCACGCCGCCGCCGCGATCGCCGCGTCCGGCACGCCGGTCTTCGCCGTCAAGGGCGAAACGCTGGAAGAGTACTGGCAGTACACCCACAAGATCTTCGAATGGCCCAATGGCCAGAACGCCAACATGATCCTCGACGACGGCGGCGACGCCACGTTGATGCTGCACCTGGGCACCAAGGCCGAGAAGGACCTGTCGGTCCTGGCCAACCCCGGCAGCGATGAAGAGCGCATCCTGTTCGCCGCCATCAAGGAAACGCTGAAGCGTGATCCCAAGTGGTACTCGACCCGCCTGGCCCTGATCAAGGGCGTCACGGAAGAGACCACGACCGGCGTGCACCGCCTGTACCAGATGTCGCAAAAGGGCGAGCTGGCGTTCGCCGCCATCAACGTCAACGACTCGGTCACCAAGTCCAAGTTCGACAACCTGTACGGCTGCCGCGAATCGCTGGTGGACGGCATCAAGCGCGCCACCGACGTGATGATCGCCGGCAAGGTCGCCGTCGTGGCCGGCTACGGCGACGTGGGCAAGGGCTGCGCCCAGGCGCTGGTCGCGCTGCGCGCGCAAGTGTGGGTCACCGAAATCGATCCGATCTGCGCCCTGCAGGCCGCCATGGAAGGCTTCAAGGTCGTGACGATGGAAGAAGCCGCCGCCCATGGCGACATCTTCGTCACCGCCACCGGCAACTACCAGGTCATCACGCGCGCACACATGGACGCCATGAAGGACCAGGCCATCGTTTGCAACATCGGCCACTTCGACAACGAAATCGACGTTGCCGGCCTGGCCGACTGCAAGTGGGAAGAGATCAAGCCGCAAGTCGACCACGTCATCTTCCCGGACGGCAAGCGCATCATCCTGCTGGCTCAGGGCCGTCTCGTGAACCTGGGCTGCGCCACCGGCCACCCCTCGTTCGTGATGTCGTCCTCGTTCGCCAACCAGACGATCGCCCAGATCGAACTGTTCACGCGCAACGAAGCCTACAAGTCCGGCGAAGTCTACGTGCTGCCCAAGCACCTGGACGAGAAGGTCGCCCGCCTGCACCTGAAGAAGCTGGGCGTGCAGCTCACGACCTTGCGCCCGGACCAGGCCGACTACATCAGCGTGCCGGTCGAAGGCCCCTACAAGCCCAATCACTACCGTTATTGATCGGGTGAAAGCAAAATAGGAAAACGCCGCGCCATGTCGGCGCGGGTTTTCCGGTCCGCGGGGCTGGCCCGTCTTCGCCTGGCGATCACGGGGCCGCGGAGCGTCAATACAGGAGTTCGAACATGGTGACATTGATACTCGTCTGGATCCTGAACGCGGTGGCCCTGCTGGCCGTTGCCTACCTGCTGCCCGGCATCACGGTGGCCAGTTTCGGATCGGCGCTCATCGCCGCGCTGGTGCTGGGCCTGGTGAACATGCTGGTCAAGCCGGTTCTGGTGTTGCTGACGCTGCCCATCACGATCGTCACCCTTGGTCTCTTCCTCGTTGTCATCAACGCCTTGTTGTTCTGGTTCGTGGGCTCCGTGCTCAAGGGCTTCCAGGTCAACGGGTTCTGGTGGGCCGTGGGCGGTGCAATCCTGTACAGCATCATCTCTGGCTTGCTTACCAAACTGATTCCCTAAGGTGTGGTCCCACCCCCGAAGCGCTGCGCGCTTCCCCCTCAAGGGGGCATGCCTGCGGACCGGCTGAGCCGGCTCCGCGGCATTGCGATGGGCAACCCCTGTTTCGCGCGACGCGCGTAGCGTAGATAACTGACATGTCCGATTCGATTTCTCCTGCATTCAGTCTGGAATTCTTTCCCCCGCGCGATCTGGCCGGCCAAGAACGGCTGGTTCGCGCGGCCAAGCAGATGCTGGCCATCCAGCCGAAGTACGTCAGCGTGACGTTCGGCGCGGGCGGTTCCACGCGCGCCGGCACGGCGGATGCCGTGCGCACGCTGCGCAACCTGGGCTGCGACGCGGCGCCTCATCTGTCGTGCGTGGGCGCCACCCGCCAGGACCTGCGGGACATACTTCAGATTTACAAGAATGAAGGCGTGCGGCGCGTGGTGGCCCTGCGCGGCGACCTGCCTTCGGGCATGGGCGGCGACGCAGGCGAACTGCGCTATGCCAACGAGCTGGTGTCGTTCATCCGCGAGGAAACGGGCGACTGGTTCCACATCGAAGTGGCGGCCTACCCCGAAATGCACCCCCAGGCGTCCAGCCCGTCGGCCGACCTGGACCATTTCGTGGCCAAGGTGAAAGCCGGCGCCGATGCAGCCATCACGCAGTACTTCTTCAACGCCGACGCCTACTTCGACTTTGTCGACCGGGCCCATGCCAAGGGCGTCAACGTGCCGATCGTGCCGGGCATCATGCCCATCACGAACCACACGCAGCTCCTGCGGTTCTCGGAGATGTGCGGCGCGGAAGTGCCGCGCTGGATCCGCCTGCGCCTGGCCGAGTTCGGCGACGACAAGGCCTCCATCCGCGCCTTCGGCGTGGATGTGGTGACGGAACTGTGCCAGACCCTGCTCGACAACGGTGCGCCGGGCCTGCATTTCTACACCTTGAACCACGCCGAAGCGCCGCTGGCGGTGTGGAAGGAACTGTCGCGGTAGGCTTTGCGCCTGCAACGCAAAAGGCCGGCGTTCATACGCCGGCCTTTTTTTGCCCCGCGCGGCAAGCGCGCGAAGCGCCTGCGGCGTGGAAGGTTGCTTTACGCTGGCGTGTTCAGTCCGCGTATACGCCGGCCTTGCGGATGATGCCGCCCCATTTGTCCACTTCGGACTTCAGCCAGGTCTGCAGGCCCTCGGGGGTCTGCTTGGCTTCGGGCACGATCTCGGCGCCCAGCTCGGCCATCTTCTGCGTGAAGACGGGGTCTTTCAGCGCGGCGCGCAGCGCCGCGTTGAACTTGGCGACGGCCTCGGGCGGGGTGCCCTTGGGCGCATACACGCCATGCCAGACCTTCACCTCGAAGTCCTTCAGGCCGCCTTCCTGCAAGGTCGGCGCATCGGGCAGCGCCTTGATGCGGTCCAGCGTGGTGACGCCGTACAGCTTCACGCGTTCCCCCTTGATCTGGGGAATGGTCTGCGTGGTCTGGTCGCACAGCACGTCCACCTGGCCGCCCAGCAGCGCGGTCATCGCGGGTGCGGTGCCCGCATAGGGCACGGTCGTGAACTGCACGCCCAGCGACTCCTGCAGCAGCATGCCGCAAAGCTGCGAAACGGCGCCCAGCCCCGCGTTCGCCAGGTTGATCTTGTTGCCGTTTTCCTTGGCGTACTTGATGAAGCCCGCCATGCCGTCGGCAGGCAGGTCCTTGCGGCCGAGCAAGGTCATGGGCACGTCCGCGACCTGGCCGACATAGGCGAAGTCCGTCAGCGGGTTGAACGACAGCTTGCGGTAGAGCGCCGGCGCGGTCGCCATGCCATTGTGGTGGATCAGGAAGGTGTAGCCGTCGGGCGCCGCGCGCGCCACGTGCTGGGACGCCAGCGTGCCGCCCGCGCCCGTGCGGTTTTCGACGATGATGCTTTGCCCCAGCGTCTTGGCCATGGACGCGCCCAGGCTGCGGGCCACCACGTCGGTCGGGCCGCCCGCGGCGAACGGCACCACCAGCGAAATGGGATGGTTGGGATAGGCTCCCTGCGCGCCGGCGTTGCTCCAGGCCAGGCAGGACAGGGCCAGCATGGGCCAGGCTGCACGCTTGATCGCGCGCGCGAACGGTAGGGACATGTCTCGCTCCTTGTGGTTTTCTTGGACCCGCAAGGCGATGCATGACGGGCCGACGCCAGTGTGGCGTGCCCGCGCGCGTAATGGAATTCGCAGTTTCGCAAGCCGGGTTTCGGCTGGCGGAAAGGAGGGTTTACGCGAGCCTCCAGCCTCGGCGAGGCTGTATTCCGCGTCAACAGGCCCTAGTTCGGCTGATCCTTGCCCGGATCCTCGGCCAGCACCTGCGGCGCCGGGTAGCTGGCCTGGGGCGCGTTGTCGGGCTCCACGCGCAATGGCTGATGCACGCGGGTGGGAGGCACCAGCGTGCCGGGAGCGTCGGGATTGGTCCACAGCGGGTCCGGGATCTCGGCGAAAACCTGGCGCAGGCGTTCGCCCCAGGTCCCGCGGATCATGCGGAAGTACTCGTTGTGTTCGTCGATGCTGGCGAAGTGCGTGACGCGCAGGGCGTTGGTGTCATAGACCAGCAGATCCAGCGGCAGGCCCACCGAGATGTTCGAGCGCAGCGTGGAGTCCATGGAAATCAGGGCGCACTTGGCGGCCTCGTCCAGCGAGGTGTCCGGACGCAGCACGCGGTCCAGGATGGGCTTGCCGTACTTGGCTTCGCCGATCTGGAAGTACGGGCATTCCTGGCCGGCCTCGATGAAATTGCCCGCCGAATAGATCTGGAACAGCCGGCAGCGCTCTGCGCCGATCTGTCCGCCGAAGATCATGTTGACGTTGAAGTCCACGCCCTGCTCATGCAGCGCGGGGGCTTCGCTGCGATAGACGTCGCGCACCGCCGCGCCGATCCGGCGCGTGGCCTCGAACATGTCGGGGGCGTTCCAGATGGTTTCGCCGCCGTCGTCCTGCTGGCGGGCCAGGGCGTTCAGCACGGCCTGGCTGACCGCCAGGTTGCCCGAGGTCATCAGGACCATCACGCGGTCGCCCGGACGTTCGAAGACGGTCATCTTGCGGAAGACGCTGATCTGGTCGACGCCGGCATTGGTGCGGGAGTCGGACAGGAAAACCAGGCCGGAGTCGAGGCGGGCTGCTACGCAGTAGGTCATGATCGAGAATTAGGGAAAACCACGCCGCATTGTATTGCGGCGCGGCTGGCCGGATGTTACTGCTGCGGCTGGGCCTGGACTTGCACGCTGACCTCCATGGATTCCTCGCCGCCGCCGGTGCGCACGCCGCGCACCGGCGCGGCGGAGTCATAGTCCCGCCCCACCGCCAGCCGGCAGTGGCAGTCAGAGGCGAACTGGCGATTGGTGATGTCCACGCTGGTCCAGCCGATGTCGGGCAGCCAGACGTCGGCCCAGGCATGGCTGGCCGCATGCTCGGTGGCGGTGTACAGGTAGCCACTGACATAGCGCGCGGGCACGCTCAGGCCCCGTACGCAGGCCAGGAACAGATGGGCGTGATCCTGGCAGACGCCGTGGCCCATGGCCAGCACCTGGTCGGCTGCCGTGGTCACGTCGGTGGTGCCGGGCTCGTAGGCGACGCGGTCGTTGATCGCGGTGGCCAGGGTCAGGATATCGTCCGACGTGGTCAGGCCGTTGGGCAGCACCCCGCGCACGAAGGCATGGATGGTGTCGTCCGCCTGCGTCAGCGGAGTCTGCACGCAGTAGGCATGCACGGGCAGCCGGCTGTCTTCGCTGCCCAGCACGCCACGCGTCAGCGGCGCCACCAGGACTTGCCCGACCACGCGCAATTCAATGTCGGTGTGGGGGTGGTTGAGCGTCAGCGTGTGCGTGATGTTGCCATAGGCGTCGACCTGCTTTTCCAGCGCGCCGGGCGCGTCGATATGCCAGCGCAGCAGGCGCTGGTGCTCGTCGTCGCGCGGCGTCAGGCGCAGGGTCTGGATGCTGTAGTTGACCGGCGCGGTGTAGCGGTAATGCGTGACATGCGTGATGATCTGTTTCATTGCTGCCCCTTGTTATGCCGACAGCGGCACCAGGAAGTCCTGGCTGATCCGGTTGCCCAGGTCGTTGATGCGGTCCAGGAAATGGTCCAGGTACTGGTGCAGCCCGCTATCCAGGATGTCCTCGACGCGGCCGTACTGCAGTTCGGCGCACAGCATGCCGGCGCGCCGTTCGGTTTCGGTCGAGCGCTGGTTCGAGACGCGCGCCAGGTCGTCGGCCACCGCCCGCATCGAGGCCAGCAGCGAACGCGGCATGTCGCCGTGCAGGATCAGCAGTTCCGCCACCCGGTCGGGCGTGATCACGTCGCGGTACACCTTGCGGTAGATCTCCAGTCCGGACACGGAGCTGAGCAAGGCCGACCAGCGGTAGAACTCGCTTTGCAGCGCGGCGGAGCCGATCGGTTCGGCGCGGCCTTCCTGCGCGCCGTTGCCCCCGCGTTCGTGGAACTTCACGTCCAGCATGCGGGCGGTGCTGTCGGCGCGTTCCAGATGCATGCCGATGCGCAGGAAATACAGCGCCTCGTCCTCCAGCATGGTGCCGATGGTGACGCCGCGCGCCAGATGCGAGCGGAACTTCACCCATTCGAAGAACTCGCCCGGATTGCGCTCCAGGAGGCCGGTATGCAAATGCTTGAGCAGCTCCAGCCAGGTGGTGTTGTAGGTTTCCCAGACTTCGGTCGTGAGACTGCCGCGCACGGCGCGCGCGTTCTCGCGGGCTGCACGCATGCAGGAATAGATCGACGAGGGGTTCTCGGGATCGCGGACCATGTACTCCAGCACGTCGCTGGGCGAGATGGACGCGTACTTGCTCTGATACAGGCCCTGCAGTTCGGAGATGCGCAGCACGCCCAGCCAGGAGCCCTCGCGCATCTGCGCGTCCTGGGGCAGCAGCGACATCTGCAGGTTCACGTCCAGCATGCGGGCCGTGTTCTCGGCGCGTTCGGTGTAGCGGCACATCCAGAACAGGTTGTCGGCGGTTCGGCTCAGCATGTTCAGTCCTCCAGTACCCAGGTGTCCTTGGTGCCGCCGCCCTGGCTGCTGTTGACCACCAGCGAGCCCTCGGTCAACGCCACGCGGCACAGGCCGCCAGGCACGGTGCGGATGTCCTTGCCGCACAGTACGTAGGGGCGCAGGTCCACGTGGCGTGGCGCCACGCCCGATTCCACATAGGTGGGAATGGTGGACAGCGCCAGCGTGGGCTGCGCGATGTAGTTGGCGGGATTGGCGCGCACGCGATCCTTGAACGCCTCGACCTCCGCGCGCGAGGCCGAAGGCCCCACCAGCATGCCGTAGCCGCCGGCGCCATGGACTTCCTTGACCACCAGGTCCTGCATGTGGGCCAGCACATGGGACAGCTCTTCGGGCCGGCCGCAGCGCCAGGTCGGCACGTTCGACAGGATGGGCTCCTCGCTGAGGTAGAACCGGATCATGTCCGGCACGTACAGATAAGTGGACTTGTCGTCGGCGATGCCGGTGCCGATGGCGTTGGCGAGCGTGACGCGGCCGGCGCGGTATACCGACAGCAGCCCGGGCACGCCCAGCGCCGAATCGGCGCGGAACGACAGCGGATCCAGGAAGTCGTCGTCCAGGCGCCGGTAGATCACGTCCACCTTGCGCGGCCCTTGGGTGGTGCGCATGTAGACGGTGTTCTGCTCCACGAACAGATCCTGGCCTTCCACCAGTTCCACGCCCATCTGCTGGGCCAGGAAGGCGTGCTCGAAGTAGGCCGAGTTGTACATGCCCGGCGTCAGCACGACCACGGTGGGGTCGTCCCCGCCGTGCGGCGCGACTTCGCGCAGGTTGTCCAGCAACAGGTCGGGGTAGTGCGCCACCGGTTCGACCTTGATGCGGCTGAATGCATCGGGCATGAGCCGCATCGACATCTTGCGGTTCTCCAGCATGTAGGACACGCCCGAAGGCACGCGCAGGTTGTCTTCCAGCACGTAGAACTCGCCAGCGCCCGCCCGCACGATGTCCACGCCCGCGATGTGGCAGTAGATGTCCTCGGCCACCGCGACGTCCTGCATTTCGGGGCGGTACTGGGAATTCAGGAACACCTGTTCGGCCGGGACGATGCCGGCGCGCACGATGTCGTGGCCGTGGTAGATGTCGCGGATGAACATGTTCAGCGCGCGCACGCGCTGTTTCAGGCCGGCTTCCAGGTGCCGCCATTCGTCGGCGGGGATGATCCGGGGGATCAGGTCGAAGGGGATGAGGCGCTCGGTCCCGGCGGCATCGCCCGCGACCGAGAAGGTGATCCCCACCCGGCGAAAACTCAGGTCCGCTTCCAGCCGGCGCACGGCCATGGCCTCGGCCGACTGCTCATTGTGCCAGCGCTCGAAGGCCTGGTAGTGGGAGCGTACGCCGCTCGCGCCGTGGCGCATTTCGTCATAGGCGGATGGACGGGATGGTCTGTCCTTCATGGCTCCTCCGATGCAGGTGCTTGCGGCCGGCTTGCACGCGGCCGTTACCCGGCTCAGGCGTGGCCGGTCTTAATGACAAGCAACCGGCGTGCCAGCTTTTCGGCTTGCGGGCGTCCTTGAGGACAATATCCTCTCAAGGGAGTCGAAATGCCATCCCCGCGGCGGGCTACGCGGGTCGACCGGCCGCGCGGCGGGCGCGGCGCGTCAGCCGGAGAAACTTCTGGCAGGAATCCGCACCAGTTTGGTGCATGGAGCCGGGCAGAACTGGTGCGTCAGTTCATCCGGTAGGTGTGCAGCGTGGTTCCGCCCGTGCCGCCTTGCTCCAGGGGTGCCTGCGGCACCCAGCCGTCCTGGGTCAGCACCGCGTCCAGCCGGACGTCGTGCGCGGCGGGGACGTAGTCGGCATCCAGTTCGCCGCAGCTCCAGGCGATTCCAATCGCGATGAACGGGTGGCCCCGTTCGCGCAGGGCAGCCAGGGTGCGGTCGTAATAGCCGCCGCCGTAGCCCAGGCGGTCGCCCTGTTCCGTGTAGCCCAGGGTGGGCACCAGGACTACGTCGGGCAGCAATTCGGGGCCGGCGACGGGTTCCTGAATGCCATACGGGCCCGCGCGCAGTTCGGCATCGGGCGTCCAGGGCAGGAACGCCAGGGGGGCGTTGCGCTCGCGCATCACCGGCAAGGCGACCGTCATGCCGCCCTCGGTCCATTGCGTCAGCAAGGGCCGCAGGTCGGGCTCGTCGGCCATGGGCCAGAAAGCGGCGACGGTGGTGGGGGCCGGATTACCGGCACGCACGGCCTGGTCGCGCGCCACGTTCAGCCAGGTGAACAGCCGGGCGCGCATCAGTAAACCGCCCCGGCTGCGCTGGTCTTCCGGCAATCCGGCGCGCAGTTGCCGCAATCGCGTGCGGTGCTGGACTGCGGTATCCTCTGGAGTATTTTGCGTAGTCATGCGGTGGCTGTAACTGGGGGTGGAAAATGAAGGCGAACATGCTGAAGAAAAACATGCGGATGGCCAGCATGCGGGCGTGCGGCAAGACGGGTGCATGAGGAAAGCAGCATGACACAGACCTTGCAACCCCGACGGTATCAGAAATCCCTGCGGCAGGCCGTAAGCGCCGCCGCCACCACGCCCGATGTTCGCTCCGGCCTGCGCCGATGGCTGCCCCTGGTGGCGCTGTTCACCGCCGCCTGTGCGCCGGTGGATGCGCAGCAGCGCAGCGCCGCCGTCAATCCGCAGCCCCAACCCGCCATACAGGCGGCGCAGCCTGTCATTGCCGTGCCCCCGGCCGTGCTGGCAGGCCTGCCGCCCACCTCGGATACGCCGGCGCTGGCCGCCGTGGTCGCCGCGCGCGAGGCCATGAACCGCAAGCAATGGTCCGTCCTGGGCGCGCTCGTCCCGCAAGCCAAGGGCAACCCGCTGGGCATGTACCCCGAATACTGGCTCCTGCGCTATCAGCTCTGGACTCCGCCCGCCACCGGCCGGCCCACCGCCGACCTGCAAAAATTCATTGGCAGCAACGGCGACGCCTACCTGGCCGACCGCCTGCGCGGCGACTGGCTGCTGGCGGCCGCCCGCAGCGGCGACTTCGAAACCGTGCGCAAGCTTGCGCCGGTGAAGAACACCAATGCGCAGATCGAATGCGCCATTCTGGACGGCAAGCACATGACCGGCCAGCGCGCCACCGCGGCGCAGGCCATGGCCGTGTTCGCGCCGGGCGGGGCCTGCTGGGCGCTGTACGACCAATTGGTGGCGGATCGCATCCTGGGCTGGGAACAGCTGGAACCCCAGTTGCGCGACGCCATCGAGGCCAACAAGACGACGGACGCGCGCAAGTTCGTGCAGTACATGTTCGAGCCGCGCGACCAGAAGACCTACGACGTCCTCATGAAGGACCCCATGAAGTGGTTGACGCGCCAGGACCGTCTGCCCGTGGGCCGCAACGAGAAAGAACTCGTCACCATCGCGCTTGCGCGCCTGGCGCGTTCGGACGTCGGCGTCGCCGATTCCTACCTGCGCCGCGAGTGGGCCAAGTCCATGGCCAAGTCGAATCTCGCCTGGGTGCGCGGGCAGTACGCGCTGGTCGCCGCGCTCAACCTGGATAGCCGGGCCAACGACTGGTACCGCGAGGCCGGCCATATCCGCATGACGGACTACAACTCCGGCTGGAAGGTGCGCGCTGCGCTGCGCCAACCCAAGATCGACTGGAAGTGGGTCATCGAATCCATCGACGAAATGCCGGCCGTGCAGCAGGCCGAGACGTCGTGGGTGTACTGGAAGGCCCGCGGCCAGGCCGCGCTTGGCAACAAGGAACAGGCCGCCGCCGCCTACGCCAGCATTGCGGACCGCTTCGACTTCTACGGCCAGCTGGCCGCCGAGGAACTGGGCCGCCGTATCAACGTGCCGCCGCGTCCCGCGCCCATCAGCGATCGCGAGATCGCCGAGGCGCGCGCCAATCCCGGCCTGCAGCGCGCGGTGCTGCTCTTTCGCCTGGGCTGGCGCGCCGAAGCCGTGCCCGAATGGAATTACACCCTGCGCGGCATGAGCGACCGCCAGCTGATGGCCGCCGCCGAACTGGCCCGCGCCGAGAACATCTACGACCGCGTGGTCAACACCTCCGACCGCACCGAGAAAGAGTTCGACTTCAGCCAGCGCTTCATCGCGCCCTTCGAAGGCCGCGTCACGGCCAAGGCCAACGCCATCGCGCTGGATCCGGCGTGGGTCTATGGCCTGATCCGGCAGGAATCCCGCTTCATCATGGACGCGCGTTCGCATGTGGGCGCCTCGGGCCTGATGCAGCTGATGCCGGCCACGGCCAAGTGGGTCGCGGGCAAGATCGGCATGAGCAATTTCACGCCCGACAGCGTCAACGACTTCGACACCAACACCGAGCTGGGCACCAACTACCTGAATATCGTGCTGCGCGACCTGAACGGATCGCAGATGCTGGCCAGCGCGGGCTACAACGCCGGTCCGCGCCGTCCCCACAACTGGCGCTCGACCTTCACGCACCCCGTGGAAGGCGCGATCTTCGCCGAGACCATCCCGTTCAACGAAACGCGCACGTACGTGAAGAACGTGATGTCCAACGCCGTGTATTACGCGGCGATGTTCAGCGGTCAGCCCCAATCGCTGAAAGAGCGCCTGGGCAACGTCGTGCCCTTGGGCGCGGAAAGCACGTCCGTCCCATGACGCGGGATCCGGCCACCGACGGCCTGCAGGTCTACATTGTTGGCGGCGCGGTGCGCGATGCGCTGCTTGGCCTGGCGCCGGGCGACCACGACTGGGTCGTCGTGGGCGCCACGCCGGAAGACATGGCGCGCCGCGGCTTCATCCCGGTCGGCGGCGATTTCCCCGTCTTCCTGCATCCCCGCACCAAAGAGGAATACGCCCTGGCGCGCACCGAGCGCAAGTCGGGGCGCGGCTACAAGGGTTTCACCTTCTACACCGGCGCGGATGTCACGCTGGAAGAAGACCTGCGCCGACGCGACCTGACCGTCAACGCCATCGCGCAAAGGCAGGACGGGGAACTGGTCGATCCGCTCGATGGCGCGGCCGACCTGCGCACCCGGGTATTTCGTCATGTGGGCGACGCATTCGAAGAAGATCCTGTGCGCATTCTGCGGCTGGGCCGGTTCGCCGCGCGCTTTCGCGATTTCACCGTGGCGCCCGAGACCATGGCCTTGTGCCGCCGCATGGTCGAGGCCGGCGAGGCCGACGCGCTGGTGGCCGAACGGGTCTGGAAGGAACTGTCGCGCGGCCTGATGGCCGATGCGCCGTCGCGCATGCTGGGCGTGCTGCAGGCCTCGGGCGCGCTGGCCCGCGTGATGCCCGAATTGCAGGGCGTGGACGAAGTCGGCGTGGATCTCGACCGGGCCGCCGCGGCGGGGCTGTCGCTGGCGGGGCGCTACGCGCTGATGTGCCGCCTGACGCCGGAGCGCGAGGCCATGGGCCGCCGCTTGCGCGTGCCCACCGAATGCAATGACTATGCGCGCCTGTTGCCGGAGATGCTGGCCGGCCTGGACGGCGCGCAAGAGGATGGCGATGCCGCCGACGCGCAACTCACGCTGATGGAACGCGCCGACGCCTTGCGCAAGCCCGAGCGCTTCTTCGATCTGCTGGACACGGTTGCGGTATTGCGGCCGGTGGACAAGCCGGCGTGGCAGGCCCGGGTGGCCGCCGTGCGCGGCGTGGATGCAGGGGCCATCGCCAAAGCCTGCGCGGGCGATCCGGCCCGCATCAAGGAAAGCGTGCGCCAGGCGCGGCTGGAACGCCTGCGGGCGGGCTGATTTCGCTTGCAGGGCGCCCGGGCCGGGCAGGGCGCTACAGTTTGCCCAGCCTGTCGCCGCGCGAGAACCCCGTCAGCGGTTCCTGCATGCCGCGTCCTATCGCCAGCACCTTGAACAATTCGCCCATTTCCGCTTCGGACAGCAGCTTCTGGACCGGCGCGACGGCCTGCGCGTAGGCCTGCGCATCCGAGGGATCCAGCTGCGCCAGCAGATCCATCAGCCCCGCGTTCATCAGGAAGCGGGCTTGCGACGTGTAGCCCAGCACCTGCAATCCGGCCGCAAGCGCGGCTTCCGCCATGGCGGTGAAATCCACATGCGCGGTGATGTCCTGCAAGCCCGGGGCGGTGAACGGATCGCCGTGCGCGTGATGGCGCAGATGGCACATGAGCGTGCCGCCCGCGCGTTGCGGGTGGTAGTACTCGCTGCGTGGAAATCCGTAGTCCACCAGCAGGGCCGCGCCGCGTTCCAGCCAGCTGCCCATGGCGCCGATCCAGGCCTCGCCCTGCAGGTTGATCTCGGACACATAACCGGGCAGCGCTGGCATGCGAGCGGCGACGGCCGAGGCCAGCGCCGCGGGGGCGGGGCGGTCCTGCCAGGCAAACGAGCCGGATGCGTCCAGCGCCACGCCGCGCTCCAGCACGGCGCCTTCGTCGCTCCAGGCAAAGAGCGATACCGGCATCGCGTCCAGGACCTCGTTGGCCAGCACGCAGCCGGAGAACGCATTGGGCAGCGCGTCCAGCCATTGCACGCGGTCGCCGAATGCGGCGAGTCTTTCCGCCTGGCGGGCGCGCAGATCCGCCGACACTTCCAGGATCAGGTAACGGGTCTCTTGCAGGCCCAGCGCGTCCAGCTCGCGCAGCACCCCTTCGGCCAGGGCGCCGGTGCCGGCGCCGAACTCCAGCACGGTTTGCGTACTGGTCTGGCGCAGCACCTCGGCCGCCTGGCGGGCCAGGGTGCGCGCGAACAGCGGCGTGAGCTGGGGTGCGGTGACGAAGTCCCCCGCAGGCGTCTTGGCGCCGTCGTCCGCATCGGCCAGCTTGACGTTGCCTGCGGCGTAATAGCCCAGTCCCGGCGCATACAGCGCCTCGGCCATCCAGTGATCGAACGGCAGCCAGCCGCCGTTGGCCGTGATTGCGGCGCGCAGGTGCGCGGCGGCGGCTTCGCTGTGTTCACGCGCGGCGGGGGCTAGGGGGGGCAGGTTGGCGGGAGCGGGGCGTTGCATGGTTGGATGAGGCGTGGGCAATGTGGCATTTTCCCAAAAAAAGGCCGGGCACGCCGCGCTCCTCTGCGGGTCTTGCGGGATCCGGGCGACAAAAAAACAAACCCCGCGACAGGCGCGGGGTTTGTTTCGGGTCAGGCTGGCTGATTAGCCGCGGCGATCCGCCGGCTTGGCGAAGCGCTTGGCGGGGCCGCCGGGGCGCTTGTCGAACGCGGGCTTGGCACGGAAACCGCCTTCAGGACGGTCGCCGCCGCGGAAGCCGCCTTCGCGCTGGGGGCGGTCACCGAAGCTGGGACGGTCGCCGAAGCTGGGGCGGGCGTCACGATCGCCGCCGCGGAAACCACCTTCACGGGGAGCGCGTTCGCTGAACGGGCGCGCATCGCGCTGGGGACGGTCGCCATGGCTGGGGCGGTCGCCGCCGAAGCTGGGGCGCGCGTCACGGTCGCCGCCGCGGAAGCCGCCTTCACGCTGGGGACGGTCGCCGAAGGGACGATTGCCCTGGTAGCCGCCTTCGCGCTGGGGACGATCACCGAAGCTGGGACGGTCGCCAAACGAACGCTGGGGGCGGTCGCCGAACGGACGGTTGCCTTGGTAGCCGCCTTCGCGCGGAGCGCCGTCGCGATTGCCTTGGTAACCGCCTTCACGCGGCTTGAACTCGCCACGCGGGCCGGCGAAAGAACGGCCTTCACGCGGAGCGCCGTCACGGTTGCCCTGGTAGCCGCCTTCATGGCGCGAACCGCCGAAGCCGCCGGGACGCTTGCCGAAAGGCTTGCCGCCTCGCGGAGCGCCGCTGCCGCCGGCCGACGGACGCGGGGTGCGCTTGGGTTCCAGACCGGCAATCACTTCAGGCGTGATCGATTGGCCGATGTAGTGCTCGATACGGCGAACCTTGTGGCGCTCGGAGTGCGTGGCCAGCGTGAACGCCAGGCCATTGCGACCGGCGCGGCCGGTACGGCCGATACGGTGGACGTAGTCTTCGGCTTGCATCGGCAGGTCGAAGTTGACGGCGTGGCTGATGCCTTGAACGTCGATGCCGCGGGCGGCAACGTCGGTGGCAACCAGGATACGCAGCTGGCCGCGTTGCAGTTGCGACAGCGTGCGGGTGCGCTGGCGCTGGTTCATGTCGCCATGCAGGGCGGCGGCGGCGAAGCCCTGGTCGGCCAGGCGGTCGGCCAGGTCATCCGCGCCGCGCTTGGTCGACGTGAAGACAATGGCCTGGTCCAGCTTGGCGTCGCGCAGCACGTGATCCAGCAATTGCATCTTGTGGCTGGCATCGTCCGCGTACAGCAGGCTTTGCGTGATGTTGGTGTGCTTTTCCTTGGCGCCGGCCATCTCGATGCGCTGCGGGTCGCGCATCATGCGCGCCGCCAGCTTGGCGATCGTGCCGTCCAGCGTGGCCGAGAACAGCAGGGTCTGGCGGTCTTCGGGCAGGCGGCTGACGATGGTCTCGATATCTTCGATGAAGCCCATGTCCAGCATGCGGTCGGCTTCGTCCAGCACCAGCGTGTGCACGGTGTTCAGCTTGACGCGGCCCGATTGCAGGTGGTCGATCAGGCGGCCGGGGGTGGCGACCAGCACGTCGACGCGGCGCGACAGCGCCTTCAATTGCGCGCCGTAGGGCATGCCGCCCACGACGGTGGCGGTGCGCAGGTCAGCCAGCTTGCGGCCGTAGGTGGCGGTGGCTTCGGTGACTTGCAGGGCCAGTTCGCGGGTCGGGGTCAGCACCAGCACTTGCACGCCGACGCCCTTGTTGGCGGGCATCTGGGCGATGCGGTGCAGGGCCGGCAGCATGAAGGCGGCGGTCTTGCCGCTGCCCGTCTGCGAGGACACCATCAGATCTTGACCGGCCAGCGCTTGCGGAATGGCAGCGGCTTGGACGGGGGTGGGGGTGCTGAAGCCAGCTTCTTGAACGGCCGACAACAGAGCAGGCGCGAGGCCCAGGTTTTCGAAAGACATTACTTTCCCTTGCCGCAATCAATGCGACGCAGTGCTTGGTCGGGCCAGGGGATTAGGCGGCCGGATCCAGGCGACGGTTGATGGAGCATCGTGCCGACCGAATCAACCATGCGCGTGGCGCGTTCTCTTATACAGATTGGAACGCAGGGCGAAAGGAAAGGAGGTCAGGAATCGATGATAGTTCGGCATGAGGCCGGGGCTTAGGCTTCCCGGCAGACTGCAAAAAATTCCGCTAAATCAAGGCGGTAAATGCCGAACTCGTTTTGTGCAGTGCGGCGATCATAACCCGAATTCGCCTTGCAAGGGAATTATTTTTTTGTCCAGTCCCCAATCAATAGGGTTTTTCCCTTGGTTTTCCAGCCACGCATTGGTGGCCAGGAAGTGGCCGCAGCCCAGGAACGGCACCGGGGGCCTGCGGGCGGATAGCGGCGAGGGATGGTTGGACATCAGCACCAGGTGGCCGCTGTTGTCCGGAAGCAACAAGCGCTTGGCCTGGGCGTGGGCGCCCCACAGCATGAACACCTTGGGCGAGGGGTCGCGGGCGACCAGCGCGATCAGCGCATCCGTCACCGTTTCCCAGCCGCGCTTGGCGTGCGAGGCAGGTTGGCCGTCTTCCACCGTCAGCGCAGTGTTCAGCAGCAGTACGCCCTGATCGGCCCAACTGCTCAGGTCATTGCCCACCGGCACGTGCGTGCCCGGATATTCCTGGGCGATCTCGTTGAAGATGTTGCGCAGGCTGGGCGGGCGCTTGCAATCGTCCGGCACCGAGAACGCCAGGCCTTGGGCCTGGCCGGGGCCGTGGTACGGATCCTGTCCCAGAATCACCACCCGGACATCAGACGGGGCCAGGCCGTGCAATGCGCGAAAAGGCGTGGCGGGATACACCACCGCGCCTTCGGCCAGGCGCTTTTCCACATGGGCCGTGGCCGCGGCGAGCGCGTCGGCCACGGATTTGGGGGCGAAGGCGGCCTGCCAGGCGGCGGGAAGTTGCGCCGTCTGGGCGGCCAGGGCGTTGGGATTCAAGCGGTTATCGATCGGCATGGGCGCGATTTTGGCATACGCGCGGTCAAGCGTCGCACCGGCCACGACATGCGGTGAAAGCAGCCTGCCGCTGCCTGCCTGCGGAATTTTCGCTTTGAATAAAAAGAACCATGAACTGGATGGGAAATTGCGGCTAGTCCCGTAAATCGCATATTGACGCCGGGCTATATAGTTTTCATCCGAACGGCACTCGATCGTGCTGAACAGGAAATGGCCGCCTGCGGTTCGCCAATGCCGTCTGCCGTGGCGGGCCATGTCCAGCAGGGCTCTCCGTTTGGAGATGCTTCCATTTTCAATACCTACTCCAATACCTGGCATGAATCTCCGCAAACTGTCGTTCGCCGCGTCGGCGCTATTGTTGTCCACGGGTTGCACGTTCATCATGGGAAAGCCGCGGCCACTGGTGGAATCCGACCCGTCGCCGCAGGAAGTGCTGAGTCCCGTCGTGATCTACATGCCGATCTGCGATTATCAGAAAGAGATGGGCGGCGTCGGCCTGGTGGGTGCGCGTACCGCCTATCCCGCCGTATACGCAGGGGAAGCGGTATGCAACGCGCTGCGCGCCGAGTTACCGGGAGCCCTGAACGCGGCAGGCATCAAGGCCACGGTGATTGAACGAAAATACAATCCCTCCGCGGCCAAGCCGCAGGGCATGAAAGAGGACGCGGCAGGCGTCGGGGCGAGATACGCGGTTGTGCTGGGCGCACCGCATGGCTCCGACGGATTCGGGCAAACCCAACCGAGCGTCGGCATGATGTTCCGCCTGTACGTGGCCGAGACGGGCGAGTATCGGGGCTACGGCGAGGAAGATTATTGGATTTCGCTCAGGGATTATTCCAATCGCGGGCCGAACGCGAGCGCACGAACCATAGGCGCCAATCTTGCGAAGACCGTCGCCCAGACGATGCAGAAGCGCTGCACCGAGGACTACCAGCGCCGATGTGCGAATCTGATCCGGTTTTCGGAGCCACGGGACGTTTACGGCAAGTGAGCCTTGCAAAAATGGGGCGCGAATGACGCGCGCGCAGGCCCGCCATCAGTTGCGGGTTGCGCGGCATGCGCGCCGGAACGCGCGCCCCTGATCCGCGCTTGAGCTCAGACCGGCCAGCCAGCCTGCCGGTGGGCCGAGTCCCAGAACATCCATTCCAGCTGGGCAGCGTGCGTGTAAGCCTGGTGCATCGCTTCGAGCGTTTGCGCCGACGCCGCTTCCGCCGCGTGGTCCACCGATGCGATCACGGCGCGTACCAGCGTGTGGAATTCCTCGCCGGCATAGGTATCGATCCATGCCGCATACGGATTGGGACGCACCGCGCGGGCGTGGATCTCGCGGCCGATCTCGGCGTAGATCCAGAAGCACGGCAGCAGGGCCGCCAGCGCCACCGGATAGGGCGCGCTCCAGGCGGTTGCGATCAGGAAGCTGGTGTAGTGGTGGCTGGCCGGGGTCAGCGGCGTAGCCTCGAAGGTGGCGGCGTCGATGCCGAACTGCTTCAGGAAGCCCGCGTGCAGGCTGCGCTCGGCCACGACGGCGCCCTTGGCCGCCTCCGCGAACTGCACCACGCCGTCGGCGTCATCGGCCTTGGCGGCGGCGATGGCCAGCGCGCGCCCGAACGCCACCAGATAGTGCGCGTCCTGGATCATGTAGTGCTTGAATGCGTTCTCGTCGAGCTGGCCGCTGGCCAGTTCCTGGTTGAACGGCATGTCGCGCGTTTTCTCGTAGAGCGCGGCATTGCGAGCCCAGGCATCGGAGCTGAAAGACATGGGATTCCTCTAAGGCGAAACCGGATGGCGCGCGACCGTGCGCGCCATCTCTGGAGGCCAAGGGTACCAAGTCCTGGGCCTGCCTACTGCATGTACCAGCCGTGGCTGACCACGAAGGACTGTCCGGTAAACGCCGCGCTCGGGAAGGTGGACAGGAACAGCGCGGTCTGCGCCACGTCCTCGACGGTGGTGAAGACGCCATCGACGGTGTCGCCCAGCATGACCTTCTTGACGACATCTTCCTCGCTGATGCCCAGCTCCCTGGCCTGTTCGGGGATCTGCTTTTCCACCAGGGGCGTGCGCACGAAGCCCGGGCAGATGACGTGCGAACGCACATTGTGCGGCGCGCCTTCCTTGGCCAGCACGCGGGCCAGGCCCAGGAGCGCATGCTTGGCCGCGACGTAGGCGGACTTCAGCGGCGACGCCTCATGGGAATGCACGGAGCCCATGTAGATGACCACGCCGCCGCGGTTGTCCTTGTACATGTGCTTGAGCGCGGCCTTGGTCGTCAGGAACGCGCCGTCCACATGGATGGCCTGCATCTTTTTCCAGTCCGAGAAAGCAAAGTTCTCGATCGGGCTCACGATCTGGATGCCGGCGTTGGACACCAGAATGTCAATGCCGCCGTAGGCGGCCGCCACGCGGTCTATGCCCTGGTTCACGGCGTCCTCATTGGTGACGTCCATGGCCACGCCCATGGCCTTGCCGCCGGCCTGTTCGATTTCGCGGGCCACGGTGTCCGCGCCTTCCTGATTCAGGTCGGCAATCGCGATGGATGCGCCGGCGCGGGCGAGCGTCAGGGCGATTTCCTTGCCGATGCCGCTGGCGGCTCCGGTGACGACGGCGACTTTTCCGTTCAGCTGATGCATGCTGCAACCTCCGGGTAAGGGATGCCGGCGTGTTGCCGGCGACAGGCCTTGCGGGAGGCGGCGGGTGCCGCCCACGGACGCAAGGAGCATGTCTGGATGGTAAGTCGTCCAGCATGAGAAGAGACTGAACGCGCGTCGTCATGGTGGCGGTAACGGTGTATGTCATTTGCTTCCGGCGCTCGCGGGCAGGTGGGGCTTCCTGTTACGCGCGACGGCAGGCCACGGTTTATTCCGTTGCCGCTGCCCGGAGGCTGCGGCAGAATCCGGCCCATCCGGCTGCTGGGCCCTCCAGCGCCTTCACTTTCTTGCAGGTGGTAAGCGGCGTGGCGCGGTCATTCATCAGTCGTTTTCTTGGGGCCGCGAGCCGCGTGCTGCTATGCATGAGTGCGCTGCTGCCGGCGCATGCCGCCCACATCGTGGTCGACACCGGGCACACGCCGCAACGGCCGGGCGCAACGGGCGCCAGCGGACGGGTGGAGTACCTGTACAACCTGGACCTGAGCGCGGAAGTGGCGGAGGAACTCAAGGCCCTGGGCGACCGCGTGACGCGCGTAGCGGCCGATGGCGCCGACGTGCCGCTGGGCAAGCGCGCGCTGCTCGCGCCGACAGCCGGCTTCTTCATGTCGATCCACCACGATTCGATGCAGCAGAAGTACATCGATGCCGGCCGCCAGCGCGAATTCGCGGGCTTTGCGATCTTCGTGTCCGAGAAAAACCCCCACTATGAGCAAAGCTTGCGCTGCGCCCGGGCGATCGGCGAACAAATGCTCGCGGCGGGTGAAACGCCCTCGCTGTATCACGCGGAGCCCATCGCCGGCGAGAACCGCCCGCTGCTGGACCGCAGGCTCGGCGTGCATCGCTTCGACGGGCTGGCCGTGCTGAAAACCGCGCCGATGCCCGCCGTGCTGGTGGAGGCGGGCGTGATCGTGAATCCGGACGAGGAGCGGCGCCTGGCCCGGCCCGACATCATCCATCGGCTGGCGCGGGCGATGGCGCGCGGTGCGCATGCCTGCCAGGACCCGTAGTGTCCCGTTCCGGCGGTGGCCTCAGGCCGCGCGCTTGGCGTGGTGGCGGGCGTAGTCCAGCAAGGCGTCGCGCAGCACGATGGCCTGGTTGTGCTCGGTGTTGCGTGCGCCGTACAGCAGGGTGAGGGGGCGTGTGCCGGCGGCATTCAGCAGTGCCGCCATGCGGGCCTGCTGCTCGGGCGTAGCCAGTTCAGCCAGGTATCGGGCACGGAACTCTTCCCAGCGCTCGTCGACATGGCTGAACCATTTGCACAGTTCGGCGGTGGGGGCGATGTCGCGGGCCCACTCGTCCAGCCCAAGATCGGCGCGGCGCAGGCCGCGCGGCCACATGCGGTCCACCAGCGCCAGGTAGCTGCCTTCCGGCCCGGTTCCTTCATAGACGCGCTGCACGGTGATGCGGGACGATTTCATGCCGGCTCCTGCGAAAAGCGTTGCAGCCAGTCTACCGCAACCTCCACGGGCCGCCGTTCAGTGCGGCCCCGTTTCCCGGGCGGGTGAGCCGGCCGCGCGCAGCAGCGCGAACCCGGCGACGGCGGAAGCCAGCGAGCCCGTCAGTACCCCGATCTTGGTGGCGTCGACGGTGGCGGCATCGGTGAAGGCGAGGGCGCCGATGAAGAGACTCATCGTGAAGCCGATCCCGCACAGCAGCGCAACGCCGTAGAGCTGCGTGAAGGTGGCATGCCTGGGCAAGCTGGCAATGCCGGTCTTGATGGCGAGCCAGGCAAAGCCGAATACGCCCAACTGCTTGCCCAGGAACAGGCCCAGCGCCACGCCCATCGGCACGGGCTGCGCCAGGCTGGCCAGGCCCATCCCGGCGAACGACACGCCCGCATTGGCGAATCCGAACAGCGGGACGATCAGCAGCGCCACCGGCTTGTGCAGCGCGTGCTCCAGCGTATGCAAGGGCGAATGCGCATGGATTCCTCCCTGGTTCCGCGGGCGCAGGGGAATCGTCAGCGCAAGCGCCACGCCGGCCAGCGTCGCGTGCACGCCCGACTTCAGGACGAAATACCACAGCACCGCGCCGAGCAGCAGGTAGGGCGTCAGACGCGATACGCCCGCGCGGTTCAGGCAGAACAGGCACACCAGCAGCGCGCCGGCCATGCCCAGCGCAAACACGTTGAGGTCCGACGTATAGAAGAGCGCGATGATGACGATGGCGCCGAGGTCGTCCAGGATGGCCAGCGCGGTCAGGAAGATCTTCAGCGACGTCGGCACCCGGCTGCCGAGCAGCGCCAGGATGCCCAGGGCAAAGGCGATATCGGTGGCGGCGGGAATGGCCCACCCGCGCAAGGTGTCGGGGCTGCCCAGGTTGACCAGCAGGTAGATGATCGCCGGCATCGCCATGCCGCCGAGCGCCGCGATGCCCGGCAGCATGATGCGGGCGGCGCCGCGCAACTGGCCGTCCAGCACTTCGCGTTTGATTTCCAACCCCACCAGCAGGAAGAAGATGGCCATCAGGCCGTCATTGATCCAGTGCAGCACGGTCTCCCGGAGCACGACAGGTCCCGCCTGAAAGCCAAGCTTGGCGCCCAGGACGTCGAAGTACAGGGGAGCGGCGGACGTGTTCGCGACCACCAGGGCGGCCAGCGCGGCGAACATGAGGACATAGCCGCCCAGGGCTTCTGACCGCAGGAACGCTTGCAGGAAGGAGACAGGCTTGGCGGGGGCGGGAACCGGTGGAATGGCGGGGACGGCCTTCATTGAATTTTTGGCGGACGGATAGCGGGCAACAAGACCTGAATATTAACTGAATTGATGCCTTATTTTTGCCATAATGCCGTTAATTTCCGTCATTTCTCGGGAAAATTTCGGAAGTGGCCCGCCCGTGTCGCGTGCTGTCCGGTGACCCGGTGAGACCCGGCCTCAGTGCCAGAGCAGCGCGTTCATCGCCTCGACCAGGCGGTCGCGGTAGCGGGGCAGCAAGGCCTGGACGCGCGCCTGCCTGTCCTTCCATTCTTCGGGCTCCGCGCCTGCCGCGATGCGAGGCGCCGCCCAGATCGGATCCGGAAAATGGCGGTCGCCGCGCCAGCGCGGGATCACATGCCAGTGTAGATGCGGCACCATATTGCCCAGCGAAGCGAGGTTGATCTTGTCGGGCGACAGGACCGATTGCTGCGTCTCTTCCACCACGTACACGGCCCGCATCAGCAGGTCCCGCCCGTGGGTCGACAGGCTGGTCATCTCGGCCAAATGGCCATTCCAGATCACCCGGGTGAAACCCGGATAGTCAGCATCCTCGACCTCGATGATGCGCAGGTGCGGTCCGCGCCACAGCAGCGTGCCGCCGTCTTCCTGGCACAGAGGGCAGTTGGGATCGCGCGCGCTCAAGCCATCACCTTGCGGTACTGGATGAAGCCGGACCGGTCGGCGATGCGGTCGTAGAGCTGCATCGCGGTGGCGTTGGTTTCGTGCGTCAGCCAGTACACGCGCGCGCAGTTGGCGGCGGCGGCCTGGGCGTAAACGTGTTCGATCAGCTTGCGGCCTGCGCCCGTGCCTCGCACTTCGGGATCGACGTAAAGGTCCTGCAGGTAGCAGTAGTCGCCCGCGGTCCAGGTGGACCGGTGGAAGATCCAGTGCACCATGCCGACGGCGCGGCCGCTTTCATAGGCCAGGGCCGCATGCATGGGTTCGGCGGGATCCAGGAAGCGCGCCCAGGTGTTGCGCGTCACGGCGGCGTCGATGTCGACGCGGTAGAAGTCCTGGTAGCCCTTCCACAGCGGCAGCCACGTGTCGAAGTCGGCGGCAACGATGGGACGGATTTCTGCGGTACTCATGGCGCGAGGCCTCCTGGCGGTGTTCAGAGTTGGTCTTCCATGGCTTCGACGATGTGTCGCAGCACTTGCAGTCGAGCGTAACGCTTGTCGTTGGCGGACACCAGATGCCAAGGCGCATGAGCGACGTCGGTGCGGGTCAGCAGTTCGTTGGTTGCCGCGGCGTACTCGTGCCACTTGTCGCGGTTGCGCCAGTCATCCGGGGTGATCTTGAAATTCTTGAAAGGGGATTTTTCGCGCTCGCGGAACCGCTCAAGCTGCACGTCGGGGGTGATCGCCAGCCAGAATTTCAGCACCAGCGCGCCGTTTGCGGCCAGTTGCTCTTCGAAGTCGTTGATCTCGGCGTAGGCCCGGCGCCATTTGGCGGGTGGGGTCAGTTTTTCGACGCGCTCAACCAGCACTCGGCCATACCAGGAGCGGTCGAAGATGGCGATGCGGCCATGGCGCGGAATGCGACGCCAGAACCGCCACAGATAAGGCCGGGCCAGCTCTTCGCTGGTGGGCGCGGCCACGGGGGTGATATCGAACTGCCGGGCGTCCAGCGCATGCGTGACGCGACGGATGGCGCCGCCCTTGCCGGCGGCGTCCTGGCCCTCGAACACCAGCACCAGCGAGCGTTCCTGGAACGTCGCGCTGCGCGCGGCGCGCGCCAGCCGTCCCTGCAGCAGGCCCAGCTCGGATTCGTAGTCGGCCTTGTCGACCTTGGCGTCGTAGTCCAGTGCGCCCAGGCGGTCGACGATGCGCGTGGCGCCGGAATGCGCCACGAAAGCAGGAGGAATGCGGGGCACGCCGCGCTGGCGCATGGAGGCCAGCACCGCCTCGGCCGTGCGTGCGGAGCGCATGTGCTCGTCGGCGCTGGGAATCACGACCCAAGGCGCATGGCCGCTGTCCGTGTGGTTCAGCACGAGCTGTCCGCCCGCGCGGATGCGGTCATATTTCTTCTTGACCTTCAGGTCGACGGGGCTGACCTGCCATGCCGTCTCCGGGCTGGCCAGCAAGCGCTGCGCGCGTTCTTTCTGCGCCTTGGCGGACAGGTGGAACCAGAGCTTGAGGATCTGCGTGCCTTCGGCGGCCAGCATGGCTTCAAAGCGCATGATCGCGGCGGACTGCGCTTCGATCCTCTCCTGATTCGGCTTCTTGCGCAGGGTTTCAAGAATCAACGGCGCATACCAGGAGCCAAAGACGATGCCCGTGCTGCCCTTGGGCGGCAGATCCTTCCAGTAGCGCCACAGCGGCGGGCGTTCCAGTTCTTCGCCTTCGCGCGGACCATAGGCCAGTGTCTTGATGTGGCGCGGGTCCATCCATTCGTTCAGCAGATTGATGGTGGCGCCCTTGCCGGCGCCGTCGATCCCCGCCACGACCACCAGCAGCGATTTGTCCGCCTCCCTGAGCCGCCGGTATTGCGCGTTGAGCAGGGCGACCCGCAGGCGCGCCTCCAGCGGCTTGAATTCGTCTTTGGACAGGCTGGGATCGGCTTCGGCTTCGGCGAACATGGGGATGCGTCGGATCGGGGATTTTTCGATCGGGCGATCTTGCGGGATAAGGCCGCGGCGCGCAAGTGCGCCGTGGCCCGCGCGTCAAAGTGCGTCGAGGGGAATCTTCAGGTAGCGCACGCCGTTATCTTCCGCGGGTGGGAAGTGGCCCGCCCGGATGTTCACCTGGATGGCGGGCAGGATCAGCGTGGGCATGGACAGCGTCGCATCGCGCCGCGTGCGCATGGCCACGAATTCCTCCTCGCTGATGCCGTCGCGCACATGGATGTTGGCGTGGCGCTGCTCGGCCACGGTGGTCTGCCAGGATGCCTCGCGCCCCATGGGCGGATAGTCGTGGCACATGAACAGCCGGGTGCCGGCGGGCAGGCTCAACAGCCGCTGTATCGAGCGGTACAGCAAGTGGGCGTCGCCACCGGGAAAGTCGCAGCGGGCGGTGCCCACGTCCGGCATGAACAGCGTGTCGCCCACGAAGGCCGCGTCGCCGATCAGGTAAGCCATGTCGGCGGGCGTGTGGCCGGGCACATGGATGGCGGTGGCGGTCAGCGCGCCGATCCGGAAGGTCTCGCCGTCGGCGAAAAGATGGCCGAACTGCGAGCCGTCCAGCTGGAATCCGGGCTCCAGGTTCAGGATCTTCTTGAAAACGCCCTGCACGGTGCGGATGCTCTGCCCGATGGCGATCACGCCGCCCAGCTGGCGTTGCAGATAGGGCGCGGCGGACAGGTGATCGGCGTGGGCATGGGTTTCCAGCAGCCAGAGGGTCTTCAACTGGTGCTCGCGCACGTAGTCCGCCACCCGGTCGGCGCTGGCCGTGCCGGTGCGGCCGGACTTGGGATCGAAGTCCAGCACCGAATCGATGATGGCGCAGGCGCCGCCCGGCGTGGACTCATGGACCACGTAGGTGATGGTGGCGGTGACGGGGTCGAAGAAGGGCTGGATTTGCGGATTCATGAGCGCTCGCACGGGTGCCGCAAGGCGCGGCGCAGATTAACAATATACAATTTTAAATAATATTGTTGAATAGTTTATTCGTCAATATAATGACGAAGCCATCCGCCAAGCGACTGACATACATCCCATGAACGCTCCTCTTACCGACTGCGAGGTCGCCGTCCTGCGTGAATCCGCCTCCCAGGCGTGCGCGCTGCTGAAGGCGCTGGCCAACGAAGACCGCTTGCTGCTGCTGTGCCAGCTGGTCCAGAATGAACGCAACGTGGGCGAGCTGGAATCGCTGACCGGCATCCGCCAGCCAACCTTGTCGCAGCAGCTGGGCGTACTGCGCGACGAAGGACTGGTCGCGACGCGGCGCGACGGCAAATACGTCTATTACCAGATGGCCAGTTTCGAGGTCAGCCAGGTGATGAAAACCCTATCGAATTTGTACTGCGGACGGGCCATGGAGTCACTCAAGTGAACGTGGACTGGTCCGCCTTCACGCCGGGCGCCGGTACGGCGGGCGGCCTGCTGATCGGCGCCGCGGCCGCGCTGCTGATGCTGGGCGCGGGGCGCATCGCGGGCATCAGCGGCATCCTGGGCGGCCTGCTGTCGCCCGAGCGCGGCGGAGGCTGGAGGCTGGCCTTCCTGCTGGGACTGTGCGCGGCGCCCTGGCTGTACCGGATGTTCTCCGCGCTGCCCGACATCACCGTGGACGCCGGCACGCCAAGGCTCATCGTGGCGGGCCTGCTGGTCGGCATCGGCACCCGCTACGCGTCGGGATGCACCAGCGGCCATGGCGTCTGCGGTCTGTCGCGAGGGTCGCGCCGGTCGCTGGCGGCCACGGCGATCTTCATGGCGGCGGGTTTTGCCACGGTCTACGTATTGCGCCACGTGATGGGAGACTGACATGACCGGCCTTTTCGCTTTCGCCGCGGGCCTGGTGTTCGGACTCGGCCTGATCATCTCGGGCCTGGCCGATCCCGCCCGGGTGCTGGGCTTTCTGGATCTGGCGGGCCTCTGGAACCCGACGCTGGCTTTTGTGATGGCCGGCGCGGTCCTGGCGGCCAGCGCGGGCTTCGCGGTCCTGCGGCGCCGCCGTCTCAGCCTGTCCGGCGAACCCATGCATTGGCCGGACGCCACCCGTGTGGACTGGCGGCTGGCCGGCGGCAGCCTGGCGTTCGGCGTGGGCTGGGGCCTGGCGGGCTTCTGTCCCGGCCCGTCGCTGGTTGCCGCCGCGGCGGGAATTCCGCAGGCCCTGATCTTCGTGGCCGCGATGATCGCCGGGATGGCGATCTTCTCCGTCCTGCAGCGTCCGAAGCGCTCCTGAACCCAAGCGGCGCGGCGGCGGGAAACCCGGTCCGCCTTGCCCGGCCTACTCGTATGTCCTGATGTCGTCGATGACCTTGCCGTCGTTCGGCAGGCCGCCCGCGTCTATCCATTCCACGTCGCTGCGCAGCTTGGTCACGTCGCGCACGGATTCGGCGATCCGCTTGGCCAGGTCTTCGTCGCGAACCTGCGATTCGACCTTCAGCACCATGCGGTCCGAGCCCGTGCTGCCGCTGATGACCAGGCGAGCCCGCAGGATCTCGGGGTGCCGGCGCGCCACGTCCGCCACTTGCGAAGGATGGACGAACATGCCGCGCACCTTGGTGGTCTGGTCGGCGCGTCCCATCCAGCCCTTGATGCGGGTGTTGGTGCGGCCGCAAGGGGAGATGCCGGGCATCACCGCCGACAGGTCGCCGGTGCCGAACCGCACCAGCGGGTAATCGGGATTCAGCGTGGTCACGACGACCTCGCCGACTTCGCCGGCTGGCACAGGCTCGCCGGTGCCGGGGCGCACGATCTCGACGATGATGTCCTCGCCCAGCACCAGTCCCTCGCGGGCGGGCGTTTCAAACGCGATCATGCCCAGGTCGGCGCTGCCGTAGGCCTGATAGCCTTCGATCCCGCGCGCAGCCAGCCAATCGCGCAACGATGGCGGGAAGGCCTCGCCCGACACCAGCGCGCGGCGCAGCGAATCGAGTTTCACGCCCAGTTCGTCCGACTTCTCCAGGATGATCTTCAGGAAGCTCGGCGTGCCGGTATAGCCGCTGGGCGCCAGGTCCTGGATCGCTCGCACCTGTTGTTCGGTCTGCCCGGTGCCGCCCGGGAACACGGTGCAGCCGACTGCATGCGCCGCCGTTTCCATCATCGAGCCGGCCGGGGTGAAGTGATACGAAAAGCAGTTGTAGGCCAGCTCGCCGGCGCGAAAACCCGCCGCATACAGGGCGCGGGCAAAGCGCCAATAGTCTGCGCGCGCGCTTTCCGGTTCGTAGATCGGGCCAGGCGAGGCGAACACGCGCATCGCTTCGCCCCAGCCGATGGCGGAAAAGCCGCCGAAGGCCTTGCCGGGGCCCGCGGGCGCCGCCGCGTCGTCACGGCTGAGCTGCTGGCGTTCGAGCAGCTCATGCTTACGCAGCACGGGCAAGCGGGCCAGGGCCTCGCGCGAAGTGATCGCGGCGGGATCGATGCCGCGCAATTGCTCGGCGATGGCCGGCGCGCGCGCAATGGCCCGCGCGATCGCGCCGGGCAAGGCGGCCATCAGTTCGCGCTCGCGTTGCTCGGGCGCTCGGGTTTCCAGTACATCGAAAAACTCGGACATGGGATCGCACCTTCTCGTGTGCCGTATTGCAGTGCCGTTGCCGGCGGCAGGCGGCAAGCGTTCGCTTGCCCGCTCCAGGAATCAGGCCAGCCAGCGTTTGCGGCGGCGGTAGAACTTGTTGTCTCGGAAACTCTTGCGTTCGCCGCTGGATATGCCCAGGTAGAACTCCTTCACGTCTTCGTTTTGCGCCAGGTCTGACGCTGCGCCGTCCATCATCACTCGCCCGTTCTCGAGGATGTAGCCATAGTCGGCATAGCGCAGCGCGATGTTGGTGTTCTGCTCGGCCAGCAGGAAGCTGACGCGCTCGCGCTGGTTCAGGTCGCGCACGATCTCGAAGATCTCTTCGACGATCTGCGGGGCCAGTCCCATGGACGGCTCGTCCAGCAGGATCATGTTGGGGTTGGCCATCAGCGCGCGGCCGATCGCGGTCATCTGTTGCTCGCCGCCCGAGGTATAGCCGGACTGGCTGGTCCGGCGCTGCTTCAGGCGCGGGAAGTACTGGTAAACCTTGTCCAGCGCGGCCGCGGTGTCGCCCCGGCTCATGCTGCGCGTATAGGCGCCGGTAAGCAGGTTTTCCTCGATGGTCAGGTGGGCAAAGCAATGCCGGCCTTCCATCACCTGCACGACGCCGCGCTTGACCAGTTCCGCCGGCGACAGCTTCTCGATGCGCTGGTCGCGGTATTGGATATGACCCTTGGTGACGTCGCCGCGCTCGCCCTTGAGCAGATTCGAGATCGCGCGCAACGTGGTGGTCTTGCCCGCGCCGTTGGCGCCCAGCAGGGCCACGATCTTGCCTTCCGGCACTTGCAGGGACACGCCCTTGAGCACCAGGATCACGTGGTTGTAGATCACCTCGATGCCGTTCACATCGAGCAGCACCTTCGGGACGTCTGTGGCGGTGGCGATATTGGCGTCGTTCATAAAGATTCCTACAGCGGGGCCGCGGCGGAGCCGGCTTTGCCGGTCCGCGCGCGGCGCCCCTTGGGGGGGAGCACCGCAGGTGCTCAGGCGGGATTACTCACACTTGCGGGGCGTGATGTTCTTTTCCTTGGCGTACTTGGCCGCGGATTCCTTGACCATCGGGTCCAGGATCGCCTTGTCGGCCTGGTACCAGTCGGAGGCAACCTTGAACTTCGCGCCGTCCCACTGCACGATGCGGGCCCAGTCGTCGCCCTTGTGGTTGGTGCACGAGGTCTTGACCGGACGCATGATCTGGCCAAAGCCCAGCTTGTCGAGCTTTTCCTGCGTCAGGTTCAGGTTCTCGAAGCCCCAGCGCACCTGCTCGGGCGTCAGCGCCTTGCCCTTGCCGAATTTCTCTTGCGCGGTGCGTATCGCCTCCACCTGCAGCATCGAGATCATCATGCCGCGCGTGTGGGCGATGGTGCCGAGCGTGGTCTTGCCCGACTTGTCCGAACCCTGGCCCTTGTCGTAGACGAACTTCTTGAGGTCGTCATAGACCTTGTCGTGCTCGGCGCCGCTGTTGTGCACGGTGATGGCGTTGTAGCCCTTGGCGACATCGCCCAGGTCCTTGACGTCGCCTTCGGAGCCGGCCCACCAGATGGCGTACATCTTGTCGCGCGGATAGCCGCTGGCCTGCGCTTCGCGGATGGCGGTGGGCGTCATGATGCCCGCGCTCCACAGCAGCACATAGTTCGGGCGGGCCTGGCGGATCTGCAGCCACGTCGACTTCTGTTCGACGCCGGGGGCGGTCACCGGGTACAGCACCAGTTCGAAGCCTTCCTTGGCCGCGCGCTTTTGTAGCAGCGGAATCGGTTCCTTGCCGTACGGGGAGTCGTGGTAGACCAGGGCGATCTTCTTGCCCTTGAGCTTATCCATCCCGCCTTCTTTCTTGGCGATGTCCTGGATCATCACGTCGGCCGCGGTCCAGTACGTGCCCAGCAGCGGGAAGTTCCACTCGAACACGCTGCCGTCCACCGATTGCGACAGGCCGTAGCCCATCGTCTCGACGGGCACCTTGTCGACCATGGCCTTGTCGCTCACCGCGAAGGTGATGCCGGTGGACTGGGTATCGAAGCCCGAGGCGCCGGTTCCCTTGCCCTTCAGGCGCTCATAGCATTCCACGCCGCGGTCGGTGGCGTAGGCGGTTTCACATTCTTCATACGTGATCTTGACGCCATTGACGCCGCCGTCGCGCTCGTTGACGAGCTTCAGGTAGTCCAGCTTGCCGTCGGCCCATGGAATTCCCAGCGGCGCGAACGACCCGGTGCGATACACCAGCAACGGAACGAACTGCTCTTCGGCCGCCATTGCCGGCGTGGCCACGGCGCCGACGGCGCCGGCTGCGGCCACCAGGGCTGCCGCCAACTTCAGGTTAAGACGCTTCATCTCCATTTACCTCCTGCGTGGTGCTTGGGTCAGTAAACCCTGGGACACCGGGATTGGCCCGGTCTTGAGCCGGGTATTCGGGGTGGGGTCCGGGGCGGTTGTGCCGCTACGGACCCGCGGAAATCAATGCGAAATCAGAGTGTGGTCAGTGCGGGAAAGGCCATATCCTCAGCTTCTCCTTGCCGATGCTCCACAACCGCGCCAGGCCATGGGGCTCGGCGATCAGGAAGAACACGATCAGCGCGCCGAACACCATGTGTTCGATGTGGGCCGCGGTATCCACCGACAGCGGCAGGCCCAGCATGTGAGGAATATTGGACAGCGCCACCGGCACCAGCACGATGAACGCCGCGCCGAAGAAGCTGCCGATGATCGACCCCAGCCCGCCGATGATCACCATGAACAGCAACTGGAACGAACGCGTCAGGTCGAACGCCAGCGGCTCCCACGAACCCAGGTGGATGTAGCCCCACAAGGCGCCGGCCACGCCGACGATGAACGAGCTGACGGCGAACGCCGTGAGCTTGGCGTACATGGGGCGGATGCCGATGACGGAGGCGGCCACGTCCATGTCGCGGATCGCCATCCACTGGCGGCCGATGGCGCCGCGCACCAGGTTCTTGGCCAGCAGGCTGAAGATCACCACCAGGATCAGCACGAACAGGTACTTCTGCATGGCGGTCTGCACCGGCAGGCCAAAGGCCGTCAGCGGCGGCACCGACACGTTGCCGGACGACGAGTAGTTGGTGAAGAAGGGGATGCGCAGGAACGCCCAGTCCACGAAGAACTGCGCGGCCAGCGTGGCCACCGCCAGGTACAGGCCCCGGATGCGCAGGCTGGGTATGCCGAATATCACGCCCACGATGGTGGCGAAGAATCCGCCCAGCAGGATCTGGGCGACCAGCGGCATGCCCGGAAAGCGCACGCCGAAGTTCCACGCCGCGTAGGCGCCCACCGCCATGAAGGCGCCGGTGCCCAGCGAGATCTGGCCGCAATAGCCCACCAGGATGTTCAGGCCCACGGCGGCCAGCGACAGGATCAGGAATGGGATAAGAATGGCGCGCAGCAGGTAGTCGCTGGCCATCGCCGGGATGGCGATGAACGCCACCGCCAGCAGCAGCCAGATGAAGACGCGGTCCTGGCGGATCGGAAAGATCTGCTGGTCAGCGCGATAGCTGGTCTTGAATTGGCCGTTTTCGCGATAGAACATTTTTTATCCTTTGGGTCCTAGACGCGATCAATGATCTTCTCGCCGAACAGCCCTTGCGGACGGAACAGCAGGAACACCAGCGCCAGCACATAGGCGAACCAGATTTCGATGCCGCCGCCCACGAGCGACCCCAGATAGACCTCGGACAGCTTTTCACCGACGCCGATGATCAGGCCGCCCAGGATGGCGCCCGGCACCGAGGTCAGGCCGCCCAGGATCACCACCGGCAACGCCCGCAGCGCCGCGGTGGACAGCGTGAACTGCACGCCGAACTTCGATCCCCAGATGATGCCCGCCACCAGCGCCACCAGGCCCGCCACGCACCACACGATCACCCAGATGCGGTTGAGCGGGATGCCGATGGATTGCGCGGCCTGGTGGTCGTCGGCCACCGCGCGCAATGCGCGGCCGGTCGAGGTGTACTGGAAGAAGAGGGCCAGCGCCGCCACCAGCAGCGCGGCGATGACCGCGGCCGTCAGGTCTTCAAGGTTGATGAGCAGCCCGCCCTCGAAGACGGAGTCCAGGATCATCAGCGGATCCTTGGGCATGCCCACGTTGATGGAATACACCGAGCTGCCGAACGTGATCTGCCCCAGGCCGTCCAGGAAGTAGCTGATGCCCAGGGTGGCCATCAGCAAGGTGGTGGCCTCCTGGTTGACCAGGTGGCGCAGCACGAAGCGTTCGATCGCGACAGCCAGCAGGAACATCACGATGGCGCTGACGATGAACGCCAGCACGTTGGCCAGGATCATGTTGTCGAAGCCGAGCCAGCGCGGTATCCATTCCGAGAAGCGCGCCATGGCCAGCGCGGCGACCAGCACCATGGCGCCCTGCGCGAAGTTGAAGACGCCGGACGCCTTGAAGATCAACACAAAACCCAGGCCGATCAGCGCATACATCATGCCGCTCATCAGGCCGCCCAATAAGGTCTCTAGAAAAAATCCCATGTCTGTCCGCCTCAGTGCGACACGCCGAGATAGGCGCGTATGACATCTTCGTTGGCTCGAACCTCGTCGGGCTTGCCGTCGCCGATCTTCTTGCCGTAGTCCAGCACCACCACGCGGTCCGAAATATCCATGACCACGCCCATGTCGTGTTCGATCAGCACGATGGTGGTGCCGAATTCGTCATTCACATCCAGGATGAAGCGGCTCATGTCCTGCTTTTCCTCGATGTTCATGCCGGCCATCGGTTCGTCCAGCAGCAGCAGGCGCGGCTCCATCGCCAGCGCGCGGCCCAGGTCCACGCGCTTTTGCAGGCCGTAGGGCAGGCGGCCGACGGGCGTCTTGCGGTAGGCCTGGATCTCCAGGAAGTCGACGATGTTCTCGACGAATTCGCGATGCTGGATTTCCTCGCGTTCCGCCGGCCCGAGGCGGAACGCCTGCGCCAGCAGTCCGCTGGTCATGCGCAGGTTGCGGCCGGTCATGATGTTGTCCAGCACGCTCATGCCCTTGAAGAGCGCAAGATTCTGGAAGGTGCGCGCGATGCCCATTTCGGCGGCGCGGCGCGGATTCATCCTGGAAAAGCGTTCGCCGCGGAATTCGATGCCGCCCTGCTGCGGCGTGTAGACCCCGTTGATGACGTTGAGCATCGAGCTCTTGCCGGCGCCGTTGGGACCGATGATTGCGCGGATCTCGTGTTCGCGCACGTTGAAGGAGATGTCCGTCAGCGCCTTCACGCCGCCAAAGGACAGGGAGATGTTCTGCATGTCCAGCATGACATCGCCGATACGCTGGTCGCGGTCGTTGTTGCTCATGATCTCTACGCGGCTCGGGCGGTTATGGGGGGAAACGTCTTGACCGGGCGGATCTTCAGATCCGCCGAGATCTTGCCGCTGCGTCCGTCTTCGAACTTGACTTCGGTCTCGATGAACTGCGACTGCTTGCCGCCAAAGAGCGCGTCGATCAGCACGCCATACTTCTGCGCGATGAAGGCGCGGCGCACCTTGCGCGTGCGGGTCAGTTCGTCGTCGTCGGGGTCCAGTTCCTTGTGCAGGATCAGGAAGCGGCTGACCTGCGAGGCCGCCAGCTTGGGATCGGTGGCCAGGTCGGCGTTGACCTGCTCCACGCATTCCGCGATCAGCTGGTAGACCTCATCCTTGGCCGCAAGGTCGGTGTAGCCGGCATAGGCCAGGCCGCGCCGTTCGGCCCAGTTGCCCACGGCTTCCAGGTCGATGTTGATGAAGGCGCACACGTCCTCGCGGTCGGCGCCGAATGCCACCGCTTCCTTGATGTGCTGGAAGAACTTGAGCTTGTTCTCGATGTACTTGGGCGCGAACAGGCTGCCATCGGCAAGCTTGCCCACGTCCTTGGCGCGGTCGATGATCTTCAGCTGGCCGTCGGTGTCCAGGTAGCCGGCGTCGCCCGTGTGGAACCAGCCGTCGGCGCTGCGCGCCTCGGCCGTGGCGTCCGGATTGCGGTAGTACTCCTTGAACAGACCCGGGCTCTTCACCAGGATCTCGCCGTTGTCGGCCACGCGGATCTCGACGCCCTCGACGGGCGGGCCGACCGTGTCGTCGCGCACCTTGCCGTCGGGCTGCACGCACACGAAGACGGAGGTTTCCGTTGAGCCGTACAACTGCTTCAGGTTGATGCCGATCGAGCGGTAGAACACGAAGAGGTCGGGGCCGATGGCCTCGCCCGCCGTATAAGCCACGCGCACGCGGCTCATGCCCAGCGCGTTGCGCAGCGGGCCGTAGATCAGCGCATTGCCCAGCGCGTAGCGCAGGCGGTCCCAGGCGTTGACGGACTCGCCATCCAGGATCCGGGTGCCGACGCGGCGCGCCAGTTTCATGCATGCGCCAAACAGTTTGCGCTTGATGTAGCCCGCGTCTTCCATGCGGATCATCACATGCGTCAGAAGACCTTCGAGCACGCGCGGCGGCGCGAAGTAATAGGTGGGGCCGATGTCGCGCATGTCGATCGACACGGTGTCTGGCGATTCCGGATGGTTCACCGTGAAGCCGGTGACCAGCAGCTGTGTGTACGAGAACATGTTCTGGCCGATCCAGGCGGGCGGCAGGTACGCCAGCACGTCTTCCTGGTCGGTCAGCTTTTCCATGTCGGACACGGCGCGCGCGCGGTCGATCAGGGCATGGTGCGTCAGCACCACGCCCTTGGGCTTGCCCGTCGTGCCCGAGGTATAGAACATGGCGGCGGCGTCTTGCGGCTGCACGGCGGCGATGGCGCGCTCGAAGAATTCGGGATGCTGCGCGGCATACTGGCGGCCCTGCTCCTCAAGCTGTTCATACGACAGCAGCATCGGGTCGGAGTAATGGCGCAGGCCGCGCGGATCGTCGAACACCACGCGCTTGAGGGCGGGGCATTGCCCGCGCACCTCGATCATCTTGTCGACCTGTTCCTGGTCTTCCACCACGGCGACGCTGATCTCGGCATCCTGCAGCACGTAGACCATCTCCTGCGCGACGGCGTCCTGGTAGAGCGGCACGGGAATCGCGCCCAGCGATTGCGCGGCCATCATGGCCATGTACAAGCGGGGACGGTTTTCGCCGATGACGGCGACGTGCATGCCGGGCTGGATGCCGAGCGCGGCAAGGCCTTGCGCGACGTGGCGGACATGCTCCGCCACTTCGGACCAAGTAAGGGTTTGCCAGATCCCCAGATCTTTCTCTCGTATCGCGGGCCGCGACCCGCGAACGTTGGCATGCGCGAACAGCAGCGCTGGAAAGGTGTCCAGCGCCGCCGGCATCTGTGCAGATGCGGGCGATGAATGTGCCACGTTGTCTCCTCCGGTTTGGGCGCATCGCGCCAGGGAGGCCGCGGGAGCGGCAATGGCGATGAGGTGCTTGACCAGTTGGTTTTAGATTTACGGCAGGAGTTAAGGTATAAGGTTGGGTTGCTACCAACTGTCACCATCACGACATTCAAGGAACTTTTAGGGTATTCCCGATGCAGCTATCCGACTCCCTTCAACTCGCCGCTGCCTGGTTTCGCGTGCTCAATGGCGAGCAGCAATCGCGCGTCGAGCGCGACCTCACCGTGCAGCAGGTGGCTGCCGGATCGATCATAGAGCGCAAAGGTGAACTCGCCCAGGCTTGGATTGGCGTATTGGCGGGGCTGGTCAAGGTTTCCGTGGGTAATTCGGAAGGCAAGGTGGCCTCGTTGACCGGGGTGCCCGCGGGCGGATGGATCGGCGAAGGGTCGCTGCTCAAGCGCGAAATCCGCAAATACGACATCGTGGCCTTGCGCGAGTCGGTGGTGGCGCGCCTGCCGGGCGCAACGTTCGACTGGCTGCTGGATAACAGCATTCCGTTCAATCGCTACCTGCTGCATCAATTGAACGAGCGCGTGGCGCAGTTCATCGGCAAGGCGGAGTACGACCGTCTGCTGGATCCCGATGCGCGCGTGGCCCGCTGTCTGGCCGAGCTCTTCAATCCTTTGCTGTATCCCGGCATGGGCATGCGCCTGACCATTACGCAGGAAGAAGTCGGTTATCTGGCCAGGGTGTCCCGCCAGCGCGCCAATCAGGCGCTGCGCAAGCTCGAAGAGGCGGGGCTGCTGAACGTCGAGTACGGGGCGGTCCGGGTGCTGGACCTGGACGGTCTGAAGCAATATGGATCGGACCGCGGCGCGGTCGAGGGTGCGCAGGCGGCGTAAGGATGCCGGCGCACAAAAAAGTGCTTGACGTTAAATAGCGCGCTATTTAATATTGCGCAATGAAATCCAGATCCAAACCCAAGGGCGCTTTCAACCCGCTGCTGCTGGACAGCCAGCTCTGCTTCGCCTTGTACTCGACCTCGCTGGCGATGAACAAGGTGTACCGCAAGCTGCTGCGCGGGTTGGACCTGACCTATCCGCAGTATCTGGTGATGCTGGTGCTGTGGGAGGGCGACGACCTGACGGTGACGGATATCGGCGACCGCCTGTTCCTGGATTCCGCCACGCTGACGCCGCTCTTGAAGCGCCTGGAGGCCGCGGGTCTGGTGACCCGCAAGCGCGCCCAGGACGACGAGCGGCAGGTGATCGTCAGCCTCACCCGCCAAGGCCGCGAGCTGCGTGAGCAGGCCGAAGCCGTGCCGCACTCCATCGCGGCCGCGGCGCAGTGCACGCTGGACGAGGCGCAGGGCATGATGAAGGCGCTGCATGCATTGCGGCAGAAGCTGGTCGACAGTCTTTGAAGTTCGCGGTGATGCCTGTCATCATCCGGTCTAATAAATAGTGCACGATATAGTTGTGTACTATTCAAATAGCAGGGCAATACAGCGGTAAGCAAGTCAAGGCAATGCCGACGCGGGACGGTCCCGCCAGGTTCAGAAGTCAGATTTTTCCCATCCCATAAAGGAAACGCATCATGTCTATCGAAAAAGTCCTCTACCGCGCCAGCGCCACCGCAACCGGAGGCCGTGAAGGCCGTGGCGTCAGCGACGACGGCGTCCTGGACGTCAAGCTGACCACCCCGCGCGAACTGGGCGGCGCGGGCGCCGCCGGCACGAATCCGGAACAACTCTTCGCCGTGGGTTACTCGGCATGCTTCCTGGGCGCCATGAAGTTCGTGGCCGGCCGCGACAAGATCGCCATTCCCGCGGACGTGTCGGTGAACGGAACCGTCGGCATAGGCGCTATTCCTACGGGTTTTGGCATCGAAGTGGAATTGAAGATTTCGCTGCCCGGGCTGGATCGTGCCGAGGCCGAGAAGCTGGTGGCGGCGGCGCATATCGTTTGCCCGTACTCGAACGCGACGCGCGGCAACATTGATGTGACGCTGACGATTGTCTAAGTGCTTTTGGCGATCGGGGCTTCGAGGCAGGGCGATTCTCGTAGTAGGTCGCCCTGCGTCGCGGGCGCTGGGGCTGAGAGCGCCGTGTGCGCTAGCGCGAACGCGGAGGATCTTTCATCCCCACACCAAAGCAGCAAAGCACCCCAACACCGCCACCCACACGCGAAGCGTCATCACGACGACGCAAGACCACGCGTAAGCCCCCAAAGGCCGCCCGCGCGGCCGGCCGGGGGCGGGCCGCGCAAGATCCTCCACCCCACCACCACGGGCGACCAGAATGCCAAGCACACAGCGGGTCGCGGCGGCCGTCATTCCATCGACGGCCGAGCCTGGCGCGTTGGGGGCCTGCGGTGCGCGGGGCGTCGATAAGCCCGAGGGAATCGGAAGGCAGTCGCCGAAGGCGACAACGACGATGACGATGGGGCAGTCCGGAGCGAAGGCTCCGGACCGCAATCGCAGCCCCGCGCACCGCAGGCCCCCAACGTGACAGGCGCCTCAAGAACCCGAAAAATCACCCCCCCAAACAACCCGCGCTCAATGCGCCCCTCCGAGATAAGCCGCCACCACAGCCGGATCATGCTTCAACTTATCCGCGCTGCCATGCACGGAAATCCGCCCGTTCTCCAGCACATACCCGTAGTCGGCCACGTTCAGCGCCGCCGCCGCGAACTGTTCCACCAGCAGCATCGTCACCCCTTCGTCCTTCAGCCGGGCAATGATCCGGAACACCTCTTCCACCAGGATCGGCGCCAGCCCCATCGAGGGCTCGTCCAGCAGCACCAGCTCCGGATTCAGCATGACCGCGCGGGCCATGGCCAGCATCTGCTGCTCGCCGCCCGACAGCGTGCCGGCCAATTGCTCGCGGCGCTCCTTCAACCGCGGGAACAGATCCATCGCCCGGCCCAGGTCGGCCTGCACGTCGCCCTTCGGACGGCTGCCCGTCAGGCGCGGAAACGCACCCAGCAGCAGATTGTCGGTGACCGACAGCGTCGGGAACACCCGCCGTCCTTCCGGCGAATGCGCCAGGCCCAGCCGCGCGATGCGGTGCGATTCCAGCCCGTCGATGCGCTTGCCGCCCAGCGTGATCTCGCCCGCCGTGGGGCGGATCATCCCGGACAGCGCCCGCATCGTCGTAGTCTTGCCGGCGCCGTTGGAGCCGATCAGCGTCACCACCTTCGCCTTCGGCACCTCCATGCTGATGCCGTGCAGCACCTTGACCTTGCCGTAGCCCGCTTCCAGATTCTTGATTGATAGCATCTCGTTGTCCCCTTGGCGTCAGGCGGGCGCGCCGCCCAGATACGCCTCGATGACCTTGGCGTTGCTTTGCACTTCGTTAGGCAGGCCTTCGGCGATCTTCTGGCCGAAGTCCAGCACCGACACGGTGTCGCACACCCCCATCACCACATCCATGTGGTGTTCGATGAGGATCAGCGTGATGCCGTGGTCTCGCACCTTGCGGATGATGGCCAGCAGCTCGACGATGTCGGGCGCGGTCAGGCCGGCCGCGGGTTCGTCCAGCAGCAGCAATTGCGGATCCAGTGCCAGCGCGCGCGCGATCTCCAGCAGACGCTGCTTGCCGTAAGGCAGGTTGCGCGCCTCTTCGTTCGCGAGCGCCTCCAGGCCCACGAATTCCAGCAATGCCATCGCGCGGGCACGGGCGCCCTGTTCCTCGCCCTTCCACTTCGGCGTGCGCAGCGCAATGCCGGCAAGCCCCGTGGTGAAGGTGTGATGCAGGCCCACCAGCACGTTCTCCAGCGCGGTCATCTCGCCAAACAGCTGCACGTTCTGGAAGGTGCGGGCGATGCCCGTCGCGGCGATGTCCGCCGGGGCCAGGCCCACCAGCGACTTGCCCGAGAACTCGACGGCGCCGGCGGTCGGCACGTAGATGCCCGTCAGCACGTTCATCATCGTGCTCTTGCCGGAGCCGTTGGGGCCGATCAGTCCGTGGATGGTGCCCCGCTTGACGGTCAAGTCCACCTCGTTCAACGCCTTCAAGCCGCCAAACTGCATCAGCAGGCCCTTGGCCGCCAGCAGCGTCTCGCCCTTGCCCGCGACGGCGTCCGGCACGGCTTCCTGTTCCTTCACCAGATCCTTCTTGACCGTCAGCGCGGCGCGGCGGGTGGAGAAGAACAGATTGCGCACGAAGCCCACGATGCCGTCGGGCAGGTAATACACGACGAACAGGATCATGAGGCCGAAGATGGTCAGGCGCCAATCGTTCAGCGCGTCCAGCCAGTACGAGAAGATCGCCAGCACGATGGTGCCCACGACCGGCACCGCAACCCGGCGCGGTTCGGCGCGGCCCTTGGAGACCGCGACGGCGCTTCCCACCGTCACCAGGATGGCCACGGTCAGCGCGATCAGCCGGAAGGTGCCGATGTCGTCCAGCATCTTGGGCAGCAGCACGATGATGGAGGCGCCCAGCAGCGCGCCCGTGCGGCTCTTGCGGCCGCCCATGATGATGGCCAGCAGGAACAGGATGGTGAGTTCGAAGTTATAGGTGTTGGGCGAGATGTACTGTTCCGAGTACGAATACAGCGCGCCCGCCAGGCCGGCGAAACCGGCGCTGATGACGAAGGCGAACACCTTGTGCCGGTAGACCGACACGCCCATGCAGTCCGATGCGATCGGGCTGTCGCGCAGGGCTTCGAACGAGCGGCCCAGGTGCGATTTCAGGATGCGGTGCACCACGATGAGCGAGATCACCAGCAGCGCGCCCACCAGCCAGAAATACTCGCTCTTGGTCAGGATGTGCCCGCCGATGGACGGCTTGGGAATCTTGATGCCCAAGGGCCCTTCGGTCAGGAAGGTCATCTCGTTGATCAGGATCTGGATGATGGTGCCGAACGCCAGCGTCACCATCGCCAGGTACGGTCCGGTGACCCGCAGCGCCGGCAGGGCCAGCACCGCCCCGAAGGCCGCGGCGATCAGGATGGCGGCGGGCAGGGTCACCCAGATGGGCATCTGCAGATGGAAGAACAGCACGCCGGCGACGTACGAGCCGATGCCGAACAGGCCGGCGTGGCCCAGCGACACCTGGCCGGTATAGCCCACCACGATATCGAGCCCGAACAGCAGGATCGAATAGATCATGATGGTTTCGATCAGGTGCAGGTAATACGTGTTGGTCACGCCCAGCGGCACGGCGGCCAGGCAGGCCACGGCCACGACGGATAGCAATAGGTGCAGGGGTTTCATCGATTACACCTTCTTGATCGCGGTCTTGCCGAAAAGGCCGGCGGGCTTGAAGGTCAGAACGAGCAGCAGCAACACCAGTCCCGGCACGTCTTTGTACCCCGTTGAAAGATAGAAACCGGTGGTCGTCTCGGCGATCCCCAGGATCAGCCCGCCCACCACCACGCCCATCCCGCTGGACAGGCCTCCAATGATCGCGACGGCGAACGCCTTCAGGCCCAGCACCGCGCCCATGGTGGCGCCCGTGAGGGTCAGGGGCGCCACCAGCACGCCGGCGAACGCGGCCGTCAGCGACGACAGCGCGTAGGAAAACGTGATCACCATGCCGGTGTTGATGCCCATCAGGCCGGCTGCGTCGCGGTCGTTGGACGTGGCGACGAAGGCCTTGCCGTAGATGGACTTGCGGTTGAATATCTCCACCAGGATCATCATGCCCAGCGCGCCGAACACGACCAGCAGCTCCATCGGCAGGACGTTGGCGCCCAGCACCTGCATGGGGGCTTCGGGCAGGGGCGAGGGAAAGCGCAGGTCGTCGCGGCCCCAGATGTTCTCGGCCACGTTCTTGAAGATGATCCCCAAGGCGATGGTGGCCATGATCCAGCCGAATTCCGACCGGGCCTTGATGGCCGGCCTGACGCCGACCCGCTCGACCAGCACGCCCTGGGCGAAGCCGAAGATGCAGACGATGGGGATCATGACCCAGTAATTCACGCCCAGGCCGACGAGCGTGAGACCGACGAGCGCGCCCAGCATCAGGGCTTCGCCCTGGCCGAAGTTCAGCGTGCCCGACGTGGCGAATGTGAGCTGGTATCCGAACGCGATGACGGCATAGATCATGCCTAGCGCGATACCGCTATAGATGAGCTGTAGAAGAATCATGGTGTGTGTCTTGAGGCGCTGTGTTCCGTCCCAACCCCCTTGGGCAGAACGCTGTTTTCAGGCGGCTGCATGCCACGCGCCCCTGGTGAGGGGCACGGGCGGCGGCGGCCGGGCAGCCGCCGCCTTCCTGCGTGTCGGGATTTAGTTGGCCTTGATCACGCGGCCGCCCTTGACCTCGCCGATGACCACTTCCTTTGCGGTGATCGCGTCGTGGTTCTCGACGGTGAACGGCTTGTTGTAGACCATCACCACGCCTTCGACCGGCGTTTGCAGGTTTTCCAGCGCTTCGCGCACCTTCGCGCCGTCGGTGGAGTTGGCCTGCTTGATGGCCGCGGCCAGGAGGAGGATGGAGTCATAGCCCTGGGCTGCCGACACGGCGGAGTCGATGCGGTCGTTCTTGGGCTTGAACTTGGCCAGGTAGGCGTCGATGAAGGCCTTGCGCTTGGGGGTGTCCGGATCCTGGATGAAGGTTTGCGGCATGCGCGCGCCTTCGCCGTTGGTGCCGGAGTTGTCGATGTAGTTCGCCATCGCCAGGGTCCAGCTGCCGACGATCGGCACCTTCCAGCCCAGCTTGGCCATGCCATTGGCGATCTGCGCCAGTTCGGGGCCGATGCCGTAGGTCAGCACGGCTTCGGCGCCGGCGGCCTTGGCCTTCAGCAGCTGGGCCGTCATGTCGACGTCCTTGATGTTGAATTTTTCCACGGCCACGGGCTTGATGCCCTTGGCTTGCAGGGCCTTTTCCAGGTCTTCGCGGCCCAGCTGGCCATAGTTGGTGGAGTCGGCCAGGATCGCCACTTTCTTGAAGCCGCGGCGGGTGATCGCTTCTTCCACGATCATCGGAGCCTGGATGCTGTCGTGCGCCGCGTTGCGGAACACGTAGTTGTTGGGGTACTCCGGCGCCTTGAACTGGTGCGTGATCACGCTGCCCGTGGCCACGTTGTTGAACACGGGGATCTTGGCATCCTGGTAGAAGCGTTGGGAGGCCAGTGCGACGCCGGTGTTGATGTAGCCGACGGTGGCCGTCACCTGTTCCTTGTTGATCAGTTCCTGGGCGATCTGCACGCCGCGCTCGTTCTTGGCCTCGTCGTCGCGTTCGACGGCGACCAGCTGGCGGCCGAGTACGCCGCCGTTCTTATTGACCTCTTCGATGGCCAGGCGCACGCCGTCGCGCATGCTGACGCCCATGGAGGACGAACCACCGGTGTACGGGCCGGCTACGCCGATCTTGATGGGGTCGGCGGCGTAGGATGCGGCCGATGCGGCAAATGCAAGGGTTCCTGCGAGCAGCTTCAAACGAAAATCCATGGATGTCTCCGTTGTAATTAGTAGAACTGCGTGGAAAACCGTGTGCCGGCGCCAGTCGGCGGGGAATAAGTGTTGTGGCGCTCTCCTGTGTTGCGTGGTGTGACTGTCTGCTTAATCGCTTACGCGAATCTGACCCGGCGGGGTTTTTCCGCGTAAATACCTAGTACGGACGTACAGGGTTCCTGTCATTGCGCTGAAAAGCGGCATGAGATCGGACGGAGCGGGCGCGCGAGGCGCGCCGTGGGGCCGGCCGCGGACAGTCACGCTGGCCGCATCCTAGCCAGCGTGGCGCCACGGCGCGCGGAATTTCATTCCGCCCCGGACTGGAAATTTATTCCTGATCGGCTTGCAGGCCGCATGGCCATTGAGATGCCCGTTTGCACACGTCGGCCAGCCATAGGGAAAACGCTTGGGCCGCGCCGCCGGGCGGACGCGAAGATTCGGTGCACAGGTGATATTGGGATTCGCCGGGGATCTCGATGTCCAGCAACCGGACGAGCTTGCCTTCGTCCAGCCATTCGGCCGCTAGGCTGCGGCGCGTCAGCGCTACGCCCTGACCGGCGCGCGCGGCCGCCAGCATCATGCCCAGGTCCACCAGCCACACGCCGCGCGAGGGCTCCGGCCAGTCCAGGCCGGCCGCCGCCAGCCAGGGGCGCCACGGCTCCATCGGGCAGCGCAGCAGGTCCGCATGGGCCAGGTCTTCGGGGCGGGGAAACGGGCCGCGTGCGTTGAGGTATTCGGGGGAGCAGACCGCGAATACCGGGTCTTCCGTCAGTTGGCGCGCATGCAGGCCGGGATACTTGCCGCTTCCGAAGCGCACCCAGACATCGGCGTTGGGCGGCATGATGTCCAGGTAGGGGATCGACAGCATGATCTCCAGTTCCACATCGGGATGGGCCGCCGTAAAGCCGGGAAGGTAGGGGATCAGCACCTGGCGGGCGAAGGTGGGCGTGGACACGACGCGCAGCGTCTCCAGCTTGGGTTCGCCGCGCTTGTGCAGGGAGGCGTCCGACAGCAGGTCCAGCGCCGTGCGCACCTGTTCCAGGTATTCGCGCCCGGCGGCGCTCAGCGTGGCGCCGCGGCTGCTGCGGATGAAGAGGGTGACATCCAGCAAGGCCTCCAGCGCGGCGATGCGTTTGCCGATGGCGCTGGCGGTGACGAAGAGTTCTTCGCTGGCGCGCTCGAACGAACCCAGCCGGGCCGCCGCTTCGAATGCCTGGATGGCGGCGAGCGGCGGCAGGCGCACATCTTTGGAAGGAGAGGTTCCGCGCATGACCGTCTGGCGGGCCGGCGGTGCGCCCGACTGAAAAGTGGTGAGAGCGCCGATTATAAAAGTGATGGGGCGGACAGACCGTGGCCGTACTGCCGGAGCACCTGGGAGATCTCCACCCGGTAGCCGTCCAGCCATTGCGAGTGGGCCGCCTTGGCCTGCCGGTGCGTGGGATGCTGGATCAGCATGTCCAGCGCTTCCAGCGTTTCCCAGTAATAGACGTTGGCGATCAATCCGCGCGCGGGGTCTTCCCAGGACTCTTCACCCAGATAGCCGGGTATCGCCCGGGCCGCCTCGGCGATGAGCTGGTCCAGGCGATGGAACTCGTCGTCGTACTGCTTCTTGGCGAAGATGAAGGTGGACGTATAGATGGCGCAGCTCCGGCAGGAAGATGGTCAGATGCCCTTGACCGCCAGGCTGACGGCCAGGCCGGCCATGACCACGGCGATGACGCCGTCCAGGATGCGCCAGGCGGACGCGCTGGCGAAGAAGCGCGCGAACAGCCGCGAGCCGATGCCCAGCACGGCCAGCCAGAGCAGGCTGGCCGTGAAGGCGCCCGCCGCGAATGCCATGCGCGCGTCGTCGAAACCATGCGCCAGCGAGCCGACCACCACCATGTCCAGCCAGAAATGCGGGTTGAGCAGTGAAAAGCCCAAGGCGCCCAGCATGGCGGCGCGGCGCGACGGCACCACGTCGCGCGCGGCAGCCAGCCCGCCCTTGGCGGTCCAGGCACGGCGCGCGGATTGCGCGGCATACCAGGCCAGGAAGACCACGCCGAACCACAGCACGGCGGTGGTCAGCCAGGGGAACCAGGACGTCAGCGCCTGCAGGCCCGACACGCTTGCGAAGATGAATACGGCGTCGATCAGCGCGCAGATGGCGACCACGCTGAGCAGATGCGCGCGCATCAGCCCCTGGCGCAAGATGAACGCGCTTTGCGCGCCCACGACGGCGAACAGACCCAGCCCGGTGGCCGTGCCGCTGGCCCAGGCAGTGAGAAAGAGGGGGGATGACAAGGTGGCGAACATGATGCGTGTACCTGTGACTGCAACGCCTGTGGCGGCGCTTTGATGACAACGCCGGGCGCTGGGGGCGCACCGGTAATGAGCCATTTTCCCTTGCCAACGATATGAAATACAGCTAATTTTCCTTCACTATATTAAGTAAAACTAATGATATGAAAATCGATCATGGCAACTTGCGGGCCCTGGCCGCCGTGGTGCGCGAGGGCAGCTTCGAAAGGGCGGCGCTTTCCTTGAGCGTCACGCCTTCGGCGGTGTCGCAGCGGATCAAGGCGCTGGAAGACCGCATGGGCCGGCTGCTGGTCCAGCGCACCGTGCCCGCCGCCGCCACGACGGATGGCCAGGTGCTGGTCCAGCTTGCCGAGCAGACGGCCCTGCTGGAGCACGACGCACTGAACCGGCTGGGCGTGGCCGACGACGATGTGCCGCATGCCAGCATTCCGATCGCCGTCAACCACGACAGCCTGGAAACCTGGTTTGTCGACGCGGCCCTGCAGTTCGCGGCGCGCACCCGGGCCACGCTGGACATGCAGTCCGACGACCAGGACCACACCGCGGCCTTGCTGCGCAACGGGTCGGTGCTGGGCGCCGTGACCACGCTGGCGGACCCGGTCCAGGGCTGCCGCATCCATGCGCTGGGCAGCATGCGCTACGTGGCCACCTGCACGCCGCAATATCACAAGCGCTATTTTTCCTCGGGCGTCAACGCGCAGACGCTGGCGCAGGCGCCCGTGCTGGTGTTCAACCGCAAGGATGCCTTGCAGGCACGGTTTGCGCACAAGATTGCGGATCCGGCGCCATGGCAGCCGCCGGTCTGGTGGGTGCCGTCCACGCGGGCGTTCGTCCAGGCCACGCTGGGCGGCCTGGGCTGGACCATGAATCCTTTGCCGCTCGTGCAGGAGCATCTTGATGCCGGTCAACTGGTGCTGTTGCGGGCGCGCGCCTGGGAAGACGTGCCGCTCTATTGGCAGCATTGGCGGGTAAACTCCGAGGCGATGGAAGCCTTGACCGATTCGGTCCTGTCAGCCGCCCGCAGCCTGGTCCGGCGACGTTAACCCCTTAGGAGGATACCCATGAACATCCGCAAGTTCGCCGCCATTGCCGCCCTGGGCCTGTGTACCGCCGGTTCGGCGTGGGCGAAGGACTACAAGGTTGGCCAGATCGAGGTCGACGACCTCTGGGTCCGCGCCTCCGCGCCCGGCCAGGCCAACGGCGCGGGGTACATGGATATCGACAATGACGCCAAGACCGCCGACCGCCTGCTTTCGGTGTCTTCGGACGCCGCCGAGCGTGTCGAACTGCACACGGTGCAGACGGAGAATGGCGTGTCGAAGATGCGCCAGGTCGAAGGCGGCATCGCGCTGCCTGCCGATACCGGGGTCAAGCTCAGCCCGGGCGGCTACCACGTCATGTTCATCAAGCTGAAGGCGCCGTTCACGGACGGCGCCACCGTGCCGGCGACGCTGAAGTTCGAGAAGGCGGGCGAAGTGGCCGTGCAGTTCAAGGTCAAGCCGGCCTCGCACAATCCCGGCATGAGCCACGACCACGGCGCGATGAAGCATTGAACACGCCGCGCCCGCTGCGGCGGGCATGAAAAAGGGCGGCCCGCGGGCCGCCCTTTTTGCTTTCTGTCCGGGAGTCCGGCGCCCCGCCGGGCGCCTGGTTCCTAGTACAGGCCTTGCTGGCGCATCGCGTCGGCGACCTTGACGAAGCCGGCGATGTTGGCGCCGTCCAGGTAGTTCACGTATTCGCGCTCGCTGTGGCCGTGGCGCACGCAGTTCTCGTGGATGTCGCGCATGATGGCATGCAGGCGGGTGTCCACTTCCTCGCGGGTCCAGGCCAGGCGGGCCGAATTCTGAGCCATTTCCAGGCCCGACACGGCCACGCCGCCAGCATTGCTGGCCTTGCCCGGGGCATACAGCACGCGAGCGGCGATGAAGGCCTTGGCGGCCTCCAGCGTGGCGGGCATGTTGGCGCCTTCGGCCACGCACAGCACGCCGTTCTTGATCAACGTTTGCGCATCGGCCAGTTCCAGTTCGTTCTGGGTGGCGCAGGGCAGGGCGACGTCGACCGGCACGTGCCACGGACGCTTGCCGGCTTCATACTGCAGGCCAAATTGCTTGGCGTAGGTGTCCAGGCGGCCGCGCAGGTCGTTCTTGATGTGCATCAGCGCCACCAGCTTCTCATGCGTGAAGCCGGCTTCGTCGACGACCGTGCCGTTCGAATCCGAGATGGTGACGACACGGGCGCCCAGCGCCATGGCTTTCTCGATGGCGTACTGCGCCACATTGCCGGAACCCGACACGGACACGCGCAGGCCGTCGAAGGACTTGCCCACGCGCTTGAGCATTTCTTCGGCGAAGTACACGGTGCCGTAGCCGGTGGCCTCGGGGCGGATCAGGCTGCCGCCAAAGGTCAGGCCCTTGCCGGTGAAGACGCTGGCGGTCGAGTTCGAGAGTTTCTTCATCATGCCGGCCATGAAGCCGACTTCACGCGCGCCCACGCCGATATCGCCGGCGGGCACGTCGGTGTCCGGGCCCAGGTGGCGGTACAGCTCGATCATCAGGGCCTGGCAGAAGCGCATGACTTCGGCGTCCGACTTGCCCTTCGGGTCGAAATCGGAACCGCCCTTGCCGCCGCCCATGGGCAGGGTGGTCAACGAGTTCTTCAGGGTCTGTTCGAAGGCCAGGAACTTCAGGATCGACAGGTTCACCGAGGGATGAAAGCGCATGCCGCCCTTGAACGGGCCGATGGCCGAGCTGTGCTGGATGCGGAAAGCGCGGTTGACCTGGGCGCGGCCCTGGTCATCGGTCCAGCACACGCGGAACTGGATCACGCGTTCGGGTTCCACCAAGCGCTCGAGCACGGCATGTTCGGCGTAGTGGGGGTGCTTTTCGATGAAGGGCCAAAGGCTCAGCATTACCTCCTGGACGGCTTGCATGAACTCAGGCTGCTGCGGATCGCGCGCGGCGACGCCACGCAGAAAGTCGTCCAGACTCTGCACTTTCAAGATGATCTCCTCGGGGGTGCTTCGAATAGGTGCGGAATGCGCCGGTTTGGGGCGCGAAGAATTTATTGTGGTGCATGACTGCACCTGTATGGTGCGGAATTGTAGGGGTAAATTGTTGCCCTGCGCAAAGTCAGAAATCGCGCCAGCGCCTTGATATAAAAAGGATTTTTCTGTATATAAAATGGGGACGTATGGTGCGGTGACTAGACGGAAAGAATGCCTGGAACCTGCTCTTTCATGCTGGAAGTGTTGAATTACTTGGGGAAATTAATATGTCCCCAATTAATCATTCGCCACGTTCATAGGGAAGGATGCTTCTTTCCTTGCGGAAAGCCTGCCTGTCACGACCGCTTTTGCTCATTCGGCGGGGGGATCCGCCATTAATGCGTCCCCAATATATATTTGAGAAAAATCACGCCGCGCATGCTCGGAATCAGACCTGCGCCACGGCCAGCGTGCCGCCCAAGGCCATCAAGACTGCCCCTACGCACCGGTCAACCATGCCTTGATGGTCCAGCAAGGCGCGCCGCAGCAATGGCGACGAAACCGACCACGCGACCAGGCTGAACCACAGCCAGTGCGCGCCCGACATGAAGAGCCCGTAGCCGAACTGTCGGGCCAATGGCGTTCCAGGCGAGACCAGCTGTGTGTAGGTGCTGACCACGAACAGCGTGGTCTTGGGATTCAGCGCGTTGGTCAGGAAGCCACCGTAGAGCGCCTGCCATGCCGAAATTCCGGGGCTTGCCGGCAGATCGCGGCCGGCCGGCGCGCGATTGAAAAAGGTCTTCCAGCCCATGTAGACCAGATAACACGCACCCGCCAGCTTGATGCCCTGCAGCACCGGCTGGGCGTGGTGGGCCAGCAGGCCCACGCCAAACATTGTGTAGAACACATGGATCTGCACGCCCAGCGCGATGCCCAGCGCGCAGGTCAGGCCGGTGCCGCGGCCAAAGAGATAGCTGTAGCGCGTGACCATGGCGAAGTCGGGGCCGGGGCTGATGACCGCAAGCACGGTGATAAGGGCGACGGCAATCAGTTCGGTCATGGAACGCTCGGACGGGGCAGGAGACAAGGGCGCCCATTGTGGGACGCTGGCGCGAACGCGAAAAACGATTTTTAATGCCGCACATCCGTCAGGAAAACTCACCGATATCCATGAAACTTCCGCCCCTGAACTCCCTGCGCGTGTTCGACGCCGCCGCGCGCCACGAGGCATTCGGCAAGGCCGCGCAAGAGCTGCATGTCACGCATGGCGCCGTCAGCCGGCAGATCAGGCTGCTGGAGGAGGCTTTGGGCGTGACACTATTCGAACGACGGAATAGGGCGGTTTTCCTGACTGGTTCCGGGCGGCAATTGCTCGGCGTCACGCGCAGCCTGTTCGAGCAGCTCGCGTCGGGTCTGGCGGCCTTGCGGCCGGCGGCGGCGGATACGCCGCTGGTGCTGTCCTGCGAACCCACCATCGCCATGATGTGGCTGATTCCGCGGCTGCCCGAATTCCAGCGGCGGCATCCTGGCATGCAGGTGCATCTGTACGCGGCGGGCGGACCGGTGGATTTCGCCGCGCAAGGCGTGGATGTGGCCTTGCGCCGCAATGATTTCGAGTGGGATGCCGCCCTGCAGGCGCACAAGGTGTGTGACGAATGGACGGGGCCGGTGTGCCGGCCTGGTGTGGTCGCGCTGCAGGTAGCGGACCCCGGCGCGGACCCGTGGGGCGGCGCGGCGGCGCTCGGCAGCGCCACGCGGCCACGCGCGTGGCGGCAGTGGTCTCAGGCCTCCGGCCGGAAGGCGCCGCGCCGGGCGGGGCCGACCTACGAGCATTTTTACCTGAGCCTGCAGGCAGCCGCCGCCGGGCTGGGCGTGGCCATCGGGTCCGCGCTGATGGTGCGCGATGCGTTGCGCGACCACAGGCTGGAGGCCCCTTGCGGCTTCGTGCGGGACGGATCCGCGTACTTCCTCCTGTCGCCCCGGCCCTGCGAGGATGATCCGCGCGCGGCGGCATTCCTGGCATGGCTGCGGCAGGAGGCGGACGCCTCGCTGCCGGCGGCGACGCACGACGGTCAGAGCGTCGTGTCGTAGTCGATCGTCAGCGGCGCGTGGTCCGAGAAGCGCTCGTCCTTGTAGATGGCCACGTTGCGGGCCTTGGCGGCGATGCCGGGCGTGGCGATCTGGTAGTCGATGCGCCACCCCACGTTCTTTGCCCAAGCCTGGCCGCGGTTGCTCCACCAGGTGTACTGGTCCGGGCGGTCGTCGATGGTCCGGAACACGTCCACGAAGCCGCGCTTGTCGAATACGTCCGTCAGCCATGCGCGCTCTTCAGGCAGGAAGCCGGAGTTCTTCAGGTTGCCCTTCCAGTTCTTCAGGTCGATTTCCTTGTGCGCGATGTTCCAGTCGCCGCAAATGACGAATTCGCGGCCGGTCGTCTTGTGCTCGTGCATCAGGGCGTCGATCCAGGGGCCGAACCGGTCCAGGAAGCGGTACTTGGCCTGCTGCCGTTCGTCGCCGCTGGAGCCCGAGGGCAGGTAGGCGCTGATCACCGACAGGTTCTTCCAATCGGCGCGGATGACGCGGCCTTCGGGGTCGAATTCCTCGCAGCCCAGGCCGATGTTCACGCGCTCGGCGGCGTCGCGCAGATAAATGCCCACGCCGCTGTAGCCCTTCTTCACCGCGTGGTGGAAGTGGCCGGTGTAGCCGGGAGGGTGGCGCAGGTCGTCGGTCAGGTCATCGTGGGACACCTTGATTTCCTGGAGGCACAGCACGTCGGCGGCGTGCTTTTCCATCCACGGTTGCAGGCCCTTGCGGAAGGCGGACCGGATGCCATTGAGGTTGATCGACGTGATGCGCAGCAAAGCGAAACTCCTGTGATGCGGCCGCGAGGGCCCGGGCAATGCCAGGAATTTAACCGACTCGGCGGCGCCGCCCGGGAATAGCCCCGACAACGGATAAAATGCTGGGGTTTGCCACCTACCGGATCCACTTGCATGCCCGCCGCCCATTCCTCCGTCACCGCCCTTGATTTCGTCCGCTTCGCCTTGAACGAGGGCGTGCTGCGTTTCGGCAGCTTCAAGGTCAAGTCGGGCCGTATCAGTCCCTATTTCTTCAATGCCGGACTGTTCAACAGCGGCGGCTCGGTCGGCAAGCTGGCGCGATTCTACGCCCAGGCGCTGCTGGACTCGGGCGTGTCCTTCGACATGCTGTTCGGCCCCGCGTACAAGGGCATCCCGCTGGCAACGGCCACCGCCGTGGCGCTGGCCGGGCACCCGGACATGCAGGGGCGCGGCGACGTGCCTTTCGCGTACAACCGCAAGGAAGCCAAGGACCACGGCGAAGGCGGCACGCTGGTCGGCGCGCCGCTGAAGGGCAAGGTTGTCATCATTGACGACGTGATCACGGCGGGGACCTCGGTGCGCGAATCGGTGGAGATCATCCGCGCAGCGGGCGCGGAGCCGGCGGCGGTGCTGATCGCCATGGACCGGATGGAACGCGCGGGCCCGGACGACGCCCTGTCGCCGCATTCCGCCGTGCAGGACGTGGCCAAGACCTACGGCATTCCGGTGGTGGCGATCGCGTCGCTGACGGACATCCTGGCCCTGCTGCAGGACGATGCATCGTTTGCCGAGAACCGCGACGCGGTGCTGGCGTACCGCACGAAGTACGGGGTGAAGTAGGGTCGGGAGCGGCTGGGTGTATTGCTCCGCCTTGCATTAACCGTACCGGCTCGCCGGTTCGGCCAAGCCGTGAGGCTGGCCCCAGACGGCAACTCCGGAAGCCCGGGCGGCGTCGGCCAGTTTTCGGTCGAACGTCGCCAGGTTTGCGCCGCTTCTCAAGGCCAGTTCCAGATAGCTGGCGTCATAGGCGGTCAGGGCGTGCCTGTGGGCCAATTGATAAATGCTGGGGATGTGAAACGCGTCCTTGGTCAAGTCCGGAAAAATTGGCAGCCGCGTCAAAAGCTGATTGAATGAGGCCAGTTGATCCCTGGAAACCAGCCGGCCACGCTCGGCGCGCAGCATGCTGTTTGCGATCTCGAGGTGCCAGATGGGTGGCACCGCGCTCCGAGAATCGTGCGCGATGTCGAGTAAACGCTCAGCCAACAGGTTTTCCCGGGCATCTGCTCGACCGAGTAGCCAGGCCAGGGTGGCCGAGGCATCCAGCACCATGTCGACCGTCGTCATTCCCGCCCTTCTTCAATCCATGAGCGGATCACGTCGTGCGCGACAGCAGGTCCGCGCTTGAATCGCTTCAGTTCTTCGATGGCGTCATGGGCATCCAGCGTCGTCTCTGGGGGTGTCGGAGTCAGCCTGGCGCAACGCACGCCGTCTATCGTGATGACGAAATGCTGCCCTTTGCTGACTGCGAGCAGGTGTTCCATGAACTGCTCCCGCAGTTGCTCATCGCTGAGTTCGATGTACTTCATGGCCGGTCCTCCGGTAAAAATTAACCGCCCCATTCTTCGCAAAAGAAAAGGCCGCGGCAATGTGCCGCGGCCTTTTATCAGCCTGATTCCCTTGAAGGCGATCAGCTGTCGAGCTTTTGCTTGAGCAGGTCGTTCACTTGCTGCGGATTGGCCTTGCCGCGGGCGGCCTTCATGATCTGGCCGACCAGCGAGTTGAACGCCTTCTGCTTGCCGGCGCGGTACTCCTCAACGATGGCCGGGTTGGCCGCCAGCACTTCGTCGATCATGGCGCCGATCGCGCCCGTGTCGCTGATCTGCTTCAGGCCGCGGGCGTCGATGATGGCGTCGGCGTCGCCGCCGTTCTCACCTGCCCACATCGCGCCGAAGACTTCGCGGGCGATCTTGTTGGAGATGGTGCCGTCGATGATGCGGCCGATCAGGGCAGCCAGCGCCGGCGCCTGCACCGGCGAATCGGCGATGGCCTTTTCTTCCTTGTTCAGCGCGGCGGCGACTTCGCCCATGACCCAGTTGGCCGCCAGCTTGGCCTGGCCCGAGGGCAGGGCATGCGCCACGGCCTCGAAGTAGGCGGCCAGGTCGCGACTGACGGTCAGTTGGGCCGCGTCGTAGGCGGGCAGGCCATATTCCGACTCGAAGCGGGCGCGCTGGGCGGCCGGCAGTTCGGGCATGGCGGCGCGGATCTCGTCCACCCAGGCGCTGGAAATCACCAGCGTGGGCAGGTCGGGATCGGGGAAGTAGCGATAGTCGTGCGCGTCTTCCTTGCTGCGCATGCTGCGCGTCTCGTCGCGGTCGGCGTCGTACAGGCGGGTTTCCTGGACGACGGTGCCGCCGTCCTCGATCAGTTCGATCTGGCGGCGCGCCTCATAGACGATGGCGCGTTCCAGGAAGCGGAACGAGTTGACGTTCTTGATCTCGGTGCGGGTGCCGAATTCCTTCTGGCCCACCGGGCGCACCGACACGTTGGCGTCGCAGCGGAACGAGCCTTCCTGCATGTTCCCGTCGCAGATGCCCAGCCACACGACCAGGCTGTGCAGGGCACGGGCGTAGGACACGGCCTCGGCGGCCGAGCGCATTTCTGGCTCGGTCACGATTTCCAGCAGCGGGGTGCCGGCGCGGTTCAGGTCGATGCCGCTGGCGGGGGCGCCATTGGCCAGGTTGAAGTCGTCGTGCAGGGACTTGCCGGCGTCTTCTTCCAGGTGGGCGCGCGTCAGGTTGACGGTCTTTTCCTCTTCGCCCACGAAGAACGACAGCGTACCGCCCACGACCACCGGCAGTTCGTACTGGCTGATCTGGTAGCCCTTGGGCAGGTCGGGATAGAAGTAGTTCTTGCGCGCAAAGACCGAGCGCGGCGCGATGGTGGCGCCCACGGCCAGGCCGAAGCGGATGGCGCGCTCGGCGGCGCCGCGGTTCATGACCGGCAGGCTGCCCGGCAATGCCAGGTCGACCTCGTTGGCATGCGTGTTGGGCGCAGCGCCGAACTGCGTGCTGCTGCCCGAAAAAATCTTGGAGTCGGTGGAAAGCTGGGTATGCGTTTCCAGGCCGATGACGATTTCCCAGTTCATGTCAGGCGTCCTGCTTTACCGGCGATTGCTTGTGCCAGTCGGTGACTTGTTGGTAGCGGTCGGCGATGGCCAGGAGACGGCCTTCGTCGAAGTAGTTGCCGATGATCTGCAGGCCGACGGGACGCTGGCCCGCTGCGCCGCCGAAACCGCAAGGAATGGACATGGCCGGCAGGCCCGCCAGGCTGACGCCCAGCGTGTAGACGTCGGCCAGCCAGTCGGCGGTCGGGTCGTCGCGGTTGTCGCCGATGTTCTTGGCGACCGTGGGCGTGACCGGGCCCATGATGACGTCGCACTGGCCGGCGTAGGCGCGCTGGAAGTCCTGCGCGATCAGGCGGCGCAGGCGCTGCGCCTGCAGGTAGTAGGCGTCGTAGTAGCCGTGGGACAGCACGTAGGTGCCGATCAGGATGCGGCGCTTGACCTCGTCGCCGAAGCCTTCGGCGCGCGAGCGGCTGATCATCTCGTCCAGGTTGCCGTACTCCGCTGCGCGGTGGCCGTAGCGCACGCCGTCGTAGCGGGCCAGGTTGCTGGATGCTTCGGCGGGGGCGATGACGTAGTAGGCGGGAATGGCCAGCTCGGTGCGCGGCAGCGACACCGGCACGCGCACGGCGCCGAGGGCCTCGAATTGCGCCAGCGCGGCTTCCACCGCGGCGGCCACGTCCGGCGCCAGGCCGGCGCCGAAGTACTCCTGCGGCACGCCGATGCGCAGGCCCTTCAGGGGCTGGCTGCCGGCGGCGTCGAAACGGCCCTGCGCGGCGTCGAAGTCGCGGCGGACGCGGCCGGGCTCGTTCACGACGGCGTCGCATTTTTCCAGGCTGGTGGCGTCGCGCGGGTCAAAGCCGCTGATGACGTCCAGCAGTTCAAGCAGGTCGCGGCTGCTGGGGGCCAGCGGGCCGGCCTGGTCCAGGCTGGAACCGAAGGCAACCATGCCGTAGCGCGAAACCGTGCCGTAGGTCGGCTTGATGCCGCTGACGCCGCACAGGGCGGCGGGCTGGCGGACCGAGCCGCCGGTGTCGGTGCCGGTGGCGGCGGCCACCAGGCGGGCGGCCACGGCGGCCGCGGAGCCGCCCGAGGAGCCGCCAGGCACGGCGGCGTGGTCCCAGGGGTTCTTCACGGCGCCGTAGGCGGAGTTCTCGTTGCCGGAACCCATGGCGAATTCGTCGCAGTTCAGCTTGCCCACCGAGACCGCACCGGCCTCGCCCAGGCGTTCCACGACGGTGGCGTCGAACGGGCTGACGTATCCTTGCAGCATCTTGCTGCCCGCGGTGGTGCGCCAGCCGCGCGTGACGAAGGCGTCCTTGTGGGCGATCGGGACGCCTGCCAGGGGGCCGGCCGTGCCGGCCGCCAGCGCGGCGTCGGCGGCTCGGGCCTGCGCCAGCGTCAAATCGGCGTCAATATGTAAAAAGGAATTCAGGCTGCTGGCCGCTTCGGCGGCCGCCAGGGCGCTTTGCGCCAGCTCGACGGCGCTGATCTGGCGTTGGGCGAGGGCCGCGCGCAGCGCGGCGATCCCCTCGAATTGGGTATGCAGAGCGGGTTTAGTCATGACTTAATCCAGGACCTTGGGAACCAGGAACAAGCCTTCCTGGGCGTCGGGGGCATTGGCCAGCAGTTCCTGGCGGCGGGCTTCCGAACTGGCTTCGGTCACGGCGTCTTCACGCAGGCGGAGCACAATGTCCTCATGGGCCGACAGGGGGTGGGCCAGGGGGTCGACACCTTGGGTGTCGACGGACTGGAGCCGTTCGATCAGGTGGAGGATGCCGTTAAGCTCGGCCTGCGCAACGGTGCGCTGGTCGGGGGTCAGTTCGATTCTGGCCAGCCGGGCAATACGGGCCACATCTTTGTCATTGAGCGCCATGGGGATTGCAAAATCGATAAGCGAAGGCTGAAGGGCGGGACTGGCAGTATGCATACGCCAAACCCGTTACAAAGCTTGAATAGCCTGCATTTATGCGCTATTTCCGGTGAAATTATAAGTTATGATTCACGGTTTAATCGCCGTGATGACAGGCGGACCCGTCGTTTTTCGGGCCAAACGCCCCATGGCATGACCCCAATTCCCCCCAGAATTTAGCTGAGCTCCCATGTTCGGATTCCTGCGCAGTTATTTTTCCAGCGATATGGCGATTGACCTCGGTACCGCCAACACGCTGATTTACGTCCGCGGCAAGGGCATCGTTCTCGATGAGCCCTCCGTGGTCGCAATCCGTCATGAAGGCGGGCCTCACGGCAAGAAGATCATCCAGGCCGTCGGCCACGAAGCCAAGCAGATGCTCGGCCGAGTTCCCGGCAATATCGAGGCCATCCGGCCCATGAAGGACGGCGTCATCGCCGACTTCACGGTCACCGAACAGATGCTCAAGCAGTTCATCCGCATGGTGCACCCCCGCAACATGCTGGCGCCCAGCCCGCGGATCATCGTCTGCGTGCCCTGCGGCTCCACCCAGGTTGAGCGGCGCGCCATCCGTGAATCGGCCTTGGGCGCAGGCGCGTCCCATGTCTTCCTGATCGAAGAACCCATGGCCGCGGCCATCGGCGCCGGCCTGGCCGTGTCCGACGCCAGCGGCTCCATGGTCGTCGACATCGGCGGCGGCACCACCGAGGTGGCGGTCATCTCGCTGGGTGGCATGGTCTACAAGGGCTCCGTGCGCGTTGGCGGCGACAAGTTCGACGAAGCCATCATCAACTATATCCGCCGCAACTACGGCATGTTGATCGGCGAACCCACGGCAGAACTCATCAAGAAGGAAATCGGCTCGGCATTCCCGGGATCCGAAGTCCGCGAGATCGAGGTCAAGGGCCGCAACCTGGCCGAAGGCGTGCCGCGCAGCTTCACGGTCTCGTCCAACGAGATCCTGGAATCGCTGACGGATCCGCTGAACCAGATCGTTTCCGCCGTGAAGATCGCCCTTGAGCAGACCCCGCCCGAGCTGGGCGCCGACATCACCGACAAGGGCATTACCCTGACCGGTGGCGGCGCACTGCTGCGCGACCTCGACCGCCTGCTCCAGGAAGAAACCGGACTGCCCGTCGTGGTGGCCGATGATCCCCTGACCTGCGTCGTGCGCGGTTGCGGCGAAGCGCTGGAACACCTTGAGAAACTGGGCGCCATCTTCATCAACGACTAATACTGCCCGCCAGCCCGGAGCCCCGCTTACTTACGGCTCCGGCCGCTGCGGGAGCTACGGACGCGGGCGCCCGGGCTGAGATTCATGCAACGACAAGGGACCCCCCCCCTATTCAGGCGCGGCCCACCTGCCGAGGTGCGGCTGGTCGTTCTGGCCGTCCTTGCTTTGGCCCTGATCGTCATGGATTCGCAATGGCGCATGCTGGAGCCGGCGCGTCGGACGATTTCCGTGGCGCTCTATCCCTTCCAGCGCGCCGTCATGGCGCCGCGCGATCTCGTCCAGCGAGTCAATGAATGGCTCAACGCGGCCAACCTCATACGCAGCGAAAACGAAGCCTTGCAACGCCAGCGCATCGAGCTGGCCCAGGTTGCCTCGCACGCGGCCCAGCTGGCCGCCGAGAACTCGCAATTGCGACGTCTCCTGGGGGTGACCGATACCGTGGCGCAGTCCGCGGTGGTGGTCGAAGTCATGTACGAGCCCACCAACGCCTTCACCCAACGCCTGGTCTTCAACAAGGGCAGCAAGGCTGGCCTGGCGCCTGGCATGCCGGTGATCGACGAGGGCGGCGTGGTTGGCCAGATCGTGCGCGTGACGCCCATGACCGCCGAGGCCGCGCTGGTCACCGATGAACAGGTGTCCATTCCCGTTCAGCTGCTGCGCAACGGGCTGCGCCTGATCGCGTTTGGCGGCAATTCTCCTGGCAAGATGGAAGTTCGTTACTTGGCGGCCAATGCCGACATCAAGGAAGGCGATACTATCGTTACCAGCGGCGTCGGTGGCTTGTTCCCCGCCGGCCTGCCCGTGGCCAAGGTGACCTCGGTCGAGCGCGACACCGCATCGGGTTTCGCGCGCGCCGTTTGTGAACCGCTGGCCCATCCCGAACGCTATCGCCACTTCCTGGTTCTGCAGGTGGATGTGGCCCGCGCCGAGTCCAACCGTCAGGAGGTCGATTCCGGTGGATCGGACTAATCAATCCGCCGGGCAACCCCGGCGCCGCCTGGGCACGCCCAGCAATGTGCATCCCGACAAGCTGTCGGGTCCCGCGCATGGGGTGTTCGTCTGGGGCACGGTGCTGCTCGTATGGCTGGTGTCGCTGCTTCCCTGGCGTCTGTGGCAGGGCGCGCCCGACGTGCTGCTGCTGATCATCGCCTTCTGGTGCGTGCACGAACCGCGCCGCGTCGGACTGTTCACGGCGTTCTTCTTCGGCTTGCTGATGGACGTGCACGATGCCGGCCTGCTCGGCGAGCACGCTTTGTCCTATACGCTGGTCGCCTACGGCGCGGTGGTCCTGCATCGCCGGCTGCAACGGTTCGATCTCTGGAGCCAGGCAATGCACATGCTGCCTGTGTTCTTCATCGCCCGCTTCGTGACCCAGATCATCCATGCATGGCTGGCCGGCAAATGGCCCGGCTGGGACTGGGGCATCAGCGTGCTTCTGACAGCCGCTCTGTGGCCGCTGGCGGGTTGGGTCCTGCACCTGCCGCAGCGCGGTGCCGACGACGCCGAATCTTCCTCCGCCTGACGGCGGTATCGCGTCATGTTCGAATTCAAGAAAACCGGCCAGCAGCAAAAGCAGCGTTTCCGCCTGCGCGCCTGGGTGGGCGGCATATTCGCGCTGGTGTGCTTTGGCGTGCTGGTGGGCCGGTTCTGGTATCTGCAGGTCGACCGCTACGAAGGCCTGTCCGAACGCGCCGACCGCAACCGTATCGCCGTTGTGCCGATTCCGCCGCGCCGCGGCGAGATCCTGGACCGCAACGGCGAAGTCCTGGCGCGCAACTACCGCACCTATACGCTCGAAGTCGTGCCCGCCCAAGCAGGCAACATGAATGAGCTGTTCGAGCGCCTGACCGAGGTCGTCTACATCAGCCCGTCGGATCAGCGGCGCTTCAAACGTCGCGCGGCGGAGTCCAGCCGCTACGCCAGCCTGCAGCTGCGCAACAACCTGAACGAGACCGAGGCCGCCTGGTTCGCCGCGCACTCCTTCCAGTTTCCGGGCGTGGAGCTGCGCGCGCGCTGGGTGCGCGAGTATCCGCAAGGCGTGTCCGCCGCGCACGTGGTGGGTTACATCGGCCGCATCGCCGAGGGCGACAACGAAGAACTGGAGCGCGCCGGCCAGTTGGGCAACTACCGTGGCACCGAGGTCATCGGCAAGAAGGGTATCGAGAAGACCTGGGAGGAGCAGCTGCATGGCCGCACCGGACTGGAAGAGGTCGAGGTGACCGCCGGCGGTCGCCCCATGCGCACGCTGCGCCGGATCGATCCGGTGCCGGGCTCGGACATCATGCTGTCCATCGACCTGGGCCTGCAAAAGGTGGCGGAAGAAGCTTTCGAGGGACAGCGCGGCGCGCTGGTCGCGATCGACCCGGACACGGGCGAGGTCCTGGCCTTCGTGTCGCAACCGTCTTTCGATCCCAATCTGTTCGTGGACGGCATCGACGTGGACAACTGGCGCATGCTGAATGAATCGCCAGACCATCCCCTGATCAATCGCCCGCTGTACGGCACGTATCCCATCGGCTCCACCTACAAGCCTTTCGTGGGCCTGGCCGCGCTGGAACTGGGCAAGCGCCGCGCCACGGACCGCATCTCGGATCCCGGTTACTACGAATTTGGCGGCCAGAAATTCCGCAACGCGGGCGGCGCGGCCTATGGCATGACGGACATGCATAAGGCCATCGTGGTGTCGTCCGACACCTATTTCTATTCGCTCGGCCCCGAAATCGGCGTGAATGCGCTGCACGACTTCACCAAGCAGTTCGGCTTTGGCCAGATCACCGGCATCGACCTGGAAGGCGAGAAGCGCGGCGTATTGCCGTCCACCGACTGGAAGCGCGCGGCCTACAAGGACAAGGAACGCCAGCGCTGGTACGCCGGCGAGACGATCTCCGTGGCCGTGGGGCAGGGCTACAACGCCTTCACCCTGCTGCAGCTGGCGCAAGGCACGTCCACCCTGGCCAACAACGGCCTGTTCCGGCGTCCGCACCTGGTGCACGCCGTGCGCGATCCGCGCACCGGCGTGGCCAAGCCCACGGAGTCCACTCCCGACTACCGCATTCCGCTCAAGCAGGCCAACGTGGACGTGATCAAGAACGCGATGGCCGACGTCGTCCGGGCCGGCACGGCGCGCCGCGCGTTCGCCAATACGCCCTACCAGGCCGCCGGCAAGACCGGCACCGCGCAGGTGTTCAGCCTGCGAGGCGGCCATTACCGCGCCAGCGCCATCGACGAGCGCCTGCGCGACCATGCGCTGTTCATGGGCTTTGCGCCGTTGGAGCATCCTCGCATCGCCGTGTCGCTGATCGTCGAGAACGCGGGCTGGGGCGCCAGCGTGGCGGCGCCGGTGGCGCGCAAGGTGTTCGACTATTGGCTCGCCAAGGACCGGCAGGACAAGATCGTGCGGCCTGAGCGCGCCGATTCCATGGCCACCGTTGAAACCATTACTTCCGACCTGGTACGTCAACAATGAAGCGTCTGGGCCTCATCCTGCTGCGCGTCTTCACGGCATTCGACTGGCCGCTGCTGGCGATCCTGTTGATGTTCGCCGCGTTGGGCCTGACCGTGATGCATTCGGCGGTGGGCGGCACCGACTGGCGTTTCGCGGAACAGTCGCGCAACTTCATCATCGCGTTCTTCGCGATGTGGACCATGGCGCTGATTCCGCCCAAGTGGCTGATGAAGCTGGCCTTGCCCTTCTACGTGGTGGGCGTGGTCCTGCTGCTGGGCGTGGAGTTCTTCGGCGAAACCAGCAAAGGCGCGACGCGCTGGCTGAACCTGGGCGTGACGCGCATCCAGCCGTCCGAGATGATGAAGATCGCCGTGCCGATGATGTTGGCCTGGTACTTCCAGCGCCACGAAGGCGCTGTCCGGATCCGCGACTTCCTGGCCGCCGCGGCGATGCTGGCCGCGCCATTCGGGCTGATCGTGCTGCAGCCAGACCTGGGTACGGCGCTGCTGGTGTTCGGCGCGGGCTTTTTCGTGATCTATTTCGCGGGCCTGTCGTTCAAGCTGCTGGTGCCGGCCATGCTGGCAGGCATCATCGCCATCGGTACGCTGGTCTACTACGAAGACCAGCTGTGCGAGCCCGAAGTGAGCTGGGTGGTGCTGCACGATTACCAGAAGCACCGCGTCTGCACGCTGCTCAACCCCAGCTCCGATCCGCTGGGCAAGGGCTTCCATACGATCCAGTCGATGATCGCGGTGGGTTCGGGCGGCGTGTATGGCAAGGGCTACATGAAGGGTACGCAGACGCACCTGGACTTCATTCCCGAGCGCACCACCGACTTCATTTTCGCCGTGTACGCCGAGGAATTCGGCCTGTACGGCGGTATCGCCATCCTGGTTCTGTATGGCCTGATGATGGCGCGCGGCCTGACGATCGCGTCACGGGCTTCGTCACAGTTCGGGCGGCTGTTGTCGGGAGCGTTGACGATGATGCTGTTCATCTACGTGTTCGTGAACGTGGGGATGGTGACGGGGATTCTGCCTGTTGTCGGCGTGCCTTTGCCGTTCATGAGTTATGGGGGGACGGCGTTGTTCACGATGGGGATCGCGTTCGGGATCATGATGAGCATCAGTCGGCATCGATCTGTGAAGACTTGAGCTTTTTGGTCGATTCGATTTGCTTCGCTTTGTAGGTTGGTTTTTTTGCATGGGACGGGTCTCTTCGTAGGTCGCCCGGCGACGCGGGCGGTGGGGCTGCGAGCGCCCGCCATTGCGGTCCGGAGCCTTCGCTCCGGACGTCCCCTTCGTCATCTTCGTCACCGCCTTCGGCGGTTCCTTCAGATTCCCTCGGGCGCATGGAGGTTGCTCGCAGCCCCACCGCCCGCGCCGCCGGGCTACGAGCGTCTGGGTTTGATGCGCTGCTGGAGCTGTGGTCGGGGTAGGGAATCTGCGGGGTCGCCGAAATGCAGCCGCGCGGGCGGCTGCATTCGGCATATGGGCGTTGGGTCGTTGAGACGGTGTGCGCTTGTGCGAATGCGCAGGGTGGATTGCTAATGGCTCCGCAGTCAGGGGGAGGGGCGGTGATGGGCGGCGCGCGATGGCGAGCCGCTTGCGCATGCAGACTTGTGCGCGCGCGCCGCCCATCGGGCACTGGAGTTGAAATGGCGATTAGTGGCGGGCGAGAAGTCCGGGCCAGTTATTGCTGGCTCGATCGTCGGCCATCGCCAATTGCGGATATCCAGCCGTAAACAGCCTACAGCGGCGCAATAGTTTGTGGATCGCGAGCAGCGCGCAGCGCCATCATGTGCCGCAAGACACCGCGTGAGCCCCCAAAGGCCGCCCGGGCGGCCGGCCGGGGGCGGGCCCCGCAAGATATTCCACCACCACCCCACCCGTGGCGAGAACCTCAAGAACTCCGTCAGCCCCAGCGTCCGTGAAGATTCAACCACCAGAGCTCGGCGTGGCGGGGGCCTGGGGTGCGCGGGGCGTCGATAAGCCCGAGGGAATCCGAAGGAGTCGCCGAAGGCGAGGACGAGGATGACAAGGGGGAAGCCCGGAGCGAAGGCTCCGGGCCGCAATCGCAGCCCCGCGCACCCCAGGCCCCCGACGCGACGGGCGCCTTAAGAACTCAAGGCGCCCGCGAAAAAAACAACCAATCCCACTTCTAAGCCAGCATCAAGGCAAAGCCTCAGGCACGCCAAGATCCAGAGCCAGCTTGGTCAACCCATCCCAAATCCGGCTGTCGAACTCTACCGAATCCGCATTGACCGCCCGATTCCGGGCTTCATACTCGCCCGGATATTGCACGGCCTCGACTCCCGGCTGCGGCTTGCAGGCATGCAGGTAGTCGATGAATGCGCCCACCTCCATCGTCCGCCAATCCGTATTGAAGTCCACCTGGGGATCCAGCAGCAGCGCGAACATGTTGTTCGTTGCCACGCCGATTCGCGGGTGTTCGGGCTGGATCGTGCCGCCGCCGGAAAGAACGCCCGCCAGCAGCTCGGCCACCAGGCCCAGCGCGTAGCCCTTGTGGCCGCCGAACGGCAGCAGGGCGCCGGGAGGATCGGAGAACAGCGCGTTCGGGTCCGTCGTCGGATTGCCGTCAGCGTCGATCAGCGATCCCGGCGGCGCCTGCTCGCCCTTGGCGGCCAGCACCCGCGCCTTGTTCACGGCGATGGAGCTGGTTGCCATGTCCACGATGAAAGGCGGGCGGCCGCCAGGCAGCGGGCCGGCAAAGCACAGCGGGTTGGTGGTCAGGCACGCCTGCGCGCCGCCAAACGGGGCGACGGTGGGCGAGCGGTTGATCACATTGGTGAAGGCCAGCAGGATCAGCCCCTTGGCCGCCACCATCTCGCCGAAGTGGCCCATGCGGCCCAGGTGATGGCTGTGGCGCAGGGTCAGGATGCACTGGCCGTGCTCCTGCGTGCGCTCGATCGCCTTTTCGATAACCACCTTGCCGACGTACTGGCCCAGGCCGTGGTGGCCGTCATAGGCCAGCATGGCGCCCCGGTCATTGACCAGTTCGGGCCGGCCATCGGCTTGCGCCAAGCCCTCGGACAGCACGCGGCGGTAGTTCGTCAGGATGGACAGGCCGTGGCTGGTGTAGCCGACCCGGTCGGATTCGACCAGGTGCTCGGCCACATCCCGGGCGATATCTTCAGGCACCCCTTGCGCCACCAGCACTCGGCGGCCGTATTCGTTGGCTTGGGCAATCGTGATTTTCATGACGCTACCTCCTTACAGCCAGCCCAGCCAGCGCCAGTAGGTCATGCCCATCAGCAGCATCAGCAGATAACCGACGATGGTGACGATGATCCCGACCTTGGCAAACTGCTTGGCGTTGAAGGTTTCCGTTCCCAGGCACACCATGTTCTGCGGTGCGTTGATGGGCAGGATGAAACCGTAGCTGACCACGAAACCCAGCAGCATCGTCATGCCCAGGCGGCTGAAGTCGCCCGGCAGCGTGGCCAGCACCGAGATCAGGATCGGGAGCATGGCCGACGTCAGCGCGGTGGCGCTGGCAAAGCCCAGGTGGATGATGATCAGGAAGGCGGCCAGGATGGCGAAGATGGCCAGCGGTCCCAGATGGTCCAGGCCGGTATGCATTACCACCTGGTTGCCCAGCCATTGGCCGGCCTGTGTGGTCAGCAAGGCGGTGCCCAGGCTGATGCCCACGCCGAACACGATCACCGTGCCCCATGGGATGCGCGATTGCACGTCCTTCCATGTCATCACGCCAAAGCGCGGCAGCATCAGGAGGACCAGGCCGAAGTAGGTGGTCGACGTGGTGTCGAACTTGTGGAGCTTGCCTTCGGTCGACCAGAACAGCAGCAGCATGATCGACACGGCCATCAGGCGCTTCTGCGCGCCGGTCATGGGGCCCAGGTCCAGCAGCGACTTCTCGACCGCTTCCTTGCCTCCGGCGATGCTGTCGCTTTCCGGCGGCAGCAGCTTGAGCACGATGATGATCAGCACGGCCGACATGATCAGCGACCAGGGGGCGCCGGCGATGAGCCAGTCCGACCACGCCACGCGTTCGCCCAGCATCTTTTCCATGAAGCCGACCGTCAGCAGGTTCTGCGCCGCGGCGGTCTGGATGCCGACGTTCCAGATGCTCGTGGCCTGCGCCACGATGATCATGATGCCGGCGGCGATGTTGGAACGCTTGTCCACGCCGAAGGCCGCGATGACGCCCATCATGATGGGAACCACGGCCGCGCTGCGCGCGGTGGCGCTGGGCACGACCAGGCTCAGCACGATCGTCACGGCGATACATCCGATCAGGATGCGGCGAGTGCTGGTGCCCACCTTGGACAGCGTGACCAGCGCGATGCGCCGGTCCAGCCCGGTGAAGGTCATGGCCGCCGCAATGAACAAGGCGCCGGTAACGAGCGCCAGCGCCGAGTTTGCGAAGCCCGTCAGCGCCATGCTGATCGCGGCCGAGGTGCCGTAGAGCACTTGCGGGTCTTTGATTGTCGGAGCCGTGCCCAGCAGGAAGGCCATCAGCGTCGTGATCATGATCGCGCTGGCTTCGTAGGACACGGCTTCGGTAATCCAGACCACCACCGCGAATGCCAGGATGGCCAGCATGCGATGGCCGGCAACCGGCAGGTCGGCGGGCAGCGGCATCATCAGCACGCCGATCATCACCAGGATGCCGGCGACGAGTCCGATGGGGATTTTTGCTTTCTTTGGGGCTTGCGAGGCAGGGACTGCGGTTTCCGCGGCCATATCCTTCTCCGGTTGAGGTCAAACTGACGAGACACCGCCCGCGAGCACGGGATCAATCAATCATTCGGTGTGTCGACGCTACAGGATGATCGTGACGGCATTGAGGAAAACCCGTATTGATGTAGGTCAAGCTGATGAGGATTCGCGCTTGTGGAAATCCTGTTCCGGGCATTATGCTCGTCGCCCCGCCCGGGTCGCAAGCACGGGAATGTTGCATGAACGCAAATCAATTGTGCCCGCCGGCGCAGCAATTGGCACGATATTTCAGGGTTAATTTGCCCGTGCCATGACGCTAATGGCAGGTTCAGCCCAGCGCCAGGCGCAGTTGTTCGTCCAGGTGCAGCGTGGGCGCCACCCGCCAGCCGCTCTGGGCGTAGCGCAGCCAGCGGCCCAGCACCAGGTGCGTCAGCAGGCTGGCATGGGCGGCCACATTGGCCTCCTGCGGCAGGCCGCCGTCGGTGATGGCGATACGCAAAGATTGTTTCAACGACGCTTCAATCCGGTCGTTGATGTGGTTGATGCGTTCCTGCAGCCGGTTGTCTTCCGTGACGAGCGCGTCGCCGGTCAGAACCCGCGTCATGCCCTTGTTGCGTTCCGAGAAGGTCAGCAGCATGGAGACGGTCTTGTGGGCCTGGGCCAGGCCATAGGGCTCGGCGGCGGCGATCTGGTTCACCAGCGTGAAGATGCTGGTCTCGATGAATTCGATCAGCCCCTCGAACATCTGCGCCTTGCTCGCGAAGTGCCGGTACAGCGCGGCTTCCGAGACCTCCAGGCGCGCGGCAAGCGCGGCCGTGGTGATGCGGGACGCATGCGGCTGCTCCAGCATTTCGGCCAGGGTTTGCAGAATCTGGGTCTTGCGCTCGCCGGGTTTGCTCGCCATGGAAGGGTCTGCTCTGCGCAGGCTGACGGTGAAAGGGGGGGAGGAGCGCGCCGCTATCCCCGCAAGGGGCGCCGGCGTAACAATAAATCACTGACGGAGTTTACCCGCAAGTCGACGTATGCCGGTCGATGCGATCGCCCGCGCGAGAACGGCGTGCCAGGGTGATACACGTGGACGGTGCGCAAGCCCGCCTGGCGCGCGCCGCGCAGGTTGGCCAGCGTGTCTTCCACCAGCACCGCGCGGTGGGCCGGAACGCCCTCGCGGGCCAGCACGTAGCGCAGCAGGGCGGGCGAAGGCTTGGGCCGGAACTCGCCATGCAGCCGCATGTGTTCGATGGCCCACAGGCTGTCGAACTGGCGCAGGATGCCCAGGCGGGAAAGCACGGCGCGGGCATAGTGCAGCGGCGCATTGGTCAGCAGGACCTTGCGGCCGGGCAACTGCCGCAGCTTGTAGGCCAGCGCCTTTTCCGCGCGCACCAGCGGGCCGACGTCGAAGTCATGGCTGCGGTGCAGGAAGTCATGGGCATCCACGCCATGATGACGGACCATGCCTATCATCGTGGCGCCGTAGCGCTTCCAGTATTGCGAACGCACGCGATTGGCCGTGTCGATGTCCACGTTCAGCGCTTCGGCCACGGCCATGGTCATGCCGTGGTCGATCTTGGGGAAGATGGCGTGCGAGGTGTCGTGGAGCGTATTGTCCAGATCGAACAGCCACAGGCGTTCGGAAACGCCCGTGGCCGTGCGGCGCGAGCGGCGCAAGCGCACCGCCGGCCGCAGCAGGTAACGCTGTGCTCGCATCAGTGCGAGCTGATCATCGTGCCCACGCCTTGGTCGGTCAGGATTTCCAGCAGCAGGCAGTGCGGCACGCGGCCGTCGACGATGTGCACCGAGTTCACGCCGTTCTTGGCCGCGTCCAGCGCCGACGAGATCTTGGGCAGCATGCCGCCGGAGATCGTGCCGTCCGCGAACAGTTCGTCGATGGTCTGCGCCGACAGGCTGCGCAGCAGCTTGCCGCTCTTGTCCAGCACGCCCGGGGTGTTGGTCAGCATGAGCAGCTTTTCGGCGCCCAGCACTTCGGCCATCTTGCCGGCGACGACGTCGGCGTTGATGTTGTAGGCCGTGCCGTCCTCGCCATAGCCGATGGGCGAAATGACGGGAATGAACTGGTCGTCTTGCAGCGCCTTCACCACGGCCGGCTCGACCATGGTGATATCGCCGACGAAGCCGATGTCGATCGGTTCGGCGGGATTTTCCTTGTTGGCCATCAGTTTCTTCTGGGCCTGGATCAGTCCGCCGTCCTTGCCGGTCAGGCCCACGGCCTTGCCGCCGACCTCGTTGATCATCATGACGATGTCTTGCTGGACCTGGCCGCCCAGCACCCATTCCACCACTTCCATGGTTTCCGCGTCGGTGACGCGCATGCCCTGGATGAAGGTGCCCTGTTTGCCGATGCGGCGCAGCGCGTCATCGATCTGCGGACCGCCGCCGTGGACCACCACCGGATTCAGCCCCACCAGCTTGAGCAGCACGACATCGTGCGCGAAGCTGCGCTGCAATCGCTCTTCCGTCATGGCGTTGCCGCCGTACTTGACCACGATGGTCTTGCCGTGAAATCGTCGGATGTACGGCAGTGCTTCGGACAGCACCGCGGCTTTGACAGCGGGAGACGAAACGGCAGCAGGGTCGGGGGTGTCGGTCATGGCAGCTAAGTCGGCAAATAAGTAGTCAGTAAAGTTGGAGGGGGTAAAAAAATGCCTGCACAAGAACGCGTTCGGGACGCGGTAGCGCAAGCATACGACGGATTGTAGTACCCACAGGTTTCTTATGCTTTAAACCCATGTCCATATGCCCGACAAATAACCGGCATTCAGGTAAATTGGGGGCGTTTTCGCAACGGAGCGCCCCGCAAAAGGGGGCCAATCCACGTCGGCGGGCACCGATCCCCATTTTTTTACCTATAAAAGAGGCAAAACATGCGTTTGAACTTCGTCCGTTCCGCCCTGGTGGCGTCGGCCCTGCTGGTGGCGGCCAATGCCGCCCATGCTGAAAAAGTGGTGGTGGGCGCCACGCAGGTGCCGCATGCCGAGATCCTGGAAGTGGTCAAGCCGCAACTGGCCAAGGACGGCGTCGAGCTCGACATCAAGGTGTTCAGCGACTACGTGCAGCCCAACCTGCAACTGGCGGACAAGCAGCTGGACGCGAATTTCTTCCAGCATAAGCCTTATCTGGATTCCTTCAACAAGGACCGCAAGGCCACGCTGGTTCCGGTTGCCCTGGTTCATGTGGAACCGTTCGGCGGCTACTCCAAGAAGATCAAGAGCCTGTCCGAACTCAAGGATGGCGCCACGGTGGCGATCCCCAACGATCCGTCCAACGGCGGCCGGGCGCTCGTTCTGCTGCAAAAGCAGGGCGTGCTCAAGCTGAAGGACCCGTCCAACATCCTGGCCACGGCCGCGGACGTGGTCGAGAACCCCAAGAAGCTGAAGTTCCGCGAACTGGAAGCCGCGATGCTGCCGCGCTCGCTGGATGACGTGGACCTGGCGCTGATCAACACGAACTACGCGCTGGAAGCCGGCCTGGTCCCGACCAAGGACGCGCTGTTCATCGAGGGCGCCGATTCGCCGTACGCCAACATCCTGGTGACCCGCAGCGACAACAAGGACGCGCCGGCGATCAAGAAGCTGGTCAATGCGCTGCATTCGCCCGAAGTGAAGAAGTTCATCCAGGAAAAGTACAAGGGCGCCGTGATCCCGGCCTTCTGAAGCCAGGCCTGGCAATGCCACCCCGCAAACCGCCCGTTGATCGGGCGGTTTGTTTTTTGGGCGCGCGCGGCTTTCGGGCGGGATCGCCGGGGCGAAAAAAAACCGCCTTGCCGGGCGGTTCCTTGGGCTGCGGGCCGGCGGGGCTCAACCGGCCGCCAGGGCCTTTTCCACGGTCGCATGGAATTCAGCCTTGTCGTATTCGCCCAGATAACGCTTGATTATGCGTCCCTGTTTGTCGATCAGGAAGGCCGTGGGCGTGAGGCGGATGTCGCCGAAGGCGCGGGCGATGTCGCCCTTGGTGTCGAGCGCGACGGGGAACGGCAGCTTGCGCGTTTCGGCAAAGTTCAGCACGAAATTCGGGGGGTCGTAGTTCATGGCGACCGCGATCGCCTCATACCCCTTGCCCGCATATTCGTTGTAGGCCGAGATCGTGTCCGGCATCTGCTTCACACAGGTCACGCAGCTGGTTGCCCAGAACTTGACCAGCACGACCTTGCCGCGCAGATCCTGCATGGAGAAGGTCTTGCCTTCCAGGGTGGTGAAGGTGACGTCGGGGGCGGTCTGGGCAGGGCGCATGACGAACCAGGCGCCGATGCCGACCGCCACCAGGACGGCCAGGGCTACGATGGCTTTCTTCATTTGATGGGCATCGCCTCTACGCCGCCGCTCGTGCCGGACGCGCTGTCGTTTGCGGCGCCGGCGCCGCTTTCGATGGGCGCTTTGGTTTCCGTGGTGGAGTTGGATTTGGAGCCGCTACCCGACAGCCGGATGGCTTCGTCACGGCTGATGGTCTCGAAGAGCTTGACGACCTTGGTCACGCCGCCGACATCCGCGGTGGCGTTGGCGGCGTATTCGCCTTCGGCCTGCGTGACCTTGCCCATCAGGTAGACGACGCCGTGGTCGGTCGTCAGCGCGATGGTGCCGGACGGCACGTACTTGGTGTTGATCAGGGCGGTCTTGACCTTGGAGGTCAGCCAGGTGTCGTTGGAGCGCACGCCGAACGAGGCGATCGGGCCCACGTTCAGCTGGTTGATGACCTGCTTGACGTTCTCGATGCCCTGGGCGATGGCGGTGGCCTGGCTCTTGGCTTCCTCGGTCGGCACGTCGCCGGTCAGCAGCAGGTGGCCGCCATAGGCCATGGCATTGACGCGGGCGGTGTCGCCCAGCTTCTGCGAGATCTGGCTTTGCGCCTTGAACGCCATGTTCTGGTCTTCGAGCTGGACGCCGGACGTGCGGCGGTCCGTCACGACGACCGCCGTGGTGGCGGCGGCGCCACCCACGATCAGGGGCGCGCAGGCCGACAGCGAGAGCGCCGCGGTGGACAGCGCGGCGGCGAGCATCAGCGGGCGGACTGCGGTTCTGACGTCAGGAATCATTCGGTGTCTCCAAGCAGAAGAGCGTCTATGCCGTCGCACAGCGCGTGCAGCAGCAGAATATGGACTTCCTGGATGCGCATGGTGCGATCGCTGGGAACACATAGATGGACGTCCATGGGCGTAATGAGTTCCCCCATGACGCCGCCGCCCTTGCCGGTCAGGGCCAGCACGTGCATTTCGCGCGCGCTGGCGGCTTCCATGGCGCGGACCACATTGGGGGAATTGCCGCTGGTGGAAATGGCCACGAGCACGTCGCCAGCCTGGCCGAAGGCGTTGACCTGGCGTTCATAGATCTCGTCAAAGCCGTAGTCGTTGCCGACGGCCGTGAGGATCGCGGTGTCGGTATTGAGCGCGATGCCAGCCAGCGGCAGGCGCTCGCGTTCGAAGCGGCCCACCAGTTCGGCGATGAAATGCTGCGCATCGGCGGCTGAGCCGCCGTTGCCGCAAGCCAGAATCTTGCCGTTGTTTGCCAGGGCGCCGAATAGCACGTCCACCGCCACTGCCAGCGGTTCGGCCAGGACGTTCATGCTTTGTTCGCACGCGGCCATGGCGTCGCGAAAGTGCGACGTCATACGAGAGGTCATATCCATGGGCGCGATTATCTCACGCGGCAGGGTTGCCGTTCTGTCCATGCGTAACGATGGTGGAGCGGGACGTTACCGGGCCGCCGGTCTGCGTCCTGGCGGGTCATGGCAGCCAGAACGCCCCGCGCAGCCACTGAGGCTGGCCGGCATCAAACACGACCGCGTCGAAGCGGGCGGCCGGCGTCGTTCCGCGCCAATGCCGCCTGGCCAGTTCGGGCAGCCAGTGGGCCGCGGCGCGGGCGAGCCGCGCCTGCTTTTCGCGGCCGATGCTGGCGGCGGCGCCGCCATAGCGGGTCCGGGCGCGCGCCCGGACCTCGACGAAGACCAGGGTATCGCCGTCTCGCATGGCCAGGTCGATCTCGCCCGCGCGGCACCACAGGTTGCGCGCCAGCAGCGTCAGGCCTTGCGCCTGCAGCAGGCGCAGCGCGGCTGCTTCGTGCTGGTCGCCGCGGCGTTGCGTGGGCGAGCGTCGTGGGGGCGGGCGGTCGGCCCCGGGGGCGCGGCCAGCGCGCCGCCGTCGTTTGGCGGCACGGCGCCGCGCCGCCAGGGCAAGTTCGCAGGCAAGGCGCAAGGTGTCGTCCATCGTGGAGTTCCGAAAGCAGCGGGCATAGGCGGCTACACTGACATGGTTTTCCGTGTCAGCAGGCTGCAATGAATCAAAATGTCTCTCCCCCGATTGCCGGCGATGCCTGGTCCCGCGTTGCCGAGCGCGTGGCGGGGCAGCATTGGCCCGCCTCGACGCTATACGTCGTGGCAACGCCGATCGGCAATCTGGGCGATCTGGGGCTGCGGGCCTGGCATGCCTTGCAGCGCGCCGATGTGATCGCCGCCGAAGACACGCGCGCCAGCCGCACGCTGCTGGACGCGTGGGGCGTGAGCACGCCGCTCATGGCCGCCCACCGCCACAACGAGGCGGCGGCGGCGCAAGCCATCTGCGAGCGCCTGGCGCAAGGCCAGCGGGTGGCCCTGGTGTCCGATGCGGGCGCGCCCGCGGTCAGCGACCCCGGCGCGCGCGTGGTGCGAGCGGTGCGCGCCGCGGGGTTCACGGTAGTGCCGGTGCCGGGGCCCAGCGCGGTGATCGCGGCCCTGATGGGCAGCGGCGTCACCACGGATGAGAATCCCGCCTATGCCTTCGCGGGCTTTCCGCCGCCCAAGGCAGTGGCGCGGCAGCGCTGGCTGCGCAAATGGTGCGCCTTGCCCGCGCCTGTCGTGATGTTCGAATCGCCGCACCGGCTGGCAGCCACCCTGGCGGACCTGCTGGAAGTCTGCGGGCCGGACCGCCTGCTGACCGTGGCGCGCGAACTGACCAAGCGTTTCGAGGAGATCGCCACCTTTCCGATGGGCGAGGGCGCGGCCTGGCTGGCGGCGGACTCGCATCGCGAACAGGGCGAATTCGTGCTGATCGCGCATGCCCAGGCGGAACAGGAAGAGGACGAGGACGCCGATCTGCGCAGCGATGTCCTGCTGGACGCCCTGCTGGAGTCGCTGTCCGTGCGCGACGCCGCGCGCGTCGCCGCCAAGGTCACCGGCCAGCCGCGCGATGTGCTGTACAACCGGGCCCTGGCCCGCAAGAAGTCGTCGGAATAAGCCATGGTGTATTCAACTGTCGTGTCCAACAGGCCCGCCGACCCCCAAGAGCCGATCGCCTACCGGGACATGCCCACGCCGCTGGGCGAGATGCGCCTGGTCGCCAGCCCCAAGGGCTTGCGCGGCGCCTGGTTCACCGATCAGGAGCTGCTGCCGTCCGCGGAAGGCTGGACGCACACGGAATCCGATCCCATTCTTGAGCAGGCGCGCCGCGAACTGGACGAATGGTTCGCCGGAAAGCGTCGCAAGTTCGACGTGGCCCTGGACCCCGTGGGCACCACATTCCAGCACAAGGTCTGGCACGCGCTGTGCGCGCTGGATTTTGGCGCGCTGACCAGCTATGGCGAGCTTGCGCGCACGGTGGAGCGGCCCAAGGGCGCCCAGGCAGTGGGCGGCGCCGTCGGCCGCAATCCCATCATCATCATCATTCCCTGCCATCGGGTGATCGGCGCGGATACCTCGCTGACCGGTTTCGGTGGAGGCCTGCCGCGCAAGCAGGCGCTGCTGGCCCACGAAGGCAACCGCTACCTGAGCCGCAACGCGCGCGCTCGTCGCGTATGCGACGGCCAGGCCGAGCTGCCCTGGTAGGGCTCCCCTTTCCTACTGCGAAGCAATGCTGGGCAGAATGCCGATCCGGTCCGAGACGATCGGCACGGCGTTCAATGCGCTTTGCCTGTCGGGGTAGGGTCCGATCCTGACGCGGTACAGGTTGTTGGCTTGCTCGACCGATGCGGGCGGCGCGCCTTCGGCGCCAAGCTGCGTGTTGATGCGGCTGACCAGCGACTGCGCATTGGCCGGCTGGCTGAACGCGCCCACCTGCAGATAGACGCTGCCGCCAGCGCCCGCCGGCACCTGGCGAACCGGCGCGGAGCCGGGCGCGGGCGCCGTCGGCGGTTCGGCCAGGAGCGCCACGGGCACGGCGGCCACGGGCGCCAGGACCGGCGTGGAGCCGGTCGCCGATGCCGGCTCCGGCGCGGGAGCAGCCGGGGCGCCTTGCGAGGCCAGGCGGCGGATCTCGTCTTGCTGGATGGCCTCCACGACCACCTGGCCGCTGCCCGGGCCGATGATGCCCAGCTTGTAGGCCGCGACATAGGACAGATCCATGATCCGGTCGCTATGGAAGGGTCCGCGGTCGTTCACCCGCACGATGATCGTCTTGCCGTTGACCATGCTGGTGACGCGCGCGTAGCTGGGAATCGGCAGCGTGGTGTGGGCGGCCGTCATGGCGTACATGTCGTAGGACTCGCCGATGGACGTGGAATTGCCATGGAACTTCTTGCCGTACCAGGATGCGGTGCCGCGCTTCTTGTAGGGCTGGCCGCTGGTGTCGGGCACGTAACGCTGGCCGAATACGACGTAAGGCCGGTTCGCGCCGCTGGCATAGGGCTCTATCTTGGGCACCGCGTCCGGAACCTGGTCCAGATTGGACGGCGGATTGGCGTCCGGCCCGTCGTCCTTGTAGTAGCCCCCGCCTTTCTTGCGCCCGCCGGTGGAAGAGCAGCCCGCCACGGCAATGGCCAGCAGCACGATGAGGATCAGGTGTAGAGGGCGGGACAGCGTCATGCGGATTCGTCGGGCAGTTGGGTGCGATGGCGCACCAGCAGGGGATCGTGGTCGGCAAAGCGCAGCGCCAGCTGCTCGACCACGTAGACCGAACGGTGCTGGCCGCCGGTGCAGCCGATGGCCACCGTCAGGTAGTTGCGGGTGTCTTGCGTGTATTGCGGCAGCCAGCGGTTCAGGAAGCCGGCGATGTCGTCGATCATCTGGCCCACCTGCTCGTAGCCGGCCAGCCACGTGGCCACGGGCTCGTCGCGGCCCGTCAGCGGGCGCAGGTTGCGGTCGTAGTGGGGGTTGGGCAGGCAACGCACATCGAACACCAGGTCGGCGTCGCCCGGCACGCCGCGCTTGTAGGCGAACGATTCGAAGGTCAGCACCAGCGGCGCGCGGTCGGCCTTGATCAGGTCGCGGATCCAGGCGCGCAACTGGCCGGGCGTCAGGTCCGAGGTGTCGATGACATGCTCCTGCTCGCGCAGCGGCGCCAGCAGTTCACGTTCGAGGGCGATGCAATCGGTCAGCGAGGGGGCGGTGCCGCCGCGTTGCAGGCGGTCGGTCAGCGGATGGCGGCGCCGGGACTCGGAGTAGCGCTGCACCAGCGTTGCCGTGCTGGCGTCCAGGAACACCACGCGCAGGCTGGTGCCCATGGCGCGCAGCGCGGTAACCACATCGGGCAGTTCGGCCAGTTCGCCGGGGGATCGGACGTCGATGGCGACGGCGACCCGCTCCATGCCGTCATCGCGGGCATTGGCGATGAATTCGGTCAGGAAGCGGACCGGCAGGTTGTCGACGCAGGTGTAGCTGGCATCCTCGAGCATGCGCAGGGCGACGGATTTGCCTGAGCCGGAGATGCCGGTGACGAGGACGACTTTCAACATGGACATGATTGTGGCACGCTTTTCCAGGACGATGCCGGCGGGATAGCATCTGATATGGCCATAAACTCGAGATCTGCGCCTGTACCCTTTTACGCGCCCTGGCGTAAGCTTGGGGCCGGATACTTAGCAGATTCACTTTACGCGCCCCGCCGTCATGCGATTCGGGGGATTGGAATTCGACCTAGATGTTAGCCCTCATTTCCTTTCGTAGTGTTTCACTGCCGCGGTTTTGGGCAATTCCGGGATGGTTGGCTGCGGTAGCCGTTGCCTTCATGGCCGCGCCGGCGCTGGCTCAGCAGGCTCCGCAAGAGACCTTGCGGCCGGACACCATGGCGGCTCGCGTGGCCGCCTGTACGGCCTGTCATGGCGCGCAGGGCAGGGCGGGAGCCGATGGCTACTATCCGCGCCTTGCCGGCAAGCCGCAGGACTATCTTTATCATCAGCTGTTGAATTTCCGCGACGGCCGGCGGCAGTACCGGCCGATGACGCATCTGCTGACCGGCCTGCCCGATGACTACCTGCGGGAAATGGCCGCGTATTTTTCAGGGCAGCACGTGCCCTATCCGGCGCCGGTTCGCGCCGACGTGTCCGCCGCCACGCTGGAGGCCGGCCGCAAGCTGGCCAGGGACGGCGACGCCGCCCGCGGCCTTCCCGCTTGCGCATCCTGTCATGGCGCCGCCCTGGGCGGCATGCTTCCGGCCATCCCGGGCCTGCTGGGACTGCCCCGCGACTACATCGGCGCGCAGATCGGCAGCTGGAAGAACGGCCTGCGCCGCGCCGCCGCGCCGGACTGCATGGCGGACATCTCCAACAAGCTCACCCCCACCGACATCGGCGCCCTGGCGGCGTGGCTGTCGTCGCAACCCGTCGTCGAGCCCTACGCGCCCGACGCCGCGGGTTCGGTCCGGCTGCCCGCGGAATGCGGCAGCCAGGCGCAACGGTAAACGGGGGCCCGGATGAAGCTCATGAAGAAAGTCCTGTGGCTCCTGCTGCTGCTGGCGATCGTGGTGGCGGGCAGCCTGTACTGGCTGGGTACGCGCGATGACGCCAGCACCGGCCCCGCCGCGGCCGCGGCCGATGGCGCATCCCTGATCGAGCGTGGGCGCTACCTGGCGCTGGCCGGCAATTGCATGGCCTGCCACACCAGCCGGGGCGGCAAGGCGCTGGCGGGCGGCACCCCCATCCCTACGCCATTCGGGACGGTCTACGGGCCCAACATCACGCCCGACGACAAGACCGGCATCGGCGGCTGGACGGCCGACGATTTCTGGCAGGCGCTCCACAACGGCAAGTCCAGGGACGGCACACTGCTGTATCCGGCCTTCCCGTACACCGAATACACCCGCGTCACGCGCGGCGATTCCGATGCGCTGTTCGCCTACCTGCGCAGCGTCACGCCCGTCAGCCAGCCCAACCGGCCGCCGGAACTGGATTTTCCCTATGACCAGCGCGCCTTGCTGGCCGCCTGGCGCGCGCTGTATTTCAAGCCGGGCGTGCAGGAGCCCGACGCCAGCCAGTCGGTGCAATGGAATCGCGGCCGCTATCTGGTCGAAGGGCTGGGCCATTGCGCCGCCTGCCACACGCCGCGCAACAGCCTGGGCGCCACGCGCTCGGCCGACGCGCTGACCGGCGGCCTCATCCCCGTGCTGGACTGGTATGCGCCGCCGCTCACCAACGACATGCGCACGGGCATGGGGCGCTGGACGGCGCAGGATATCGCCACCCTGCTCAAGACTGGCATCTCCAAGCATTCCACGGTCAGCGGGCCCATGGCCGAAGTCGTGCTGGGCAGCACCCAGCACCTGACCGATGAGGATGCGCTGGCCATCGGCGTCTATATCAAGTCCTTGCCGGCCACTCCAGCTTCCTCGGATCGGCCGACGGCAGCCGCCGCGCCGGCGGCAATCGAACTGGGGGGCAAGATCTATCGCCAGCAATGCGTCCAGTGCCACCAGTCCGAAGGCGAGGGCAGCGGCTCGGCATGGCCCGCACTGGCGGGCAACCCCACGGTGACGGCGCCGTCGCCGGTCAATGTCATCCGCATGGTGCTGGACGGCGGCTATGCGCCCGCCACCGCGTCGAATCCCCGGCCTCACGGCATGCCGCCGTTCGGACAGCTGCTCAATGACAATGACATCGCAATGCTGGTGACCTACATCCGCAACAGCTGGGGCAACGAAGCGGGCGGCGTGACGCCGCTGGAGGTCAAGCGCGCGCGCGCCGCGTCGACGCTGAATTAGTTGTGAACGGGCGCTGGCGCTAACGCGCCTGCACGGCCCGCGAGCAGGCCTCGCGCGCCAATTCGCCCAGCACGCGGATGGCGGCTTCGGTGCCGGCATCCCAGGGGTGTCCGTAATTCAGGCGCAGCGCGCTGCCGAATTGTCCGCTGGCGGAAAAAATCGGACCCGGCGCCACGCTGATGCCGCGCGCCAGCGCTTCGCGGTGCAGCACCAGCGCATCCACGGCCGCGGGCAATTCCAGCCACAGGAAGAAGCCGCCTTGCGGGCGCGTCACGCGCGTGCCTGCCGGGAATTCATGCGCGATCGCATCGGCCATGCGTTCCTGCTGCGTCTGCAAGGTCTCGCGCAGCCGGCGCAGATGGCGGTCATAGCCGCCTTGTTCCAGATACTCGGCGATCGCGCCTTGCGCGGGGCCGGAGGCCGACAGTGTCGACGACAGTTTCAGGCGCTGCACGCGCTGCGCGTAGCGGCCCGCGCTGGCCCAGCCGATGCGGTAGCCCGGCGCCAGGCATTTCGAAAACGACGAGCAATGCAGCACCAGTCCCTGCGTGTCGTAGGCCTTGGCCGGCACCGGCCGCGCCGATCCGAAGTAGAGCTCGCCATAGACATCGTCCTCGATCAAGGGGATGTCGTGCCGGGCCAGCAGCTGGACCAGCTGCCGTTTCTTTTCGTCCGGCATCAGGCAGCCCAGCGGGTTCTGGAACTGCGTCATCAGCCAGCAGGCGCGCGGCGCATGGCGCTCGATGGCCGCTTCCATCGCGTCCAGATCGATGCCGGTGCGTGGATGGGTCGGCACTTCCAGCGCTTTCAGGCCCAGTCTTTCCAGGGCCTGCAAGGCGCCGTAGAACGTGGGCGCCTCGACGATGACCGTGTCGCCCGGCTGCGTGACCGCTTGCAGGCAGAGGTTCAGCGCTTCGAGCGCGCCGTTGGTGATGACGATGTCGTTGGCGGGAAGATTGATGCCGCCGATCAGGTAGCGCAGCGCGATCTGCCGGCGCAGCCGCGGGTTGCCGGGGGCCAGGTCTTCCACCGTATCGCGCGGATCCTGGCGCTTGAGGTGCGCGGCCATCGCCTGCGCCAGCCGCGGCAGCGGAAACAGCAGCGGCGAGGGGAAGGCTGATCCCAACGGGGTGACGTCGCGGTTGCGCACGGAACCAAGGATGTCGAAGATCCGCTCGCTGATCGCCAGCTCCGTCGATTCACCGCCCGGACACGAGGCGCCGGGCTCGGGCGGCAGGGACTCCGCCGGCGCGTTGACGTAGTAGCCCGAACGCGGCTGCGCGCGGATCAGGCCGCGCGCTTCCAGCAGGTAATAGGCCTGGAACACCGTGGAGGGGCTGACTCCGCGCGCGGAGCAGGCATCGCGCACGGAGGCCAGCTTGTCGCCGGCGCGCAGCACGCCGGAGGCGATCGACTTGGCGATCTCGTCGGCCAGGATCTCGTAAAGGCTCACGATTCCGCGGGACGACGGCGCGTGTTCATTTGCTGCTTTGGAGAATCGCCATGGCCTGGCGTTCCATGAATTCGCCCAGGGTGTCGATGCCGCGCAACTTCAGTATCGTGTTGCGCACGGCGGCCTCCACCAGCACCGCGAGGTTGCGGCCAGCGGCCACTTGCAGCATCACCTTGCGCACGGGCAGGCCCAGCATGTCCTGCGTGATGTCCTGCAGCGGCAGGCGTTCGAACTTGTCCTGCGCGGTGGCCCGCACCAGGTGCACGATGAGCTTGAGCCGCATCTTCCGGCGCACCGAGGTCTCGCCGAAGATGGTGCGGATGTCCAGCAGGCCCAGGCCGCGCACTTCCAGCAGGTTCTGCAGGAGCTGGGGGCAGTGGCCTTCGATCATGTTGGGCGCGGTGCGCGAGAATTCCACGGCGTCATCGGCCACCAGGCCGTGCCCGCGCGAGATCAGTTCCAGCGCCAGTTCGCTCTTGCCCAGGCCCGATTCGCCGGTGATCAGCACGCCCAGCCCCAGCACGTCGAGGAAGACGCCGTGCACGGTGGTGGTGGGCGCCAGCTTCTTGCCCAGGTAGATGCGCAGCAGGTCGATGAGCTGCGCGGCCGCCACCGGCGTGGACAGCAGCGGCACCTGGTGCTGGTCGCATTGGTCGATCAGATCCTGCGGCGGCGTCAGGCCGTCGGCCAGCAGAATGGCGGGCACGCCGCCAATCAGCAGCTCGTCCATGTGGTGCATGCGGCGGCGCAGGTCGAAGCGCGTGTAGTACGCCAGCTCTTCCTGCCCGAATACCTGGATGCGCGACGGATGGATCAGATTCAAGTGGCCGACGAGGTCGGCCGCCGCCATGCCGTCGTCGGGGATCGCGCGGTCCGCGGCGCCTTGGCCAGATATCCAGTTAAAGGGGATTTTGTCGGCGTTGTCGTCGACGAGTTCCTGCACCGTAAGCATGGCAGCGTTTCCGCGAGGGTCAGAGTTGGCCGGTCGTGAGCATCTTGTGGACGATGGCCGGATCGGGCTCCGTGGCCAGGGCCTCGCGCAATGCCTTGTTGGACATGAGCTGGGCAAGTTCGGCCAGGATGTCCAGGTGCTGCTGGGTGGCCGTTTCCGGCACCAGCAGGCACAGCAGCATCGACACGGGTTGTCCGTCGGGGGCGTCGAAGGTGATGGGCTGGCTCAGGCGGATGAATGCCGCCAGCGCCTGCTCCAGGCCTTTCACGCGGCCGTGCGGAACGGCCACGCCCTGCCCAAGGGCAGTGGAGCCTAAGCGTTCCCGGGCGAACAGGCTGTCGAACACGAGCGCGCGTGCCAAGCCATGGTTGTTTTCAAAAAGCAGGCCGGCCTGTTCGAACGCACGTTTCTTGCTCGTTGCGAGCATATCGAGCACGACGTTGCCGGCGGGGAGGATGCGCGACAAATGATTCATCGGATCATTATATGGTTATATGACGCACTGCAATAATTAGCCTCCAGGGCAGGCCCGTGGAGGGGCGCCGAGGGAGCGGCAAGAGCGACAGCATAGACCGATAGCGCCGGATTGTGGGCATTCTGTCGTCGGCAGCGGTGGAGCGGCCGGGAAGACGCGGGAATTGCACGGGGAAAAGCGGATCCGCCGGCGATGGCCGGGAATTGGGGGCAGATGGGTGGGGGGTACTGCGGGAGGGAGTTTGCCGATGCCCCGGCTGGACGGAGGGTCTAGCGGGACACCGGGACTTAGGCAGGATCCTAGGATCGCTGTTTAGCTCGTCGCTCAGGGCGAGTGGTCATGAAGCGCGTTACTGCTGGGGTGGCGAGAGGCTCGCCGCTTGCCGCTTCACGGACTCCGCTGAATGACTTCTTACCTTGTCCTTGTGCTTGATGACCTGACGGTCGACTTTGTCAGCAAGAAGGTCTATCGCTGCATAGAGGTTTTCATCGGTTGCTTCACAATGAATGTCCTTACCGCTTAGACGCATGGTGATTTCGGCTCTATGCCGCAGGGGCTCTACCGAGAGCATGACCTGGGTATCGATGACGTGATCGAAATGCCGCAGCACTCGCGCCAATTTGTTCATGACATATTCCCGGATTGCCGGGGTGACGTCGAGGTGACGACCGCAGATGCTCAGGTTCATAGTGTGCTCTCCTTCTAAAAGAGGAAAAAAGTTGCGCAAAAGGCGCGTTCGATTCGTTAGGCGTTCTCCTTCAATAAGCAGGTTCGTTTAGTACTAGTGTATAGACTCGGGCCGATAAAACAAGCTGACCTAGCGCAAGAACATGGCATTTTTATGGCTGAACCCCTAGGGCGTATGAGCCTCTTCCAGGCAGGCGCCTAGGGGTCTTCCCCAGGGGGAGTTACATGCGGAAGTGCTCGCCCAGATAGACGCGGCGCACGGCGGGATCGCCCACGATTTCGTCCGGGTGGCCGTCGGTCAGCACCTTGCCTTCGCTGATGATGTAGGCGCGGTCGCAGATGCCCAGCGTTTCGCGCACGTTGTGGTCGGTGATCAGCACGCCGATGCCGCGGCCCTTCAGGAAGCGCACGATGCGCTGGATCTCGATGACGGCGATGGGGTCCACGCCGGCAAACGGTTCGTCCAGCAGGATGAAGCGCGGGCTGGTGGCCAGCGCCCGCGCGATTTCCACGCGGCGGCGTTCGCCGCCGGACAGCGAAATCGCCGCGTTGCTCCGGATATGGCCGATCTGGAGTTCTTCCAGAAGGGACTCCATCTGTTCGTTGATCTTGGGTGTCGACAGGGGGCGGCCATCCGGCCCCAGTTGAAGCTCCAGCACGGCGCGGATGTTCTGCTCGACCGTCAGTCGGCGGAAGACGGAGGCATCCTGCGGCAGGTACGACAGGCCCATGCGCGCGCGCTTATGGATCGGCATCGCCGTGATGACCGCGCCATCGATCTCGATGCGGCCGGCGTCCGCGGGCACAAGGCCCACGATCATGTAGAAGCTGGTGGTCTTGCCCGCGCCGTTGGGGCCCAGCAGGCCGACGACTTCGCCGCTGACCACGGACAGGGACACATCCTGCACGACGGTCCGGCCGTTATAGGTCTTGCGCAATCCGGTTGCGCGCAGGCTGCCCTGCTTGACGCCCGAAGGGGCGGAGGTCACGGGTGTCGGCACTGAGGGTTGGTTCATTCGTGGCTGCGAGTGGTGTTGCGTGGGGAGCGCTTTAGCGCCCTTTCTTGGCTGCCTGCTGCTTGCGGCATTCGGCGACGGCTGCGTCCGCCTTGGCGCGCGGTTCAGCCACCGAGCGCACCCGGCCGCCGGCCGCGGCGGAGTTGGGGCCGCCCTGGGCTTCGTAGGTGCCGGTCTTCTCGTTGTAGCGTACCCGTTCGCCCCGAATGGTATCGAACGGTTTCCCACAGACATAACGGACCACGACAGCCTGGCCGATCAGGTCGAAAGTGCTTTTGGTGCCGTCGTATTCGGCGCGCAGGCCCTTGCCTTCGATGAGCTCGAAGGTATCGGGGCGTTCCTGGCGGATCGTGACTACCTTGCCCTTGTCGGCGGTGGCCGTGCCGTACTGGTTGCCCTGCGCGTCTTCGGTCATCTGCAGCGTGTCGGACGACAGGGTCATGAGGCCGCGCGTCAGGTTGACGTTGCCTGTGAATACACTTTGCTTCTTCACGTCGTCATAGTGCAGGGTGTCCGACAGGATCAGCGTGCTGGGCTCTTCGGCGGGCGTGGCCGCCTTCGGCGCCGGGTCGGCCGCGTAGACCGGCGCAAGCGCCGAGGCCGTCAGCAGGACGGCGCCGATCAGGCGAGTCGTTGGGGCGAGGAGAATCCGAAGGTCGGTCATGGTTTCTTCTGGTCAGTGTTGTTGGCTGGAATTTCGGTGCGGCGCTGTTGCTTGCCTTCCGAACCGGAAATTTCCACGTCGGTCGATGCCGAAACCTGCAATTGGCGTGTCTTGTTGTTGTAGTGCATGCCCTTGCCCGTCATGCGTGAGCGGCCCTTGAGGACGACCGCCGGCAGGTCGGTGAAGACGACGTCGTCGTCGGGCAGGATGATCAATTGCTGGCTGCGCACGTCCAGCATGTCGTTGTTGGCGTCGGGCTGACGCAGCACGTGGGCGTCGCCGTCCATGACGATGCGCTTGCCGCCTTGCTCCATGACGGCCGTCTTGGAGACGGCGACCGTGATGGGGTTGGCCTCGCGCTGGCCCACGGCGCGCGGCGCGGTGATGTGATACGAATCATCGTCGGGGAAATGCTCCGCGTATTCGCCCTCCAGCCGGTTGATGGGCTTGCCGCTGGGGTCGGTGCGCAGCATGACGAAATTGCGCGACCACGCGTCCATTTCATGCGTGATGCGGCGCGGCGGGTCCACCTGGATGGCCCGCTGCGCGTAATCGGCGGCCCACCAGGAACTGGAAACCAGCACCAGCAGCAGGAACAGCGCGATCAGGGAAGGAAAACGTTCTTTCATCAGGTTCGCCGCAAGGGCGTGTTCGTTGACGGGCCGATCATTGGATGGCGCCGGGGCCCAGCAGCCCGGGCGCCGCCAGGAACGCGCCCAGGCGTCCTTGGGCGGCCAGCAGGATGTCGCAGCATTCGCGCACGGCGCCGCTGCCGCCGGGATGGGTGGACACCCAGTGCGCGGCCTGGCTGACGTAGCCGGGGGCGTTCGGCACGCTGGCCGCAAAGCCAGCGCGCTGCATGGCCGGCAGGTCGATGATGTCATCGCCCATGTAGCCGGTCTGGTTCAGTTGGACACCGGAGCGCTGCGCAAGTTCGGCCAGGGCGCCGCCTTTGTCGCGCACGCCCTGCATGACCTCGGCAATGCCCAGTTCGGCGGCGCGGCGCGCGACAATGGGGCCGGATCGGCCGGTCATCAGCGCCACCTTCAGCCCGCCCTCCATCAGCAGCCGCAGCCCGTGGCCGTCCAGCGCGTTGAAGCGTTTTTGCAGTTCGCCGCTTTCGCCATAGTAGAGGCTGCCGTCGGTCAGCACGCCGTCCACGTCGAAAACCATCAGGCGCACGGCGGCGGCGCGTTCGCGCACGGTGGCGGGGATACGGGCGAGCACCAGCGCGTCGGCCGGGTGAGTCACGGAAGCAGAAAGAGTCATAGTCATACCACTTTAGCGGCCATCAGATCATGCATATGCAAGGCGCCGAGCAGCGCGCCGTCATTGTCCATCACCAGCATGTGATTGAGCCGTTGTTCGTCCATCTGCCGGGCGGCCTCGACGGCCAGCGCGTCGGGGTTGATGCTGCGCGGCGACCGCGTCATGCCCGACTCGACGGTCAGGCTGCGGATATCGCCGTGCCGCGCTATCAGGCGGCGCAAGTCGCCGTCGGTGAATATGCCCAGGGGGCGGTGCTGCGCGTCGGTCACGACCGTCATGCCCATGCCCTTGGCCGACATGACTTCCAGCGCCTGGGATACCGGGGTGCCGGCCATGACGATCGGCAGGGCGTCGCCCTGGCGCATGACGTCGCGCACGTGGGTCAGGAGGCGGCGGCCGAGAGCGCCGCCCGGATGGGAACGGGCGAAATCCTGGGGGCCGAAGCCGCGCGCTTCCAGGCAGGCGACGGCCAGGGCGTCGCCCAGGGCCAGGGCCGCGGTCGTGCTGGCGGTGGGGGCCAGGTTCATCGGGCAGGCCTCTTGGGCCACGCTGGCGTCCAGGTGGATGTCCGCCTGCTGGGCCAGTTCGGAGTGCGGATTGCCGGTAATGGCGACCAGCCCCGCGCCCATACGGCGTACGACGGGCAGGATGGTCAGCAGTTCCGCGCCCGAGCCCGAATAGGAAATGGCGATCAGCACGTCGTCCCGGGTGATCATGCCCAGGTCGCCATGGACGGCCTCGGCGGCATGGACGAAAAACGCGGGCGTGCCGGTGGAAGCCAGCGTCGCGGCGATCTTGCGGGCGATGTGCCCCGTCTTGCCGATGCCGCTCACGACCACGCGCCCGCGGCATGCCAGCAGCAGGTCCACGACCCGCGCAAAGCTGTCGTCCAGCCTGGCGGACAGGTCGAGCAGGCCCTGGCTTTCAATTCGCAGCGTCCTGCGCGCAGATGCCAGCGCGGTGCCGGACGATGTGGTGGGATGGTCAGTCATGGAGGGATTTTAATATCAGTATGCTAGTTTGCCCCGGGCAGGGGGGTATGGCATGCTGGCGGGTCTTTCAATGGCTTTCAAACTTTCTTTCCAGGCCCGCTCCATGTCCAGCATTCCCAGCCCCGTCCTTGGCACGCCACTGTCCCCCCTGGCTACCCGCGTCATGTTGCTCGGGTCGGGTGAATTGGGCAAAGAGGTCATCATTGCCCTGCAACGGCTGGGCGTGGAAGTCATTGCGGTGGACCGGTATGCAGACGCACCGGGCCACCAGGTGGCGCATCGGGCGCATGTCGTGTCGATGACGGACCCGCAGGCGCTGCGGAAAATCATCGAACAAGAGCAGCCGCACGTTATTGTCCCCGAAATCGAGGCCATTGCCACCAGTTTGCTGATCGAGCTGGAAGCGGCGGGCGTGGCGCGGGTGACGCCGACGGCCCGCGCCGCCCAACTGACCATGAACCGCGAGGGTATCCGGCGCCTGGCCGCCGAAACCCTGGGGCTGCCCACTTCGCCCTACCGCTTTGTCGACACCGAGGAAGAACTGCGCGAAGCCATTGATGGCGGCATCGGCTACCCCTGCGTCATCAAGCCGGTCATGTCCTCGTCGGGCAAGGGCCAGTCCGTGATCAAGAGCGCCGACGACCTCGTCTCCGCCTGGCGCTACGCCCAGGAAGGCGGGCGGGTGGGGGGCGGGCGTGCCATCGTCGAGGGCTTCATCCGCTTCGACTACGAAATCACCCTGCTGACGGTGCGCGCGCGGGACGCCAGCGGCAAGATCGAAACCCGCTACTGCGAACCCATCGGCCACAAGCAGGTCGATGGCGACTACGTAGAGAGCTGGCAGCCGCACCCGATGTCGCCCGCCGCGCTGGAGCGCGCCCGCGAAATCGCCCTGGCCGTCACGTCCGACCTGGGCGGACTCGGCATATTTGGCGTCGAGCTCTTCGTGGCCGGCGATCAGGTCTGGTTCTCGGAAGTCAGCCCGCGTCCGCACGACACCGGCATGGTCACCATGATCACCCAGACGCAGAACGAATTCGAGCTGCACGCGCGCGCCCTCCTGGGGCTGCCGGTGGACACCAGCCTGCGCCAGGCCGGCGCCAGCAGCGTCATCTATGGCGGCGTGGAGGCCGCCGCGGTGTCGTTCCACAACGTGGCCGAGGCCCTGGCCGAGCCGGGCACGGATATCCGCCTGTTTGGCAAGCCCGAATCCTTCGTCAAGCGCCGCATGGGCGTGGCTCTGGCCGTGGCCGAGGACGTCGCCGCTGCCCGCGCCAAGGCCAAGCGCGTGTCCGCCGCCGTGACCGTCAAGGCAGGCTGACCCCATTCCAGGTCCGGCAGCCACGGGCGGAATGCCCACGAACTGACCTGCGGCCCCTTCAAAAACCGCCACCCGCCTAACGGCCGGTGGCGGTTTTTTCTTGCCTGGCCGGGCCCTTTCTGTTGCGTGATTGTCACGCCCGGCCGCTATCTTGGGCTGCCGGCCGTCTGAATGGCTCCCGCTTGCGCCCTTGCCCCTGCCGCCAGTGTGGTTTGCGCTTTCTCATTGTTTGTTCGATAATTTCAGTAATTTCTGAAAACGGCGTAACGGTCTGTGTCTTACGGCCAGCCGCAGTCCTCCTTTGCTGGCTGAACCACCATGGCGCTTTCCCCCCAAAACGAACGCTTCGTCCTGCACTTTGGCGAGATGGGCAGCCGTTGGGGCGTGAACCGCACCGTCGGCCAGATCTACGCCCTGCTGTTCCTGGCGCCGCAACCCCTCAACGCCGATGACATTGCCGACGCCCTGGGCTTTTCGCGCTCGAATGTCAGCCTCGGGCTGAAAGAGCTGCAGTCCTGGCGCCTGGTCAAGCTGATCCACCAGGTGGGCGACCGCCGCGACTACTTCGAGACCCCCAAGGACGTCTGGGAGATCTTCCGCATCCTGATGGAAGAAAAGCGCAAGCGCGAAATCGATCCCACGCTCACTCTGTTGCGCGACACGCTGCTGGAGGCGCCGTCGGGCCCCGATGAGGCATACGCGCAACAACGCATGACCGAAATGCTGGAGCTCATCGAACTGTCCACCGGATGGTTCGATGAGGTTCAACGACTGCCGCCAGAAACCCTGCAGAGCCTGATGAAACTGGGTTCAAAAGTGCAGAAGGTGCTGGGTTTTGCCGGCAAATTGCGAGGCAAGGGCTGATACGCTCCGCCTCGATTTTTCAGGAAACCTCTATGAAGTTGTATGCAACGCCCCTAACATGGCGCGAGAGACGGCCTGGGAACCATGCCGGTTGCCGCGGCGCGTCAACGCTTTGGGAGCAGCCCAATGATTGATCTCGACGTCGTGAATCTGTCGCGATTCCAGTTCGCCGCGACCGCGCTCTACCATTTCCTGTTCGTCCCCCTCACGCTTGGCCTGTCCTTCATCCTGGCCATCATGGAAAGCGTGTATGTCATGACTGGCCGCCCCATCTGGAAGCGGATGACCATGTTCTGGGGCACGCTGTTCGGCATCAACTTCGCGTTGGGCGTCGCCACGGGCGTGGTGATGGAATTCCAGTTCGGTATGAACTGGTCCTACTACAGCCATTACGTGGGCGACATCTTCGGCGCGCCCCTGGCGCTGGAAGGGCTGATGGCCTTCTTCCTGGAAGCCACCTTCGTCGGCCTGTTCTTCTTCGGCTGGAACCGCATGTCCAAGGTCAGCCACCTGATGGTGACCTGGCTGGTGGCCTTCGGCACCAACTTCTCGGCGCTGTGGATCCTGATCGCCAACGGCTGGATGCAGAATCCGGTGGGCTCGATCTTCAATCCCGATACGATGCGCATGGAGATGACCGACTTCGCGGCGGTGATCTTCAACCCCGTGGCCCAGGCCAAGTTCGTGCATACGGTCAGCGCCGGCTACGTGGCTGGCGCCATGTTCGTGATGTCGATCAGCGCCTGGTATCTGCTGAAAGGCCGTCACACCGACCTGGCCAAGCGCTCCATGGCGGTGGCGGCAAGCTTCGGCCTGGCCGGCGCGCTGTCGGTGGTGGTGCTGGGCGATGAAAGCGGCTACCTCACGACCGAACACCAGAAGATGAAGATCGCGGCCATGGAATCCATGTGGCACACCGAGCCCCCGCCCGCATCCTTCAACCTGATCGCGATCCCGAACCAGGCAGAGCGCAGGAACGATTTCGCGATCGAGATCCCCTACGTCATGGGCATCATCGGCACGCGTTCGCTCACCACGCCGCTGTTGGGCATCAACGATCTGATCCTGCGCGCCGAGAATCGCATCCGCGATGGCATGGTGGCCTACGAGGCCTTGCAGAAGATCCGCGCCAATCCCAAGGACGTGGATGCGCGCATGGTCTTCGACAAGACCTGGCCCGACCTGGGCTACGCCTTGCTGGTCAAGCGCCACCAGCCCGACATGAGCAAGGTCACCGAGGCCGACATCAAGCAGGCCGCGATCGACACCGTGCCCACCGTGGCGCCGCTGTTCTGGGCGTTCCGGATCATGGTGGCGGTGGGCATGTATCTGATCCTGTTCTTCGGCGTGGCCTTCTGGCTGGCTTCGCGCGGCCGCCTGGACCGCCGGCGCGGCCTGCTGAAGGTGGCGCTGTGGAGCCTGCCCCTGCCGTGGATCGCCATTGAAAGCGGCTGGTTCGTGGCCGAGTACGGCCGCCAGCCCTGGGTGATCGAAGGCGTGCTGCCCACGTACTACGCAGCTTCCGGCCTGACGATGGCTGATCTGGCCATCAGCCTCTCGATCTTCCTGGTGCTGTACACGGTGCTGCTGATCATCGGCGTGAAGGTGATGCTGCATGCCATCAAGGCAGGACCGAAATCCGATGGGCCGGCGCCAGGCGATGCCGCCGCCGATCCTGTGCGCGCCGCCGTGCGCGCCTGAGGGGAGAGACGCATGGATACCCTTATTCCTTTTGACTACGGCACCTTGCGCGTGGTGTGGTGGGTGCTGCTGGGCGCCTTGCTCATCGGCTTTGCCGTCATGGATGGCTTCGACCTGGGCGTTGCCGCGCTGTTGCCGGTGGTTGCCAAGACGGATGCCGAGCGGCGCGTGGTGATCAACGTGGTGGGGCCGGTCTGGGAAGGCAACCAGGTCTGGCTCATTACCGCGGGCGGCGCCATTTTCGCCGCGTGGCCCTTGCTGTATGCCGCCTCGTTCTCCGGGTTCTACCTGGCGATGATGCTGGTCCTGATTGCGCTGATCCTGCGGCCCGTGGGGTTCAAATACCGCAGCAAGATGGAAGGCACGCGCTGGCGCAACACCTGGGACGGCGTGCTGTGCTTTTCGGGCGTGGTGGCTTCGCTGGTGTTTGGCGTGGCCATGGGCAACATCATCCTGGGCGTGCCGTTCACCTTCGACCCGGAGTCGCTGCGGCCCATGTATGAAGGGCATTTCTTTCAGCTCTTCATGCCGTTCGCGCTGCTGGCTGGCGTGCTCAGCGTGGTGATGCTGGCCATGCACGGCGCCGTGCTGCTGGCCTGGCGCACCGAAGATCCCATTTCGTCGCGGGCCCGCAACTGGGGGCGCCTCGCGGCCCTGCTGACGGCGGCGCTGTTTGCCGCCGGCGGCTACTGGGTGGCGGGCGGCGTGGGCGGCCATACGATCACCAGCGTGGTCGATATGGCGGCTCCGTCCGATCCCATGCTCAAGACGGTGACGGTGCAGACCGGCGCGTGGATGGCCAACTACGCGAAGTGGCCGCTGATGTGGATTGCGCCCGCCCTGGGCGTGGGGGGCGCCGTGCTGGTGGCGTTGCTGCTGACCGTGCGCGCCAACATGCTGGCGTTCCTGGCGTCCGCGCTGTCGATCGCCGGCGTGATCCTGACCGTGGGCTTTTCGCTGTTCCCGTTCATCATGCCGTCGTCGACCAACCCGAAGGCCGGCCTGACCGTCTGGGACGGGTCGTCCAGCCATCTGACGCTGTGGATCATGGTGATCGCGGTTGCCATCTTCCTGCCTATCGTGACGGTATACACCGCTTGGGTGTATCGCGTCATGCGCGGCAAGGTCACCAATGATTCGGTGGGCGACACGCCCAATTCTTACTGATAAGGGAGCCTCCACCATGTGGTATTTCTCGTGGATACTCGGCCTGGGCCTGGCGTGCGCGTTCGCCATCCTGAATGCAATGTGGTTCGAGCTGCGCGAGGGTCAGTCCCATGACCCGCGCGCCAGCCGCGACGGCGAGTGAGCGGCGGCGCCAGCAGCCTCGAGCACGATCCGTCGGCAACCCTGCAGAAACCGCCGCGCGAACAGTCGCGGTGGTTGATGGCGCTTGCCAGGAGCGCGCGTTTTCCGCTGATCATGGCGGGAGCCGCGCCCCTGCTCAGCGGCGCCTTGCTGGTCGTGCAGGCCTGGTTGCTGGCCAGCGTGCTGGATTCGGCGATCGCCAGGCAAGCGCCGCGGCAGGAACTGCTGGGCGGCATCCTCGGCATCGCCGGGCTGATGCTGCTGCGCGCCTGCATCAGCTGGGCGGGCGAGCGCGCGGGCGCGGACGCGTCCGAACGCATCAAGCGCCATGTGCGCCAGTCATTGTTCAAGCGGCTCCTGGGACAAGGCCCCAACTGGAGCCGGGGAAAGGCTTCGGGTGAACTGGCCAGCGCGGTGGTGGATCAGGTGGAGGCGCTGGATGGCTTCTTCGCCAAGTATCTGCCCGCGATGGCCGCGGCTGCGATGTTGCCGGTCGCGTTCTCCGTCGTGCTGTTTCCGGTGGACGTGATCGCCGGCCTGGTGCTGCTGATCACGGCGCCGCTGATTCCGCTGTTCATGGCCTTGGTGGGGTGGGGCGCGCAAGGCGCCAGCCGCCGCCACTTGCGCGCCTTCGCCCGCCTGTCGGGGTTTTTCGCGGACCGGCTGCGCGGGCTGTCCACCTTGAAGCTCTACGGCCGCGCCGAAGCCGAGGCGGCATCCGTCGTGGCCGCCAGCGACGCGCTGCGCCAGCGCACGATGTCGGTGCTGCGCATTGCCTTCCTGTCGTCGGCCGTGCTGGAGTTTTTCGCCGCGCTGGGCGTGGCCGGGGTGGCGGTCTATATCGGTCTGACCTATCTGGGTTTCCTGGACCTGCGCTGGACGCCGCTGACCCTGCAGGCGGGCCTGTTTTGTCTGCTGATGGCGCCCGAAGTCTATGCGCCGCTGCGCCAGTTCGCGGCGCATTATCACGATCGGGCCACGGCGCTTGCCGCCGTCACGCAAATCGCGGTCCTGTTCGATGGCTTGCCGCAAGCTGCCGCCGAACGCGAAGCTGAATCCGGGCGCGCGCCGGCGCACGCCGGGAAGGGCGCGGAGCTCGTCATAGCGGGCCTGTGCGTGGACGCGCCCGGCCGTGGCCAGGCAGTGCTGTCGGATGCCTCGCTGACGCTTGCGCCGGGGGAGCATGTGGCGCTGATGGGGCCCAGCGGCATCGGCAAATCCACACTGATCGAAGCCATCGCGCGATTGCGGCCAGCCACTGGCGATGTCCGCATCGACGGTCTGCTTCTGGCTGAATGGAGCGAGCCCGCGTTGCGGCAACGGGTCGCGCTGATCGGGCAGAGGCCGCAGTTGCTGGCAGGCTCGATCGCCGACAACATCCGCCTGGGCCGTCCGGATGCCTCGGATGCGCAAGTGCGGGAGGCGGCCAGGCGCGCCTGTGTCCTGGAGTTTTCGGCCGAGCTGCCGCTGGGGCTGGACACGCCGCTGGGCAGCCGCGGTCACGGCCTGTCCGGCGGCCAGGCGCAGCGCGTGGCGCTGGCCCGCCTGTTTCTGCGCGATCCGGGCCTGATCCTGCTGGACGAGCCCACGGCGCACCTGGACGAGGCTACGCAGGCCCGGGTGCTGGATGAAATCCTGGAATTCTCCGCGGGCCGGACCTTGCTGCTTGCCACGCATGCGCCCGCGGTCGCCGCGCGGTTCGGCCGTGTCGTGCGCGTGGCGCGGGGCAATGTGGAAGACGCATGAAGAACCTGTTGTTGCTCCTGCCGTTGTACGCGCGCCGAAAAGGCGGGCTTTTGCTCGCATTGTTCTGTGCGTTGGCAACCGTTGCCGCCGGCGTGGGCCTGCTGGGCGTGTCGGGGTGGTTCCTGACCGGCGCGGCCCTGGCCGGCGCAGGCGGCTATTTCAATTTGTTCGCGCCTTCCTCGCTGGTGCGCGGGCTGTCTTTCTTGCGGATCGTGTCGCGCTACGCCGACAGGGTGGTCGGGCATTCCGCCACCCTGCGCCTGCTGGCCGATCTGCGCGCCACGGTGTTCGCGGCGCTGATCCGGCTGACGCCGCGCCAACTCGCGCGCTATCGCAGCGGTGATCTGGTCGCGCGGATGACGGGCGACGTCGATGCGCTGGACACGGTCTTCCTGTTTGTGCTGGCGCCCCTGGCGACCGCCATCCTGGCGGGCGCGGTCCTGACCGCCGTGCTGGGGCAATGGGTGCCCGCCGCCGCGCTGGCGTTTGCGCTGGCCTTGCTGACGGCCTGCGTGGTGGTGCCCCTGTGGCTGTTGCGCGCGGCCCGCAAGCCGGGCGCGGCGGCCCAGGAAAGCGCGGCGGGATTGCGCGCCGCCACGCTGGACGCGGTGGACGGCCACGCGGACATGGTCGCCCTGCATGCGCAGGCGCAGACCCTGGCGCATTTCGAGCGCTTGTGCGAGGCCAGCGCGCTGGCGCGCCGCAGCCAGGCGCGGGTGGCGGTAAGAGGGCAGTGGTTCCTGCAGCTCGCCGCGGGGCTGGCCGTGCTGGCGCTGCTGTGGTTTGGCCTGGCCGCGCACGAGGCCGGCCGCATCGAGGGCCCGGTGCTGGCCGGCTTGCTGCTGGCCGTCATCGGCATTTTCGAGGTGGCCGGGCCGATCATGCGCGGCGCGTCCCGCATGGGGTCCGCGATGTCGGCGGCGGCGCGCATCCGCGAGGTGACGCAATGCGGACCCGACATGCAGGACCCGGCGACTCCACGCGCATTGCCCGACAGCGGCGCGCTGGAACTGGACCGGGTGAGCTTTTCCTATCCCGCGCGCACGCCGGGGGAAAGCCAGCCGGTGCTGAACGACATCAGCCTGCGGGTCGAGCCCGGCGAGCGGGTGGCCATCCTGGGCGCCAGCGGCGCGGGCAAGTCCACCCTGCTGCACCTGCTCCTGCGCCTGGAGGATCCCCAGGCCGGGCGCGTGCGGTTCGGCGGGTGCGACGCCCGCGACTGCGCGCAGGCCGATTGGCACCGCCGCATCGCCTTGCTGTCGCAGGATTCGCCGCTGTTCCTGGGCACCCTGCGCACCAATCTGCTGATTGGCGATCCCAACGCCGTTGACGCCACGCTGTGGGCAGCCCTGGATGCCGCGCGGCTCGGTGATTTCGTGCGTGGCCTGCCCGACGGACTGGACACCTGGGCAGGCGAAACCGGCTCGCAATTGTCGGCGGGGCAAGCCCGCCGTCTGTGCCTGGCGCGGGCGCTGCTGGCGCCGGCGGCCGTCATCGTGCTGGACGAACCGACCGCGGGGCTGGACGCAGCGGCCGAGGCGGCGTTCTTCACGGACCTGGAGGAGGCGGTGCGGGGACGCACGGTCGTGCTTGCCACGCACGCGGCTTTGCCCGAAGGCGCAGTGCACCGTTGCCTTGTGTTGCGCGCGGGGCGGCTGCATGACTTGTCATCGCAGCCAGCAATCCTGGCTTAAGCGCGGTTGCGCGGTTATAGTTCGCCTTGCTTCAATTCTTCAGGGCCGTCTTCCATGCAGACCGACAACGCCGAGTACATCCGGCGCACCATCCGCAGCGTTCCGGACTGGCCCCAACCCGGTGTCATCTTCCGTGACATCACGCCGGTGCTGCAGGATCCCCGTGCGTTCCGGGTCCTGATCGATCTCTTCGTCTATCGCTACATGCGCCAACGCCTGGATCTGGTGGCGGGCGTGGACGCGCGCGGTTTCATCGTGGGCAGCGTGCTTGCCTATGAGCTCAACCTGGGTTTCGTGCCGGTACGCAAAAAGGGCAAGCTGCCCTTCCGTACCGTGGCCGAGGAATACTCGCTGGAGTACGGCAACGCGGCGGTCGAGATGCATACGGATTCTGTTCGCACCGGCCAGCGCGTCCTGCTGGTCGACGATCTGATCGCCACGGGTGGCACCATGCTTGCCGCTATCAAGCTGTTGCAGCGCCTGGGCGCCAATGTGGTGGAAGCTGCCGCCATCATTGACCTCCCGGATCTGGGCGGATCCACCAAGGTCGCCGCGACGGGCACGCCGCTCTATACCGTCTGTCAGTACGGAACCGACTCGACGCCTTAGCGCGTGCGTCTATGCATCCGACAGCCGGGGCTGGATGAAATCCAGGAAGGCCTTGGTCTTGGCGGGCAGCATGCGCGAGGGCAGCAGCGCGAACAGCGGCAGGGGCGTCAGGCTCCAATCGGGCAGCACGCGCACCAGGCCGGCCTGCTCGATGGCGCGTTCCATCGCGTCAAAGACCAGCAGCGGCGTGATGCCCAGGCCCTGTCCGGCCAGGCGTCCCAGCATGCCCACGTTGTTCGCGGACAAGCGTCCCGACACCTGCACGCGTTCCACCTTGTCGCCCGAATGGAGCATCCAGAAGGATGACTCCTCGCGCATCGTCGGGCGCAGGCATTCGTGATGGGTGAGGTCCGCAGGCACGCGCGGCTCGCCGTGGCGCGCCAGGTAATCGGGCGATGCATACAGCTGATGGGCCATCAGCACGATCTTGCGCGAAATCAGGCTGGAATCCGGCTGCTGCCCGAAGCGCAGGATCAGGTCGAACGGATTGCTGATGGGGTCGATCGGACGCATGCTCAGATCGAAGTCGCATTCGATATCGGGATGCTGTTCGCGGAATTCGCTGATGACCGCGGGCAGGAACAGCTGCGCGAGGCTGGTGGGCAGGGAAATGCGCAGGCGCCCCTTGGGCTGCACCGCCATGTCCAGCAACTGGTCGTGCGCAATGCGCGCTTCTTCCACGATGTGCCGGCAGCGCTCGAAGTAGATGGCGCCCGCTTCGGTGAGATCGATCTTGCGGGTGCTGCGGTTGAGCAGCCGCATTCCTACGCTGCGTTCCAGCTCGCTGACCCGGCGCGAGAGCGTGGATGTCGGAATATTCAAGGCTTCGGCGGCGTGGCTGAAATTCTTGCGCTTGGCGACCTCGACGAATAGCGCGATGTCGTTAAGCTGGATGTCCATGGTGCCCTCGAGACTCAAAATTCCATTTCTGGCAGATTTGTATGATAAATGGAATTATTGTCCCGCCAGCAGAAATGTCTATTTCCTCACGCCGGACAACACATCCCTTGCGTGGCGGATTCACGTTCCCTTACCCAGCTTGCTGGAGGCTGAATGCCCGCAAGGCCTGTCGCAGCGTGATCTACGGGAGCGCTGCGCAAAATCGATGCAATCTGGCGCGGATACGACTTGAAATTGTCCCATCTGTGCAAATATGTTCCCCAAAATAAGGGTTTTTACTAGGAAACAATCGCCAGATACTTCGTCCCAGCAATCAAATTGTCACACCGCACCTGCCAAGCCTGGCAGAAGACGCTGTGCAAGGTTTAGGATGGAGTCATCACAATGAAAGCCCTAGCTACCGCACTCATGGTTACCGCCACGCTGGTGGGTATGTCCGCCGCTCACGCCGATGGCAAGACGCGTGAACAAGTCCAACAGGAACTGCAAGCCGCCAAGGCTGCAGGCCAGGTCACGTTTGGCGAACTGGACTACCCGCCCGCCACCGCACAGCAAACCAGCCTGTCGCGTGAACAAGTCCAGCAAGAACTGCAAAGCGCCAAGGCCGCCGGCCAAGTCACTTCCGCGGAACTGGATTACCCGCCCAAGACCGTGTCGCAATCGGCCGGCAAGACCCGCGAGCAAGTCCGCCAGGAACTGGCCGACGCCAAGGCGCGCGGCGAATACACCTTCGGCGAATTGGACTATCCGCCCAAGGGGCGCTAAGCCCCCGCGCCGGCAGCCCGCAAGCCGGCCGCCCGGATGGTCACCGAAAACCCCTTGTGACGCCGAGGGGTTTTTTTATGCCAGCAAGGTATGGCTTAAGGCAAAGTGTGGCGTTTATGCCGCAAAACTGTCCGGGACGGACAACAACTCTTGTCGGGGCAAATGCGGCTGGTGGATGATTCAGACGGGGGTTTCGCGGCATTGCGAGCAATGATTCATATTTGATATCAAGGCGTTAGCGCGAGTCTCCAGGGCTTGCGAGATGTAAGCAAAACGTCATTATCCCAACCATGGAAAGTAGTTCTTCGAAATCCTGGTTACTACGACTGGCTGCAAGCTGGACACTAGTTTCAGTGCATCGGCCGCCTGCCTGTAGGCAGCGGCGCGCAGATATCCGTCTTTTGGACGGCCTGTCTGCAATGTGCCTTTCATCTCGCCATTTTGGGGACTTATATGAAGAAGACGCTATTGGCTGTCGCGTTGCTGACCGGTTTTGCCGGCGCTGCGCAAGCCGCCGACTCCGTGACGCTGTACGGCTTGATCGATGCCGGTATCGGCTACGAGAACGTGAAATTCGACGGCAAGTCGCAAAGCCGTTTCGGCGGCGTGCAGGGTGTGAGCAGCGGCTCGCGCTTCGGCCTGCGCGGTACTGAAGATCTGGGCGACGGCCTGCGCGCCGTGTTCACCCTGGAAGGCGGGTTCGGCCCCATGAACGGCAAGTCGCTGCAGAGCAACCGCCTGTTCGGCCGTCAAGCCACCGTGGGCCTGGACAGCGATTCGTGGGGCCGCCTGGAATTCGGCCGCCAGACGAACCTGGCCTCGAAGTACTTCGGTTCGATCGACCCGTTCTCGATCAGCTACAACACCGCCAACATGGGCACCACGTTCGGCAGCGCCAACACGATGCGCCTGGACAACATGGTCCTGTACCAAACCCCCAGCATGGGCGGTTTCAAGGCGGGCATCGGCTACTCGTTCAGCGCGGACGACACCGTCAGCGACTCCAAGCAGGTGGGTTTCCAGACCGGCAACAACAACCGCGCCCTGACCGCTGGCGTGCAGTACGTCAACGGCCCGCTGAACCTGGCTGCCTCGTATGACCGCTTCAATCCGTCCAATGACAAGATCGGCGGCAAGGACTCGGCGCGCATCCAGGAATACATCGTTGGCGGTTCGTACGACTTCGAAGTCGTGAAGCTGGCTGCCGCTTTCAGCCAGACCCGTGACGGCTGGTTCGTGGGCCAGAACATGGGCACCACGCCGGACGGCATGACGAACCTGGGCACGTTCAAGCTGGCTGACGGCTTCCGCGCCAACTCGTACATGATCGGCGCGACCGTGCCGCTGGGCCGCCACGCCGTGTTCGGCTCCTGGCAGCGCGCGACCGCCAGCAACGACAAGCTGACGGGCGACGACGCCACGTTCAACGTCTACAGCCTGGGTTATACGTACGACTTCACCAAGCGCACCAACCTGTACGCGTATGCCTCCTACGGCGACAACTACGCGTTCCAGCGCGACGCCCGCGACACCGCGGTCGCCATGGGTGTGCGTCACCGTTTCTAAGCGACAGAACGTCCGGCTGAACCTTGCTGAATGCGCGGCCCATTCTCCGTGAGCCGCCGAGTGACAGCGAACCCCCCCCTACCTGGGTTCAGCCGGGCGTGACTTGAGCACAGAAGGGAAGGGCCTCCGCAAGGAGGCCCTCTCGTTTTCCGGCCGCGGGTTTACAGGAACAGTTTGTAGGCCGGGTTTTCGGTCTCGTTCCAATGCGGGTAGCCCAATTCCGCCACGAAATTGCGGAACTGCTTCTTGTCCGCGGGCGGCACCTGGATGCCGATCAGGATGCGGCCATAGTCCGCGCCCTGGTTGCGGTAATGGAACAGGCTGATGTTCCAGTCGGGATTCATCGCGTTCAGGAAACGCATCAGCGCGCCCGGACGCTCCGGGAATTCAAAGCGGTACAGCAGTTCGTTGCGCGCCAGCGCCGACCGGCCGCCCACCATGTGGCGCAGGTGGGTCTTGGCCATTTCATCGTGGGTCAGGTCCAGCGTGTCGAAGCCGTGGCGGCGGAAATTCGCGGCGATCTTGTCGGGCTCGGCCGCCGACGACACCTGGATGCCGACGAAGACATGGGCGCGGTCCGCGTCCGAGATACGGTAATTGAACTCGGTGACGCTGCGCTCGCCCACCAGTTCGCAGAAGCGGCGGAAGCTGCCGCGCTGTTCCGGCATCGTGACGGCGAAGACGGCCTCGCGCATTTCGCCGACTTCGGCGCGTTCGGACACGAAGCGCAGGCGGTCGAAGTTCATGTTGGCGCCGCAGGCGATGGCCACCAGGGTCTTGCCCTTCAGGTGGTGCTCGGCCGCGTACTGCTTGGCGCCCGCCACCGCCATCGCGCCCGCGGGCTCCAGCACGCTGCGCGTGTCCTGAAAGACATCCTTGATGGCGGCGCAGATCGCATCGGTGTTGACCACCACGAAATCGTCGACATACTTGCGCGTGAGCTTGAAGGTTTCCGCGCCCACCATCTTGACCGCCGTGCCGTCCGAAAACAGGCCCACGTCGTTCAATTGCACGCGCCGGCCCGCTCGCACGCTGCGCAACATGGCGTCGGAGTCCTCGGTCTGCACACCGATGATCTTGATGTCGGGGCGCAGCTGCTTGATGTAGGTGGCCACGCCGGCGATCAGGCCGCCGCCGCCGATGGCGACAAAGATGGCGTCGATCGGGCCGGGATGCTGGCGCAGGATCTCCATGCCCACCGTGCCCTGGCCGGCGATCACATCGGGGTCGTCGAAGGGGTGGACGAAGGTCAGCTTTTCTTTCTTTTCCAGGATCTGCGCGTGGGCGTAGGCGTCCGAGAAGCTCTCTCCGGCCAGCACGACCTCGCCACCGAGGCGGCGGACCGCGTCTATCTTCACCTGGGGGCTGGTGGTGGGCATGACGATGACCGCGCGGCAGCCCAGCCGGCTGGCCGCCAGCGCGACGCCCTGGGCGTGATTGCCGGCCGATGCCGCGATGACGCCACGATTGCGCGCAGCCGGGGTCAGGTTGGCCATCTTGTTGTACGCCCCGCGCAGCTTGAAGCTGAACACCGCCTGGGTATCTTCACGCTTGAGCATGATCGTGTTCGACATCCGCTGAGACAGCAGGGGCGCTATTTCAAGCGGCGATTCGACCGCGACGTCATAAACCTTGGAAGTCAGGATGCGTTTCAGGTAATCAGTGGACATGGACCGCGCGCGGGGGCAAGAGTGAGGACGTGGGGCAGATTATTGCAGGGAAATCCGTGTCGCCTTCCAGGTTTCTCGCGGCTACACTCCCGCAACCATGGAAGAAAGTCTCTTAACCGCAGTTCACTGGCTCCTGGGGATACTGGCGTTGCCCTCGGTGGGCTTGTCGGCCATCTTCACGGTGTCGCTCGTGTCCGCCACCTTGCTGCCCCTGGGCTCCGAGCCGGCGGTGTTCGGGTATATCAAGCTGGCGCCGGACATGTTCTGGCCCGCCGTCCTGGTGGCGACCGCGGGTAATACGGTGGGAGGCGCCATCAGCTACGCCATGGGCCTGGGCGCGGAACGCGCCGTTCACCGCTGGAAGGAAAAGCACCCGCATCCGCACCCCGACGTCACCGAAGGCGGGCGCATGCGCGGCCGCTGGAACGAACGCGCCCATGACTGGCTGCATCGGGTGGGGCCGCCGGCCCTGTTGCTGTCCTGGCTGCCCGCGGTGGGCGATCCCCTTTGCGCCGTGGCCGGGTGGCTGCGGCTGTCTTTCTGGCCGTGCGTGTTCTATATGGCCATAGGCAAATTCATGCGCTACCTGGTCATGACGGCCGGGCTGCTCTGGTTCTTTCCGGGGCAGGTCTAGCGCTGACATTCAACTTAATAGGGGACGGTTCACTCCGTCTTCCTCGCGCTTTTGGGCGGCTTTCCAGGGGTATTAGGGGTCAAGTCGGGCCAATGGCATAAAATACTTTTTTATGGGCCCCTCTTGCCGCCATGAACGCCCCACTCGCTAGCCACATCTTGAACGGGGCGATGCCGCCCGCAGCACCCGCGCGCTTGCGCGAAATCCCCTACAACTACACCTCGTTCTCCGATCGCGAGATCGTTGGCCGCCTGCTGGGCGAAGACGCCTGGAGTCTGCTGACGGACCTGCGCGGGGAACGCCGCACCGGCCGTTCCGCCCGGATGCTGTACGAGGTGCTGGGCGACATCTGGGTCGTGCGCCGCAATCCCTATCTGCAGGATGACCTGCTCGACAACCCCAAGCGCCGCAAGCAGCTGATCGACGCCCTGCATCACCGGCTGGGCGAGATCGACCGCCGCCGCGAGCCGGGAGTTCCCGCCGCGGAAGGCCACGATCCGCATCGAGACGAGAAGGTCGTCGGACTGCTGGCGCGGGCGCGTTCCGCCATTGCCGCATTCGAAGGCGAGTTCGACCAGACCACCATGATGCGCAAGCAGGCGCAAAAGGTGCTGGGCCGCATCACGGCGCGGGACAACATCAAGTTCGACGGGCTGTCGCGCGTCTCGCACGTGACGGACGCGACCGACTGGCGCGTGGAGTATCCCTTCGTCGTGCTGACGCCCGACACCGAGGACGAGATCGCCGCGCTGGTCACGGCCTGTATCGAGCTGGGGCTGACCATCGTCCCGCGCGGCGGCGGCACCGGCTATACCGGCGGCGCCATTCCGCTGACCTGGAAGTCGGCGGTCATCAACACCGAGAAATTCGACAAGCTGGGCAAGGTCGAGTCCTGTATCTTGCCCGGACTCACCGAGCCCGTGGCGGTCATCCATGCCGGCGCCGGCGTGGTGACCAAGCGCGTGTCCGAAGCGGCCGAGGCGGCCGGCTTCGTGTTCGCCGTCGATCCGACGTCGGCCGAGGCCTCTTGCGTGGGCGGCAACATCGCCATGAACGCGGGCGGCAAGAAGGCCGTGCTGTGGGGCACCGCGCTGGACAACCTGGCCTGGTGGCGCATGGTCGATCCGGACGGCAACTGGCTGGAAGTGACGCGGCTGGACCACAACATGGGCAAGATCCATGACGTGGAACTGGCCCGCTTCGAGCTCAAGTGGTTCGACGGCAAAGGCAAGCCGGGCGAACGCCTGCTCAAGACCGAGACGCTGGAGATCCACGGTCGCGTCTTCCGCAAGGAAGGCCTGGGCAAGGACGTCACCGACAAGTTCCTGGCCGGCCTGCCGGGCATCCAGAAGGAAGGCTGCGACGGCCTGATCACGTCGGCGCGCTGGGTGCTGCACCGCATGCCGCGCCACACGCGCACCGTCTGCATGGAGTTCTTCGGGCAGGCGCGCGACGCCATCCCGTCGATCGTCGAGGTCAAGGACTACCTGGACGGCGAGGGCCGCGCGCGCGGCGCCATTCTGGCCGGCCTGGAGCATCTGGACGAACGCTATCTGCGCGCGGTGGGCTATGCCACCAAGAGCAAGCGCGGCGTGCTGCCCAAGATGGTCCTGATCGGCGACATCGTCGGCGACGACGACGACGCGGTGGCCGCGGCCGCCAGCGAGGTCGTGCGCCTGGCCAATACGCGCCACGGCGAAGGCTTCGTGGCCGTCAGCCCCGAGGCGCGCAAGAAGTTCTGGCTGGACCGTTCGCGCACCGCCGCCATCGCCCGCCACACCAACGCCTTCAAGATCAACGAAGACGTCGTGATTCCGCTGCCCCGCATGGGCGAATACACGGATCACATCGAGCGCATCAATATCGAACTGTCGACCAGCAACAAGCTCAAGCTGCTGGGCGAACTGGACGCCTACCTGTGCACGCCGCTGCCGGTTGGCAAGGTGGACGACGCCGACATCGAGACCTCGCGCGCCGAGGTGCTGGCCGACCGCACCCGCCAGGCGCTGGAACTGCTGGCCGGCACGCGCCGGCGCTGGCAATGGCTGCTGGACAACCTGGACCTGCCCCTGCCCCAGGCGCTGCCGCAACTGGACGGGCTGGGCCTGGGCGATCTGCACGCCGCGCTGTCGGACCGCCTTGCCGCGCAACCCGGCGCGCGCGTCTTCGATGTGGTGCAGGATCGCACCATCCGCGTTTCCTGGAAGACCGAGGTGCTGGCCGGCCTGCAGCGCACGTTCTCGGGCGCCGCCTACAAGAAGATCGTCGACGAGCTGGTGGCCATCCACGGCCGCGTGCTCAAGAGCCGGGTGTTCGTGGCGCTGCACATGCACGCCGGCGACGGCAACGTGCATACCAACATCCCGGTCAACTCGGATGACTACGAGATGCTGCGCGAGGCCCACACGGCCGTCGAACGCATCATGCAGATCGCCCGCGACCTGGACGGCGTGATTTCGGGCGAGCACGGCATCGGCCTGACCAAGTACGAGTTCCTGACCGAAGCCGAATTGGCCCCGTTCCAGGACTACAAGCGCCGCGTGGACCCCAACGGCCACTTCAACGCCGGCAAGCTCATGCCCGGCGCGGACCTGCGTCACGCCTGGACGCCCAGCTTCAACCTGATGGGCCACGAGTCGCTGATCATGCAGCAAAGCGACATCGGCGCCATCTCGGAATCCATCAAGGACTGCCTGCGCTGCGGCAAGTGCAAGCCGGTGTGCGCCACGCACGTGCCGCGCGCGAACCTGCTGTATTCGCCGCGCAACAAGATCCTGGCGACGTCCCTGCTGGTGGAAGCCTTCCTGTACGAAGAGCAGACCCGGCGCGGCGTCAGCCTGAAACATTGGGAAGAGTTCGAGGACGTGGCCGATCACTGCACGGTCTGCCACAAGTGCTACAACCCCTGTCCGGTCGACATCGATTTCGGCGACGTGTCGATGAACATGCGGGCAGTGCTGCGCCGCATGGGCCGCAAGTCGTTCAATCCGGGCACGGCCAGCGCCATGTTCTTCCTGAACGCCAAGGACCCTGCCACCATCAACGCCACCCGCAAGGCGATGGTGGGTGTGGGCTACAAGGTGCAGCGCGCCGCGCACGACCTGTTTTCGGGCCTGGTGAAGAAGCAGACCGCCAAGCCGCCGGCCACGGTGGGCAAGCCGCCGCTGCGCGAGCAGATCGTGCATTTCGTGAACAAGAAGATGCCCGGCGGGCTGCCCAAGCAGGCCGCCCGCAAGCTGCTGGATATCGAAGACGCGAACTACGTGCCGATCATCCGCGATCCCAAGGCCACGACGGCCGATACGGAGGCGGTGTTCTACTTCCCGGGCTGCGGTTCCGAACGTCTGTTCTCGCAGGTGGGCCTGGCCACGCAGGCCATGCTCTGGCATGCGGGCGTGCAGACCGTGCTGCCGCCGGGCTACCTGTGCTGCGGCTATCCCCAGCGCGGCAACGGCATGACGGACAAGGCCGAGCAGATCATCACCGACAACCGGGTGCTGTTCCACCGTGTCGCCAATACCCTGAACTACCTGGATATCAAGACGGTGGTGGTCAGTTGCGGCACCTGCTATGACCAGCTCGCCGGCTATGAATTCGAGAAGATCTTCCCGGGCTGCCGCCTGATCGATATCCACGAATACCTGCTGGAAAAGGGCATCAAGCTGGAAGGCGCGACGGGCGTGCGCTACATGTACCACGACCCCTGCCACACGCCCATGAAGCTGCAGGAGCCGATGAAAACGGTGCGCGCGCTGGTGGGCGACGACGCGGTCAAGAGCGATCGTTGCTGCGGCGAATCGGGCACGCTCGCGGTCAGCCGGCCGGACATTTCCACGCAGGTTCGCTTCCGCAAGCAGGAAGAGCTGCTGAAGGGCGATGCCGCGATGCGCAGCGACGGGTTCACGGGCGACGTGAAGGTGCTGACCTCGTGCCCGTCGTGCCTGCAAGGCCTGTCGCGCTATGAAGGCGACACCGGCATGGAGGCCGACTACATCGTGGTCGAGATGGCGCGCCACATCCTGGGCGAAGGCTGGATGGAAGACTACGTCCGCCGCGCCAACGCGGGCGGGATCGAGCGGGTGCTGGTCTAGGAAGCGTGCGTGGCGTAAGCCCCGCGCAACCCGCCAGCGCAGCGCAATGAAAACCGCGGTCAGCAATGACCGCGGTTTTTTTTCGCCGCCGCGCCGCCTCGCGCAAGCCGTGCAGGCACCGGGCTTGCCGCCGATCGCGCCCCTCTTGAAACCGGAAAAACCGCGCCCATGTTTGTATTGAAGCGATCAGACCTGCGGTCGCGGTCCTGGCGATTGCGTTGCGTCTAGATCGGTCCCTTTTTTACTCGGGAGCCCAATATGAGCAACTTTCCATTCAGCGACAGCGGCTTTGCCGCCGCATTTGACGCCATCCAGGAACACATGGGCCGCGTGCTGCGCGGCGCCGGCGTTCCCGCCGCCTTGCGCGCAACGCCCCAGGCGTACTTCCCGCCGGTCAACGTCGGCGTATCCGGAGATTCGATCGAGGTCGTCGCCTTCGTGCCCGGCATGGAGCCCGATGCCCTGAACGTGTCCATCGAAAAGCGCCTGCTCACAATCAGCGGCGAACGCAAGGCTCCGGAACTGCCTGAAAACGCCCGGTATTACGCGCGCGAACGCGCCGAAGGCCGCTACATGCGGGTGATCGAACTGCCCGCCGACGCGGACCCCGACAACGTGCAGGCGCGCTACACGGACGGCTGCCTGGCCATTTCCATCAAGCGCAAGGAATCGGCCAAGCCCCGCGTCGTGACCGTGCAGTGACGTTCCCCCGCAACCGCATAAGGAGTATCGATCATGAATGAACGCAAAGACCTGACCGTGCCCGCGGAAGCGGCCGCCACCGACAAGCGCGACACGCGCGGCGTCACCATGCCCGCCGTGGATATATTCGAGGACCAGGAGGGCATCAGCCTGATCGCCGACCTGCCCGGGGTGTCCAAGGACAGGCTGCGCATCAACGTCGAGGCCGATGTGCTGCTGATCGAAGGCGAGGCTTCGGTCGCCACGCCCGCCGATCTTCGGCTGGTGCTCGGAGAAATGCGCGCTCCCTTGTTCCGGCGGGCTTTCAAGCTGGGTCAGGAGTTTGACCGCTCGCAGATCAACGCCACCCTGAAGCAAGGCCTGCTGACGCTGCGCATTCCGCGCGTGCGCGAAGCGCAGCCACGGCAGATCCCTGTCGTGGCGGGCTGAGCCGCGTCCGCCGCGTTGCGGCGGCGCGCAAGGAAAAGGCCGCGGTCAGCATGACCGCGGCCTTTTTGCCGTCCCTGCCTTCAGGCGGAAACAATCATTCCAGCTTGATGTTCGCCTTCTTGATCACGTCCGCCCAGGCGCTGCGCTCCTGCTCGGCGTAGGCCTTGAATTCCTGGGCCGACATCGGCATGGGGATGACGCCCATGTCCAGCATCTTCTGCGATACGGCCGGGGTCTTCAACGTGTCGTCCAGGTCGGCCGACAGTTTCTTGACCACCGTTTCGGGCATGCCGGCCGGGCCCACCAGGCCCTGCCAGGCATAGGCGGTGAAGTTGGCGACGCCTTGTTCGGCCATCGTCGGCGTGTCGGGCAACACCGAGACGCGCTCGGGCGTGGCGGCGGCCAGCACGCGCAGCTTGCCGGCCTTGACGTTGGGCAGGCCCGAAGCCAGGTCGATGAACATCACGTCCACCTGGCCGCCCAGCAGGTCCTGGATGGCCGGCGCGGCGCCCTTGTACGGCACGTGCAGCAGATTGGCGCCCGTGCGCTGCTTGAACAGCTCCAGCGCCAGGTGATGCGGCGAACCCGCGCCGGCGGAGGCCGCCGTCAGCTTGCCAGGTTCCTTCTTGGCGGCGGCCAGCACGTCGTCCACCGTCTTGTAGGGCGAGTTGACGTTCACGGCCAGCAGCAGCGGGAACTTGGCGATGCCGCCGATGTAGGTGAACTTGGACGGATCGTAGGACAGCTTGGCGTACAGCGAGGAATTGAACGCGAGCGTGCCCGAGTCCGCCGTGCCGACCATGTAGCCGTTCGGTTCCGACTGCGCGATGGCGGTGGCGCCGATGATGGTGGCCGCGCCGGGACGGTTCTCGACCACGATGGTCTGGCCCAGCGGCTTTTCCAGGCCGCTGGCGACGGTGCGCGCCACCACGTCCGTGCCGCCGCCGGCGGGGTAGGGGACGATCCAGCGGATCGGCTGGGTGGGCCAGGATTGGGCGGAAGCCGCGGTGGCGGCCAGCGACAGGGCGGCGAGCGCCAGCAGGCGCCGTGCGTGCTTGTGCATGGGGTGTCTCCTCGTGCGGGATATCGTGAGCGCGACGGTTGCGTCTTTGATTGCCGTCAACTGGCGTCGCATTTTTTTTGCGTCGCTATTATGCCTTGCGCGCACGCAAAAAAGGGCCCGAAAAACGGGCCCCTCCTATCCGTCTGCCCTACGCCTTATTGCGGGTCGGGGTAGGTGCGCGCGCCGAATATGGCCGTGCCGATGCGCACTTCCGTCGAACCTTCCTCGATGGCCAGCTCGAAATCTCCGCTCATGCCCATGGATAGGCGGTCCAGCGAAATACCGGCGATGTTCTCCCGGACCAGCCGGTCGCGCAGTTCGCGCAGCGCGCGAAAGCAGCCCCGCACTTCGGCGGGATCGGGGGAGTTCACGGCCAGCGTCATCAGGCCCTGCACGCGCAGCGTCCGGAATTCACCGGCGATCCGGCGCAGGAAGGCGGGCACGTCCGCCGGCGCCATGCCGTATTTGCTGGGCTCGGACGAGGTCTTGACCTGCACCAGCACATCCAGCGTCCGGCCTTCGTTCTGCAGCCGGCGATGCAGGGCTTCGGCCAGGTCCGGGCGATCCAGCGATTGCACCTCGGTGGCATCGCGGGCGGCATCCTTGGCCTTGTTGGTCTGCAAATGGCCGATCAGCACCCATTGCAGCCCCTGGCCGGCCAGCGCGGCGGCCTTCTGGCGGATTTCCTGCGTCTTGTTCTCGCCAAAGCGGGTCAGTCCCAGGGCCATGGCCTCGCGGATGGAATCCACGCCGAAAGTCTTGCTGACGGGCAGCAGCGTCACGCTGTCGGGGTGCCGGCCCGCGCGTTCGCAGGCCTGGGTGATGCGTTGCTGGATCTGGGCAAGGCGCCCGGCCATGGTGTCTACAGCGGTCATGCAGCTCTCTTGCAGGAACAGGATGTCCCATAGTGTAGGACGCGCCAGGATTGTTTCACCACATGGGCCATTTCCGGCGTTGACCCTGCGTAATCGGCAGGCTTAGAATTTGCCGAGATTTGTTTATATCTCAAAGTTCTGTGCCGTCCGGCGCCGCCCTGGTGGCGACACGGTTTTCTCCCTTCCCTATCCCTCCGCCATGTCCGTCGCCGCGCCCGAATACGCCTTTGCCACGCCGTTCCTGAATCCCCCCGCCTCGCCGATCCGATCACTCATGCCCTATGCCATGCGCCCGGGCACCATTTCGCTGGCCGGCGGGTATCCGGCGCAGGAACTGTTCGACGTGGACGGACTGTCGATCGCATCGACGCAGGTCATGGCCCGCCTTGGCGCCTGCCTGCAGTATTCCAATATCGACGGCCAGGCCAGCCTGCGCCATGAGCTGGCGCGGCTGTCCGCGGCGCGCGGCCTGCACTGCAACGCCGATACCGAGCTCGTCGTGACGGGCGGATCGCAGCAGGCCCTGGCGCTCCTGACCCGCGTCATGCTGCAGCCCGGCGACCACGCCATCATCGAATCGCCCGCCTTCCCGAATTCCGTGCAGGCGTTGCGCTACACGGGCGCCACGGTGCATACCGTGCCCTCGGGCCCCGAGGGCATCGATGTCGACGCGCTGGATGAACTGGCCGCCCGCGTCAAACCCAAGATCGTCTGCGTGGTCGCCTCGTTCTCGAATCCCTGCGGCGCCACCATTACGCGCCAGCGCCGCCTGCGGCTGCTGGAGCTGGCGGTCAAGCACCGGTTCCTGATCGTGGAAGACGATCCCTACAGCGAACTGCGCTTTGCCGGCGAGGCGGTGCCGCCCATCGCGGCCCTGGCCGAGGGCGAGGCCCGCCACTGGGCGGTGTACCTGGCCAGCATGTCCAAGACCATGGCGCCCGCGCTGCGCATCGGCTGGCTGATCGCCCCGCCCGAAATCCGCCGCCGCTGCGTCAGCGCCAAGGCGGCCGACGACATGGCTTCGTCGGCCTGGATCCAGGAAGTGGTGGCGCAGTACCTGGCCAACGGGCGCTACGACGAACACGTGCCGCGCATCCGCGCCGCCTACGGCCTGCGCTGCGACGCCATGGCCGAGGCGCTGGCTCGCGAGCTCGATGGCCGCATCACCTTCAAGAAGCCCGAGGGCGGCATGTTCTTCTGGGCGCGGCTGACGGGTGACGTGGATGCCACGCGCCTTCTGCCCTACGCCATCGAGCACGAAGTGGTCTATGTGCCGGGCAAGGCCTTCTACGCCGACGCGGCGCAGGCCGACCTGTTTGCCATGCGCATGTCGTTCGCCACCATGAACGAAAGCCAGATCGCGCAAGGCATGGTCCGGCTGGGACGCGCGCTGGACGCGTGCCAGGCCAACGAACCGGTCTCGATCTCGCTGGCGGCTTGACGGCGCGCATCCGCGCGCGCGTTGCGTATTGCTATCCTTGCCCCATGATCGCCGGCGCGTGCCGGCGGTCATACCTAAATAAGCGCTTGTTATTTGGCGCGGGCGCTTCATGTCTATAAGCTTCTTGCCTCGGCGCGTCCCCGCGCCCGGTAGCAGAACAGGAAACCAGGTCATGAACATTGCAAAAGGGTTGGCGGGCGCGGCGCTCTTGATGGCGGCGGCGCAGGGCGCGCAGGCGGCAACGTTGGACGTCGTGCGCCAGCGCGGCGCCGTGGCTTGCGGCACGACCACGGGCTTCGCGGGCTTTTCGGCGCCCGATGCGCAAGGCAAGTGGCAGGGCCTGGACGTGGACCTGTGCCGCGCCATCGCCGCCGCGGTCTTTGGCGACGCCAACAAGATCAAGGTGGTGCCGCTCAATTCGCAGCAGCGCTTCACCGCGCTGCAATCCGGCGAAGTGGACGTGCTGACGCGCAACACCACCGTGACCCAGCAGCGCGACACCGCGCTGGGCATCATCCACGCCGGCATCAACTTCTATGACGGCCAGGGCTTCCTGGTGCCGAAGTCGCTGGGCGTCAAAAGCGCCAAGGAGATCAACGGCGCCACGATCTGCCTGCAGACCGGCACCTCCAACGAGAACACGCTGGCCGACTGGGCGCGCGCCAACAACGTGACCTACAAGCCCGTCGTGATCGAGACCTTCAACGAAGTGGTCAATGCATTTGCATCCGGCCGCTGCGACGTCTTCTCGACGGATGCGTCGGGCCTGGCTTCGATCCGCATCTCCAAGCTGCAGAACCCCGATGACTACGTCGTGCTGCCCGAGATCATCTCCAAGGAGCCGCTGGGCCCGTTCGTGCGCCAGGGCGACGATGCCTGGCTGAACGTCGTGCGCTGGTCGCTGTCGGCGATGATCGAAGCGGAAGAATACGGCGTGTCGTCCAAGAACGTGGACGAACAGACCAAGAGCGCCAACCCCAACATCAAGCGCATCCTGGGTGTGACGCCCGGCAGCGGCGCCAACCTGGGGCTGGATGAAAAGTGGGCCTACAACATCGTCAAGCAGGTGGGCAACTACGGCGAAAGCTTCGAGCGCAACGTGGGCGAGGGCAGTCCGCTGAAGATCAAGCGCGGCCTGAATGCGCAATGGACGCAGGGCGGCTTGCTGTACGCCTTGCCGATACGCTGATCCGGAAGTTCGGACGCCCATGAAAAACGCCCCTGCACGGGGCGTTTTTCATGGCTCATCCGCGCCGGTAAAGCTGCGCGATCTGCACGAAGGCAGCGCGCAGTTCGCGCGTGCCGCCCTGGAAGATCACCGGCTTTCCGCGATGGGTAAAGACCACCAGCCGCTTGGAAAACAGCATGGGCACGAAGCGCGCGTAGCGCACGTCTTCCCATGCGACCTCGCGCCGCGCGAACCAGGTCTGGCGCAGGCCGCGCTCGTCGATGGTGGTAATGGATGTCTGCATGTGCCAGGACACGAACAGCAGCGCCACGAAGCACAGCACCACCACCACGGCCAGCACGGTGTCGAAGGGCTGCGAGGGCGCGCGGATCGCGGTGGTCACGACCTGCACGCCCAGGATGGCCAGGATCACCCAGGTCAGGATGCGCACCCAGTCTGGCCACGCCTGGCCCGACAAGGGCAGGGGGCCGATGGCGCGCAGCAGCGCCGCGTGGTCCTCGGGCGTGGGGGTGCCGTTAGTGTTGGTCATGCGGCCCGTTTGGCGGCGATCGCGTTGCCGGCCCGGCTCGAACCCTTGCGGTTCAGATGCGCCGACATCCACTGGCCGATATCGACCACGGCATCGAAGTCCACGCCCGTGTCGATGTCCAGGCCGCGCAGCATGTACAACACATCTTCGGTTGCGACGTTGCCGGTGGCGCCCTTGGCGTAGGGGCAGCCGCCCAGGCCGGCCACCGAAGTGTGGAAGATGGAGATGTCCGTTTCAAGCGCCGCCAGGATGTTGGCCAGCGCCTGACCATAGGTGTCGTGGAAATGGCCCGAGACGCGCGCCGGATCCACCACGCGGGTCACGGCGGCCATCACTTCCCGCACGCGCTTGGGCGTGCCCACGCCGATGGTGTCGGCCACGTCGATCTCGTCGACCTGCATCGCCAGGTAGCGCTGCGCGACGTCGACCACGGATTCGACGGGAACCTCGCCCTGGTAAGGGCAGCCCAGCGCGCAGCTGATGCTGCCGCGCACGCGGATCCCGGCTTCGCGGGCGGCCTGCACCACGGGTTCGAAGCGCGCGATGGACTCGGCGATGGAACAGTTGATGTTCTTTTGCGAGAAGGCTTCGCTGGCGGCGCCGAAGATCACGATCTCGTCCACGCCGGCGGCCAGCGCGCCCTCGAAGCCCTTCATGTTGGGCGTCAGCACGGAATAGATCGTGCCCGGGCGGCGTTCGATGCGCGCCATCACGTCGGCGCCATCAGCCATCTGAGGCACCCATTTCGGGGACACGAACGACGCGGCTTCCACATTGGGGAAGCCCGCGGCGGCCAGGCGATTGATCAGTTCCACCTTGATGTCGGTGGGGACGAATTCCTTTTCGTTCTGCAGACCATCGCGAGGCGACACCTCGACGATCTTCACGCGGGAGGGCAAAGCCATGTCTCTTCCTGTATCGGTATTGGGTGACCGGCGCAACAAGACTGCCGCGCTATTGCCAATATTAGCGCCATCGCATGTCGCGCCGCTTGGCTGGATCCGTGTGCGCGGCGCGCGAGCCCGTTCGCACCAAAAAAGGGCCACGTCGGGCCTAATTCAATCGCTGGTAGCGGCCATCATCCAGGCGGGCGATGCGGCCCTGCAATTCCAGCTCGACCAGCTGTGCCTGCAGGCTGCCCGTATCCATGCCGCAGCGGGCCTGGATGGCATCCAGGTGCAGCGGGTCAAAGCCCAGGGCATCGAGCACGGGATGGGCGGGCAGCGGGATGGATGCCTCGGCGCGCGCGGGCACGGCGGGTGTCGGGCCGCCGCCCAGCTCGTCGGTGATGTCCCTGGCGGTTTCCACCAGCTTGGCGCCCTGGCGGATCAGCGCATGGCAGCCGCGTGACAGGGGCGAATGGATGGAGCCGGGGATGGCGAAGACCTCGCGCCCGCTTTCGCCGGCCAGCCTGGCGGTGATCAGTGAGCCGCTCTGTTTGGCGGCCTCCACCACCAGGACGCCGCGCGCGAGTCCCGCCACGATGCGGTTGCGCTTGGGGAAGTGCTGCGGCATGGCCCCGGTGCCCAGCGGCAGCTCGGACACCAGCGCTCCATGCGCGGCGATGCGGTGCGCCAGATCGCGGTGGCGGGCGGGGTAGATGCGGTCGATGCCCGTGCCCATGACCGCCACGGTGCCGGCGCCTTCGGGGCCGGCGTCCAGCGCGCCTTCGTGCGCCGCCGCGTCTATGCCCAGCGCCAGTCCGCTGATGACGCGCCAGCCGTGCGCGGCCAGGTGACGGGCAAAGGCGCGCGCGTTCTCCTGGCCGCCGGGGGTGGCGTTGCGCGCGCCCACCACCGCCAGCGACGGGCCCTGCAGAAAGGCGGGGTCGCCCGCGACGTAGAGCAGGATCGGCGGGTCTGCGATTGTCAGCAGGCTTTGGGGGTAGGTGGGGTCGGCCAGCGTCAGGATGTGGCGGCCGGGGGCGTCCACCCATTCCAGCGCGCTTTCCACCTGGGCGGCCATGTCGGGCGGCATGGGCGCGCCCAATTGCCGCGCCAGGGCTTCGGGCACGTGACGCGACAGCGCCGTGGCGCGTTGCGCGTAGATCTGGTCAGGCAGGCCCAGCGCGGCGAGGAGCGTACAGGCGGTGGCGGAGCCGATGTTCGGCTCCAGGGACAGCCGTAACCAGGCGGACAGTTCGGCGGGGGATTGCGTAAGCGGCATGGAGCAGGCGCGTAAGAGGCGTCGGGGGTTCGAGAGTGTCGCATGTGGGACGCGCAAGCGCCGGCGCCGGGTGGACGGATACGCGCAGCCGCGCAAGCGCGGAAAAAATGGGGACGTAGCAATGCCCGCAATCCTTGAGTTAGCCGAAAACTATTAGAAATCAAGACTCTAATGAATTAAACTCTTAGCTAAGCATCACTACTGGCGATTCCCATTTCAATGGCTTTACTTCCCATCCTTCGCTACCCGGATCCGCGCTTGCACAAAAAGGCCAAGCCGGTCGCCGAGGTCGATGACCGCATTCGTCAACTGGTGCGCGACATGGCCGAAACCATGTACGACGCGCCTGGCGTAGGCCTTGCCGCGACGCAGGTCGACGTGCATGAGCGCGTGGTCGTGATCGACGTGTCCGAGGAAAGCAATCAGCTGCTGGTCTTGATCAACCCCGAGATCACGTGGCGCAGCGACGACTACAAGATCTACGAAGAAGGTTGCCTGTCCGTGCCGGGCGTGTACGACGAAGTGGAACGTGCGTCGCGCATCCGCTGCAAGGCGCTCGACATCGACGGCAAGCCGTTCGAGTTCGAAGCCGACGGCCTTCTGGCCGTGTGCGTGCAGCACGAGCTGGATCACCTGGAAGGCAAGGTGTTCGTGGAATACTTGTCCAGCCTGAAGCAGAACCGCATCAAGACCAGGCTGAAAAAGGCCGAGCGCGAAGCGCTGCGCGCCTAGAGGGGCCCACCCCTGGCCGCTGGCGCGGGCCTCTCTAGGGGGCGGCGCTGGCGGACCGGCGGAGCCGGATCCGCGGCGCCCCGGATCGGCTAGACCCGCTGCCTGCGCAACAGCGCCATCCTTCCAGCATCCGTTCCATTCTTTGGTCTTTATCCCATGCGCATCGTCTTTGCCGGCACGCCGGAATTCGCCCGTATCGCGTTCGACGCCCTGCGGGCCGCCGGTCACGACATTCCCCTGGTCATGACGCAGCCCGACCGCCCGGCCGGGCGGGGGCTGAAGCTGACGCCCAGCCCCGTCAAGCAGGCGGCGCTGGACGCGGGCATTGAAGTCGCCCAGCCGCGCAGCCTGCGCCTGGACGGCCGCTATCCCGAAGAGGCCGCGGAGGCTCGCGCGCTGCTGGAAAGCGTGGCGCCCGACGTCATGGTGGTGGCCGCCTACGGCCTGATCCTGCCGCAATGGGTGCTGGACCTGCCGCGCCTGGGCTGCCTGAACATCCACGCCAGCCTGCTGCCGCGCTGGCGCGGCGCGGCGCCCATCCAGCGCGCGATCGAAGCCGGCGACGACCGGACGGGCGTGACCATCATGCAGATGGATCAAGGCCTGGATACGGGCGACATGCTGCTGGAGCGGGTGGTGCCGATCACCGGCGAGACCAATGCCGCCGAGTTGCACGATGCGCTGGCGCTGGCGGGTGGCGAAGCCATCGTCGAGGCGCTGGATGCCCTGGCGCGGGGCGAACTGACGCCGCGCCGGCAGCCGGAAGACGGCGTGACCTACGCGGCCAAGCTGGACAAGGCCGAGGCCGCGCTGGATTGCACGCAGCCGGCCGAATTGCTGGCGCGCCGCGTGCGGGCCTTCAATCCCGTGCCCGGTGCCAGCATCCGCCTGCCCGGCCTGCCCGACGCGGTGAAGGTCTGGCGCGCGCAGGCGCTGGACGAGTCCACGGCGGCCGCGCCGGGCAGCGTGCTGCGCGCGGATGGAGCGGGTATCGATATCGCCACCGGCCGCGGCGTGCTGCGTCTGCTGGAGTTGCAGAAGGCGGGCGGCAAGCGCCAGCCGGTCGACGTGTTCGTGCGGGGCTGGCAGCCGGCCTGAACGGTTCAGGATCCGCGGCGTTCGGCGTCCTTCGGAATCAGTACAGCGAGCCCGCCACGCGGGCAGGCAGATCACGGTCGTAGGCGACGCCGTCGAAGGTGCCCGCCGTCAGATCGGAAAGGATGCGGCCCACGCTGGGCAGCGCGCTGCGCGGCACCTGCGTTTCCGGGTCCCAGAGCCTGGAGCGCAGCAGGGCGCGCGAGCACTGGAAATACACCGTCTGCACGTCGATGACCAGCACCGAGCGGGGCAGCTTGCCATCCATTTCAAAGCGCGCGAGCAGCGCCGGATCCACGCTGATGCGCGCCGCGCCGTTGACGCGCAAGGTCTCGCCCACGCCCGGCACCAGAAAGAGCAGCGCCACGCGTGGATCGGCCAGGATATTGAGCAGGCTGTCGAGGCGGTTGTTGCCGCGACGGTCCGGCATCAGCAGCGTCTTTTCGTCTTCCACCACCACGAAGCCCGCGGGGTCGCCGCGAGGCGAGGCGTCCAGCCCGCCCGGCCCTGACGTCGCCAGCACGGCAAACGGCGCGGCCTCGATGAACGCGCGGTAGTGCGGATGCACGTGATCCACTTCCTTCTTGATGGAAGCTTCACCGGACGAGCCGTAAAGCGCTTGCAGGGCGTTGGCGTCGGCGACGAAGTGGGCGGGATCTGTGTGCATGGCTGGGGTCCGGGTTCAGGTCAAGGTGTCGGGCAGGTCGGCGACCGCCAGGAATAGTTCATCGGGGCCGCGGTCGCGCAGGGCGTCGAGGTGGTTGTAGCCCCAGGCCACCGAACCGACGCGCACGCCCGCCTTGCGGGCGGCATCGATGTCGCGCATCTCGTCGCCCACCAGCAGGAAACGCTCGGGCGCGGTGCCGTGCTGCTTGAGCAGGCGATCGATCTTGGCGGCCTTGCCGAACAGGTCGGTGCCGCATTCATAGTCGTCGAACAGCGCGGAGGTCTGCTCGCCCAGCACGCGCTGCACGTTCTCGACGGAGTTGGAACTGACCACCGCCAGCCGCAGGCCGCTCGCCTTCAGGCGAGCCAGCGCGTCGGGGATGCCATCGAACAATTGGACGCTGGGATCGATCTCCTGCATCAGGGAGCGCACGTGCGACATGATCGCCGGCAGCTTCCACAGCGGGATGTTCAGGAATTTCAGGATCTCGGATGCTTCGCGGCTACGCAGTTGGTCGCGTTCCGATGCGTCAACCTTGCGAAAGCCGTACTTGTCGGCCACCGTGTTCAGTATGGAGTTGAACCAGGGCATGGTGTCCGCCAAGGTCCCGTCGAAGTCGAAAGCTGCAATGTCGTATTTCAAGTCTGGAATCCAATGCCGGCCCGCAGGCTACATGCCTTGCGGGTGAAGCAGATATTGCACGACCGGGGCCAAGCCTTCAAGCGGCGGGGCGCTGGCGACGACGCGCGCCGCGCTGGACCAGGGGTAGTCCAGTGCCAGCAGCCAGCCGAACACCGCGGCCATGTCGTCGGCGGGCAGGGTCACCATGGTTTCTATGGTGATGGTCAGGCGCGTGGCCCGATAGGGCTCGGGTTGAAACGTCCATTCATATCTGCCGCAACCCACCCGCACGTTGCCGGTGGCTTTTTCGGTCATGCCGACGAGCCAGTCGCACTGGTATTCGGGCAGGCGCGCGTCCGCCTCGGGACGCGACAGATAGAACGTGTAGACGTTGTCGTAGGTCTGGCCAAACTTGCGCACGAGCGTGTCGGCGATGGCGGCCAGGCCGTGCGATTCAGGGGGAAAGGCGATGGCCTGCGTGCGCAGGGCCATCTTCAGCACCGCGTCCGGCGCGAACGCGCGCGCCATGTAATGCGGGCGGTTCTCGTCCTTGGCGTGAAAATAGTCGCGCAATACGGACTCGGTGCAGGAAGGGGACAACGAATCGGTGGGCATTGCGGGGGCTTCCGTTAGGGTCTCAGAAAAGGGGGCCTCAGGACTTGACCGGGTCGAACCACTTCGAGACATTGGGCGGCTCGTAGATGGCATAGCGATCCAGCAGCAAGGCGGGGTCTTGTTCCACCACCAGCATGTCGCGATGCTGGGGGCGGATGAATGCTTCGTCGACGGCATGATCCACGAACTGCATCAGCGCATCGTAATACCCCGCGATGTTCAGCAGTCCGCAGGGCTTCTGGTGCATGTTCAGCTGCGCCCAGGTCCAGACCTCGAAGAACTCTTCCAGCGTGCCGGCGCCGCCCGGCAAGGCGATGAATCCGTCGGCCTTTTCCATCATCATGGCTTTGCGTTCGTGCATATTCTGCACCATGTGCAATTCGGTCAGGCCAAGGTGCGCCTGCTCCTTCTTCAGCAGCAGTTCCGGGATCACGCCGATCACGCGGCCTCCGCCGGCCAGCACTTCATTGGCCACCACTCCCATGATGCCGACCACCGAGCCGCCATACACCAGGCCCAGGTCGCGCTTGACGAGTTCCCGGGCCAGCACGCGGGCCTGCTCGATGTACTCCGGCCGGGTGCCGGGGTTGGAACCGCAATACACGCAGATATTCTTCAGAGTCATAAAAAGGTCGGAGGTTGCCGGTCCCGTTACAGAATGCGTCACGAGGCCTTTCGGGAAGCCGATAGTTTACGCAAGGTTGTGCAGGACCTTCCGGAGGCTGGCGCGGGATCGATTCGGGGTCGGGGGCAATGTTTGGACACAGCATGTTCCGCCATGGCCGGTAGACTGAATCTTGCGATAACGACTGGAAGTCCAGCGTCGTACTGCCTTTATTAACCCAGAGGAGCCAACGATATGGAACAAGCAACCCGTACCCCGCAGCAGACCACCCGTCCGTTCGACATGGATGTGAAGGCGATCCGCGCAAAGGCGCGCCAGGACATCGAGTCCGGCGCCGTCACCGACAGCTATCGCGCCGACCGGCAGACCGTGCTGAAACTGCTGAACGAAGCGCTGGCCACCGAGATCGTCTGTGTGCTGCGCTACAAGCGCCACCACTTCATGGCGCGCGGCCTGAACGCGGAACCCGTGGCCGCGGAATTCGCCGAACACGCCATGCAGGAGCAGGCCCATGCCGACATGCTGGCCGAGCGCATCGTGCAGCTGGGTGGCGAGCCCAACCTGTCGCCCAAGGGGCTGCTGGACCGCAGTCACTCCGAGTATGTCGAAGGCAGTTCGCTGGAAGACATGATCAAGGAAAACCTGATCGCCGAGCGCATCGCCATCGACAGCTACCGGCAGATGATCGAGTACCTGGGCGAGCAGGATTCCACCACGCGCCGCATGCTGGAAGAAATACTGGCGGTGGAAGAGGAACACGCCGACGACATGTCGGACCTGCTGGTCAAGAGCTGATGGCCGCCAGGAAGCGGCGCTGATGCGCCGCAGGCCGGAGTCCCGCTTGCGGCGCGGCCTGCAAGGGCCTTACAGCGCGTCGGCCCAGAGGTCGTATTCGTCGGAGTCGGTGACGCGCGCGCGCACCATGTCGCCTGCCTTGAGCGGCTTTTCCGAGCTGACGTAGACACAGCCGTCGATCTCGGGGGCGTCGCCGCTGCTGCGGCCCACGGCGCCGTCCTCGTCCACTTCATCGATCAGCACGTCGATTTCGCGGCCTACCTTCATGGCCAGGCGCGCGGTCGAGATGGACTGCTGCAGCGCCATGAAGCGTTCCCAGCGGTCTTGCTTGACGTCGTCGGGCACCGGGTTGTCCAGCAGATTCGCGGGCGCGCCTTCCACCGGCGAATACTGGAAACAGCCGACGCGGTCGAGCTGCGCTTCCTGCATCCAGTCCAGCAGATACTGGAAGTCTTCCTCGGTTTCGCCGGGGAAACCAACGATGAAGGTCGAGCGGATCGTCAGGTCCGGACAGATCTCGCGCCAGCGCTTGATGCGCGCAAGCGTCTTGTCTTCAAAGGCCGGACGCTTCATGGCCTTCAGGATGCGCGGGCTGGCATGCTGGAACGGGATGTCCAGGTACGGCAGGATCTTGCCTTCGGCCATCAGCGGAATCACTTCGTCCACATGCGGATACGGATACACATAGTGCAGGCGCGTCCAGACGCCCATTTCGGACAAGGCCATACAGAGCTCGGTCATGCGGGTCTTGACCGGGCGGCCGTTCCAGAAGCCGCTGCGGTACTTCATGTCCACGCCATAGGCGCTGGTGTCTTGCGAGATCACCAGCAATTCCTTCACCCCGGCCTTCACCAGGCGCTCGGCTTCGCTCAGCACATCGCCCACCGGACGGCTGACCAGGTCGCCGCGCATCGAGGGGATGATGCAGAAGCTGCACCGGTGATTGCAGCCTTCCGAAATCTTCAGATAGGCGTAGTGGCGCGGCGTGAGCTTGATGCCCTGCGGGGGCACCAGGTCCAGGTAGGGGTTGTGGTCCTTCTTGGGCGGAGCGGCGCTGTGCACGGCGCGCACCACCTCTTCATACTGCTGAGGGCCGGTCACCGACAGCACGCTGGGGTGGACGCTGCGGATCACCGATTCCTCGACGCCCATGCAGCCGGTGACGATGACCTTGCCGTTCTCCGCGATGGCCTCGCCGATGGCTTCCAGCGATTCCGCCTTGGCGCTGTCGATGAATCCACAGGTATTGACGACGACGACGTCCGCATCGTTGTAGTCGGGCGTGACTTGGTACCCTTCGGTGCGCAGTTGGGTCAGGATGCGTTCGGAATCGACCAGGGCTTTGGGACAGCCCAGGCTGACGAAGCCGACTTTGGGGGAAGACATGGAATACCTCGGTGGGCGCGCGTGCCGGCGCCAGTGATCAAAACCTGCGCAATTTTAGCGCGGCATGGCGGGGGGCCGTTATTTTAGCGGTAAGGAGGCGAAACGCCGCCGGGGTGGTGTGTCCCCGGTTGTTTGGGATATTCGCGTCTCAGGACGCCGCGCGGCGGTAGAGCGCCAGCGTACCCGCCAGCCCGATCAGCAGGCCACCGCAGACGCGGTTCAGCCAGCGCAGGCCGGCGCCCTGGAAAGCGCGCACCATCTGCGCGCCCAGCGCGGCATAGGCCAGCATCACCGCGATGTTCATCAGCGCCATGACGCCGGCCAGGATGGCGTATTGCGCCGGGAGCGGCGCGGCGGGATTGATGAACTGCGGCAGAAAGGCGGACATGAAGAGCAGCGCCTTGGGATTGGTGAGGGCGACGACGAAGCTGCGCAGCCCCAGGGCCAGGCCCGCCGGCCGGGTGGCACCGGGCTGCGAGGACGGCATCACCAGTGCAGCGTCCGAGCGCAGCATCTTCCAGCCCAGCCATGCCAGATAGGCCGCGCCAACCCATTTGATGATCTGGAAGGCGATCTCGGAGGCCGCCAGCACCACGCCCAGGCCGGAGGCCACCGCGCCGATGAGGATCAGGTCGGCCAGCACCGCGCCGCCCATTCCCCAGCAGGCCGCGCGCACGCCATGGCGCGAGCCGTTGTTCATGGCGAGCAGCACGGTGGGGCCCGGCGTGACGATGGTGACGGCAGAGGCCAGGATGAAGAGCAGCAGCGTGGCAAGGGTCATGACAGGACTCCGTGGCAGGGGGCCAGTTTGCCGCGACCGCCGCCGTTCGTCCAGGTCCGGCTACCATAGCGGTCTTATCCTTTGATTTCGCACCATGCCCACGCGTTCCGACTCCCCCCATCTGGCCCCCCCGCTTTCCTCCGTCCTTCTTTCCAGCGCGGGGGTGGTGGAGGGCGTGCTGGACGGCCGTTCCCTGACGGATGCGCTGACCGATGTCGAATCCGCCCTGCGTCCCGCGACCCAGGCCGTGTCGTTCCATGCGATGCGCTACCTGGGCTGGGCCGACGCCATAGGCCGCGAACTGGTGCAGCGCTACCCCAGCGTCCTCTTCGAATCCCTGCTGCTGGTGTCGCTGACCCTGCTGAAGGAAGAGGGCGATGCCGCCTCGGCCCTGCCCGGCATGCCGGTGTACGCGCCGCATACGGTCGTGGACCAGGCGGTGACGGCGGCGTCCAATACGCGCAGCCTCGCGTCCTTCAAGGGCATGCTCAACGCCTGCCTGCGGCGTTTCCTGCGCGAGCGCGCGGCGCTGGAGGCCGCGGTGGCCGACAGCCCCGAGGCGCAATGGAATCACCCCGGCTGGTGGGTCAAGCAGCTGGCCGTGGCCTATCCGCAGCAATGGCGCGAGATCCTGGCGTCGGCCAACCTGCCGGCCCCGCTCACCCTGCGTGTCAACCGCCGGCGCGCCAGCCGCGAGCAGGTGCTGGCCGCGTTCCAGGACGCGGGCCTGGCGGCCGAACCCGTGGGCCAGGCCGGCCTGGTGCTCGGCACGCCCAAACCCGTGATGCAATTGCCCGGCTTCGCCGAAGGGTGGTGGTCGGTGCAGGACGCGGGTGCGCAGTTGGCGGCCGAGCTGCTGGCGCCCGCGGACGGCATGCGGGTCCTGGACGCCTGCTCGGCGCCTGGCGGCAAGACGGCGCATCTGCTGGAGCTGGCCGATATCGACCTGCTGGCGCTGGACGCCGATGGCGACCGGCTGGTCCGCGTGGAACAGAACCTGGAGCGCCTGGGCCTGGCAAGCAAGCGTGTCCAGCTGAAAGCCGCCGATGCCGCCGACCTGGACGCCTGGTGGGACGGCAAGCCTTTCGACGCGGTGCTGGCGGACGTGCCCTGCACGGCATCGGGCATTGTGCGCCGGCACCCGGACATCCGCTGGCTGCGCCGGGAGAACGACGTGCGCCGCACGGCCACCCTGCAGGCCCGGATTCTCGATTCGCTGTGGACCACGGTGGCGCCCGGCGGCCGCCTGCTCTATGTGACCTGCTCGGTATTTCCCATCGAAGGCGCGCGCCAGGCTTTGGAATTCCTGCAACGCCACCCCGAGGCGACACGGCTGGATGCCCCGGGCCAATTGCTGCCAGTTGCGGTCGACGCAACACCCGCGGCGCAACACGACGGGTTTTTCTACGCCTTGTTTGCCAAGCAGTCCTGAATCGCCAAGAATAGGGGCATGACGTAGTTTTGGTGCCGTATGTCCATTATTTCGCGCTTATTTCTTGGGTTGTTGCTGGTATCTGCCTTGGTTTCCATTGCGCCGGGTGGCGAAGCGCATGCGGCCGAGCCCAGGGTCATGCGAGTGGACCCGGTGGTGCGCGAGGGCAATCTCGAGATCGACGCGGACATCGACTTCGAACTGAACCAGCAGTTGCGGGACGCCGCCCAGCGGGGCGTTCCGCTGTATTTCACGGCCGACCTGACCATCACGCAGGAGCGCTGGTACTGGTTCGACAAGTCCCTGGTGGACACGTCCCGGACCTGGCGCGTGGTCTACAACGCGCTGACCCGCCAGTGGCGCGCCGGCGTCGGTGAATTGTCCTTCCCGGTCGCCTCGCTGGACGACGCCATGAGCGTCATCCGCCATATCCGCAACTGGCGGGTGGCCGACGCCCGCGATTTCGACGTAGGAGTGGTCTACGGCGGGCAATTGCGCTTGCGCCTGGACACCTCCCTATTGCCCAGGCCGTTCCAGGTCAACGCCCTGAACAGCAGCTCCTGGGCGCAGGGCACCCCGTGGATGGACTTCTCGTTCATGCTGGACGACAAGGAGAAAGATCCCTCATGAGGCGTTTGCTTCGGTTCGCCCTGATGGTCGGCGCCGTGAGCGGCCTGGCGCTGCTGGGCCTGCTGGCATGGTCCACCGGAAACGCTTCGCGCTTTGCCCGCTACTACGACACGCTGCTGGTCCTGAACGGCATTTTCGCGCTGGCGCTCTTCATCTGGGTGGTGGCGCTGACGGTGCGGCTGGCCCGGCAGATCCGCCGGCGACAGTTCGGCGCACGGCTGACCGCGCGCTTTTCGCTGGCCTTCGCCCTGATCGGCGTGGTGCCTGGCGCCCTGATCTACACCGTGTCGGTGCAGTTCATGTCGCGCTCGATCGAATCCTGGTTCAACGTGCGCGTGGACACGGCGCTGGAAGCCGGGCTGAACCTGGGCCGCGCCGCACTGGATTCGCTGCTGGCGGATCTGGACGTGCGCGCGCGTTCCATGGCCATGGAGCTCAACCGCAGCACCGACAGTGGCGTGATGCTGGCCTTGACGCGCCTGCGCGAGGCCAATGGCGTGCAGGAAGCCATGGTGTTCACCGGCAGCGGCCGCATGGTGGCGTTTTCGACCAGCCAATATGGTCAGCTGCTGCCTGCCATGCCGCCCTCCACCGTCATGAACCAGTTGCGGTTGGCGCGCGGCTATTCCGCCGCCGAAGCCGACGATCCGGTCACGCCGGGCGCCGAAACCGGCCTGCACCTGCGCGTGGTGATTCCACTGAACGGGCCGGACCGCTATGACAACCTGCTGGGGCCGGCCTCGGAGCCGCGTTGGCTGCAGCTGCTGCAGCCGGTGCCTGACCAGATCGCGCATAACGCCAACCTGGTGCAACAGGGCTTTCGCGACTACCAGGAGCTGGCGCTGTCGCGGCTGGGCCTGCGCAAGCTCTATGGCATCACCCTGACGCTGGCCCTGCTGCTGGCCGCCTTTGGCGCCATCGCGGTGGCGCTGTCCCTGTCCAAGCGCCTGGTGCGGCCGCTGCTCAGCCTGGCTGGCGGCACGCAGGCGGTGGGCGTGGGCGACTACCGGCCCCTGCCCGAACCCCCCGAACGCGACGAAGTCGGCCAGCTGACCCGCTCGTTCAATGCCATGACGCGCCAGCTCGAAGAAGCGCGGCGCATGGTCGAAAGCAACCGCCAGCAGCTCGAACGTTCCAACGTCTATCTGGAAAGCGTGCTGTCCAACCTGTCCTCCGGGGTGCTGGTGTTTGACGAGTCGTTCCGCGTCACCACCGTCAACCAGGGCGCCCAGACCATCCTGGGAGCAGACCTGCGCTCGGTCATCGGCCGCCCTCTGGAGACGGCGGACGGGATGCTGGAGTTCGCCAATATCGTGCGGCAGGCTTTTTCCACCCACGCGGCGGTCGGCTCCGAGCGCCAGCACTGGCAGCAGCAGTTCGAGATCGGCCCGGCCCAGAGCGACGGGCTCATCGCGCCCCAGCCGCTCACCCTGCTGGCGCGAGGCACTCATTTGCGGGTGGACGGACGCGGCAACGGCTACCTGGTGGTATTCGACGACATTACCGAAGTGATCTCGGCCAACCGGACGGTGGCCTGGGGCGAGGTGGCGCGCCGCCTGGCCCACGAGATCAAGAATCCGCTGACCCCCATCCAGCTTTCCGCCGAGCGCCTGGCCATGAAGCTGGAAGGCAAGCTGCCGCCGGCCGAGGCCCAGATCGTCGAGCGCTCCACCAACACCATCGTCAACCAGGTGGCCTCGTTGAAGCAGATGGTGGACGACTTCCGCGAGTACGCCCGCACTCCGCCGGCCGTCATGCAGCGCATCGACTTCAACGCCCTGGTGGCGGACGTGCTCTCTCTGTATGGTTGGGAGCCCGACGGCGGCTCGCCTCGCCCGACCGAAAAAGCCCTGAACCTGGACGTCAGCCTGGGGGCGGACCTGCCCGATATCGAAGGCGACCCGACCCAGTTGCGCCAGGTGATCCACAACCTGCTGTCCAATGCCCGCGATGCGATCGCGGAGCTGGGCGGGCAGGGGCGGGTCAGCGTGACGACCCAACTGATGCGCAGCGAACAGCCCGATCGCGCTGAGCACCAGGCGCTGCGGTTCACGGTCGCCGATACCGGGCCAGGCTTTCCGCCCCAGGTGATGCAGCGCGCGTTCGAGCCCTACGTAACCACCAAGTCCCACGGGACTGGGTTAGGATTGGCAATCGTACGCAAGATCGTGGAAGAGCATGGCGGGCGTATAGACCTTGCGAACCGCAAGGAAGGAGGCGCGCGGATTTCCATCTTGTTGACCCGGCTGGCTCCCGGGTCCGATACTATGGACGCGACCGCGCAAGAAAAGGATAATGCGGCTACGCAATAGGTGGATGCTTTATGGCCAGAATTCTGGTGGTTGACGACGAAGTCGGTATACGCGAGCTTTTGTCGGAGATCCTTTACGACGAAGGACACACGGTCGAACTGGCCGAAAACGCGGCGCAAGCGCGCGCGGCACGCCTTCGCATGCGTCCTGATCTGGTGTTGCTGGACATATGGATGCCCGACACCGATGGCGTAAGCCTGCTGAAGGAGTGGGGCTCGCAAGGCCTGCTCGACATGCCGGTGATCATGATGAGCGGTCACGCCACCATCGATACGGCGGTCGAGGCCACGCGCATCGGCGCCATGGATTTCCTGGAAAAACCCATCACGCTGCAACGTCTGCTCAAGACCGTTGCCGCGGGGCTGGCGCGCGGCCGCGCGCCGCATCCGGCGCCTGCCGCGGCGAATCCGGCCGCGATCAGCCCGGTGGTGGCCCTGGAAGACGAGCTGGATCCTCCAACCCTGGCCGCGACGCCCGCCAACGAGGTCCCGGTCACCTCCAATGGCCAACTGGGCAGCATCTCGCTGGACCAGCCGCTGCGGGAAGCGCGCGATGAGTTCGAGCGCATCTACTTCGAATATCACCTGGTCAGGGAAAGCCACAGCATGACGCGCGTGTCCGAACGGACCGGGCTGGAACGCACTCACCTCTACCGCAAGCTCAAGCAATTGGGCATCGAGTCGGCGCGCAAGCGCAGCACATGAAGATCCTGATCATGGGCGCTGGTCGCGTAGGCACCAGCGTGGCGGAGAACCTGGTGTCCGAGCAAAACGACATCACGGTCATCGATTCCGATCCGGCCCAGCTTCAGTATCTGCAAGAACACTTCGACCTGCGTGTCGTCCTGGGCGACGGCTCGCAGGTGTCGGTGCTTGAGAACGCCGGCGCCGCCGACACCGACCTCTTCATCGCCTGTGCGGCCTCCGACGCCGCCAACATGGTCGCCTGCAAGATTGCGCGCCAGCTGTTCAACATTCCCCGCCGCATCGCCCGCATCCGTTCCGCCGAGTTCCCGGAGCACCCGGAACTCATGAGCGAAGACGGCTTCTGCATCGACGCGCTGATCAGCCCCGAGCGCAGCGTCACCACCTACCTGCACAGCCTGATCGAATTCCCCGAAGCCTTGCAGGTGGTGGAGTTCGCCGAGGGGCGGGTCTGCGTCGTGACCGTGCGGGTGGGCCATGGCAGCCCGATGGCGCATTCCCCCGTCGACAAGCTGCGCGACGTCTGGCCCGACGTGAAGGCGCGCGTGATCGACGTGCTGCGCGGCGGCCGGCCTTTGCGGGCCGGCAGCGGCACCGTCATCGCGCCGGGCGACGAGGTGGTCCTGGTGGTGGATTCGCGCGACGCGCGCCGCGCCGTGCGGCAGCTTCGCGAGGCCGAACGGGCCGTGCGCCGCGTGATGATCGCGGGCGGCGGCAATATCGGCCTGCGCCTGGCGCGCCAGCTTGCCGAGGAAAAATACAGCGTCCGCATCGTCGAGCACGACCTCAAACGCTGCGAATACCTGGCGACCCAGCTGCCCGACAGCGTGCTGGTCCTGCATGGCAGCGGCACCGACGAGGCCCTGCTGGAGCGCGAGAACATCGAGGACATGGACACGTGGCTGGCCCTGACCAGCGACGACGAAGACAACATCATGTCCTCGCTGCTGGCCAAGCGCCTGGGCGCGCGCAAGGTGATCGCGCTGATCAACCGCCAGGCCTATGGCGAACTGATGCAGGGCAGCCATATCGATATCGCCGTGTCGCCGTCGCAGGCCACCATGAGCGAGCTGCTGCGCCATGTGCGCCGCGGCGACGTGGTCGCCGTCCACCGGTTGCGCCAGGGCGTGGCCGAGGCGCTGGAAGCCATCGCCCACGGCGACCGCTCCACCTCCAAGGTGGTGGGCCGCAAGGTGGGGCAGATCAGCCTGCCCAAGGGCGCCAGCATCGGCGCGCTGGTGCGCGGCGACGAGATCATCCTGCCGGACGCCGATACCGAGATCGAGACCGATGACCACGTCATCGTCTTCGTGCCCTCGCGCCAGCAGATGCCGCGCGTGGAAAAGCTGTTCCAAGTTTCGGCGTCCTTCTTCTGATGCGCGGCCGTCCCGTACCTCCTCGCGGGGCCAACGCGGCTGGATAAGCCCCATGAAGCGCATCCTCGCCACCCTCTATATCCTGGGCCTCACCATGGTGATGTTCGCCCTCACCATGCTGATTCCGCTGCTTGTCGCCTATGTGGGCGGCGACGCGGCGCGCGGCGCCTTCCGGGACGGCTTTCTGATCTCGGTGGGTATAGGCGGCGGCCTGGCCGCGCTTACCCGCCGCAACCGCAGCGAACTGCGCGCGCGCGATGGCTTCGTGCTGGTGTCGGCGGTGTGGGCCGGCCTGCCTTTGCTGGCGGCGATCCCGTTGCTGCTCTATTTCCATGGCGCCGGGCTGCCGCTGTCGTTCACCGGCGCGTACTTCGAGGCCATGTCGGGGCTGACGACCACCGGCGCCACGGTGCTGACCAATCTGGACGCCTTGCCCGCGTCGATCAACCTGTGGCGGGCGACGCTGATCTGGATCGGCGGCATGGGGATCCTGGTGCTGGCCGTGGCGATTCTGCCCCTGCTGGGGGTAGGCGGACATCAGGTGGTGCGGGCCGAAACCCCCGGGCCAATGAAGGACGAACGGCTGACGCCCCGCATCGCCAGCACGGCCAAGGCCCTGTATGCGGTGTATTTCGTGTTCTCCATCCTTTGCTTCCTGGCCTACCGGGCGGCCGGGCTGTCCTGGTTCGAGGCCTGGTGCCACATGGCCACCACCATGGGCCTGGGCGGGTTTTCCACCTGGGACGACGGTTTCGCGCATTTCGATTCGGTGGCGGTGGAGATGGTGGCCATGGTGTTCATGCTGATCGCCGGCATCAACTTCGCCACGCATTTCAACGCGTTCCGCCAGCGCAGCCCGCGCGCCTATGTACGCTGCCCGGAGGCCATCCCCTATCTGGTGGTGGTGCTGGGGGTCGGGCTGGTCATTTCGGTGTTCCTGTACCTGAAGGGGGTCTATGCCGAGCCCCTTGAGGCGCTGCGCTACGGCATGTTCAACACCATCTCGATGGCCACCACCACCGGCTACGCCAACACGGACTTCGCGCAGTGGCCCCTGTTCGCGCCGCTGACGATGCTGCTGCTGTCGGGATTCGCCACGTCGGCGGGATCGACGGGGGGCGGGATCAAGATGATCCGCGCCATCCTGCTGGTCAAGCAGGCCCGCAACGAGCTTGTGACAATGTTGCACCCGCATGCGGTCAGCCCGGTCCGGATCAACGGCCGCGCGGTGGAGACCCGCACGATGTCGTCCGTGCTGGCCTTCATGCTGTTCTATGGCCTGTCCATCGCGGTGTTCACCAGCCTGCTGCTGCTGTCGGGCCTGGACCCGATCACGGCCTTCTCCGCCGTTTTCGCCAGCGTCAACAACACGGGTCCGGGACTGGGACCCGTCGGCCCCATGGGCAACTTCGCCGTGTTGTCCGATTTCCAGATCTGGGTCTGCACGTTTGCGATGCTGATCGGCCGGCTGGAGCTACTGACCGTGCTGGTGCTGTTCACGCCGATTTTCTGGCGCAAGTAGGGGCCGCCGCGCCCGGTTTTTACTAAGGGATAACCCTGATAAGGGTTATCCCGCCCTGTCCCGGAAACCCCTTCCAGACTGGCTTGGCGGATGCCGCGGGCCGGCAGCCCGCGCCATATCTATGTTGTAAGCGCTTGCTCACTTTCTCTTAGAGGGCAAAACCGGATGCTTCGCGATGTTGCACATAAATGTCACGATTTTCATTCGTTTTGCCACAAAGCTGCGGCTATCATGCGTTCACAAGTCGCCGTCTAGTGCCCCCCGGGAAGTCACCGGGCTTCAAGGTCGAACGGCGCGTACCCTCATCCAAACATTCAAAGGAGTCCGAGATGGAACAGATCCCGTTCATTTCGTCGGCCCCCAACACCCTGGGCATCGAACTCGAGCTGCAACTGATCGACCCGCGCAGTTTTGACCTTACCGCAGCCTCTGACGAACTGTTGGCCCAGATGGCCAACCACCCCATAGCCGATCGCGTCAAACCCGAAATCACGCGGTCCATGATCGAACTGAACTCCTCGGTGCACGAGCACCCCATGGGCCTGCTGGCCGAGATGCGCGAAATGCGCGATGCGCTGGTCGAGGCGGCCGATGCAGTCGGCGTGTCGGTCGCGGGCGGAGGCGCCCATCCCTTCATGCGCTGGCAGGAGCGCTCCATCTCGGACACCCCGCGTTTCCAATATCTGGCCGAAATGTATGGTTACCTGGCGCGTCAATTCACCGTGTTCGGCCAGCACATCCACCTGGGTGTGAAGAGCGGCGACGACTCGATCAAGCTGCTGCGCCGCCTGTCGCCCTACGTACCGCATTTCATCGCGCTGTCGGCGTCCTCGCCTTATTGCGAGGGCGTGGATACCCTGTTTTCGTGCTCGCGCCTGAACGCGGTCAACAGTTTCCCGCTGGCCGGCCACATGCCGCCCGAGGTCAAGGACTGGTACCAGTTCGAGGCGCATCTGTCCCAACTGCGGGCCTATGGCCTGGCCGAGAGCATCAAGGACCTGTACTGGGATATCCGTCCCAAGCCGGAATTCGGCACCGTCGAAATCCGCGTCTGCGATACGCCGTTGACCGTGGAGCGCGCCTGCCAGATCGCCGCGTTCGCGCAGGCCCTGGCCGTGCTGCTGATGCGCGAGGAAGATCCCAGCGACAACGCCTGGCTGTCCTATCGCAGCAATCATTTCCAGGCTTGCCGTTTCGGCCTGCAGGGCAGCTACGTGACGCCTGACGGGCAGCGCCTGCGCCTGATCGACCATCTGCGCGCCTTGTTCCAGCGCCTGATGCCGGTGGCTGAAGAACTGGGGACGGGCGACATGATCGCCACCCTGCGCGACGAGGCCATGCGTAGCGGCAATGATTCGCGCTGGCTGCGCAGCCAGTACCATCGCCTGCGCGATCTGCCGCTGGTGGTGGAAGCCATGTCGAATGCCTGGCGCGGCGAAGCAGCGCCCGCCGCGGCTCCCGCGGAACCCACGGCCGTGCTGCGCCGCCGGATCCGCGCGACCTCCGAACCCATGCAGGCCCTGTCGGCGTCCGAGCCCGGGGTCAGCGTGCCGGAACGCCTGCACTAGGCCAGCAGGGCGCGGGGCTCCTGCTCAGGAGTTCCCGCGGTGCCTGCCGCCGATCGCGCTGACGGACAGCCTGGTCTCCCCGGCCACCGTGCGATGCGCGGCGGCGCGCCAGGCGTGGCCATAGGCCACTTCGATGCTCAAGGCAATCAGGCCGTCCGGCCGGCGCTGCGCTTCCAGCGCGGCGCACAGGCGCGCGCGCCAGTCGCGGCCCACCAGTCCGCCGCGGCGGCCCTCGGCGGGGTTGCCGCCCAGCGCGCGCACATCTTCCAGCAGTTTTTCCGGGCTGCGGTAGGTCAGGGTCAGGATTTCCTGGTCCATGACCGGGTCGGCGAAGCCGTTCTCCACCAGCAGATCGCCAAAGTCGTGCATGTCCACGAAGGATGGCGTGGCCGTGCGCAGGCCCGCATCGGTCAGCGCCTGGCGCAGTTCGCGCAGCGTGGCGGGTCCCAGACAGGAGAACATCGCCAGCCCGCCCACTTTCAGGATGCGGCGCCATTCGGCCAGCACCGCGTGCGGCGCGCGATGCCAATGCATGGCCAGGTTCGACCAGACCAGTTCCAGCGATTCGGGCGCGAGGCCCGTTTGTGCCAGATCGGCGTTCACGAAGGCCGGGGCGGCCGGGCCGCGGCGGGCCAGCTTGCCGATCCAGGCCGACAGGCCGGCGGGCGCATGGCGCTTGCGGGCCTGTTCCAGCAGCGGTTCGCAATTGTCCAGGCCCGTATAGGCGGCATCGGGATAGCGTTCGCGCAGCAGCGGCAGGTTGTCGCCGGCGCCGCAGCCCGCGTCCAGCATCGCCAGGGGCTGCACGCGGATGTATTGCAGGCGCCCCAGCATGCGGCGGGCCACCTCGCCATAAAGGAACTGGGCGTCGGACAGGTCGCCGCGGCGGGCGAACTGCCGCGGCACGTCGGCGCTGACGATGGGCAGGGAAGGGAGCGTTGCGGATTCTGGCAGGGACATTTCGGTCGCGCCCGCGAGGTTGCCTCGGGGCGGAACATGATTTCATTAGGGATGGCACACATTATTGCGCATCCCGGCACCGGGGTCCGATTGCCCCTACTCGACATGGGGCGGCGTCTGCTGTCGCGGGTCGGCTGCGATTGCCCGCTGTGCGGCGGCCGCGTGGCGGGCGCGTGCCTGTGCCAGGGCTGCCAGGCCGACATCATGGCTGCGTCGCCCCGATGCCCAGGCTGCGCCTTGCGGCTGTCCGCCGGTGCGCCGCATTGCGCCGCCTGCATGGGCAAACCCCGGGCCTTTTCGCGCGCGCTGGCGGCGTTCGACTATGAGCCGCCCGCGGACACCCTGATCCTGATGCTCAAGGCGCAACTGCGGCTCAGCATGGCGCCGGTGCTGGCGCGGCTCATGGCGGCGGCGGTCCGCGCCAGCGCGCCCTTGCCGGCCGGCGTCGTGCTGGTCCCCATTCCCGCCAGCCGGGCGTCCCTGCGCCAGCGCGGCATGAACCCGGCGGCCGAGATTGCGCGCAGCCTGGCGGCGGAGCTGGCCTTGCCCGTGCCGCGCCACGTGCTGGCGCGCCTGCGCGAGACCCCCAGGCAGGCCACCCTGGGCCGACGCGCCCGGCAGCGGGGCGCGGCCGGCCTGTTCCTGTGCGCGGGGGATGTCCGTGGAAGGCACGTGGCGGTGGTGGACGACGTCATGACCACGGGCAGCACGGTGAATGCCGCGGCCACCGCGTTGCTGGACGCGGGCGCGGCCAGCGTCATGGCGCTGGTGGCCGCGCGCAGGCCATGAACCACCAGGGCGCGGCCCGGTCCGCGCGGGCAGGGCAGGGCAAATCGGCGACAATCACGGGTGCGCGGCCCTTCCCGGGGCGCAAGCCATTCCACCTTTCCATCCGCCATGTTCCACGTCATTCTCGTCTGCCCGGAAATCCCTCCCAATACCGGCAACGCCATTCGGCTGTGCGCCAATACCGGGGCGCAACTGCACCTGGTGCGACCCTTGGGGTTTGAACTGGATGACGCCCGCATGCGCCGGGCGGGGCTGGACTATCACGAGTGGCAACCGGTGCGCGTGCACGACACGCTGGAAGAGGCCCTGGCGGATACCGGCGCGGCCCCCTCCAGCATTTATGCGCTGACCACCCAGGCCCAGCGCAGCGTGGCCGACATCAGCTTCAAGCCGGGCGACGTATTCGTGTTCGGCCGCGAGACGGCCGGCCTGTCCGAAGAGCATCAGGCGATGTTCCCGCCCCAGCAGCGGCTGCGGCTGCCCATGCGGGCCGGCCAGCGCAGCCTGAATCTGTCGAATGCCGTGGCGGTCACGGTATTCGAAGCCTGGCGTCAGCAAGGCTACGAAGGCGGCGCATAGCCGCCCGGGCGGGGCGTCAGACACCGAGGGTGCCTGACGGATGGCTCAATCCAGCGACAGCTTCAGCTTCTCAATCACCTGGTCCCAACGCGCCTTTTCATTCTTGATGCGGGCGGTCAGGGCTTCCGGCGTGGACGGCGCGGGCGTGAAGTACTGCAGCGCCAGCTGCTTGCGGACCGCCTCGCTGCCGATGATGCGGGCCAGTTCGCTGTTGAGCCGTTCGACGACGGGCGTGGGCGTGCCGGCCGGGACCAGCACTGCGTTCCACGAAATGGCCTCGAAGTCGGGATAGCCCTGCGAGGCCATGGTGGGCACGCCGGGCAGGGCGTCGCTGGGTTGCAGGCTGGTTACGGCCAGCAATTTCACCTTGCCGTCGCGTGCCTGGGGCACGGCGATGGCGGGCACCATGAATCCGGCCTGGACGTCGCCGCCGATGATGGCGGTGATGACTTGCGGAAATCCCGAGTAGGGAATGTGAGCCAGGTCGATGCCGGCGCTTTCCTTGAACATCTCCATGGCCAGGTGGGCCGAGCTGCCGGGGCCGACCGAGCCGTAGTTCAGCGCGTTGCCGCGGCTCTTGACCAGCTTGACGAAGTCCTGGAGGTTGTTGGCAGGCAGGCTGCCCGGCACCACCAGCACATTGGGGCTGGTGCCCACCAGGGAGACCGGATCCAGGTCGGTCAGCGGGTCGTAGCCCAGCGTCTTCTTATATAGCGTGGGGGCGGTGACCAGCGGGCCGTTGATCGTATAGAGCAGCGTATAACCGTCAGGCTTGGCCTGCGACACCATCCGCGTCCCGATGTTGCCACCGGCGCCCGGCTTGTTGTCGATCACGATGGGCTGGCCCAGGGCCTGGGACAGCGGCTCGGAGATGGTGCGCGCGAGGATGTCGGGAGACGAGCCCGGCGGGAAGGGCACAACCATGTGGATCGGGCGATCGGGCCAATCCGCGTGGGCGGCGGCCGGCAGGACTGCGGCCAGGCTCAGGCACAGGCCGCGCAGCAGCGGGCCGACCCGGAATTTGCGGGTTTGCGTCATGAAGGATGTCTCCTCGGGGTAGTGTGTAGTGTCTTGTTGTCGGGGATGGTGCGAGACGGCCCGCCTAGGCGGGGCCGGACGGGCCGCCAGCCGGATCGTCCGAATCGGGGCGTTCATCGCGGGCGTCGCGCGCCAGCAGGGCGGATACCGCGGTCATGGGCGCCACGCCTTCGAACAGCACGGCGCACACGGCCTCGGTGATCGGCAGTTCGACATTGATGGCACGGGCGCGTTCCAGCGCGGCCCGGGCGCAGCGCACGCCTTCGGCCGTGATGCCGCTGGCCAGGATGTCGGCCAGCTTGCGGCCGGCGCCGATTTCCAGGCCCACGCGGCGGTTGCGTGACAGCTCGCCGGTGGCGGTCAGCACCAGGTCGCCCAGGCCGGTCAGGCCGGCGAAGGTCTCGGGCTGCGCGCCCAGCGCCACGCCAAAGCGGGTCATCTCGGCCAGTCCGCGCGTGATCAGCGCGGCGCGGGCATTGGTGCCCAGCGCGAGTCCGTCGCAGATGCCGCAGGCGACGGCGATCACGTTCTTCAGGGCGCCGCCCACTTCCACGCCGACCAGATCGGTGCTGGCGTAGACGCGCAGCGCCGCTCCGTGGAAGGCGGCCGTGGTGGTTTCCCGCAGGGTGGCGCTGGCGCCGGCCACCGTCAGCGCCACGGGCAGGCCCTGGGCGACTTCGCGTGCGAACGAGGGGCCCGACAGGGCGCCGCCGGTGGCGCCAGGCAGGGCCTCGCGCATGATTTCATGGGGCAGCCTGGCCGTGTCGGCTTCAAAGCCCTTGCACGTCCAGACGATGGGGGTGTCCTGCAATCCCAGCCCGGGCAGCCGGCGCGACAGTTCGTCGCAAATGGCGGTCAGGCCGGCCACGGGCACGCCCAGCACGATCAGGCGGCGAGCGCCGTCTTCCTGCAGGCTGCGCAGCGTGGTGTCGAGATCGGAGGAGAAATTCAGTGACTCGGGCAGGGAGATGCCCGGCAGATAGCGCGCGTTCTCGTGCGTGGCGGCCATGGAGGCGGCCTGCGCGGCGTCGCGCGCCCAGAGCTGGGTGGGGTGGCGGCGGCTGGCGGCCGCCGCCAGCGCGGTGCCCCAGCTGCCCGCACCCAGGACGGCGACGCGCAAGCGCGGCTGAGCGGGTTTGTTCATGGGGCGCCGCGGCGTGCTTACTGGCGGGTGGCGCCGGGCGGCAGGATGATGCCCGAGTCGCTGCCGCTGCCGTTGGCGCCGCTTTGCTGCTGTTGCAGTTCAGCCAGGCGTTGTTCGTACAGGGCCTGGAAGTTCACTTCGGTCAGGTGCAGCGGCGGCATCGAGGTGCGGGTGATCGCATCGGCGATGTTGGCGCGCAGGTACGGGTACAGCATCGTCGGGCAGACAATGCCCAGCAGCGGATCGAGCTGTTCCTCGGGGATGTTCGAGGCTTCGAAAATGCCGGCTTGCGTGCCTTCGACCAGGTACACCACCTTTTCGTTGATGCGCGTGGTGACGGTGACGGTGACCGTGGTTTCGAACACGGTTTCGGCCAGACGCTGGCCGCCCACGGTGATGCTCACTTCAACCTGGGGCGCTTCTTGCTCCAGGAAGACGTGGGGCGCGTTCGGCATTTCCAGCGAAAGGTCTTTCAGGTAGACGCGTTGCAGATTGAACGAGGGCGCGTCGTTGCCGCCTTCTTGCTGGGTGTTTTGGTCTTGATCAGCCATGAGTGTTTCCGTTGGAGGGAGGGGCAAAAAGGGGCGATTAGCCGTTCAGCAGGGGGGCAAGGCCACCCGAGCGGTCCAGGGCCATCAGGTCGTCGCAACCGCCGACATGGGTATCGCCGATGAAGATTTGAGGCACGGTGCGCCGACCGGTGCGTTCGATCATGACATCGCGCTGGGCCGGTTCGCGGTCGATCTGGATGATCTCCAGGTCAGCCACGCCGCGCTGCTCCAGCAGAGCCTTGGCGCGTGCGCAATAGGGACAATAGTCCTTGCTGTACATGACTACTTTATTCATAGGCGCTCCTGTGGGTCCAAGAATGGGTAGATGGGGGCGCGGCCCCCGGGTTCAACCCTTCTGGGTAACCGGCAGGCTGGCGGCCGACCAGGCGCGCATGCCGCCATCGAGCGGCACGACGTCGGCAAAACCCTGGGCGCGCAGCTTGGACGCGGCGCGGGCCGAATCACGGCCATTGTCGCAAACCACGACCAGCGGCTTGTTCTTGGGCAGCGAGCTGGCCTTCTGTTCCAGATCGGCGGCCGGCACGTTGCGTGCCTGGGCGATGTGGCCAGCCTGGAATTGCTCGACGGGGCGCACGTCGACCCAGACGGCGTTGCGCTGGTTGACCATCTGGATGGCTTCGGTCGTGCTGACGGCGGATCCGGTCCGGCCCTTGCGTAGGGCGGGAATGGCCAACATGACGCCGGAAATCACGGTAACGGCGACAATGAAGATGTTGTTTTTATCGAGCAAGAATTGCAGAAGATCCACGGGGCATCCTGTAGTGCGTCGACTAGTGCGGCGACTAGCCTGGGATAGGCGAACCCTGATGCGCCGCGTCCGGGAAGTGGACGGGTGCGCCGGGGCAAAATCAAGGGCAAAATCACGCAATTATAAAATGAGCGCATTCCTTAACCATCCTCTAACTTTAACCCGCGCCGCAAGCGTGCCAAACCATGCATAAACTCGTTCTGATGCGCCACGGCGAAAGCCAGTGGAATCTGGAAAACCGTTTCACCGGCTGGACCGACGTCGACCTGACCGAAACGGGCCGCGAACAGGCCTTCAAGGCCGGCGAATTGCTCAAGAAAGAAGGCTATACCTTCGATCTGGCCTACTCCTCGGTGCTCAAGCGCGCCATCCGCACCCTGTGGATCGCCCTGGACGCCATGGACGCCATGTACACCCCCGTGGGCGTGACCTGGCGCCTGAACGAACGCCATTACGGCGCGCTGCAGGGCCTGAACAAGGCCGAAACCGCCGCCAAGTATGGCGACGAGCAGGTGCTGGTCTGGCGCCGCGCCTACGCCATCGCCCCGGAGCCGCTGTCGCTGGACGACGAACGCCACCCCCGCTTTGACAGCCGCTACGCCAAGATCCCCGCCGACCAGCTGCCCGCCACCGAGTGCCTGAAGGACACCGTGGCCCGCGTTCTGCCGTTCTGGAACGAATCCATCGCTCCGGCCATCCGCTCGGGCCGCAAGGTGCTGGTCGCCGCCCACGGCAACAGCCTGCGCGCGCTGATCAAGCACCTGGACAATGTGTCGGACGAGGACATCGTCAACCTGAATATTCCTACCGGCCAGCCGCTGGTCTACGAATTGGATGATGACCTGCGTCCCATCCGCCACTATTATCTGGGCGATGCCGCCGAGATCGAGGCGGCCATGGCTGCGGTCGCAGCCCAGGGCAAGGCTAAGAAGGACTGATATCTCTATGCGTCGCGCGGCAGGGTTGTTGTTGGCGGTCATGTTGACCGGTGGGGCGCTGTCGGCTCGCGCCGCGCCCAACGACCTCGCCGGACGCCAGTCCGACGCCGAAAAGCAGCAGGCCGCCTTGCGCGATCGCATCGAGAACCTGCAAAAGGACATCGATGGCCGCGAGGCCGCCCGCAAGGAAGCGGCCGATGCCCTCAGGCAGTCGGAATCGTCCATTTCCAAGATCAACCTGCGCCTGAAGGAACTGGCCGACGCCAACCGCCAGGCGCAGGCGGACCTGACCAGCCTGGAAAAGCAGATCGACGCGCAACAGGCCGTGCTGGCCAAGCGCCGCGTCGAACTGGCCGACCAGCTGCGCACCCAATACACCAGCGGCCTGTCGCCGTGGACGGCGCTCCTGTCGGGCGACGATCCCCAGGTGCTGGGCCGCAACCTGGGCTACCTGGATTACGTATCGCAAGCCCGGGCCAGCGCCGTGCAGGCGCTGCGGGCGGATATCGACCGCCTGGCCGCCTTGCAGGGCCGCGCCGACGCCCGGCGCGCCGAGATCGAAAAAGTCGTCGCCGAGACCTCGGAACAGAAGACCGCGCTCGTCGGACAGCAGAAAGAGCGCGCCACGCTGCTGGCCCAGCTGGAAGGGCAGATCGCCGCCCAGCGGGCCGAGGCGAACAAGCTGGGGCGTGACGACCAGCGCCTGTCGCGGCTCATCACCGATCTGGACGCGGCCATCGCCAAGCAGATCGAAGACGCCCGCAAGGCGGAAGAGGCGCGCAAGAAAGCCGAGGAGGCCCGTCGCGCCGAGGAAGCGCGCCGTGCCGCCGAAGAAGCCAAAAAGCGCGCCGAGGCCGAACGCCGGGCGGAAGACGCCCGCAGGAAGGCCGAGGCGGACCGCAAGGTCGCCGCCGACAGCGCCCGCCGCGACCGCGATGCCCGCGAGGCCCAGGAAGCGGCCCAGGCGCGCGAACAGGTCGAGGCGGCCGCGCGCCAGGGGCGCGGCCCCGTCGCCGTGGCTGACCCGGACGCCGCGGGCTTACGCCCCGCTGAACAGCGGCAAACCCGCGTCACCGGCCCGGTCGAGGCGCCTCCTCAGGTAAAACCCGCGGAGCCGCCCAAAAAGGCGGAACCCTCTGCCGAACCCGCCACTCAAACCCGCAGCGCGCCGCCTGAGCAGACCGCCCGCGCGGCGCCCGCCGGTGGCGGCAATGGCTTGCGCCACGGGCTGACGATGCCGGTGCGCGGCCAGGTGCAGGGCCGCTTCGGCGTCGATCGCCCGGACGGCGGCGTGTGGCGCGGGGTGGTGCTGCGCGCGGCCGAGGGTACGCCCGTCAAGGTGGTGGCCCCGGGCACCGTGGTCTACGCCGATTGGCTGCGTGGTTTTGGCAACCTCATCATTGTGGATCATGGGCAGCAATACCTGACCGTCTATGCTTACAACCAAAGTCTGCTCAAACGGGTGGGGGATTCGGTGACAGGTGGCGATACTATTGCTACGGTAGGGGCAACCGGCGGCCAAGTGGAATCCGGCCTATACTTTGAAATTCGCCATCGTGGCGCTCCTGTGGACCCGGCCCAGTGGCTGGCGCAGTAGATTGATGTCGTTGGCAAACATGTCGTTGGTAAAAAACCGTTGGTAAATTACCAAACCCATCGGCGAAAACACAATTCGGGAAGTGTGCATGGGCACTCGTAAGTTTCGCGGTTTCGGTCTGATTGCCATCGGTGCGGTGGCTGGTGTGTTGCTAAGCGTGGGCGTGACTGCGGTCGCCCAGCGCGGCAGCCCCCTGCCTCTGGACGAGCTCAGGCAACTGAGCAATGTATTTGCTGCCATCAAGAACAACTACGTCGAGGCCGTCGACGACAAGACCCTGATCGACAATGCCATCTCCGGCATGGTGTCGAACCTGGATCCCCACTCCGCCTACCTGGATGCCGACGCGTTCCGCGAAATGCAGACCGCGACGCAAGGCGAATTCGGCGGCCTGGGCATCGAGGTCGGCGCGGAAGACGGCTTCGTGAAGGTGATTTCGCCCATCGAAGACACGCCCGCCGCGCGCGCTGGCGTCATGGCCGGCGACCTCATCATCAAGATCGACGACACGCCCACCAAGGGCATGACCCTGAACGATGCGGTCAAGCTCATGCGCGGCGCGCCCAAGTCGCCGATCACCCTGACCATCATGCGCGCCGACCGTCCGCAGCCGATCGTGCTGAAGATCGTCCGCGACATCATCAAGGTGCGCAGCGTGCGCAGCAAGATGCTGGACAACGGCATTGCGTACGTGCGCGTGGCGCAGTTCCAGGAAAAGACCGGCGCCGACCTGGCCAAGCAACTGAAGGAACTGGGCGCCAAAGAGCCGCCCAAGGGCCTGGTGCTGGACCTGCGCAACGATCCGGGCGGCCTCCTGACCAGCGCCATCGGCGTGTCCGGCGCGTTCTTGCCGCCTGACGCCCTGGTGGTGTCCACGGACGGCCGCACGCCGGACGCCCGCCACAAGTACATGGCCACGCCTTCGGAATACGCCCGCGGCGAAAGCAACTATCTGTCGGGCCTGCCCGCCTGGACCAAGACCGTCCCGATGGTCGTGCTGGTCAACGTGGGCTCGGCCTCGGCATCCGAGATCGTGGCCGGCGCGCTGCAGGATCACAAGCGCGCCAAGGTGCTGGGCAACCGCACGTTCGGCAAGGGCTCGGTGCAGGTCATTCTGCCGCTGTCCGAAACCACCGCGGTCAAGCTCACCACGTCGCGTTACTTCACGCCCAGCGGCCGTTCCATCCAGGCCACCGGCATCGAACCCGACTACGTCGTTGCCGATACGGCCGACGGCGATCTGTTCCGCCTGCCGCGTGAAGCCGACCTGCAACGCCACCTGTCCAATCAACAGACCGCGAACGAAGTGAAGTCCAGCGCCGAGCAGGACAGCGCGGATCTGCCGGCCAAGGTGTTCGAATTCGGCGGCAAGGACGACTTCCAGCTGCAGCAGGCCCTGAACCTGCTGGCCGGCAAGCCGGTGCAGAAGGGCTCGGCCCGCGCCCAGGCCAAGGCTGACGCCAAGGCCGGCGGCGGGACTGCCCAGCGCATGAAGATCACGCCGACCGGAGTCGAGCCCAGCAAGGACAAATGAACGACGAGCAACTGCTGCGCTACGCCCGCCACATCCTGCTGGACGAACTCGGGATCGAAGGGCAGGAAAAACTGCTGGCGGCGCGTGTGCTCATCGTGGGGGCGGGTGGACTGGGTTCGCCCGCCGCGCTCTACCTGGCGACCGCCGGCGTGGGCGACATCACGCTGGCCGACGACGATGTCGTCGAGCTGAGCAACCTGCAACGCCAGATCCTGCACACCACCGCCAGCGTCGGCCGCCCCAAGGCCGAGTCCGGGCGCGACATGCTGGCCGCGTTCAACCCGCAGACGCGCGTCCATGCGCGCGTCGAGCGGCTGAAGGACCAGGCCCTGTCCGACGCGGTCGCGCAGGCGGACCTGGTGCTGGACTGCACCGACAACTTCACGACCCGGCACGCCATCAACCGCGCTTGCGTGCAGCATCGCAAGCCCCTCGTTTCCGGCGCGGCGATCCGCTTTGACGGCCAGGTCAGCGTGTACGACCTGCGCGACGACAATGCGCCCTGCTATCACTGCCTGTTCCCCGAAGCCGATGAGGTCGAGGAAGCCAACTGCGCCACGATGGGTGTCTTTGCGCCGGTCGTCGGCATCATAGGCAGCATGCAGGCCGCGGAAGCGCTCAAGCTGCTTTCCGGGGTGGGCGAAAGCCTGTCTGGCCGCCTGTTGTGGCTGGACGTGCGCACCATGCAATGGCGCAGCGTCAATGTGCAGCGGGACCCCGAATGCGCGGTCTGCGGACACCGCGGACACGGGTGACTTCGGCCCGTATTGCACTCAGGGACAATACTAAAGGTTTCAAATACCTGCTATAACGCCAGCCAGCCTACTGAAATCGGGTAGATGGCTATGGACGTGACAGCGTGGATATAGGACTCAAGTTCAGCTTGCCCAAGTGGCGGCTGACGCGTTGGCTGACGTACACCGGGCAAGACACGCCCGCGGATATCCGCGCGGCGCTCATCGCCAGTCTGTTCGGCACGCTCCCCATTTTTGCCGGCGGGGTCATCAATACCTTGATGATCTCGGGCGTAGTCACATGGCGCCGTCCCGAACCGCTGTATATCTCGTGGCTGGCCCTGGAGCTGGTGCTGGCCATCGTCCGGGTCACCATCCTGAGGATGGCCCTGCGCGCGGCCCCCAAGGGCGGCAATACCCATACCGACATCTACATCCTGCTGGCGCTCCTGTGGGCGTTCAGCGTGGGCTACGGCGTCTTCATCACCTTCATCAACGGCGACTGGCTGGCCGCGACGCTGGCGGGGGTGTCCTGCGGCGCCATGGCCGGCGGCATCTGCTTTCGCAATTACGGCGCGCCGAGGCTGGTCGGGGCCATGATCTTCCTGAGCCTGGGGCCGATGTGCCTGGGCGCGCTGTTCACGGGTGAATACGTGACGGCCATCGTTTTCATCCAGATTCCCTTCTATCTGATCAGCATGAGCATCGCGTCGCACCGGCTCAACCGCATCCTGGTGTCCACCATGCAGGCCGAACGGGACAGCGACCGCCGCGCCAGCGAAGACGTGCTGACGGGCCTGGCCAACCGCGCCGGCCTGCAGGCGGCCCTGGAGCGCGTGTGCTCCAGCGCGCGCGGGCACGACAGCGCCGCCGCGCTCCTGTACATGGACATGGATGATTTCAAGCGCATCAACGACACCCACGGCCACGCCGCGGGCGATCAGGTGCTCAAGACCATCGCCGACCGCATGCGCGCCATGCTGCGCGTGGACGACGTGGCTGCCCGGATCGGCGGAGACGAATTCATCGTCCTGGTGACGGGCATCGATGCCACCGCCGCCTTGCGCCTGGGCGAACACTTGCTGCGCGACGCCTCGCAGCCTATTGCGCTGGCGGACGGGACGCGCGTCAGCGTGGGCCTGTCCATCGGCATCTCGATCATGTCCGGCGCCAACCGGACCCCCCAGGCCGCCCTGGATTCCGCGGACGCCGCGCTGTACCGCGCCAAGGCGCAAGGCGGCCGCCGCTGCGTGGTCGACGTGGCGGAAGAGCCCGCCGACGAGGCCTTGCCCGGCGACGCGTCCGTGGCCGTCTGAGGGCCGTTCCAGGGCAGTCTTGGCTCAAGCCTGTGGATTCAAGCTCGGACTTCATCAAAAGTTATCAGATAACCTGAAAAGTCTGCTTATAATCGCCGCATGTTGACCAAGAGCCTTACCCTTACCGAGCAGGTCGCCCGCCAGATCGCCACGGAGATCGCCGGCGGCGTCCATCCCGTCGGCGCCAAGTTGCCGCCTGGACGTGTCCTGGCGGAACAGTACGGCGTCAGCGCCGCCGTGATCCGCGAAGTCACCGAGCGCCTGCGGGCGCAAGGCCTGATCCAGAGCCGCCAGGGTTCTGGCAGCACCGTGGTGTCGCGCACCGGCGCGCAAGGCTTCCAGGTGTCCTCCGGCATCGCCGTGAACCGGGAGCAGCTGGCCAGCGTCTACGAGCTGCGGATGGAGCTGGAAGGCGGCGCGGCTGCCCTGGCGGCCGTCCGCAGCGACGCCTCGGACCTCGCCGCCATGGAGCGGGCGCTGGCCGACCTGGAAGCGCATCTGGAACATCCCGAGCAGGGCGTGGAACATGACATTTCCTTCCACGTCGCCATCGCGGCCGCCACACACAACCGCCATTACCAGGACCTGCTGCAGTACCTCAACCTGCAGTTGCGCCTGGCCGTCAGCACCGCCCGGTCGAACAGCCGCCTGCAAGAGGGCCTGACCGCCGCCGTTCACCAGGAACACGTGGCCGTGTTCGAGGCCATCCGCGGGCGCGATCCCGAAGGCGCCCGGCACGCCGCCATCCGTCATTTGCAGCAGGCGGCCCGCCGCCTGCAACTCGATCTACTCTTTCCCGCCGCAAAGCAAACATCATGAGCGCATCCGACTTTTCTCAACGGCTGGTCCAAGCCCTGGGCCCCGACACCGTCTTCACCGCCCAGGCGGATATCGCCCCGTGGCTGTCCGACTGGCGCGGCCTGTACAACGGCCAGGCCCAGGCGGTGGTGCGCCCGCGCACGACCGCCGAAGTCGCCACCTGCCTGGCGCTTTGCCAGGAGGCCGGCGTCCCGGTCGTGCCGCGCGGCGGCAACACCGGCTTGTGCGGTGGCGCCACGCCGGACGGCGGCGCCAGCAACGTGGTGCTCAGCCTGGACCGCATGAATGCGGTGCGCTCCATCGACACCGTCGCCAACACCATGGTGGCCGAAGCCGGCGCCATCCTCGGCAATCTACGCCGCGCGGCGCAGGACGCCGGGCGCTTGCTGCCGCTGAGCCTGGCCGCGGAAGACTCCAGCCAGATCGGCGGCAACGTGGCCACCAACGCCGGCGGCGTGAACGTGGTGCGCTACGGCATGGCGCGCGAACTGGTGCTGGGCCTGGAGGCCGTATTGCCCACGGGCGAAATCTTCCACGGCCTGCGCACCCTGCGCAAAGACAACACGGGCTATGACCTCAAGCAATTGCTCATCGGTTCCGAAGGCACGCTGGGCGTGATCACCGCGGTGGCGCTGCGCCTGTTCCCGCGCACGGACGTGCGTTCAGTGGTACTGGCGGCGGTCGAATCCCCCGCGCAGGCCTTGCAGCTCTTCGAGATCCTGTTCGAGCAATGCGGCGCTCGCCTGCAGGCGTTCGAGTACTTCTCGGGCGATTGCCTGGACCTGGTGCTGACGCACGCCGAAGGCGTACAGGAGCCGTTCGGCCAGCGCTATCCGGCCTATGTGCTGGTGGAACTGGCGGATACGGCGGACGAGGCGGGGCTGAACACGCTGCTGGAAAACGTGATCGGCACCGCGCTGGAACGCGGCCTGTGCCTGGACGCCGCGGTGTCGGCGTCGCTGGCGCAATTGCAGACGCTGTGGAAGCTGCGCGAAGAGATCTCCGAGGCCCAACGCGCCGATGGCCCGCATCTCAAGCATGACGTATCGCTGCCGATCGAACGCATTCCCGACTTCATGGTGTCGGCCGAAGCCCGCGTGCGCGCGCTGTACCCGGACATCCGCCCCTTCATCTTCGGCCACTTCGGCGACGGCAACCTGCACTACAACCTGTCGCGGCCGGCCGGAACCGAGCGCGACTGGGTATCGGTGCATGGGGCGGCGATCACGGATGCGGTGCTGGATGAAGTGAATCGTTATGGCGGGAGTATTTCCGCGGAACATGGGATTGGGCAGTTGAAGCGGGAGCATTTCTTGCATAGCAAGGATGCTGTTGAATTGCGGCTGATGCGGGAGATCAAGAAGGTGATGGATCCTGCGGGGATCATGAATCCGGGGAAGCTGTTGTAGGTCTTTGTTCGGTTGTTTGTTTGTTTGTTCTTCGTAGGCGGCTGGGTTCGTTCTTTCGTTTGATTGTTCGTTCGATCTTCGTAGGTCGCCCGGCGGCGCGGGCGGGGGGGCTGCGAGCGCCCGCCATTGCGGTCCGGAGCCTTCGCTCCGGACTTCCCCCTCGTCATCTTCGTCCAGGCCTTCGGCCTTTCCTTCAGATTCCCTCGGGCGCATGGAGGTTGCTCGCAGCCCCCCCGCCCGCGCCGCCGGGCTACGAGCGTCTGGGTTTGATGCGCTGCTAGAGCTGTGGTCGGGGTAGGGAATCTGCAGGGCCGCCAAATGCAGCCGCGCGGGCGGCTGCATTTGGCATATGGGCGTTGGGTCGTCGATGCAGTGTTCGCTTGCGCGCATGCGTAGATGCGCTTGCTAATGGTGCTCGCCGTCGGGGGAGGGGCGGTGATGGGCGGCGCGCGATGGCGAGCGGCTTGCGCATGCAGACTTGTGCGCGCGCGCCGCCCATCAGGCATTGGAGTTGAAATGGCGATTAATGGCGGGCTGATAAGCGAGATCTCCCGCATTCGCGCAGCGGCATCATGTGCCGCAAGACACCGCGTAAGCCTCAAAAGGCCGCCCGGGCGGCCGTTTTGAGGCGGGCCCGGCGAACAAAATCTCCCGCATTCGCGAAGCGGCATCCTCAATCGCAAGACACCGCCAAAGCCCCCGAGGCCGCCCGCGCGGCCGACCAGGGGCGAGCGACGCAAGATCTTCCATCACCACACAAACGCGGCCAAGCACACCAATATCCTGCCCGATACGCGAAGCGTCATCGCTACGACGCAAGACACCGCGTAAGCCCCCCAAGGCCGCCCGCGCGGCCGGCCGGGGGCGGGCCCCGCAAGATATTCCACCACCCCCCCACCCGTGGCGAGAACCTCAAGAACTCCGTCCGCCCCAGCGCCCGTGAAGATTCAACCACCAAAGCCCGGCGTGGCGGGGGCCTGGGGTGTGCGGGGCGTCGATAAGCCCGAGGGAATCCGAAGGAGTCGCCGCAGGCGAGGACGAGGATGACAAGGGGGAAGCCCGGAGCGAAGGCTCCGGGCCGCAATCGCAGCCCCGCACACCCCAGGCCCCCGTCACGTCGGGCGTCTTAAGAACCCCACCCGACGCAAAAAAACACCCACAACAACTAAAAAAAACTCACTGCCGATGATAAACCTCGGCCCCTTTCTTAACGAACTCCACCGACTTCTCCTGCATCCCCTTCTGCAGCGCTTCATTCTCGCTCACACCCTGAGCCGCCGCATAGTCGCGGACGTCCTGGGTGATCTTCATGCTGCAGAAATGCGGACCGCACATCGAGCAGAAATGCGCGACCTTCATCGAGTCCTTCGGCAGGGTCTCGTCGTGGAATTCCTTGGCTGTGTCCGGATCCAGGCCCAGGTTGAACTGGTCGTCCCACCGGAACTCGAAGCGTGCCTTGGACAGCGCGTTGTCGCGGATCGCCGCGCCCGGGTGGCCCTTGGCCAGGTCGGCTGCGTGCGCCGCGATCTTGTACGTGATGATGCCGTCCTTCACGTCCTTCTTGTTCGGCAGGCCCAGATGCTCCTTGGGCGTCACATAACAGAGCATCGCGGTGCCGTACCAGCCGATCAGCGCTGCCCCGATCCCCGAGGTAATGTGGTCGTAGCCCGGCGCGATGTCGGTCGTCAGAGGGCCCAAGGTATAGAACGGCGCCTCGTGGCAATGCTTCAGCTGCAGCTCCATGTTCTCCTTGATCATCTGCATCGGCACATGGCCCGGCCCTTCGATCATCACCTGCACATCGTGCTTCCAGGCCACCTGCGTCAGCTCGCCCAGCGTCTTCAGCTCGGCGAATTGCGCCTCGTCGTTGGCGTCATAGCCCGAACCCGGACGCAGGCCGTCGCCCAGCGAGAAGCTGACGTCGTAGGCCTTCATGATTTCGCAGATCTCTTCGAAGCGCTCGTACAGGAAGCTCTCCTTGTGGTGCGCCAGACACCACTTGGCCATGATCGAGCCGCCGCGCGAAACGATGCCCGTCATGCGGTCGGCCGTCATCGGGATGAACGGCAGGCGCACGCCCGCATGGATCGTGAAGTAATCCACGCCTTGCTCGGCCTGCTCGATCAGCGTGTCGCGGAAGATCTCCCAGGTCAGGTCCTCGGCCTTGCCGTCCACCTTTTCCAGCGCCTGATAGATCGGCACCGTGCCGATCGGCACCGGCGAATTGCGGATGATCCATTCGCGGGTTTCGTGGATGTGCTTGCCGGTGGACAAGTCCATCACCGTGTCGCCGCCCCAGCGGATCGCCCACGTCATCTTTTCCACTTCCTCGCCGATGCCGGAGCTGACCGCGGAATTGCCGATGTTGGCGTTGATTTTCACAAGGAAGTTGCGGCCGATGGCCATCGGCTCCACTTCGGGGTGGTTGATGTTGGCCGGGATGATGGCGCGGCCGCGTGCGATCTCGTCGCGCACGAACTCCGGGGTGATGGCGGCCGGAATGGCCGCGCCGAACGATTGCCCCGGGTGCTGGCGCAACAGGCGCTTGACCATTTTTTCGCCGTCGGGACCGCTGTCGCGCAGCGTCTGCAGATAGTGCTCGCGGCGCAGGCTTTCGCGGATCGCCACGTATTCCATTTCGGGCGTGATGATGCCACGGCGCGCGTAGTGCATCTGCGAGACATTGGCGCCGGACCTGGCGCGGCGCGGCGGGCGCTGCAGGTCAAAGCGCATCGCCGTCAGCTTGGGATCGGTCAGGCGTTCCTTTCCGTAGTCGCTGGTCGGGCCCGACAGCAACTCCGTGTCGCCGCGTTCCTCGATCCAGGCGCGGCGCAGTTCGGGAAGGCCGCGGCGGATGTCGATCCTGGCTTCGGGGTCCGTGTAGGGGCCGCTGCAGTCATACACGGTCAGCGGCGGATTCTTTTCCCCGCCGAACATCGTCGGCGTGTCGTCCTGCTCGATTTCCCGAAACGGCACGCGGATGTCGGGGCGCGAGCCGATTTCATACACGCGGCGGGATTTGGGCAGCGGTGCGACGGCCGCCGCGTCGACTTCGGCGGTAGCGGCCAGGAATTTGGGATTGGCGTTCATTGAAAGCTCCAAGCGAGTGGTTGGAGCCGATCGGGAATGGACTCCCGCCAGGCGTGCAGGGACGCGTGGCGGGAATACGGCTCCCAGCATCGGCATTATCCGTACTGGTACGAAGGGACTCTCTCAACACGTCGCCGCTCTGAAAGCGGGACGAGTACCCCTGCGCGAAAGCGAAGTATAGAGCCTGGACGACGGGTCCGCGCATGAACGCGGGCCATGTTGCGGCGCCGCGTTCGGGACGCGGCTCAGCTGCCTCGCGAATACTTCGGGGGCGCAGCTCCGGTATTACTGCTTTACATTTGGATTCAGACTGGACGGACACCATCTTTCAGGTTCGGTACACTTTTTGCCACACGTCGCGTGTACAGTCTTAGTGTTATACCGACCGGCATTAGTCCACTTAAGAAGGAATCGAGCATGCAACTGAACCTACGCAAATTGGCGCCCGCCCTGGTTGTTGTGACGTTGGCGCTAGCGGGTTGCAAGACCGCCCCGACTAAGACGTCCGGCGCCGCTGCCACCCCCGAGGCCGGCCAGCAATCCGCCACTCCGGCCACCGCATCGCGGGTGGATTTCTATCTGGCCAAGCGCGAAGCCGGGCCTGGCCTGCGTGAAATCAGCCTGCCCGATGGCAAGCTCTATCTTCAGGAAACGCCCGTCCTGACGCGCGCCGACCTGACCGACGCCGCCGCCCTGGTGGACCGTCAAGGCCAGAACTTCGTGGGCCTGCGCTTCTCCGAAGCCGGCACGCGCAAGCTCACCACCGTCAGCACCAACAATGTCGGCAGCGTGCTGGCTTTGGTCATCGATCAGGAATTGGTCGCCGCTCCGCTCATCGGCGAACCGCTGAATCGCGGCGTGCTGGCCTTTGGCGTACCGTCGGCCCAGGCCGCCTCCGAGATCGCCGCCAAGATCCGCGGCGACGCCGCCGCGCCCGCGGCTGGCACGGCTCCTGCGCCTGCGCCTGCTCCTGCCGCCAAGCCTTGATACTTGCGGCAATGAAAAAAGCCCGGCCATGCCGGGCTTTTTTTTTGGGCTTGGGTGACCGCTGCTTCTTTAGCCGATCTTGCGTCCGCGCGGCTTGATGCCGCGGCGAAGCAGCGTCGTTTCGATGAACGTCTGCGTCAGCGCTTCGAGCATCACGCGATCATCGGGCGTGAGCGATTCGAACTGCGAAGGCGAAATGTTGGGGTAGGGCCACGGCGCCATCGGACGCGGCCGGCCGCCGGGACGCGGCGTGGATTCGGCGATCCCGGACACGGGAAGCGTATTGCTCAGGTCGTAGCCTTCCATGGGCAGTTCCATGGGGCCCTTGCCGGTTTCCAGCCATTCAACCTCGACCTTCAAGACCTGCGCCAGTTTGCGGGCCGAGCGGCTTGAGTGGCGCAAACCACTTTCGTAGCTGCCGATTGCACTTTGCGAGATGCGCACCAAGCGGGCGAGCGTCTTCTGCGTGTGGCCACGTAAAAGACGAGCGTGCTTCAGTCGGTCTGAGAATGTTTTCACAAGGCGATTGAAGCTTGCTGATCGGGCACTTTGGTGGTTATAAACATTACCTAAGTGATAAATTGCAAAGGCAATCGCATGCAGGAACGTGGCAGCGTCTTCGTCGTGCAACTCGATGAAATGGTGAGCAATAATCTTGCCGCCGCGTTGCGTCAGTTCCGCTGGCGGGTTCGCGTCTTCGATTCCGTGATGGGGCTGCAGGACCAATTGCAGACCCAGGTTGCGGACACCTATGTGTTGAGCGGCGCACCCGCCGGCGTGCCTGGGCTGGTCGCCTTGCTGCGCCGGGTCGCCCCAGGCGCAGCGGTGGTCTGGCAGGCCTGCGGCGTCACCGCGGTTGAACGCGCCGCCGCCCTGGATGCCGGCGTGGACGCCTGCGCGCCAGTTGGCATGGAGTCGCTGGAATGGGATGCGCTGTTGCGCAACCTGTACCGGCGGACACGCCCCAGCGCAAGTTCATGGCGGGTCGACGCTCCTGCTCGCGTGCTGGCGGGGCCCGCCGGAGAACGCCTGCCGCTGACCGCGCGTGAACGTGCCTTTTTTGTCCGTTTGCTCAATGCGCCAGGCCAATGCCTGCAGCGGGAACGCTTCTTTCCCAGCGATGCGCGCGATCCCTCGGACGGCGCGCGGCGGGTGGATGTGGTGGTGTCGCGGCTGCGCAGCAAGGCGCGCCGCTTCAACATCGAACTGCCGGTGCTCGCGGTGCGGGGCTGGGGGTACATGCTGCTGCCGCCCGGTGGCCCGACGGAACCGACCGCGGCGAACAGACCTTAAAGCACGACCAGGTTGTCCCGGTGCATGAGCTCGGGTTCGGTCATGCTGCCCAGGATGCGCGCGATCTGCGACGAAGGCTGGCGCAAGATGCGGCGCGTGTCTACCGACGAATAATTGATCAGGCCGCGGGCGCATTCGCGCCCTTCGCTGTCCACGCAGGCCACGACGTCGCCACGGCCGAACTCGCCTTCCACTTCCGTCACCCCGATGGGCAGCAGGCTCTTGCCTTCGCGCAGCAGCGCCTGCACTGCGCCATCATCGAGCACCACGCGTCCGCGCAGGCGCAGGTGGTCGGCCAGCCATTGCTTGCGCGCGGACCAGACCGGCAGGACGGCGCGCAGCTCGCTGCCGATGCACTCGCCCTGGGCCAGGCGCGTCAGCACGTTGCGTTCATGGCCGGAGGCAATGACCGTGTGCGCGCCGCTGTGCGCCGCGCGCTTGGCGGCCAGCACCTTCGTAAGCATGCCGCCGGTGCCGATGCCGCTGCCTGCGCCGCCTGCCATGGCTTCCAGGGCGGGATCGCCGGCCTGGGCGTGCGACATGAATTTGGCTTCGGGATTCTTGCGGGGGTCCGAGTCGTACAGGCCGCGCTGATCCGTCAGGATGATCAGCGTATCGGCTTCGATCAGGTTGGTGACCAGCGCGCCCAGCGTATCGTTGTCACCCAGCCGGATCTCGTCGGTGACGACCGTGTCGTTCTCATTGACGATCGGCACCACACCCAGGCGCAGCAGCGCAAACAAGGTGCTGCGCGCGTTCAGGTAACGGTGGCGGTCGGCCAGGTCTTCGTGCGTCAGCAGGATCTGCGCGGTGCGCAGGCCGTATTCGGCGAATGCCGCTTCATAGGCCTGGCACAGGCCCATCTGGCCCACGGCCGCCGCGGCCTGCAGTTCGTGCATGACGGACGGGCGCTTGCGCCAGCCCAGCCGGGCCATGCCTTCGGCAATGGCGCCGCTGGAGACCAGCACGATCTGCTTGCCCTGCTTGTGCAGGGCGGCGATCTGCGCGGCCCAGTGCGCCACGGCGGCGCGGTCCAGGCCTCGGCCTTCGTTGGTGACCAGCGACGAGCCGACTTTGGCGACTAGGCGCTGGGCGTTGGTGACGACGGAAACGGCAGTTGATTCAGCAGACATGGTGGAGGCCGGCCGCGGCGAGAAAAGACGTAATCGTAGGGACTGCGATTATGGCTTATTCGTCACCGCCGCGCGGCGCGGCGGGCTTGTCCGCATCCGTGCGTGTGTCATCAAAGCGGGGGTCCGGCGCCACATAGGTGCCGTCGGCCTGGTCGCTCGACAGGTGTTCCTTTTCGCGCTCGGCGTCCAGGTAGTCCTGCAGCGCGTAGAGCAGGTCCTGCGTGCCTTCGCCCGTCAGGCCCGAAATGGCGAATACCGGGCCCTTCCAGTCATACAGTTCAAGGAAGCGGCGCTGGGTGTCCTCGGGATCGGGCACCATGTCCAGCTTGTTCAGGATCAGCCAGCGCGGCTTGGCGGCCAGTTCGGGGTCATAGCGGCGCAGTTCCTCGACGATGGCGCGCGCGTCGGCGACGGCTTGCTCGACGGGGTCCGCGTCCGGATCCGGCGTGGACACGTCCACCAGGTGCAGCAGCACGCGGGTGCGCGCCAGATGGCGCAGGAACAGGTGGCCCAGGCCGGCGCCTTCGGAGGCGCCTTCGATCAGGCCGGGAATGTCGGCCACGACGAAGCTGCGCGACGGCGACGTGCGTACCACGCCCAGGTTGGGGTGCAGCGTGGTGAAGGGGTAGTCCGCGATCTTCGGCTTCGCATTGGAGATGCGCGTGATCAGCGTGGACTTGCCGGCGTTGGGCAGGCCGAGCAGGCCCACGTCGGCCAGCACCTTCAGTTCCATGCGCAGGTAGCGGTGTTCGCCTTCCTTGCCGGGCGTCCACTGGCGGGGCGCGCGGTTCAGGCTGGACTTGAAGTGGATGTTGCCCATGCCGCCCTGGCCGCCGGCCGCGAGCACAACCTTCTGCTCGTGCGTGTTCAGGTCGAACAGGACTTCGCCGGTTTCGGCGTCATGGATGATCGTGCCCACCGGCACGCGCAGGGTGATGTCCGGGGCGGCTGCGCCGTACTGGTCGGAGCCGCGGCCGTTTTCACCGCCCTTGGCGCGGTGCAGGCGCGCGTAGCGGTAGTCGATCAGCGTGTTGATATTGCGATCGGCCACTGCATAGATGGTGCCGCCGCGTCCGCCGTCGCCGCCGTCCGGGCCGCCCTTGGGGATGAATTTTTCGCGGCGAAAGCTCGCCACGCCATTGCCGCCCTTGCCGGCGACCACTTCAATGGTGGCTTCGTCTACGAATTTCATGGTGTATGCGCGTGTAGTGAGTAAGTAAAACAAAAAAGCCCTGCCGCATGCGACAGGGCTTTTGCCGTTCGAGAACGCGGCGAACCACGTTGCTGACCGTGCTGTCCGCGGACTCGTCGTCCACGGACTCGCTAGCCGATTACTCGGCAGCGATGATCGAAACGGTCTGCTTGTTCAATGCGCCCTTGAAGCCGAATTGAACCTTGCCGTCGATCAGCGCGAACAGGGTGTGGTCCTTGCCCATGCCGACGTTCACGCCGGGGTGGAAGCGAGTACCGCGCTGACGCACGATGATCGAACCAGCGGGAATCAATTCACCGCCAAAAGTCTTGACGCCCAGACGCTTCGATTCTGAGTCGCGTCCGTTCCGCGTAGAGCCGCCGCCCTTTTTCTGTGCCATGTTTAGCTCCTGCTAAGTGGTACCGAGTCGCTTCTTAAGCCGTGATGGCTTCGATGCGGATTTCGGTGTAGTTCTGACGGTGGCCCTGATGCTTCTGATAGTGCTTGCGACGGCGCATCTTGAAGATCTTGACCTTGTCGTGGCGGCCTTGCGCAAGAACCGTTGCCTTGACCACAGCGCCGGAGACGAGGGGCGTGCCAACTTTCAGTTGGTCGCCTTCGCCCACGGACAGCACTTGGTCCAGGGTGATTTCTTGCCCAATGTCTGCCGGTATCTGTTCTATCTTGAGTTTTTCGCCAGCGGCAACGCGATACTGCTTGCCACCGGTTTTTACGACCGCGTACATGGGGTGTTCCTTAAATAGGTAAATGGGTTCATTTACGCTGCTTGCCCTGCTGGGCAAGATTGCCGCTTTGGCGGATGGCCCGCGATTCCTGGGAATCCGTGGGGTTCCTGTCGCCCCAGAAGGGCTCCAAAGGGTTTACGTAAACAACCGACGTAATTCGGGCATTGCTGACCGAGTCCGAGATATTAGCCCGGGACTTTCGGAAAGTCAAAAAGCCGTTGCAGGCTAAGGGCTTAGGTGTGGCGCGGAGGCTTCAGGCGCCTGGCGCCACCCGCAGCGCGATGTCGCGCGCCACCCGGCGGATGCCTTCCATCGCGTCCTGCCGGTGGGCGTCGTCCAGCCGGTCGGTCGGGATCGACGTGCTGACCGCGACCCGTTTTCCCAATGGCGTCACGCCCACATAGGCCGCGTAGCAAACCAGGCCGGTGGCGACCTCTTCCAGGTCCTGGGCAAGTCCGGACTGGCGCACGCCGTCCAGTTCGCGGTGGAGCGCGGGCAGGTCGGTAATCGTGCGGTCCGTGACACGGGGCAGGGCGGCGGGCAGGCGGGCCGCCAGATCCTCGGCCGGCAGGCTGGCCAAGAGGGCCTTGCCCAGCGCGCAGGCGTGCGCCGGCAGGCGCAGGCCCAGGTCCGACACCAGCCTGACCGGCCGGCGCGCGTCTTCGCGGGCAAGGTAGACCACGTCAAAGCCGTCCAGCACCGCCAGTTGCACGACTTCGTTGCTGCGGGCCACGAACGCGCCGGCCGCCTGGTGGAAGGCGGTTTGCAGACCGTCGTGGCGCAGATAGGCGAAGCCGAGCGCCATCAATTCCAGTCCGATGATGTAGCCGCCGTCCTGGCGTTCGATCCAGCGGCGCTGCTCCAGGCAGTCCAGCAGCAGGTACAGCGTGCTCTTGGCAAGCTGGCAGGCCTGGGCCAGCTCTGCGGCCTTGACCGGCCGATGGCGGCTCGCCAGGACCCTCAAGATGTCGTGGGTGCGTCGGACGGCGGGGACGTCGTAATCAGCGGCCATTGCGCATTATTTCCAATATATTGGACGGAATATCATGATGTTGGACATGATAATTGAAGTCCCCTAGACTGCCTTGCACCGTATTGGAATGCCGCTCACAAGGCATGTAGCGGGGAGACTCATGAACCAAGACGACACATTGCCTTCCGATCTGCGGAAGGCGTTGCTGGTGGGCCGGGTCTGGCGGCCGGCGCCGATCGGCGGACCCTGCGTGGTGGTGGTGCGCGACGGCCAGGTGATCGATATCACCGCCGTGGCGCCGACCATGTCGGACCTGCTGGACCGTCCCGACCGCGTGGCGCTGGCGCGCGCGGCCAGGGGCGAGCCGCTGGGCGACGCGCGCGCCTTGATGGCGGCCAACCTGCAAGGCGAGGGCGGGCCGCGTCTGTTGGCGCCCTGCGATCTGCAGCCCGTCAAGGCGGCGGGCGTGACCTTCGCCATCAGTCTGCTGGAACGCATGATCGAGGAAGAGGCCGGCGGCGACGCCAGCCGCGCGGACGAGATCCGCGTCCGCATGCAGGCGTTGATCGGCTCCGACCTGTCCCGTTTGCGGCCCGGATCGCCCGAGGCGGTCAGGCTGAAAGCAGAACTGATGGAACGCGGCCAGTGGTCGCAGTACCTGGAAGTGGGCATCGGTCGCGACGCCGAGGTGTTCTCCAAGACGCCGCCCATGGCGTCGGTGGGCTTTGGCGCGCGGATCGGCGTGCTGCCCGAATCCCAATGGAACAACCCCGAGCCCGAGATCGTGCTGGCGGTGGACAGCCGGGGCGAGGCCGTGGGCGCCACGCTGGGCAACGATGTGAACCTGCGGGACATCGAGGGCCGCAGCGCCTTGTTGTTGACCAAGGCCAAGGACAACAACGGCTCCTGCGCCATCGGCCCTTTCATCCGGCTGTTCGACGGCGATTTCGATATGGATAGCGTGCGTCAGGCCGACGTGTCGCTGCGTATCGAGGGCGCCGACGGCTTCGAACTGGACGGCGTGAGTCACATGCGCGAAATCAGCCGGGACCCGCTGGACCTGGTGCGCCAGACTTGCGGCAAGCATCATCAGTATCCCGACGGTTTCATGCTGTTCCTGGGCACCATGTTCTCGCCCAGCCAGGACCGCAAGGGGCCGGGCACCGGCTTTACCCACCTGTTGGGCGACCGCGTCGTCATCGCCTCCGAGCGCATCGGAGCGCTCGTCAACGAGGTGCAGTTGTCCACGGAAATCCCGCCCTGGACATTTGGCGTGCGCGCGCTCTACGCCAGCTTGGCCGCGCGCGGCCTGCTGCCGCACGGGCGTTGATTCGGCCAGGGGGCCGCGGCGCGAGCAGGGCGCGCCAGACCGGCCCCTGCCGCCTTCCGGCGGCCGCACCCGGATTTCCCCGGGCACTCCCCGTATAATCCGTGGTCGAATCCCCCGCCTCCGCTGGCGGGCCCAGCGGTAAGAGCCGTCACGCGGCTCGCTTCACACTTGTCGGATACGTCTTGAATCTCCCCGCGCTTATTGCCCCCATTGCTGACGATATGAAAGCCGTCGATGCGGTTATCCGCGAGCGGCTGAATTCCGATGTCGTCCTGATCCGCACGATCGGCGACTACATCATTGGGGCGGGCGGCAAGCGCATGCGCCCGGCCATGGTGCTGATGGTGGCGCGAGCCCTGGGTTACGAGGGCACCCATCACCAGTTGCTGGCCGCCGTCGTGGAATTCATCCACACGGCCACGCTGCTGCACGACGATGTGGTGGACGAGTCCGATCTGCGCCGCGGGCGTGAAACGGCCAACGCCGTGTTCGGCAATGCGGCCAGCGTGCTGGTGGGCGACTACCTGTATTCCCGGTCATTCGAGATGATGGTCGAGGCCGACTCGATGCGCATCATGAGCATCCTGTCCGAAGCCACCACCGTGATCGCCGAGGGCGAGGTGCTGCAGCTCCTGAACGTGCACGACCCCGACGTCTCGCAGGAGCGCTATCTGCAGGTGGTGCGCTACAAGACCGCCAAGCTGTTCGAGGCAGCTGCCCAGGTGGGCGCCGTGCTGGCGGGCGCCACCCCGGAACAGGAGGCCGCCGCCGCCGCCTATGGCCGCCACGTGGGCACCGCGTTCCAGCTGGTCGACGACGTGCTGGACTACAGCGGCGACGCCGCCGCCCTGGGCAAGAACGTGGGCGACGACCTGCGCGAAGGCAAGCCGACCCTGCCGCTGATCCGCGTCATGGAAGTGGGCACCCCGGAACAGCAGCAACTGATCCGCGACGCCATCAAGACGGGCGACGCCGACTTCGCCGCCGTGGCCGCCGCCATCCAGGCCACCGACGCCCTGGAGCACGCGCGCCAGGCCGCCGTGGCCGAGGCGGATCGCGCCCGCGAAGCCCTGTCGATCTACCCCATTTCCCCTTTTCAGAATTCTCTGTTAGAATTCTGCGCTTTCGCGGTGAATAGAGATCGTTAGTCAAAACGCAGCAAAAACGCGCAGCGGGATTGACTAAAAGATTGACCGAAGATATTCACGGAACCATGAACAGCCAGGCCTGAGTCAGGTAGGCTGGGAGTGAAGAAAAAGCGAAGAAGACTTGGCAGCACTGAGCGCCGCCAGGTTTGCAGGAAAGAAGTAAAACTCGGGGCGTAGCTCAGCCTGGTAGAGTACTGCGTTCGGGACGCAGGAGTCGGAGGTTCGAATCCTCTCGCCCCGACCACTTAAATGTGGTCATACCCGACGGAAGACCCTTTAGCCTATGGCCATTGGGTCTTTTTTGTTGGCGCGGCACGATTTTGTGTCCGTGCATTTGTTGGCGGCAAGAAAGACGCAAGTCAAATAAGTAAAACTCGGGGCGTAGCTCAGCCTGGTAGAGTACTGCGTTCGGGACGCAGGAGTCGGAGGTTCGAATCCTCTCGCCCCGACCACTTGAATGTGGTCAAACCCGACGAAAGACCCTTTAGCCTGACGGCCATCGGGTCTTTTTTGTTGGGGCCGCGGTTTGCGGCTATTCGCTGCCCTGCATCTTGCGGTAGAGATAGGTGATCGAAAGCAACAGCGTGCCGGCGAGCGTCTCAGCCCGCAGCCCTCATGCAAGCGATTGGGCAAAGGGAAAACCCCCCGTGAATGCCGGCTCGCCCCGAGGCTGCCAGCAAGCTAGCCGCGCATACGATTTATAAAAAATAACGCCTCAATACACTCGAAAACTGTATCCGGATTCGGCTTGCCCTACGGTCGGCCTTGTACAGATTTTGCGGGTTTCGTGTTTATGTCCGATGTTGTGGTGTTTGTCAGGAGCCAGCCACGGTATGGCGACCAGATCGTCGCCTTTTCTGCCCTTTATCTCTTAAAGCAGTTTTGGGCGGATAAAGCCGTGCGCGTGGTCTCGCGATATGGCGTGGGAGATTTCTACCAGGAGCTCCCTTGGGTTGACGAATTCGTCCACGCCGATTCCTTCGCCGAGCAGCTGCGCGCGCTGCCGGTTCGTTCATCGGTGTCCTTGAATCTCCATCATTCGAGCGAACGGTACGCGCTGATCAACCTGCTTCGTCGCCCTGCGCTCCGTATGAGTTTTGACAACAACCGGCTCGGCGACCGCGTGTGGACCCATCGACACCGGAAGGACATCAACGAATACATCGGCCTGGCGAACCTTCGGTTGCTTGCGACCTATCAGGAACATGATCCAGAGGTCACGGCGCGGCGGTGTTTCGCGCAGGTGGGAAAGCCGTACCTGCATGAGGTAAAGCCGGCCGACATCGTACTGATACCCGGAGGCGGTTCCGGCGAATTCAAGCGCTGGTCGCTGGACCATTACCTGACCCTGGCTGATCTGCTCCAGAAGCATCTGGGCGGTCAGGCTGAATTCACCTTTGTACTGGGGCCTGACGAGACTGCAGAGCTTGATCGCCTGACGCAGCTCGGGCGACGAGACTTTCGTATTGAGTTCTGCCGGCCCGTGGGCGCGCTGGCCGCGCTGATGCGGGACGCCCGGCTGGTCGTGGCCAACGATTGCGGACCTTCGCACATCGCGCAAGGCCTGTGTCTGCCTTACGTAGGCGTGTTCAATGAACCCAACCCGGAATGGTTCTGGGCAAGAGCGCACGCAAGAGATGTGGTTCCGGAAGGCGGTTCCGCGGAGATCAATTCAATCCCTCCGGCCAGGGTGCTCCAGGCCTGCCTGAAGGTGCTCGCGACCTCCCGGCCTGATCGTGAGTGCCGGTAGTCAAGTCACGAGTTGGCCGGCGTCGGGTGACTACAGAATGCGGAAATACCCATGCCGCGGCGTGCGCGGCGGCATGGGCATTGTCGATAGCCTTCTGCCAGGCCCCTCAGAACTCAATCTGCGCCGATAGCAGGACGGTTCGCGGTGCCGCCACCGTGGCCACCGTGAGCAGCGTGCTGCTGGACAGCCAGTAGCTCTTGTTGAACACGTTCTCGACGTTGGCGCGGAACGTGACCTGCTTGCCCATGACCTCGGTGCGGTAGCGTGCGCCCACGTCATAGCGGGTCCACGACGGCAGCGTCAACGTGTTCTCCGCGTCGTAGGGCGTTGCCGCGGTGTGGATCGCGCGCGCGTTCAGGCTCAGGCCCTGCACCCAGGGCAGATCCCAGTCGGCGCCCAGGTTGAAGGTGCGCTTGGGCACGCCGCTGGCCCGGTTGCCCTGGTTCACGCCGCCCGCCGTGCGCTGCAGTTTGGCGTCGTAGAAGGTGGCGCTGGCCATGACGCGCAGGCCGCGTGTCACTTCGCCGACCGCGGACAATTCCAGGCCGCGGTTGCGCTGTTCGCCATCGAAGCTGTAGATGTTGGTGACCGGATCGGTCATGGCGTTGGGGCGGTCGATCTGGAAGATCGAAACCGTGGTGATGACGCGATCCCAGTCCACTTTCACGCCGGCCTCGTATTGCTTGGACTTGTACGGCGCGAACACCTCTCCCACGTTGGCGGCGGTGGCGGGCGCGGTTCCGCCGCGGGTCAGGCCCGAGGTGAAGTTGCCGTACACCGAGACGTTCTCCAGCGGCCGCACGACGATGCCGGCCAGCGGAGAAATGGCGCCCTCATCGTAGGAGGAAGTGACCGCGCCCGCCGCGTTGAAGTTCTCGGCCTTCACTTGCTGCTTGCGCAGGCCGCCGGTGATCAGGACCCGGTCGTTGGCGAATGAGAGCGTGTCGGTCAGCGCGATGCTGGAGAGCGTGGTTTCCGAGTTCTTGGTCGGTGATTGGCGGTCACCGGTCATCGGGATCAGTTGCACCGGGTGATAGATATTCGAATCGATCTTCTGGCTCAACGGCGCGGAGAGATAGAAGCTGCCCGCTTCCGACTTGAGTATGGACCCCGCCAGGCTCACCCGGTGCTTGATGCCGAACGTGTCGAAGTTGGCGCGCGCGCCGATTTCGCCGGTCTTGTTGCGCGAATAGGCGTCGTACCACGAGTTGATCACCCGGAAGTTGCCCTGTTCATCGACGGCGTCGAAGCTGCGCGCGGAGGGGAAGTCCTGTTCGCTGGCGCCGTAGCGATAGCCCCCCGCCGCATACACCATGAGGTGGTCGGAGATGTCGTACTCCAGGCGCGAGGCAACGGCCGAGTCGCGCGACATGAGGTCGGCTCCCGCGTAGATCGCCCGGTGCCCCGAGGGAGCCGAGGGAATGTGCGAGATGCCCGGCTTGAAGCCGTTCTGTGCACGGAAGTTGTCGACGTTCTCGCGTTGCGAGTAGGTATCCAGCGACCACCGCAGCGTGGGCGAGCGGTAGTCCAGCGCCAGCGCGCCCAGGCCGAATTCCTGACGGCCATCGTCCAGGCTGGTCTGGCCGTTCCGGTAGACGCCGTTGAAGCGGATGCCCCATTGATTGTCGTCGCCATAACGGCGGCCCATGTCCAGATGCGCGCCCAGGATCGACTTGCTTTCGTAGGTCGTGGTCAGGCGGGTCAGGGGTTCGTCGCCGGCCCGCTTGGTGACGATGTTGATGTTGCCGCCGATGCTTCCGTTGGGGCTGATGCCGTACATCAGCGTGCCGGGTCCCTTGAGTACTTCGACACGCTCCATGAGGGCGGCCGGCATGCGGTTCGATGACGTCAGGCCGTACAGGCCATTGAATCCGACGTCGCCGCTGGTGACATTGAAGCCGCGGATCTGGAAGTCTTCGCTGAAGCTGCCGGTGGACGTCATCACGCGCACGGACGCTTCGTTGACGACCACGTCGGCCAGGGTGCGGGCCTGTTGATCCTCGAGCATCTGCGATGTGTAGTTGGTGGTGCTGAAGGGCGTCTCCATGACATCCATCGAGCCCAGCACGCCCATGCTGCCGCCCCGCGCGATCTGGCCGCCCGCATACGCTTCGGGCAGGTCGGATTGGGCCCCGGTAACCGTCACCGCGGGCAGCGTGGTCGTGCCCGCGCCGGGCTGGCGGTCGAGCACGTAGCTGCCGCCGGCCTGTTGCATGGCCTGCAGGCCGGTGCCGGCCAGCAAGGTGTTCAGGCCGCCGCCGGCCGTGTAGCTGCCCTTGAGGCCGTTGCTGTGCCGGCCCTCGGTGAGCTCGGGGCGGAACGACAGCGCGATGCCGGCTTCGCGGCCGTAGCGGCCCAGCACATCGCCCAGCGGACCGCCGGGGATGTCATAGGCGCGGGTTTGCGCCTGGGCGTGGGCGGCAGTCGGAGCCAGCAGGATGGGAGCGGCGACGAAAGCGGCCGAGAGGGCAGCCTTCAGCGTCGAGGCGAAGAGCGTACGCTGCAAGGCGGGGGAGAGGGGGCGTAGTGACGCCGGGACGACATGCATGGATGACCTATCGGGAGAGGATGACGAGTGGGTTCTCACTGGTCATGACCCTCGAAAGGCCAAAACGGATCAATATTTGCAGTCGGGCGCGAAAATTTACGTATCTATCGTGGGTTGAAGCGCGCCAGCGTACCCGGAGGCAGGTCAGCCGACAACAAAGCCACCTTGCGGTGGCCTTGTTCATTCCGATGGCGGCAGGCCTGTTGGAGACCTCGGACGCAATTCAGCTACTTGTTCTCGTCGTCCACGGTCAGTCCGCCTTCCTTCATGATGCCTTGGGCGATCTCTTCGGCCGACTTGCCGCCGAAGCCGTGTTCACCGGCGGTGATGCGAAAGCTGTCGCCTTCCAGCGGACTCATCAAGGTGACCGACGACAGCAGGATGCCATTGGAGCGCAGCTGGATGCGCTTGCCGACGCGGTCGCGGGTGAAGTCCGCCAGGGCCTTGCGGCTGTCGGGCTTGAGCTGGATGTCGACGACGCGCGCATGGGTATGCGGATCGGCGCCGGCGGTGGCCTGCTCGGTATGCAGGACGACCGTTTCCGCGTGGGCCGCGAAGGGCAGGGCGAGGGCGATTGCCGCCGCGCAGGCGGCGTGTCTCATTGAGGGCATGGACAACTCCTTCTGATAGACCTCCCCTATCCTAGCCGATGTCCGCGTGTCCGGCGTTATGTCGGGAGTGTTCGCAGTTTCAACCTTGGCCAGGGGGCGATTGCGCGCCGCCCCGGGGCGTCAGGGTTGCCCTGGCGGCCGCACACCCAGCGCACGCATCCACGGCATGTCCGGCATCCCCTGGACGGGCGGCATGCCGGGCAGCGGCAGTCCCAGCGGGTTGCGCGCGGCGTCCTGCAGCACCGTCGCCCATTCTTGCGGGTCTATCGGTTCGCCCATGCGCATTTTCAGGTCCAGCAGGTTGAGGGCGGCGCGGCGGTGGCCGGCCTCGGCGGCTTCGCGAAACAGCCGCTCGGCCACGTTGTAGTTCTTGGGGACGCCCCGGCCCATGCCCGCGAGTTCGCCCAGATAGGTCTGCGCGGGCGCGAAGCCCTGATCGGCCGCGCGCTGGTACCAGAGGGCGGCAGCCTTGTAGCTCTGCTCGACGTGATCGCCGTTTTCCGCGACGAGGCCCAGCGTGGTCATGGCCACCACGTCGCCCGCCCTGGCGCGCGCGATCAGCGCGTCCAGCCGCGGTTCGTCCAGGTATTGGGCGCCGCGCTCGATCTCGTATTCCCAGGCGCTCATGCGGGCCTTGATCAGGTCGCGCCCCAGGGTAGGCGACGGGCCGCGGCCCGGCTGTCCGGCGTTGCCGCCCGGCACCGCGGGCGTCTGGCCGTCCGCCAGGCTGGTGAAGGTGACGGTGCCGACCAGGCTGCTGGCATAGTGCGGGATCTGCCGGTAGGCGGTGGCCACTTGCACGTCGCCGGTCAGTTGCTTGAAGAAATTCTCGACCGGCGCGGAGGCGGGCATCGCGTCCAGCCCTTGCGCGAAGTAGAAGGCGTAGGGACTGTGGCGCGGGCCGTCGCGGCCAAAACCGTCTTCCGCCGTGGCGCCAGGCTGCGTCGAAAACGCGATCAATTCGCCGCCGGCCGGCACGGTGTGGATCAGGCCAGGGGTGGGCGCGCCGCGCGTCAGGTTCGTGCGGCAGGCGTCCAGCACCAGCAGGCGTGCCCGGATCTGGGCCCGGCGCAGCGCTTGCGAGACGCGCCGCATGCTGAGCGAGCTTTGCTGCGCCGTGCGGATGCGTACCTCGGCCAGCGGCAGGGGCAGTTCCACTCCGAACAGATAGTTCACGTCGTCCAGCGCCACGGCGTGACCGGCGAAGTACAGCATCGCCAGGTCCGCGTCCTTGGCGCGCGTGGCGAACTCGTCGACCGCGTTTTCCATCTGCGCCGTGGTGATATCGGTCAGCACGGTGACGTCGAAGTCGCGCTTGCGCAGCGAATCGGCGACGAGGCGCGCATCGTTGACGGGGTTGGCCAGCACATTGGCGGCGACGGCATAGCGCGCATTGCCGATCACCAGCGCGTACCGCCGCTTGGCCGGAACCGGCGCGGGGGCAGGATTGGCGGCGCCGCCAGCGTGCAGGCCCAGCAGGCCCGCGCCCAGCGCCGCGGTCAGCAGGCGCCGGCGCGTCGCCGACATCCTCCGGTGGCTGGTTGTCGTCATGATCGCCTTCATGGCCGGGGGCACTCGCCGGCCGTGGCGGGCGTTGCGGACCGTACGCCCAGCGCCGCGGCGGCATCGCGCAACGAGGATTCGCGGACGGAAGCCAGCACGTAACGGCCGTCCTCGTCGGGTCCCGCGACGATGGACACGGCGTACTGGGACAAGACATTGCGCAGTTGCCTGGCGCTGATGTCGTCGGGCAGGTCGACCGTCAGGCGCGGGCAGGAGCCGCCGCCGCGCGTCAGCACGCCGTCGGATACCCGTTCTTCGCGCGGCGCTTGCAGCACCACAACGACGGACAGCACGACGGCCAGCGCCCAGCCCAGCGGCATCAGCAGGCCGGACGGGGACCAGATCCATTGCCACAGTCGTCGGCCGGCGGATCGCGGCGCGGGCGCGGCCTGGGGGCGTCCGGCCAGTGCGCGCAGGAAGGCGCTGTCGCGCTCGGCCTGGCCGACCTCGTTGTGCGCCAGCTGGCGCGCCTGGGCCAGCTGGCGCCATTCCTCGACCTCCGCGCGCAGCGCGGGGTCGCGCGCGAGATCGGCCTCGAACGCGCGGCGAGCGGCATCGTCCAGTTCGCCAGACAAGTAGGACAGCACTTTGTCTTCAGGCATGATCAGTCCATTCCTTTGCGCGTGCAGTCGGCCACGAGCTTGCGTGCGGCGTGCAGGCGGCTCTTGACGGTGGGCACGTGCAGATCCTGCAGCTTCGCGATCTGTTCCATCGGCATTTCATCCAGGTACAGGAACATCGTGGTGCGCAGGGTGTCGCTGAGTTTATTGAGGCAGTCGCGCATGCGCTTGACGACCGATAGCTGCTCGTAGGCGTGGGCAGGGTCGGCGAACGGCGATGGGTCGCCCAGGTCCTCGGCCTCGTCGAAGACGCTCCCGGCTTGCGGGTCATCGTCGGCCGTACCCTTCCATTGGACTTCGTGCCGGGTGCGGCGGTGCGCCTGAATCAGTTCATGCAGGGAGCCACGGTACAGGTAGCCTCCCAATTTGCTCAGCGCCAGTTCGTGCGCCGCCCAACCTGCGGCCGGCTGGCCATGCAGGAAGCCCTCGTCACGGAACGTGCGCGTTTGCAGGAACTTCATCAGCGCGCTGTTGAAGGCGTCGATGACACCGTCGGGCGAGGTGTTGAAGAATTTCTTGCGCAGCTTGAGCGTGATGTGCTGCTCGGCCTTGTTGCGGAAGTCCAGAGCGTAGCGGGGATCGGCATGCATGATGCGCAGGAGCGCGTCGACGTTGTTGATGACGTAGCGCTTGGGGTCGAGCGTGTTCATGATTCAGATTTTTGTTGCCGGACGGAGCGCTGACGTTCCGCCCACCGGCGGAAAGGTGCCGTCGCCCTCTGGGGCGAGGGCAGCGGCACCTTAGCCGTGCACCGGCGGAAAATCAAGCGCGCCGGCGCATGACCATGACGCCGCGCACGGCGAAGCCCACGGCGATCGCCAGCGACAGGTAGAGTCCGAATCCGAAGCTCAGGCTGTTCCAGACGGTCGAGGCCATGTCCTGCGCCATGCTGCGGCTGGCGCGCGAGTTGCCCATGAAGCCGGCCAGCTGGCGGCTGGCGTTCATGAATTCGCGCACTTCGGAAATGACGCCGGCCAGCGTGACGCCCCACAGGACCAGCGGCACGAAGTAGCCGAGCCGGGCGGCGCGTTGCGGCAGCAGCGAGGGCAGCAGCGGGCCGACCACGGCCAGCAGCCACAGCAGCGCGTACAAGCCGGCGCCCGAGCCCTGGCCGGCCATCGCGCCCTGCACGTCGCCGCCATTGAGCAGGCGCAGCAGGTCGTAGAAGCTGAGGCCGACCTGGGATCCCATCATGCTTATGGTGATTACCGAGAACACGGTGGTGGCCAGCAAAAACAGCAATGCAGCGACGGCGTCACCGCGATGGACGCGAGTGGCGGCGACGGAGGCCCAGCGGCTGCCGTGGGTTTTCGCCAGCGTCAGCACGTCGCGCAGCTCTTTTCCTTGCATGGTTTTTCCTTTTCGGGTTGGGGAAGGCGGATGCCTGCATGAATGGCTATGCCTGGCGGTGGAAAAGGTTCGATTTATTTTTCCTGAAACTTTCCGAACCTTTTCCGGGCCGGGGCGTAGCGATGGGCGAGGGCGCGGATTTTCCCGCCGCCATCCATCCCCACGGAGAGTCGAAGCATGTCCAACACCACCCCGCTTGCCGCCCTTTATCAACACGTCGTCCAGGAAGAGCTGGGCCTGGTGGCCCGCGTTGACGAAGACGGCGATGTGCTGTTTCGCCATCCCGACCTGGGCACCATGTTCTTCAGCCTGACCGAGACCGATCCGGAGTTCCTGCGCCTGGTCTACCCGAGCTTTGTCGATGCGGACGAACTGGGTCTGACCCGCATGCAGCTGCTGGAAGTGATCAATGCCGTCAACCACCGCTGCAAGGCGGTCAAGCTGAGCGTGCAACGGGGCCAGGGCGCCGCGGCGGGTCGCGTGTCGGCGGCGATCGAGAGCTTCGTGGCCGCCGCGGACAAGCTGCCCGCCGAGGAACTGCTGCGCGGCATCGTCGCGCGCTGCGTTTCCGCCATCCGCCACAGCGCCAGTCAGGTGCTGAAGGACGCGCTGGAGCTGAAGGAAGGCGGGGCGGAATCGGCGAACTGAGTCCGGAATCGGCGCGGGTGTTCGCCGGCGCGGCGGACGGGTGGCAGGGGCCGGCTTTCCGCCTACACTTGCCGCTCACCCGCCGCCGCAACCCGCCAGGGAAACAATAATGACCGCACGCGCCACCTGCTTCCTGTCCTGCCTGCTTCTGGCCGGCGCCGCCCATGCCGGATCGGCGCCCGCGTCGCTGTCCTGCGTTTCGGATAGCGGCAAGGTGGCGTTGGAAGGCGAGATCCCTTCGCCGTCGTCCGATGAGCTGGGCCTGAGGCTGACCTATGCCAAGGCCACCTTGGAATTCACGTCCGACCAGGCCCCAGGCTATGTGGTGGCGAACTTTCAGCAGTCGGTCTTCACGCTGATCGCGCCCGCCGACGGCCAGGCGCTGACGCTGTACGCGCTGCCGTCCACCGTGGCCGTGAAGAAAAACGCCAATGGCGATGTGGCCGGCACCTTCCAGGCCAAGCTGCTGGCCCCGCGCCCGGGCGGCAAGGAAGGCGGCGGCTACGCCAGTCCGCTGCAGGCCACGTTGAACTGCGACTACAAGTATTCGCTGTAGGCGTGTTGCCGCGGCATGGCGCCGTCAGCGGCAATAAGGCCGCCATGCCGCTGAGCCAGGGCTACCCCGGCGCCAGGTTCGCGGGCGATTGCCCTCACTTTTCGCTGTGTCCTTCCTGTTGGCGGCGGAGCACCTCCAGCGCGGTGCGTTCGGCGTTGACGATGTGGCTCTGCGCGGCCTCCCTTGCTCCTTGTGGGTCCCGGGCCTGGATGCGCTCGTAGATGTGGTCGATTTCGGCCATGCTTTCGGGCAGGCGGTCCGGACGCGCGAACGACGTGGCGCGCAGCAGGTTGATGCGCGACAAAAGGCCCGGCAGCATGTCCTTGACCAGATCGTTGTCACAGCCTGACAGCAGCACATCGTAGAAGTCGCGCTTGGCCGCAAGCAGGGCCGACTTATTGCTGCCCTTGGCCTGGCGGTGCAGCGCGTCCACGGCTTTGCGCAGGTGTTCGACGTCCGTGTCGGTGGCCAGCCGGGCGAATTCGTGCGCGGCAAACCCTTCCAGCAGCGCCCGCAGGGCGTACAGGTCGCGCGCCGCCTTTTCGGTGACGCGCACGACAGTCGGGCCGCGATGCGGCTCGATGGAGATCAGGCGCTCGGCTTCGAGCGTGCGCAGCGCCTCGCGCAGCGTGCTGCGGCTGATGTTCAGCTGTTCGCACAGTTCAACTTCGCGCAGTCGCTCGCCGCCCTTGATGCGCCCGTCCATGATGGAGGTGCGCAGAAATTCCTCGACGCGGGTGCGCAGGGTGGAGGGCTTCTCAAAAATCGCGCCGGTGGGACTGGGCATGGCAAGTCTCTTGATCGTAAAGACGCAATATATCCCGTCGGCAGCCTGTGGCGCGCGGGCGCCGGCCTGGCGCTCTGCGGGCCGGCATTGTTTTCACTGTCGAAGAAAATAGTCAGATTGTCCGACAATCAGACTATTGACGTTCTGGTGAAGATTGCCTGACAATCGGACAAATGACAACCGGCGGCCATCAATGCAGCACCACCGCCTTCACCCCCGAGGAACTCATGGCAGACATCAAATCCGAAACCCAGGCCCTGTTCGATCAAGGCCTGAACCTGCGCCGCGAAGTGCTGGGCACCGACTACGTGGACGGCTCGCTGGCCCGCGCCAACGACTTCATGATGGCCTTCCAGCACATCACCACCGAATGGTGCTGGGGCTACACCTGGGGGCGGCCCGGCCTGGAAAAGAAGACGCGCAGCATGCTGAACCTGGCGATGCTGACGGCGCTGAACCGCCCGGCCGAGATCAAGCTGCACGTCAAGGGCGCGCTGAACAACGGCGTGACGGTCGAAGAGATCAAGGAAATCCTGCTGCAGGCCACGGTCTATTGCGGCATCCCCGCCGGCCTGGATGCCTTCAAGGTGGCCAACCAGGTGCTGGAAGAAGAAGGCGCCTTCAAGGAGCCCCAAGCATGAGCGCACCGCAAGAACGCGTGGGCCTGATCGGCATCGGCAGCATGGGGTGGCCCATGGCGGCCCGGCTGGTGCAGGCGGGCTATCAGGTGACGGTGTTTGACGCCGCGCCGGGGCAGGCGGGCCGATTTGCCCAGGAAGTGGGCGGCCAGGCCGCGGCGACTTGCGCGGAACTGGCGGCCCAGGCCGACCTCATCTTCACGATGCTGCCCACGAGCGCCATCGTGGAACAGGTGCTGACCGGCGAACAAGGGGTGCTGGCGGCACTGCGTCCGGGAAGCGTCGTCGTCGACATGAGCTCCGGGGTGCCTGCGCACACCCAGCGGCTGGCGCAGGCCGTGGCCGCCGCGGGCGGCGAGATGGTGGACGCGCCGGTGTCTGGCGGCGTGCCGCGTGCGCGCACGGGCGACCTGTCCATCATGTTCGGCGGCCCGGCTTCGACGCTTGAGCGCGTGCGCCCGGCGCTGTCCGCCATGGGCTCGGCCATCACCGCCGTGGGTGGCGTCGGCAGCGCGCATGCCATGAAAGCGTTGAACAACCTGGTGTCCGCCGGCGGTTTCCTGATTGGCGTCGAGGCGATGCTGATCGGCCAGCAGTTCGGCCTGGATCCGAACGTGATCGTGGACGTGCTGAATGCGTCCACCGGCATGAACAATTCCACGCAGAAGAAGTTCAAGCAGTTCGTGCTGTCGCGTCAGTTCAACTCGGGCTTCGGCCTGGACCTGATGGTCAAGGACCTGGGCATTGCGCTGGGCATCGCCACCGACACCGGCACCCCCACGCCGTTCTCGTCGCTGTGCCGCGAATTGTGGGCATCGGCCGGAAAGACCCTGGGCAAGGGGCAGGACCACACCGCGGTGGCGCGCCTGTCCGAGCAATTGGCCGGCGTGGAACTGGGGTCGAAGAAAGACTAGGCCGCTTCAAACGGCGCGCATGGCGCGCGCCTTCCTTTAAACCCGCAGCACCAAGAACCGCCCGGACGAGGCGGAGGGCCGGCTGCTGCCGGCTCCAACAGCGAGGAGCAAGACATGAACAAGAAATTCCTGGCGTCCCTGGGCGCCGGCCTGCTTGCGCTTGGCGCAAACGCGCACGCGCAGGACTATCCCACGCGCGCCATCTCCATGGTGGTGCCGTATGCCGCGGGCGGCTCCACGGACGGGCTGGCCCGCATCGTGGCGCAGGCCATGGGCGAGAACCTGGGCCAGACCATCGTGGTGGAAAACCTGGGCGGCGGCGGCACCATGATAGGCAACCAGCGTGTGACCCGCGCCGCGCCCGATGGCTACACCATCACCTTCGGCAACATGGGGTCGCTGGCGATCGCACCGTCTCTGTATCCCAAGAGCAAGTTCGACCCGCGCCGAGATCTGGCGGCGGTGGGTCTGGTGGCCACCGTGCCGATGGTGCTTTCGGTCAGCAAGAAGAGCGGCATCTCCACCTTGCCCGACTTCGTCGCGCGCATGAAGAAGAACGGCGCCGACGTGAACTTTGGCAACGCGGGATCCGGCTCCACCAGCCACATCGCGGCCGCCTACTTCATGCATGTGACGGCCACGCAGGGCATGCAGATTCCGTACCGCGGCGCGGGCCCCGCCATCGCCGACCTGATGGCGGGCACGGTGGACGCGGTGATCGACCAGACCGTCACGATGATTCCCATCCACGAGGGCAAGCGCGTCACCGCCCTGGCGGTGGCCAGCGCCAGCCGGCTGCCTCAGATTCCCGACGTGCCGACCTTTGCCGAGGCAGGCGTGCCGGCATTCAACATGAGCGTGTGGAACGGCATCGCGGCGCCCGCCGGCACGCCGCCCGCCGTGATTGCGCGCCTGGAGCAGGCTCTGGCGGCGGCGTTGAAAAGCCCTGGCGTGCGCGAGTCGCTGGATAAGCTGGCGGCCCAGGCTCCCGCCGAAAAGGAGCAGGGCGCCGACGCCTTCCGGGCGCTCATCGCGCGCGATGTGCCCCACTTCGCGACGCTGATCAAGGAGGCCGGCATCACGGTCAATTGAGGCGGGCCTGGGCCGTCGCGATGCCTGGGGTCGCGCAGGAAAATGGCGGCGCGCGCTGACAGGCGTCGCAAGTTCCTTGATGTGTGTTACAAATACAAAATAATTGACATAAAACGAAGAGATTGACCCGTCGTCCCTTCGTCCAGGCAAGCCGGCGTCCGAAAAAGCGCATCTGCGTTTCGATCGCCGGCTATTTTCCGGCACAGTTTGCGACGACCTCCGGCATGACCGGGTTTCATCGCGAAAGCAGCATGGCTACCCAATCGCCGTTTCCCGTTCCCACGCGCGTGATCGCGGCCTTCGACTTCGACGGCACCCTGACTCAGCGTGACACATTCGTCCCCTTCCTGGTCCACCTCTCCTGGCCCAGGCTGATTGGGGCGCTGCTGCTGGCCGCGCCCGCGCTGGCCGGGTTTGCCCTGCGCATGCGCAGCAATGAATACGCCAAGACGGCGCTTTGCCGCGCCGCGCTAAAAGGCCGGTCGCGCGCCGAACTGGCGCATGTCGCGCGCGCGTGGGTCCACGCCATTCCCTTGCGGCCCGCGCTGGTGGAACGGCTGCGCTGGCACCAGCAGCGCGGCGACCATTGCGTGCTGGTGAGCGCATCGCCGGACATCTACCTGGAAGAAGTCTCGCGCTATCTGGGTTTTGACGACCTGATCTGCACGCGGATGGCCGTGGACGGGCAGGGGCGGCTTACCGGCAGTTTCGACGGGCCCAACTGCTGGGGACCCGAGAAGATTCGCCGTCTGGCCGAGCGCTTCGGTTCGCCGGACCAGTACGAGCTCCATGCCTACGGCGACAGCCGCGGCGATCAATGGATGATCGATGCCGCCCAGCACGCGTGGTATCGCGGCCAGGCGGTGAAGCCATGAACGCCGTCATTTCGCTGTTGCGTCCGCAGCAATGGCTGAAGAACGGCTTTGTGCTGATCGGACTCATCTTCAGCCACGGCTGGTCGGACCCGCGGCTGGTGTTCGGCGTGGGCGTGGGCTTCGTGGCGTTCTGCCTGGCGTCCAGCGCGGTCTATGTGCTGAACGACTATCACGACCGGGCTGCCGACGCCGCCCACCCCAAGAAGCGCCATCGCGCCATCGCCAGCGGCCAGGTCGGCCTGCCGGCGGCGCGCGGGCTGATCGCAGTCCTGTTCTGCGGCGCACTGGGGTTGCCGCTGGCCAGCGGCCTGTGGCCCGTGGCGTTGGCCGTGGCCAGTTATCTGGTCCTGAACATCGCCTACACGCTACGCCTGAAGCACAAGGTGCTGGTCGACGTGTTCTGCATCGCCGCCGGCTTCATGATCCGGCTGGCTTGCGGCACCTATGCGGTGGGCATTGTTCCTTCGCGCTGGATGCTGTTGTGCAGCTTCATGCTGACTCTGTTCCTGGGGTTCGCGAAGCGGCGCGCCGAGATCGTCGCGACACCGGGCGGCGTGCTGGCGCTGCAGGGCAACACGCGTATTGTGCTGCGTCATTATTCTCCGCAATTGCTGGACAACCTGGTGGCCATAACCGCCAGCGCGACCTTGCTCGCCTACGGCCTGTACACGGTGGACGCCGAGACCGCGGCGCTGCATGGCACGCAGCATCTGGTCGTGACCCTGCCCATCGTGACCTTTGGCGTCTTCCGCTATCTGTACCTGCTGTACAAGGGCGGGTCTGGCGAGGAGCCGGGCCGCGATCTGCTGGCCGACAACCAGATACGCATGGCGGTGCTGGCCTGGCTGATGTTGGTGGTTTTGCTCGTGGGGGCGTGAAGATGGCATATCTGTGGCTGATTCTCAGCGGGGCGTGCAGCGTGGCGGCCAGCGTGGCGCTCAAAGCCGCGGGGGCCAACTCCTCGGCGGCGCCGCCGCTGCCGCTTGTGGCGCAAGCGCTGCCCTATCTGGCCGCGGTCGGCGCGTACGGGGTGGGCTTTGGCTTATACGCACTGGCGCTGCGCCAACTGGACCTGACGCTGGCTTATCCGCTGATGGTCGCTTTCGCGATCGCCGGGGTCTTTCTCTACGGCCTGCTGTCCGGCGCCGAGTCCATCTCCGCCATGCGCATGGCGGGTGCCGCCTTTATCGCGGTCGGCGTTTTCCTGATGTCGAAATAGGGCGTACGAGCATTCCATGACACGTTTCTTCAGTTCCGCCGGCTATCGCTGGTTTCTGTTGTCCTGCGCCTATGTCGTGATTGCGGCTGCCGTCATCAACGGCTTCTACACGAAGTGGCGACTGAACGACGGCCATCCCGCCCTGGGCCTGTCGCAGCTGGTGGAGGGCACGGCCCACCGTCCCTATGTATACCGGCAATTCTTGCCGGCGCTGGCCAACGGCATCCAGGGGATGCTGCCTGAGGCGACCGTGGCGCGCATTTCCGAGCGCCTGGCCGACCCCCGGCGGGTGAACAGCCGCTCGGGACTGGCGATGCGCTATCCGGGATCGGAAGCGCTGATACCCGCGGTCACCCTGCGCTACCACCTGGTCTATTACCTGACCTTCTTCGCGCTGTTGGCGGCGCTGTTCGTCATGCGGCGCGTGTGCCTGCAAGCGGGCGCGGACGCGGTGGCCGCGACGGCTGCGCCGGCGATTCTTGCGTTGCTGCTGCCCTTCTTTCTCACCGAAGGCGGCTATTTCTATGATTTTGTCGAATTGCTGTTCATGATGAGCGCCGTCCTGCTGGCGATGGGCGTATCGCGCCATACGCCGCTGCGCGTCCTGGGCCTGCTTGCACTGGCGGGCCTGGCGACCTGGAACAAGGAAGCCTTCTTCTTTTTCACGCCCGCGCTGTATCCCCTGCTGCGGCGCAACCTGCCGCGCGCGCATGCGGCCGCCCTGGCGGCGGCCCTGCTGTTCGTCTGCGGCTGCGTATATCTGGCGCTGCGCATGCGCTTTGCGGGAAATCCGGGCTCGACAGTGGACTACCAACTGTGGGACAACCTGCGCTTCTACGTTGATCCCGGCAACTGGCTGCGCACCGAGAGTACCTACGGCGTGCTGTTGCCGCGCGGCTTCGGCATCGTGAGCGTGCTGGCGTTCGTCGGCATCGCCGTCAATGGCTGGGCGCGTCTGCCGCAAGCGTTGCGGCAGCATGCGTTGCTGGCCCTGGCCGTCAATGTGCCGCTGTTCGTGCTGTTCTGCTCGCCGGGCGAGATGCGCAACCTGAGCATGCTGTATCCCTCGCTGCTGGGCCTGATGGCAATGGCCATGACGGTCTGGATGACGGTCACCGCCGCGCCCCGCGCGGGTGGCGAGCGCGCCTAGCCGGACATCCTTTTTTACGCGGATTACGGGTTTACCCGATATCTCCGCGTTTCCCAAATTTGTATGATGACCCGATAACTTTCATACCAGAGACACATCATCATGCAGGTCCGGCCGTCATTGCGTTCCGCTGTCCGTCCCCCTTGCCCGGGGGCGTTTCATGACTGAAGAAGCCCGCATCCGGGAAGAGATCTGCACCGTCGGCGCAAGCCTTTACCAGCGTGGCTACACGGTGGGCGCCGCCGGAAACATCAGCGCCCGCCTCGACGACGGCTGGCTGATCACGCCGACCGACGCCTGCCTGGGCCGCCTGGATCCCGCCGAACTGTCCAAGGTCGATCTGGCCGGCAACTGGCTCGCGGGCGGCAAGCCGTCCAAGACCCTGGTGCTGCACCAGGGGATCTACCGCGCCAGCCCCGAATCGCGCGGCATCGTGCATACGCATTCCACGCATCTGGTCGCGCTGACGCTGGCGGGCGTGTGGCGGCAGGACGAGGTGCTGCCGCCGCTCACGCCCTACCAGGTCATGAAGGTCGGACGAATCCCGCTGATCGGCTACCGCCGCCCCGGCGATCCGCAAGCCGCGGCCGAGGTGGCCGCCGTGGCCGCCCAGGTGCGCGGCGCGCTGTTCGAACGGCTGGGTCCGGTAGTGTGGGAACGCTCGGTCGCGCATGCGTCCTATGCGCTGGAAGAACTGGAAGAGACCGCCCGCCTGTGGCTGATGAGCCATCCCCGGCCGGCGCCGCTGTCCGCCGATGCCATCGAAGAACTGCGCCTGACCTTCGGGGCGCGCTACTAAACCGATTTTCGTACAAAGCCTGCCGGCCGCGGCATCGCGGACCAAGGCGGCGCATCCTTTATGGAGACTAGTCATGCCCCCGATGGAATTGGCGTCTAACGCCGCGCCCGCGGCGTCGTCGCCGCCCGAGTCCCGCGAAACCGCTCGCGCTTATGCCAAGGTGTTCTGGCGGCTTGTGCCGTTCCTGATGCTTTGTTATGTCATCGCCTACCTGGACCGCGTCAACGTCGGCTTCGCCAAGCTGCAGATGTCGCAGGACCTGGGCTTCAGCGAGACCGTGTTCGGCCTGGGCGCCGGCGTCTTCTTCATTGGCTACTTCCTGTTCGAAGTGCCCAGCAACCTGCTGATGCATCGTTTGGGCGCGCGCATCTGGATCGCGCGCATCATGATCACGTGGGGCATCCTGTCCGGCATGTTCATGTTCGTGGAAACGCCCACGGGCTTCTACATCCTGCGCTTCCTGCTGGGCCTGGCCGAAGCCGGCTTCTATCCCGGCGTGATCCTGTACCTGACCTACTGGTACCCGGCCCATCGCCGCGCGAAGATCATTGCGCTGTTCATGTCGGCCATCCCAGTGGCCGGCATCTTCGGCAATCCGCTGTCGGGCTGGATCATGGAAGCGTTCCATGGCACGCACGGCCTGCAGGGCTGGCAGTGGATGTTCCTGATCGAAGCGGTGCCCGCGCTGGTGATAGGCGTGGTCACGGTCATGTATCTGGACAACGGGATTTCCAGCGCCAAGTGGCTGAGCGACGATGAGAAAAAGCTGCTGACCCGCGAGATCGAACAGGACCAGAAGCAGACAGGCACGCAGAAGCACTCGCTGCGCGCGGTGTTCGCCGACAAGCGCGTGTGGTGGATGTGCCTGATCTACTTCGCCTTCGTCGCCGGCCAGTACGGCCTGACGTTCTGGATGCCCACCCTGATCAAGTCGACCGGCGTCACGGGCGCCTTCAATATCGGTTTGCTCAGCGCGATTCCGTTCCTGTGCGCCATCGTCGTGATGAACCTGCTGGGTCACTCGGCCGACAAGCGGCGCGAACGCCGCTGGCATCTGATCGTGCCGGCGCTGGCGGGCGCGGTGGGCTTCACGGCGGCGGCCTCGTTCGCCGACAACACCGTGGTGTCGCTGGTCTTCCTGTCGATGGCGGCCGCGGGCGTGCTGACGTGCGCGCCGCTGTTCTGGTCGCTGCCGACGGCGTTCCTGTCCGGCACGGCGGCCGCGGCCGGCATCGCCATCGTCAACTCCGTGGGCAATCTGGCCGGCTTTGCCAGCCCCTACATGATCGGCTATCTGAAGGACATGACCAGTTCCACGGCGTCGGGCATGTACGTGCTGGCGGCCGTACTGGTCATCGGCGCCGTCGCGGTCTGGTTCACGCCGGCCAAGCTGGTGAACCGCTAGCGCGCCATGCGCAGCAACAAGACATAAAGGAATCGACATGCCGCGCCTGGCAGCAAATCTGAGCATGATGTACACGGAACACCCCTTCCTGGAGCGGTTCTGCGCCGCCGCGGGCGACGGGTTCAAGGGGGTGGAGTTTCTCTTTCCGTACGAGTTCGCGGCCGCCGAGATCAAGTCGCGGCTGGACGCAAGCGGCCTGGCGCAGGCCTTGTTCAACGCGCCGCCCGGGGACTGGGCGGCGGGTGAACGCGGCATTGCATCGCTGCCGGGCCGCGAAGACGAGTTCCGGCGCGGACTGGACCAGGCGCTGGAATACGCCGCCGTGCTGGGCAACCGCCACCTGCACGTGATGGCGGGCCTGATCCGTCCTGAACAAGACCGCGTCGCGCATCGCGAGGTCTATCTGAAGAACCTGGCGCTGGCGGCGCGCACGGCGGCCACGGCCGGCGTGACCGTGGTGATCGAGCCCATCAACACGCGCGACATCCCCGGTTTTTTCCTGAACCGCCAGGACGACGCGCAGGCCATCCGCGCCGAGGTGGGCGCGGATAACCTGAAGGTGCAGTTCGACATCTATCACTGCCAGATCGTGGAAGGCGACATCGCCGTGAAGCTCGAGCGCGACATGGCGGGCATCGGCCACATCCAGGTGGCGGGCGTGCCGGACCGGCACGAGCCCGATCTGGGTGAACTGAACTATCCCTACCTGTTCGAGCATATCGACCGGCTGGGCTATGCGGGTTGGATCGGCTGCGAGTATCGCCCCCGTGCCGGGACTTCCGAAGGCCTGGGCTGGGCCAAACCCTATCTATCCTATCGTTGAGCATCCCATCATGAAGATACTGATCACCGGCGGCGCCGGATTCCTGGGCCAGCGGCTGGCGCGCAAACTGCTGGAGCAGGGCACGCTGGCGCTGGATGGCGGCAAGCCCGAAGCCATCACGCAAATCGACCTGCTGGACGTCGTCAAGTCGGACGCCCTGACGGACCCGCGCGTGCGTTCGCTGGTGGGCGACATCGCCGACGCGGCGGTGCTGAGCCAGGCCATCGATACCGATACCCGCGCCATCTTCCATCTGGCGGCCATCGTCAGCGGGCAGGCGGAGGCGGACTTTGACCTGGGCATGCGCATCAATCTGGACGCCTCGCGCGCCCTGCTGGAAACCTGCCGCGCGCGGGGTCACAAGCCGCGCGTGATCTTCACGAGTTCCGTGGCGGTGTACGGCGGCGCCTTGCCCGAGACCGTGCGCGACGATACCGCGCTCAATCCGCAATCGTCCTACGGCACGCAGAAGGCAATCGCCGAGCTGCTGCTGGCCGACTATACGCGGCGCGGTTTCGTCGACGGCCGCGTGCTGCGCCTGCCCACCATCAGCGTGCGTCCCGGCCGTCCGAATGCAGCGGCGTCCTCGTTCGCCAGCGGCATCATCCGCGAACCCTTGAATGGCGAGCCGGCCGTGTGCCCGGTCGGCGCCGATACCCGCCTGTGGCTGCTGTCGCCGCGCGGCGCCATCCAGGCCCTGATCGCCGGCTGCGAACTGGATGCCGGCGCGGTCGCGGACCGGGCGCCCATCAACCTGCCGGGCGTGTCGGTCACGGTGGCCGAGATGGAGCAGGCCTTGCGCGAGGTGGCGGGCGACGAAGTCGCCGACCGCATCAGCTGGCAGGCGGACGAACGCGTGGAGCGCATCGTCGGCAGCTGGCCGGGCCGTTGGGACACCACGCGCGCGACCCGGCTGGGCCTGACGGGCGATGGCAGCTTTGCCGACATCATCCGCGCCTATATGGCCGACGACCTGCCGCGCTGACCAGCCGCTTCTTTCCCCAATCCCATCCCGCCGCCGGACGACGAACGACATGAGCAATCCAACAGAAACACAACGCCGCGTTGGCGTCATAGGCCTGGGCGCCATGGGCGCGGGCATCGCGCAAAGCCTGCGCCGCGCCGGGCACGCGGTGCACGTGTATGACATCCGCCCCGAGGCCGCCGCGGCATTTGCGGCGCAAGGCGGCACGGCATGCGCCTCCCTGTCCGACATGGCGGCGGCCTGCGACATCGTGATCAGCGTGGTCGTGAACGCGCAGCAGACCGAATCCGTCCTGTATGGCGACGGCGGCATCGCCGCCGCCCTGCGGCCGGGATCCGTATTCGTCATGTGTTCCACCGTGGATCCCAACTGGTCCATCGGGCTCGAAGCGCGACTGGCCGAGCAGGGCATCCTGTACCTGGACGCGCCCATCTCCGGCGGCGCGGCCAAGGCGGCCGCGGGCGAGATGACCATGATGACCGCCGGCAGCGCGGCGGCCTACGAGGCCTGCCTGCCGGTGCTGGAGTCGATGGCCGGCAAGGTCTATCGCCTGGGCGGCAGCGCCGGGGCGGGCAGCAAGGTCAAGATCATCAACCAGCTGCTGGCCGGCGTGCACATCGCGGCGGCCGCCGAGGCCATGGCGCTGGGCCTGCGCGAAGGCGTCGACGCCGATGCCCTGTACGAGGTCATCACGCATAGCGCGGGCAACAGCTGGATGTTCGAAAACCGCATGGCCCACGTGCTGGCCGGCGACTACACGCCGCTGTCCGCGGTGGACATCTTTGTGAAGGACCTGGGGCTGGTGCTGGATACCGCAAGGCACACCAGGTTTCCGCTGCCGCTGGCGTCCACCGCGCACCAGATGTTCATGCAGGCGTCCACCGCAGGCCATGGCCGCGAGGACGACAGCGCCGTGATCAAGATATTCCCGGGCATCTCCCTGCCGGAGGCAAAATGAGCATCAAGCTGGGCTGTATCGCCGACGATTTCACGGGCGCCACCGATCTGGCCAACAACCTGGTCCGCGCGGGCATGCGCACGGTGCAGACCATAGGCATTCCCGGCGAGCCGCTGCGCGACGACGCGGACGCGGTGGTGGTCGCCTTGAAGACCCGCACCTTGCCGGCGGACGAGGCCGTGGCGCAGTCGCTGGCGGCGCTGCAATGGCTGCGGGCGCAGGGCGCCGAACAGATCTACTTCAAGTACTGCTCCACGTTCGACAGCACGCCGCAGGGCAATATCGGGCCCGTCGCCGATGCGTTGATGTCCAGCTTGGGCACGGACTTCACCATTGCCACGCCGGCGTTTCCCGACAACAAGCGCACGGTGTTCAAGGGCTATCTATTTGCCGGCGATGTGCTGCTGAACGAGTCCGGCATGCAGCACCATCCGCTGACCCCGATGACCGATCCCAACCTGGTGCGCGTGCTGGCAGCGCAAACTTCGCGCCGGGTCGGTCTGATCGACTACGGCGTGGTCGCGCGCGGCAGCGATGCGATCCGCGCACGCATCCAGGAACTGAAGGCGCAAGGCATCGAGATCGCCATCGTCGACGCCGTGTCCAACGAGGATCTGCTGGCCTTGGGGCCGGCCTTGCGCGGCATGCCGCTGGTGACGGCCGGCTCCGGCGTGGCCATCGGCCTGCCCGGCAACTGGGGGCTGTCGTCCGCCAGCGCCGCCAGCACGGCGCGCGCGCAGGGATTGCAGGCGGTGGTGGCGGGCAGCTGCTCCACCGCCACGAACGGGCAGGTGGCCGCCTTCATCGAAAGCGGCCGGCCGGCGCTGGCCCTGGATCCCATGAAGCTGGCGGCGGGCGAGGACGTCGTCGGCCAGGCGCTGGCCTGGGCCGGGCCCCGCATGCAGGATGGTCCGGTGCTCATCTACTCGACGGCGCAGCCCGACACGGTCAGGCAGACTCAGGGCGCGCTGGGCGCCGACCGCGCGGGCGCCATGATCGAGGCGGCCATTGCACGCATCTCCGTCGGACTGGTGGAGCGCGGCGTCAGGCAATTGATCGTGGCGGGGGGCGAGACCTCGGGCGCCGTGGTGCAGGCGCTGGGGCTGGAGCAGATTGCGATCGGCGAGCAGATCGACCCGGGTGTGCCGTGGTGCTCGGGCTACGCGCCGGTCGCGCGCGGCGACATCAGCATCGCGCTGAAGTCGGGCAATTTCGGTACCCGGGATTTCTTCACGAAGGCGTTTCTGTAGGCGCTTTGCGCCCGCCGGCGGCCGGCCAGGCCCTAGCGGTGCGCCTGGCTCAGCCGCTTGGCCGCATTCACCATGTGGATGCGGGCGGCTTCGCGGGCGCCGTCCACGTCCTTGCGGCGGATCGCCTCGACGATGGCGATGTGCTCATGCATCACGTCGCGCATCAGGTTGGCGTGGCGGGCCTCGTTGCCGCGGGTGACGCGCGTCGCGGCCTCCAGGAACTGGCTGACGAACGCCAGCGTCGTCAGGAAGTAGGGATTGCCGGTGGCGCGCGCGATGCTGCGGTGGAAGGCGACGTCTTCCTTCACGCCGTCTCCCCCGTTGTCCACGGCCTGTGAAATCGCGGCCAGCGCCGCATCGATATCCGCCATGTCCTGCTTCTTGCGGACCGCCGCGGCTTGCGCCGCGATCTCGGTTTCCAGCGCGCGGCGCAAATCGACGATGTGCAGCACGGCGTCCAGCGTGGAGAGTTCGGTCGCGTCGATCCGCAGCGCCCGGTTGCCGGTGTGGCCGGTGACATAGACGCCGCTGCCTTGCCGCGCTTCGACGACGCCGTCCTGGCGCAGCCGCGACACGGCTTCGCGGATGACGGTGCGGCTGACCCCGAACTGTTCGGCCAGGGCGCTTTCCGTGGGCAGTTTTTCGCCGGGCAGCACGCGTCCCTCGTCGATCTCGGCGAGCAGGCGTTTGGCAACCGTGTCGGTCAGGGTGGGGGGAGAAGGAAGTCGGGGAAACGCCATGGACGGGGACAAGGGAGAAGGCGAAAAGGCCGGTCTCGAAGTCATCGGCGGGGCCATCGGCCAATGATAACCCGGTCACCCGCGGGCTTGTTGCGTCCCGCGCGCCTGCGACGCCGCCTGCGCGTCAAGCAGGCAATCGATGAAGCATTGTGCCGCTGGCGTGGGCGGGGAGTCCGCGCGGGTCAGGATGGCGACGCGCGCGGCCGGCAGTTCGTGGGCGAGCGGGACCATGCGCAGGCCGCGAGGCAGCAGTTGATGGTCGAACAGGTTGCGCACGAAGATGCCCAGCGCGTCGCTGTCCGCGATGATGGCCAGCGCGACCGCGATGGACTGGCAGGGGATGACGTCGCGCGGCGGCGGCAGCTTGTGCGCGGCGAACGCCAGGCGCAGCAGGTTGGCGGGCGCCTGGATATTGCCGGGCAGCAGCCAGAGCGCATCGTGCAGGTCGGCCAGCGTGCGCGCGCCGCGCAAGGGGTGGCCGACGCGGGCGCCTACCGCCAGCGGCAGCGTGAACAGAGGGGTGCGCGCGTAGCCGTCGTCCATGTCGCCGTCGTATTCCGTTTGCACCAGGAAGTCGTAGCGGCCTGATTCCAGCTGCTCGTGGCTGTAGGGCGGCGCGACTTCATTGAAGGCCACGGACACGCGCGGCATGCGCTGCCGGAACGCGGCCAGCGCCGCGGGCAGCACCGTCAGGGCGGCGGAACTGATGGCCAGGTTCAGGGTGCCGCCCTCGCCGTCGCGCATCTGCCCGATTTCCTCCTGGGCCTTGCGGGCCTCCTGCAGGATCAGGATGGCGCGCTTGTACAGCGCTTCGCCATAGGTGGTGAGTTCCACGCCCTTGGCGCTGCGGCGCACCAGTTCGGCGCCCACGCTCTGCTCCAGTTCGCGCAGGCTGCGCGTGGCGGCGGGTTGCGTGACAAACAGCGCTCGCGCGGCCGCGCGGATGCTGCGGTGCTCGGCGATCAGCACAAAGGCGCGGAGTTGGCGCAGGTTCATGAGGCGGGTCGTCCGGAGGTCGGCGGCTGCGGGCGCAGGGGTGCGTCAGGATATAAGAAAAAGTACTCACCACAACAAAAATACTGTCTTTTCCTTATCGTGCGCCATCCGTATATTCATGGCGACGGGACAGGCACAGCGTCCGGGTTCACGGACCGGCTGTCCCTCGGATCGGACATCAAGGGGAAAACATGTCTATCGCCATCGCTGCCGCGCCCGGCGGCCCAGCGTTGTACACGCCATCGATGCGCCGGCGCGTCATTGTCGGCACCACCATCGGCAACGCGCTGGAGTTCTTCGACTTCACCGTCTTCACATTCCTGATGCTGGTCATCGGGCCGCTGTTCTTTCCCGCGGCCTCCGGCTATGGCCAGCTGCTGCTGACGACCGCCACGTTTGGCGTCGGCTTCCTGATGCGCCCGGTCGGCGGCATGCTCATCGGCTCCTACGCGGACCGTCACGGACGCCGCGCGGCCATGACCCTGACCCTGTGGCTGATGGGGTTGGGCTGTGCGCTGATCGCCGCCGCGCCGACCCATGCCCAGATGGGCGTGGCGGGACCGGTGCTGATGGTGCTGGCGCGCCTGATCCAGGGCTTTGCGGCGGGCGGAGAGGTGGGCGCCTCGACCACGCTGCTGGTCGAGCACGCGCCGCCCGGCCAACGGGGCTTTTATTCCAGCTGGCAGTTCGGCAGCCAGTCGCTGGGCGTGATGCTGGGTGCGCTGACCGTAGCGCTCCTGACCGCCGCGCTCAGCCAGGAACAGATGCAGGCCTGGGGCTGGCGCGTGCCGTTCGTGATCGGCATCCTGACCGTGCCGGTGGGCGCCTATATCCGCCGCAACCTGGAAGAAACGCTGGAACCGGCGCCGGCGGCCGGCCCGAAGCGCTTGGCGGCCTCGGCCGGCCACCAGCCCCTGCGCCTCGTATTCGCCGAGCACAAGGCCCAGGTGGTCAAGGGCATTCTGCTCGTGATCGGCGGGATGGTGTGCGCGCAGATCATCGGCTTCTATATGCCGGCCTACGCCAGCAAGGAACTGGGGCTGCCCGCCACGTCCACCCTGTTCGCCAGTGTCGTGCTGGGCGCCATCGGCTTTGTGCTGGCGCCGTTCGTCGGCATGTTGGCCGACAGGGTGGGGCGCAAGAAGGTGATCTTCTGGGCGCGCGCGGTCACGGTATGCGCCTTGCTGCCATGCTTTCAGTGGCTGGTGTCGGCGCCCAGCACCGGACGGCTGATGACGGTGATCGCCTTGCTGGCGGTGTTGCTGGCCATGCAGACAGCGCCCGTGATCACGATGCTGCCCGAGCTGTTTCCGAAAGCCGTACGCACAACCGGCATGTCGGTGGTGTACGGTCTGGGTATCTCCGTCTTCGGCGGATTCGCGCAGTTCTTCGTGACCTGGTTGCTGCACGTGACCGGCAATCCGATGGCCCCCGCCTGGTACCTGATGGCGACCGTCACGCTCTCCACCGTGGTGCTGTTCTGGATACGGGACCGCACCGGCCATGACATAGATAGCCAGGAGTCCTGAGATGCAAGCCATGAACCGCTATTTTTCCGAAAGCTATGCCCAGGCGCGCGAGCGCTTCCTGTCGGCGGCCAGGCCGCTGGCCGCGCACGTCCAGTCCTATGCCATCGATCCCCAGGGCAGCCAGGATGAGCCGCTGGCCACCGACGTGGCGCTGATCGGCGACGCCGACGCCAGGCGCCTGCTGATCATGACGTCGGCCACGCACGGGGTCGAGGGCTTTTGCGGGTCGGGGTGCCAATTGGCCCTGCTGGACGACGCGCCCCTGCTGGAGCGCGCGCGCCGGGCGGGCGTGGCGCTGCTGCTGGTGCATGCGGTGAATCCATACGGGTTCTCGTGGATCGCGCGCACGGATGAAGGCAATGTGGACCTGAACCGCAATGCGCAGCCCTTCGACGGCCAGCCCCTGCCGGCCAACCCCGGCTATGGTGAGATCCATGGCCTGCTGCTGCCGAGCGAATGGCCGCCGACCGAGCAGAATCGCCAGGCCATCGCCCGGCATCTGGAAAAGCACGGCCTGCCCGCCACCACGCAAGCCGTCTCGCGCGGGCAGTACACGCATGCCGATGGCCTGTTCTACGGCGGCGACCGCCATGCGCCGTCGCTGCTGAATCTGCGCGCGATCCTGCAGGCGCATGCCAGCCGCTATGGGCAGATCGGGTGGATCGACGTGCATACGGGGCTGGGGCCGCGCGGCCACGGAGAGAAGATCTACGCCGGCCGGCGCGACGACGCCGAAGTGGCGCGCGCGCGCCAGTGGTGGGGCAGCGACATTGCCGTACCTTACCAAGGCAGCTCCGCGTCGGTGGATATCACCGGGCATCTGGCCGGGCTGATCTATCAGGTTTGCCCGGATTCCGTGCCAACCTTGATGGCGCTGGAGTTCGGCACCTTGCCATGGGAAGGGGTGGTGCACGCACTGCGCGGCCGCAACTGGCTGCGCGCGCATCCCGAAGCCGGCGACACGCTGCGCCGCGAGATCCTGCAGGCCACCCTGGATGCGTTCTATTGCGGCCAGGAAGACTGGCAGGGCATGGTGCTGGGCCAGAGCCGCGTGGCGGTGCTGCAGGCGCTGTGCGGCCTGGAAGCGGGGCAATAGCCTTCAAGCAGGGCGGCTGGCGCCGACCCTGTCTTGCGCAATTTCTGAAATGTTATATCATTCGCGAATTATTTGTAATGATATAACATCCGAGAGAGCGAAGATGAAAGGCAAGAAGCTGGGGATAAAGAGAGAAAGCGGCAGAGCCATTTCGGCACGGACGAGCCGCCGGGCCACCCTGAAGCCCCTGGTGTGCTCATTGATGCTGATGGCGCCCGTCGCGCAGGCCGAAACCGAAGCGGAGTCCATGCAGACCAGGACGGTGGCGCCGATCACGGTGTCCGCCAATCCCCTGGGGCTGGATCTGAACAGCACCACCTTGCCGGCCTCGGTGCTGGAAGGCGACGCGCTGATCGAACAGCGCAGCGGCACGCTGGGCGAGACGCTCAAGAACCTGCCCGGCGTCAACAGCGACACCTTCGGCGGCGGCGCCAGCCGTCCGGTGATTCGTGGCCAGACTGCTCCGCGCGTGAAGGTGCTTTCGGATGGTTCCGAAGTGATGGACGCATCGGGGATTTCTCCCGATCACGCGGTGACCGTGGAACCGCTGCTGGCCGAGCGCATCGAGGTGCTGCGCGGCCCGGCCACCTTGCTGTATGGGGGGGGCGCGATCGGCGGCGTCGTCAACGTGGTGGACAAGAAGATCCCGACCGAGGTGCCGGAGAAGGGCATTGCGGCCGAGGCGGAGTTGCGCGGCGCGACGGGCACCAAGGAACGCGCGGGGGCAGTGGGCATCACGGCCGGCGAAGGCCAGTTCGCGGTACGGGTGGAAGGCATGAAGCGGCGCACCAGCGACTACGACGTGCCCGACTGGCCCGGCGGCAAGCTGGAGGGCTCTTACAGCGAATCGACGCAGGGGTCGGTCGGCATGTCGTGGATTACGCCCCGCGGCTACGTCGGCCTGGCCTTCACGCATCTGGAAAGCGAGTATGGCCTGCCCGGCCACAACCATGAGTATGAAGGCTGCCACCCGCACGGCACGCACCTGCATTGCGGCGGCCACGACCATGACCACGAAGGCGAAGAAGCGGATCATGACCACGACCATGAGCATGGCGGCGTGCCCTATGTGAAGCTGCGCAGCAACCGCCTGGACCTGCGCGCCGAATACCAGGATCCGTTCGCCGGATTCGAGAAGATCCGCGTGCGTGGCGGGCTGACGGACTATCAGCACGACGAAATCGAGGGCGGCGAAGTCGGCACCCGCTTCAAGAACAAGGGCTACGACCTGCGGGTGGAACTGCAGCACAAGCCCATCGCGGGCTGGCGCGGCGTGGTGGGCATGCAAAATGCCTACAGTGACTTCCGCGCCGACGGCGAAGAGGCCTTCCTGCCACGCAGCAGGACACGTTCGAACGGCCTGTTCGTGCTCGAGGAGTACCAGCTGAAGGACTGGCGCTTCGAGCTGGGCGCGCGCCAGGACTGGCAGCGCATCTCGCCCGAGGGCGGCGCGCCGCGCAACAGCCTGTCGGGCACTTCCCTGTCGGCCGCGGCCATCTGGGACTTCGCGCCGCAATATTCGGTGGCGCTGTCGCTGTCGCGCTCGCAGCGCCTGCCCACCGCCCAGGAGCTGTACGCCGACGGCGTCCACCTGGCCACCAATACCTATGAACTCGGCAATGCCGATCTGACCCGGGAAACCTCGCACAACATCGACCTGACGCTGCGCAAGCACTCGGGCGACACCACGTTCTCCGCCAGCGTGTTCCACAATCGTGTGAAGAATTACATCTACGCCGACACGCTCGACCGCTACGAGAACTTCCGTCTTATCGAGTACACGCAGCGCGACGCGGAATTCACGGGCGTGGAAGGCGAGCTGCGGCACCAGTTCACCCCGGTGTTCTCGGCCGCGGTATTCGGCGACTATGTGCGCGGCAAACTGACCGGCGGTGACGGCAACCTGCCGCGTATTCCGGCTGCCCGCGCGGGTGTCCGCGGCAATGTGAAGTGGGAGCAGTGGTCGGGCGGCGTCGAATACGCGCGCGTGTTCGCGCAAAAGGACATTGCCGACTATGAGGAAAGCACCCCGGGCTACAACATGGTCAACGCCGTGGTGGCCTATCGCGGGCAGTACGGCGCGACCGGCTATGAAGTCTACCTGCGGGGCACCAACCTGCTGAACAAGCTGGCGTACAACCATGCGTCGTTCATCTCGTCGGTAGCGCCCTTGCCCGGCCGCAGCGTGATGCTGGGCGTGCGCATGACGTACTGATATTGTTGGGGGCGGCGCCGGGCTGTGATATTTTCCCCGGATGCCGCCGCTGGCGGCGGCTGAATGCGCCACGGAGCCCGCCATGCTGAAGTTCGCCGCCAATCTGTCGATGATGTACACGGAACATGCGTTCCTGGACCGCTATGCGGCCGCCGCCGCGGACGGCTATGCGGGAGTGGAATGCATGTTTCCGTACGAGGCTCCCGCCGCTTTCGTGCGCGAGCGCATGGATGCGGCCGGCGTGACGCAGGTGCTTTTCAACGCGCCGCCCGGCGTCACCGCGCGAGGTGAACGCGGCCTGGCGGCCTTGCCTGGCCGGCAGGATGAATTCAAGGCGGGCATCGAGCAGGCGCTGTCCTACGCCACGGCGCTGTCTTGCTCCAATGTCCATGTGATGGCGGGCCTGGTCCCGGACGGCGTGTCGCGGCCGGCGATGCTGGGCTGCTACCAAGACAACCTGGACTGGGCGGCCCGCGAGGCGCGCTCGGCCGGCGTCACCTTGCTCATCGAGCCGATCAATACGCGCGATATTCCCGGCTACTTCCTCAACCGCCAGGATGAAGCGCATGCCGTCGTGCAGGCGGTCAACGCGCCCAACCTCAAGGTGCAGATGGACCTTTACCACTGCCAGATCGTGGAAGGCGACGTCACCACGAAGCTTCGGCAATATGTGCCCACCGGCCGGGTGGGTCATGTGCAGATCGCCGGCGTGCCCCTGCGCCAGGAACCGGACCGCGGCGAACTGGATTACGGCTGGGTGTTCAGCGTGCTGCGCGAGCTGCGTTACGGCGGCTGGATCGGCTGCGAGTACCGGCCGGCGGGTTCGACCTCCGCGGGCTTGCGCTGGCTCACCGCGGCCCGCGCGTAAGCGTTCCGCCGATGGCCAGACCCTTGCGTTTCCTTGGAGACAACTTCATGTTCAAAGGCATGCTCCGCGCGCTGCTGGCCGTGGCGCTGACAGGCACTGCCGTCATCCCGGCCGCGTCCCCGGCGGCCGGCTATCCCGACCGTCCCATCCGCTGGCTGGTGCCGTTCAGCGCGGGTGGGGGCAGCGATATCGCCACGCGCATCGTCGCCAGGCATGTGGGCGAAGCCCTGGGGCAGCCGGTGGTGGTCGAGAACCGGCCGGGCGCCGCCACGATTGTTGCGGCGCAAGAAACCGCCCGCGCCGCTCCTGACGGCTACACGCTGCTGACCGCGGGCATGAGCACGCTGGCGCTCAATCCCTGGCTGTACGGCAAGCTGCCCTACGATCCGCAAAAGAACCTGACGCCGGTATCCACGCTGGTGGCCCTGCCCATCGTGCTGGTCGTGGCCCCCGATTCCGGGCTGCACACCCTGGCCGATGTCACGGCCTACCTGAAGCGCGACCAGCCGGGCAGCTATGCGTCCCTGGGCGTCGGCAGTCCGCACCATCTGGCGATGGAGCTGTTCCTGGAAACCATCAAGGGCCAGGCCACGGCAATCCCCTACAAGGGCACACCGCCCGCCTTGCAGGATGTGGCCGCCGGCGTGGTGCCCATGATGATGGCTGACCTGGCCGCCGCCCGACCGCTGATCCTGGCGGGCAAGCTGCGCGCCATTGCCGTGCCGGCCGCGCGGCGGTCGGAACAGCTGCCCGAGGTACCGACATTCGCCCAGGCGGGGGGGCCGGCCTTCGAAGCCGCGGCGTGGCAGGGCGTGGTGGCGCCAGCCGGCACGCCGGCTCCCATCGTCGAGACACTGAGCCGGGCGATCGTGCAGGCGCTGCAATCGCCCGACGTGGTGCAGCAGCTGACCTTGCAGGGCATGGAGCCCACGGGCAGCACGCCCGGCGCGTTCGCCGACTATGCGCGCCAGGAGTACCAGCGCTGGGGCGCGGTCATCCGCCACAAGGGCATTTCGGCGGAGTGAACGGCCACGGTAACAGCCGCGGCAAGGTGTAACCGGCGCTGCCGGCCCGGCGGAGGCGGGCGTACGATAAAGCCATATCGTTCCTGTCCGGGTGCCCGGGCGAGGAGATTGCCATGTCTCTCATCGTAGCGGCCCGCTTCGAGGGCTTCGAGGCGGCGCAGGGCGCGGTCCAGCGCCTGGGCCTCAGCGGCTTTCCCGAATGGGATATCCATACCTTCTACGTCAATCCCGCCGGCGAGCACGGACGCTACCCGTTTGGCGGCGACCGCCGTTCCGATCCGGACTCGGGGCGCGCCGACATGGGCGCGTATCTGGGCGCGGGCGGGGTGGGCGCCGTATTTGCCGTGGTTGGCGGTTTCGTGGCGGCGGAGCTCAGCGATTCGGTTGCGGCGATCCTGGCCGCGGCGGGCGTGGGGGCCTACCTGGGATCGCTCTTTGGCGCGCTCTGGGTGACGGGCCACGGCACGACCCAGCACGGCCACTTCAACCCGGACGCCCATGCCGAAGTTCGCAAGGCCGGCGTGATGGTCGCCGTGCGGACCCGTCCGCAGCGCGAAATGCTGGCGTGCCGCATCCTGCGCGATGCCGGCGGCGCCGACGTCGAGCACGCCAATGGCCATTGGCGCAACAACCATTGGGAAGACTTCGACGCGCTGTCGCCGCCGCAACGCGAGCCCGGTTTTGGCTGAACGCCGGAACGGCGAGGACCAATGCGAGGCTCTCTTTGGTGTGAACGGGGCCTAGTCGGGCGCGGGCACGGGAGGCTTGCGGCTGCGCTGCGCCGTCGCCGCGCAACCCGCGGAGGCCACGATGATGCCGCAGATGGCCAGCCATTGCGTCTGGGTCAGGTGTTCGTTCAGCACGATCACGCCGGCCAGCGCGCCCATGGCGGGTTCCATGCTGAGCAGCACGCCGAAGGTCTTCTGCGGCAGGCGGCGCAACGCCACCATTTCCAGCGAGTAGGGCAGCGCGCTGGACAGCACGCCCACGGCAATGCCGGCCAGCACCAGCTTGGGGTCAAGCAGGGCCATGCCCGCGTGCGCCGCGCCGACCGGCAGCGCGACCATGGTTGCCGCCAGCAGTCCCAGCGACGTCGCCTGTCCGCCGTGGACGTTGCCGGCCATCTTGCCGAAGATGATGTAGAGCGCCCAGCAGACGGCGGCGGCCAGGGCGTAGGCGATGCCCTCCGGATCCAGGTCGTGGACGGATTGCCCGGTTGGAATCAGCAGCACCAGCCCGACCAGCGCGCAGCCGATCCAGACGAAGTCGATGGCGCGCCGCGACAGCACGACGGCCAGCGTCAGGGGGCCGGTGAATTCAATGGCGATGGCCACGCCCAGCGGCAAGGTGCGCAGCGCCATATAGAACAGCAGGTTCATGCAGGCCAGGGTGACGCCGTACAGGGCGATCTTGGCCGCGTTGCCGCGCGTCAGGGGAAAGCGCCAGGGGCGCCAGAACGCCAGCAGAATGATGGCGCCGATGACGATGCGATAGGCCGTCGTGCCCTGCGCGCCGACCTCTGGAAACAGCGACTTGGCGAATGAGGTGCCGATGCACAGGGATGCCATCGCGCCGATCAGCGACAAGGTGGGCAGCAGGGTGGAGGACGAGGCGTTGTGTCCGTTGTTCAAGGTCGCGGCGGTCATGGGGACGGGTGTGGCGCAATGCGTGGGGCGGTTCGGGGAAAAGCGATGGGGGCCTCGGGGGCCGGGCGTTCAAGGCGCCGGATTCATCGCCGTGGAGTAAAGCACATATAGGGCCAGCCCGAGCATGATGGCGCCCAGCAGGCCTTGCTGCATCCGCAGGAACCACGGATTGCGCCCGACCCAGCCACGGATGCGCGACGCGCCATAGGCAAAGAAGCTGCCATAGGGCAGGCTGAGCGCTTTCATCGTGACGCCCAGCACCAGCATCTGGAGCCAGACCGGTCCGTTGTCCGGATTGGTGAACTGCGGCAGGAAGGCGATCATGAACAGCAGCACCTTCGGGTTCAGCAGATTCGTGACGAAGCCTTGCCAGAATGCATCGCGGGCGTCGCCCGGACGCGCCGTCAAGGACACGTCGGCGGAACGCGCGCACCGGATCATCGCCTTGATGCCCAGGTAGCCCAGGTACAGGCCGCCGGCGGCCTTGATGCCGACGAACAGCGTCGGAAAGGCGCGCAGCACGGACGCCAGGCCCAGCACCACGGCCGGCACCTGGATGAAGCCGGCCGCCACATTGCCCAGCACGCTATGGAATGCAGGCCGGAATCCCTGCGTCATGCCCCGCGACAGCGTCAGCGCCATGTCCGGGCCGGGGGTGAGCTTGAGCGCCGCGTCGGCGGCGAGGAAGAGCAGGAAAAGCTGGAGTGAGGGCATTGCGGGAGACGGCTGAGAATCCCGCGTTGCGGGTGTAGGGATCTCAGTGTAAGCAAGCCGCCTGAATATTTCCTGCGTCCGGAAGGGGGGAAATGAAGTTTCCCGTCGAAATGGGGCCGGACTCCGTCGCGGCCGCGTTTAGAATCTGCCGATAGCCGTATCCGGCATGATCCCCAGCGTTCCGAGATCCCCATGGAACTAGACGATTTCGACCTACAGATCCTGCAAAGCATGCAGGAAGACAACCAGCGCACCAGCCAGGATGTCGCGCAACGCGTGAACCTGTCGCCCGTGTCCTGCCTGCGCCGCATGAAGCGGCTGCGCGAATCCAAGGTGGTGACCGCGGATGTGTCGGTGGTGGACCCCGCCGCCCTGGGGCGAGGCATCACGATGGTGGTGCTGGTGACGCTGGAGAGCGAGCGGGCCGATAAGCTGGACCAGTTCAAGCGCGCCATGCAGGGCGCGCCCGAGATCATGCAATGCCTGTCGGTGACGGGCGAGGTCGATTTCGTGTTGACCCTGACCATGCGCGACATGGCCGAGTATGAGGTTTTCGCGCAGCGCCAATTCTGGGGCAATCCCAACGTCAAGCGCTTTTCCACATTGGTGGTGATGAACCGTGTGAAGTATGGGATGACAGTGCCGGTGACGACGGCGGCTTGAGGTTTTGCCGGGCTGTCCTGGGCGCCTGCAGCCGTTGCACCAGCCGCCGGCTCAACCCGGCTCGGACGGAGGCCGGGGTGGCGGCGGGCTGGCCGCCAGGGCGCGGCCGGCATCCTCCGACACGCTGCGCAGGTGCAGATCCTGCTGCGGGCGCGGAATCTCGATCCCGGCCTGCCTCAGCGCGTCATACATCCGCGTCAGCAGGTCGCTGCGGATATCGATCCAGCGATCGAAGTCGTAGGTCCACGCGCGTACGCTGAAATCCAGCGTGCTGGCGCCAAAACCCATGAACAGCACCGCGGGCGCGGGCTCGGTCACGATGCCCGGCGTCTGCCGCGCCACCCCGTCCAGCAGTTCGATCACCTGCCTGGGTTCCGTGCCGTAGGCCAGGCCGATGCTGGCTTCGATGCGCCGGCTGCGGTCCAGCATCGTCCAGTTGGTCAGCTTGTCGGATAGCAGGGTGCCGTTGGGCACGATCACATCCGCGCCCTCAAAGGTCTTGATGCGGGTGGCGCGCATGCCGATGTCCCGCACCTGTCCCGACGTGCCGCTGATATCCACGACGTCGCCGGGCTGGATCGGCCGCTCGAACATCAGGATCAGGCCCGACACGAAATTGTTCACCACGTTTTGCAGGCCGAAGCCGATACCCACGCCCAGGGCGCCAAACACGATGGTCAGCTGGCTGGTCTGGAAGCCGGCCGCGGACAGGGCGATGCCCAGACCCAGCAGCAGCACCAGGTAGTACGTCAGCGAGGCGATGCTGTTGCCCACGCCGCGCGGCAGCGACATGCGGGTCAGCACCTCGTCGTGCAGGATCAGGCGTATCGTGCGAGCGGCCCAGAACGCGATCAGCACCGAGATCACGAACACCAGGATATTGCCCAGGCTGATCGAGATCTGGCCGAACGCCAGCGTGTAGGACAGCACTTGCGTCACGATGGCGTAGGTGGAGCGCAGCACGCGGAAGCGGTCCATCGTGTACACCACCCAGCCCACCACCGCGGCGGCCGTCACCAGGCGTATCAGCAGCTGCACCAGCGGAGGGGCATGCTCGCGCGCCAGCCGGAAGCGCGATATGCCCTGGCGCGCCAGCAGGAGTTGCAGCAGGGTGATGATGACGGTCACGCCGGCGTAGAGCACCAGGCCGAAATAGCCGCTGCCGATGATGCCGCTGGTCAGCATTTCGGACAGGGAAACGTTGCCGAACAGATTGGCGATCAGCGACACGCACAGCAGGAACGCGGCGCCCCAGGCCACGGCGCGCAACGCCCGGACCAGCCGCTCGGACTCGGGGGGATGCGCCTGGCGCCGGTCGCGCGCCAGCAGCCACAGGATGGCCGCCAGCGCCGCGGCGGCCAGCGCGACGGTCGAGAGCCGGTAGAACAGGGTGTTGGCCAGGAACAGGAAGCCCAGCCGTTCCGCCAGGAACAAGGCGGTGATCGCGTAAGGCCAAAGATCCAGCTGGCGACGGCTGGAGGGGGGCAGCAGGCGCAGCACGGGCGCGGCCGCCAGCACCAGCGCAACCTGCTGCACCATCAGCGGCGCGTCGGGCTCCAGGGCCAGGACGCCCAGCATGGCGAGCAGCAGCCAGGTGGACAGCGGTCTTCCCAGTACGCCGGCGGCCGTCTCGCTCATCACGCCGGCGCGGATCGCGTTGCGGCTCTTCCTGGCCAGCCAAAGCAGCAGCGGCAGCAGCAGCACTTGCAGCACATGCAGGGCGCGCTGATTGCCGCTGCCCGCCGCGGCGTAATCGCGCGCGAAGCGCGCTTCGATGTCCAGCCCGGCGCGCAGCATGGCCAGCGTGTTCTCGCCGGAGTCGGCCGTCTGTCCCAGCGCCCAGAGCGGCGGCGAATCCACGCGCAGCAGGCGGGCGTCGACGTAGTCGATGGCCTCGGCCACCGAGCGCTGGCCGGCCCTGATCTGCTCCTCGATGGTGTTGGCGCGCTGTTCGAGCTCGGCCTGGCGGGACAGCGGGCCGGACAGGGCCTGGCCGGCCGCCGACAACTGTGCCACGACCATGTCCACGCGGTCGGCCAAGGCTGCCGGCAGACCCGCGGCGCCGGGCGCGTCCTTGATCGCCTGCCAGGCCGCGCGGCGGCGCAGCAGTTCCGCCGCGTCGCTGGCGTACCAGGCGGTCGCCTGTCGCATGTCGGCCTGCCAGTGGGCCAGCCGACGGGCGTCAAACAGCCAATGCCGCTCCAGGCTCTCCAGCCGCATGATGGGCAGGTCGCGAAGCTGGGCGGGCTGGAATTCGTAGAGCTTTTCGTCGGCGGACTTGGCGATCGCATCCAGCGCTGGCATCAGCACGGCGACGGGGTCGGCCGTGGCGGCGCGCTGGAGCACCCCTTCGGCGTAGCGCAGATCCGTATCCGCGCGCATCGGAATGTCCGCCATCTGTATCGCGGCCGGCGGCTGCGCCGCGGGCTCGGCAGGGGCGGGCGCGTCCGCCGCATGCGCCGGGCGCGCCAATCCCAGGGCCAGTCCAAACAAGCAGAAGAGAACTCGTGCGCGAACGCGCATATCGCGACTCCGTTTGGGGGCTACGGACTGGGGGGCTACGGACTTGGGGCTAAGGCCTTGTGGAATACGGATTTGGGCGCTAAGGACTTGCGGCTACGGGTGGATAACCGAAGAGCGGCGGCATCTCACGATATCGCGAATCGCGGCGCGCTTGAAGGGGGAGGTGCAGAAGGAGAAGAGAAGGTCGGCGTGCGCCGAAGCGGCTCGATGCGGGTTGCGCCGTGGGGTTGCACCGCAGGGTTGCGTCGCAAAGCAAAAAGCCCAGCCGTATTTTGGTACGGGCTGGGCTTTTTTAATTCTGGTGGCCTGGGGCGGAATCGAACCACCGACACAAGGATTTTCAATCCTCTGCTCTACCGACTGAGCTACCAGGCCAACGAAGTCCGCAACTATACACAATTTTTTGAGCTTGTGCCAGCCGGAGCGAAAAAAGTTGGAATATTTTTCGCATCGGACCCCAAGCCACGGATCGCCGCTGGCCGGGCAACTGTTGGTTGGACGGCACGGAAGGTGCGACCCAGGGTCGCGGTTGGGCCAGGGATTGGCCTGGGGATAACCCGCAGGGGTATAATCATTAGCGGTCTGCTGTTACGGCTTGACGGTTGCGCCCGCTTGATGCGCGACAATCCCGCCGTAGCGCTTTGTTCTTATAGTGGCAGTTCTTAACGCTTAGCCGCGGGTGGCTCCAGCCATCCCTCTCACATGTCGGTAGCTGTCCTTGCCTTCGGTCTGAATCACACGTCCGCGCCGGTTTCGGTCCGCGAACGCGTGTCCATGCCCGTCGATCTGGTCAAGCCCGCGCTGGAAGGCCTGCGTTCGGCGTTTGGCGGCTCGGTCCGCGAAGCCGCCATCCTGTCCACCTGTAATCGCACCGAGATCTACTGCGCGGCCGACGGCCACGTGGCCGATCAGTTGCCCGCCTGGCTGGCTGAACACAACCGCCTGGACGCTGGCACGCTGCGCCCGCACCTTTATCGCCATCATCAGGACGACGCCGTCCGCCACGCCTTCCGCGTGGCCAGCGGCCTGGATTCCATGGTGCTCGGCGAAACCCAGATCGTGGGCCAGATGAAGGACGCCGTGCGCGCCGCCGGCGAAGCCGGGTCGCTCGGCACCTTGCTGCATCAGATGTTCCAGCGCACCTTCTCGGTGGCCAAGGAAGTGCGGTCGCAGACCGCCATCGGTGCGCAGTCGGTGTCCATGGCCGCCGCCGCCGTGCGCCTGGCCGAACGCGTGTTCGGCAATCTGGACCAGGCCCGCACGCTGTTCATCGGCGCGGGCGAAATGATCGAATTGTGCGCCACGCACTTTGCCGCGCAACGTCCGCGCAGCATGGTGGTGGCCAACCGCACGGCCGAACGCGCCGAGATCCTGGCCAACCGGTTCTCGGCCAGCACCATGAAGCTGTCGGACCTGACGGATCGCTTGTCCGAGTTCGACGTCATCGTCTCCTGTACGGCAAGCTCCCTGCCCATCCTCGGCCTGGGGATGGTGGAGCGGGCCACGCGCCTGCGCCGTCACCGCCCGATGGTCATGATCGACCTGGCCGTGCCGCGCGACATCGAACCCGAAGTCGGCCGCCTGGACGACGTCTACCTGTATTCCGTGGACGACCTGGGCCGCCTGGTGCAGACCGGCACCGACGCTCGCCGCGCCGCGGTGGTGCAGGCCGAAGCCATCATCGAAACCCGCGTCCAGGGCTTCATGCACTGGATGCAGTCCCGCGAAGTGGTGCCCGTCATCCGCGACCTGCACCAGGCCGCCGAGGACGTTCGCGCCGCCGAGCTGGAACGCGCCCGCCGCCTGCTGGCGCGGGGCGAATCGCCCGAGGCCGTGCTCGAGCAACTGGCTCACGGCCTGACTCAAAAGTACCTGCACGGTCCGCTGTCGGCGCTCAACCGCAGCGAAGGCGACGACCGCAAGCAACTGCTTGCCTGGATGCCGCGCCTCTTCCCCGGCCGCGACTCCCGCCGTTAGCGATTCTGTCCCACGTCCCGCCTCCTGGCGGGCGTTCGCTTTCTGGGCGCCCGCTGTTTCTGTTTTCTCTTTGGTCATCCCCCCATGAAATCTTCCATGCGCAGCCGGCTGGAGCATTTGTGCCATCGCCTGATCGAGGTTGACGCGCTGCTCGCCGAACCGGAAACCGCGTCCGATATGGACCGCTTCCGCAAGCTCTCGCGCGAACGCGCCGAGCTGGAACCCGTGGTCGAGGCGTTCACCGCCTTCGCCCGCACCGAGGAAGACCTGGCGGCCGCCCAGGAGATGCTGTCCGATCCCGAAATGAAGTCCATGGCCGAGGACGAGATCAAGTCGGGACGCGGCAAGCTGGAATCGCTGGAATCGGCGCTGCAGCTGTTGCTGCTGCCGCGCGATCCCAATGACGGGCGCAGCGTGTTCCTGGAAATCCGCGCCGGCACCGGCGGCGACGAAAGCGCGCTGTTTTCCGGCGATCTGCTGCGCATGTACACGCGCTACGCGGAGCAGCGCGGCTGGCGCGTGGAGCTGATGTCGGAAAGCGCGTCGGAACTGGGCGGCTACAAGGAAGTGATTGCGCGCATCGATGGCGACGGCGCCTATGGCCGCCTGAAGTTCGAGTCGGGGGCGCACCGCGTGCAGCGCGTGCCCGCCACCGAAGCGCAGGGCCGCATCCACACCTCGGCATGCACCGTGGCCATCATGGCGGAAGCCGATGCGATGTCGGAAATCGTCATCAACACGAACGATCTGCGCATCGACACCTTCCGCGCCAGCGGCGCGGGCGGCCAGCACATCAACAAGACCGACTCGGCCGTGCGCATCACCCACTTGCCGACCGGATTGGTGGTGGAGTGCCAGGACGACCGTTCGCAGCACCGCAACAAGGACAAGGCCATGCAGGTGCTGGCCGCGCGCCTGAAGGACAAGGAAACGCGCGAGCGCCAGAGCAAGGAAGCCGCCGAGCGCAAGAGCCTGATCGGCACCGGCGACCGTTCCGAGCGGATCCGCACCTACAACTACCCGCAGGGCCGGGTGACGGACCATCGCATCAACCTGACGCTGTACAAGCTGCAGCAGATCATGGAAGGCGATCTGGAAGAGCTGACCGGCGCGCTGATCGCCGAGCACCAGGCCGAGCAGCTCGCAGCCCTGGGCGACGACATCTGAGGCGGGTGCAATGACTTCCCCCCAGCTCAAAAGCCTGCTGCTCGACACCCGGCTGCCGCGCCTGGAAGTGCGCATGCTGCTGGAGCACGTGCTGGCCAAACCGCGCGCGTGGCTGCTGGCGCATGACACCGACCCGCTGGCGCCCGAGGTCGCGGCGGCATACGAGGCCCTGGCGCTGCGGCGCGTCGCCGGCGAGCCCATGGCCTATCTGCTGGGCCGGCGCGAGTTCATGGGCCACGCGTTCCGCGTGACGCCCGACGTGCTGATCCCGCGCCCGGACACCGAGGTGCTGGTCGAGACCGCGCTGGAATGCGTGGCCGGCGTGGCGGGGCCCGCCGTGCTGGACCTGGGCACGGGCAGCGGGGCGATCGCCATTTCGATCGCCCTGGCGCGCCGCGATGCGCGGGTGATGGCGTCCGACGTCAGCGCCGCCGCGCTTGCGGTGGCGGCTGGCAACGCCTGGGATCTGGCCGCATCGGTGCGGTTCGTGGAAGGCAGCTGGTACGAGGCCGTGCCCGCGGGCGAAGGCTTCGACCTGATCGTGTCCAACCCGCCCTACGTCGCCAGCGACGATCCGCACCTGGACCAGGGCGATCTGCGCTTTGAGCCGCGCGGCGCGCTGACCGACGGCGCGGGCGGACTGGAAGACCTGGCCCGAATCGTCCAGGGCGCCAGCGGCCACCTGAAGCCGGGCGGCGCCCTGTGGATGGAACACGGCTGGGACCAGGCGCAGGCGGTGCGGGATCTGCTGTCGGCGGCCGGGTTCGAAGACGTGCACAGCCGCCAGGACCTGGCGGGCATCGAGCGGATCTCCGGCGGCCGGCGATCCGCCGGCCGGTCGGGCGTTCGCTGACCGCTGCCGGACGCCGCTTCCCGGTGTCTGTTACAGGCCGTCAGCCCCTGAAATTCCGGGATAAACCGGCGGCGCTCCGGGGTAATCCGGGCGGTTTTTCCCGCTGTACCTATAATTGGCGTATTCCGTTATGCCTGTCCAAGAGACCACCATGAGCGACGTTCAAGAATTCATCCGCGAAACCGTGACCCAGCACCCCGTCGTGCTGTTCATGAAGGGCACCGCCCAGTTCCCGCAATGCGGCTTTTCCGGCAAGGCCATTCAGATCCTGAAGGGCTGTGGCGTGAAGAAGCTGGTCACCGTCAATGTGCTGGAGGACGACGAAGTCCGCCAGGGCATCAAGGAATTCTCCAATTGGCCCACCATTCCGCAGCTGTACGTGGCGGGCGAGTTCATCGGCGGTTCGGACATCATGAATGAAATGAACGAGTCCGGCGAGCTGAAGACGCTGCTGGAGCAATCCGGCGCCACGGCCTGACGCCTCCATGAGGCGACTGGTCATCGGCATCACGGGCGCCACTGGCGCGCTCTACGCGGTGCGCATGTTGCAGGCGCTGCGCGGCGTTGACGATGTCGAGACGCATCTGGTGGTGTCGGCATCCGGCGTGCTGAACATCAAGCACGAGCTGGATGTCAGCCGTCACGACATCTACGCGCTGGCGGATCACGTCCACAGCGTGCGCGACGTGGGCGCCACGCTTGCCAGCGGCGCGTTCCAGACCGCCGGCATGGTGATCGTGCCGTGTTCCATGCGCACGCTGGCCGCCGTGGCCCACGGCCTGTCGGATAACCTCATCACCCGCGCCGCCGACGTGACGCTCAAGGAGCGCCGGCGCCTGGTGCTGATGGTGCGCGAAACCCCGTTCAATCTGGCTCACCTGCGCAACATGACGGCGGTGACCGAAATGGGCGGCATCGTGTTTCCGCCGCTGCCGGCGTTCTATCACCGGCCGGCCTCCATCGAAGAGATGGTGGACCACACCGTGGCGCGCGTGCTGGAGCTTTTCGATATCGTCGTGCCCGGCCCGCACTGGGAAGGCACGTAGCAACGACTGCAAGCAAACAGCCTCGCGCAAGCGGGGCTGTTTGTCTTGCGCCGCAGGCTTACTGCACCAGCCCCAGGCCGTTCAGCGCGCCCAGGTTTTCCGGCCATTTCCGCGCTCGCGCGTTCTGCAGTTCGATGCGCGCCCAGGCCATCCAGCCGGCCCATTCGATGCGCTTGTCCCATGCCGTGCCCCAGGCCTGCAGCGCGGCAAGCCCGGCGGCCGCGTGCTGTTCGGCGGCCTCGAAATCCCCCGCCGTCAGCGCCAGTTGCGCCAGCAGCAGGCGCGGCTCGCCTACCCACGGATTGTGCTCCACCGCCGCTTCCAGCATGTGGCGGGCGCTGTCCATTTCCGTCAGCGGGTGCATGCGGGTGATGACTTGCCAGTACAGCGCGCTGGCGGCGGCCTCGTCGCGCGGGCTCAGCGTGGCGCCGCAGTGGCCGAACGCGGGCGGGACGGGAATGCCGGTGTCCTCGGGCATGCGCGACAGCGGGGCCAGCAGATGCGACAGCATCGACAGGATGTTCGACGGCGGCTTGAGCGGGCCGGGCCACAGGGACGAGGCCCAGTTGGTCTTCAGGTCGCGGCGCTGCTGCTGCGGATAGCCCGCGAAAATCTCGTCCTGCCAGCTGTGCCATTGCTCGCCGATGTCGGCGGCGGACACCACGGTGAAGGCGGCGACCTGGCGCGGCGTGAAGGTGTACGCCTGGCCATCCGCGCCTTCCAGCGTGAGGCCTTCGGCGCCCGTGCCCTGGCCTTGCAGGATGGCTTGCACGAACTTCGTGCGCGGCATGGCGCAGAAGAGGCTGACCCATTCCTCGGCTTCGGCGCCCAGCACCTCGCGCAGCGTGTCGCGCTCGCGCTGGCGGTCAAAGAGGGTGAGGTCCACGTATTCGTTGCCGTAGACGCTGTGGAACAGCCCCAGCAGGCGCACTTCGCGCGGCTGGTTCCAGAGCGTCAGCGTGCGATAGACGCCCAGCAGGTGGTGCTTGAACGTACCCGCCTTGTGCCAGTCTTCGCCGGCGCTGCGCGCAAACAGCAGGTCCAGCAAGACAGGCAGGTCGGCATCCACGGCGGCATAGTGGTCGGCCAGCAGCGCGCGCGCGTGCGGATGGAGTTCGTTGGTGGTGGACATGGCTTACAAGTGGGGTGAATGAAGGCAGGCTCTATTGTGTCTGGATGCGGCGTAGCTGTCATCGCGGCGGGCTTTATACAGAAATGCGCATATCAATATGAGGATTCATCGCTTCCGGTTTTGAGGGACGGTCACTAGAATCCGGGATCATTCTTCATTCCTACCAGTAGAGACTTCTCATGCGCCTTCGCCATTCCCTGGCCATTCTTGCCACCCTGATCGGTTTTGCCAGCACCCAGGCCATGGCGCAGGACGCCGAACTGAAGGTGGGCGTAACCGTCGGCCCGCACGCGCAGATCGGCGAGGTGGTGCAGCAGGTCGCCGCCAAGGAAGGCCTGAAGGTGAAGCTGATTGAATTCAGCGATTTCATCCAGCCCAACGCCGCGCTGGAGGCGAAGGAGCTGGACCTGAACATCTATCAGCACAAGCCCTTCCTGGAAGCGCAGAACAAGGCGCGCGGCTACAAGCTGGTGCCGGTGGCGACCGCCGTGGTGCAGCAGATGGGCATCTATTCCAAGCGCGTGACATCGCTGGACGCGCTGCCGCAGGGCGGCAAGGTGGCCATTCCGAACGACCCGACCAACGGCGCGCGCGCCTTGCTGGTGTTGCAGGCCGCCAAGCTGATCACGCTGAAGGACGGCGTCACGGTGACGGCGTCGCTGTTCGACATCGTCGAGAATCCCAAGAACCTGAAGTTCATCGAGATCGAAGCCGCGCAGCTGCCGCATTCGCTCAAGGACGTGGACGCCGCCGCGGTGAACTCCGCCTACGCGATTCCGGCCGGCCTGTCGCCCGCCAAGGACGCACTGGCGCTGGAAAGCAAGGAAGCGCCGTTCGCGGCGGTGGTGATCGCCGCGCGCGAAGACAACAAGAATGATCCGCGCATCGCGCGTTTCATCAAGGCCTACCAGTCGGATGAGGTCAAGGCCTTCGTCGCCAAGCAGTTCCCTGGCGCGTACTCCACGTCCTGGTAAGCCGGCGTCCCGATGTCCACGCTGACGATCTATCCCGAGCACGCGCCCGCGGCAGGGCGCGAACTGAACGACGTGGCCGAGATCCAGCGCGAGCTGGCGGCCATCGGCGTGCGCTTCGAGCGCTGGAACGCGCAGGCGCCGGTGGCGCCCGGCGCGCCCCAGGACGAGGTGCTGGCGGCGTACCAGCCGCAGATCGACCGGCTGATGGCGGAGCGGGGCTACAAGACGGTGGACGTCGTCAGCCTGGACGCCGCGCATCCGGACCGCGAGACCCTGCGGCGCAAGTTCCTGGCCGAGCATACGCACGCCGACGACGAAGTGCGTTTCTTCGTGGCCGGCAGCGGCTTGTTCGTGCTGCACGCCGAGGGCCGCGTGTATGCGGCGCTTTGCGAAACGAACGACTTGATTTCGGTGCCGGCGGGCATCCGGCACTGGTTCGACATGGGGTCGGCGCCCGCGTTCACCTGTATCCGTCTCTTCAATGATCCGGCGGGTTGGGTGGCGCAATTCACGGGCGACGATATCGCCGGACGCTTTCCGGTTCTGCCGTAAGCGCGCCTGCGCCTCGGCTTCCTACGCGTACTTGCCGGTCAGGCCGCCATCCACGACGAGCTCCGTCCCGGTGATGTACGACGCCTCGTCGGATGCCAGGAACGCCACCGCGTTGGCGACCTCCCATGGCGTGCCCATGCGTCCCATCGGCACCTGTCTGTCGCGCGCCGCCAGCGCGGCGTCCAGATCGTCCGCGTCGAACATGCGCGCCACGTTGGCGGCGATTCGCGGCGTGTCGATCAGGCCGGGAATCACCGTATTCACGCGGATGCGGTCGGCGGCATATTGCTGCGCGGCCATGCGGGCGAAGTGAATGACGGCCGCTTTGCTGACGCTGTAGGCCAGATGCGGATAGCCGGTGTACCGGATGCCCGCGATGGAGGAGACGGTGACGATCGCGCCGCCGCCTTGCGCGCGCATGACGGGCGCAAGCAACCGCGTGGCGATCAGCAGGCTGGTCACGTTCACCTGCTGGATGCGGTCCCAGTCTTCCAGCGTGATGTCCTCGGGCCCGCCCACCTTGCCGATGCCGGCGTTGGCCTGCAGGATGTCGATGCGGCCGTAGCGGCGCATGGCCGCGTCGACCGCCGCCTGCATGGCGGCCGGATCGGCGACGTCCGCCTGCACCGGCAGTGCGCTGCCTCCGGCCAGCTCGACTTCATGGGCCGCGTCTTCGGCGGCGGCCAGGCTGGCGTCCAGCGCGACGATGGCCGCGCCTTGCCGCGCCAGCGTCACGCAGCTGGCTTTGCCTATGCTCCAGCCTGCCGCCGATGCGCCGGCCCCGGCCACCAGGGCGATCTTGCCCGCCAGGCGCGTGTCCGGCGTCACGATTGGCCGCCGCCTTGATGGGTCTTGCCCTTGCCGACGTAGGGAATCGCGTGATCGATGGTTTCCCAGATGTAGCGTCCGGACGGGCTTTGCTGTTCTTCGGCCACATGGGAGACCAGGCCGGCGGCGCGCGAGATGACGGCGAAGCCGCGCATCAGGTCGGTGGGCACGCCGATCTCGCTGAGCAGCGCGGCCACGGCGCCGGTGGCGTTGATGGTGATGTGTTTGCCGTAGGTCTCGTCGATCGCGCCGGCCAGCAAGCGCAGCGCCTTGATGGATTCGCCGCCCAGCTCGCTTTCGGCCTCGGCCAGCGCCAGGAGTTTGATTGCGCGCGGATCGTCCGGCTTGTGCAGGTGGTGGCCGAAGCCGGGCAGCGCGCCTCGGGCGGCGCGGAACTCGCGCGCGATGGCCAGCGCCTCGGCCTGTCCGTCGGCTGCCTGCCGGATTCGGTCGAGCAGGCGCGAGCAGTTTTCCATGGTGCCGACGAACTGGCTGCCCACGGCCATCAGTCCCGAAGCCACCGCGCCCTGCAGGTTCTCCGGCGCGCTCATATAGATCAGCCGCGTGGCGATGGCGCTGGGCGTCATGCCGTGCTCCATCAGCGTGACCAGCACGGCGTCGACGATACGCAGGTCGACCGGGCGCGCATCGCGTCCCAGGATCTGCATGATCATGACTTCGGTGAACGTCTTCTTGCCGATCAGGTCTTCCACCAGGTCCACGTCCCGATAGGACATGCCGGCAAGGTGATGCGCGCAGAGGCGGGTTTCGGGCGTATTCATGAGATCTCCTTGTTTGCCGCGTCGCGCACGGCGTTCTTCAGCACCTTGCCCACGCTGGAGCGCGGCAGGCTGTCGTGGATGTGGATCTGCTTGGGCGTGGCCACGGGGCCGAGCAGCGCGCGCACATGGGCCTTGAGCTCGTCGGCACCGGCCTGCGCGCCGGGATGGAATTGCACCGCGGCGTGGACGGCCTCGCCCCATTTGTCATCCGGCAGCCCGAATACCGAACACTCGTACACCGCCGCATGCGCGGATAGCGCGTTCTCCACATCCACCGGGTAGATGTTGAAGCCGCCGGTGATGATGACGTCGCGCAGGCGGTCCTTCAGGAACAGGTAGCCGCGCGCGTCGATCAGGCCGGTGTCGCCGGTATGCAGCCAGCCGTCGACCACGGTCTCGGCGGTCTTTTCCGGCAGCCGCCAGTAGCCCGTCATCACCAGGTCTCCCTGCACCACGACCTCGCCGATTTCTCCACGGGGGAGGAGCTTGCCTTCCGGATCCATGATCGCCACGTCGGACAGGTAGGTGACGCGGCCGACCGAGGCGCGGTTTTCGGGCGCTTCCAGGTCCGCGGGGCGCAACACCGTGACGATCTGCGGGGCTTCGGTCTGGCCGTAAGTGGTGCCCAGCACCGGACCGAAGAAGGCGCGCGCGCGTTCGATCTTCTCGACGGGCATGGGCGCGCCGCCGTAGATCAGATTGCGCAGCCGCGGGAAGTCGGCGCGCGATACGCCCGGCTGCGCCATGATCATGTAGATCAGCGTGGGTGGCATGAAGCTCAGCGTGCCGCCGCGCTCGCGGAACGCCGCGGTGATGGTGGCCGGGGTGACGCTGTCCAGCAGCAGGTGGGCGCCGCCTTGCGCCAGCACCGGCAACAGATAGGTGCCCGTGCCATGGGTGATGGGGGCGGAAACCACATAGCGGTCTTCGTGGGTGAGGCCCCAGCTGGCGATCTGATTGATGATGCCGGCGTTCCAGGCGTGGTACGGCTGCATCACGCCCTTGGGCAGGCCGGTGGTGCCGCCGGTGAACTTGATCGCCTGCGTGGCATCGCGCGGCAGTGCATGGCGCATGGGCTCGCGGCCCGCGCCGCGCGTCAGCAAGGCGGCCAGCCCCAGGTCGGCCGGGCCGTCCTCCAGGTCGACGCGCTTGGCCGCGCACGCCGGCACCAGCGGCGCGCCCACGCCGTCCACGATGACGATGGAGGGCGCCGTGGCGTCCAGGATGCGGCCGATTTCCCGCTCCGTGCTGCGGTAATTGAGCGGCACCCATACCTTGCCGCTGGCCAGCACGGCCAGCAGCGCCAGGATGTGGCGCGCGGAATTGCCGGCGCAGATGGCCACGCGCGTTTGCGGCGCGGGGTCCAGGTCCTGCAGGGCGGCCGCCAGCGCGCGGGTGTCGGCGGCCAGCCGCGCATACGTGACCTGGCCATCGGGGCCATCCAGCGCAACGCGTTCAGGATATTGCTCGGCCGCGCGGAAGAAAAAATCTATCGGGTACACCTGTGCTCCTTTTCGCGTGAACAGGCCCTAGTTGGCCTTGAGGTCGGCGTTCTTCACGACCGCGCCCCATTTGTCGATCTCGCTGGCGATCTTCTGGTTGAACGTTTCGGGGGTGTTGGGCGGCTGCGGCGCGAAGAAGCCGGACTGCTTGTAGGAGGTTTGCAGGGCGGGGCTGGCCAGCGCCTTGTTCATCGCCTGGTTCAGGCGGTCGATGACCGGTTTGGGCGTGCCGGCCGGCGCCACCACGCCGAACCAGGATTCCACGTCGAAGCCCGGCAGGCCGGACTCCGCCAGCGTGGGCGCGTCAGGCGTGGCGGGCAGCCGTTCAGGCGAGGTGACGCCGATGGCGCGCAACTTGCCGGCCTGCACGTGCGGCAGGGACGAAGGCAGGTTGTCGAACATGGAATCCACCTGGCCGCCCAGCAGATCGGCCACCGCGGGGCCGCTGCCGCGATAGGGTACGTGCAGGATGTCCGTGCCGGTCTTCATCTTGAACAGTTCGCAGGACAGGTGGATGGAGGATCCGCTGCCGGACGAGGCGCAGGTCAGCTTGCCGGGATGCGCCTTGGCGTAGGCGATGTATTCCTGCACCGTCTTGACCGGCAGCTTGGGATTGACGACCAGGATGTTCGGGATGGTCGCCAGGAGGCCGACGGGCTCGAAGCCCTTCACGAAGTCATAGTTGAGCTGGCTGTACAGCGTGCGGTTGATGGTGTTGGCAATGGAGCCCACATACAGCGTGTAGCCGTCGGGCGCGGCGCGCGAGACGATTTCCGCGCCGATGTTGCTGTTGGCGCCGGTCTTGTTCTCGACCACGACGGTCTGGCCCAATTCCTCCGAGAGCGATTTCGCCATGAGGCGCGCCACGATGTCGGTGGCTCCCCCCGCCGCGTAGCCCACGACGAGCGTGACGGGGCGTTCGGGGTAGGGCTTGGCCGACCAGGCCGGGGCGCTGGCTATGAATGCGCCGCTCAAGGCCAGCGCTGCAACGGTCCACCGCTTGCTGTCTGTCTTCATTGTTGTCTCCGTCCTGTTTTGTCTAATATTTGGACAACTCTTCGTCTGTCCGTCTTCATATTGGGCTTTGATAGGGGAGTCATCAACGCGGGGTGTCCAAAAATTGAACAAGCCGGATTCAGAAGGTTCTGGGCCACGCGTGCTGCGCCGCGGGCTGCGGGTGCTGGGCGTACTGCGCCAGGCGGGCGCGGCGGGCATGCATGTGGTGGACATCGCGCAGGCGGCCGGCATGCAGCGTTCCACGGTGTATCGCTACCTGGACGTGCTGGTGGAGGAGGGGTATGCGCTGCGCGAGTCGCTGGCGCCGCGCTGGCGCGTCGCCGAGCTGGGCGTCATGATGGCCGGCGATCCGCATGCGCAGGCGGTGCGCAGCCTACGGCCGGTGCTGCGCCAGATCAGCGACGTGAGCGGGGATTCCGCCTTTCTCATCTGCCGCGCCGCGAACGATTCCCTGTGCCTGCACCGGGAAGTGGGCAACTATCCCGTGCAGGTGCTGGCGGTCACGGTCGGGCATCGCCAGCCGCTGGGCGTGGGCGCGGCCGGGCTGGCGCTGCTGGGGGCGTTGCCGCCGGACGAGGCCGAGGAGGTGGTGGCGCAGAACGAACAGGCGCTGCGCGCCTACGGCGGCATGACGGTTGCGCAGATGCGGCGGCTGGTGGAGAACACGCGCGACCGCGGGTGGGCCGTCGTGGGCAATGCCGCGGTGCCGGGTGTGCTGGGAGTGGGGGTGGCGCTATGCGATGCGGGCGGCTATCCGCGCCTGGCGGTCAGCGTATCCAGCCTCATCAGCCGCATGCAGGCGCCGCGCCAGCGCAGCATCGCCGACCTGATCCGCACGCAGCTGGCGCAGGACGATCCGGGGATGCAGCGCTGGGCGTTGCCCGGCGCGCAGGGCGGCTAGGTGGCGGCCGGAGCCGGCACGCGGTAGGTCTTCTGGTAATGCACCGTGAACGTCTTGAAGGCATCCAGCGCCTTGTGCGGATCGTGTCCGGGCTTGACCAGGAAGCTGTCGAAGCCGACGCGCGCCTGGTAGTGGATGGTGTCGATCATCACGTCGCCCACCGCGCGCAGCTCGCCCTGCCACTGGTAGCGGGTGCGCAGCAGCTGCGCCAGCGAATAGCCGCGGCCGTCGGTGTAGACGGGGAAGTCCACGGCGATGAAGGCGATGCCGGCGGGGTTCAGGGTGCCGTCGGCCTCGGCCAGATCGGCCAGGTCGGCGTCGGAGTCGAGCAGCACGGCCACCGGGTGCTTGTGGCGGCGCAAGGTGGCGCGCGACGTCTTCCAGATGGAAAGCGGCACGATCCAGCCCGGCTCGTCGCCAGGCACCTGGCCTTCGGCGGGCACTTCGGGTTCAGGCGTGAAGGGGCGGGACGTGTCGGCTTCCAGCTTGCCGTTGCGGATCAGGTGCGGACCGGGGGCGTCGTGGGCGTAGATCTCAGACATGGGCTGCCTCCGTGACCTGGGCGGGTTTGGCGAAGGCAGGGTCCGCGTAGACGTCCTGTTTGAAAGGGTCGATGCCGACGCGGTCCACCACGTCGATGAAGCGTTCCTCTTCGCTGTCGCGCAAGCCCAGGTAGGTGCGGATCAGGCGGTCGACCACGCCTGGGACCTGGTCGCGGGCGAACGAGGGGCCGATGATGCGGCCCACGGCCGCGCCGCCTCCGCGCGTGGACTCCAGGTCCGGCAAGGGCTTGGCGGCGCCGTTCTGGCGGCCGCCCAGCGTGACCTGGTACCACTCTTCGCCGGCCTTATCGATGCCGAGGATGCCGATGTGTCCGACATGATGGTGGCCGCAGGAGTTGATGCAGCCCGAGATATTCAGGTCCAGCTCGCCGATCTCGAACAGGTAGTCGAGGTTGTCGAACTGGCGCTGGATGGCTTCGGCCACGGGGATGGAGACCGCGTTGGCGAGCGCGCAGAAGTCTCCGCCCGGACAGGCGATGATGTTGGTGAGCAGGCCGATGTTGGGCGTGGCCAGGTTCAGCGCTTCCAGCTTCTGCCAGAGCTCATGCAGGCGCGCGCGGCGCACGTCGGCCAGGATCAGGTTCTGTTCGTGCGAGACGCGCAATTCGCCAAAGCCATAGGCGTCGGCCAGGTCGGCCACGGCGTCCATCTGGTCGGCAGTGATGTCGCCCGGCGGCACGCCGGTGGGCTTGAGCGACACGGTGACGGCGGCGTAGCCGGCGACCTTGTGCGCGTGGACGTTGGTGCGCAGCCAGCGCGCAAAGCGCTTGTCGGCGGCGGCCAGCGCGGCCGTGTTGTCGATGTCGGACGCGGCGGCCGCGTCGTATTGCGGCCAGACGAAGCGGGCCTTGATGCTGTCGACGAATTCCTGCGTGATCGTGTCGGGGCCGCCCTTGATGAGCTGCCACTGTTCATCGACCTGCCGGGCATAGACCTCGGGAGTCAGGTCCTTGACCAGGATCTTGATGCGCGCCTTGTACTTGTTGTCGCGGCGGCCATGCAGGTTGTAGACCCGCAACGCGGCCTGCATGTAGGTCAGCAGGTCTTGCCATTCGACGAAGGGATTGATCAGCTTGCCGACGATGGGCGTGCGGCCCATGCCCCCGCCCACCCAGACGCGAAAGCCCAGCTTGCCGTCGCGCTCGACGGCCTGCAGGCCGATGTCATGCACGCCCACGGCCGCGCGGTCTTGCACGGCGCCGCTGACGGCGATCTTGAACTTGCGCGGCAGGAAGGCGAATTCCGGGTGCAGCGTGGACCACTGGCGGATGATCTCGCACCAGACCAGCGGGTCCACGAGCTCGTCCGGCGCGACGCCGGCGAAGTGGTCGGTGGTGGTGTTGCGGATGCAGTTGCCGCTGGTCTGGATGGCGTGCATCTGGACCGTGGCCAGCTCGGCCAGGATGTCCGGCACGTCTTCAAGCTTGGGCCAGTTGAACTGGATGTTCTGGCGGGTGCTGAAGTGGCCGTAGCCGCGGTCCCATTTGCGCGCGATGTGCGCCAGGGTGCGCAGCTGGCGCGACGCCAGGATGCCGTAGGGAATGGCCACGCGCAGCATGGGCGCGTGACGCTGGATGTACAGGCCGTTCTGCAAGCGCAGGACGCGGAAATCATCTTCGGTGAGCTGGCCGTCGAGGAAGCGGCGCGTCTGGTCGGCGAATTGCGCCACACGCTGCTCGACAAGCTGCTGGTCGACGGGGTCATACACGTACATGTCTACTGCCCTTGAAGTCTTCTCGGTCTGAGCCCCTGGACGCGCCCTGCGCAGCGCGCAGGCAAAGGGGGATTCATAACCGTAACAGGCAGCCGCCGCCAGCGTCTAAGTCATTCTGGTAATAAGGTCATAAGGCTCCCACGCTGCGCGCGCTACGCGTGCTTCCTGCCACCGGGGGGCGGCTGCCCCGCCTTGGCGCGGGCATTCTTGCATAGCCCTGCAAACGCCGTCTTTCCATTGGCCGTCCTACAGCGCCGCCTTGACGGCCCAGCGGGCCACGACGACCAGGATGATCACCAGGCAGGCGGCCATCAGCAGGCCGGTGGCGATGAGCGGACCGGGCTTGTTGTGGGCGATGTCGGCGTCGTAGCCGCGGCCGCGCCTGACGCCGAAAAAGCCCCAGAGCACGGAGCGGACCGTGCGCAGGAAACTAAGCATATGCGCCTCCTGGCGGATGGGTGGACAGGACCACTGTAGACGCTGCGGCCGCGGGTAAACAGATGCAGATCCGCGTCAGCCGACCATATCAGTTGGCGGCCCGGCCGGGGCACCGATGCCGCGCACGATGTGCTCTAGCAGTTCGCGCGCGGCGGGGGATATGTGGCGGCCGGCGCGGCTGAGCACATGCAGGCTGCCCTGGTTCAGGATGGGATTGGCCAGCGGCAGGCTGGCCAGCCGCTGGGCGCGCATGTCGGCCGTGACGGCGATGGGGGGCGTGAGCGCATAGCCGATGCCGGCCGCGGCGAACTGCCACAGCGCCTTGAAGGACGAGGTGGTCAGCACGTTGCGCAGCCGCACCTGTTCGCTGATCTCGGCGGCCTGGATATGCTGGCGCACGCCAAAGCCCTCTTGCATGGACGCGCCGGGGTAGTCGGCCAGGTCGGTCAGCAGCAGCGGGCGGTGCAGCCGAGTCAGCGGATGGTCCTGGCGGACGATGGCGCGGATGGGCTCGGGCCGCGAGTAATGCGTGCGCAGGCGGGCGTCGGTGGGCGGCTGGAACACCAACCCTATATAGGCGCGGTCGTCCACGATGCGCTGCACGATCTCGGAAGTGCGGGCGACCTCGATGTCCAGCGTCACCTCCGGGTGGCTGCGCCAATAGCCGGGCAGCACGCGGTCGAACATGAGTTCGACGAAGCCTTCGCCCAGCACCAGGTCGATATGGCCGCGCTCGGCGTTGCGCAGGCTGTCGATTTCCGAGAAGAAGCTCTCCTGGATGTTCTGCTGGCGCTTCACGTAGCGGGCCAGGATATGGCCGGCATCGGTGGGCACCACGCCCCGTCCCCGCCGCTCGAACAGCGCCATGCCGCAGTCGCGCTCCAGCGCGGCGATGGCCCGGCTGACGGCGGAAGGGTCCATGTCCAGCACTTCGGCGGCGCCGCGCACCGAACCGCGGCTCATGACCTGCATGAAGTAGTGGGTGCGGCGGGCGTCGAGTTTTTCGTCCATGACAGGACTCCGTGACGAGATTGCGGCGGGAGATCCACAGTACGGCCCTAGGGTTTACCCCTAAAATACCGATATCGTGCAAAATTTTCCCAGGAAAAGGCCGTGTGTTGCATTTTACGCAACGCTAATGCCCTGGCGGTGTCATGGTTGCCCGCCGGACCCCCGGGTGAAAATCGCCGATGCTGCCGCGCCGTCGCCGCGTTGCGCCGCCGATCCGATTTGCCTTGGACTGGAGCGCGCCCGCCGGGCCGGCTTGCGGCAAGCCGCCACGAATACTATTCACGTTCATCAGGGGAATCCGATGTCTCACGCCAGCGCCAGTCTGGCCGCGCCCTCCATGCCGCTATCCGGCCGCATTCGCATGCTTGCCGCCATCTTGCTGGTGGTGGTCATTTCCGAAGCGATCGGCAGCGTCACCTTTGCGGTGGGCCCGGGCAAGATCATTCTGCAGCCTATGCTGTGGGCCATCTTCATCGGCGCCATCGTGGCCGCCTTCGGCCAGCGCCTGCCCGTGGGCACGGGCATCGACCGCGCCATGCAGACCCGCATCAGCGGCTACCTGCAATACGCGCTGCTGCCGTTCCTGGCCAAGCTGGGCCTGATGGTGGGCGGCGCCTTGCCGCAGGTGCGCGAAGCCGGCTGGGCGCTCGTGTTCCAGGAGTTCGGCCACTTCTTCGGCACCATGGCCATCGGCCTGCCGTTGGCGCTGCTGCTGGGCATCAAGCGCGAAGCCATCGGCGCCACGTTCTCGGTGGGTCGCGAGCCCAGCCTGGCGATCATCGGCGAGCGCTACGGCATGAATTCGCCGGAAGGCCGCGGCGTGATGGCCGAGTACATCACGGGCACCGTGATCGGCGCGCTGTTCGTGGCGCTGATGGCCGGCTTCATCACCAGCCTGAACATCTTCGATCCGCGTTCGCTCGCCATGGGCGCCGGCGTGGGCTCGGGCAGCATGATGGCTGCCGGCGTGGGCGCGATCGCGTCCCAGCAGACGCCCGAAATGGCGCATCAGGTCGCCGCCCTGGCGGCCGCCGCCAACCTGCTGACGACCGTGGTGGGCGTGTACTTCACGCTGTTCATCTCGTTGCCCACGACCATCTTCCTGTACGGCAAGCTGGAGCCCGTGTTGGGCCGTTTCTCGCGCAGCAAGGCGGACGACGCCGTTGTTGACGGCAGCGTGTCGGAAGACGTGCCCGCGCACAGCGCCAAGATGGGCTTTGGCGACCGCCTGACGGCCTACGTCATCTGCGGCCTGTTTGCGCTGGTGGGCAACCGCCTGGGCTACAACGTGCCGTTCGCGGATGCGCTGCCGGGCATGGGCATCATCATTCTGCTGGTCGTGATCACCGACCTGATCCTGCGCGTGGTGCCCAAGCTGCCGGCGGTGTTCGTGTTGTCGCTGATCGCCATGACGGCGGGCTGCCCCGGCGTGCTGCCGTATTCGGACCAGATCATCGCGCTGGTCGGCAAGGTGAACTTCCTGCCATTCACGACGGTGATCCTGGCCATGGCCGGCCTGTCGATCCTGAAGGACCTGCCTGCCTTCCGCAAGCTGGGCTGGAAGATCGTGGTGGTGTCGCTGGCCGCCAACGCCGGCACCTTCCTGGGCGCCACGATGATCGCGGAATTCTTCCACTGATACGGCTGTGCCCGACGAAAAAGCCGCCTGGTTCAGGCGGCTTTTTTTTGCGCGTTCAGGGCGAGTTGCCGGGCCGGTAGCGCGCGTTGTCGGTGACGTTTTCGGTGGCGCCGATGTTGGCCACCTTGGGAATGCCGATGCCGGCGGCCTTCATGGCGACGGCGGTCTGCAATTCCTGGACCTGCGGATTGCCCATCGCGACGCGGTAGGGCTGCAGCGGGGCCAGGCCTTCGATGGTGCCCAGGTCGTTGGCGTTGCCGGCGCGCTGCGCCAGCGGGTCGGGCTGGGCGGCGAAATCTTCGACCGCGCGCCGCATCCTGGATTCGGCGTACAGGTTGCGCAGTCCGTCGATGTCGGCGGACGTGGCAAGGGCAAGGGGCGTGCGCGGGGAGGCGTTGCGGTGGTGGCTGGGGGATGTTTCGGGGCCAGCCGAGGCGGCCTTGGCGGCCTGGGCGCGGGCGATGCGCTGGGCTTCCCAGGCGGCTTGGGCCTGCGCAGCGCGCTGAGCCTGGCGCGCGGCGTAGCTCTGCGCGGCCCTTTCGGTTTCCCAGGTGGGCCGGGTGTCGTCCAGCATGGGGATGCGCGCCGGGTAGGGCGCGGCAACGCGGGGTATGGCGGAGATCGCAGCGACGCTCATGCGGGGCTCCCTGTCGTGGTTGGCCTGTAGGTTGGTCCGTCCAGCGAGTTACAGGTTCACTGTAACAGGAAGAGCTTCAAAGCTGCGCACGCTATGCGTGCTTGCTGCCCCCCGAGAGGGCTTTGCCTTGTGGCTTCGTGCCGCGTCTCCTGGTCGTTCAGGGCTTGGTGGCCTGCATGGACGGGCGCTGGCTGAAGGTTTCGTACCAGGCGGCGGTGGCCGGGTGGGAGGCGCGCCAGTCCAGGTCGGGGAAGCGGAAATCCAGGTAGCCCAGCGCGCAGCCGATGGTGATGGTGCCGATGTCCAGGCGGCCTTCCAGCGAGGCGGCGTTCTTTTCGATGAGCGCCAGGCCGTCGCGGACCTTGCCCAACTGGCCTTCTATCCAGCTGTCCCAGCGCAGCGTTTCGGGGCGCAGCACGGTCTCGTAGCGGGCCAGCAGCGCCGCGCCCAGCATGCCGTCGGCCATCGATTGTTCGGTCAGCACCTGCCAGCGGGTCTTGCCGGTGGGGAACAGCGAGCCGCCGCCCAGGTCGTTCAGGTATTCGCAGACCACGGGGCTGTCGAACAAGGCCTGGCCGTCGTCGGTAATGAAGGTCGGGACCTGGCCCAGGGGATTGGCGGGGATGATGGTCTGGTCGCGCGCGACGGGGCCGGCGGCGCTGGGCAGCTTTTCGATGCGATCGGCAAGGCCGAGTTCATGCGCGATGACCATGCATTTGCGTACGAAGGGGGAGGCGGGGGAGTAGAAGATTTTCATGGGAATCCTTGTCGGTGGAGAGGCGACAGTGTTGCGCAGGGGGAGGGGGCTGTCCAGTCGTACTGGCGGGGGGGCTGCTGGTTCTTTAGCCGCGTGGGGCGCAGGCGACGCGGCGGACGCGGGTCAACGATTGCGGTCCGGAGCCTTCGCTCCGGACTTGCCTAGGCGGCCCCCCCCTGCGTCATCCTCGTCCGCCTGCGGCTCCCTTCGGATTCCCTTGGGCTTATCGACCCCCCGCGTCCGCCGCGTCGCCTGCGCCCCACGCTCGTGTTGACGTCAGGCTTGGCGGCCGCTGGGGCGGGCGGCGTGCTTGGCGTTCTGGTGGACAGCTGAGGGGAAGGGAGGAGGGGGCGGGGTCGCCAAAGGCGGCCGCGCGGGCGGCCTTCTTTGGCGTTGGGGTGTCTTGCGTCGGGGCGCTGTGGCTGCGCGCGGTGCGCGCAGTCTCAGGCTGGCGGCGCCATGGCGGTGAGTGCGCCATGTGTGCTGGCGGTGGGCGCCGGACCCTTTGCGGGCGGCGCGTGGCCGCTTATTCCTTGATGCCGGTTTCCAGGCAGGGATTGAATTCGCCGGTGTCGGGGTCGCGCAGGAACAGCACGCCGGTGGCGACGCCGAAGTAGGTGCCGTGCAGTTCCAGTTCGCCTTTTTCGACGCGGCGGCGGATGGACGGGAAGGTCATCAGGTTGTTCAGGCTGTGCTCAACCGTTGCCAGCTCAAGGCGCTTCAGGTTGGCCTGGCGGTCGCCGGTGCCGGGGCCCAGGCGCGCGGCCACGGGTTCGATCTGCGACATCCATTTGCCGATGAAGTCGCCCTTGGTGAGCGGCTTCGCATCGTCGAAGAAGGAGCGGATGCCGCCGCAGGAGGCGTGACCCAGCACGACGATATGCTTGACGTTCAGGCCGTTGACCGCGAATTCGATGGCGGCGCTGGTGCCGTGGTACGACGATTCCGAATCGGGCTCGCAGGGCGGCACGAGGTTAGCGACGTTGCGCACCACGAACATTTCGCCGGGGCCGGCGTCGAAGATGACTTCGGGCGACACGCGCGAGTCGCAACAGCCGATGATCAGGATTTCCGGGCTTTGCCCAGATTCGGCCAGCTTCTGGTAGCGGCTGCTTTCCGCGTGGAAACGGCCGTCCAGGAATGATTGGTAGCCTTCGGTGAGTCTTTTGGGAAACATGATCTTCACTTCCTAGTAACGTGGCCAGGCTTGCTGGCGCGCCGGCATACGCAAGAAGGGGCTTCGTGTGGAAGCCCCTTTGATCGAGCCGGCAAGCTGGATTTTCCCATAACTGGGCCTACAGCCCCCTGTCTAAACCCTGACGAAGAAAGGGTTTTTTTGCCCTGGAATAAATCCGCAGCCCTATCGGGCGGCCACGTCCAGCGCGGTGACGCGCGTGAATTGCAGCGGCGTCACCGCCTTGACGACCTTGATCTGGCCTGGCGCCAGGGGGCCGATGACATCTTCGCGCACCCGGCCGATCTCGCGGTCTTGCGCGTCGTACAGCACGTAGGTCAGCAGGACGCTGTTGACGTGGCGCGCGGACTGGTTGGCCAGGTAGCCGGTGATGGTGGACAGGTTCTGGTTGGTGTCGCGCACGGCCTGGACGTTGCCCAACGTGATGCCGTAGGCCAGGCTTTGCGCGCCGGCGCCGCCGGACAGGCCGGCAAGCAGGACGAGCAAGGCAAGGGCAGGTTTTTTCATGGCGGTCTCCAGCGGTCAGGCTATCTCACTCCTTTCCGGGCCCGGGCACAACGGGTCAGATGGATGAATGGGTAACAGGTTGCGCCGGTTATTGCGAAGCCGAACGGTTTGTTCGATGATGACCGGGCCGGCGCCTTGGCCGGCGGATCGTGCAGCCTGCTTACGCGCGTGCAACCGCGCCGGCGGGCGCTCAAGGGAGGAACTCATGCTTTCCCGTACTAGCCAGTTGGCCTCGGCCATCCTGTTGTCCGCATGTTTTGCCGGGGCCTACGCCCAGACCCCCGCCGCTCCCGCCAAGACGCCAACGCCGCAGCAGCAGCGCATGGCGGACTGCAACAAGTCCGCGGAAGGCAAGAAGGGCGACGAGCGCAAGACCTACATGAGCAGTTGCCTGAAGGGCGAAGAGCCCGCCAAGCAATTGACCCCGCAGCAGCAGAAGATGAAGGACTGCAATGCCAAGGCAGCTGAACAGAAGCTGACTGGCGACACGCGCAAGACGTTCATGAGCACCTGCCTGAAAGGCTGAGCACCCTTGCGTGAAAAAGCGCCAGACGTCTGTCTGGCGCTTTTTTTTGCCGTTTACACCGTCGCGATGGGCGTGACCGGCGAACCGATGGCATGCGGCAGCCTCAGCGGCGGCGCGGTCAGCATGAAGTGGTGGCGGCCGTTGGCGTGCAGGAAGTCGGCCAGGTCCTTCAGGTACCAGAGCTCGGCCAGCGGCAGGCCCAGCTTGAACAGGCAGTGATGGTGCAGCGGCAGCATGGCGCGCGGGCCGGTCTTTTCGCGGGCGGGATAGGCTTCCACCGCGTAGTTGTCGGCGCAGATGGCGGCGATGCCGCTGTCCGTGATCCATTGCAGCAAGGCCGCATCGGTGCCGTCCAGCGCGGCGCCGTAGGTGTGGAGCACCTCGGGATCGGGCGTGCCGTTCATGGCGACGACGGCTTCGGCGTAGCCGGTGCGCAGCACCAGCATGTCGCCGCGTTCGACCGTGATCTTGTCGGTTTCCAGCACGTGCATCAGCTCCGCGTGGCCGATCAGGGTGCGGCCGGCGCCGTAGTGGCGGAACAGGTCCAGCAGCACGCCGCGGCCCTGCATGCCTTTCTGGGCCAGGTTTTCCACGCCCAGCTTCAGCGCGGCCGAGGGGCCGCCGCTGTTGCAGCCGCAGCCGGTGTGGTCGCCGTCGGCGGGGCCGACCACGTCGACGCCGGCCTGAAAGCCGTTGTAGTAGCGCAGCTCGGGTTTGCCGTCGCCGTCGGCGTCGAACAGGGCGCCCACGTGCGCCAGCGCGTCCCACTGGGTGGAGTACTGCATGGACAGCAGCACCTGGTCGTCGCTCAGCACGTCCACCGCATCCGGGTTGACGTTCCTGAGCGGAAAGTTCAGGTACGGCGTGTCCTTGAGCTTCGTGGGGCTCAGCTGCGGCGGATGGCGGCGCGGATTGAGCACGTTGCCGCCGGGCAGGTCCAGCGGCAGCGACAGGCAGAAAGTCTTGCCGGCGCGGATCTCGCGCGCGCCCTTCAGGACCTGTTCTTCGGTGATGAGATTCAGGCGGCCGAGTTGGTCGTCGGGCCCGAAGTCGCCCCAGTTGGAGCCTTCGGGCCGGTGCTTCCAGCGTTGCATGCGGGTTACTCCGTCAGGAAGTCGACGACCGCGCGGGTGAAGGCTTCCGGTTGCTCCCAGTTCGAGATGTGGGAGGTGTTCAGTTCGACATAGCGCGCGCCGGGAATCGCGGCGGCCAGTTCGCGGCCTTGCGCGGGCGTGGCGGCCAGGTCGTGCGTGCCGCCAATGACCAGCGTGGGGGCCTGGATGGACGACACCTGTTCGCGGAAGTCGGCGTCGCGCAGCGCGGCGCAGTTGCCCGAATAGCCGGCGTCGGGGGTGCGGCGCAGCATGTCGATCAGTACTTGGGTCAGGCCCGGCTCGGCGGCGCGGTAGCCGTCGGTCAGCCAGCGCTCGACCAGCGTGGGCGCCATCTTTTCCAGGGTCTGGTCCGCCACGGCGGCGATGCGGGTGCTCCAGCCTTCGGCCGAGCCGATGCGCGCGGCGGTGTTGCACAGGACCAGCTTGCCGATCAGTTCGGGACGGGCCAGCGCCAGCCACAGGCCGGTCGGGCCGCCCATCGACAGGCCGCAGAAGTGCGCACGCTTGATATCCAGGTGCGCCAGCAGTTCCGCCACGTCGTTGCCGAGCTGCTCGAAGCTGTACTCGCCTTCGGGGATGGAGGACTTGCCGTGGCCGCGGGTGTCGTAGCGCAGGACGCGGAAGTGCTTGGTCAGTTCAGGGATCTGGCGGGCCCACATGTCGGAGCAGGTGCCCAGTGAATTGGAGAGCACGAGCACCGGCGCGTCGGCGGGGCCATCGATGACGTAGAACAGCCGTGCCTGGCTGAGATCGGCGTAAGACATGCGGGATTCCTCGGATGTGGCAGCGGCCGCGCAAACGGCGGCCGCGTCGGTATTACAGGTGGCAGGCGCCGTCGAGATAGGCCTTGCGCCAGCGCGTGATGGTCACGCGGTCAAACAGATTGGCCAGCGAGAACGGGTCGGCGTCGATGAACTGCTGCGCGGCTTCGCGCGTGTCCAGATCAACGATGTACAGGCCGCCGCCGGCGTCCTTGCCGTCGTCCTGCAGCTTGGCGCCGCAGGCCAGCAGCAGCTGCTTGTTGGCGTCCAGGTATTGCAGGTGAGCGGCGCGATGCTGCTGGCGCACTTCCTGGTGGTCGGGCTTGTCGAAGGTTTCGATGATGTAGGGCATGCGATGCTCCTGTCAGATCGCCGAGGGGTGGCGCGCCAGCGCGGTGACTTCGATATCCATGTAGGGGAACAGCGGCAGGGACGACAGCAGCGTGTGCAGTTCGTCGTTGCTTTCCACGTCGAAGATGCTGACGTTGGCGTAGCGGCCGACGACGCGCCACAGGCTCTTCCATTTGCCGTCGCGCTGCAGTTGCTGCGCCAGGGCCTTTTCGTCGGCCTTCAGCTTGTCGGCGCGGTCGGCGGGCATGTCGACGGGCAGATTGACTTGCATTTGAACCATGAACAACATGATGGACTCTCCATGATGCCGCCCCGGCACGGGCCGGGGGGCGTATCGGCAAAAAAATCAGCGGGAAAACTTCAGCGGCAGGCCGGTAAGGCGCAGCAGTTCGTCGGCGGTGGTGTCGCCGAACATGTCGGTGACCGTCACGCCGTCGGCGCGGATGTCGAACACCGCGACGTCCGTGTACACGCGCGACACGCAGCGCACGCCGGTCAAGGGGTAGGTGCAGGCCTCGACCAGCTTGCTCTGGCCCTCACGGGTCTGCAGTTCCATCATCACGAACACGTCCTTCGCGCCGATGGCCAGGTCCATCGCGCCGCCCACGGCGGGGATCGCGTCGGGCGCGCCGGTGTGCCAGTTGGCCAGGTCGCCTTGCTGCGAGACCTGGAAGGCGCCCAGCACGCAGATGTCGAGGTGGCCGCCGCGCATCATGGCGAACGAGTCGGCGTGATGGAAGAACGAGCAGCCGGGCTGTTCGGTGACGGGCTGCTTGCCGGCGTTGATCAGGTCGTAGTCTTCCTGGCCCTTGGCCGGAGCCGGGCCCATGCCCAGCATGCCGTTTTCGGTGTGCAGGATGACCTCGCGGTCGGCGGGCAGGTGGTTGGCGACGAGGGTGGGCAGGCCGATGCCCAGGTTGACGTAGGCGCCTTCAGGAATGTCCTGCGCGACGCGGGCGGCGATCTGGTCGCGGGTCAGTTTGGTGCTCATTGCTGCTCCTTGGCGGCCGGGGTGGCTTCGATCTGCACGACGCGCTTGACGAAGATGCCGGGGGTGACGACGGTTTCGGGATCGAGCTCGCCCAGTTCCACCACTTCGCGTACCTGCGCCACGGCGACGCGCGCGGCGCTGGCCATGATGGGACCGAAGTTGCGGGCGGTCTTGCGGTAGACCAGGTTGCCCCAGCGGTCGCCGCGCTCGGCCTTGATGAGCGCGTAGTCGGCGTGCAGCGGATATTCCAGCACGTACTGGCGGCCGTTGATTTCGCGGGTTTCCTTGCCGTCGGCCAGCGGCGTGCCGTAGCCGGTGGGCGTGAAGAAGGCGCCGATGCCGGCGCCGGCGGCGCGGATGCGCTCGGCCAGGTTGCCCTGGGGCACCAGTTCCAGCTCCAGCTTGCCGCTGCGGTACAGGCCGTCGAAGATCTGCGAGTCCGCCTGGCGTGGGAACGAGCAGATGATCTTGCGGACGCGGTTGGCGCCCAGCAGGGCGGCCAGGCCGGTGGTGCCGTTACCGGCGTTGTTGTTGATGATGACCAGGTCCTTGGCGCCCTGCTCCAGCAGGGCGTCGATCAGTTCCATGGGCTGGCCGGCGGTGCCGAAGCCGCCGATCATGACGGTGGCGCCGTCGGGTACGTCCGCCAGGGCGGCCGCCGCGCTTGCAACAAGCTTAGAGATCATGATGTTCGCTCATAGGTGGCGTGTCATAATTTGTTCTTCATTAGAACTTTCGTTCTTCTGAAGAACATCGTTTCATGGGGACCGCAGGGCGTCAAGGCATGCCCGCGCGCTGCAATCTCCATCGTTCGGCGTTGCCCGAAAGGGGCAACGGACGGCTCGCCAGCGGCGAGCTTTTTACTCTTGGGCACAGACGGATGGCCGAGCACGACCCCCAGCAACCCAGCGACAGCTACGTGCAATCCTTTGCCCGCGGCCTGTCCGTGATCCGGGCCTTCGGCCCCGACCGTTCGCAGATGACGCTGTCCGAGGTCGCCGCGGTGACGGGGCTGACCCGCGCCGGCGCGCGCCGCATCCTGCTGACGCTGGAACACCTGGGCTACGTCACGGTGCTGGACCGCAAGTTCGCCCTGACTCCGCGCATCCTGGAGCTGGGCTACGCCTACCTGTCGGGCACGCCGCTGTGGAACCTGGCGCTGCCCTATATGGAAGAAGTGGCCGAGCAGACGCGCGAGTCGTGCTCCGTGTCGGTGCTGGAGGGCGCGGACATCGTCTACATCCTGCGTCTGTCCACCCACAAGGTGATGACGATCAACCTGGCGGTGGGCAGCCGCCTGCCGGCCTGGGTTACGTCGATGGGCCGCGTGCTGCTGGCTGGCCTGCCGGAAGCGGAGCTGGACCGGGTGCTGGCGATGAGCCAGATCCAGGCCTACACCGCGGATACCGTCACCGACATCGCCGAGATCAAGCGCGTGCTGGCTGGCGTGCGCGCCGACGGCTACGCCTGCGTGGCGCAGGAGCTGGAGCCGGGCCTGCAATCCGTGGCCGTGCCCATCATCGACCGCAGCGGCCGGGTGATCGCCGCGATGAACGTCAGCGGGCATGCCAACCGCTTTTCGCGCGAGGCCATGCTGGCGGCATTCCTGCCGCCCTTGCGCCACGCCGCCGACCAGATCAACCACGCGCTGCTGCGCCGCTAGGCGGAGCCTGCGGCAGAGCGCGAGGTCGGGCTGGGCGTGCATGGCGGCCGTGCTCAGATGGGGGCGACGCCCAGCGTCGTGCCGCCGCAGACATACAGCATCTGGCCGGTGACGAAGCCGTTGTCGGGCGACAGGAAGAACATGGCGGCGCGCGCCACGTCCTCGGGCGTGCCCAGGCGCTTGACGACAATGCTGTTGATGATGCGTTCGGTCTGCGGAGCGCCCGCCGGATTGCTCTTGGTGAAGAGGTCGGTGGCGATCGGGCCGGGGCCGATGGCGTTGACGGTGATGCCGTCGCCGCCCAGCTCCATGGCCAGGGTGCGGGTCAGGCCCACCAGGCCGGCCTTGGTGGCCGAATAGACCACACGGTCCGGCTTGCCCAGCGCGGCGCGCGACGACATGTTGACGATGCGGCCGAAGCCCGCTTCGCGCATGGCCGGCAGCGCCGCCTGCACCAGGATCAGCGCGGTGCGCAGATGCAGGTTCACCACGTAGTCCAGGTCCGCCAGCGTGGCCGTGTCGGCCGTGCCCGGGCGGGTGGCGCCCGCGTTGTTCACGAGGCCCACGATGTTGTAGGCGCCGGTCACTTCGCGGGCGACTTCCTTGGTGCGTGCTTCGTCGGTCAGATCGGCCTGATACGAGACCAGTCCCGCCGGCGGATTCTCGGGCAGCTTGTAGTCGATGTTGACCACTTGATGGCCCGCATCCAGCAGCATGCGGATGATGGCGGCGCCGATCCCGGCGCTGCCGCCGGTGACGAGATATGCGGTCGGTTTGCTCATATCAGTTTCCGTTCGGTTTTAGAAAGCACTGCCACAACAATAGACCTCAATGGGTCAGGTAGCCCCAAGCCAATACCGCGGTGATGTGGATCACGCCGACCCACAGCATCATGATGACGGTGTAGCCCATCACGTCGCGCAGCTTCAGCTTGGACAGGGCCAGCGCCGGCAGGATCCAGAAGGGCTGCACCAGGTCGTTCCAGGCGTTGCCCAGCATGACGGCCATCGTGGTCTGGTTCAGGGCGCTGCCGATTTCCTTGGCGGCGTCGATCATGAACGGACCCTGGATGACCCAGTGGCCGCCGGCGGACGGCGCGAAGAAGTTGATGACGAACGAGCTGATCAGGCCCCAGAACGGCAGGGTTTCAGGCGTGGCGACGTCGACGAACACTTTCGAGATCGTCGTGACCAGGCCGGAGGCGGCCATGATGGCCATGATGCCGGAGTAGAACGGGTACTGGAGGATGATCCCGGAGATCGTCTTGATGCCTTCGGTCAGCTTGGCCACGTAGGCGGCCGGCGTGCCCAGCAGGATGATGCCGAGGAACAGGATGATGAAGTTGATCAGGTTCAGGTCCAGCGAACCGCCGTCCACGAAGTGGAAGACGACGTAGGCCACGCCCAGCGCGCCGATGAGCAGGCTCAGGAGGCGGCTGTTGTTCAGCTTGGAGGCGATGGTGCCCTTTTCCAGCATGTCTTCGCCGGCGTTGGACGCATTGGCGTCGCGGTCGATGGCCGGGTCCACTTCGACGATCTTCTCGCCGTTCTTCGGGTGCAGCCAGGCGTTGAGCAGCGGCAGCGTGACGATGATGACCAGGCTGGTGAGCAGCATGGGGATCGAGAAGATGGTTTCCGACAGCGGGATGGTGCCCATCTGCTTGGCTGTCGGGTGGCCGGGGGTGGCCACCAGCACGGGGATGCTGGCCGACAGGCCCAGGCCGTACATGGTGAAGCCGCTATAGGCCGCGGCGATGATCAGGGGGTAGTGCACGCCCTTGACCTTGAGGGCCAGCTTCTTGGCGACGATGCCGCCGATGACGAGGCCGAAGCCCCAGTTCAGGTAGCTGCCCACGCCGCCGACGAGCGTCGCCACGATGATGGCGGTGTGCGGCTTGTGGACGTGGCTGACGATGCGGTTGAGCAGGCGGTCGGTGAGCGGCGCGGTGGCCAGCACGTAGCCCATCGCCAGGATCACGGCCATCTGGGTGGTGAAGGCCAGGAGGCCCCAGAAGCCCTTGCCCCAGGCGCGGGTGACGTCGCCGATGCTCTGGCCTTCGATGCCCATGGCCAGCAGCACGGTGAGCAAGGTGAGCGCGATCGCGAAGACGAAGGGATCGGGCAGATACTTGCGCATCAGCTCGGTAAAGAATGAAGCTAATTTATTCATGGTGCCTCCAACAAACTCCGTAGGCTGGTTCTCTGGTGTCTTGCGCCGCGGGCGATCGGGTGACGATGCGGGCGGGTGGGACGATTGGTTTTCTTTGTGTGGTTGGGCTCGTGGCCCGATGGCGCGGTTGGCCGTGGCCACCGCGCCTTATCTTTTGCAAATACTGTCTTTTGAACGGGTCCTGGCTCAGGAGTCGCCGGCTTTGCCGTTCAGCCAGGCGGCAAGTTCGCCCAGCGCGGCGCTTTTTTCCCGCAGTACGCGTTCGCGGCGTTCGGGGCTCCAGGTGTAGAAGCCCTGGCCGCTCTTGGCGCCGATCTGGCCGCTTTCGACTTTGCTTTTCAGCAGGTCGGACGGTTCGGTGCGGTTTTCGAGGTCTTTGTAGAGGTAGCTGGCGATCGCGTAGTGCACGTCGATGCCGTTCATGTCGCGCTGTTCCAGCGGGCCGGACAGGGCGAGGCGGATGCCCAGGCTCCACTTGACGACTTCGTCGATGTCTTCGGCGCTGGCGACGCCCTTTTCCAGGAGCGAGATGGCTTCGCGGGCAAGCGCATGCTGGATGCGGTTGGCGATGAAGCCGGGGATGTCCTGGCGCACGAGGACGGGCCGCTTGCCGGCAAAGCGCAAGGTGGCCATGACCTGGGCGACCGTGTCTTCGGAGGTGTCGTCGTTGCGGACGACTTCGACCAGGGGGATGACGTCGGCGGGGGTGAAGAAGTGGGTGCCCACGAAGCGGTCGCGGCGCAAAACAGCGCTGGCGATGGCGTTGATGGACAGGCCGGAGGTGTTGGTGGCGAAGAGGGTGTGCGCGGGGCACAGGGAGTCGAGTTTGGCGAAGATGCCGCGCTTGAGGTCCAGGTTTTCCGGGACGGCTTCGATGACCAGGTCGCTGGTGGCGGCGGCTTCGAGGCCGGGCTCCAGGCGGATGCGCTGTATTGCTTCCTGGACGTTGCCGGGGGCGTAGACGTTCAACTGGCGGTCGATGGTCTTCAAGGCTCGCTCAAGGGCGCCTTCCATCGGGTCGATCAGGACGACGTTGAGTCCTTTCGAGGCGAATAGCGCGGCGATGCCGCTGCCCATGGCGCCTGCGCCGATGATGGCGAGATTCTTGAGGGGAGTGTCCATGATGGCTCGCTTGGTGCTTGCGGCTGTTGCCTTGCAGGCGGGCACCAGGGGAACCAGGGTGATCTCTGTCTCTTCCAGGGTGCCTTTCTGTGCGGCGTGGCCAGAAAAATCGTTTGTTCTATATACGAACATTTGTGCGTATATAGAATTTATGAAGAAGATAGTACTAAAAGTCGCGGGGGGTGGACAAATGGGGGATTTGGGGTGTTCGTGGGGTGGACGGTCGGGGGGGCGGATTTGATGCGACGGTCGCGGAGGCTGGCGCAGGGTGAGTTCTTGAGGAGCCCGGCGTGGCGGGGGCCTGGGGTGCGCGGGGCTGCGATTGCGGTCCGGAGCCTTCGCTCCGGACTCCCCCTTCGTCATCTTCGTCACCGCCTGCGGCGGTTCCTTCAGATTCCCTCGGGCTTATCTGACGCCCCGCGCACCCCAGGCCCCCGCCACGCCGGGCTCGGGTGGTTTCAGCTTTGCGGGCGCTGGGGCGGGTGGGGTTCTTGAGGTTCTCGCCACCGGTGGAGTGGTGGTGGAGGATCTTGCGGGGCCCGCCCCTGGCCGGTAGCGGCTGCATTCAAAAAAGTCCTGCGTTCAGAACTCGCCTGCAACTATCAAGTCTTCAGGAAGCGCCTCAGGGATCATGTCGAGCAGTGCCTGGGGAATCAGCCGGGTCACATGCTCTTCATCCTCGTCCATGCAGTTGAACTCTGCAATGAAGTGGGCCACATGGCTCAAGTACTGGAGGACGAGTTTGCGATATGGGTCACTGACTCTCTCCGAGTGGATCGTAGAGAGTTGGCCGTGTGCCCGCTGAAGAAAGATCGGAATGACTGCGTAATTTTTGCTTAGATATAGTCCTGTTACCTGATTGACGTAGCAGACAAGCTGGTAAGTTGGGCTCGACATCCGGTAGCACTGGTGTGGAACCAGGCGTGAAGAATTGATGTGTTCTTGAAAGCGCTTGATAGTTCGGCGCGCTGCCTTAGCGCCTTCATTTTCGTTCGGCACAGTCCATCTCCCGAGGCTGAACTTGCATTATGCATGGCACGTGATTTGCATCATTGAGGCATAACCCATCACCAGGCCGATGCTTGTGACGGTGTCTGGCACTCTGCTTCGGCTCGACGCTCACCCCGAATTGCGCAGCCCCGCCGCAATCCCGTTGATGGTCAGGTGGATGGCGCGTTGCACGCGCGCGTCGACTTCGGGGTTGGGGTGTTTGTGGGCGGCGCGGTGGCGGCGGATCAGGTCGATTTGCAGGTAGTTCAGCGGGTCGATGTAGGCGAAGCGTTCGCGCAGCGAGACTTGCAGCGTGGGGTTGTCGGCCAGCAGTTCGCGTTGGGTCAGGAGCTTGAGCATGGCCAGCGTGCGGCCGTGTTCGGCGCTGATGGAGCCGAAGATGCGTTCGCGCAGGGCGCGCTGCGGGACGAGCTGGGCGTAGCGGGCGGCGATGGCGAGGTCGGACTTGGCCAGCACCATTTCCATGTTGGAGAGCAGGGTGCGGAAAGCGGGCCAGTCGCGGGCCATTTCGCGCAGCTGGGCCAGACGGCCGCGGCGGGAGCGGGGGGCGTCGGGGGCGTCGCCGGTTTCCAGGTAGGCCTCGATGGCGGAGCCCATGCCGTACCAGCCGGTCAGCATGAGGCGGCACTGGGCCCACGAGAAGCCCCAGGGGATGGCGCGCAGGTCTTCGATGCGCTGGCCTTTCTTGCGGGATGCGGGGCGCGAGCCGATGTTCAGGCCGGCGATTTCGCTGATGGGGGTGGCGGCGAAGAAGTATTCGGCGAAGCCGGGGGTGTCGTAGACCAGGCCGCGATAGGTGCGTTGCGCGGTGTCGGACATGAAGGACATGGCGGGGCCGTGGTGGGCCATGTGCGCGTCTTCGGCGCTGGTGGCTTCGGCGCGCGGGGCCAGGCTGGATTCCAGGGTGGCGGCGACCAGCAGTTCCAGGTGCCAGCGGCCGACTTCGGCGTCCTTGTATTTGCTCTGGATGACTTCGCCCTGTTCGGTCAGGCGGATCTGGCCGGCGACGGTGCCGGGGGGCTGGGCCAGGATGGCGTCGAAGCTGGAGCCGCCGCCGCGTCCGACGGAGCCGCCGCGGCCGTGGAAGAGGCGCAGGCGGACGTTGCGGCTGGAGAACACGTCGACCAGCGCGCGTTCGGCCTGGTAGAGCGACCAGTTGGACGTCAGGAAGCCGCCGTCCTTGTTGCTGTCGGAGTATCCCAGCATGACCTCTTGGGCGCCGTTCTGGGCCTGCTTCACGCGCTGGCGGATTTCCGGCAGGTCCAGCCAGGCGGCCATGATGTCGGCGCCACGCTGCAAGTCGGGGATGGTTTCAAAGAGGGGCACGACCATCAGGCCGTCTTCGGGGGGGATGTCCTGGCCGGCGGGGGCGGTCAGGCCGGCCTCTTTTTGCAGCACCATGACTTCGAGCAGGTCGCTCAGCGTTTCGGTGTGGGACACGATGGTCTGGCGCACGGCCTGCTTGCCGTAGCGGGCGCGGCCGGCCGCGGCGGCGCGCAGTACGGCGAGTTCGCGGGTGGTGTCTTCGCTATAGGCGATCCAGGGCGAGGCTAGCGGGCGCGCCTGCGCCATTTCCGCGCGCAGCAGTTCGACGCGTTCTTCTTCGTTGAGCGCCAGGTAGTCCAGCGGCTTGCCGTTGCGCGTGGCGCCGGCGCGCGAGAACAGTTCCGCCAGGGCGTTCTCGTGGACGTCGGAGCTTTGGCGCAGGTCGACCGTGGCCAGGTGAAAGCCGAAGACCTGGACGGCCTGCTGCAAGCCGGCCAGCCGCAGCTTGCCGACGGGCGCGCCGTGGTGGGCGGACAGCGATGCGGCGATGACGGCCAGGTCGGCGGCCAGTTCTTCCGGCGCGTCGTAGGCGGGCGCGGCGACGGTGCTGCGGCGGGCCAGGTCCTGGCCCGTCAGGCGCAGCGCGGTGGCGGCCAGCCGGGCGTAGACGCCGACCAGCGCGCGGCGGTAGGGTTCGTCGCTGCGGTGCGGGGAGTCGTCGCCGCTGCTGTCGGCCAGTGCCAGCAGCTGGGGGTCGGCGGCGATCAGCAGGGTGGTGATGGACAGTTCCGCGCCCAGCGCGTGGACCTCTTGCAGGTAGTGCTCGAACAGCACGGTGGCCTGGCGCAGCAGGGCGCGTTCCAGCGTGGCGGCGTCGACGTTGGGGTTGCCGTCCCGGTCGCCGCCGATCCAGCTGCCCATGCGCAGAAAGGGTTCCAGCGGCGGGGGCGGAGCGGCGAAGGGCTTGGCGGATTCGCGGTTGAGCAGTTTGGAGAGGTCGGCGTACAGGCGCGGGATGACCTGTAGGAAGGTGCTGCGGTAGTAAGAGAGCGCGTTCTCGATTTCGTCGGAGACCGTCAGGCGGGTGTAGCGCAGCATGCGGGTCTGCCACAGCGTGGCCACGCGTCCCAGCAGGGCGGTGTCCAGCTCGGCCAGCTCTTCGGGGGTGAGCGGCGCTTCGCGTTGCGCGAGGGCCATGGAGATTTCGCGGTGGACGTCCAGGGTGCTCTTGCGCTGCACTTCGGTCGGGTGCGCGGTCAGCACGGGCATGACGCAGGCGTCGGCCAGTAGGCGGCGGACGCGGGCCACGCCCACGCCATGCCGGCCCAGGTTCTGGATGGCTTCGCGCAGGCTGCCGCGCGCGGGGGTGTCGTCGGTCAGCGCGCGGGCGCGCTGGCGGCGGTTCTGGTCGCGGTCTTCGGCGATGTTGGCCAGGTGCAGGAAGTAGCTGAAGGCGCGCGCGACGGAGTTGGGGTCGCTGCCTTGCAGGCGCTTGACGCGCTGTTCCAGCAGCTTGCTGTCGGCGTCGTTGCCTTCGCGGCGGAATTTCACGGCGGTGCGGCGCAGGGTCTCGATGGTGTCGAAGACGCGCTTGCCTTCGCATTCCTCTATGACCTCTCCCAGCAGGCGGCCTAACAGCCGGATGTCGTGACGCAAGGGTTCTGCGGAGTCTGACTGCGTGCGAGTGGCATTCATCTGGCGGGGATCCGTCGGGCTGCTGGAGGAAAGGGAGGGAAAAGACGTGGGCGTTGCAGGTGAACCGTAAATGGAATCCGGTCGATTTTACGCAGCGTTCCTTACGGGGAAGCGCTGGGGCTGCGTTAAAGTTCGTGGTGTCCCTTCGTCTTTCTAGAAGCCCCCTTTATGCAAAATCATCAACGTCGCGCGCTCGTGCTGTTTTCGGGCGGCCAGGATTCCACCACTTGCCTGGCCTGGGCGCTGGACCGCTATGCCCATGTGGAAACGGTGGCGTTCGATTACGGTCAACGCCATCACATCGAGCTTTCGGCGCGGCTGAATGTGCTGCGCGAGATCCGGGCGAATTTTCCCGAGTGGACGGCGCGCCTGGGCGAGGATCATCTGCTGGACCTGAAGGTGCTGGGGCAGGTGGGCGATACCGCCATGACCAGCGACCGGGCGATCGAGATGCAGGCCAACGGGCTGCCGAATACCTTCGTGCCGGGGCGCAATCTGCTGTTCCTGACGCTGGCCGCGGCGCTGGGGTATCGGCGCCAGCTGGATGTGCTGGTGGGGGGGATGTGCGAGACGGATTTTTCCGGGTATCCGGATTGCCGCGACGATACGATCAAGGCGCAGCAGGTGGCGCTGGGATTGGGGTTGGGGTCCAGGATGACGATCGAGACGCCTTTGATGTGGATCGACAAGTCGGAGACCTGGGCCTTGGCGCATCAGCTGGGTGGGGATGCGCTGGTGGAGACGATAGTCGAGGAAAGCCATACCTGCTATCTGGGGGAGCGGGGGGCTCGGCATGATTGGGGGTATGGCTGCGGGGAGTGTCCGGCTTGCAAGCTGAGGAAGATCGGGTGGGAGAAGTGGGTGGTGGCTTCTGCTGCTGAGGGGTGATTGGGGTTTGGTTTTTTGCCGAGAGGGTTCTTGAGGCGCACGGCGTGGTGGCGGCCTGGGGTGCGCGGGGCTGCGATTGCGGTCCGGAGCCTTCGCTCCGGACTTCCCCCTTGTCATCCTCGTCGTCGCCTTCGGCGACTCCTTCGGATTCCCTCGGGCTTATCGACGCCCCGCGCACCCCAGGCCGCCACCACGCCGTGCTCCGTTGCGTGAATCTTTACGGGTGCTGGGGCGAGTCGGGTTCTTTAGGTTCTAGCAAGCGTCGGGGTAGTGGTGAAAGAGCTTGCGGGGCCCGCCCCAGGCCGGCCGCGCGGGCGGCCTTTTGGGGCTTACGCGCTGTTTTGCGGCGGGAGGATGCCGCTACGCGTGTGGGGCTGCGTGGTTGTTTTGCGTTTGTCTGACTGCGTTCTTGGCGGGCTAAGTGGTTGTGGCCACGCGGTCAATGAATTTCCATCTGAGTGTGAATGCTGCCGCGGCAATTGCCGTTGCCAGCGTGGCGGACAGTGCCATGGTGAATGGCGCGCCTTGGTTCTCGATGACAAATGCATAGGCCACCGGCGCGGTCGCCGTCAGCAGGAAGCTGGGGACCAGCAGCGCGCCGACCAGGCTTCCGTAGCTGCGGAAGTCGAAGAGGGCGAGGGGCAGCGTGCCTCGGGTGATGGTCATCAGGCCATTGCAGGCGCCGTAGAGCAGGGCGTAGGCGGCGGTGGCGTAGAGGTTGCCGTCGGACAGCAGGGCCAGCAGGAAGCACAGCGGCAGCAGCGCGCCCACGGCCAGGGTCAGGGTCAGCGGATGCAGGCGGGAGCCCAGGGCGACGTCGGCGAGGCGGGCGGCGAATTGGCCGATGCCCCATAGGGCGGCGACGCTGACGGCGGCGGCTGCGGCAAGGCCCAGCCCGGATAGCAGGGAGATCAGGTGGGCGGCGTTGCCGGCGGCCAGGAAGTTGGTCAGCATGGCGATCATGGCGTACAGCGCGCCGGCGAGGCGGCGTTCGGCGGGGCTGCGGGTCAGGCCGGTGAGGGCTTTGCCGCTGTCCGCGGCCGGGGCGGTGTAGCGCTGGCGCGGCAGCGCCAGGTAGAGCGGCACGGTGGCCAGCGCCAGGGCGGCGTAGGCCAGCGCGGCGCCGCGCCAGCCCAGCCAGCCGGACAGCGCGTGGCCTACCGGCCACATCACCGTGGACGCGAGGCCGCCGAACAGGGTGATCTGGGACATGGGGCGGCGCGCGGTCGGACCGGCGGCGCGGGCGAGCGATGCGAAGGCGGCGTCGTAGAGGCACAGGCGCATGCCTATGCCCAGCAGCACCCAGGCCATGAAGTACAGCGGCAGGGCATGCGCGGCGGCCAGCAGGGCGCATCCCAGCGCGGCCAGGATCGCGCCGGCGGGCATGACGTGGTGTCCGCCCCAGCGGTCTACCGCCATGCCGGCCATCGGCGACACCAGGGCCATCACCACGATGGCGGCGGAGAAGCCGCCGTAGACGGTGGGGGCGCTCCAGCCCAGGTCGGTGGCCATGGCCGGCCCCAGGGCGCCGATAAGGTAGAAGGTCACGCCCCAGCCCACCAGTTGGGTCAGGCCCAGGCAGACGATGGCGCGCGGAGGGATCACGGCCGTTGCGGCGGCGTTGCGTCGCCTTCGCCCAGGCTGCGCTGCATCAGTACGGTGTCGCGCCATTCGCCATGCTTGTGGCCCACGGATCGCAGGGTTCCGACGGGGTGGAAGCCTTGGCGGGCGTGCAGCGCCAGCGAGGCGGCGTTGCGGCTGTCGCCGACCACCGCCAGCATCTGGCGCCAGCCCGCCGCCGTGCAGCGTTCGATCAGCGCGGCCAGCAGTTTGCCGCCGATGCCGAGGCCGGCGCGGCCGGCCTTCACGTAGACCGAGTCTTCCACCGTGTGCCGGTAGGCCGGGCGCGGGCGGTAGGGGGTGACGTAGGCGTAGCCCACGACTTCGCCGTTGATCTCGGCGACCAGATAGGGCATTTCCTTTTCCAGGACGGCGGCGCGGCGCTGCAGCATTTCGGCGATGGGCGGCGGTTCGAGCTCGAACGAGGCGGTGCCGTGCTGCACGTGGTGCGCGTAGATGGTCTTGATGGCGGGAAGATCGGCTTCCGCGCTGTCGCGGATAAGGACGGTGGGGGCGTGGGGCGACATGAAATGGCCGGCGAGGTAGGTGACGAAAGAGTCGAAGAAGCAGCCGCCAGTGTGGAGCAAGCGCATTCATTAATAAAGCTTTGGTCTATTATGGTTTTCATAAGCAAAACTTTGGATTGAGGCGATGCGTGGCCTGAACCTGGACCACTTGCGCACCTTTGCGCAGGTCATCGAATTGGGCAGTTTTTCCGCCGCCGCCGAGCGCGGCGGGGTGACGCAGCCCGCCGTCAGCCTGCAGATCCGCCAGCTGGAACGGCGGTTCGGGCTGAAGCTGGTGGAACGTGTCGGGCGCCGCGCCGGGCCGACCGCGGCGGGGCTGGAGTTGCTGACCCACATCCGCGTGATCGACGGCGCGCTGGCGCAGGCCGAACAGGCCATGACCGCGCATGCGTCCCAGGTGTCCGGCCGGATCCGGCTGGGCACGGGCGCCACGGCCTGCACCTATCTGCTGCCGCCGCTGCTGGCCGACCTGCGCCAGCGGTTTCCGGCGCTGGACATTGTGGCCAGCACCGGAAACACCGCGGACATGCTGCGCGGGCTGGAGAACAACGTTCTGGACATCGTGCTGATCACGCTCCCCGCGCCCGGCCGCATGTTCCAGGCGACGCCCGTGATGGAAGACGAGTTCGTGGCGATCTTTCCCGCACGGGACCCCGCCGCCATTCCCGCCGCCGTCACCCCGCAGTCGCTGGCGCAATTGCCGCTGGTGCTGTTCGAACCCGGCGCCCGCACGCGCCGCCTGGTGGACGACTGGTTCGAGGCGGCGGGCGTGGCGGCCAAGCCCATCATGGAGCTGGGCAGCACGGAAGCCATGAAGGAGATCGTAGCGGCCGGGCTGGGCTGCGCGGTGCTGCCACGGCTGGCGGTGTCGGGCGCGGGCCGGCGCGATGCGCTGGAGGTGCGCTCGCTGACGCCGCGCCTGTCGCGCGACCTGGCCATCGTCCTGCGCCGCGACAAGCCGCTCAGCCGCGGGCTGCGCCATCTGCAGGACGCGCTGCTGGCGCTGAGGAGTTGATGCATGGACACGCCTTCCTCTGCATCGCCTCCCGCATCATCGGCCCAGACGCCAGCCGACCTGGACCTGTTTCCCTATGAATCCTCGCGGCGCCCGGTGGCCGGGCTGGCGGTGGACTACGAAGACGGCCATCGCGTGAAACGCCACCGCCATCGCCGCGGACAGCTCGTCTATGCGATCTCGGGCGTGATGGTGGTCGATACCGATGCGGGCATCTGGGTCGTGCCGCCCACGCGCGGCGTGTGGGTGCCGGCCTGGGTGCCGCATGGCATCCGCATGAGCGGCGAGCCCCGCATGCGCACGGTCTTCGTCGAACCCGGCGCCGCGGCGCATTTGCCCGCGCAATGTTGCGTGCTGTCCGTCTCGCCCTTGCTGCGGGAGCTGATGGTTGCCGCGGCCGAGGTGCCGCTGGACTGGGCGCCCGACACGCGCGACGGCCGGCTGATGATGCTGCTGCTGGACGAGCTGCGCCAGGAACCCGTGCTGCCGTTGCACTTGCCGCAGCCGTCGGAACCCCGGTTGGCCCGCATTTGCCGCGCCATCGTGCGGCATCCGGAACGGCAGGACGGGGCGGCGGACTGGGCGCGGGCATTGGGGGTGGATCCGAAGACCGTGCATCGTCTGTTCCTGCGCCACACGGGCATGACGTTCGGCCGCTGGCGCCAGCAGGCGCGGCTCCTGGCCGCCATGGAGAGGCTGGCGCGGGGCGAGCGGGTGCTGGATGTGGCGCTGGACCTGGGCTATGACAGCCCCAGCGCATTCGCGGCCATGTTTCGCAAGGCGCTTGGCGAATCGCCCAGCGCCTTCGCGGCGCGCGGGCAGGCGTCCGCCTGATGGCCGATAGCCGGCCTTGGCGCGGCCGCCGGGCGGCCTGGGCCGGAACCAGCGTATTATTTACCGTTTTGCCGCCCACGCTAACAGCTACAGCCTGAGACAAATCATGCCGCACTACCGTTCCCGCACTTCGACCCACGGCCGCAACATGGCCGGCGCCCGCGCCCTGTGGCGCGCAACCGGCATGAAGGACGGCGATTTCGGCAAGCCGATTATCGCGGTGGTGAACTCGTTCACGCAGTTCGTGCCGGGCCACGTGCACCTGCGCGACCTGGGCGCGCTGGTGGCCAAGGAAATCGAAGCCGCCGGCGGCGTCGCCAAGGAATTCAACACGATCGCCGTCGACGACGGCATCGCCATGGGCCACGGCGGCATGCTGTATTCGCTGCCGTCGCGCGAACTCATCGCCGACTCGGTGGAATACATGGTGAACGCGCACTGCGCCGACGCCATGGTCTGCATCTCGAACTGCGACAAGATCACCCCGGGGATGCTGATGGCCGCCATGCGCCTGAACATCCCGGTCGTGTTCGTGTCCGGCGGTCCGATGGAAGCGGGCAAGGTCAAGTCGCCGACCGACGGCTCGGTCATCGCCAAGATCGACCTGATCGACGCCATGATCAAGGCCGCCGACCCCAAGGTATCGGACGCCGAAGTGGCCGAAGTCGAACGCAGCGCCTGCCCGACCTGCGGCTCCTGTTCCGGCATGTTCACGGCCAACTCGATGAACTGTCTGACTGAAGCCATCGGCCTGGCGCTGCCGGGCAACGGCACCATCGTGGCCACGCATGCTTGGCGCAAAGGCTTGTTCGAACAAGCCGGCCGCCTGGTCGTGGACCTGTGCCGCCGCTACTACGTGGAAGAAGACGAATCGGTTCTGCCGCGCAACATCGCGACCAAGAGCGCGTTCCGGAACGCCATGGCGCTGGACGTGGCCATGGGCGGCTCGACCAACACGGTGCTGCACTTGCTGGCCGCGGCGCAGGAAGCCGGCGTGGACTTCACGATGGCCGACATCGACCGCATCTCGCGCAAGGTGCCCTGCCTGTGCAAGGCGGCGCCCGCCACCGACAAATACCATATTGAAGACGTGCACCGCGCCGGCGGCATCCTGGGCATCCTGGGCGAGCTGGCGCGCGCGGACCTGCTGGACCTGTCTTGCGGCAACGTGCACAGCGGCACGCTGGGCAATGCGATCCAGAAGTGGGACGTGGCCGGCGACGCGGGCGAGGAAGCGAAAAAGTTCTACCGCGCAGCCCCCGGCGGCATCCCGACCACGGTCGCCTTCAGCCAGGACGCCACCTTCCTGACGCTGGACACCGACCGCAAGACGGGCTGCATCCGCAGCAAGGAAAGCGCCTATTCCAAGGACGGCGGTCTGGCCGTGCTGTACGGCAACCTGGCGGAAAAGGGTTGCATCGTGAAGACGGCGGGCGTGGATGAGTCCCAATGGGTCTTCACGGGCCGCGCGCGGGTCTTCGAAAGCCAGGACGACGCCGTGGAAGGCATCCTGGGCGACAAGATCGTGGCGGGCGACGTGGTGGTGATCCGCTACGAAGGCCCCAAGGGCGGTCCGGGCATGCAGGAAATGCTGTATCCCACGTCCTACCTGAAGTCCAAGGGCCTGGGCAAGACCTGCGCGCTGTTCACGGATGGCCGCTTCTCGGGTGGCTCGTCGGGCCTGGTGATCGGCCACGCTTCGCCGGAAGCGGCGGAAGGCGGCACGATCGGCCTGGTGGAAGAGGGCGACGTGATCGAGATCGACATCCCGAACCGCAAGATGCACCTGGCCGTCTCCGACGAGGAACTGGCCCGCCGCCGCGCGGCAATGGATGCGCGAGCCGACGGATGGGAGCCGGTGGGACGCGAGCGTGTGGTGTCGCTGGCTTTGCAGGCTTATGCTGCGTTGGCGACTTCGGCGGATCGTGGGGCTGTGCGGGATCTGTCGCAGTTGAAGCAGAAGGCTAAGCGGTGATTGGCTGATTGCTGAAAAAGGGCGGCGCTTTGGGGCGTCGCTTTTTTTTGGATTTGTTTATCACGTTAGGGATTTCTGCGGTTACTTTCGTGATTTTTGCTGTTGGGTGGGTGTGGATGGCTTCGTTCGTTCGTTCGATCGATCTTCGTAGGTCGCCCGTCGTCGCGGGCGGGGGGGCTGCGAGCGCCCGCCATAGCGGTCCGGAGCGTTCGCTCCGGACGTCCCCGTCGTCATCTTCGTCACCGCCTTCGGCGGTTCCTTCAGATTCCCTCGGGCGCATGGAGGTTGCTCGCAGCCCCCCCGCCCGCGACGCCGGGCTACGAGTGTCTGGGTTTGATGCGCTGCTAGAGCTGTGGTCGGGGTAGGGAATTTGCGGGGCCGCCGAAATGCAGCCGCGCGGGCGGCTGCACTCGGCATCTGTGTGTCGGGTCGTCGATGCGGTGGTCGCTTGCGCGAATGCGTAGGGTGGTTTGCTATTGGCACTCGCGTCGGGGGGAGGGGCGGTGATGGGCGGCGCGCGATGGCGAGCCGCTTGCGCATGCAGACTTGTGCGCGCGCGCCGCCCATCGGGCAGTGGAGTTGAAATGGCGATTAGTGGCGGGCTGGAAGCGAGATCTCCCGCATTCGCGCAGCGACAGCATGTGCCGCAAGACACCGCGTAAGCCTCAAAAGGCCGCCCGGGCGGCCGTTTTGAGGCGGGCCCGGCAAACGAAATCTCTCATACTCGCGCAGCGGCATTCCCAATCGCAAGACACCGCCAAAGCCCCCGAGGCCGCCCGCGCGGCCGACCAGGGGCGAGCGTCGCAAGATATTCCATCGGCAATCTGACGCGGGAAAAGTACACCAACATCGCGACCCACACGCGAAGCGTCATCCGCTACGACGCAAGACACCGCGTAAGCCCCCAAAGGCCGCCCGCGCGGCCGGCCGGGGGCGGGCCCCGCAAGATCTTCCGCCACCCCCCAACCAGGGCGAGAACCTTAAGAACACACCCCGCCCCAGCGCCCGTAAAGATTCAACCACCAGAGCCTGTCGCGGCGGGGGCCTGGGGTGCGCGGGGCGTCGATAAGCCCGAGGGAATCCGAAGGAGTCGCCGCAGGCGAGGACGAGGATGACAAGGGGGAAGCCCGGAGCGAAGGCTCCGGGCCGCAATCGCAGCCCCGCGCACCCCAGGCCCCCGCCGCGACAGGCGTCTCAAGAACCCACCTCCCGGCAATCGACCAATACCCCCCCCCCCCGCCACCCAGAACAACCCCTATAAAATCCGAAAACAACCGACCACGAGCCCCCAGCAAATGTCCCTGAACTCTGATGCCCTGCGGCTGTTCCTTGGAGTCGTAGATGCAGGCTCCCTGAGCGCCGCCGCCGAAATGCTCGGCCAGACAGCCTCGGGCGTCAGCCGGGGCCTGCAGCGCCTGGAAGAAGACCTGGGCGTCACGCTCCTGAACCGGACCACCCGCCGCATGGAGCTGACCGAAGAAGGCAAGCACTTCCTGTCAAAGGCCAGGCAGATCGTGGCGTCGCTGGAAGAGGCCGAAGAATGCATGCGCATGGTTCATCAGCGTCCGGCCGGCCGCCTGCGGGTGGATGCGTCGGTTCCGGTGATGCTGCATTGCGTGGTGCCTCACGTCGCGGATTTCCGGCGCGAGTATCCCGAGATCTCGCTGGAGCTCACCAGCAACGACCGCATCGTGGACCTGATGGAACACCGCACCGACGTGGCGCTGCGCATGGGGCCGTTGACGGACTCCACCCTGCATGCGCGTCCCCTGCGGCCGTCGCCGCGCTGGATGATGGCCAGTCCGGACTACGTGGCCCGGCGCGGCGCGCCGAAGACGGTGGAGGATCTTGCCGGGCACGAGCTGTTGGGATTCACCCAGCCCGAAAGCCTGAACGTATGGCCGCTGCGCCATGCGGGCGGGACCAGCTACCAGGCCACGCCCACGCTCGCCACTTCCAGTGGTGAAACGCAGCGGCAACTGGCGCTGCGCGGCGTGGGCATCGCCTGCCTGTCGGACTTCGTGGTGCGCGAAGACATCCAGGCCGGACGGCTGGTAAAGGTCATGGAAAGCGAATACACCGACTACCTGCAGCCCATGCACGCCGTGTATCACCGCAACACGCAGCTGTCGCGGCGCATTGCGTGCTTTCTGGACTTTTACGCGGGAAGAATCTGAGGCGGCGGCTTGTGCGCGTCGCGCCTCAGGCGTGCAGCGCTCTTCCAAACGCCGACAGCACCGACTCGTGCAGCGTTTCCGACAACGTCGGATGCGCGAACACCGTGTGCATCAGATCTTCCTCGGTGGCTTCCAGCGACGCCGCCACCCCGTAGCCCGTGATCAGCTCGGACGCTTCCGGATGGATGATATGGGCGCCCAGCAGCTCGCCCGACTTCGCGTCGAACACGGTCTTGACCAGGCCCTGGTCTTCGCCCATCGCGATCGCCTTGCCGTTGCCGGCGAAGGTGAATTTGCCCACCTTGATCTCGCCGCCATTCAGTTTGGCGTGCTCGCGAGCGCGGGCTTCGGTCATGCCGATGCTGGCCACCTGCGGGTAGGAGTAGGTGCAGGCGGGAATACGCAGCGGGTCGATGGCGTGCGCGGGCTTGCCGGCGATGGCTTCCACGCACAGCACGGCCTCGTGGCTGGCCTTGTGGGCAAGCCACGGCGCGCCGGCCACGTCGCCGATCGCGTAGACGCCCGGCTCGCCGGTGCTGCACAGCTGGTCGGTGACGATGTGGGTCTTCTCGACTTTCACGCGGGTCTGCTCCAGCCCCAGGTTTTCCACATTGCCGACGATGCCGGCGGCGACGATCACCCGGTCGACCTCCAGCTCTGTCTTCTTGCCTTCCTGGTCCAGCGTCACTTTCACGCCGGTCGCGGTCGGCGAGGACGCCGTCACCGCGCACCGGGTCAGCACCTGGATGCCTTGCTTTTCGAAGGCCTTGCGCGCCAGCTGCGAAATCTCGGCGTCTTCCTGCGGCAGGATTTCGGGCGTCATGTCGATCAGCGTGACCGCCGAGCCCACCGCGCGGTAGAAACTCGCGAACTCCGCGCCGATCGCGCCCGCGCCCACCACCAGCAGCGATTTCGGGATCTCCGTGGGAACCAGCGCCTGCCGATAGGACCAGATGCGTTCGCCCACGGGCAGCGCCGGCAGGTCGCGGGCGCGAGCGCCGGTGGCGAGGATGATGTGCCTGGCCGACAGCACGGCGCCATTGTCCAGCGACAGCTTGCCGGACCCGGCCAGCCTGGCGCTGGCGGCATGCACCGTCACGCCGTTCTTCTTCATCAGGTGCGCCACGCCCTGGCCCAGGCGGCCCGCGACCTTGCGGGAGCGCGCCACCATGGCGGCCAGGTCGGGGCGGGCCTCGGTCGCGCCGCTCACGCCGTAATGCGCGGCCTCCTGGCAGGCGCGCAGCACCGTGGCGCTGTGCAGCAGCGCCTTGGTGGGAATGCAGCCCCAGTTCAGGCAGATGCCGCCCAGCTCGGCGCGTTCCACCAGCGCTACCGACATGCCCAGCTGCGCGGCGCGGATGGCGGCCACATAGCCGCCGGGTCCGCCGCCCACGACGATGAGGTCAAAGGTCGTCTTCGTCATGGCGATGCTCACAGCAGGATACGCACGGGGTTTTCGATCAGCGTCCGGAACGCGGCCAGCCAGCGCGCGCCGACCGCGCCGTCCACCACGCGGTGGTCGGCCGACAGCGTCACCGTCATGACGGTGGCGGCGGCGAGCTGTCCGTTCTCGTCCACGACGGGTCGGCGCTCGGCCGCGCCCACGGCCAGGATGGCGGCTTGGGGCGGGTTGATGATGGCGGCGAACTGGCTGATGCCGTACATGCCCAGGTTGCTCACCGTGAGCGAACCGCCGTTGAACTCTTCGGGCTTTAAGCGGTTGATCTTGGCGCGCCCGGCCAGCTCGACGATTTCTCCCGCGATGGCGGACAAGGACTTCACGTCGGCGTCGCGCACGATGGGCGTGACCAGGCCGCCGTCGGTCGCCACCGCCACCGAGATGTCGGCGCCCGCGTGGTATTCGATGTCGTCTTCGTGCCAGCTGGCGTTCACCTCGGGCACTTCGCGCAGGGCCAGGGCGGCCGCGCGCACGATGAAGTCATTGACCGAGAGCTTCACCGCGCCGCCATGATTGGCCTGCGAGCGCAGGGCCAGCAGCGCGTCCATCCTGCAGTCCACCGTCAGGTAGAAGTGGGGCACGTTTTGCTTGCTTTCGGTCAGGCGGCGCGCGATGGCGCGGCGCATGCCGGTATGCGGCACGCGGCGGGCGGCGGGGCGGCCGGCGAGCGGTGCGGCGGCCGTGGCCGGCGTGCGGTCCCGCGCTGCTTCCACGTCGCGGCGCACGATGCGGCCATGCGGGCCGGTGCCGGTGACGCCCAGCAGGTCCACATGCCATTGGGCGGCCAGGCGGCGGGCCAGCGGGCTGGCGAACAGGCGGCCGCCAGGAATGGGCGCGGCGGCGCTGGGGGACGGGGAAGCCGGGGCGGCAGAAGCGGGAGCGGCGGAAGCGGGAGCCGCTGTCACCGCGGGCGCAGCCGTCGCAACCTGCGCAGGCGCGGCGTCCGCCGCGCCATGCTCCGCCAGCGCGCGGTCGATCGCGGAGGCGTCTTCGCCGTCGGCCAGCAGCACGCCGATCACGGTGTTGATGGGCACCGAGGCGGCGCCGGCCTGGACCATGATCCGGCCCAGCACGCCCGCCTGTTCGGCGTTGATTTCGACGATGGCCTTCTCGGTTTCGATTTCCGCCAGCGCATCGCCCACGGCGACGCGGTCGCCTTCCTTCTTGAGCCACTGGTGCAGGGTGCCGCCCGAGGTGTCGGCGGCAACGGAGGGGAGCTTGATAAGGTGTGCCACGATGTTCTTCCTATTCAGCGGCGCCGGCCAGATCCGGCCGGTAGGCGGCGGGGTCGTCGTATTCGACCAGTTCCAGCACATTGCCTTCCGGGTCCCGGAAGAAGGCTAGCCAGGTGCCGGGCCGCACTTCCATGGGCGCGGGCGCGCTGTCAAAAACCACGCCCTTCGATTCCAGGCCGCGCACCACGCTGGCCAGATCGCGCACGATGAAGGTCAGGTAGGTGGCGCCCTGGCGGTCCAGGATGGCCGTGCCGCGCACGGCGGACTCGGGGGCCGCGCCGGGCTGCAGCAGCTTGATGCGCTCGCCGTACGGCGTCTGCAGGCGGGCTACCTCGTAGCTGTGCTGCGTGAGGCCTGTGGCGCGCGCCTTGTCGGCGGGCACGGTCACGCGGTTCACGAGCTTCAGGCCGACGACATCGGTGTAGAAGGCCAGCAGCGCATCCAGGTCCGCGCAGCAGATGCCGACTTCCATCGGCACGGTCATGTGCAGCGCGTTCATGCCTGCTCTCCCAGATCGGCCAGCACGTCGGCCAGGCCCGCCATCACTTCGTCGGTATCGGCAAACGCGGCGCGCTCCAGCACCTTGGAGATGCTGGGCGAGGCCTCGCCGCCGGTGACGCGCTTGACCGGCTGGTCCAGCCAGTCGAAGTAGCGGCGCTGGATCTCGTCGGCCAGCATGGCGCCGTAGGACGTGCCGCGCACGCCTTGCTCCACGATCAGCACGTTGTTGGTCTTCCGGATGCTGGCGCCGATCGTGTCCCAGTCCAGGCTCGCGCGGTCCAGGGTGCGCAGGTCGATCACCTCCGCATCCACGCCCGCGGCCTCGGCGGCCTTGAGCGCGCGGCTGACCATGGACAGGTAGGTCAGGATGGTGACCTTGGAGCCGGCGCGGCGCACGCGGGCGCTGCCGAACGGAATCGCGTAGTCCAGGTCGTCGGCGGGCACTTCACCCGACGAGGCGTACAGGTCCACGTGCTCGATGACCAGCACCGGGTCCTTGGAGGCCAGCGCCGTGTTCATCAGGCCGATGTACTCGTAGGGCGTGGACGGGGCAACGATGCGCCAGCCGGGCGCGGTGGCGAAGATGCCGGCCGGGTCCATGGAATGCTGCGAGCCATAGCCCGTGCCCATCGCGACCTTGGTGCGCAGCACGAAGGGCACGTCGATGTCGCCGCCGAACATATGGCGCGCCTTGCCGATCTGGTTGAAGATCTGGTCGGCCGCGACCCACATGAAGTCGGGGTACATGAACTCCACGACGGGCTTGTAGCGGCCGTCCATGGCCAGGCCGCCGCCCAGGCCGGCAAAGGCGTTCTCGGAGATCGGAGTGCCCAGCACGCGGTCGGGGTACTTGTCCTTCAGGCCCCGGGTGGCGCCGTTGGTGCCGCCCTTCAGGCGGTGCACGTCCTCGCCCAGCACGACCACGCCGGCGTCCGTTTCCATGCGGCGGTCCAACACGTCGGCCACGGCGTCGACGAACTTGCGTTCCACCTTGGCGCCCGCATGATCGGCGGCGTCCTGGTAGCGCAGGCCCGCCAGTTCCGAACCGTCGCTGCGCAGTCCCACGTCGCGGAAGTCGGGGCTGGGCCACAGATCGGCGCGCACGCGGCGCTTGCCGCCTTCGCCCGCTTCCGTCAGGCGGCCGGAGACGTCCTTCATCACGTCCTTGCAGCGCTGGCGCAGCGCATCCACCTCGGCCTGGGTGATCAGCTTGCGGACAATCATCTCCGATGCGATCTTGTCCAGGGGATCGCGCAGGCGCCATTGCGCTTCTTCATCCTTCGTGCGGTAGCCGAAGGCGCTGCCGGGGAAGGGACCGTTCTGGTGGAAGAAGCGGTACACGTCCACCTCGACGATCGTCGGGCCGCGGCCGGCGCGCATGTGCGCCACGGCTTCGGACATGGCCAGGTGCACGGCCAGCGGGTCCATGCCGTCGACTTTCCACGACGGGATGTTGAAGGCCAGGCCGCGCGCCGACAGGCGCGGTTCGGCGGTGGACTCTTCGACCGTGGTCGACACGGCGTAGCGGTTGTTTTCGATGAAGAAGCACAGCGGCGTCTTCCATGCGGCGGTGAGGTTCATCGTTTCCAGCACGGAGCCGATGTTCACCGCGCCGTCGCCGAAGTAGGTCACGGCCACCCGGTCGGTGCCGGCGTGCTTGTGCGCCCAGCCCGCGCCGGCCGCCAGCGGCACGCCGCCGCCGACGATGGCGTTGGTGCCCAGCGCGCCCGCTTCCAGCCAGCGCAGGTGCATGCTGCCGCCGCGGCCGCGGCAAAAGCCCTGCGCCAGGCCCATGATCTCGGCCAGCGTTTTTTGCAGGACCTCGTCGATGGCGGGCGTGAGCGGGTTGCGCGGATCCAGGCCCAGCGGCGCCACGTGCTGCAGCGCCTTGGCCAGGAACTGGTGGTGGCCGCGGTGCGAGCCGTTGATCTGGTCGCCGGCGCCCAGCGCCAGCACCGAGCCGACGGCGCCGCCTTCCTGGCCCACCGACGAGTGCGCGGGGCCGTGCACCAGGCCTTCGGCGGCCAGGTCCAGCACGGCCTCTTCGAAAGCGCGGATCCAATGCAGCTGGGTCAGCATCGTGCCGAGCAGGGCGGGGTCCGCCTGTTGCCAGTCCGAGGCCTCGACCGTCAGTTGCCGCCAGGGCGCCTGGGGCTCAAGCGGTTGATAGGTGGCCATGAGTGAATCTCCAGAATGTGGGTATGCGTCAGTGCGGTTAGAGGTAGCTGTAGCGGCTCCAGCCGCCGTCCGCCACCAGGGTGTGTCCGGTGATGTAGGCGGCCTGGCGCGAGGCCAGGAAGACCGCCAGGTCGGCCATTTCGGCCGGCTGCGCCATGCGGCGCAGGGGAGTGCGTTGCTTCAGGCGTTCGGGGTCCAGCCGGCCGCGCGCGGCAAGGTCGCGCACCAGGTCGGTTTCCACATAGCCGGGCGCCAGCGCGTTGACGCGCACGCCCATCGGGCCCCATTCCACGGCCAGGGTCTCGGTCAGCAGCACCACCGCGCCCTTGGTGGCGCAGTAGGCGGCGCGGTCGGGCGCCGCCACCACGCCGTACATGGACGCCAGGTTGACGATGCAGCCCGCGCCGGCCGGCACCATGCGGCGGCCGGCGGCCTGCGCGCACAGGAAGACGCCGGTCAGGTTGATGTCCACGGCGCGGCGCCATTCGTCCACGGTGACTTCCAGCGTGGGCTTGTTGGCCGAGATGCCGGCGTTGTTGACCAGCACGTCGATGCGGCCCCAGGCCTGCTCGACCTGGGCGAAGGCGCGTTCGACCGCGTCGGCGTCGGTGACCGACGCTTGGACGGAAAGCGCCTCGCCGCCCGCGGCCGCAAGGCCGGCGACGGCCGCATCGAGCGCCGCGGCGTCCATGTCCAGCAGCGCGACGCGCGCGCCCTGGCGCACGAAGGCCTGGGCGGTGGAATAGCCGATGCCCTTGGCGCCGCCGGTGATCACGACCGTCTGGCCGCGCAGGTCGCTATGGATGACTTCTGTAGTGTTGTCCAAGGTGTGTGCCTGTAGAGGTGAGTGCGTGGCTGGCGTCAGACCGCCAGCCATTCCTGGACGACGTCCTGGCGCTCATGCAGCTGCGCGGGCGGTCCTTCGAACACGATGCGGCCATGGCCCATCACGCTGACGCGGGTGGACACCTTCAGCGCGATCGTCAGCTTCTGCTCCACCAGCACGACGGACACGCCGCGCTTGTGGATATCGCGGATCACGTCGGCGATCACTTCCACGATCTTCGGCGCCAGCCCTTCGGTGGGCTCGTCGATCAGCATGACCTTGGGGTTGCCCAGCAGCGACCGGCACATGGTCAGCATCTGCTGCTCGCCGCCCGACAGGTTGCCGGCGCGGGTGTTGCTGCGTTCCTTCAGGCGCGGGAAGTAGTCGAACATCTGCGCCACCGTCCAGTAGGGCGCGTCGTCGCGTCGGGGCTGTTCGCCCATGCGCAGGTTTTCGTCCACCGTCAGGTTGGCGAAGACCTCGCGCTCCTCGGGCACGAAGCCCAGTCCGGCGCGCGCGATCTCGAAGGGGCGCTTGTTGGTGATGTCGCGGCCTTCGATGGCGATGCGCCCGCCGGTCACGTCCACCAGGCCCATGATGCTCTTCATGGTGGTGGAGCGGCCCGCGCCGTTGCGGCCCAGCAGGCTGACGACTTCGCCGCGCCCGATGGACAGGTCGATGCCGTGCAGGATGTGGCTCTTGCCGTAATGGGCATGCACGCCCTGCAGCGACAGGAGGGGGGATTGCGTGTTCATACCGTTTCCTCTCCCAGGTAGGCTTCGCGCACGCGGGCGTCGCCGCGGATGGCGGCGGGCGTGCCCGTGGCCAGGATCTCGCCATAGACCAGCACACTGATCCGGTCCGCCAGCGAGAACACCACCTGCATGTCGTGCTCGACGATCAGCAGGGTGCAGTCGCGGGTCACGTCCTTGATCAGTTCGACGGTGTAGTCGACCTCGTGCTGGGACATGCCGGCCATGGGCTCATCCAGCAGGATGACCTTGGGGCGCGACGCAAGCGTCATGCCGATTTCCAGCGAGCGCTGTTCGGAATAGTTCAGGTCGCCCGCGGCCGTGTCCTGCTTGGCCGTCAGCCGCACCTTTTCCAGCAGGCGGTCCACGTCTTCGTTCACGGCGCGGTTGCGCGCGATCGGGCGCCAGAAGTTGTAGACCAGCCCGTGCATGCGCAGCACCGCCAGCCGCAGGTTCTCGCGCACGGACAGGCGCGGGAACACATTGGTGATCTGGAACGAACGCGCCAGCCCCAGCCGGTTGATGGCTTCGGGGGCCAGGCCGCCGATGGAGCGCGAGCGCAGGTTGATGTCGCCGGAGGTGGGCGCGAACGAGCCCGACATCAGGTGGAACAGGGTGGATTTGCCCGCGCCGTTCGGGCCGATGACGGCGTGGCGTTCTCCGGCTTCGATCGCAAGGTTCACGCCGCGGATGATCTGCGCGTCGCCGAAGGACTTGCGCACGTCGGTGAGGGTCAGGATTTCGTGGCTCATTTTGCGGGCTCCAGCAAGGGGGCGTCGGCGTCGTCATCGCGCCACAGGGCCAGCGCCCAGCGGCAGGCCAGAAGGCCCACGGCGTACAGCGCCAGCGGCAGCAGCCAGGTCGACGCGGCAAGCGGCGCCCAGTCCTGGCCGAACAGCGCGATGGCGGGCCAGCCGGCCTCGGGGTTCATGGCCAGCAGGGCGCGGTAGTCGCGGGCAAACATGCGCTGCAGCAGCTCCACCGTGAAGATCGTGGCGCCGGTGAGCAGCAGGCCGCCCGCCACCGATACCGCCGCGCGCGGCAGCCAGTTGGCCAGGCCGCGTTCGCGCAGCGACTTGGCGGCGCGCTGCACCAGGCCCACCAGGCCGTCCGGCACGAACAGCATCACCAGCACGAACAGGATGCCCTGGTACAGCAGCCAGGACCGGGTGATGTCGGCCAGCGTCTGGGACAGGAAGGTCAGGATGGAGGCGCCCAGCACCGGGCCCAGGAAGGCGTTGACCCCGCCGATGTAGGCGAACAGCACCGCGTCGGTGGACAGCTTGACCTCGAACAGCACGTAGTTGCCGGCCTCGATGTTCAAGGCCTGCAGGCCGCCCGCGATACCGGCGAACATGGCCGACAGCGCGAACACCATGGTCTTGAGCGCATGCGGGCGGTATCCCAGGTAGCGCAGGCGGTTGGCGTTTTCGCGCAGGCCCAGCGTCAGCCGGCCCAGCGGCGTGCGGGTCAGGCCATACAGCGCCGCCAGCGAAATCAGCACCCAGGCCAGCACCAGGAAGTACACCTCGATGTCGGAGCCGAAGGTAAAGCCCCAGGCCGGCATGCGCATGGCCGACACGCCTGCCTCGCCGCCGAACACCCCTTTCAGGTGCGGCGCCAGCGCGTGCAGCAGCTCGGCCAGCGCCAGCGTGATCATCGAGAAGTAGACGCCGGAACGCATGGTGGCGAACCAGCCGGCGACCAGCCCGAACAGCAGCCCGGCCACGCCGCCGGCAAGCGGCATCAGCGGCGTGGGCAACAGGCCCGCGCCGCCCAGCGCATTCATGGCATGGATGGTGGCAAAGGTGCCGACGCCGAAGTAGGCGGCATGGCCGAAGGACAGCATGCCGCCCTGGCCGGCCAGCAGGTTGAAGGCGCAGGCGAACAGCGCGGCGATCAGCATCTGTACGGCGGCCACCAGCTGGCCCGGGGGCAGCAGCCAGGGCAGCGCGCACAACGCGGCCACGCACAGGATCAGCAGCAGCGCGCCGGTGGCGCGGCGGGTATGCGTCAGGGTCTGGCTCATGCCTGTTCTCCCTTGAGGCCCGAGGGCTTGACCAGCAGCACCACCAGCATCAGCAGGAAGGGCAGGGTCGCGGCCAGGCTGGAAATCTTCACGGTCATCAGGCCGCCCACGCTCTCGGCCCATTCGCCGGCGCCGAACAGACCGAACAGGGTGGCGAGGCTGGCGTCGATGCCGACCGAAAACGAACTGATCAGACCGATCAGGAGCGACGCGATCATCGCGCCCTCAAGCGAGCCCAGACCGCCCACCACGACCACCACGAACACCAGCACGCCCAGTTCCAGCGCCATGTTCGGGTTGGTGGTGTAGAAGGCGCCCGCGACCGCGCCGGCCAGCCCCGCCATCGCCGCACCCACGCCGAACACGCTCATGAAGACCAGCGGCACGTTGTGCCCCAGGGCCTCGGCCATGCGCGGACGATAGATGGCCGAGCGCACCACGATGCCCACGCGGGTGCGCGCCAGCAGCAGGTAGATCACGGCGAACATCGCCAGCGACACGCCGCCCATCAGCAGCCGGTAGAAGGGGTAGTCCGCGTCGAACACGCGGAACGCGGCGAAGTTCAGGAACTGCGGCACGCGGTAGTCGACAGGAAAATCGCCGTAGAAGAGCTTGATCAGTTCGGCGACGATGAACGCCAGGCCGAAGGTCACCAGCAGTTCCTGGGCGTGGCCGAACTTGTGGACGCGGCGCAGGAAGAAGCGCTCGACGCCCATGCCCAGCACGCCGGAGATGACCGTGGCCAGCACCAGGGCCGTCCAGAAGCCGGTGACGGGCGTCAGGGTGTAGGCGGCATACGCGCCTATCATGTAGAACGAGGCGTGCGCGAAGTTCAGCACGCCCATCATCCCGAAAATTAGTGTCAGGCCTGCCGACACCATGAATAGCAGCAGGCCGTAAATCACGCCGTTCAACAGCGAGACGGTAAAGTATTCCATGTCCGCTCCAAAGATCTTGCGCTAGGACGCCGGGCGTCCCGCGAGCGATTGCGCACGCTGTTTTTTCCGGCCCGCGCCGGAAGTGCGCTTGTTATGTGCGGGTGATGACGGGCCGCGCGCTTGCCTGCCGCGCGCCACCCGTCATGCCCCCGATCAGTTCGGACGCTGCATCTTGCAGGTGGCCTGCACCGGGGCGGAAACGTCCGCCGCGGCCAGGACCTTCACGGGTTCGAAGCCCATGTCGGTGCCGTCGGCCTTGTACTTGGCGTTCTTGCTTACCTTGGACACCACCATCGGCAGCTGCACCTGATGGTCTTCGGCGCGCATCGTGTATTCGCCCAGCGCCGAGGTGTAGGTGACCTTCTCGAGTGCGCGCGCCAGTTCGGGCACGGACAGCTTGCCGTCCTGCGGCTTGACCTGCTTCAAGGCCTCGCCCAGGAAGCGCACGCCGATGACTGTCTGCGGCTCGGTGTAGCTGGGGTAGTGACCGGTCTTGGACTTGTAGTCCTCGGCGAACTTCGCGCCTTCGTCGCCCGCGGCTTCGATGTTGTAGGGATGGGCGATGTAGTGGCCCAGCGCGACGTCGCCGGCGTTGGCCAGGTTGCCCACCTGGTCCAGGAACACCGTGGCGAAGCGCAGCTTCATTCCGGCGGCCTGCGTGGCCTTCATGAGCAGCAGCAGGTCGTTGGACCAGTTGCCGGTGATCACCGTGTCCGGCGTGGCCGAACGGATGCGCGCCACATAGGGCGCGAAGTCCTGGATCTTGTTGACCTCGTGCAGCGTCTTGCCGACTACTTCATAGCCATACTGCTTGGCGAAGCGCTCGGTGGCGCCTTCCATGTCCTGGCCCCAGGAGTAGTTCTGGTTGATGGCGTACACGCGCTTGCCCAGCGTGCCGTCGGCCGACATCACGGAGGCCAGCGACTTCACGCGCAGGTCGGCGTTGGTGGTGAAGCGGAAGTGGTAGAAGTGGCACTTCTGACCGGTCAGTTCCAGTGCTTCGCCGCCCACGTTCAGGAACACGACTTCCTTGCCCGGGTTGCGCAGGTTGTGCTTGCGCACGTCTTCGGTGAGCTGGCCCGAGATGGCGGACGACGAGCCCTGCACCAGCACCTGCACGCCTTCGGCGGCCGCGGCGCGGAAGCGGTCGGACGCGCCCACGGGGCCGCCCTGGTTGTCGAATTCGACGAGTTCCAGCGGCTGGCCGTTCCAGCCGCCGGCCGCGTTGATGCGGTCCAGCTCATATTTGACGGCGGCGCGGAACATCAGGCCGGTCGAGGCCTGCGGCCCGGACAGCGTTTCGATCAGGCCGATCTTGACGGGCGCGGCCTGAGCCGATGCGGCGATGCCGGCCAGGCACAGCAGGCCGGTGGTGAAAGCCAGTTTCATGCGTGTCTCCTCCGTGGAACGGGAGTGTGGTGAATCCGTTGATCAAGCAAGCGCGCGCGCCGCGACGCGACCATGCCCGGGAGGCGGGCTGGCTGCGTGGGGCGGGGACGAGGGGATGGCGCGATCGGACCTGCCGATGGCGCGGATGCGGTGCTGCTGCCGGTGAAGTTCACCTGGTTGTCCCCTGCCTGTTATGCGGCGTGGCGCCGTGATTTTTCTGACTTGCTTGCCTGAAAGCGTGAGTTGATTTACGCTTTCCGGATAAGTTGTCAGGCAACTTTATTAAGTTGTCCGATAAATCATAGGGCAAGCGTTTTTCTCGTGTCAAGCGGTGGATTCAGGAGTTCAATCGGAACTGCCCCGGCTGCCGCGTGGACACGCCAGCCCGCCAAAACACAGCGCTTCAGGAGACAGGATGATTTCGTTTGAAGGACAGGTTGCCGCCATCACGGGCGCAGGCAACGGGATCGGGTTGGCGACCGCGCGCCTCATGGCCGCGCACGGCGCAAGACTGGTGCTCACGGACATCGACGGTGCGCGCCTGACGGAGGTGGCCGCCGAGCTGGATCCCAGCGGGCAGCGCGTCTACACCCATGTGCTGGACGTCTCGGCATCGCACGACGTCGACCGGGTGTTCGAGTCGGCCGCCCGGCATTTCGGCGGGCTGGACCATCTGGTTCATTGCGCCGGCATCTACCCGGAACAACTGGTCAAGGACACCAGCGACGAGGCCTGGCGCACGCTGATGCGGGTGAACCTGGACGGCACTTTCTACGTGTGCCGCGCCGCCCAGCGCCATCTGCGCCATGATGGCTCCATCGTGCTGCTGACGTCCCTGGCGGCGCAGCGCGGCAGCTATGCGCACGCCGCCTATTCCGCGTCCAAGGGCGCGGTGCAGAGCTTCACCCGCAGCCTGGCGCTGGAGCTGGCGCCGCAGATCCGCGTGAACGCGGTGGCGCCCGGAATTATCGCCACGTCCATGACCCATGACCTGATCGGCCAGAAGGGCGCGCAGTTGCTGGAAAGCACGCCATTGCGCCGCTTTGGCACGCCCGAGGAAATTGCCGGGACCATCGCTTTCCTGTGCTCGCCGCTGGCCGGCTTCGTGACGGGCGAGGTGATGCAGGTCAACGGCGGCATCTATATCGCGTAAAGTGCAGCGCGGCCGCGCCCCAGGAAGACCGGCAAAAATCCTATAATTTTCAAGGGCGCAGCCGAGGTAAGACGTCGAGACACTCCTATAAACATGGCGGCCGCGCCCCGCGCGCCGCCCACAGGTTTCAACGATTCCACATGCAGCCCACCCAAGAACGAGATCCGCCGCGCGCCGCGCCCAAGAGTTCGCTGTCCGCGGCGGTGGCGGATGCGCTGGCGGACCAGATCCGCCAAGGCGTGCTGGCCCCAGGCGACCGCCTGCCCACCGAAAAGCAGCTGACCGAAATGCACTCGGTCAGCCGGGCCGTCGTGCGCGAGGCCCTGGCCCGGCTGAAATCCGAAGGGCTGGTCACGTCGCAGCAAGGCAGCGGCGTGTTCGTCGACCCGAACTTCCAGAAGAACGCATTCCGCATCGCCGCGCCCACCCCTGGCGACAACCAGGACCTGGAGCACATCCTGGAGCTGATGCTGTCCATCGAGGTCACCGCCGCCCGCTATGCCGCGCAGCGCCGCACCGACCCGGACCTGAAGAAGATGCGCCAGGCGCTGGTGGGGATGGAGTACGCGCTGATCAATGACAAGCTGGGCGACGAAGAGGACTATCAGTTCCACCAGGCCATCGTGCAAGCCACCCACAACCCGCACCTGGTGGCGCTGAACGACTACCTGGAAGCCAATGTGCGCCGCGTCATCCGTAGCGCGCGCAACAACACCGCGCGCATGTACGCCGAGCGCATGGCGGCGGTGCAATGCGAGCACCAGGCCATCTTCGCCGCGATCGCGGCGGGCGACCCGGACGCCGCCGGCCGCGCGGCCGAGCAGCATCTGCGCAACGCGGCCGACCGGCTGCGGCTGTTCCAGGCGGAACGTCCGGCGCCCGTCTAGGACAGGCGCCGGGCCGCGCGGGCCTTACGCGAAGGTCTGTTCCATTTCGCGGCGGAACTGCACCGCCGTCGAACGGTCGTCGTATTCCACGTCGCGCCAGCGGATCGCCTGCGACTGGCGCATCGGGTTCTTCAGCTTGACCTGATGCGACAGTCCCAGCGGCAAATACCCTTCCTCGACCGAGTCGGGCGCCGGCATCAACCGGCCGTAGACCGTGTAGCCGCCTTCGCCGTCCAGGATCTGGCCGGCCTGCAGGTCGCGCTTGGCGGTGGCGACGACATCGCCGTGCCAGCCGGCCGGCGCGCCCGTGGGTTCGCGGCGCAGGCCCACGCTGGCTACGCTGATGCCCAGCTCCAGCCCGATCAGGTGATAGGGCTTGTACATGGCGGTGAAGTTGCCGCTGGGATCCGTGACCAGGCCGTATTCCTGGAAGCAGCGGCGCACATAGTCGCTGTCCGCCGCCAGCGTCACGTAGACCCCCCAGCGCAGGTCCCGGAACACCGGACGGCCGTCGCGTTCCAGGGACGAGATCACTTCCACCTGTCCGCGATGATGCAGGATGCCGCCGTCCTCGCGCGGGCGCAGCACGCGCGCAAGATCGTCCACGCCGCAGGGCGGAAAGTGCAGGCCGGACGGCGAGGGCAGGAGGCCCGTGGCGTTGGACACGGCCGCCATCTCGATGGCGCTCTTGGTGCCGTCCAGGAAGCTGTTGAACATCTGCGCGTTGAAGTCGCCCGCCGCCACCATTTCAGCGGTGAAGCCGTAATAGGGCCAGACCGTGTCGGGCGTGGAGGTATGGAATTCCGGCAGGTACTTGGTGCCCTTGCCGGCGGCCATGACCTCAAAGCCGCTGGCGCGCGCCCAGTCCACCATTTCGCAGATCAGGGCGGGCTGGTCGCCGTAGGCCAGCGAGTAAACGATGCCTGCCTCGCGCGCGCGGCGCGCAAGCAGCGGGCCGGCCAGCGCGTCGGCTTCGACGTTGACCATGATGATGTGCTTGCCGTGTTCGCAGCAGGCCAGCACATGGCTGATGCCCGCCGCGGCCTGGCCGGTCGCGTCGATGACGATGTCGACCTCGGGGCTGGCGATGACGGCGTAGGGATCGTCGGTGAAGAAAACCTTGCCGTTCTTCAGCGCGTCATTGGTGCTGCTGGCGTTGAGCGCGCTGGCGGGCCAGCCCACGCGGGTCAGCGCGGCGCGGGCGCGGTCGGGCGTCAGGTCGGCCACCGCAACCAGGCGCATCCCCGGCGTGCGGGGGGCCTGGCTCATGAACATCGCGCCGAACTTTCCGGCGCCCAACAGTGCAACTCGCAAGGGCTTGTGGTCGGCTTCTCGCTGCTTGAGCAGACGGTGCAGATTCATGGCGCGGGCTCCTCCTGGGTGGGGCGTACGACACCACAGGATAGTCCTAAACGATGACCGCTGAACAGGACTCAGGCATCTGCCGTATACAGCTCGCCCGCCAGCACATTGCGCCAGTTTTGCCAGGTTATGCGGGGGCGGTCCACGACGCCGCGGTTGTACGGGGCGTCGAACAGGATGTGCTTCCAGCGCGGTCTCATGGCCCCTTCTATCAAAGGCTTGTCGTCGATCAGCAGATGGCCCTGGACCAGCGTCTTGTCCTTGGTCAGGATCAGCCGGTTGGTGGCGTCGCGCCCCAGGTGTTTTTCCACCCACAGGTATTTTTCCGCCACGCAGTTCTCGAACTGCGACAGGGGCGACGAACAGATACGCACGTCCATGCCCAGCGCCAGCAATTCCTTCACGGCGTCGAGCGCGCCAGGCACCAGCGGCAGATTGCGGATGAAGCCCGGCGCCGTATAGATGGCCTCGGCCATGCCGCGCAGCTCGGGGGCGTAATCCTCGCGGATGTAGAAGGACTTGCGGTCCTCGAAGGCCACCGGCGCGATGTCGGGATGGCGGGCGCGCCAGGCGTCGATGAAGGCATGTTCGAAGTCGGCCAGCACGCCGTCTTGATCCAGCAGGATGATCATGGTGAACCCGGGTTGTTGCAACCGTTCGATTGTGCCAGAGCGGGGCGCTATGGCTCCCGCGGCCGGGACTGCGCCACGATGCGGTAGCGGCTGCCGCCCGTCAGCGATTCGGAAGCCACCAGCACCATGCGGTCGTAGCGCCACGATAGCGGCGCGGGAGTTTCCCCGGGCGGATGGGTGTGGACGATGTTGCGCAGCAGCGTGACGTGCGGCCGGAACGGCTGGGGCGGCGCCGCCAGACCGTAGCCGCCCAGCCATTGCCACAGCTCGTCGTGGGCGTTCTGCAGGCCGGCAGGAATGTTCGCGGGGCCGGCCCAGAGGATGCGCTGGCGGCTGAAGACGCCGTAGTGGTCCATCGCCACTTCGCCGGGCGCCAGGGGGCGCTCGGGCGTGGCGCAGGCCAGTTCGTCCGCCAGCGCGGTGTCGACCGGCCCCAGGAACGCCAGGGTCAGATGCAGTGTCTCGGTGCGCATGACCCGCCCGCCGGATACCAGGCGGGCCTGTTCCGCCCACCCGGCAAGCGACGCCGCCAGTCGGGGGGACGGCCACAGCGCGAAGAAAAGGCGGACAGTGGACATCCGCTGATTGTAGGGGTGGGGCGGCCGTCCGCGGACGGCCAGGCGCGGGCGGATCAGCCGTAATGCGCGTCGCTCAGCAGCATGTCCTCGAAGAACGCCCCGAACCGCCCGCGCGGATCCCGCAGGTGGATTTTCAGGATCCAACGCATTTCCGAAGGGTGGCTGGGCGTGTCGCCCAGCCACTACCGCGCCAGCTTCGGCTTCTGACGCGGCCGCGGGATCAGCTGCCCGCGGTTTCGGGCTTGGGCCGGCGGGCCAGCCCGGTGTCGAAGCGCTCGACGCCCGGCCGGGCCGGACGGTCGAAGCGTTCCACGCCTGGGCGGTTCAGGCGCTCCACGCCAGGGCGATCCAGCCGTTCGACGCCCGGGCGGTCGAAGCGCTCCACGCCGGGCCGGGTGAACCGCTCGATCCGCGGCGGGGATGCCGTCTTGCTGGCAACGCTTTGCGCCGCAGCCTGTTCGCGCTTGGCGATGATCTCTTCCGCGCGCTGGTGGTGCGGCGCCATCTTGCGCACCATCACCCGGCCGTCGCGCGGGAAATAATTGATGCGGCGCGCATGCACGTCGCCCAGGTCTTGCGCCTTGACGGGGATGCCTTCGGTCTTCAGGTAGTTCAGCACGAACTCGCCGTTGCGCTCGCCGATGTTCATCTGCTGCATGGCCGCAAGCACCGCGCCGCCGCCGAATACCTTGGCTTCCAGGCGGTCGCGCACGGCGCCCGCCTTGAGCAACTCGTTGATCAGCACTTCCATGGCGAAGGCGCCGTAGCGCATGGTCGCGGAGGCGGGCGACTGCATGTCGCCCTCCGGGAGCATGAAATGGTTCATGCCGCCCACGCCCGTCACGGGGTCGTGGATGCACGCGGCGACGCATGACCCGAGCACGGTCGAGATCATCAGGTTTTCATTGGTGACGTAGTACTCGTTGGGAAGTACTTTCACTGCCTGACATTGGAACGCGCTGTCGAAATAATGACGCGTTGCGCGGGCTTCAAGACGAGCGACCATGAGACTGAAATTTGGGCAAGAACGGCGATTGAGACACTAAGATACAGTGTAAAACGGTATTTGTTTCAAAATATGTATAAAAATGTCGCTTTATTCTTGCATATCCCGGCAGTCAGTGGGAGAAATACTGTGTAAATGTCAGGAACGTGTCCCTAATTGATACGTTTTCATGGCATTTACGTCGTCTTGGGCTGCCCCGCGAAACGCCCATGCGTCCGCGGATGGCTTGCAACCATCCTACACAGGCTTGTGGGGGGGCTTTCCCCGGATCACGGGGAGGAAGGGGCGTCAGACGGAGCTTTAGGCTGGCGCGTCGATCCCGGACCTTTAACCCCGGAGCCTCGGCTCCGGGACGTGAGACCGAGATTTCAGAACCGCGTGCTGCGCGTGACGGACCAGCGGGCCGACAGCGCGCCCAGGGCGGCGGACGCAATGACCGCGCCAATCAGCACGGACGCGCCAGGCAGATGCAGGGCGAACTCGGCCCCGTAGCTGCGGGCCAGCCCGAGCAGGGCGTCGTTCAGTGGAGACAGCGCGATGGCCGCCACGCCGATGGCCAGCACCGAAGCCAGGGCGCCCGACAGCGCGCCCAGGTACAGGAAGGGACGGCGCACGAAGGATTCGGTGGCGCCGACCAGGCGCGCCACGCCGATTTCCTCGCGCTGCGAAAGCGCCTGCATGCGCACGGTGTTGAAGACGGTGGCCAGCACCACGACCGCCACGCAGGCAGCCAGGAACCCCAGGCCGATGCGGGCAAAGCGCAGGATGGCCTCCAGCCGCTGCACCCAGGCGCTGTCGAGCTGCACCAGGTCCACGTGATTCCATTGTTTCCACGCCGTGGCAAGCTTGCCGGCGCGTCCGGCCAGGTCTTCGCCTTCGGCCAGGGTGACCACCACCGCGTCGGGCAAGGGATTGCCCGGCAGCACGGCCAGCGCCTGCTGCCACGCCGGATTGGCGCGCAGATCGGCCAGGGCGTCTTCGCGGCCCACGACGCGGACGGCGCGCACGTCCTGCTGGTATTCGTCCTTGATGCGCTTGGCCACATCGGCGGCGGCGCCGGCGGGGGCGTCCACCCGCATGAACACGGTGACTTCGGGCGTGACGGACATTTCGCGCGCAACCGGCTGCACCGACACCAGGATGGCGCTGCCCAGGAGCGGCAGCGCCAGGGCCAGGGCCATGACCAGCAGGTTGGCGAGCGAGGAGAACGGTTGCTTGATCAGCCGGCGCAAGGTGACCAGGAGCGCATAGCGGTGTTGCCGCAGCCAGGCGTTCATGCGGACTCTCCCGGATGGCCGAAGCCGGGCTCGGCGCGGCCCGGGCGGGACTGGCCCGCCGCCGGCGCACCGGCATCGGGCGCCTTGGCGGCGCCTTGGGAATCGGCGAACTTGCCCGGGTCGATGCGCAGCGTGCGGGTGGCGTAGCGCGCCATCAGTTCCTGGTCGTGCGAGGCGATCAGCGTGGTGACGCCGACGCGGTTGAAGTCGCGGAACACGTTCATGATGCGCTGCGCGTTGTCGTGGTCGAGGTTGGCGGTGGGTTCGTCCGCGATCAGGATGGCTGGCCGGTTCACGATGGCGCGGGCGATGGCCAGGCGCTGCTGTTCACCGCCCGACAGTTCAATGGGATTGAGGTCTTCCTTGCCCGACAGCCCCACCTTGTCCAGCGCGGCGCGCGCACGCGCCGCCGCCGAGCCCCAGGCGTGGCCGGTGACCGCCAGCGGCAGCATGACGTTTTCGAACGCGCTTCGGTCGAACAGGAGATGGGTGTCTTGCAGGATGACGCCCACGGCGCGGCGCAGGTAGGGCCGGGCGCGCGCGGGCAGCTTGTCCAGCCGCTGGCCATTGACCTGGATGGACCCGCGGCTGGCGGGTTCCAGCCCGCCGATCAGCTTGAGCAGCGTGGACTTGCCGGCGCCGGATGGCCCCGAGACGAAAACGAATTCTCCCGCGCTCACGCGGAAGTTGATGTCGGCCAGGATATTGCGGCCGCGACCATATGATTTGAATACGTGCTGGAATTCGATCATGGCGGCTGTCAGATGAAGCCGCCATAGTAACTCGGGGACAGTAAGGTGGCCTACACCTGTTGGCTTAGGCTGGCCGGAGCCGCCTCGGCCGGACAGACCAGGGTGTTTTCGCTTCGGGAAAACGCGTCCCCGATTCTGTCTGAAAACAGCGTTTCATTTCATCCAGTGTCCCTATATTTCAAGGGAATTCCCGGATGCGCCGCCTGCTTCGCGGACGCTACCATCCGCCCCATGCGTAGGCCCAACCCGGCCTGCGCGCGGATTCGCTTCATCCCACACGGAGATCACGATGAAAGTACTGAAACTCGCTGCCATTGGCGCCGCCCTGCTCGCTGCCTCCGCGGCTGCCAATGCGGGCGCGACCTTCGATAACGTCAAGAAGAAAGGGTTTGTCCAGTGCGGGGTTTCGACGGGCATTCCGGGTTTCTCCATCGCTGACAGCAAGGGCGAATACAAGGGCATCGACGTGGACCTGTGCCGCGCCATCGCCTCGACGATGTTCGGCGACGCCACCAAGGTGAAGTTCACCCCGCTGAACACGCAGCAGCGCTTCACCGCGCTGCAATCCGGCGAGGTCGACGTGCTGACCCGCAACACCACGGTCACGCTGACGCGCGACACGACGCTGGGCCTGATCGGCGTGGGCGTGAACTACTACGACAGCCAGGGCGTCATGGTCTCCAAGGACCTGAACGTCAAGAGCGCCAAGGAGCTGAACGGCGCCACGATCTGCGTGCAGCCCGGCACCACCACCGAACTGAACCTGGCCGACTGGTTCCGCGGCCAGAAGATCGAGTTCAAGCCGGTCGTGATCGACAAGTACGACGAAATCATCCGCGCCTTCTCGGCCGGCCGTTGCGATGCCTTCACGACCGACAAGTCGCAGCTGGCTTCCACCCGCACGACGCTGGAGAATCCGGACAAGTTCATCATCCTGCCGGAAGACTTCTCCAAGGAGCCGCTGGGCCCCATGGTCCGCCAGGGCGACGAGCAATGGTTCAACATCGTGCGCTGGTCGCTGAACGCCATGCTTGAAGCCGAGGAATACGGCATCACCAAGGCCAACGTCGAAGAAATGACCAAGAGCCCCAATCCCAACATCCAGCGCATCCTGGGCGTGACCCCGGGCATGGGCAAGAACCTGGGCGTGGACGACAAGTGGGCCTTCAACATCATCAAGAACGTGGGCAACTACGGTGAAAGCTTCGAAAACACGCTGGGCAAGAACAGCGCGATGAAGCTGGAGCGTGGTCTGAATGCTTCGTACAAGCAGGGTGGCTTGATGTACGGCTGGCCGGTGCGCTAACACACGGCTGCCTGGTAAAACGGAGCCTGGTGCTCCGTTTTGCCTAGCCCGCCACCGCGCGGGCGGCAGGAGTGGGTGGCCTGGTCTTTCCGGCCTTGCCACCCGGTGTCCGACTTCTGTAGATTCATCATGACGACTCCCAACAAAAACGCCCCGCTTTCGGCACCCCCCCGGCGTCTGAACTGGAACGATCCCGGCGTACGCTCCGTGGTCTACCAGGTGCTTGCGCTGACCGCGGTAGCCTGGGCCGTGTGGTTCCTGGTTTCAAACACGCTTCACAACCTGTCCGTGCGCAATATCGCCACCGGCTTCGGGTTCCTGAACCGTGAGGCCGGGTTCGCGATCGGCGAAACGCCCATCGCCTACACCCCCGCAAACAATTACGGCCGCGCCATCCTGGTGGGCCTGCTCAACACACTGCGCGTGGCCGTCATCGGCATCGTGCTGGCGACCATCCTCGGCACCCTGATCGGCATCGGCCGCCTGTCCAAGAACTGGCTGGTGAAGAAGATCACCTCGGTCTACGTCGAGGTGATGCGCAACGTGCCGCTGCTGCTGCAGTTGTTCTTCTGGTACGCGCTGATCACGGAAAACATGCCGGGTCCGCGCCAGGCCCACAATCCGCTGCCTGGCGTCTTCATCTCCAACCGCGGCCTGAAAGTGCCCGCGCTGGAAGGCAATTCGCTGGACTGGATGCTGGCCGGACTGGGACTGGCCATCGTGGCCATCATCCTGCTGGGCCATTGGGGCAAGAAGCGCCAGGAGGCCACCGGCCGCATTTTCCCGCTGGGACGCGCTGCCATCGGCCTGCTCATCGGTTTTCCCGTCATCGGCTGGCTGGTCAGCGGCGCGTCGCTGACCCTGGACATGCCGGAGCTCAAGGGCTTTAACTTCTCGGGTGGCCTGACCCTGTCGCCGGAATTCGCCGCGTTGCTGGCGGGTCTGGTGATCTACACCTCGGCGTTCATCGCCGAAGTGGTGCGTTCGGGCATTCAGGCCGTCAACAACGGCCAGTGGGAAGCCGCCGGTTCGCTGGGCTTGCGCAGGAAGCAGGTGCTGCGCCTGGTGATCCTGCCGCAGGCGCTGCGCGTGATCATCCCCCCGATGACCAGCCAGTACCTGAACCTGACGAAGAACAGCTCGCTGGCGGTTGCCATCGGCTACCCCGACATCGTGTCGGTGGTGAACACCACGCTGAACCAGACGGGCCAGGCGATCGAGGGCATTCTCATCATCATGGGCGCGTACCTCACGGTCAGCCTGTCGATCTCGATATTCATGAACTGGTACAACAAGCGCATCGCGCTGGTGGAGCGTTGAGATGAGCAGCACTACGCATACCCCCAGCGAAGCCCTGCCGCCGCCCAGCACTCACGTGGGCGCGTGGGCCTGGCTCAAGTCCCGCCTGTTCTCCACGCCGCTGAACATCCTCATCACGGTGCTGCTTGCGTGGTTCCTGTTGATGGCGGTGCCGGCGCTGGTTGAATGGGCTTTCATCAAGGCCAACTTCAACGCGACCAACGCCCAGGAATGCCGCGCTTCCGGCGGCGCCTGCTGGGCGTTCATCATCGAGAAGCACCGGCTGATCCTGTTCGGCACCTATCCCTTCGATGAGCAATGGCGGCCGCTGATCGCCACCATCATCCTGGTGGGCGTGATCATCTGCAGCGGCATCCGCCGCTTCTGGAACTGGAAGCTTGCCGTCATCTGGACCGTGGGCCTGACGGCCGTGGCGCTGCTGATGTGGGGCGGCGTGTTCGGTCTGACCTACGTGGAAAACGCGCGTTGGGGCGGCCTGCCGCTGACGCTCATCCTGTCCACGTTCGGCATTGCCTTCGCGTTCCCGGTCGGCGTGCTGCTGGCGCTGGGCCGGCGCTCGAAGATGCCCGCCATCAAGGCGCTGTGCGTCGTGTACATCGAGCTGATCCGCGGCGTTCCGCTGATCAGCCTGCTGTTCATGTCGTCGGTGATGCTGCCCTTGTTCCTGCCGGAAGGCTTCTCGATCGACAAGCTGCTGCGCGCGCAGATCGCGATCATCATGTTCGCGGCGGCGTATATCGCCGAGACGGTGCGCGGCGGATTGCAGGCCATCCCCAAGGGGCAGTACGAAGGCGCGGATTCGCTGGGCCTGAACTACTGGCAGCAGATGCGCAAGATCATCCTGCCGCAGGCGCTGAAGATCGTGATTCCGCCGCTGGTCAGCATTTTCATCGCGCTGTTCAAGGACACGTCGCTGGTGGTGATCATCGGCATCTTCGACCTGACGCTGGCGGCCAAGGCGGCCTTGTCCGACGCGGCATGGCGCGGATTCGGGGTGGAGGCGTATCTTTTCATCTCGCTGATCTACTTCGTGTTCTGCTTCTCCATGTCCAAATACAGCCAGGCCCTGGAAAAACGCCTGGCCACTGATCACGCACGCTAGCAATTTGCCGCGCGTCCGCCCCAGGCGGGCGCGCCCAGCGATACTTACGGGAGTACAGGCATGTCGGATGCCATTATTCGTTTGCAGGACGTGAACAAGTGGTACGGCCAGTTCCACGTGTTGCGCAACATCAACCTGGACGTCGCGCCAGGCGAGCGCATCGTGGTGTGCGGGCCTTCGGGCTCGGGCAAGTCCACGATGATCCGCTGCATCAACCGGCTGGAAGAGCACCAGAAGGGCCACATCATTGTGGACGGCACGGAGCTCACCAATGATCTGAAGCACATCGAGACCATCCGCAAGGATGTGGGCATGGTGTTCCAGCACTTCAACCTGTTCCCGCACCTGACGGTGCTGGAAAACCTGACGCTGGGCCCCATGTGGGTGTTGAAGAAGCCGCGCGCGGAAGCGGAAGCGACGGCCATGAAGTACCTGGAGCGTGTGCGCATCCCGGAGCAGGCCAAGAAGTTTCCGGGCCAGCTGTCGGGTGGCCAGCAGCAGCGCGTGGCGATCGCGCGTTCCTTGTGCATGAACCCCAAGATCATGCTGTTCGATGAGCCGACGTCCGCGCTGGATCCGGAAATGGTGAAGGAAGTGCTGGACGTGATGGTCAACCTGGCCCAGGAAAGCGGCATGACGATGATTTGCGTGACCCACGAAATGGGTTTTGCGCGCAAGGTCGCCAACCGCGTGATTTTCATGGACCGCGGCGAGATCATCGAACAGAACAGTCCGGACGAGTTCTTCGATAATCCGCAGAACGAGCGGACCAAGCTCTTCTTGAGCCAGATCCTGCACTGATCCTGATCCACGAAAAACCGCCTTCGGGCGGTTTTTCCTTGGGCGCTCGGCATTCATTCGGGAGAAATCCGGGCGATGTGGCCGGTATCCCTTTGTTACGTCCTTCTCGTCCCTGCGGTATGCTACTGACCGCCATTGATCCGGAGTGAGGAGAACACCATCATGACGCATACCCCCCGCAGCGCTGTGCGCCGCGCCCTGTTGCAAGGCGCCGTGGCGCTGGCCGCCACCCTGCCGTTCGGCGCGCCCGCGCTGGCGCAAGCCGCCGATTTCCCGGCCAAGCCGATCCGTTTTGTCGTTCCTTACCCGCCTGGCGGTCCGTTGGACACCATGGCGCGCATGCTGGCCGAGAAGGTGCGCGGCTCGCTGGGTCAGGCTGTCATTGTGGAGAACCGTTCGGGTGCGGGCGGCAATATCGGCGCGGACCTGGTGGCCAAGGCGCCGGCCGATGGCTATACGCTGGTGATGGGCGCGGTCGCGACGCACGCGATCAATCCCTGGCTGTTCGCCAATCTGCCGTATGACCCGGTGAAGGATTTCGCGCCGGTGACGATCGTGGCGTCGGTGCCGAACGTGCTGGTGATGAATGTCGAGTTCGCGCAGAAGAACAAGATCGAGAAGCTGGCTGACCTGATCGATTATGCGAAGAAGAATCCGGGCAAGCTGAACTACGGTTCGGGCGGCAACGGCAGCGCGGGCCATTTGTCGGGCGAGCTGTTGAAGGCGCGCGCGGGCATCAATGTCGAGCACATTCCTTACCAGGGCGCGGCGCCGGCGCAGTTGGCGTTGCTGTCGGGGCAGTCGGATTTCATGTTCGACAATCTGGCGGCTTCGGCGCCGTTGATCAAGGACGGCAAGGTGAAGGCGCTGGCCGTTACGACCGCCAAGCGTTCGTCGCTGCTGGCGGACGTGCCGACGGTTGAGGAGTCGGGGGTCAAGGGTTTTGACCTGGGGACCTGGTTTGGCGTGTTCACGACGGGCGGGACGCCTGCGCCGGTGGTGGCCAAGCTGAACAAGGCTTATTCGGACGCGATGGAGCAGCCGGATGTGAAGCAGCGTTTGCTGACGATGGGGTCCGAGGCGGCGCCGATGACGCCTGAGGCGTTTGCGGAGTTCGTCAAGGCCGAGAAGGCGAAGTATCAGGAGATCGTGAAGATCTCGGGTGCCAGCTTGAATTGATTGTGTTTTCTTGGCGGGCAGTCGCTGGTTTTTAAGACGCCCGCCGCGTCGGGGGCCCCGAATGCGCGGGTCAACGATTTCGGCCCGGAGCCTTCGCTCCGGGCTTCCCCTGCGTCATCCTCGTACGCCTTCGGCTCCCTACGGATTCCCTTGGGCTCATCGACTCCCCACGCATTCGGGGCCCCCGACGCGGCGGGCTCCGGTGGTTGAAACTTGATGTCCACCGGGACGGGCGGGGTTCTTGAGGTTCTTGCCGTCATGGTGGGGATGAGGAAGATCTTGCGGGGCCCGCCCCAGGCCGGCCGCGCGGGCGGCCTTTTGGGGCTTACGCGGTGTCTTGCGTTGGGGTAACGACGCTTCGCGCTGGGGGAGGAGTCCTGCGGTGGTGGTGACGTTGCGCGGGGCGTGCGGTGGCTTGGCGATTGGTTGTGAATTATGCTGGTTGTCCTTTGAATAATGCTTGGGGCCGTCATGCAACTGCACGCCGCCATTCCCATCCTGCGCATCTTCTCCGTGGAGAAGGCGCGCGAGTTCTATCTGGATTTCCTGGGGTTTTCGTGGGACTGGGAGCATCGCTTTGAAGCGGGCATGCCGCTATATGCGCAGGTGCATCGCGGGGATCTGGTGCTGCACCTGAGCGAACATCATGGCGATGCGACGCCCGGGTCCGCGGTGTTTGTGCGGATGCAGGGCGTGGATGAATATCACGCCGAGGTCAGCGCCAAGCGCTATGGGTATATGCGGCCGGGTGTGGAGGACATGCCTTGGGGGCGGGTGATGGCGGTCATCGATCCGTTCGGCAACCGCCTGAGCTTTTGCGAAGACAAGGACTAGGCTTCGACCAGGCCTGGGACGCCTCCTGGCGCTAGACGCCCAGGTAGCGTTGCGCCAGTTCGGGCTGCGCGGCGAGTTCGGCGGGGCTGCCTTGCCAGACGACGCGGCCTTTTTCCAGGACGTGGTGGCGGTCCACCAGGGTGGCCATTTCCTTGAGGTTCTTGTCTATCACCAGGATGGTCTGGCCTTCTTCCTTCAGGCGGCGCAGGCAGTTCCAGATTTCCTGGCGGATCAGCGGGGCCAGGCCTTCGGTGGCTTCGTCCAGGATGAGCAGGCGGGGGTTGATGAGCAGCGCGCGGCCGACGGCCAGCATCTGCTGTTCGCCGCCCGACAGGGTGCGGGCGGATTGTGCGCGACGTTCCTTCAGGCGCGGGAACAGCTCGAAGACGCGGCCCACGTGCCAGCCGGCCTGTGTGTTGCGGGCGGTGGCGACCAGGTTTTCTTCCACCGACAGCGATCCGAAGACGCGGCGGCCTTCGGGCACCAGGCCGATGCCCAGCTGGGCGATCCGGTGGGGGGCCAGGCCGTTGATGGGTTTGCCGTCCAGCAGGATGCTGCCGCCTTGCGCGGGCAGCAGGCCCATGAGCGTTTTGACAGTGGTGCTCTTGCCCATGCCGTTGCGGCCGATCAGGGATACGACCTGGCGCGGCGCGATGTCCAGGTCTACGCCGAACAGCACTCTGCTGGCGCCGTAGCCGGCTTGCAGTTGTTTGACTTGAAGCATCAGTCTTCCTCGCCCAGGTAGGCGGCGCGCACGTCGGGGTGGCGGCGCACCTCGTCGGGGGTGCCGGTGAAGATGGTCTTGCCGTAGACCAGCACGGTGACGCGGTCGGCCAGCGCGAAGACGGCGTCCATGTCGTGTTCGACCAGCAGGATGGCGTAGCGGCCCTTCAGTTCTTGCAGTAGCGCCGTCATGCGCTGGGATTCCTCGGCGCCCATGCCGGCCATGGGCTCATCCAGCAGCAGCAGGGACGCGTCCAGCGACAGGGCCATTGCCAGTTCGAGCTGGCGTTTTTCGCCGTGCGCCAGGGCCGATACGCGCACGTGGGCGCGGTCGCCCAGGCCGACGCGGTGCAGGGCCTGCCGGGCGGGTTCGCGCAGCGGCGCCTGGCGGCGCGCGTTTTTCCACAGGTTGAATCCACCGGGGCTGTGCGCCTGCACGGCCATGGCGACGTTGTCTTCGGCGGTGAAGTCGGGGTAGAGCTGGCTGATCTGGAAGGATCGCGCGAGCCCGGCAGCGGGCCGCTTGTGGGCCGGCATGCGGGTGATGTCGCCGCCGTCGAGCAGGATGCTGCCGGCGTCGGGCAGGATCTCGCCGCTGATCTGGGACAGGAGCGTGGTTTTGCCGGCGCCGTTGGGTCCGATCAGCGCGTGCAGTTCTCCGGGCCTGACCTCGAGGTTGACGCCTTGCGTCGCCTGCACGGCGCCGAAGGATTTGCGCAGGCCGCGGATTTCGAGTTTGGGATGCTCAGTCATTGCTTCGTCCTCCAACCAGCCAGCCGTAGACGCCGCGCTTGCCGAACAGCACGACCAGCACCAGCACGGGGCCCAGGATCAGCATCCAGTGCTCGGTCCAGGCGGTGGCGACCTGTTCCAGTCCCAGGTACACGGCCACGCCCAGCACGGGGCCGAAGATGGAGCCCATGCCGCCCAGGATCACCATGGCCATGAGCTCGCCCGACTTCTGCCAGGCCGACATGTCGGGGCTGACGAACAGCGCGTAGTTGGCCCACAGCGCGCCGGCAAGCCCGGTGCCCGCGGCCGACAGGACGAAGGCCGTGAGCCGGTAGCGCAGCGGCGCCAGTCCCAGCCCGATGCTGCGGCGCGGGTTCTGCTTGATGCTCTGCAGCGCCATGCCGAACGGGGAGTTGACGATGCGCCGGCACACCAGCACCCAGGCCGCCATCAGCGCCAGGCACACGTAGTAGAACGTGGCGGGGCGGTTCAGGTCCAGGCCGGGCAGGGTGTTGCGCGCGTCGATCGACAGGCCGTCGTCGCCGCCATAGACCATCAGGCCCACCAGGATGAAGTACAGCATCTGCCCGAAGGCCAGCGTGATCATGATGAACTGCACGCCCGAGGTGCGCAGCGACAGGAAGCCCACCGCCAGGCCGGCCAGCGCGGCCACGGCGATGGCCAGCGGCCACATGACGAGCGCGGCGTTGCTGCCGCTCCAGCCGAACAGCGTGTCGCCCTGGCCCAGGTGAAAGCCCGCGATGCCGATCACGTAGCCGCCCAGCCCGAAGAAGGCGGCGTGGCCGAAGCTGACCATGGCGCCGTAGCCCAGGATCAGGTCCAGGCTGACCGCGGCGATGGCGTAGATCAGAAAGCGCGTCATCAGGTTGACCAGGAAGGCTTCACCCGTGGCCGACGCGATGGCCGGCACCAGGGCGAACAGCAGCAGCCCTATCGTGTTGACGATGATTTTTCGGTTCATGGGTATCGTTCCTAGCGCTGGGCGGGCACAAGACCGCGCGGCCGGAACAGCAGCACGATGGCCATCAGGATGTAGATGCTGGCGGACACCAGGCTGGAGCTGGCGGAGTCCGACAGTTCCGGCGGCAGCAGGCGCGACATCCAGAAGGGGATGTAGGCGCGCCCGAGCGCGTCGGTCATGCCTATCATCAGGGAACCCACGAGCGCGCCGCGCACCGAGCCCACGCCGCCCACCACGATGACCACGAAGGTGGTGATGAGGATGCGTTCGCCCATGCCGATCTCGACCGCCAGCAGGGGCGCGGCCATGACGCCGGCAAAGCCGCACAGCAGCGCGCCCAGCGTGAAGATCAGGGTGAACAGCCGCTGGATGTTCACACCCAGCGCGTCGACCATTTCGCCGTCGTCGGCGCCGGCGCGCACCAGCATGCCGACCCGGGTGCGCGAGATCAGCAGCCACAGGCCCAGCGCCACCAGCGCGCCCGCGCCGATGAAGGCCAGCCGCATGATGGGATAGTTCAGCCCGGGCAGGAGCGCCACCGAGCCCGACAGGAACGGCGGGATGTCCATGAAAGGCGGACTGCGCCCGAACAGCACCGTCACCAGCTCATTGGTGAAGAGCGTGAGGCCCAGCGTGGCCAGCACCTGGTCCAGGTGGTCGCGGCGGTACAGGTGGCGGATGACCAGCAGTTCGACCACCAGGCCATACAGCGCCGCGCCCGCCAGCGCGGCCAGCACGGCGGCCGCGAAGGACCCCGTGGCCGCGGCGGCGCTGGCCGCGCAGAACGCGCCCACCATGTAGAACGAGCCATGCGTCAGGTTGATGACGTTCATGATGCCGAAGACCAGCGTCAGGCCCGCCGACAACAGGAACAGCAATGCGCTGTATTGCAGGCCGTTCAAGACCTGCTCCAGGAACATCAGCATTGGAACTCCTTGTGGAGTGAGGCGGCGTGACGGACTGCGCGCAGCCCGTCACGCCCGGCCCGGGCTACATCTTGCAATCCGCCGCGTGGACGTCGGTGTGGTCGCGGGCAAGCACTTTCAGGTTCTTGTAGATCAGCTTGCCGTCCGGGCCGGCCTCGATGTGCAGCAGGTACCAGTCCTGGATGGGATGCTGGTTCGAGCCGAACTTGAACTTGCCGCGCACACTGGGAAAGTCCGCTTTCCGCAAGGCGTTGCGGAAGTCGTCCGGACGGCCGGCGATGTCGCCGTTGACTGCCTTCAGGCCCGAGGCGATCAGGTTGGCGGTGTCGTAGGCCTGCGCCGCGTAGGCGGTGGGCGCGCGGTTGTAGGCCTTGGTAAAGGCCTCCACGAAGTGCTTGCTTTGCGCGTTGTCCAGGTCGGCGCTCCAGAGCGAGCTCAGGTAGAAGCCCTTGCCCGCCGTGCCGGTCGCGGCCAGCATGCGGTCGTCCATCGAGTAGATGGGCGTGATCATCTTGATCTTGTCGGCCAGGCCGGAGTTGGCGAACTGCTTGGTCAGGTTGATGCCCGCGCCGCCCGGGTGGAACTGGAAGATGGCGTCGGGGTTGAGCGAGCGGATGCGCGCCAGCTCCACCGAAAAATCGGCCTGCTCGAGCTTGGTGTAGATCTCGTCGGCGATCTCGCCCTTGTAGGTACGCTTGAAGCCGGCGACGGCGTCGCGGCCGGCCTGGTAGTTGGGCGCCATGATGACCACGCGCTTGGCGCCCAGCTCATTGGCCGCCATGCCCGCGGTGTCCGCGTACGAGTCGTTCTGGAACGCGACGGAGAAGTAGTTGGGGTTGCAGGCCTTGCCCGCGTAGTTGGACGGACCGGCGTTCAGGCTGACGTAGAAGGCGCCGGCGTTCAGGACCGTGGGGCCTACCGCGGCCATCACGTTCGAGAAGTTGATGCCGGTGAACAGGCGCACGCCGCCCTGCACCATCTTGTCGGCGATCTGCTTGGCGTTGGCGGGCTTGAGCGCGTCGTCCTCGACGCGCACGTTGACCGGCACGCCGCCCAGCTTGCCGCCACCTTCCTTCACGGCCAGCATGAAGGCGTCGCGCTCGTCTTCGCCGATGTAGCCGGCGGGCGTGGACAGGGTGCCGATGAAGCCGATGTCCAGCGGTTTCTGCTGGGCGCTGGCCGCGTACGAAGCCAAGGACAGCATGATGGCGGCGGTGCCGCGGATTGTGGTTCTTTTCATGGTTGTCTCCTCTTGTGGTTGTGTTTTTTTTCGCCGCCGAGCCGCCTCAAGGCGAAAAGCGCCCCCCCGGGGGGCAGCAAGCGCGCGTAGCGTGCGCGGCGTGGGGGCATTTTCTATTGAGCACTATTCCCTGCCTGGAGGCAGTTCTCCACCTTCCATCCATACAGCCACTGCAACGCGTCATAGAACTGGGACTGGCTGCGGCCCGTCCACAGCATGTTGCGCACAGTGCGTTCCACCCCCCGCGCATGGTAGAGCCTGCCCATCTCACGGGTCGACCAGACCACGCGCGCGCTGCGCGGAATGCGCACCGATTCGTACAGCCGCAACGCGGCTTCCAGGTCGTGCCCGCAATGCCTGACGGCCTCGCCCAGGGTCACGGCGTCCTCCAGCGCCATGCAGGCGCCCTGCGCCATGTATTGCGTCATGGGGTGGGCGGCGTCGCCCAGGATGGTGACGCGGCCCTGGCCCCAGCGCTCGACCGGCTCGCGGTCGGCGGTGGCCCAGCGCTTCCAGGAAGTCGGGCGGTCCAGCATCTGGTGCGGACGCGGGTGGATGCCCTGGAAGTACGACAGCACCTCTTCCTTGCTGCCCTCGCGCACGCCCCATTCCTCGTTCTCGCGACTGTGAAAGGTAACGACCAGGTTGTATTGCTGGCCGCCGCGCAAGGGGTAGTGCACCAGATGGCAGTGCGGGCCGGCCCATAGCACGGGAGCGTTGATGCGCAGTTCCTCGGGCATGTTGTCGCGTTCGACCACGGCGCGGTAGACCACGTGGCCGGTGACTCGCGCCGGGTCGCCCACCATGTGCTCGCGGATCACGGATTTGACGCCGTCCGCGCCCACGATGGCATCCGCGCGGTAGCGGTTGCCCTGGGTGTCCACGACCTCCACGCCGTGCTCGTCCTGCGCCATGCTGGCGATCTGGGTGGACGTGCGAAAGCGGATCAGCGGGTTCTGCTGCACGGCTTCCAGGATGGACAGGTGGATGTCGGCGCGATGGATCACGGCGTAGGGCGCGCCGAAGCGCGCACGGAAGGCCTCGCCGGTGTCGATCCGCACGACTTCCCTGGCGTCCACCGCGTCCATCATGATGATGTGGTCGGTGAACACGGCACGCGCGCGCGCCGTCTGTCCCACCCCCAGGGCGTCCAGCGCCGCGAAGGCGTTGGGCCCCAGCTGGATGCCGGCGCCGATCTCGCCGATGTGCGCGGCCTGCTCCAGCAGCTGCACGGCGATGCCTTGCCGCGTCAGCGCCAGCGCGGCGGCCAGGCCGCCGATGCCGCCGCCCACGACGATCACGGTTGGTGCTTGCGGCTTTGCCGCCAGGCTTGCTGTCATGTCGATTCTCGCGCCGTTTCAGTCTTGGCCGCCCAGGAAGGCGCCCTGTTGTTTGAGTTGTGCCTGCAAGGCGGGAATGGAAATGGCGCCCGGCGCGATGCCCGCCCGCAGCGCCATGGCCGAGGCGGTGCCCGCTGCCTCGCCCATCACGAAGCAGCTGCCGCTGACGCGCGCGGCGGACTGTCCCTCGTGCGTCATGGACGCGCAACGGCCCGCCACCAGCACGTTGTCCGCCACGCCCGCGCCGCGCCGCGGCACCATCATGCGAAACGGCAGCTGGTTGTAGCCGCGGGATTCGGGAATGGGCGGCCACATCCACTGCACGTCGCCGGCGGTGTGCATTTCCAGCGGCCAGCCGTTGACGCCGATGCTGTCTGGAAAATCCGCGCAGCCCAGCACGTCCTCTTTGCTCAACATGGCCTCGCCGACGATGCGGCGCGTTTCGCGTATTCCCAGCTGCGGGGCGATGTCCAGTACATAGGCCTGCTCGAAGCCCGGCACCTTGGCGCGCAGAAAGGCCAGGTACTGCACGATCTGGCGGCGGCCTTCCAGTTCGCCGGCCGACAGCGAGCCGGCGTCGGTGCCGTCGGCCGCGCTGCCGTCCGCGTTGGCCAGCTGGGTCACGTTGACCCGCCATTCGTAGTCATGCTTTTGCGGGCGCACGATGGCGCCGCGGCGGGGAAAGCTGAATTCGCCGCTGGCCGCGGCCTGGTCCATCAGCTGGGGGATGGTCTTCCAGGCTTCCTGGGCGCGCGCGCCGTCCACGTTGCCTACCTTGAACATCAACGTGGGGTAGAGCATGTGGCCGTTCTCGTCGCCCTTTTCGAACGGCAGGCCGCCCCACTGGGCGATGTCCGCATCGCCCGAGCAATCGATGAATATCTTTGCCCGCACGGCACGGCGGCCGGACTTGGTCTCCAGGAACAGCGCGTCCACGCGGCCGTTCGCATCCCGCGTCAGGCCGGTGGCCAGGGCATGGAACAGCACCTGCGCGCCGCTGTCCTGCACCAGTCCGTCGGCCGCGCATTTGAAGGCCGAGATGTCATAGGCCTGGGCGTGGATCTTGCCCAGGATCAGATGCGGATCGTTCAGCCCGTCCATCGCGCGCATGCGGTCCAGCAGGTCGTCGGTCATGCCGTGCACCACCTGCCGGATATCGCCGTGGATGTTGGCATGCAGCCCGCAGAAGTTCGACACCCCGGCCGCCGTACCCATGCCGCCCAGGAAACCGTAGCGCTCCACCAGCAGCACGCTGGCGCCGTTGCGCGCGGCGCTGGCGGCGGCCAGCACGCCGGCCGGGCCGCCGCCCAGCACGACGACTTCATATTCGCCATGGATCGGGACCTGGCGGGCGGGTTCGGTGATGAGCATCTGGTTCTCCTTGCGTGTTGCGGTTGCTGCGGGACGGTCCTGCGCGGCGGGCTACTGGCCCTTGATGCCCAGCTTCTTGATCAGGGGTTCCCAGCGCTTGAGCTCGTCGTCCATATAGCCGCGGAACTCGGCGGGAGTGTCTCCCACGGGTTCCATGAACTGGGCTTGCAGCCGTTTGGCGACTTCCGGATCGCGGATGGCCTGGATCAGTGCGTCGGACAGCTTTTTCTGGATGTCGGCCGGCGCCTTGGACGACACCACGAAGCCTATCCACGCCGAGCCCTCGATGCCCTGCACGCCGACTTCGGCCAGGGTCGGGATCTCGGGCAGCAGCGTCGAGCGCTTGGACGAGGTGACCGCCAGCGCCTTCAGGCGTCCGTCCTTCACCATGGGCATGACCGCGATGGGCGGCAGCGCGGCGAACTGGGTGTCGCCGGACAGCAGCGAAGTCAGGGCGGCGGGCGAAGAGGGATAGGGCACGTGGGTGGCGCGCGCGCCGATCTGCTGCAGCAGCAGTTCGACGGCCAGGTGCGACACGGTGCCCGCGCCCGGAGACGGGAAGTTGTACTTGTCCGGATTCTTCTTCAGCGCTTCCAGCAGCTGGCCGATGTTCCCGATGCCGGCGCTGGCGGGTACGACCAGCACGTTGGGCTGGTGCACGGCGAGCGTCAGCGGCGACAGGTCGGTGGCGGGCGCATACGGCAGCTTGTCGAACAGCAGCGTGTTGTTCACCAGCGGGCCGGTGATGGATACGCCGAAGGTGTAGCCGTCGGGCTTGGCGTTGGCGATGGCGAAGGTGCCGATGTTGCCGCTGGCGCCCGGCTTGTTCTCGATCACGATGGTCTGGCCCAGGATCGCGCCGGCCTTTTCGCCGACGATGCGGGCGACCTGGTCGGGGCTGGAGCCAGGGCCGAACGGCACCACGGCCTTGAGCGGCTGGGCGGGCCAGGCGTCGGCGGCCTGAGCGGCGCCCAGCGGCGCGAACGCGGCAAGCGCCAGGGCCAGCGCGCGCGATGCGAAGCGGCGGGCGAGCAGGCCCGAAAGCGGGCGCGCGGGCGCCGGGGTCGAGAAATCATGCATGTGTGTCTCCCACGTCCTTCATGGTGTCGAAGTAGGTCTGTTCATTGGCGATGAAGGCGGCAACCATCGCGCGATAGGTGGCGTCCACCACCTGTTCCAGGTTGGTGAAGCCCTGGTTGTGGCGGTCGGCAAGCTTTCTGGCCTTTTCGAAGACCTGGGCCTGGCGAGCGGGCGCGCTCACCTGGAAGGCGTCGCGCTTGAAGCGCGCGGCATCCTTCACGTACATCGCGCGTTCGGCGATCAGCCGGACGATGTCGTCGTCCAGCCGGTCGATATGGGCGCGCACCTCGGCCAGGTTGGCGCACAAGGGGCGGTAGGCGGGGTCGGTGTATTCGCGCAGCGGCGCGCCTTGGGTGTCGGGTTCTTGCGTGCTCACTGGCTGAAGTCCGGTTGCTGGGCGGGCGCCGCCTGTTGGAAGGCGGGCTGCGCGACGCAGTGTTCATGGATGCGCAGGATGCGCGGATAGGCGGAAAGGTCGCAGCCCATGCGCTGGGCGTTGGCCACCTGCGGAACCAGGCAGCAATCCGCCAGGGTGGGCGTGTCGCCAAAGCAGTACGCGCCGTGGCCGTGGCGGGCCAGCAGCGCTTCCACCGCGGTCAGGCCCTCGCGGATCCAGTGGTGGTACCAGGCGGTCTTCTGTTCGTCGCTGGCCCCCAGCACATCCTGCAGATAGCGCAGGATGCGCATGTTGTTGACCGGGTGGATGTCGCAGGAAATGGCATCGGACAGCTCCAGCACGCGCGCGCGGTCCAGCGTGCCGGCCGGGATCAGGCGCGGCTCCGGGTGGGTGGCGTCCAGGTAGTCGATGATGGCGAGCGACTGCGATAGCTGCGTGTCGCCGTCGATCAGCAGCGGCACGCCGGCCGACGGGTTCTTGGCCACGTAGCCGGCGGCGCGCTGCTCCTGCTTGCGCAGGTTCACGGGCAGGTACTCGTAGGACAGGCCCTTGAGCGCCAGCGCGATGCGGACCCGGTAGGAGGTGGAGCTGTTGAAGAAGCTGTGGAGTTGCATGCGGTTCCCCAAGGCTCAGGCCATCCGCACGCTGAGCGTGCCCAGGCCGTCGACGCCGCCGACCATCGTGTCGCCGCGCACGACGGGGCCCACGCCTTCGGGCGTGCCGGTGTAGATCAGGTCGCCGGCTTCCAGCCGGAAGTACCGGGACAGATAGGCGATGGTTTCGGCGACCGACCAGATCAGCTTGCCGATGTTGCTGCGCTGCCTGTCGGCGCCGTTGACCTGCAGCCAGATTCCGGCCTGTCCGATGTCGCCGGCCGATTGCGCGGGATGCAGCGGGCCGATGGGCGCGCTCTGGTCAAAGGCCTTGCCCAGTTCCCAAGGGCGGCCGGCTTCGCGCATTTTCATCTGCAGGTCGCGGCGCGTCATGTCCAGGCCCACGGCGTAGCCCCACACGTGCTGCAACGCGTCTTCGACCGGAATGTTGGCGCCGCCCTTGCCGATGGCCGCGACCAGTTCGATCTCGTAGTGCAGGTTCGACGTTTCGGGCGGGTAGGGCAGCGACAGGGTGCTGCCTTGGGCCACGGGCACCACGGCGTCGGCGGGCTTGCAGAAAAAGAAAGGCGGCTCGCGGTCGGGATCGAAGCCCATTTCACGCGCATGGGCGGCGTAGTTGCGGCCCACGCAGTAGACGCGGCGCACGGGAAAGCTGTCCTGGCCGCCGGCGACGGGCACGGCAACGGGAGCGGCGGGAGCAAACACAAAAGACATGGATCACCCTTTCAAGGCGGGATATGGGTACGGAATGCGTAAGGGAGGTCCGGCTCAGCCTATGCGCTCTTCGCGCCACAGGCCCAGCGCGGCCTGCACGGGGCGGTCGGAATAGCTGAACAGGGTGGCGTCTTCCAGCGCGGCCAGCTGCACGGGCAGCCAGGACGGCGCCACGAAGACGTCGCGCGGGCCGAAGTGGAATTCCTGGTCGCCGATGCGCGCCGTGCCCCGGCCTTCGACCACGCTGTAGACCGTGGAGTCGGTCGTGCGGGTGGTCTTGCCCTGGAAACCGGCGGGCAGGAACTGCATGAAGGTGGCCATCGTGGGCATGGGATAGCCGCCGGTGGCGGGGTTCAGGTAGCGCAGCTTGACGCCGTCCCAGGGATCGAGCTCGCCGTGGCGGTAGAGTTCGTCCAACGCCTCGCGGCTGCGTTCGTAGGGATAGTTGAAGATGGGCGAGGTGCCGCTGGAGACCTGATGGCGCACCGGCGCCATGTTGTGGCCGAAGCGCGCCATGCTGTCGCCTTCGGGGCGCGTGACAGGCTGGGTGGCGGACGGATAGTTTTCGGCGAAGCCCGCGTCCAGGAAGCGCAGCAGGGGGATGTCCAGGCCGTCCAGCCAGACCACGGGCTCGCCGCCTTCGACGGTTTCGGCGTTGCCGTGGTCGTGCCAGGTCCAGGACGGCGTGATGATGAAGTCGCCCGGGTGCATGGTGGTGCGTTCGCCGTTGACGGCGGTGTAGGCGCCGCGGCCTTCCACGATGAAGCGCAGCGCGGACTGCGTGTGGCGGTGGCTGGGCGCGATCTCGCCGGGCAGGATCAGCTGCAGGCCGGCGTAGAGGCTTTGCGTGATGCTGGCCTGGCCGGGCAGGCCGGGGTTTTCCAGGATCAGCACGCGGCGCACGGCTTCTTCGGCGGTGATCAGCGAACCGGACGCCATGACGTCGTCGCGCACATCGTCGTATTTCCAGATGGCGGGAACGCAGCGGGGAGCGGGTTGGCGCGGCACCAGGTTGTGCAGCGATTCCCACAGGGGAGCCATGTGCTTGGTGGCGATGCGCGCGTAGTAGCGGGCGCGGTCCGAGGCGACGCTGTCCGCGCCGGTGGGGTGACCGTCGTGCATGGTTGTCTCCTGTATGTCCGGCTTGTGCCGGCTTCTACGGGTGGCCGCCGCGTGGTTCGCGGCTGGTCCTGTCAGGGAGACGATTATGCGTAAGCAGCTATGTGTTTTGAAATGAAATTATCTTATTATCCATACGAATAACAATATACATACGAGACATTCCTACAAGACGAGGGCCTGCATGGACTGGACCCACCGCTTGCGCCTGCGCAACCTGAAGATGTTGCTCAGCCTGGCCCAGACTCGCAATATCAGCCATTCGGCCGCCATGCTCAATACGACGCAGCCCGGCCTGTCGAAATGGCTGAAGGATCTGGAAGACGATATCGGGCTGCCGCTGTTCGAACGCCATGCGCGCGGTCTCAGGCCGACTCCGCACGGAGATGTGTTGATCGCGCATGCGCAGCGCGTGGAGTCGCAGCTGGACCGCGCCAGCGCGGACATGGCGGCGTTGCGGGAAGGCGGCGGGGGTCGGGTGGTGATCGGGGCCTCTGGCGCGTCCGCGTCCGACACGGTGCCGCTGGCGGTGATGAAGCTGCTGGAACGCATGCCGCAGGCCCGCGTGAAGCTGGTGGAGAGCACGACCGACCGCCTGCTTGCCCTGCTTGCGCAGGGCGATCTGGATATCGTGGTGGGCCGTTCGGCGCCCGAGCACCACGATCCGGCCATCCGCTTTGAAGCCCTGTATCTGGAACCCATTCATCTGGTGGCGCGGCCCCGGCATCCGTTGTTCGCGGTGGAGCAGCCAAGCTGGCAGGATCTGCTGTCTTATCGCTGGATCTTGTGGCCCAAGGGCACGCCTATCCGCAATGCGGTGGATGCGGCGCTGGCGGCGGCCGGGCAGGCCCCGCCCGCGGACCACGTGGAGTCGAATTCGGTCACGATCAATCTCACCCTGATCAACAACAGCGACATGATAGGCGTGGCCTCGCATCGCGCCGCGGTGCGCTTTTCGCAGTTGCGGGCGATGCGGATCATTCCCGTGCGGCTGTCGGGCTTTGGCTCGGTGGCGATGTACTGGCGCGAGGATGCGTTCCGGCCGGTGGCGGTGCAGGAGGCGATGGCGGCGTTGCGGAGCACGGTGGCGGAACACGCGCCGGGCGTGACGAGGTTCTGATGCCTGCCTCTGGCGCGGGTCTGAATGCGTTGATCGGCCAGTGCCGCAGGCTGGAGGCGGCGCTGGCCGGCGATGGCGATCCGGCCGCGTCGGCGGCGATGCATCGCTTCGTGGCGGAGATGGACGCCAGGCCGACGCCGCCGGGGATGTGGTCGCCGCTGGTGCTGGCGGTGCTGGTGATGGTGGGCGGGCTGGGCGTGGGGATCGAGGTGCTGAGCCTGCTGCTGAGCGGCGTGGGGTCGGCGTTGGCGGCGTTTGCGCTGGTGGCGGTTTGCGCGGGGACGGCGTTGGGGTTGGCGATCGGGGTCGTGATGTTTATGGCGGGGCGGGCTGGGGGGCTGGTGTTGCTGAAGTGGCTGGCGATCGGGCTGGTGCTTGTCGGCGCGCTGGGCGTGATTGCGTGGACGCAGGGGGATGTGCGGGCGGTGGGGCCAGTGGTGGCGTTGGTGGGGGGGCTGGGGGCTTGGCTGGTGCTTAATAGCAGTGGGTTTTATGTGTTTGCGGGGTATCAGATGGCTCGGAGGTTTATGGAGGGGAGGGGGTAGGGGGTGGGGTGGGCGGTGGTGGCGGCAGTGGTGGTTCTTTAGGCGCCCGGCGCGTCGGCGGCCTGCGGTGCGCGGGGCTGCGATTGCGGTCCGGAGCCTTCGCTCCGGACTTCCCCGTCGTCATCTTCGTCAGCGCCTTTGGCGCTTCCTTCAGATTCCCTCGGGCTTATCGACGCCCCGCGCACCGCAGGCCGCCGACGCGCCGGGCTCGGGTGGGGGAAGCTTCACGGGGGCTGGGGCGATTGGTTTGCTTGGCGTGCTCATCACCGGTGGGGTGGTAATGGTGGATCTTGCGGGCCTCGCCCCAGGCCGGCCGCGCGGGCGGCCTTTTGGGGCTTGCGCGGTGTCTTGCGTCGGCGGTTGACGCTGCGCGCTGGTGTTGGGGGCGGTTTGGGCGCGGGTGGGGGCGTTGATTGCGTGCGCTTGTGTTTCGTTGTGCGTGGGGGCGGCGCGTCGGCTTTTTGGTTGTTGTTTGTGCCTGACGCGCCGTTGCTGCGGGGGTGTGCTGCTTACTTGGCGGCCACGGTTTCGGGGGGCACGGGGTTTTCCCAGCCGCCGCCGATGGCGCGGATCAGGCTTACGGCGGAGCGGGCTTGTTCGCCGCTCAGTTGCACCGAGACGCGCTGCTGGAGCAGGACGCTGCGGTCGGCTTCGATCACGTCCAGGAAGCTGATGGAGCCTTCGCGGTACTGCGTTTGCGACAGCTTGGCGGCTCGGGCGGCGGCTTCCACCGCGGCGTCCTGGGCCTTGGTCTGGTCGGCCAGGATGCGCAGGTTGGCGAGGTTGTCTTCCACTTCGCGGAAGGCGTTGAGCACGGTCTGGCGGTAGACGGCGACATCTTCCTCGTAGACGGCGCGGGCGCGGTCCAGGCCGGCCTGGCGGCGGCCGCCGTCGAAGATGGGCATGGACAATGCGGCGCCTACCAGCGGACCCAGGAGGAAGGTGCGGCTGGACCACTCGAACAGATTGCCCAGGTCCGATGACTCATAGCCGAAGGCGCCGGTGATGTCCAGGCGCGGGAAGAAGGCGGACTTGGCGGCGCCGACGCGGGAGTTGGCGGCGGCCATGGCGCGTTCGGCGGCGGCGATGTCGGGGCGGCGTTCCAGCAGCGTGGACGGCAGGCCGGCCGGGATCGACACCGCGACCTTTTCGATGGGTTGCGGCGGCATGGTGAAGTCCGACGGGGCGCGGCCCAGCAACACGGCCAGCGCGTGTTCGGCGGTGGCGCGGCGGCGGTCGATGCCCAGGGCTTCGGATTGCGCGGAGGCCAGTTCGGCCTTGGCGCGCGCCAGGTCCAGTTCGCTGATGTCGCCGGCGTCGTAGCGGCGCTGGATCAGTTGCAGCGTGTCGGTGCGCAGCTTGACGGTCTGGTAGTAGAGCCGCGACTCGGCGTCCTGTTCGCGCACCAGGAAGTAGGTGGTGGCGACGTCGGCCTGCAAGGCCAGCAGCACCGAACGGTACAACGCTTCGCTTTGCTGGGCGTCGGCGGTGGCGGCGTCCGCCGTGGAGGCGACGCGGCCGAAGAGGTCGGCCTCGTACGACACCGTGCCCTGGGCGCGCCAGGTGGTGACGGGGTTGGTCGAGGTGCCGTCGGGCAAGCCTTGCGACACGGCGGAGGGGCGCTGGCGGCTGGGACCGAAGCCGGCGTCCAGGCTGGGGAAGAAGCCGGAGCGGGCTTCGCGCTGCAGCGCGCGGGCCTGGGTCAGGCGCGCGGCGGCGGCCTGCAGGTTCTGGTTGGCCTTCTGGGCTTCTTCTTCCAGCTGGTTCAGGCCTTCGTCGCCGAACACCTTCCACCAGGCGCCACGCAGCGCGTCTTCGGACGGCTCGGCGGGCTTCCAGGTGCCGGCTTCGGCGGCGGGCAGGGCGGCTTCCTTGAAGGCCGCCGGGGTGGCGGCCGCGGGCCGTTCGTAGGTCGGGCCCACCGCGCAGCCGGCCAGCACGAGCAGGATGGCAAGCAGGGCGGAACCGCGGGTCAGTCTTTGGATCATGATGACTTTTCTCTTTAGCGCGCGTCCCGTCCCGCTGGACGGGACGCGCTGGCTTCTCTTCTTTCTGCCGGCCTACGCGTTGTGCTGCGTGGCGGGCGGCGCGTTCGGGTCCATGTGCGGCATGCACACGGGCGCTTCATGCGGCGCGGCGGAATGCAGTTTCTTGCCGCCGATGGAGCGCAGCAGCACATAGAACACCGGCGTCAGGAACAGGCCGAACAGGGTCACGCCCAGCATGCCGAAGAACACGGCGACACCCATGGCATGGCGCATTTCCGAACCCGCGCCCGAGGACAGGACCAGGGGCACCACGCCCATGATGAACGCGATGGAGGTCATCAGGATGGGGCGCAGACGCAGGCGGCTGGCTTCGATGGCGGCTTCCAGCGGCGTGCGGCCGTTCATTTCCAGCTCGCGGGCGAATTCCACGATCAGGATCGCGTTCTTCGCCGACAGTCCCACCAGCACCATCAAGCCGATCTGGGTGAAGATGTTGTTGTCGTTGCCGGTCAGGTAGACGCCGGTCAGCGCAGCCAGGATGCTCATCGGAACGATCAGGATCACGGCCAGCGGCAACGTCAGGCTTTCATACAGGGCGGCCAGCACCAGGAACACCAGCAGCACGCTGATCGGGAACACCCACAGGCCGGCGTTGCCCGCCAGGATCTGCTGATAGGTCAGGTCGGTCCATTCGAACTTCACGCCGCGCGGCAGCGTTTCGGCGGCGACGCGTTCGGCCGCGGCCTGCGCCTGGTCGGACGAGTAGCCGGGGGCCGGGCCGCCGTTGATGTCGGCGGCGGTGTAGCCGTTGTAGCGCACCACCATTTCCGGGCCGAAGGTCTGCTTGACCGTCACGAGCGACGACAGCGGCACCATGTCGCCCGCGGCATTGCGGGTCTTCAGTTGCAGGATGTCGTCGGCATGCGCGCGGAACGGGGCGTCGGCTTGCGCGCGCACCTGGAACACCCGGCCGAAGCGGTTGAAGTCGTTGACGTACATGGAGCCCAGGTAGATCTGCATGGTGTCGAACACTTCCGTCACCGGCACGCCCAGTTGCTTGGCCTTCACGCGGTCCAGGTCCACATCCAGCTGCGGCACGTTGATTTCATAGCTGGAGAACGCGGGGCCGAGTTCGGGCGTCTGGCGCGCCTTTTCCAGGAAGGCCTGCTTGGCCTTGTCCAGTTCGGCATAGCCCAGCGCGGCGCGGTCTTCGAGTTGCAGCTTGAAGCCGCCGAGCGTGCCCAGGCCCATCACGGGCGGGGGCGGGAACACCGCGATGAAGGAGTCCTGGATCGCCGCGAACTTCTGGTTCAAGGATGCCGCGATGGCGTTGCCCGACAGGGCTTCGCCCTTGCGTTCGTCGAACGGCTTCAGGGCCACGAACACGATGCCGGCGCTGGAGCTGTTGGTGAAGCCGTTGATGGACAGGCCGGGGAAGGCGATGGCCGATTGCACGCCGGGCTCGTTCAGGGCGATGTCGCTCATGCGGCGGATCACCGCTTCCGTGCGGTCCAGCGAGGCGCCGTTGGGCAGCTGCGTGAAGCCGATCAGGTACTGCTTGTCCTGCGCGGGCACGAAGCCACCAGGGACCAGGTAGGACACGCCGATGGTCGCGGCCACCAGCACCGCGTACACGCCCATTGCGCCGGCCTTGCGGCGGATCACGTTGGACACGCCCTTGCCGTAGGATTCCGACGCGCGGCCGAACATGTTGTTGAACCAGGCGAAGAAGCGGCCGAACACGCGGTTCATGCCACGGGTCAGCCAGTCAGGCTTGTCGTGGTGGCTCTTGAGCAGCAGGGCCGACAGCGCGGGCGACAGGGTCAGCGAGTTGAAGGCCGAGATCACCGTCGAGATGGCGATCGTCATGGCGAACTGCTTGTAGAACTGGCCGGTCAGGCCCGTCATGAAGGCCAGCGGCACGAACACGGCGCACAAGGTCAGCGCGATGGCGATGATGGGGCCGCTGACTTCGCGCATGGCGCGGTAGGTCGCATCGCGCGGACTCAGCCCCGCCGCGATGTTGCGCTCCACGTTTTCCACCACCACGATGGCGTCGTCCACCACAATGCCGATGGCAAGCACCATCCCGAACAGCGACAGCGCGTTGATGGAATAGCCGAACACCAGCAGCAGCGCGAAGGTCCCCACGATGGACACGGGCACGGCCAGCAGCGGGATGATGGACGCGCGCCAGGTCTGCAGGAACAGGATCACCACCAGCACGACCAGCGCGATGGCTTCCAGCAGCGTATGCACCACGGCTTCGATGCTGGAGCGCACGAACTGGGTGGGGTCGTATTCGATGCGGTATTCCACGCCCGGCGGGAAGTCCTGCTCCAGCTCGGCCATGGCCGCGCGCACCTTGCTGGACACGTCCAGCGCGTTGGCGCCCGGCGACTGCATGATGCCCATGCCCACCGCCGGCTTGTTGTCCAGGAGCGAACGCAGGCCGTATTCCTGCGCATCCAGTTCCACGCGGGCGACGTCGGACAGGTGCGTCACGGCGCCGTCCGGCGAGGTCTTCAGGATGATGTCGCGGAATTCCTCTTCGCTTTGCAGGCGGCCGCGCGCATTCACGTTCAGCTGCAGCGGCACGTCGCCTTGCGTGGGCGAGGCGCCGATCACGCCGGCGGCCACCTGCACGTTCTGTTCGCGGATGGCGGCGACGACTTCGGACGCGGTCATTCCGCGCTGCGCCACCTTTTGCGGGTCCAGCCAGACGCGCATGGAATAGTTGCCCGAGCCCCACACCGTCACTTCGCCCACGCCCGTGATGCGGGCCAGGCGGTCCTTGACGTTCAGGATCGCGTAGTTGCGCAGGTAGGTGATGTCGTAGCGGTCATTGGGCGAGATCAGGTGGACGACGAGCGTCAGGGTGGGCGAGCTCTTGGCCGTGGTCACGCCCAGGCGCTGCACGTCCGGCGGCAGGCGCGGCAGCGCCTGCGACACGCGGTTCTGCACCAGCTGCTGCGCCTTGTCGGGGTCCACGCCCAGCTTGAAGTTCACCGTCAGCGTCAGGTTGCCGTCGCTGTTGGCCTGCGACTGCATGTACAGCATGTCTTCCACGCCGTTGATGGATTCCTCCAGCGGCGAGGCGACGGTTTCGGCGATGACCTTGGGGTTGGCGCCCGGATACTGCGCGCGCACCACGACCGACGGCGGCACCACTTCCGGGTATTCGGAGATGGGCAGCTGGAACATGGCCAGCAGGCCCGCCAGCAGCACCAGGATGGACAGCACGCCGGCGAAGATCGGCCGGTCGATGAAGAATTTCGAGATATTCATAAACGTTCTCGTTCGACGCGTCGGCTCAGTTCTGTGCCGATGCGGTCTGGACCGGGTTGCCGGGGTTGCGGGGGTTCTGCTTGGCGGCAACCATGGGGACGACGGTCGGCGTCACGGCGTCGCCGGGACGGATGCGCTGCAGGCCGTTGACGACGATGCGCTCGCCGATGGCCAGGCCGGAGTCGACCACTCGCAGGCCTTCCTGGTTGGCGCCCAGCTTCACCTGGCGATACACGGCGTGGTTCTTGTCATCCAGCACCAGCACGAAGCGCTTGTCCTGGTCGGTGCCGATGGCCTTCTCGTCGATCAGCACGGCCGAACGCGGATCGCTGCCGCCCAGGCGGACGCGGGCGTACAGGCCCGGCAGGAGCGAGCCGTCGGCGTTGTCGAACTCGGCGCGCACGCGGATCGTGCCGGAGGTCGCGTCCAGGCGGTTGTCCACCGATTGCACGAAGCCCGTGCGCGAATAGCCTTCCTCGTTGGCCAGGCCCAGCTCGACGGGCACCGAGCCGGCGCGGCCATTGCGGGAGGGGTTCACGTACTTGAGGAAGGTTTGTTCGTCCACGTCGAACGATGCGTACATCTTGGACACCGAGACCAGCGTGGTCAGCGGCACCGACGCGGCGCCGGCGGCCACCACGTTGCCCACCGTGACTTCGGCGCGCGACACGCGGCCGGCCACGGGGGCTTCGATGCGGGTGTAGCCGAGGTTCAGCTTCGCGTAGTCCAGCGCGGCTTGCGCGCCCTGCAGGTTGGCGGCGGCTTCGCGCGAGGCGTTCTGCTTTTCCTCGAAGTCGCGGCGGGCGATGGCGTTGTCGGCCAGCAGGCGCTGGCCGCGGGCCAGTTCGGAGGCCGTGTAGGCGGCGCGGGCGCGGGCGGCCGTCAGGGCGGCGGCGGCGCGGTCCACTTCGGCCGCGTAGGGGCGCGGGTCGATGGTGAAGAGCACGTCGCCCTTCTTGACGATGGTGCCGTCCTGGAAGTGGACGGCGGTCAGGGTGCCGGACACCAGGGGGCGGATGTCGACGCGGTCGATGGCTTCCAGGCGGCCGGAGTAGCGCTGCCAGTCCACGATGGTCTTGCTGACGACTTCGGCCACTTCGACGGGCGGGGCGGAGGGGGCGCCTTGCGCCATGGCGACATTGCCGCCCGCGGGGCCCCGGGTGAGGGCATAGCCGCCGCCAGCCGCGAGCACGGCTGCAAAGACGACGAGCATAGCAATACGATTACGCGAAACCATGATGTTTCCTTGAGTGGTGTAGGGGCGAAAGCGCGCTTGCCCGGGGCCTGGGGCGGGAGGCGGCGGCGGTCCGGAGGGGGAATGGCAGTCCTAAGGATCCGATGGATATATGCTTATCGCTTATGCTGCGTTGCAGCATGCAACAGTGTTGCGTATCCTGGGCTGCGGCGCCTTGGCGGGGCGGGTCGCTGCGGGTTCGGAATCTGAGGGTTGACATGCCCCTTTGCGGTGCCGGGCGGCAAGGGCACTTCAAGATGGTTTGCATTCTGAGTGTTTTGCGGGGCCGGATAAACATCTGTATTCCGGCAACACTGTTCGCGAGGGATGACTAATCCGGGGCGAAATCAGGTTATGCTGCGTTCAACCCGACTCACTGCCCAAAAGGACACCCTTGCCATGGACCGTTTTCAGGCTATGCAGGTGTTTGTGCGCGTCGTGGACGCCAACAGCTTCACGCGGGCGGCCGACAGCCTCTCGCTACCGCGCACCACCGTCACCACCATCATCCAGAATCTCGAACGCCTGCTGGGCGTGCGCCTGCTCAATCGCACCACGCGCCGCATCGGCCTGACGCCGGACGGCGCGGGCTATTACCAGCATTGCGTGCGCATCCTGGCCGACGTCGAGGAAACCGAGGCCTGCTTCCAGGAAGCCGCCTTGCGCCTCAAGGGGCGGCTGCGCATCGACGTGCCGACCTGCATCGGGCGCCTGATCCTGATCCCCTCATTGTGTGATTTCCACGACAAATACCCGGATGTCGAGCTGGTGCTCGGCCTGGGCGACCGTCCGGTGGATATGGTGCAAGAGGCCGTGGACTGCGTGATCCGCGCCGGCGACCTGGAAGATTCCAGCCTGGTCGCCCGCCGCATCGGCACCCTGCAGACCGTGACCTGCGCGTCGCCCACCTATGTGGCGCGCCACGGCATGCCCCAGACGATCGAATCCCTGCGCGACCACCACGCGGTGCATTATTTCTCCAGCCGCACGGGGCGCAATTGCGCCTGGGACTTCAAGGTGGACGGCAAGCACCAGGAAGTGGACATGAAGGGCACGGTGGCCGTGAACGAAGCCGGCGCCTACCTGGATTGCGGCCTGAAGGGCTTTGGCCTGATCCAGACCGCCCGCTATATGGCGCTGCCCTACATGCAATCGGGCGAACTCATCGAAATCCTGCCGCAATGGAAGCCCAGCTCCACGGCGATTTCCGTGCTGTACCCGCAGAGCCGCCAGTTGTCGCCCAAGGTGCGCGCCTTTACCGACTGGGTGGCGGAGCTGTTCGCCAGCTGCCCGCTGCTCAGCGGCCGCGACGAGACCGATCCGGCCGCCGCCTCCTGCGGCGTCTACCAGCGCAACCAGGGGCTGACCACCGCGGCCCAGCCCAAGGTCCCGATGATCCCGGCGCTTGCCGACATGCCGCCGCGCCGCCGCACCGCGCGCGAAGAGGCGGCCGAGTACGCCCTGTAAGGCGCAGGCAGCGGGCGCGCATGGCGGACTGGAACGTCCGCCATGCGTACTAAGCACGGGAAACCCCGTAGTAAATACAGCCCTTACGTCCCTCGTATTGCGTGAAACGTCTGTATAGTCCGACAGTCAAAGCCTACAACGCCCTTACTGTCGATCCGCTCTATGCAGCCTGTTCTACCCGCTTACCTGATCGCCCGTTGGCTGTTGCTGCTCGTGTTGTTGGCGGGGGTTTACTTTCTTAGCGGATTCCTCGTTCCGGCCCTGGCGGCGCTGATCATCGGGCTGGCGAGCTGGCCCGTGTACCAGCGCCTGGTCGTGCGCTGCGGCGGCCGCACGGCGGTTGCCGCCTCGCTGGCCTTGCTGGTGGTCATCGTGGTGCTGATCGTGCCGATGACGCTGGCGCTGTCCTACGCCATCAAGGAGGCCAGCGCCTTCTTCGCCTGGGCCATCGCGGCCAACCGGCACGGCGTGTCGGTGCCCGCCTGGATCACGTCCATGCCCGTCGTGGGCGAACGCCTGGGCCAGTACTGGGAATCCTATATCGGCCAGCCCCACGCGCTGGGCGCGCTGGTCGAGGCCGTCAGCGGCGAACATCTGGGCAATATCTACCGCATGGTGCTGGCGGCCACGGGCAACGTGTTCCAGCTGCTCCTGACCGTGCTGTTCATGCTGATCACGCTGTTCTTCGTCTACAAGGACGGCGTGCGCATGGTGGCCCAGCTGGACGTGCTGGGCGAACGCATCCTGCCGGCGCGCTGGCAGCGCTTTTCCCGCGTGGTGCCGGCCACCATCAATTCCACCGTCACGGGCATGGGCCTGATCGCCCTGGGCGAAGGCCTGGTGCTGGGCATCGCCTATTGGGTGGCCGGAGTGCCGTCGCCGGTGCTGCTGGGCGTGGTCACCGGCTTCATGGCGCTGATCCCGGGCGGCGCGCCGCTCTCGTTCACGCTGGTGTCGCTGTACCTGGTGGGTTCGGGCCATGTGGTGGCGGGCATCGCGCTGATGGTCTGGGGCAGCGTGGAACTCTTCATCGTCGACAAGACCCTGCGCCCGCGCCTGGTGGGCGGCCCCGTGAAACTGCCATTCCTGCCGACCTTCTTCGGGCTGGTGGGAGGCGTGAAGACCATGGGCATCGTCGGGCTGTTCGTGGGCCCGGTGCTGATGGCGCTGCTGGTGGCGGTATGGCGCGAATGGGTGCACCATGAAGTCCAGGAGCGCGACGCCGAACGCCTGAACCACCGCGCATCCTCCGCCGCGGATTAGGCGCAGGCAGTTTTGGTAATCTAGCCGTCCCCACGTGTACCGGCGCCCGATCCGGTGCGCGCCTGCCCGCATGCAGACGCGTCGCATACGCCGCGGGGTGTGAGGATTGAGATGTCCGGGTTACTGCCTGATGATCAGATAGCCATCCTGCGCGAGCAGGGGTTCGTGGTGGCGCGCCAGTTCGCAAGCCCCGAGCAGGTGGCCGCCTTGCGCGCGCTGGCCGAGCGCCATTTGCGCGAACATGTGGCGCCCATCGAATACGAAGCCGACCTGCGTTATCCGGGCGCGCCCGAGTCGCGCAGCGCCGAAGGCGGGCTGACCGTGCGCCGCCTGCTGGGCGCCCACGGCCGCGACCCCTTGTTCGCCCGGTGGGCCACCGACCCGCGCATCGGGCAATGGCTGGCCCGTTATTTCGGCGACACGCCCGTGTTGTCCACCGTGCACCACAATTGCGTGATGACCAAGCACCCCGCCTATGGCAGCCTGACGGGCTGGCACCAGGACATCCGCTATTGGTCCTTCTCCGACACGGACCTGGTGTCCTGTTGGCTGGCCCTGGGCCCGGAAACGCGCGCCAACGGCGGCCTGTCGTTCATCCCGGGCTCGCACGCGGCCGCCTTCGCGCCCGAGCAGTTCGACGACAAGAAGTTCTTCCGCGACGACGCGCCGCAAAACGCCGAATGGATCGCGCGCGCGGTCTGCCCTGACCTGGAGGCCGGCGACGTGGTGTTCTTCCATTGCCGCACGCTGCACGCCGCTCAGGGCAACAGCAGCGACCGCGTGAAGCTGTCGGTGGTCCACACCTACCACCCGCAATCCTGCCACCCGCTGCCGGGCACGCGCTCCGCCTCGCAGCCCGGTGTGCCGCTGGCGGCCGCTTAGACCTGGCCGTTATGAAAGTAATTGAAATCTGCTATTAGTGATTGAATTACAATTAAATCTAGCGCAATACGCGACGACAGGCCGGCAATAACCCGCGTCGCGTTGATTCTTGCGCCGCCTCCCTAGAACTCAAATAGGCTGCCCCTGTGCGCAAATCACCCACCGCCGACACGGAAAAACCGCAAGCGCCGACCGAGACCCGGTCTTCGCTGTTCGTAGGCTCCACCGAAAAAGCCTTCCAGGTCCTGCATGCGTTCGACGGTTCCAAGCGCCACATGACCTTGGCCGACATCGCCCGCGCCTCGGGGCTGGACCGCAGCGCGACGCAGCGCCTGGTCTACACCCTGGAAACGCTGGGCTATCTGCGCCGCATCCCCGACACGCGCAACTACGGGCTGACGCCCAAGGTGCTGCAGTTTTCGTACAACTACGTGCGCGCCAACGAGCTGATCGACAAGGCCTCGCCGTATCTGCTGGACATCAGCCGCACGCTGGGCGAGACCACCAACCTGCAGGAGCTGGACGGCCACGAGATCGTGTTCGTGGCGCGCTTTCCCGGTCATCACCTGGTCAACGTGGATATCGCCGTCGGCAGCCGCCTGCCCGCGTACTTCACGGCCTCCGGCACCGCGATCCTGTCGCGCCTGTCGGATGAGCAGCGCCGCGAGATCCTGGCGCAGACCCGGCTGGAAGCGATCACGCCGTACACGGAGGTGAATCCGGACAAGCTGCTGGACCGCGTGCAGCGGGTAGCCGAGAAGGGCTACGCGATCATCGTGAACGAAACGGTGCTGGGGGATATTTCGGTGGCTGCGCCGGTGATCGATCATCGGGGGTTGGCGGTGGCGGCGATCAATATTGCTGTGCCGACGACGAGGTGGACAGTGGCGAGAGTCGAGGCTGAACTGGCGCCGCATGTGCAGGTGGCGGCGACTTCGATTTCGAAGTCCAAGTTTTCGGCTTATTCGAGGTAGAGAGGGTGTATTACGTACGTGGTTAAATTGACTATGTACGTGATTGATGGGCGTGGGCTGGGCTTCGTCGGTGCTTGCTGTTGAGTCTTTGCAGGTGCTTGTTTCAGATCTTCGTAGGTCGCCCGTCGTCGCGGGCGGGGGGGCTGCGAGCGCCCGCCATAGCGGTCCGGAGCCTTCGCTCCGGACGTCCCCTTCGTCATCTTCGTCACCGCCTTCGGCGGTTCCTTCAGATTCCCTCGGGCGCATGGAGGTTGCTCGCAGCCCCCCCGCCCGCGCCGCCGGGCTACGTGTGTCTGGGTTTGATGCGCTGCTAGAGCCGTGGTCGGGGTAGGGAATCTGCGGGGTCGCCGAAATGCAGCCGCGCGGGCGGCTGCATTCGGCATATGGGCGTTGGGTCGTTGAGACGGTGTGCGCTTGCGCGAATGCGCAGGGCGGATTGCTAATGGCTCCGCAGTCAGGGGGGGAGGGGCGGTGATGGGCGGCGCGCGGCGGCGAACGGTGTGCGAATCCAGACCTGTACGCGCGCGCCGCCCATCGGGCAGTGGAGTTGAAATGGCGATTAATGGCGGGCGAAAAAGTCCGGGCCTGGCATTACTGGCGTGATCGTCGGTCATCGCCAATTTTGGATATTTGGCCGTAAATGGCACGCAGCGGCACGGCGGAATTATGTGTCAGTAGCGCGCAGCGGCATCATGGATCGCAAGACACCGCGTAAGCCCCAATAGGCCGCCCGGGCGGCCGTGTTGGGGCGGGCCGGCAAGCGAAATCTTCCGCATCCGCGCAGCGGCATCCCCAATCGCAAGACACCGCCAAAGCCCCCGAGGCCGCCCGCGCGGCCGACCAGGGGCGAGCGACGCAAGGTCTTTCATGGCCCAAACTAAAGCAGCAAAGCACACCAACACCATTACCCACACGCGAAGCGTCACCGTCACGACGCAAGACACCGCGTAAGCCCCCAAAGGCCGCCTGCGCGGCCGGCCGGGGGCGGGCCCCGCAAGATATTCCACCACCACCCCATCCTTTGCGAGAACCTCAAGAACTCCGTCCGCCCCAGCGCCCGTGAAGTTTCAACCACCAAAGCCCGGCGTGGCGGGGGCCTGGGGTGAGCGGGGCGTCGATAAGCCCGAGGGAATCCGAAGGAGTCGCCGCAGGCGAGGACGAGGATGACAAGGGGGCAGTCCGGAGCGAAGGCTCCGGACCGCAATCGCAGCCCCGCTCACCCCAGGCCCCCGCCACGCCGGGCGTCTAAAGAACCACAACTCCCCCAAACCCGAATCAACCAAAAGAAAAGGACCACCAATCCGGCAGTCCCATTCCCAGTCAAAAAAACCAAACCCTCAAGCAACCCCTTCAAATTCCCGCAGCAAAGGAATCAACTCCGCCCGCAGCGCCGCCTGCAATCCATCCGCCGGCGCCACCAAAGGATCCAGAACTTCCGGCGCATCAACCCCGATCAAATCCATCACCGACTTCATCGGCCCCGGATTCGTCTCCGCGAACGCCAGGTTCATCAGCGGAATCAAGCGGCGATGCAGCTCCATCGACTCCCGCGTGCGTCCCTCCGAAGCCAGTTCATAAACCTTCCGCCAGGCCGAAGGCAACAAGCTGGCCGTCACCACGATTCCGCCCCGCGCGCCAGCCGCCAGATGCACCGGCAGCAACGTGTCTTCCCCGCTGAACACCGCAAACGACTCATCCACCCCCGCCACGGTCCGCAGGAAATGGTACATGTCGGTATTGCAGGCCTTCATGCCGATGATGTTCTCGTGGCGCGACAGCTCATGCAGCACCTCCGGCGCGATCGCGATGCGGGTGCGGTACGGGATCTCGTAGATCATCACCGGCAGCGGCGATGCGTCCGCATAGCGCAGGAAATACTCCCGGATGCCCGCCTGCGTGGGCGTCGTGTAATAGGGCGTCAGCACCATCAGCGCATCGGCGCCCGCGTCGGCGAATTCCTGGCCAGCCTGCAGGGCGTCGTGAAAGCCCGGGTCCAGCACGCCAGGGATCACCGGCACGCGGCCTTCCACCGCTTCCACCGTCAGCTTGCACATCCGGATGCGTTCGGCCCGGGCCAGCGCGCCGTATTCGCCGGTGCCGCCCAGCGGCACAATGCCGTCGATGCCCTGCTTGAGCAGATAGGAAATCAGCGCCTTCGCGGCCGGCACGTTGATGGTGTCGTCGGCGTTGACGGGGGTCGGGATGGCGGGAAAGACACCGCGCAGATGGGTTGCGTTCAGCATGTTGCGAATCCTAGAGGGTGAAACAATCGCGCATCAGTTGGCCAGGCTGCGGCGGCGCAGCCGGTCAGCCAGCCAGATCAGCGCGGCAATGAAGATGAAAAGGCAGGTGGAGACAGCGGCGATCACCGGAGAGATCTGCAGCGTCACCTCGTCCCAGAACTGCTTGGGCAGCGTGGCATTCAGGCCGCCCGACGCGAACAGCGCGATCGTCAGCTCATCGAACGAAGTGGCGAACGCGAACAGAAACGACGACATCAGCCCCGCGCTCAGGATCGGGAAGGTCACGAAGCGCAGCGTGGACCACGGGCCCGCGCCCAGGCTCTGCGCGGCCAGGTCCAGGCGCGTGTCGTAGTTGCGCAGCACCGCCATCATGGTGATCACCACATAGGGCACCGCCACCACCGTGTGCGCAAGGATCAGGCCGATGGTGGAACCCACCAGGCCCACGCGGGCGAAGAAATAGAACATGCCCACCGCGATGATCATGCGCGGCACCACGATGGGCGACAGCACGAAGGCCAGCATGGCCGACTTGCCCCGCATGTTGGCGCGCACCAGCAGGAAGGCCGCGGGCGTGCCGATCAGCATCGCCAGGAAACCCGTGCCCACGCCGACAATGAGCGAACGCGTGATCGCTTGCATCCACACGGGCGAGGTGAACATCTGTTCATACCATTGCAGCGAGAAGCCCTTGGGCGGCCAGGTGAGCCCCGATCCGGAATCGAACGACAGCGGAATCATCAGGAAGGCGGGCGCGGACAGGAAGGCCAGCACCAGCAGCACGATCCACCACAAGGTGCGTGACTGGCCCGTGCCCGACACCGAGCGGCGCAGGCGCTTCGGGAGCAGCGCGAACAGCGCGTCGGAAACGTTGGCCAGCACGGTCAGCACCGCGTCGCCCGCGCGCCGGGTCAGGCTCTCCTTGCCCGAAGCGCGCACCCGGGTCGATGCGCCGCCCGTCATGGTCGACAGGCCCAGCACCTTGTCGTAGATGGCGAACACCACCAGCACCACCACCAGCAGCAGCACCGACACCGCGCCGGCGAACTCCCAGTTCAGGGTCTGCTGGACCTGGTCGATGATGATCTGCGTGATCATCGTTTCCTTGCGTCCGCCCAGCAGCGCGGGCGTGATGAAGAAGCCGATGGCGGTCACGAACACCATGATGGCCGCGGCGGCGACGCCGGGCATGGACAGCGGAAAGTAGATCTTCCAGAACGCGGTGCCGGGCCGGGCGCCCAGGGTGGACGCCGCGCGCGGCAGGTTGCGGTCGATGTTCTCCATGACCGACAGCATCGTCAGCACCGCCAGCGGCATCAGCGCATGCACCATGCCCACCAGCACGCTGCCGAAGTTGTAGAGCAGGTTGGCCGGCGCGTCCAGGATGCCCAGGGCCTGCAGCAGCTGGTTCACCACGCCGTTCCTGCCCAGCAGCACCACCCAGGCGAACGTGCGCACCAGGAAGCTGGTCCAGAACGACAGCAGCACCCAGAACAGCAGCGAGGTCTTGCGCTTGGCCGACAGGCTGGAGATCAGGTAGGCCACGGGATAGCCCGCGACCACCGAGAAGAACGTGGTCCACAGCGAAATCTTCAGCGTGATGAGCAGCACATTCACGTAGACCGAAGATTCGAACAGCTTCTGGTACTGCGACAGGCTGAAGCCTTTTTCGCCAAAGACGCTCAGCAGCAGCAGCTGGCCCACCGGGTAGATCAGCAGCACCACCAGCAGCAGGACCAGCGGGGCGGCCATCAGGAAATGGCGGCGGCCCTGGCTCATGCGCTTACGGGGAGTAGCAAGGGTTGTCATGCGATCACTCCGCAATGGCCACCGCGTCCGCGGCCTGCCAGCTCACGGACAGCGGCTGGCCGATGGCGTATTGCTCGGCCTGGCGCTGCGTGGGATAGGCCACCACGATCGGCGCGGCGTCGGCGATGCCCGTGTCCAGGTAGAGCTTGGTCAGGCTGCCCGTCACCATCACGTCCAGCAGCTTGCCTGTCAGCGGCGGGTTGCCGCCGGCGTCGCCGGCGCTGGCGCTCACGCGCAGGTTCTGCGGGCGCAGCATCACGGTGACCTTCTGGCCGGCCTTGATGGGGGCGCCGTTGGACAGCGCCTGGCCGGTCACGCCCTGGTGGGCCAGCTGGACCGACAGGGTCTCGCCGTCGACCGACGTCACCACGCCCTGCAGCAGATTGGATTCACCCAGGAAGTCGGCGACGAACAGGGTGCGCGGCCGGAAGTACAGGTCCGCCGGCGAGCCCAGCTGTTCGATCGCGCCGCCGTTCATCAGGCAAATGCGGTCGGACATCGTCATGGCCTCTTCCTGGTCATGCGTCACGTAGACGATGGTGGTGCCGAGCTCGCGGTGGATGCGCTTGATCTCAAGCTGCATCTGGTCGCGCAGCTTCTTGTCCAGCGCACCCAGCGGTTCGTCCATCAGGATGATCGCGGGGCGGTAGACCATGCAGCGGGCCAGCGCGATGCGCTGCTGCTGGCCGCCGGAAAGCTCTCGCGGCAGGCGCGCCGCCACGTGCGGCAGGCGCACCATCTCCAGCGCCTCGAGCGCGCGGCGGCGCGCCTCGGCCGCGGGCACCTTGCGCATCTTCAGCGGAAACGCGATGTTCTCCTCGATGCTCATGTGCGGGAACAGCGCGTAGTTCTGGAACACCATGCCGATATCGCGCTCGTACGGCGCGCCGTAGGTCACGTCGGCGCCGTCGATCAGCACGCGGCCTTCGTCGGGCTGGGCCAGGCCGGCGATCAGGCTCAGCAGGGTGGTCTTGCCGGAACCCGAAGGACCCAGCAGGGTCAGGAATTCGCCGCGGGCGACGTCCAGGTGCGTGGGCGCCAGGGCGACGAAGTCGCCATAGCGTTTGCCCAGGCCCGAGATTTGCAGATTGGAAGAAGACATGATGCTCAACACAAGAAAAAATGCCCGGCGCGACGCCGCGTGCAGCGGCGCGCGATCAATAGACTTACTTCAGGACCCAGCCGTTGAAGCGCTCGATCACGTCGCGCTGCTTGTCCAGCCAGTAGGCCGCGTTGATGTGCAGGCCCGTCTTGATGTTGTCGGGATGGGTCGGGCAATTGCGGGCCACGTCGGCCTTGATGTAATCGAAGGCGGCCGGCTGCGTCACCCCGGCGGCGAAGTACTCGACCAGCGCGGCCTGGCGCTTGGGATCGGACGCGAACTTGATGAACTCGCGGCAGGCGTCGGCGTTCGGCGTCCCTTTCAGGATGGACCAGTTGTCGCAGCCCCAGATGTTCTGGTCCCACACGATCTGCACCGGAGCGCCGTTGGCGATGGCCGATTGCGCGCGCGACACCCAGGTGGCGATCATGTCGACTTCGCCCGACCCCAGCATCTGTTCGACCTGTGCGCCGGTGTTCCACCACACGTCCACGGACGGCTTGACCTTGTCCAGGCTGGCCAGCGCGCGGTCGATGTCGCAGGGATAGACCTTGTCGGTCGCCACGCCGTCGGCCATCAGTGCTTCTTCGATGGTGTCGAACGGATGCTTGCGCAGACCGCGGCGCCCGGGGATTTCCTTCACGTTCCAGAAGTCGGCCCACGAGGCCGGTGCGCGGCGGCCCTTGAAGGCGTCCGTGCGGTAGGCCAGCACCGTGGTGTAGACGTTGTTGCCCACGCCGTAGGGCGACATGTACTGCTTGGGGATGGTGGCCACGACGGGGTCGGATTCCAGGCCGTGCTTTTCCAGGTAGACCTTGCCGCCTTCGGTCAGCATCAGGATGGCGGGCTGGCTGATCTTGGCCATGTCCCAGGTGTAGTTGCCGGTGTCCACCATGCTGCGGATCTGCGCGGTGGGCTCGGCATTGGCCTGCACGCCGACCACCTGGATGCCGGTGGCTTCCGTGAAGGGCTTGTAGAACACTGCGCCATAGGCCTTGCTGTAGATGCCGCCGTCGTCGCGCACGACGATGCGCTTGGACGCCGCGCGCGACGGCGTCCAGATCATGGGCATGGCGAGCGCGGCTGCGCCGGCCGCGACGGTTTTGAGCGCGTTGCGGCGCGAGGCGTTGTGGGAGGTCGATTTCATGGAAGACTCCTGCGGGTCGGGTCAGGGACTACGGATCAAGAACGACGGCTCAAGGCAGCAAGCGGCCGGGATTGAAGAGATTGGCGGGATCGAAGGTGTGCTTGAGCGCATGCATCATCGCCAGCTCGACCGGCGACTTGTAGTGCGCCATTTCGGCAAGCGAAGTGCGGCCCACTCCGTGTTCGGCGCTGAACGTGCCGCCCAGCGCGTCGGCCACGTCGTTGACGGCGCGGCGGATGGCGGCGGCCATGGCGTCGCGGTCGGGCAGCGCATTCCAGGCCTCGAACGTGAAGAAGGGAATGAAGTGGACGTTGCCGTCGCCCAGGTGGGCGACGATCAGCACGGGCAGGTCCGGCACCAGGCGGCGCACGGCCACCGTGGCCTCGTCGATGAAGCGCGGCACGCTGGATACGGGCACGGCGCTGTCGGTGGTCAGGCCGACGCCGGCCTTCTTGTTGCCTTCCGACACGCTGTGGCGCACTTCCCAGAGCGCGGCGCGCTGGGTGTCGTTGCTGGCCACCACGGCGTCATGCAGCAGGCCTTGTTCGGATGCCTGCTCCAGGATCTGCTGCAGCAGGTCCTGGAGTTCGGTTGCGCCGCCGGTGTCGGACAGTTCCACCAGCACATGCCAGGGATGCTCGCCCGCCAGCGGATTCTTGCGGCCGGGTACGTGCGCCATTACCACGTCCAGCTGATTGCTGTCGATCATCTCGAAGGCCGACAGGCGCGAACCGCAGGCGCGCTGGAACAGGCCCAGGATATCCAGCGCCGCCTGTGGGGAGTCCGGCGCCAGCCATGCCACGGCGTGCGCGGTGGGCAGCGGATGCAGCTTCAGCACGGCGGCGGTGACGATGCCCATGGTGCCCTCGGCGCCGATGAACAGATGCTTCAGGTCGAAGCCCGTATTGTTCTTGTGCAGGGCGGTCAGGCCGTTCCAGATGCGGCCGTCGGGCAGCACGACTTCCAGGCCCAGGATGTTGTCGCGCGTGTTGCCATAGCGCAGCACGCCCGTGCCGCCGGCGTTGGTGGCGATGGTGCCGCCGATCTGGCAGGAGCCTTCGGCGCCCAGGCTGATCGGGTACAGGCGGCCGCTGGCGGCGGCGGCTTCCTGCACCGCGGCCAGCACGCAGCCGGCCTCGACCAGCATGGAGTTGTTGGCGGCATCGACGCTACGGATCTTGCGCATGCGGGACAGGTTCACGATGACGGGCGGCTTGCCCGCCGCGGCCGGCACCGCGCCGCCGCACAGGCTGGTGTTGCCGCCCTGGGGCAGCACGGGCGTGGCGTGCTCGTTGCACAGGCGCACGATGTCGGACACCTGCTGCGTGTTGCCGGGCAGCGCGACGCACAGCGCCGGGCCCTTGTACCGGCCGCGCCAGTCTTCGGTGTAGCCGGCCGTGTCGGCCTCGGAATGAAGGATGGCGTCCTGGCCCAGGGCCTGGGTCAACGCGTCTAGCAGGGTGATGCCGTTGGTCATGTCTGTGGTCCCGAATGGGGCTTGGGGATCGACGGAACCCCGAGCGCATTGAGGCACAGCATACGATTACTTAAATCGCTTTTCGATTTCAATAATCGTATATCAATTGATTCTAGGGTATGTCCTAGGGGTGAAACAGTCCGATCCGGCCGCTGCGACGCCTAATGGCTGTCCCTGATTGCGGTCTTTGAAATGATCGAAATACAATTATATTGTGCGACATGCAATTCTAATTTCACCGTGCAAATCAAGGAAGGGAAATGCTTCCCAGCGTGATGGATTACCGGCGGCAGGCGCAAAGACGGCTGCCCCGGCTGGCATACGATTATCTCGAGGGCGGAGCCGAAGACGGCATCACGCTGGCGCGCAACACGGCGGCCTATGCCGGCCTGGAGTTCCGTCCCGACGTGCTGGTGGACGTCACGGATTGCCGGCTGGAGGTGCCGGTGCTGGGCGCCACGGCCGCCATGCCCGCCATCGTGGGGCCCACCGGACTGAACGGCCTGTTCTGGCCCGAGGCCGATGTGCATCTGGCGCGCGCCGCGCACCAGGCGGGCCTGCCGTTCGTGCTGTCCACGGCGTCCACCTCCCTGCTGGAGCACGTGCGGGCCGCCACCTCCGGGGAACTCTGGCTGCAGTTGTATGTGCAGCGGGACCGCCGCATCGCCGAGCACCTGATGGACCGCGCCTGGCAGAACGGCTACACGGTGCTGTTCCTGACCGTGGATGTGCCGGTCCACGGCAACCGCGACCACGACAAGCGCAACGGCTTCAAGCTGCCGCTGCGGCCGTCGCCCCGCCTGCTGCTGGATCTGGCCGCGCACCCGGGCTGGTGCTGGCGCATGCTGCGCCACGGCGGGCCGCAGCTCAAGAACCTGGCAGTCAGCTCCAACGCGCGCGAGAACATCACCGAACAGGCGTCCGCCCTGAGCCGCCAGATGGATCTGGCGCTGACCTGGGACGATGTGGCCTGGCTGCGCCGCGTCTGGCGCGGGCGCATCGTCATCAAGGGCATCCAGGGCCTGGCCGACGCGCGGCGCGCGCAGGCGCACGGCGTGGACGGCATCGTCCTGTCCAACCACGGCGGCCGGCAACTGGAAAGTGCGCCGTGTCCGCTGGACGTGCTGCCGGAAGTCGCGGCCGAACTGGGCCATGCGCTGGAGGTCCTGGTGGACGGCGGTGTGCGCCGGGGCAGCGACATCGCCAAGGCCGTGGCGCTGGGCGCGCGCGCCGTGCTGCTGGGCCGCGCGCCCTTGTACGGGCTGGCGGGCAGGGGCCCCAAGGGCGCGAGCGAGGTGCTGGCCATTCTGCGCGGCGAACTGGAAAATACCCTCAGGCTGTTGGGCCGCAACCGCATCGGCGCGCTGGACGCGGCGGCGGTGCGCAAGCGCTGAGCCGTCCTGCAATCCTTACTCTGGAACTGAAAGCATCATGCGTGAAAAGATCGTCTTCATCGGTGGCGGCAACATGGCCTCCGCCATCATCGACGGCTTGCTCGGCCAGGGCCGGGCATTGACCGATTTCCTGGTGATCGAGCCCTATGCGCCCACGCGCGAGGCGCTGATCGCGCGCGGCCTGCCGTGCCGCGAAAGCGTAGGCGCAGACATCGCGGATGCCGCGCTGTGCGTGCTGGCGACCAAGCCGCAGGTGCTGCGCGAGGCCTGCGGACAGGTCCACCGGCATCTGCCGGCCCAAGCCACGGTGGTCAGCATTGCGGCGGGCGTCGAACTGGCCTCGCTGTCCGATTGGCTGGGCGGCCATGCGCGCATCGTGCGCGCCATGCCGAACACGCCGGCCAAGGTGGGCCTGGGCATGACCGGCCTGTACGCCACGCCGGCTTGCGGGCCGGCCGAGCGCGATCAGGTGGACGCACTCTTTGCCGCCGTGGGCGAGCGCATCTGGACCGCAAGCGAGGCCATGATCGACGCCGTCACCGCTGTGACGGGCAGCGGCCCGGGCTACGTCTTCCACTTCATGGCTGCCCTGGAAAAGGGCGCCGTCGAACTGGGCTTTGCGCCCGCCGATGCGCGCCGCCTGGCGGTCTCGGCGTTTCGCGGCGCGGCCGGCCTGGCCGCAAGCGAAGACGTGCCGTTGACCGAACTGCAGGACCGCGTCACCTCCAAGGGCGGCACCACCTATGCCGCCCTGTCGCACATGCAGGAAGCGGGCGTGGCCGCGGCCATCACGCAGGCCGTGCACAAGGCCGAACAGCGCGCGCGAGAATTGTCCGCGGGCTAGTCCGGAAGCCCGGGCGGCCGGCGGCGGCCCAGCCACCACAGCAGGACCGCCGCCGCCAGGATCGCCGCCACGTTGAACTGCATGGCCGACGCGAACGCGCGCGCATGGCGCTCGGCCGCGCCCGCTTGCGCATAGGCATCCAGCGTGCCGCCAAACAGCATGCCGGCGGCCGACACGCCCAGCGCGGCGCCGATCTGCTGCAAGGTGGAGACCACGCCCGCCGCCATGCCGGCCTGGCGGTCCTCGACCAGTCCCAATGCCAGGTTCACCAGCGGCGTGTTGACCGCGCCTTGCGCCGCGCCCAGCCACACCAGCGCCGGCACCAGGGTCCACGGCGCCAGGCTGGCGCCGGCGGCGCCCACCTGCAGCATCAGCGCCACCGTCGCCCCGCCATACAGCAGGGCGGCCAGCGCGATCGCCTGCGTTCCGTACCGGGCCACCAGCCGTGGCGCGGCCATCGAGCCGGCCACGAACCCCACGCTGGCCGGCGCGAAGATCAGGCCGGCCGTCAGTGCGTCCAGCCCGAAGCCGGTCTGCACCAGCAAGGCATAGCAAAGAAACATGGCGCTGGCGGTGGAAAACACCAGCATCACCAGCAGGCAACCCGCCGCAAAGCGCGGCTGCGCCAGCAAGGTCATGTCCACCAATGGCGCGCCGCCGCGCGTGGCGATGTGGCGCTGCAGGCGCACGAACGCCGCCAGCGCGATCACCGAGGCCGCGGCGCAAGCCAGCGTCCAGGCGGGCCAGTGGCGCGCGGGGCCTTCGATCAGCGCCAGCAGCAGCAAGGCCAGCCCCGCGCCCACGAGCGCGGCGCCAGGCCAGTCCATGGCTGCGCCCGAGGGCTCGCGCGATTCCGGCATGTAGCGGGCCAACCGCCAGGCCAGCAGCCCCAAGGGCAGGTTGATCAGGAAAATGGCGCGCCACGCCAGTCCGAACAGGTCCGCATGCACGATCCATCCGCCCAGCACCTGCCCGGCGATGGCCGCCAGCCCCAGCGTCATGCCGAGCAGGCCGAACGCGCGCCGCCGCGCGTGCCCTTCGTAGCTGACGCGGATCAGCGCATACACCTGCGGGAACAGCATCGCCGCGGCCACGCCTTGCAGGACGCGGGCGCCGATCAGCGTGTTGGCCGTGGGCGCCAGTCCGCACAGCGCCGAGGCCAGCGCGAAGCCCGCCATGCCCAGCATGAACAGCCGCCGCCTGCCGTGGCGGTCGCCCAGCCGGCTGCCCGCGATCAGCAGCACGCCATACGCCAGCTCGTACGCGGCGATGATGAAGTTGATCTGCGCGAAGCTGGCCGCCAGCGTGGCCTGCATGCTGGGTATGGCCACGTTCACGACGAACAGGTCGAAGATGGTGATGAAGCCGCCGGACAGCAGCACGGCCAGGCCGAGGCGGCCCATGGCCGGCTTGCCCGGGAGGGCGCCGGGCGCCGGATTGCGGGGGGAGGGCAGTGCGGAGGTCGTCATGAACGCGCCATCGAAGTCAGGATTGGCGCTATTCTGGGCAGGCTCTTAGCCTTATACAATTTAGCTGCTTATGCTATTACTGACTGCAATAGCCTCATGACTGGAACCGCTACTTCACAGCGCCTGGACCGCACCCGCGCCGACCTCTCCGAATTCCTGCGCCTGCGCCGTGAACGGCTCAGCCCCGCCGACCTCGGGCTGCCGGCGGGCGGCCGCCGCCGCACTCCCGGGCTGCGCCGCGAGGAAGTGGCGGCCCTGGCCGGCGTGGGGCTGGCCTGGTACACCTGGTTTGAACAGGGCCGCAATATCAGCGTGTCGGCCACCTTCCTGGAAAACCTGGCGCGCGTGCTGCGGCTGGACGCCGCCGAACGCCGCCACTTGTACCTGCTGGCGCACCAGCGTCCGCCCGCCGAGCCCGGCCGCACATGGTGCACGGTGCCGGCCCAGGTGCGCCGCCTGATGGATGACCTGCCCGCGCGGCCCGCCTACATCCTGAACCTGCGCTGGGACGTGGTGGTGTGGAACGCCGCCGCGGATCAGGTGTTCAATTTTTCGGCGCAGGCGCCGGGCCGCCGCAACCTGCTGTGGATGCTGTTTGTGGATCCGGCGACGCGGCAACTGTTCGTGGACTGGGCGGCGCAAGCGCCCGCCATGCTGTCCACGTTCCGGCGCGACTTCGCCAGCGCCGCGGGCGTGTCCGACATCGCGGAACTGGTCGACGAACTGGAAAGCGTGTCGCCGGACTTCAAGGCCTGGTGGCGCGAGCACGACGTGCATGGCGCATGCATGGGTCTGCGCAGCCTGCACGTGGAATCGCTGGGCGACATCGCGTTCGAGCACTCCACCTTGAGCGTCGACGAAAGCCGGCACCTGCGGCTGGTGGTCTACGCGCCCGCGCCCGGCGAGCCCAGGGCCGCGGACTTCGCGCACTGGGTGCAGGCCGGCCCGACTGCGCCGCGTGGCCCCAGAGAATAGGCGCACCGTGGGTCTACGGAGGGGCCACGGGTGGCTCCTATAGTCGGTTCTCCTGTCGCTGCCTGCCTTGCGGACGCCGCCAGCGCGGCCCGCTTCCCCGCCTATGTCCACCGCCACGCTTTCCCGTCGAAACGCCTTGTTGCTGCTTGCCGTGGTGGTGCTGGCCTGGGGCTTCACCTGGGTCGTCAGCAAGCTGCTGCTGTTGCATATGACACCGCTGTGGGCGGTGGCCGCGCGCAGCATGGCGGGCACCGCCGCGCTGCTGGCGCTGGGCCTGGCCCTGCGCCGCGTGGCGTGGCCGGTGAAGGCCGACGTCCCCGTGATACTCAGCGTCGGGCTGTTGCACATGGGCGCGTTCGCCGCGCTGGTCAGCCTGGGGCTGCAGTACGTGCCGGCGGGCCGCTCGGTGGTGCTGGCCTACACCACGCCGCTGTGGGTGATACCGGCCGCCTGGCTGTTCCTGGGTGAACCCATCGGGCGCGGCCGCCAGGCCGGACTGGCCCTGGGCCTTGCCGGCCTGATCCTCATCTTCAACCCGCTGGCGTTCGACTGGAGCAACCGGGACGCGCTGCTGGGCAACGGCCTGGTGCTGCTGGCCGCGCTGTGCTGGGCGGCCAACATCGTCTATGTGCGCGCGCACCGCTGGGCGACGCCGCCTTTTGAACTCGCGTTGTGGCAAGCCTTGCTGGCGACCGGGGTGTTGGCGGCGGTGGCGTTGCTGGCGGAAGGGGCGCCCGTGGTGGACTGGAGCGCGGAGCTGGGGTGGCTGCTGGGCTATGGCGGGGTGTTCGGCATCGCCATCGCGTACTGGGCCGCCGTGAACGTGAACCGGTCCTTGCCGGCGGGCGTCACCTCGATCGGCTTGTTGGGCGTCCCTGTATTCGGCCTCTTGTGCTCGGCCGTGATTTTGCACGAGCCGCTCAGCGCCTCGCTGCTGGCGGGCATGGCGCTGATCGTGACCGGTATCGCCGCGGGGGTGCTCGAACGGCGCGCTTGACTATCCGACAGCTGCAGGTATATCGTACGAGCTATATCGTAAGATACATCTTAAGAGCTAACCATGCGCCATCCCCATTTTCTGACCGCGTTCCGCCATGCTTTCGAGGCGCGCCATGCCCATGGGCATCACGGCCACCCTCAACACGGCCATTCGCGTCACGACCACCACGCCCACGGGCACCATGACCATCACGGCCATCATCACCGCCACGCCAGCGCGGGCGGTGACTGGTTCTCGGGCTCGCCCGATGGCCGCGGCGACGCCGACGGCTTTGGCGGCGACGGCCGCGGTTTCACGCGCAGCCGCAAGGTGACGGGCGAGGACCTGCAACTCATGCTGCTGGGCCTGCTGGAACAGAATCCCAGCCACGGCTATGAACTCATCAAGGCGCTGGGCGCCCTGAGCAACGGCTTCTACACCCCCAGCCCGGGCATGGTCTATCCCGCGCTGACCTACCTGGAAGAACTGGGCTACGCCACGGTTGAGCAAGAGGGCGCCAAGAAGCGCTACCACCTGGCGGAGCCGGGCAAGGCGCACCTGGACGCCAACCGCGACCGCCTGTCGATGATGTTCAACAAGCTCAAGCACGTGGCGCGCAAGATGGACTGGATGCGCCAGGCCTGGAGCGGCCAGCCGCGAAGCACCGGCCCCGAGGGCGAGGATTCCCGCACGGGCTGGCTGCCCGAGTTCGTGGAAGCCCGCCAGGCGCTCAAGCGCGCGCTGCTGGAACGCACCGATGCCTCCCCCGCCGAACAACGACGCATCGCCGCCATCCTGGCGCGTGCGACCGACGAGATCGCCGGCAAGACCGGCGCCTGATCCCGTCCCATCCATTGGAGTTTTGATGACTCGTAGCGACCTGAACGTAGAACGCGTGCGCCACACCCTGAAAATGCGCACGCTGACCGTGGCCAGCGTGGAGCGCATTGCCGGCATGCTGGCGCGCGTCACCTTCACCGGAGCGGACCTGCAGGACTTCGTGTCCGCGTCCTTCGATGACCACGTGAAGCTCTTTTTCCCCGCCGATCCGTCGCAGCCGCTGGTGCTGCCCAGCGCCGGTCCCGATGGCATCAAGTTCCCGGAAGGCGCGCCCAAGCCCGCCGCGCGTGACTACACGCCGCGCCGCTTCGATGCCGCCCGCCAGGAACTGGACATTGACTTCGTGCTGCATGGCGACGGCCCCGCGTCCACCTGGGCCGAACAGGCCGAACCCGGCCAGCAGCTGGGCATCGGTGGCCCGCGAGGTTCCTTCGTGGTGCCCAAGGCGTTCGACTGGCATGTGCTGATCGGCGACGAAACCGCGCTGCCCGCCATCGCGCGCCGCCTGGAAGAGCTGCCCGCCACGGCGCAGGCGCTGGTCCTGATCGAAGTGCCCGCCGCGTCCAACGAGATCCCGCTGGCCACCAGCGCCCAGGCCTCGATCCGCTGGCTGCACCGCAATGGCACGGCGCCGGGCTACAGCACCTTGCTGCTGGAAGCGGCGCGCGAACTTGCGCTGCCGCAGGGCGAGGGCTATGTGTGGGTGGCGGCGGAATCCGCCGTGGCCAAGGCCGTGCGCGAAATCATGGTGGCGCAGCACGGCATCGACAAGAGCCGCATCCGCGCCGCCAGCTACTGGAAGCGCGGCGCGGTGGCCGTGCACGAGTCGCACGAAGACTGAGCGCCGGGCGCGTCAGGCTTTGCGCGGATCGCGGGCCAGCCGCAACAGGTTCGCGGCGCGCCCGCCGGGCGTTTGCTCGCGCACCGCCAGCCCCAGCACCGCGCGTGGCCAGTCCAGCGCAAAGGGGCGGTAGACCACGCCATCGGGACGCAGGTGGCGCAGGGACGCCGGCACGATCGCCACGCCCATCCCGGCCGCCACCAGGTTCACCGCCGACGACAGCTGCGGCGCCTGCTGCCCGATCAGCGGATTCAAGCCGTGCTGGCGGCATGCGGCCATGATGTCCGCGCTGAGCCCGTAGCCCGACTTGCGCGAATACAGGATGAAGCGTTCGCGCGACAGGTCCGCCGGCGCCAGTCGCTTGCGGCGCGCCAGCGCGTGGCCCAGCGGCAGCGCCACCACCAGCGGCTCTTCGGCCAGCTGCGTGAACGTCAGCCCGCCATCCAGCGCGAAGGGCGGCCGCACGAACGCGGCGTCTATCGCGCCATCGCGCAGTTGCGCCACCAGCGTTTCGCTATCGCCTTGCGACAGCGTCATCTCCACGTCCGGGTAGCGTTGCCGATACTGGCGGATCAGCTCGGTCACCACGCCGTTGAAGGATGCGGATTCGGTGAAGCCCAGCGTCAGCTCGCCGACTTCCCCGCGCGCCGCGCGTTGCGCCGTGCGCACCGCGGCATCGGCGCGCTGCAGGATGTCCTGCGCGCACGCCAGGAACGCGCGGCCCGCATCGTTCAACAACACGCCGCGGCCGGTCCGGTCGAACAGCGGCGTGCCCACTTCCTGTTCCAGCTGGCGGATCTGCTGGCTGAGCGGCGGCTGCGCCATGCCCAGCAGCTCGGCCGCGCGCGTGAAGTGCTGGGCCTCGGCGGTGACGACGAAATAGCGCAGGTGGCGCAGTTCCATATTGATATCTGAAAAGTACTGGTTATGAATTTTCCATATATTGGACATTCTAGTCCTTCGGGCCGATGATGCATTCATCCGCCCATCGCCCTGAAGGAACCCGTATGACCACCTTATTGAAACCCGGCGCCCTGCTGCGCCAGCGCCTGGCCCAGGACATCGTCGTGGCGCCCGGCGCGTACGACGGCCTGTCGGCCAGGCTGGTCGAGGCGGCGGGCTTTTCCGCCGTGTACGCCAGCGGCGGCGCCATTGCGCGCGCCGCGGGCTACCCCGACATCGGCCTGCTCAGCTTCACCGAAGTCATGGACCGAGTGGAAAAGATTGTCGACGCCAGCGGCCTGCCCGTCGTGGCGGACGCGGACACGGGATTTGGCGGATCGGCCAATGTCGAGCGCACGGTTCGCATCATGGAGCGCGCGGGCGTCGCCGCCTTCCACATCGAGGACCAGTCCTTTCCCAAGCGCTGCGGCCACCTGGACGACAAGAGCCTGGTGGATGCCGAAGAGATGTGCCGCAAGGTCCACATCGCCCGGCAAACCCTGAGCGATGCCGACACGCTGGTCATCGCGCGCACCGACGCCATCGCGGTGGAGGGATTCGACGCGGCCATCGCGCGCGCCGAGCGCTACCTGCAGGCGGGCGCGGACATGATCTTCGTCGAAGCGCCCGAGACGCTGGCGCAGATCCGCGCCATCGCCGAGCGCTTGCCGGGACTGAAGCTCATCAACATGTTCTACGGCGGCAAGACGCCCCTGGTGCCGCTGCCGGACCTGGCCGCCATGGGCTACCGGCTGGCGATCATTCCGTCGGACCTGCAGCGCGCGGCCATCCACGCGATGCAGGCCACGCTTGCGGCCATCAGGCTGACGGGCGACAGCAGCGCGCTGGCCGGGCAGCTGACCAGCTTCAAGGAGCGCGAAGAGATCGTGCAGACCCGCCGCTATCTGGCGCTGGATACTCAGTAGGCATAGGCTCCCGCGGCGCCCTGGCAGCGCTGCGGCATGCGCCGCGGCCATACGCGCTGGCCGGCGGCGCCGTACAGCGTGCGGATGCCGCACTCCATTTCCACGTGCGCGATCGTCTTGCCCGCGGGGTCGATAATCCGCGAATCGTCCGCCGTGGAGACGACGGCGCGCTGGTTCACAAAGGGCGACACGACCTTGTATTCGGCCGGGATGGCGAATCTGCCCTGGCTGTCCACATAACCATAGCCACGCTCTTCGGCGGCGGGCGCCAGACCGTCGCTCATTGCCCCCAGCGCGTCGAATGCGGGGCCCACGAGCGCGCCGCGGGCGTCGACCGCGCGCGCCCCGCCGTCCGATACCTGCGATACGGCGCGTCCTTCCGAATACGCTGACGCAAAGCCCTGGACCGTGAGCTGAGTCTTGCCGGCCAGGTCGGTGTAGTCCGTCATGGTGTTGCCGTGCGTCGAGTAGTGCCTGAGCAGCGTGGCGGAGCCGCGCGGCCAGCTCCACTCGCCGGCCGGCAGCGTGGCGAGGACCTTGCCGTTCGCGTCGATCACGCGCGCGCCCGCAGCGTCCGTCGACAGCGCCCGCGAAGGCGCGCCGTGGAAGGTGGAGCCGACCGCGGCGGCGGGCTCGATCTGCCAGCTGCCCTGGCTGTTGAGATAGCCATGGCGGTCGGCGCGGCGGATCTCCATCCAGTCGCCCAGGCGGACGTAGTCCGCATCCTTCATGTCCAGTGCGTCGGTCCCGTCGGGCGAGATGATCCAGCGGTTCTTGTCGCTGCCGGCCGTAATCGAGCCATCCCCAAAGGCGCCGACCTGCAGTCCGCGCACGAACCCGGTCAGCGCCTGGCCCCGCGCATTGAACACCGCCGCGGGGCGGTTGTAGTCTTCGTCCTGCTTGCCGGCCTGCAAGACCTTCCACAGCTTGTCGTTCACGCGCTCGACGTCATGGTGGCTGGCCGGCACAATCCACCTGCCTTGCAGGTCGATGACGCCCACGCGGTCGGCGCCCAGCGAGGCGACTGCCAGACCGTCCTGGAACGGGCCGATGCTGCGGAACGCGGGCGCGGCCAGTTCCTTGCCGGCCACGAAGTCATACAGGCCCCAGGGGGCGCCGTCGACCGCCGTCTTCAGGAAACGGACCACGCCAGGCGCCACGGCTTGCGTGTCGAAGGCGTCCGGCAGCTTGTAGGTCTTGCCGTCGCGGTCGATCATCCGGCTCACGCCGTCGGCGTAGACCTGCGCGTATCCGTGGCGGAATGCGCCGATGTGCTGCTGCACGGGCAGGTCCATGGGCCGGCCGCGGGCATCCAGCAGCCGCATGCCATCGGCGGTTTCGGCGGCGTAGCGCAGCTGCTCCGCGCCTAGCTCGTCCGGGCCGGCGTCGTCGTGGTCATCAAGCGGGATGAGCTCGGTCCAGGAGGGGTCGGTCACGATGCTGCCGTCTGCCAGCAGTATGCCCGCGCCCGATTCCGCTTCGCCGCAGTGGCAATGGCCTTGCCCCAGCAGGCCCAGCGGGCCGCCGGGCACGTCTGCCGCCAGCGCCTTCAGTTCCAGGTTTTGGGCGGCCTCGACGGCCTCGGGCTTGAGCAGCGCCCGGCCCTCCTGGTCCAGTACGTTCAGCAGCTTGCGCTCTGAATTGAAGACCCACAGCTTGTCCTGGCGCGTTTCGATGCGGCCGGCCTGGGCCAGCCAGGCCGGCGCCGTCCCGCCATGCAGCCACGCGCCCGTTGGCGTCAACAGGCCCGCGGGCAGGCGCTGGTCGTCAACGAACAGCACATAGCCCTCCATGTCCTGGTCGGCGGACAGCGCCGGGCCCAGCGTGAGCGGCGCGGAGCGTCCCGGCACCAGGGCTACGATGTTGTCGCCAGAGGGGTAGACGATGGTGTTGGCGTAGCGCTGCGAGGCCCGCCCTTCATCCGGAGTGAGCGTGGCCACGAGCGTGCCCGCCGCGTCCAGCACCGCATAGCCGGCGCGCCGCGGCAGCTCCGCGCTCCAGAATGCCTTGCCCACGAGGTTCACGCTCTCGTAGTGCTGGTCCTCGCCGATCAGCTTGCCCTCGGGGCTCACCAGCACGGCGCCTTCGCGGCCATAACCCACGGCAATCGCGCTGTCTTCCCGGAGCGACAGGTCCTCCAGCGTCGGTTCGAGGATCCACTTCCAGTCCCGGTCGACCACGCCATACTTGCCCTCGGCGTTCGTGGCGATGTAGAGGCCCTGGCCAAACGGCTTGGAGAGGACGACGCCGGTTCCGCCGTACCGACGTTCGCCGGTAGCGGAGCGGTACTCTTCCCTGTATTGGACCGTGGCTCGCGCGGGCACGCCCTCGGACAGGCGCAGGTCGCGCACGTTGTCCTCAAGAGGCGCGCCCACGGGATTGCCCTGGCGGTCGATCAATAGCGGGCGGCCTTCCAGCGTGGCCACCGTCAGCCCGATCTCGACGAAGTCCTGCACCGAGTCGTAGCGCGGCCGCACCGCCATCCTGCCTTTCTTGTCGATGAATCCCCACTTGCCCTGCCACAGCACGGCGGCCAGGCCATGGCGAAAGTCGCCCACTGCCTCGAAGATGGGCTGGATCGCCACGCGGCCGTTCTGATCCAGAAAGCCCCAGGCATGGCGGCGCAGCGACCCGTTGCGGGGCACGCGGTCGATATCCTCCAGGGCCGACGGAAGCAGCACCGCGGCGCGCTCGTCGGACAGGTCGCGGATGCAGCTGTTGCCAAAGGGATTGCGGCCCGCGATATCGTCGGCGGCGGGATAGGCGCGATACTCCGCCTCTTCCAGGCAATACACATGGCCGCTTTGCGCCTGCACCGACAGGGACGCGGCCAGCGCGGCAAGGGCGCAGGCGTTGCGGGTGGTTCGGATCATGCGTGACGTCATGGTTATTCTGCTTTGGCGTTGTCGGGGACGGGCGGTTCGAGTTCGACGGCCTCGGGGCAGGTGAGCTTTTGGGGCGGCCAGCTTTGCCTGTCCTGCTCATCCACGATCACGATCGAATCGCACAGCACGCCGAACAGGGCGGTCGTCTTCCCCTTGGTGTCGATGAACTCCACCAGCCTGTCGCGGCGGACCATCGCGCGCTCTTCGCGGAAGTCGTCCGCCCAGATGAAGGCGGGCGCAATCGCATAGCGGCCGGTCAGGTCGACGTAGCCGTACAGCTTGCCGGTGCGCTCCAGGCGGCGCGCCTTGGCCAGGCCGTTCTTCAGGGCGCCGAGCTGGTCGAAGTGCGCTCCCACGACGCGTTTGCCGGCCGCGTCGATGAAGCCGTATTTTCCTTTCTCGTCGCTATAGGGCACCACGCCCTCGCTGGCGTTGCGCTCGTCCACGGCGTAGCGTCCGGCGATGCGCGCAATCTCGCGGCCCTGCAGGTCCGTCATGATGCTGGCGGAGTTTTTCTCGTCGCCGAAGACGATGCGCCGCATCGACGCCAGCGGCGTGCCATCGCCCAGCTTCTCCAGCACGGCCCGGCCGTTCTGGTCGATCACGCGGTATCCCGATCCGACGTTCGCGCGGGCCAGGCCCTCTGGCTGCGCGAAGAATGGATTGAACTCGCCATAGATGGCGGGCACTTTCATGTTGCCGCGCGCGTCGATGGCGCCTTCGCGCTCGTCGTGTTTGACGTAGAGCCAGTCCCCGTACTGTTCCTTGCTCTCCGGCCGGCCGTCGGAGACGCGGACAGCGCCGCCTTGTGCGTCGAACAGCACGATGCTGGCATCGGCGAGTTCGCCCAGGAATCGTCCGTCCTTGAGCTTGTCGGGCTTGCCGATGATGGGTTCGCTGGACTTGCCGGTGTGCAGGTTGACCAGGCGGTAGGCGCTGTCGGAATAGCCGGGGCGCTTGCGCTTGGCCTCGGGGTCGTCGATCAGCATGAGGCCGTTGCCCAGGTACTCCATGTCGTAGGAGCCGGCATGGGTCGCGGGGATCACCCATTTTCCTTCGCGGTTGACCACGCCCCAGCGGCCCTTGTCTTCGACGCGGGCCCAGTCATCCTCGAATTCCTCGATGCGGTCGTAGGCGGGTTTCAGCGCGGGCGCGCCCTTGCGGATGTTCCAGATGCCCCAGCGGCGCTGGCGGTTCTCGTCCTGCGCGCGGTAGAAGAGCAGTTCGCCGTCGAGTTTTGAGGCCTCTTTCACGACGTCGGCGGGAATGGACACCGTCTTGCCGCGGGTGTCGATCAGCAGGGCGTCGTCGCGCTTCGTGCTTGCCGCGCGGGCCCAGGTGTAGGGGCCGCTGAAGGCGCGGATGTTGGTGAACCTGGGCGGCACGACCCAGGTTCCGTCCGCGCCGATCGCGCCGGCGCCGCCGTCTCTCGTGCGGACCACGAGCGGCATCGTGACGTCATAGGTCTCGATGTTCTCCCAGTCCGGATTCGTCACGATCTTGCCGTCGGCGGTCAGGATACCCAGGGGCTGTTGATAATCATTGGGACGCAGCAGCGCCAGTGGCGCGTCCGCGCCACGGGGATCGGCCTTCGTGCCGGGGTTCAAGGCGTCGATCTGATAGTCGCGCAGCCGTGCCACCGTCGCGTCTTCCAGCACGGGGCGGCCGTCGTGGGTATAGATCTGGAACAGCGTGCCCTCGTCGGAGGGGGCGATGGAGGTGTCCTGAGCGGCGCCATCGGGCGCGGCGTCGGCGTCCATGGCCGCAAGCGTCGTCGCATCGGCGGCTGCGGCATGCGCGGCGTCCGCCCCGCTGACAGGCGCGGCGATGTCCGCAGCGGCGTCAGCCTGCGCCTCCATTCCGGCCGCGACATCGGTCGCGGCCTCGGCCGTTTCGGGGGCGGCTTCCGCTTCTTCCGCCGCGCCCATCGCATCGGCTGCGGCGTCCATGGCGTCGCCGACCGGCGTGCCGGTGGCCGACACGTGGGCGCCGTATACCCACGCCTGACCACGGTTGATTTCCACGTTGCCGCTGCGCAACGGCAGCAGTCGGGCTTCGCCTGTCGGACCGATCAGCAAAGTCATGCCGGGCACCGCCGCATAGCGCCAACCGTCGCGCTCCTGCAGTCCCAGATACTCGACCGGGAACTCGTGGACGGTCTTGAGCTTGCCGTCCAACAGGGCCGAGTTGCCCGCTTGCGGCTTGACCAGCCACATGCCGGGCGTCAACAGCTGCACCCGTTCATAGCGGTCCTGCGAGACGGACTCGCCCTGGGTGTTCACGAATTCCCATAGCCGCTCGCGGCGCACGGCGACCACGTCGCCGTCGCGCATCGGCGCCTCCATGGATCGCAGCACCTGCGGGAGGATCGCCCAGTTGCCGCCGTTGTCCAGCAGCCCCCACCAGCCGCCGTAGCGCGTATCGCGCGACTGCGCCGGCAGATAGCCTCCGGTGGGCGCGGCCAGTGCCATTACGCCTTCGGGCAGCGTCGCGGCCTTGCCGGTCGCGGTGTTGAACAGGCGCGGCGGCGTCGGCACTTCCATGGACGCCAGTTTCTGGCCGGGCTGGAAGCCCCAGGTGCGCGTGCCCAGCGGAAAGGTCTTGATGACCTTGCCGTGGCGGTCGATCAGCACGTCCCGACCGTCTTCTTCGGCCAGCGCGGTGCCTTCGGCGTTAAAGCCCGTGGCGTTGGCGAAGCGCGGTTTGATGGCCCATTGGCCCTTGGTGTCGATATAGCCCCAGAGCTCGCCCTGGCTGACCGCCGCCAGGCCGTTCTGGAAGGGCCTGGCGTCCGAGTAGGCGGGCGTGATGGCCATGCGGCCGTGCTTGTCGATATAGCCCCAGGCGCCCGATTCGTCGCTGGCGGACCCGGTCAGCACCGCCGCCAGGCCTTCCTGATAGGCCTGATGGCAATAGCTGTCGGCCCCCTGGGCGTAATAGCTGGCCGCGCATTGCCGCATCCAGTCGGGCATGGCTTGCGCGGCGCCGCTGGCCAGGGGCAGGCCGGTCAGCGCCACGGCCAGGGCCAGCGGCTTGAAGGCGCGCGCCGCCCTCATCGGACGGTGGCGCGGGGGCGAACCGCGGGAACGAAAAAGCCAAGCCGGGCGTGCCACATGATCGGATGCCTGCCGAGTAAAGATGGGAAGGCAGCACTGTAACCAGGGGTAGTCGGGGAGGGACCCGATAAATGTAACTATAAAACACCAAGCGTTAGCATCACCCGGTGTTTAACCGGAATCGGCGCCGGCAATCGGCCAAAAGTCGTTAGTTGCAGTGAAGTTGGCGATTACCTGCCGCCAATAATCGCAAAGCGTCGAGGCAAGGGTTACGAGTCCAGCCCCACGCCGCGAACCCGCATGCGGATCCGCAACTGCGCGCGGGCGCGGGACAGCCGGCTGCGTACCGTGCCTACGGGCAATGCCAGCCGCTGGGCAGCCTCTTCGTAGGACAGTTCCTCCACGGCGATCAGGAGCAGCAGCTCGCGCAGGTCCGGCGGGATTTCGCCCAAGGCCCGGTCCACGATGCCGACCATCTGCCGCCATTCGGCCTGCGCCGGGGGATCCGGTTCGGCGCTGGGCTCGAACGCCAGCACATCGGCGTCCACAAAGGTGTAGCGCCGCTCCGGCGAGCGCGACAGGTGGTTGCGGATCAGGTTCAGCGCAATGCCGTAGAGCCAGGTCGACGGCTTGCTCTCGCCACGGAAGCGGTCGTAGGACAGCGACATCTCGGCGAATGCCTGCTGGGTGATGTCATCGGCTTCGCTGCGGTTGCCGACGTGCCGCTCGACGAAGCGCCGCAGCCGCTCGCTTTGCGCGCGCACCAACTCACCGATCGGATCGGCGGGCGGCGGGCGCGTGGCGGGAGCCGCGTTGGCGGGACGGCGGGGGGCGGCGACGGGAGCAGGGTGCATGGGGACGGTGCGGCTTGTTCATGGACGGGTTGCTCTACGCGTTTGGCGGCATGGGCCAGACGCGGGCGCAAGGCTTCCCGTTCCACATGTTTCGCGACACGGGGGAAGGCTTGGGCGGCGGGGGAGTCAATGCGCGCCCGCGATCCCTGACGTCTTGGCGAAAGAGAAGGCGCGGCGCTGCGAAGCCAGTCTAGTGTTGGAACACCTGATCGAAAATACGATGCGTGCCGTATTTTTCGCCGCCGCGTCGGGGGAGGATCAGCCTGTGGGCAGGCCCAGGCGCACCGCGTAGGCCACCAGCTCGGCCGTGCTGTGCAAGCCCAGTTTTCGCATCAGGTTCTCGCGATGCTTGCGCGCGGTGTAGGGGCTGATGTGCAGGTCTTGCGCAATCTGGGCCGCCGTCGCGCCCAGCGCCGCCATCGCCAGCACCTGCTGCTCGCGCCGGGTCAGGGTTTCGTCGGGCGTCTCGGCGTGCGTGGCGCGCGCGGCGCGCGGGCGCGCGGCCCCGCCGGCCAGTTCCGCAATGGCCGCCAGCAGCGGCTGCGAGTTCCCGGTCTTTGCCAGAAAGGCGTCGGCACCGGCCTCCAGCACGGCGATGCGCGTGCGCTCGTCGGTGTTGGCCGTCAGCACCATGATGTGCAGCGCCGGATAGCGCGCACGCAGCGCGCGCACCCAGCCCGATCCCGACACGCCGGGCATGCCCAGATCCAGCACCAGCAGGTCGGCGCCGTGCGCCGCCAGCAGCGCCAGCACCTGTTCGCCAGTGCCGGCCTCGTCCACCGCGCCGACCAGGGCCTGCGCCTGGGCCAGCATCATCCTCAAGCCTTCGCGCACGATGCCGTGGTCGTCGGCGATCAGGATGCGCAGAGGGGCTTGCGGGGGTGGAAAGCTCATTGGGGACAGTGTAATGACATGATGTGTCAGAATGATGCGTCATTATAGGGACACGATCCCGGCCCAGGCCCATGACTCCTTCTGCCTCCTCCGCCGCGCCATCCGCGCCCGGGACCCGAGCGCTTTCCCCGGGCGGCCAGCAGCCGCCGCTGGCGGCTGCGCCGACCCGGGCCGCGCTGGCCGGGCTGCTTTACAAGCAGTCCTATGGCGTGCTGTTCGCCAATTTCGTCGTGGTGATCCCGGTGGCCTACGTGATGCAGGCCAGCGTGCCGACCTGGCTGCTGGCCGCCTGGGCCGCCGCCATCTACCTGCTGACCGCGCTGCGGGCGGGCCTGAGCCGGCGCTTTCTGCGGCGGCAGGCCGCGCCGCCCGCCGTGCGCCCGTGGGTGCTCGGCTTTACCGCGCTGTCCTGGCTGTCGGGCCTGCTGTGGGGGCTGGCCGGCCTGGCGGCCGTGCTGTCGCACGACGACATGATGCTGGCGTTCGGCTGCGTGATGCTGGCCGGCATGTGCAGCGGCGCGGTGCCGTCGCTGTCCGCCTATCCGCCCGCCTACGCAGGATCGGCGCTGGCCATGCTGGCGCCGTTCACCGCGGCCTGCCTGGCCGTGGGAGACGGCTTGCACCTGGTGTATGCGGCCTTCGCCCTCTGCCTGCTGGCCGTGAACATGTACTTCAGCGCCATCACCTATCGCAGCCTCAAGGCCACGGTGGCGCTGCGCTTCGAAAACCTGGCCCTGATCGACAGCCTGGAACGCGAGCGCGACCGGGTCGCCGCGGCGGACGAGGCCAAGACCCGCTTCCTGGCCGCTGCAGGGCACGACCTGCGCCAGCCCGTCCACGCGCTGGGCCTGTTCACCGACATCCTGGCCAGCCGCGCCGCGCAAGGGCACATCAGCCCGCAGGACGCGCTGCACGTGGCGCAGCGCCAGCAAACGGTGCTGGAAGGCCTGAACCGGCTGCTGGACGGCCTGCTGGACATCTCCCGCATGGACGTGCACCTGCTGCGCATCGAACGCCGCCGCGTCAGCCTTGACGCCCTGTTCGAAGCGCTGCGGCAAGACTACGAACCGCAGGCGCAGGCGCGCGGCCTGGTGTTGTCGGTCCTGCCCACGGATATCGACCTGGATACGGACCCGGCGCTGTTGCGCCGCATCCTGGACAACCTGCTGGGCAACGCGCTGTCCTACACGGCGAAGGGCCGCGTGCTGCTGTGCGCCCGGCGCCGGCGCGGGGGCGCCTTGATCCAGGTCTGGGACACCGGCGTGGGCATCGCGCCCGAGGCGCAAGAGACAGTCTTTGCCGAGTTCACGCGCGGCGCGGGCGCGGCGGACGCGCCGCCCGCGGGGCAGGGACTGGGCCTGGGCCTCGCCATCGTGCGCAGGCTGACGGGGCTGCTGGGATACGAAGCCACCGTGAGGTCGGCGGTGGGCAAGGGCTCGGTGTTTTCGGTCTGGGTGCCCGCGTTACGGCAAGCGGGCTGATCCGGCTGGCATTCCCGCAGCGCATGCAGCGGACAAAAAATAATCGGTTGAATCGCGGGCGCGCCGCCCCTGTAATAGAGCCGTGCCCGCCTGAACGGGGGTGAAGCTACGCAAGAGGTTCGCCATGTCCAACCCGAGCAAATCTTCCCTGGATGCTTCGCAGCTGTGGCTGCTGGTGCTGGCCGGCGGCGTCGTCATGGGCCTGGCCCTGGGCGTACGCCATGTGCAGGGCCTGTTCCTGTTGCCTGTCACGATGGACCGGGCCTGGAGCCGCGAAACCTTCGCCATCGCGCTGGCCGTGCAGAACCTGACCTGGGGCATCGTGCAGCCGTTTACCGGCATGATCGCCGACCGCTACGGCTCGGCCAAGGTCATCGCGGGCGGGCTGCTGTTCTATGGGCTGGGCCTGGTCGGAATGGCGCATGCGACGACGCCGGCGGGCTTTCTGTGGACGGCGGGGGTGTGCATCGGGATTGCGCTGTCCGGCACGGCGTTCGCCGCCATCTACGGCGCGCTGAGCCGCCTGGTGCCGCCGGACCGGCGCAGTTGGGCGCTGGGTGTGGCGGGCGCGGTGGGCGGCCTGGGGCAGTTCACCATGGTGCCGGCGGCGCAATGGCTGATCGGCGGCTGGGGCTGGGTCACGGCGCTGCTGGTGTTTGCATTGGTCCTGGCCTTCCTGCTGCCCTTGGCGCTGCCCCTGCGCGAGCCGGCCGGCAAGACCCGGGACGCCACCGCGCCGGACGCCAATCTCTCCATGACGGCCGCCATCCGCGAAGCCTTCGCCCGCCCCGGGTTCTGGCTGCTGAACCTGGGCTTCCTGGCCTGTGGCTTCCAGCTGGCATTCATCGGCACGCACCTGCCGGCCTACCTGATGGACAAGGGTCTGCGCGCCTCCGATGCGGTGGCGGCCCTGGCCATCATCGCGTTGACCAACGTCATGGGCACTTATGTCTGCGGCATCCTGGGGGCGCACCATCGCCGCAAATATCTGCTGGCCGGCATCTACCTGCTGCGCACGGCCGCCATCGCCTTGTTCGTGCTGCTGCCGCTATCCACATGGTCGGTCTATGCATTTGCCGCCGTCATGGGCTTTGTCTGGCTGGGCACGGTGCCGCTCACGAACGGCCTGATCTCGCAGGTGTTCGGCGTGCGCTACATCACGACCTTGTTCGGCTTCGTATTCTTTGGCCATCAGCTGGGATCGTTCCTGGGCGTGTGGCTGGGCGGCGTGGTGTTCGAAGCCACCAGGTCCTACGACCCGATCTGGCTGGGGGCGATGGGGCTGGGCGTGCTGTCGGCCGCCTTGCACTGGCCGATCGATGACCGCGAGATCCAGCGCGTCCGCCCCGCAGGCGCGCCGGGATAGCCGCGGCATATCGGGCGCTACACCGGCCGGTGCTGCGTGCCCGCGCCCATGGTGATGTGCAGCATGCGGCAGGGCTCGATCACCTTGACGGTGTGCCACGCGCCCTTCGGGATCACATAGGCATCGCCGGCCAGCATCTTCACGAACTGGATGCCGGTGGGCCATTCCAGATGCAGTTCCGCCGCGCCGGACATCAGGCGCACGATCTCGTCGGCCCCGGGATGCATTTCCCATTGCGGCCAGTCACTCGCGAACGTGTATTCGGACACCAGCCAGCCGCGTCCGTATTTTTCGAGTTCGTCCCCGGACTGCGACCAGAACGCATCGCCGCCATCCACGGTGGCGGCGGCGCCGGAGGCGTCCAGGAACACATAGTGCGACGACAGGTCGGTAGCCATGATGCGCATCCTTGGGGTGGGGCGTTCGGGCAGTGTATGACAGCACGGCCGTCATGCCGAAGCGTTTATCATGTGGACCTTCGGCAACCACGGGAGAGGGCGATGAGCAAAGGATTCGAAGGGGTAAGGCCCGCGTCCGAATCATCCATCGAGATCGGCTTCTTCTTTGACGGCCGGCACTGTGTCGAGCGCGTCCGGGTCAAGCCTACCGCCGCCAATCTCAAGCGCGCCGCTGACCGCCGGACCGCCATTCTCGAGGCCATCGCGCGCGGCGATTTCGACTACGACGCCGAATTCCCCAAGCGCGGCACTAAGGGTTCCGCATGACAAGCAACACGCAGCTGGAAATCAACGATCTCACGCCGGAGGCGTTCGCCGCCTACGGCTGGATGCTGGGCAAGCCGATGCCGGACGGCCATGGCGTGCCGTTGTACATCAACGCCGCTACCGACTTCTGGCAGGAACACCTGTTCAACACCGGGGCGGGCGGCGATGCGGAACTCCTGTGGGTCAACTACCGCAGCCAGTCCAACGAAGTCTCCAGCCTGGAAAAGCACCTGCTGACGCAGCAGGCCATCGTTCCGCTGACGGGCGCAATCATCCAGGCCGTGGCCTGCAGCGCCGCCGACGGCAGTCCCGACCTGTCCACCCTGGCTGCCTTCCGTGTGCCACAGGGGCAGGGCGTCTGCATGCGGCCGGGCTGCTGGCACGCCACGCGCGTTACCGACGCCGAGGTCACCTGCCTGATGCTGACGCGGCGCTCCACCACGGTGGACCTGATCCAGCACCTGACCACCGATGCCCGCGCCACGGAAAGCGCCATCGCCGCCATCCCCGCCCACCAGCTGGAACTGCAGGCAGAGCAGGCCCAAACCGCCTGACCGCCGATGTCGGGCCCATGCCCGGCATATTTCCGCCAACCGAAAGGACGGCGGGATCGCAGAGCTTTGACGCAGTCCTTGCTGGTGTCGCTGCTGGCCCGCGTCACGATCAGCGCATCGCCGCCATCGCATCCCACCTGCCAGGCCTTCAGTCCTCTTCGCTTAACGCGTATCCCATGCGCGCGAACAGCGGCCACTTGTTGCGGTAGCTGTCCGTCCAGCACATGCCGTAGAACGCGCCGAACGGCGCATCCACCGCATGCACCGTCACCTGCGCGGCAGCCTCGGCATCCTTCGGGCAGAACGCCTGGCCCGGCGTCGGGTACAGCGCGCCGTCCCAGATCGGCTGGTCGCAATGTTCGCAAAAATTGCTCCATTCCCCACCCCGGTCCGGGTTCGGGCGGTAGCGCGGGGCAAGGGCCTGCATCGCCTGCGTCACCGTAGTCGACAAGGCCCTAGTCGCGGAGATCATGGCCGGGCCGGCGATCTCCTGCCATTGCGCGGGGCTGAACAGCCATTCACGGAACGCCTGCGGATTCAAGCCTGGGCTGTCGTCGTCGTCATCGTCCAGCACCAGATCGGCCTCGGTGCTTTCATGGCCGGGCGGCACCGCCAGCGCGTGTACCCGCGATACCTCGCCGCAGGCCGCGCAGCGGTGCGTGGCCTGCAGCACGAAGTACGAGGACGCGCGTATGTTCATGGACTCGCCGTCCGGACCGTTCGTGCCGAGGTCTTGCGTTTCCATCTTCCGTCTGCCGTTGCTGTCGGGCGCGCGCGCATCGCGCCAGCCTTGCCGTTTCTTTTACATGACCGGGAAATATGCCAGAATCCCCCGGAATCCGAGCCTTGCACGCGACGCTGCCGCCAACTGGGCGTTGCCAACATCACGTAATGTTGGAGCATTGAATGCGCGACCGTCAGATTAGCACTGGATTTTTCCACGCAAACCGCCACTTGTTTCCCAGGGCGATCGCCGCCGCGGCGCTGGCCGGCGGCCTGACGGGATGCAGCTTCACGTCGCCGGACGCAGCAACCGGATCCCAATCCGTCGGCATCCAGGGCGTCACCGCGCAACAGGCGCGAAGCATTGCGCGCGAGGCCTATCTTTACGGCACGCCCATGGTCGCCAGCTACCGCGCCATGTACGCGTTCAGCATCGACAAGAACGGTCCACGGTACAAGGGGCCGTTCAATACCCTCAACGCGGTCAACGCCGGGGACGCCGCCACCGCCGGCCAGGCGCCCGCCGCCCAGTACTCGTTCGCGGCATTGGACCTGCGCGCCGAACCTGTCGTCATCACGGTGCCGCGCGCGGAAAAGCGACGCGACTTCGTCCTGCAATTGATGGACCTGTACAACTACCGGTTTGCCTACATTGGCAGTCAGGCCACCGGCAACGGCGGCGGCAGCTTCCTGGTCGCCGGCCCGTCCTGGAAAGGCAAGGTCCCTGCAGGCATCACCAAGGTGTTCGTGTCCGAAACCGAGCTTGCCACGCTGGTGGCGCGTACGCAGCGCTTCAACGCGGCCGACCAGGAAAACGTCAAACGCATCCAGTCCAGCTACAAGGTCCAGCCCCTGTCGGCCTTCCGCAAGCAATCCGCGCCCGCCGCGCCGGCCGCCGTGGAATGGCTCGCGCCGGCGACGAGCGCGCAGATGTACTCGTCCCTGGAGTTCTACGAGGAACTGGCCTTCCTGCTGCAGTTCGCGCCCACGCATTCCTCCGAGAAGTGGCTGCGCGAGCGCTTCGCCAGCATCGGCCTGAAGCCCGGCACGCCCTTCGACACCGAAGCGCTGAACCCCGCCCTGCGGCGCGCGCTGCAAGAGGGCATGCACGACGGCAAGAACGACATCGACAAGAACCGCGCGGCGCGGGGCGGCAAGACCGATACGCTCTTCGGCGACCGCGGCACGCTCAAGAACGACTACCTGTCTCGGGCCACCGGCGCGCAGATGGGTATCTTCGTCATCGGCGGCAAGGAAGCGCCGCCGGCGGCACCTGAAAAGTAGACCCAGCAACGCATGAAGCGCAATTTCAACATCCACGACCTGCGCATTTTCTATGCGGTGGTCATGACCGGGTCCACCCGGCAGGCGGCGCATGCCATGCACCTGACCCAGCCGGCGATCAGCCACGCGATCTCGCGCCTGGAAAGCGCCACCGGCGTCCAGCTGTTCGACCGGTCCCACAAGACCCTGCGTCCCACCGAAGCCGGCCAGTACCTGTACAGCGAAGCCAAGTTCGTGCTGGACGAGCTGGTGCGCATCGACGAGGCGCTGCACAGCATCGAGCAATTCGGCGGACGCGGCCTGCGCATTGCCTCGTCGCCGGCGCTGGCGCTGGGCTACGCGCCCGACGCCGTGCGGCGCTATCTGGACATCAACGGCACGCGGCCGTTTTCCATCGATGTCGAATCGTCCGTGCAGGTGATCAGCGCGGTGGAAACCATGCGCGCGGACTTCGGCCTGGGCGCCGTCGGACGCGACAGCACCCGGCTGAGCTTCACCTCATTCCTGCGCGCGGACGTCATGGCGATCGCGCACCGCGAGCACCCGCTGGCCGGGCGCGAAGTCATCGCCGTCGGCGACATTCCGCCCGAGACCTACGTCAAGCCGCTGTGGTCCGACTACGTCGTGGCCCAGGGCGACATCGCCGATTCGCTGCTGCTGCGTTCCGGCATGCAGGCGCACATGTCGCTGGTGCCGGGCACGGTACGGGCGGTCAAGGGCATCAGCCTGGTCAACGCCTTGTCCGCGTCGGACATCGTGGCGTCCTTCCCGGACCTGGTCGCGCTGCCGCTGGCGTCGCGGCAGTGGTTCGACTTCCTGCTCATCACCCGCATCGAAACGCGCGACCAGGACCTGAGCGGACGGCTGCTGGACGCCTTGCGCGCCACGGCCCAGGAACGCCGCCGCGGCGTCTACCAGCAGACCATCGAATTGCTGGACTAGGGCCTGCGCGAGGCCCCATCGGGTTCGAACAGGCCCAGGCTCAGGCCGCGGGCGGCTGCCAGGGCAGCGATTGCAGGTCTCCGTCTATGCTGATGGCCTGCCCGCTGACCATCGCCCCAAACGGACTGGCCAGGAACAGCGCCATGTTGGCGATGTCCGCCGCGCGCACGAACTGCCGCAGGCTGACGCCGGACAGCTCCAGCCTGGTCTCTTCCTCCACCGTCAGCCCCATGTTCTTCGCCCGCGCCGCGATCACCCGGTCGATGCGCGGCCCCGCCACCAGCCCCGGCAGCAGCGCGTTGACCCGGATGCCCAGCGGCCCGAGTTCCACCGCCAGCGAGCGGGTCAGCCCCACCACACCCCATTTGGTGGCCGCGTACGGCGTGCGCATCGGCACGCCCATCCGGCCTGCCACCGAACTGATGTTGATGATGCTGCCGCCGCCCGCCTCGCGCAGCGCCGGCAATGCGTGCCGCACCGTATGGAACTGCGACGCCAGGTTGATGTCCAGCGTCGCGTCCAGGTCCTGCGCGGAGATGTCGGCGATGCCCGCCGTCGGGCCCGCGATGCCGGCGTTGTTGACCAGCACGTCCAGCCCGCCCAGGTGCGACAGCGCCGTCTGCATGTAGCGATCGATCTCGTCGCGCCGGCTCACGTCCGCGCGCGCCCAGGCGTGGCGGCAGCCGGCCAGCGCCTGTTCGTCCACATCGCACAGATGCACGCGGGCACCGCGCTCGGCAAAGGCATCGGCCAGCGCCGCGCCGATGCCGGCCGCGCCGGCCGTGACGATGACCCGCTTGCCCGACAGGTCCACGGGCAGGGCAGGGAAGCTGGGGGCAGTGTTCATGCGCGTTTCCGGTTGGTCCATGGCATCAAGGCTTCATCAGGCGGCAGGTCGATTCCGCCGGCGACGTATAGACCTGGTCGCCCGGCACCCGGGTCACCAGCTTGTAGTAGTCCCACGGGCCCTTGGACTCCGCCGGCGTCTTCACCTGCATCAGGAACATGTCGTGCACCATCAGCCCGTCGGCGCGGATCTTGCCGTCCTTCACGAAGAAGTCGTTCACGGGGTTCGTCTTCAGCCACTTCATGATGGTCTCGCCGTCGGTGCTCTTGGTGGCCTCCACCGCCTTCAGATAGGTTGTCGCGGCGGAATAGTCGCCCGCCTGCAGCATGGACGGCTTCTTCTTCATCACCGCCTCGAAGCGCGACGCCCACTTGCGCGACGAGTCGTCCTGGTCCCAGTACCAGGCCGTGGTCAGGTACATGTTCTGCGCCGCCTGCAAACCCAGCGCGTGCACGTCGGTGATCAGCACCAGCAAGCCCGCGATCTTCATCTTCGGCGTCAGCCCGAATTCATTCGCGGCCTTGACCGCATTGCTGGTGTCGCTGGCGGAATTGGCCAGCCCCAGCACCTGCGCGCCCGAGGCCTGCGCCTGCAGGATGAACGACGAGAAATCCGCCGTGTTCAGCGGATGCCGCACCCGCCCCTTGGCATTGCCGCCGTCGGCCTGCACCACCGCCGACGCGTCGCGCTCCAGCGCATGGCCGAAGGCGTGGTCCACCGTCAGGAAGAACCAGTCTTTGTTCCCTTCCTTCATCATGGCCCGCGCCGTTCCGCGCGCCAGCGACACCGTGTCGTACACGTAATGCACGGTGTAGGGCGTGCACTGGGAATTCGTCAGTTCCGACGCGCCCGCGCTCACCACGAAGAACGGCGTCTTCTTTTCTTCGGCCACCTTCGCCATCGCCAGCGCCGCCGCGGAATTCGCGCCGGCGATCAGCATGTTCACGCCCTTCTGGTCCAGCCATTCCCGCGCGCGGGACGAGGCGATGTCGGCGCGGTTCTGGTGGTCCGCCACCAGAACCTCCACCTTCTTGCCCGCCACCATCCCGCCCAGGTCCGCCACCGCCATCTTGATCGCCTCGGCCCCGCCCGGCCCGTCGGCATCCGCCGACAAGCCGGACATGTCCGTGATGAACCCGATGCGGATCACGCCGTCGTCGGCCTGCGCGGCGCCCGCCATCCCCAACAGCGCGGCCACGGCCGTCGCGCACAATGTCTTTTTCATGTCTGGTCTCCCCACTGGATAGAACGGTTGTTCAGAACGCGACGTTGCCGCGTCCCTTCAGTTGCAGCGTCTCACGCGCCTCGTTGGGTGTGGCGACTTGCAGGGACAGGTCTTCCAGAATCCGGCGAATCCGACGCACCTGATCCGCGTTGGACCGGGCCAGCTCGCCCGGCCCGTCCCACAAGGAATCCTCCAGCCCCACGCGCACATTTCCGCCCATCGTCGCCGCCATCGTGGCCAGCGGCGTCTGCTTGCGCCCGGCGGCCAGCACCGACCAGATGTAGTCGTCGCCGAACAGGCGGTCGGCCGTGCGCTTCATCATCATCACGTCTTCCGGATGCGTGCCGATCCCGCCGCGTATCCCGAATACCGACTGGATCAGGAACGGCGGCTTGAGCAGCTTGCGATCCACGAAATGCGCGGCCGTGTACAGGTGCCCGATGTCATAGCACTCGATCTCGAACCGCGTGCCGTTATCGCTGCACGACGACAGGATGTGCTCGATATCCTTGAACGTGTTCTTGAAGATCAGATCATTGCTGCCCTCCAGATAGGGCAGTTCCCAGGCGTGCTTGAACTCCTTGAAGCGCTCAAGCAGCTCATACATCCCGAAGTTCATCGACCCCATGTTCAGAGACGCCACTTCGGGCTTGAACTGCAGGGCCGGCGCCATGCGCTCGGCGATCGGCAGCACCGGCGAGCCACCCGTGGTGATGTTGATCACCACGTCGGACTCCTGCTTGATGCGCGGCAGGAACTGCGCATACAGCGCCGGGTCCTGGGTCGGCTGGCCGGTATCCGGCTTGCGCGCGTGCAAATGCACGATCGCCGCGCCCGCCTCGGCGGCTTCCAGCGCGGACCGCGCGATCTCGTCGGGCGTGACGGGCAGATGGGGCGACATCGACGGCGTATGGACCGAGCCGGTAATGGCGCAGGTAATGATTACCTTCTTGGACTGTTTCATGGGCCTCTGGCGTGCGCGTTGGATTCTTATGGCCCCGGCTGTCTCCTCCGGGTGTGGGCCATTCTGTCGCACGCCCAAGGGCGCTGTCACCTGAACATAAATTATCAATTGATAGGGAATCCGGTGCTGCGGTGCAACGTGAAAAATGGGCAGTCTGTGCGGGGTCCGAATGCGCCGCCAGTGGTACGCTGAAATACAATATTGGTATGCCGAAATACCTGTTCCGGCCCCAGACTTGATTACGCGGAAAGCTGCTTCCATGCCTCACATCCCGCCCCAACGCCCGACGCGGCCCATGCCGCCGGCGCGTGCCCGGACCTGTCTTTTGGGGGCATGGTCATGAGCTACGTGCTTGCGGTGGATCTGGGCGGCACGCGTTTCCGCGCCGCGCTGGTTGACGGCGCGGGCGGCATCGCCCATTCCTGCCACATCGACAGCCCGGCCGGCTCCGGGGACCATCCCGGTTGGGAAGACATCGACGCCGACGTCTGGTGGCAGGGCCTGCAGTCCCTGTCCGATACCTTGGCCGCACACGCCGGCCCCGCGTTCGGCGCCGTGCAGGCCATCGCCATCTGCGGAGTCACGCGCACCCAGATCTTCGTCGACGCGCAAGGCACGCCCATCCGCCCGGCCATCACCTGGCGCGACTCGCGCACGGCGGGAGACGTCCCGCATTGGCTGGCATCCATGCCGGCATCCCATCCCGAATTCCCGCAAATCAACGCCTTTCACCCGTGGGCACGCGTGGCGTGGCTGCTGCGCACGGAACCTGCGCACGCCGCCCGGGTGAAGGCGGTGCTGGAACCCAAGGACTACCTGAACTTCCGCCTGACCGGCCGCATGGCCAGCGACACGGTCTCCATGGCCCGGCTGGCCGCCGCCGCCGAAGCGCACGCCTCGGGCCCGGACCTGCTGACCGCCGCGGGCGCCGATCCGGGCTGGGTCCCGGCCCTGCTGGACCCCCTGGATACCGTCGGCCCGGTGCAGGCCGGCCTGCCCGGATCCCTCGGCCGCCTGGCCGGACGCCCCGTGGTCGCCTGCTCCAACGACACCTGGGCCGCCGTCGCCGGCCTGGGCGCCCTGCGCCCCGGCTACGCCTACAACATCTCCGGCACCACCGAGGTCTTTGGCGCCGTCGGCGCCGAGCCGGTGCAGGCGCAGGGCCTGATGACCGTGGATTGGGGCGGAGGCCACCACCAGATCGGCGGACCGGGCCAGAACGGCGCGGACACCGTCGCATGGCTCCTGCCCTTGCTGGGCCGCCTGGGCGAAGACGGCATGGCCGGCGTGGGCGACGTAATGACCGACCTGCTGGATGCGCCCCGCGACCAGCAACCGGCCCTGTTCCTGCCCTACCTGCAAGGCGAGCGCGTGCCGTACTGGGATCCGCACCTGCGTGGCGCCTTTCTTGGCCTGAACCGCCGCCACGGCCCGGGCGACCTGGCCTGGGCCGTGCTGGAAGGCGTGGCCTTCCTCAACCGCGTGGTGCTCGAGCGCGCCGAAACCGCGCTGGGCGCGCCGGTGGCCGAAATCCGCTTCGGCGGCGGCGCGGCGTCCAATGCGCAGTGGTGCCAGGTCAAGGCGGACATCTGCGAGCGGCCCGTCGTGGTTGGACACGCCGAACAGCCCGGTGTCCTGGGCGCCGCCGTCGCGGCCTGGACGACCCTGGGACGGCACAGCAGCTTCGCCCAGGCCCAGGACTCCCTGGCGCGCGCCGCGCAGCGCTACGAGCCCCAGCCCGAGCGGGCCCACTCCTACCGCCGCATGTACGCCCAGTTCCGCGCCGCCGAGGCTGCGCTGGCGCCCGTGTCGCATGCCCTGGCCGGGATCAAGGTCGTATAAACTGCTACGCCATCAGGGCGCGGTCGCCCGGCAGGCGGTGGACAACCCTTGCACAGACAAGAATTCAAACGCGGCAAGGGTTGAATCGATGCGCGGCATCCTGGAAAAGTACGGCACGGCAATCGCGGGATTGGTCCTCGTGGGCTTCTTCGCCATCGCCGCCCCGAACTTCGCGGCGCCCAACAACCTGCTGAACATCGCCAAGGAAACCAGCTTCCTGGCCATCATCGCCATCGGCTTCACGCTGGCCTTGGTCACCGCCGAACTGGACCTGTCCGTCGCCGACGTCGCCAGCCTGGCCGCCGTCGTCACCGGCGCCCTGGTGCACACTGGCCAGCCCGTGCTGCTGGCCATCGCCGCCGGCCTGGGCGTGGGCCTGCTCTGCGGCCTGGTCAACGGCATCGCCGTCACCCGCCTGCGAGTCCCGTCGCTCATCGCCACGCTGGGCATGGCCGCCATGGCGCGCGGCTTTGCCTTCATGCTGACGGACGGCGTCTCCTACGTGGGCCGCTGGCCCGCCGCGTTCACCGACCTGGCCCGCGCCAAACCCTTCGGTGTCCCCGCGCTGGTGCTGTGGATGCTGGGCACCGTGCTGGTGGCCTACTTCCTCATCAAGTGGACCCGCACCGGCGCCCGCATGACCGCCACCGGCGAGGCCGGAGAATCCGCCCGCCTGGCCGGCATCAACATCCGCGCCATGAAAAGCATAGGCCTGGCCCTGTCCGGCCTGTGCGCGGGGCTGGCCGCCGTCCTGCTCACGTCCAGCCTGTCGTCCGCCGCACCCAACATGGCCGGCGACTACTTCCTGTACGCGATTGCCGCCGTCTTGCTGGGCATGACCATGTTCAACCCCGGCCACGCCAACATCCCCGGCACGCTCGTCGCCGCGCTGATCCTCAAGGTGCTGGGCAACGGCCTGGTCCTGATGGGCGCGCCGTACTACGTGCAGGACATCGTTCTGGGCTTCATCATGATCGCGTCCGTCGCGGTGTCATCGGCCGTACTGAAGAAAGCGGCCTTCAAATTCTGACCGGAAGGGGAAACCACCATGAACAAACTCCTGAAGCGCACGCTGCTGGCCAGCGCCTTCGCCGTCCAGGCCCTGGCCGCCAGCGCCGCCCACGCCTTTGACGTCGGCATCGTCGCCTTCCAGATGTCGTCCGAAACGCACGCGCGCGTCGCCAACGCCGCGGCCGAAGCGGCCCGCGCCAAGGGCTGGACCGTCACCCAACTGAACGCCGAAGGCTCCTTGCCCAAGCTGGCCGAACAGCTCGACACCCTGGTCAACAAAAAGGTCGACGCTATCGTCATCGCCATGGGCAAGCCGGTAGAGACCGACGCCCAGCTGCAATCCGCCAAGGAAAAAGGCATCCCCGTCGTCGGCGTCATGTCCGGCGCCAGTCCGCACATGCTGTTCGACGTCGAAGTCAACGAATACGCCACCGGCGCCCAGTCCGTGCTGTACCTGTTGGGCAAGATGGGCTACCAGGGCAACATCCTGTCCGCCCGCTTTGACGGCAACTCCGGCACCCGCATCCGCGGCAAGATGCTCGATGCCGTATTGACGGAGAACACCGCCGTCAAGGACCTGGCCAAGTTCAGCATGGCCCGCACCCAAAGCTGGCGCGACGATGTCCGCAATGGCATGCAAGCTCTGTTCCTGCGTCACCAGGGCCAGTTCAAGGGCGTATGGGCATCGTTCGACGGCCAAGCCTACGTCATCGACGACCTGCTGCAATCCCAAGGCATGAAGAAGGGCGACATCACCCTGGTGTCCGTGGACGGCGGCCCTGAAACCTACCGCCGCATCGCCGACCCCAACAGCCTGATCACCGCCACCATGATGATCCCGTTCGAACAGCTGGGCACGAGCGCCATCGACTCCATCGACCGCATCGTCGTCAAGAAGGAACCCAAGGAAAAAGTCGCCGCCGGCCCGTACCGGTTCATGGACTCGGTGCTGGTCGACGAGACCAACGTCCAGAAATTCCTGCAACCCGCCGCCAAATAAGAGTTGACCGCCATGACCGCCGCGCTGTCGCTACGCCAGATCCGCAAGTCCTATGGGGCTGTCGAGGCCTTGAAGGGCGTGGACCTGGACGTGCCCGAGGGCAAGGTCATGGCCATCTGCGGCGACAACGGCGCAGGCAAATCCACACTGATCCGCATCATCTCCGGCGCGCAGGAACCCAGCGGCGGAGAACTGAGCCTGAACGGCCAGAAGGTGGTGTTCGGATCGCCCCACGATGCGCTGGTGCAGGGCATCGCCACGATTTACCAGGACCTGGCGCTGGCACCCCGCCTGTCGATCTGGGAGAACGTCTTCATGGGCGCCGAACTGGTGCGCCGCGTGGGCTTGTTCAGCGTCCTGGACAAGCGCCGCATGGCGGTCGATGCGCGCGGGTATCTGCAACGACTGTCCGTGCCCATCGAAGACATGGACCGCCCGGTGGAACGCATGTCCGGCGGCCAGCGCCAGGCCGTCGCCATCGCCCGCGCCCTGCGCTGGGACGCGCGCGTCGTCATCATGGACGAACCCACCGCCGCGCTGGGCGTCAAGGAAACGGCGCTGGTGCTGAACCTGGTGCGCAAGCTGCGCGAAGAAGGGCGCACCGTAATCCTGATCAGCCACAACATGGCCGACGTAGTCGCGCTGGCCGACCGGGTCGCAATCCTGAAGAGCGGGACGAAGGTCATCGAACGCGATGTGGCCGGGCTGGACGCCGATGCGCTGGCGCACATGGTGATGACCGGCAAGGAATGACCGGCTACTGATCCGACGCATAAAAAAGGCCGCCGCCGGGTTCCCCCTGGCGGCGGCCTTCTTGCGTGCGGCAGCGGGACTTAGTCCTTGCGGCTGGTCACTTCAACCAGGTGATAACCGAACTGGGTCTTCACCGGGCCCTGGACCACGCCAACCGGGGCGCTGAACACGACGGTATCGAATTCCTTGACCATCTGGCCCGGGCCAAAGGAACCCAGGTTGCCACCGTCACGGCTCGACGGGCAGCTGGAGTTTTCCTTGGCGAGCTGAGCGAAGTCAGCGCCATTTTCAATGGCGGTCTTGAGTTCGTTGGCGCGGGCTTCGGTGGAGACGAGGATATGACGGGCGGAGGCTTGTGCCATGAGGAGGCTCCTTGGGAGGCTTGATTTGGGGAGGGGGAGAGTAACGCATTAAGCGGTGAGGCGCTGGAACCGCTAGGGTAACTCGGAAGCGCAGCCGGTCGCGCAAAGCGCCTTGCACCCGCACCATGATTCTTAATGATTATTTCAAAATGTTATAACTAGGCCCAGATCATTTATTGATGGATGACGCAAGAGGTCGTCCGCAAAAAGAGGCCGAAAGCGCTATGGGTATTCAGGATTGTCTGACTAAGGTTCTGACGGGGTACGAAGCGGCGTGCGACGAGCTCTTCCCGAAACATCCCCTTGCTCAGTTCATCCGTGATGATTTTCGCGTCACGGTGGAGGACATCATCGGTGCCGATCAGCAACTCACCTGCAAAGGCAGTTCGGGCCAGGGCGGTTGGGTGCGCGGCCCATGGGTTGGCATTTTCTATGGCCCGATTACACAAGGGGCACAGTCCGGCTACTACCCCGTCTATCTATTTCGCGAAGACATGCAAGGTGTGTACCTGAGTTTGAACCAGGGCATGACCGAAGCGAAGGCACATTACAAATCGGATGCTAAGACCGCGCTGAAGGCGAAGGCCGCAAACTTCAGAGCATTGCTTGGCTCCGCTTGGGAACGGTTTCCTTTATGGAAGATCGACCTTGCGCCCAGCGCACCTTCTAACAACACGGCCTTCTACGAAGCTGCAAACATTTGCGCTAAGTACTACCGGGCTGATGCACTACCTTCGGAAGAAGTCCTGGTGGATGATTTGAAGGCAATGCTCCAGTTGTATGGCCAGCTGTACGAAGCGGAGACCGCAGGCGGCTTTGGTCCAGAATCGGAATTGGATGAGCCGAAAGAATTGCTCTATGAAGACCTGACACGGTTTCGGATGCATAAGCGCTTGGAGCGAAGCGTCAAGTTATCAAAGCTCGTCAAGGTAAAGAAGGGCTGTGTCTGCGAAGTCTGTAGTATCGACTTTGAGAAGATTTATGGCGAGATTGGTAAGGGCTACATTGAGGCGCATCATTTGCGTCCGCTTGCTACGCTGAAGGGGCAGAAGGTGCCGATGGATCCGGAGACTGATTTCGCAGTGCTTTGTGCCAACTGTCATCGGATGATTCATAAGTCCGATTGCATTTCGGATGTGGGGGAGTTCAAGAATAAGCACTTCGCAACTGTATGATCGGGATCGAGTAAACATTAGGCCGCGTCGATGCATGAATCTGCATTGAAATTTGAGGCGGCTGTCGGAGAGGGTGGTATGGCATTGAATCTGGGCAAGGCTGTCGTGAACTTCCTGCAAGACCGTGCAGATCAAAAGTTCACGGCACGTCAGATCGCGGAGTGGATATTCGCCACTTTTTCCGACGAGTGCCAAGCGAAGAAGATAAATAGCCAGTCTCTGAATACGGATGCTGAACTGATCCAGCAACTAGTTGCGGAGATTAGTGCGCAGCGGCCGAGGCTTCAGACGAAGTGCCCTGAGCTGAAGATCACCGAGGGACGGCCACGCAAGTACTACTACTCGGAGAAGTCGGATAGCGATGAAGTCGCCGCAGCTGAGAGCGACCTCCCGATTCCTGCACCGAATCCATTGGACTCCAAACTCCATGAGCACGCGTTGTATCCACTCCTCTCTCTGTACCTATGGGAGGAGTTTGGCGTCTACTCCAATCGCATAGATGAAAAACGTTCGTCCAACAAGCGTGGGCCCAATGGGAATCGATGGCTCTATCCAGACCTGGTGGGGATGGAGGATTTAGGTGCTGAATGGCATCGTGAGGTGCGAGACTGCGTGAATCAGTATTCTGACAAGCGAACCAAGCTGTGGTCGTTTGAAGTGAAGCTACTGATCAACCGGTCGAATGCGCGCGAGTGCTTCTTTCAGGCTGTTTCGAATTCGTCTTGGGCGAATTTTGGCTATCTCGTGGCTGCGGAGATCGAAGGCCATGACACGCTTAAAGAGCTACGGATGCTCTTTGCTGCCCATGGAATCGGACTCATCAAACTGGATGTCGAGAATCCTGCTGACAGCCAGGTGTTGGTGCCTGCCCGCGAACGCGATGAGATCGACTGGGATATGGTCAATAGGCTGGCCACAGAGAACAGGGATTTCCTGGAGTACGTGAAGCTCATTAAGCAGTTCTATCAGACTGGAGAGGCACGGCCAACTGATTGGGATATTCCCACGGCATTGGAATAGAAGTGGCTGGAACATCAAAGCGCGGGTGGACCGGGTGCGCAAATCGTCCGCTCCTCGTGATTGCTTCTCTTATAAGCACTTCGGGCGGGCACAATCCCAGAAGATGAATGTGCACGCCTGGCCGAGAGCAAGCCGCGTTAGGCTGGAGCCCGCTACCGGAGCAAGCTACGCGGGCAGGTGGAGAACCTCGCCCTAACGCCCCGTCGCGTTAGGCACTTAGCCGGGGCTGAGCAGAGCCGAGGTGACCCAGGCGCCGATCCGTCCACCAGGGAAGGTTGAAGGGCGTCGATAGCGCAGGTGGATACTCTGCGAGACCGAAAGTTATGTCGTACCCCGTTCCGCGGGACCGATTAGGTGCACCAATCTTTGCGATTAATCCATCAATGACTAAAATGCAGTCATTGACTAATGGAGCGTTATTATGGCGACCATGACCATCCGAAACATCGACGACCAACTCAAGGCACGCCTACGCATACAGGCAGCCCAGCACGGACGTTCGATGGAGGACGAGGCCCGCGACATTCTGCGCGCCGCCCTTTCCTCTGAGCTGCCCCGCGGCCCTTCGCTGATCGGTGCGATCCGCGCGCGCATCGTCCCGCTGGGGGGGCTTGAGTTGGATCTGCCTGCACGTGAACCAATACGCACGCCGCCGGAGCTCGACGCTTGATCATCCTGGATACCAACGTCATCTCGGAAATCCTGCGCCCGGTGCCTGATGCACGGGTCGTGGCTTGGCTCGAAGCCCAGCCGCGAACTGCGCTGTTTACGACGACCGTCACCCGGGGCGAATTGCTTTACGGCGTGAGGTTGCTCCCTGAAGGTCAGCGCAGAGTCGCGCTGCTCGAAGCCGTGCTGGCGATCTTTGCGGCAGACCTGGCGGGGCAGGTCCTTAACTTTGATGGCGAGGCCGCAGACGCGTATGCGGAAATCGCTGCTGAGCGCCGCGCGCTCGGCAGGCCGGTTAGCCAGTTCGATGCAATGATCGCGGGCATTGCTCGATCACGGGGCGCGAGCTTGGCAACCCGTAACGTCAGAGATTTCTCAGACTGCGGAATCAACGTGATTGATCCCTGGAACTGCTGACAGGCGATCCCGCGGCCTTGCTACGTGCTGGACGAATACGCCGCTGAGGGCCAGGGCCCCCACATCCGCACTTCCCCTAATACCCCCACCCCTCCTTATACGATTATCGTATTTTCAACCTACCCCTCCCGGGGTACGTACACAGCCGAGGCAACGCGGGCTGGCAATGAGATGCACGTTTTCGGACGATCCTCCTTATGCCTACTTCAGCTTCCCGAGTACTGTTGAAAAAAGACTCTGTCGCTCCGTTCCAGTCAGAACCCAATCTGACGGACCGGGTCACCGAGATGCTGCTGGATGAGATCACCAGCGGCGACTATCAAGTCGGCGAGGTCCTCCCTCCAGAGCAGACCATCGCGACCCGGCTTGGCGTTTCGCGCACGGTGCTGCGCGAAGCGGTATCCCGCCTGAAGGGCGATGGCATCGTACAAAGCAAGCAGGGCCGTGGGCTGACCGTCATGCAGACGGCGCGGCCGTCGGTGTTGCGCATGCAGGCGGCCGATATCGGCGATGCCGACCAGGTGCTGCGTATCGTGGAACTGCGCCGCGGCTTTGAGATCGAGGCCGCGCCGCTGGCGGCCGAGCGCCGCAGCGAGGAAGACCTGGCCGCCATGCGGCTGGCCCTGCGCAAGATGGCCGACGCGATCGCTTCCGGCGATGTGGCGGTGGGCGTGGATGCCGACATGGAATTCCATCGCTGCGTGGCGCGCGCCACCCGCAATGAACACTATCTGAATTTCTTCGATTTCCTGGCGGTGCTGCTCAAGAAGAACCTGCGCGTTTCGCGTTCGCGGTCGGCCAAGATCGCGGGCCGCGGCGCCCAGGCGCAGAAGGAGCACGAGGCTTTGTTTGCCGCCATCGAGAAAGGCGACGTGGAGCTTGCGCGGCAGCATGCGCGCACGCACGTCGACAACACGGAAGCACGTCTGCGTACAGCGGCGGCCACGGCGGAAAGACCGTAGGCGCCCAATCAGGGCATCCTCCAAGGGGAAGTGGTGATGGGTCATAAGACGATCGATGAGTTGGTGCGCGCCGACGAGGGGCTGGTCAGCCGGTCTATCTTCGTGGACGACGAGATCTTTCAGCAGGAGCTGCGGCAGGTGTTCTCGCGGGCCTGGCTGTTCGTGGGGCATGAGAGCCTGGTACCCAAGCCGGACGACTACTTCGTGTCGAGGATGGGTACGGAGTCCGTCATCCTGACGCGCGACCGGCAGGGGCAGATCCAGGTCATGCTCAACAGCTGTGCGCATCGCGGCATGAAGCTGTGCCGCTATGACCACGGCAACAACCGGACCTTCACCTGTCCGTACCATGGCTGGAGTTTTTCCACCGACGGCAAGTTGGTGGAGAAGCCCGGCGAGCTGGTCGGCGTGCCCGGCCATGCGACGCACTACAAGGGCGAGCTGGACAAGAAGCAATGGGGCCTGAAGACGGTGGCGCAGGTGGTGAACTACAAGGGCGCCATCTGGGCGACCTGGGACCCCGACGCGCCGCCGTTTCTGGATTACCTGGGCAATATGCGCCTGTACCTGGATGCGGCGCTGGATCATCGCGATGGCAGCCCGGGCGGTTCCGAGGTGATCGGCGGGGTGCAGAAATGGCGGGTGAAGTGCAACTGGAAGTTCGCGCCCGAGAATTTCATCGGGGACCTGTACCACGACATCAGCCACCGTTCGGTGGATATCGTGGGCATCGGGCCGGGCGGCGGCAAGGGCAGGCGCGATCCTTCCGCGACGCGGTCGGCGATCTGTTTTCCGGAGCTGGGGCACGGGCTGCTGGGCCGGCTGCCGTTCTATGAAGAAGGGCCTTATGCGCCGCAGTACGCGCGCTATCCGGAGGTGGAGGCCTACTTCCGCCAGATCCACGAGCAGCGCGAGCGCACGCTGGGTTCGGCCATGCGGGTGCAGCTCAGCGTGGGCACGATTTTTCCGAATATGTCGTTTCACGGGCGTCAGCCGCGCACGCTGGCGGTGTTCCATCCCATCAGCGCGACCGAGATGGAGATGTGGCGCATGTATCTGGTGGACAAGGACGCGCCCGAGGCCGTCAAGGAAGCGGCGCGCCACTATTTCCTGCGCTATTCGGGGCCGGGCGGCATGACCGAGTCGGACGACATGGAGAACTGGACGGGCGCCACCGAGGCCAGCATGGGCGCCATCTCGCGCGAGCTCTATTTCAACTACCAGATGGGCGTGGGCCACGCGCAGCCCGTGCCCGAAATCCCGGGCTGTTCCGTCAACGGCGAATACACGGAAGAGAACGCGCGCATCTATTACCGGCGCTGGGCGCAATTCATGAACGGCTTGTCGTGGGACCAGCTGATGGCGGGCTCCGTGCGTGCCGAGGAGAAAGCCGCATGAACGCGACCATCGAAAATGCGCCGGCCGTAGCGCAGGATGCCAGCGTGGATGACATGCAGGTCTGGTGGCAGGTGCAGCGTTTTCTGCACTACGAGGCCGATCTGCTGGACCACCGCGACTTCGAGACCTGGCTGGGCCTGCTGGACGAGGACATCGCTTATCGCATGCCGCTGACGCGCAATGTGCGGCGCGACGCCATGGCGCAGGAATACTCCGGCAAGCAGGATGCCGCGTGGTTCGACGAGGGCATCGATACGCTGCGCCAGCGGGTGGCGCAGATCAAGACCGGCATTCACTGGGCCGAGGAACCGGCCTCGCGGGTGTCGCATCTGGTGACCAACATTCGGGTGCTGGATGTGGCGCCGGACGAGGGCGGCGGCGAGCGGGTGCGGGTGCGCTCGCGCTTTCTGATCTATCAGAACCGGCTGCAGGCCGAGGTCAATCTGTTCGTCGGCAAGCGCGAGGATGTGCTGCGCAGACGCGACGGACGCTGGACGATTCTGTCGCGGGAGATACACCTGGACCAGAACGTCCTGCTTTCCAAGGCGCTCACGATCTTCTTCTAGCGCCCGATCTTTCGCGGTTCGATGGTTTTCTTTCCACTTGGGGCTAGGGCCTGTTCACACTAAAAGGAGCCTCGCATGAGTACCCAAATAAGTGACTATCAAGGCGCGAAGCGCAGCCGTGGCGGGACCACGGCGAGCATTCGCAACGCCGATAGGCGCTTATTTGGGTACTCACCCTTCGGGCAGGCCCGTAATCGGGCGCCGGGCGTCGTTGCCGCCACCTTGCGTGGCGCAGCCACGCGGCGGCGGCCGCGCCTAGCCCGGCGCCCGATTACGGGCCTGTGCGAGGCTCCTTTTAGTGTGAACAGGCCCTAGTCCGCCGGCAGGGCGAGGCTCGTCCATACCTGGAGTCGCAGCATGCATAGACGTACTGTATTGAAAGCCATCGCCGGGGGTGTCGCGATGGCGACGGCCGGGATGTCGCGGGCCGCCGACGGGGCCTTTCCCTCCAAGCCGCTGCGCCTGATCGTGCCCTATCCGCCGGGCGGCGTGACCGACGTGGCGGGGCGCCTGGCGGGGGAGATCCTTACCCGCAAGTTCGGCCAGCCGGTGGTGGTGGAGAACCGCCCCGGCGCCAACGGCATGATCGGCAGCCAGCAGGTGGCGACGGCGCCGGCGGACGGCTATACGCTGCTGCTCAATGGGCTGGGCGGCATGGTGCTGCCCATGGCTACGGTCACGGGGCTGCCGCTGGACATGTCGCGCGCCTTCACGCCGATCGGGCAGATGGCCGAGTTCATCAATGTGCTGATCGTGCGGGCGGATTCGCCGATACGCAGCGTCAACGACCTGATCGCCGCGGCGCAGGCCCGCAGCAAGGACGGGTTGAACTATGGGTCCAACGGCATAGGTACGTCGGTGCATCTGACCACCGCGTTCTTCGCGCAGCGTACCGGCACCAATCTGCTCCACGTGCCCTACAAGGGCAGCGGCGAGATGCTGGTGGATGTGGTCAACGGCAATCTGGATTTCAGCTTCAGCAACCTGCCGCCGGTGATGGGGCTGGTGCGCAAGGGCTCGATCCGGGCGATTGCCGTGACCAGCAGCTATCGCAGCAAGCAACTGCCGGACGTGCCGACCATGGCCGAGCAGGGTGTGGCGGATTTCGACGTGACGAGCTGGCTGGGCTTGTATGGTCCGGCCGGACTGCCGCCGGACCTGGTGCGCAAGCTCAGCGCGGCCCTGCAGGAGGGCATGGCGCAGCCGCAGTCGGCGGAGACGCTCAGCGCGGCGGGCTTCGAGCCCCGGCCGTCCGACGCCGCCGCCTTCGCGGAATTGAACCGGGCTGAGCTGGCGCGCTGGAAGCAGGTTGCCAGCCGCGCCAACATTTCACTGAAATTCGGAGCCTGACCGCCATGGAATCTTCCCGTTTGCAGCGGGTGCACACGGCCATCATCGGCGCGGGCCATGCGGGGGTGGAGTGCGCCTGGGCGCTGCGCGCGGCCGGCGTCGAGGGCGATGTGGCGCTGTTCGGCGCGGAGGCGCATGCGCCCTACGAGCGGCCGCCGCTGTCCAAGGCGCTGCTGACCGGGGGGACCAGCGCCGAGCGCATCGCCTTGCGTGCCGACAGCGCCTACGAGAAATCGCGCGTGGTGGTGGTGGCGGGCGACCCGGTGGTCGGCATCGACACCGCCGCGCATCGCTTGCGCACCCGCTCCGGCCGGGTGGTGAACTATGAGCATTGCGTGCTGGCGACCGGGGCCAGCGCCCGCGGCATCGCCGACGTGGCGGGCGAGCAGGTCTACTCGGTGCGCGGGCTGGACGACGCGCACCGGCTGCGCGAGGCGCTGGGCCCGGGCATCCGGCTGCTGGTGGTCGGCGCGGGATACCTGGGGCTGGAGGCCGCCTGTTCGGCGCGCAAGCTGGGCGCCGAGGTGCTGGTGCTGGAGCAGGGCGGCAACGTGATGGCGGGCAAGGTGTCCGAACCCACCGCCACGCGCATCGGCGACCTGCACCGCGAGGCCGGCATCGAGATCCGCCACGGCGCAGCGGTGGCGCGATGGGAGCGCACGACGACCGGCTGGCGCGCCCATCTGGCCGACGGCAGTGCGGTGGACGCGGATCGGGTGCTGGTCTCCATCGGCGCCATCGCCGAGACCGCGCTGGCCGAGGCCGCGGGCCTGATCTGCCTGGACGGCGTGGTGGTGGACGAGTGCTGCCGGACCTCGGCGCCGGATGTCTATGCCATCGGCGACTGCGCCAGCGCTTTCCGGGGCGAACTGCAGCGCCATGCCCGCATCGAAAGCGTGCAGAACGCGCTGTCGCAGGCGCGCATGGCGGCGGCCGCCATTGCGGGCAAGAGCCCGCCGGCGCCGCGTCCGCCCACGTTCTGGTCGGAGCAGCAAGGGCGGCGCCTGCAGATGGCGGGCCTGGTCAATCCCGCCGAACCTTGCCGCGACGTGTTGCTGCCCACCGCCAAGGGGTGGATGGTGGAGCGCTATCAGCAGGGCCGGCTGGCCGCGATCGAAGCAGTCGACAGCCCGGTGGAATTCATCAAGGGCGTGCCGCGCATCGGCACGCCGGAATCGGCCTCATGAACCGCGTGAACAAAACCCAGGGGAGGCATCATGCCCTTTGCCATATTTGAGTTGCCCGACGGCGCCGAGCAGGTGCTGGACGTTCCCGACGACTGGTCACTGATGGAGGCGGCCCGGCGCGACGGCCTGGACGGCATCGTCGCCGAGTGCGGCGGCGGCGCCATCTGTGGCACCTGTCATGTGCAGGTGGACGCATCCTGGCATGCCCGGCTGGAGCCGCCGGGCATGGCGGAGGAAGCGCTGCTCGAAGTGGTGCCCGAGCGCTGCGCCACCAGCCGCCTGTCCTGTCAGGTGATCATGACCCCGGACCTGGACGGCATCCGCGTGCGCGTGCCGTCTTCGCAGCTTGAGCTCTAGCCGCGGCGCAAAGGAGCCCACAGCCATGGCCGACAACAAATCCATCAACCTCGTCGATCTGCAGGCCGGCGTGCGCGTGCGCATGGCCGGCGGCGCACTCGCCGAGATCGTAGAGAACCCGCAGGACGGGTTCTGGCTGATCGTCCGATATCTGGACCATCCGGCCGAACCCGCGCTGGTCGACGCCGGTGAGCAGCAGGTGTTTGCCACCGACGTCGAAGCAATCGAACCCTGACCCTTCTGGAGCCGTAAATGAATCAAAAGCCCAAAGTCATCGTATCCGCGCCGCTGCCGGCGGATTTGCGCGAACGCCTCGCCGCGCGTTGCGAGATAGTCGATGTGCCAACCGGGCAGAATCCGGCCGAAACCCTGCCGGCGGAGCTGCGTTCGCAGATCGCCGGCATGGTCTGCACCATGCGCACCAAGGTCGATCAGGCCTTGCTGGATGCCTTGCCGGCGCTGCAGGTCAGTTCAAACTTCGCGGTGGGGTTCGATAACGTCGATCTGGCGGCCGCCACGCGGCGCAAGGTGCTGATCTGCAATACGCCCGGCGTGCTGGACGGCGCGGTGGCGGACGTGACCATCGGCCTGATGCTGTGCCTGGCCCGCAATCTGGTGGCGGGCGATGCCTTCGTGCGCAGCGGGGCCTGGACCAAGGGCGCGTTCCCTCTGACGCACGACATCCGTGGCAAGACGCTGGGCCTGCTCGGCATGGGCCGTATCGGCCGGGTGGTGGCGCGCGCGGCGCAGGCCTTCGACATGAAGGTGGTCTATCACAACCGTCGCCAGGATCCGCAGGCCGAAGGCCTGGCCACCTATGTCGAGCGGGATGAGTTGTTCAGGGTGTCGGATGTGCTCAGCGTGCATATTCCGCTGTCCGCCGAAACGCGCCACTCCGTCGGCAAACGCGAACTGGGCCTGATGAAGCCAAGCGCCTACCTGATCAACACCGCGCGCGGGCCGGTCATTGATGAAGCCGCGCTGGTCGAGGCGCTGCGCGCCGGCACCATCGCGGGCGCCGGGCTGGACGTGATGGAGCAGGAACCGCTGCCGCCCACCAGCCCGCTGTGCGAACTGCCCAATGTGGTGCTGCAGGCCCACGTGGGCAGCGCCACGCACGAGACGCGGCGCGCCATGATCGACTTGGCCGTAGCCAACCTGATGGACGCGCTGGGCAACCAGACGCCGCGGGCCATGGTCAATCCGGAAGTCTGGCAGGCACGCGCCTGAGGCGCAGTTACGGTCAGGGCCGCCCATTGCGGGCGGCCCTGGCTGTTTACTTGCCGCCGTAGTCCACGACGATTCCGGCCTGCCTGGCCACCTCGCTCCAGCGCTTGAACTCCGCAGCCGAGAAGGCCTGGAATTCGGCTGCGTTGCGTAGCTTGGGTTCGAACCCGGCGCCGATGATCCGGGCCTGATACTCGGGTGTCGCAAGCCCGGTGACGATGGTGTCCGACAACTGCGCGATGATGGCGCGATCGACCTGGGCGGGCGCGTACATGCCCAGCCAGCTGGTCACGTCGAAGTCCGCCATGCCCTGTTCCTGCATCGTCGGCACGTTGGGCAGCTGCCGGGCCCGATAGGCGCTGGTGACCGCCAGCGCCTTCAGGCGCTTGCCTTCCACCATGGGCAGCGTGGGCGGCAGGTTCATGAAACAGACGTCCAGGTCGCCGTTGGCCGTGCCGACCAGGGCGTCGGCCGCGCCCTTGTAGGGCACGTGGTCGAACTTCAGTCCGGTGCGCATGGCAAAGAGCTCGGCCGTCATCTGCGACGAACTGCCGATGCCATTGCTGCCGTACAACGGTTTGCGCTTGCTGGCGCGCAGGTGCTCGATCAGTTCGGGCACCGTGTTGGCGGGATGGTCCACGCGCACGACCAGCGCATTGACGAATTCCGCCACCTGGGCGATGGGCAGCAACGCGGTGGGGATGTCGATGGGCAGTCCGCGCAGGGTCGCGGGCGGCAGGACGTTGTGGCCCAGGCCGCCGGTGGTCAGGGTGTAGCCGTCTGGCTTGGAGGCGGCGGCGGCCTGCATGCCGATGACGCCGCCGGCGCCGGCGCGGTTTTCGATCACCACGCTCTGGCCGTACCTGGCGTAGAGCAGGTCACCGACCAGCCTCCCCGCAAGATCGGTGGCGCTTCCGGGTGTGGATGAGACGATGATCTTGATGACTCGGGACGGGTAGGGCCCGTTCTGCGCCCAGCCCCGGCCTGTAAGACTCAGGCCGGCTGCGGCGCCCATCAGCTTCAACGCACTGCGACGTTTCATGACGACTTCCCCTTGGGTTAGACCTACTGCTTCACGTGCTGCTCCAATCGATGTGCTTCGGACTTTGTACGATAAACATATTTCTCGTACGGTACGAGGCAGACGCAGACACGCAAATTGCGGCTAACCCTAGGGAAGGTCGGCGAACCAGTTCCTGAACGGCTCCGGATCCAGGTTGGCGGGCACGTACCAGACCTTCCGTGTCTTGTCCCATTGAGCCCCCATCGCCTTCACCACATCCCTGTTGGCGTACGCGACCTTGAGATCCCGATGGCCCAGGGGCTTGGCAGGCACCGCCAGATTGCGGCGCAGGGCGGTGTCCGCCCGCTTCTGGATGCTGCCCAGCTGCAGCTGGGCCAGGAACTCGCTGCGCAACGCGGGTTGCTCGGAGGCAATCAGGGTCAGCCGTGATTTCGTCCGGGTCGCGGCCACATAGAACAGGTTCTTTTCTTCTTCAAGTTCACGCAGCGGATTGGGAAATTCGCCGGCGTCCATGAACGGCAGGATGACGTGTTCGAATTCCTTGCCTTTGACGTTGACGATGCAGTCCATCAACACCGCGTTCTTGCCGGGGCGCGCGCCGGCAAACGCTTCCGCGGTGCCGATCCATTCGGAAAACTGGCGCAGGGTCTTGCCGGAATTCAGGGCGGTCGTGATGAACCCGCTGACGGACTTGCTGACGACCGACGCTTCGTAGGGATGGACATACAGGCGCCTGGCCAATTTATCCATATCCATGATGTCGCGGACCTGCTCCAGGGCGCCATGGGCGGGCGTGTCGACGGACAGGCCGCGCAGGTACGACACCGCCTCCGCGATACGGGTACGCGCCGCGACACTGCCCACACGCTGAATCTGCCCATCGAAAAAGTGCTTCAACGCCGACGGCTCTTTCGATAGCGTGGTCTTGGCCTCGCCCAGCTCCTGCGGCGTCAGGGGTACCTCCGCAAACGTGGCCAGCGCCTCCACGATCGCTTCGCGCGTGCCGGGGGCCGCGACGTGGTGGAAATCGTCCAGGGCGATGGCGATCATGCCGCGCAGAAACAGAATCTCTTCGCGCAGCAGATAGCTGTTCATCGTCAGCGTGCGGTATTGCACGCCCGCGTTCATGAGCGCATTTTCCATCTCTATGGATTGGTGGGCGTCGCGCAGCAGGACGCAGCAGCCATCCAGCGATTTGCCGTCCTGCTTCCATTGAAGAACGGCTTTGACGACTTCGGATCCGCAGGCGCCCGGAGTGTTCGTGTACGTCGGTTCGCGGATCTCCGTGCGTACGGGAAGATTGGAATCGACGGGTTTGCGCTTGAAGGCTTCCATGGCGTACGCCAGGTGGGGGCCATGGCGGTATGTCATCGTCAGCGGAAACCTGGCGCAATCCGGAAAGCTGGAGGAAATGCGATGTTCCAGGAATGATTCATCCGCGCCCAGGTGCGAATAGATGACCTGGTCTTTATCCCCCACGCCGACGAAGTAGGTGATGCCTGCGCTTAACAGGGCTTCGATGATGCCGAACGATGCTTCGTTGAGGTCATGCAATTCATCGCAGACCACCAGCTTGTAGAAAGGCAGCTGGTGATGTGTGTCAGGCCCGGACCGCAGCATGCAGGCCAGGTCATAGGTCGCGTCGAAAAAGCCGCGGGCGTCGACATAGCCGAACAGGTCCACGCGCTGCTTTTCATATTCGAGGGCCCAAAGGTAGTCCGTCAGCGGAATGCCCGCGCTTTCCGCCGCATACTCCGGGTCGCTGCCGCCTTCGGCGGAAAGCGTCATCGTCGCTTTCAGCTTCAGCAAGTTATCCAGAAACTGGCTGACCGCGGTGTTGTGTGTGCGTATGTCGAGCAGGCCCGCGTACTGCGGATGGCTGAGCGCCACGTTTTCCAGCGCGGACAGGGCATAAGCCTGTTGCTCGCGCGTGGAATGCAGGATTTCCGGCTTGCCATCCTCGATCTTCGACAGGACGCGTTGCGCGAAATCTTCCACGGTCTGCACGTTGACCCGCCTGGCCGTGTTGTAGGCGATACCCACGTCCACCAGACGCGCCTGCAGGACTTGCCGGGCTTCATCGGTGAAGGTCAGCGCGAGGATGTCTTCGGGCGGCAGACCCCGGGTAAGCGCCTCTCCGACACGCAGGGCCAAGGTCGTCGTCTTTGCGGCCCCGGCATTGGCGATGACCAGGCTCGTCCGGCTCCGCGATGTCTGGATTTTTCTTTGTTCTTCGGTTGGGGCGAATCCTGCGGGGAAGAACTGAGCGGAAGGTGAAGTGGTGGTCATCGAGGGGGTAAAACGGGCGGGCGGAGAGAGCCGCTGGGTCCAGCGGCAACCCCAGTGTAGGGGATTGAGCCGCCCGCCGGGTCTTACCTCACCGGCCACCCGTACATCAGGCCGCCGTCGCGGTAAGAGGCGTTCAGGCCCCGCGTCAGCTTCAGCGGGCTGCTCGGGCCCAGGTTCTTCTCGAAGCTCTCGCCATAATTGCCGATATTCTTGATGACGTTGTAGGCCCACTTGTCATCCAGCCCCAGGTTCTTTCCCATTCCGGGCGTCACGCCCAGCAGGCGCTGCACGTTGGGATTGGAGCTCTTGAGCATCTCATCCACGTTCTTGGACGTGACCCCGTATTCTTCGGCTTCGAGCATGACGGACATCGTCCAGCGGACCAGGTTGAACCACTGCTCGTCGCCCTGGCGCACCATGGGGCCCAGCGGTTCCTTGGAGAAGTTCTCCGGCAGGATGTCGTACTTTTCCGGATCGTCCAGATTGCTGCGCGCGGCAGCCAGCTGCGACTTGTCGCCGGTGAATGCGTCGCAACGGCCCACCGCGAACGCGCGGATGATTTCATCCAGGCGCTCGACGACGACCGGCTTGAACACGATGTTCTGCGACCTGAACCAATCCGCCAGGTTCAGCTCGGTGGTGGTGCCGGGTTGCACGCACACCGTCGCGCCATCCAGTTCCTTGGCGCTTTTCACGCCCAGGGACTTGTTGACCATGATGCCCTGGCTGTCGTAGTAGTTCACGCCGACGCCGATCAGGCCCAAGGTGGTGTCGCGGGTCAGCGACAGGGTGGTGTTGCGCGGCAGCACGTCGACTTCGCCGGACTGCAGCGCAGTGAAGCGCTGGACCGCGCTGACCGCCATGATCTTGGCCTTGGAGGCGTCGCCAAACATGGCGATGGCCATTGCGCGGCACAGGTCCACGTCCAGGCCGATCCAGCCGCCCTTGCTGTCGTTCACCGAAAAGCCGGCGACGCCCGTGGATACGCCGCATTGGACAAAGCCCTTGTTCTTGACCGCGTCGAAAGTCACGCCGGCGTTGGCGGTCCAGGACGAGATGAACAAAGCGGTGCCTGCCGCGGCCAATTTCAGTGCTTTCATGGTGTCTCCGCGCGATCCGGCGCATTGTTATCGATCAGCCCAAGGCTGAGTTGCGGCGAATGGTAGCCAGCGGGCCAGAGGGGGAGAATCAGGGAATTCCCGTTAAATCCGGCGGACGGAATTTGTTGGGAGGCCAGCGCGGCAGGCCGTTGGCGGGCGCAGGCGGTTTGCCGTCCTTGGGCCGAGCGCCCATACTGGGTGCTTCTTCAATCTCAGACGAAGTCGCCCCGGCGGGCCTTGCGGCAAGCACGCGCCGGACCGCGATCCCAGGCAAGACTGCATTGCCGCCCAGGCCAGCCTATGAAAAGAAGTGACGAACCCGCGGGGCCCGGCCATAAGGCGTGGCGCGCATTGGCCTTTATAAGGGACCAGCTGCGGGGAACCTGGAGCGAACTGACCCGGGTCAACGCCAGCGACCGGCCTTGGGAAATGCCCCTGGCCGCGGCCCTTTCGTCCGGCCTTCCCCTGATGGTGGGCGCCTATTTCGGGCGCATGGACTATGGGCTGATGTCCAGCCTGGGCGGCATGGTTTTCCTGAGCCTGCCCAACTCTTCGCTGCAGCACCGGATGATGATGTTGCTGGCCGCTTCTTTTGGCATGGTGGCCTGCTATGCGGTGGGGGCGTTGACCCAGTTCTGGCCCACCGCGATGATCGCGGCGCTGACCTTGATCGCCATCGTGGTCAGCATGGTTTGCCGATGCTATCGGCTGGGCCCGCCGGGCAGCCTGTTCTTCATCATGGCAACGGCCATTGCGGCGTACACGCCCGGACGGCTGGAGGACGTGCCCTTGCGGGTGGGCATGGTGGCGTTGGGCTGTCTGGTCGCATGCCTGGTCGCCTTTGCGTATTCCTTGCACATGACGCGCGTGGCGCCGCCTCCTCCGGCGGCCGAACTGCCCAGGCCCACGTTCGATTTCGTGGTCTATGACTCCGTGATCATCGGCTTGTTCGTGGGCGTTTCCCTGCTGGTGGCCGAATTGCTGCAGCTGCAGCGGCCCTATTGGGTACCGGTCAGTTGCCTGGCGATCATCCAGGGGGCGAGCATGCGGGCCGCCTGGAGCCGGCAGATGCATCGCATCCTGGGAACCACCGTGGGCTTGTGCGTGGCATGGGCGCTGCTCAGCCTGCCGCTGAATGTGTGGACACTGAGCCTGGTCATGATGGCGTTGTCGTTCGGGATTGAAACGCTGGTCGTGCGCCACTACGCCAGCGCCGTGGTGCTGATCACTCCGTTGACGATCTTCCTGGCCGAGGCCCCGCACCTGGGGCAGGGCTATCCCGCCGCCGTCATCGAGGCGCGGTTCCTGGACACGGTGACCGGCGCCTTTATCGGCGTGCTGGGATCGGTGCTGCTGCACAACCAGCGCATTCGGCCGCATCTGTCCCGGTGGATGCGCGCGGTGCTGCCCAAGCGGGTGGATTGAACGGGGGGCTTCCTGCCGCTGCCGATGGCGTCGGACAGTTCACTTCTGTTCTTGCGCCAGGAAGCTCTGCACCAACGTGATGATTCTCTCGGCCGTCGGCGACAAGCTGCGCCGTGCCCGGTGAATCACGCTGTAGGTCAGCGGTCCGGACGCAGGATAGGGCAGAGGCAAGGGTACGAGGACACCCTGCGCCAATTCGGCGGCGATAGCCTCGCGCGTGCAGAACAGCACGACGTCGCTGCCGACCGCGACGTCGCGCAGCGCGCTGACGCTGTCGCATTCAAAGGCAATGGGCAGCTCGTCCGGACCGCCCACCCGATACAGCTTTGCCAGGTACTCGCGCGCACGTTGCGGGAGATCGGTGGCGGCCAGGCGGTATTGCGCCAGCGCCGCGCGCAGCTTGGGCTTGCGTTCCCGCTGCAAGGGATGCCCGGCGCGCACGAACAATCCGCCATGCTGCGGCGGCAGCGCGCGGACGGTGAAGTCAGCGGGCGGCGGCAGGCTGTGGGTGACGGCCACGGCAAAGTCCAGCTTGTCCTGCAACAGCTTGTCCAACAGTCTTTGCCAGCTTTCTATTTCGACATGCACGCTCAAGCCGGGATGTTCCCGCGCCAGCCGCACCAGGAGCGGCGATAGAAACCCGGCGGCTGGAAAGGCGCCCACGCCGAAGCAGACGCGGCCGGTGTCGTGTCCCCGGATCAGTTCGGCCTCGCGGCGCAGGGCCAGGACATCGCCCAGGATCCGCCGCGAACGGTCCAGCACCATCTGCCCCGCCTGCGTGGGCGTCACGCCGATGGAGGCGCGATCCACCAGCACCAGTCCCAGCGTTTCTTCCAGCGCCTGAATGCTGCGGGTCAGGGCGGACTGCGTCAGGTGCAATCGTTGGGCTGCCCGCGAGAAGTGCCGCTCTTCGGCAAGGACGGAAAAGTGCTGGAGCGAACGTATCGTCAGGCTCATGAGATTTTCTCATCGGCAATACGCCAAATATGCAATTGATTCGCCTTGTTGGCAAGACTAAAACGGGTTGTCCGCGACGTGCGAATGCACCGCTCGAACGTCCGCCGGCAACCAACGATCCAGAGCGCTGCGCGACCTCGCGACACCGCCTACCTCGCCTGAGGAGACACCATGAACCGCAAGTCGTTATTACATCTTTCGGGCTGGGGCGGCGCCGCGGCCCTGAGTGTCCTGGCCTGTTTCGGGGCTGTCGCGGCCCCCGCCGCGCAGCCCGACGCCTGGCCCGCATCCGGCAAGCCGATACGCATGGTGGTGCCTTTCCCGGCGGGCTCGGGATCGGACTCCCTGGCGCGCATGCTGGCGGCGAAGGTGACGCAGCAGACGGGCGCGTCGGTCATCATCGACAACAAGCCCGGGGCCGGCACCATGATCGGCGCGCAGGACGTGGCCCGAGCCAAACCCGACGGCTACACCTTGCTATACACCATCGTCGTTACCCACACGCAGAATCCGCATCTTTACAAGAAGCTCCCGTATGACCCGGTGAAGGACTTCACGCCGATTCTGCAGGCGGTGCGCTCGGCGACCGTGCTGGTCGCCGCCAAGAATGCGCCATTCTCCACCACGGCTGAACTGATCGCGTATGCCAAGGCCCACCCGGGCAAGCTCAACTATGCCTCGTACAGCCTGGGCTCGACCTCGCATCTGAATGGCGAAATCCTGAAGATGAAGACAGGCACGGACATCGTCCATGTGCCTTACAAGGGCACGGCCGACGCCAGCCGCGCCCTGCTGGCGGGGGACGTGCAGGTGTATTTCGACGGCACGGCGACGGCGGTGGAGAACGCTCGCGCGGGCAAGGTCAAATTGCTGGGCCCCGCCACGGAGCGCCGCCTGAGCGTCATGCCGGAGTTGCCCACGCTGGAAGAGCAGGGCGTGCAGGGGCTGAACATCGTGGGCTGGCAGGGCATCTTCGGCCCGGGCGACATGCCGCCTGAACTGGCGAACCGCGTGGCGGATGTATTCCGGGCGGCACTGGAATCGCCCGAGCTCACGCAGACCATCGTGTCCCAGGGCAACGAGGTCAGCGGCGCGGGACCAAAGGAGTTTTCGGCCATCGTCCAGCGCGACAGCGCGCGCTGGGGCGACGTCATACGCCGGATCGGGCTTGTGCTTGAGTAATCGGGTGGGCAACAGATGGGCCTGCAAGGGCGCCAGGAGAAGACGATGCATGATGTGGTGATACGCGGCGGTACGATCGTGGACGGCTCGGGTTGCGCCGCCTATGCGGGAGACCTGGCCATCGACGGCGGCCGGGTGGTTCAGGCGGGCGGCAAGGCCGGCCCGGGACGGCGCGAGATCGATGCCGGGGGCGCACTGGTCACGCCGGGATGGGTGGATATCCATACCCACTACGATGGCCAGGCGACCTGGGATCCCTATCTCAGCCCCTCCACCTGGCACGGGGTCACGACGGCTATCATGGGCAACTGCGGTGTCGGCTTTGCGCCGGTGAAGCCCGAGCGGCGCGAATGGCTGATCAAGGTCATGGAGGGCGTGGAGGACATTCCCGGTTCCGTGCTGTCCGAAGGCATACAGTGGGACTGGGAGACCTTCCCCGAGTACCTGGATGCGCTGGACCGTCGGCCCAAGGCGCTGGACATCGGAGCGCAGATTCCGCACAGCGCGGTGCGCGCCTATGTCATGGGCGATCGCGCCATCCACCACGATGAAGCCTCGCCCGCCGATCTGCTGGCCATGCGCGAAGTGGTGCGCGAGGCCCTGCAGGCTGGCGCAGTCGGTTTTTCCACGTCGCGCACCTTCCTGCACAAGTACGACGAACGCAAGTATCCACCGGGTACCTTCGCCACCGGCGAAGAGATCAGCGCGCTCGGCTCGGTCATGGGAGAGGTCGGCCATGGCGTATTCCAGATGACGGCCAACCATCCCGCCATGGAGGGAGAGATCCCCTGGCTGGAACAGCTTGCCCGCCATAATCGCCTGCCGGTGCTGTTCAATCTGCAGCAGACGGATGCCGCGCCGGACGTGTGGAAGCAGATCCTCCTTACGCTGGACCAGGCGCGCGACGAGGGCGTGCCACTGCTGGCCGGCATCAGCGGGCGTCCGTTGGGAATCCTGTTCTCCTGGCAGAGCACGCTGCATCCCTTTATCGCGCATCCCAGTTATCAGGCCCTGCAGGCGCTGCCCTTCGCCGAGAAGCTTGCGCGGCTGCGCGACCCGGGGATGCGCCAGCAGATCATGAACGAGCAGCGCGGGCTGCTGGACCGCCGCGCCGAAACGCTGTTCAGCAGCTTTCACAAGATCTACCGTTTGGGCAAGGAACCCGATTACGAACCGCTACCCGCGGAGAGTGTGGCGGCCATGGCCGCGAGCACGGGCCGGCCGCCGTTGGAGCTGGTGTACGACCTGATGCTGGAAAACGATGGGCAGGCCATTCTCTACTATCCCTCGTTCAATTATTCCTACAAAAACCTGGACCACCTGCATCAGCTGATGCAGCACGCCAACACCGTCAACAGCCTGTCAGACGGCGGCGCTCACTGCGGCTACATCTGCGACGTGAGCATGCCCACCTTCATGCTCAGCCACTGGACCCGCGACCGCCGCCGCGGTCCCTTGCTGCCGCTGGAGCATATCGTCCGGCGCCAGACCCGCGACACGGCTATGGTGTATGGCCTGCGTGATCGTGGCCTGCTGCAGCCCGGCTACAAGGCCGACGTGAACATCATCGACCCGGACGCGCTGAAAGTGCACTGCCCCGAAATGGTGTTCGATCTGCCGGGCGGGGGGCGCAGGCTGGTGCAGCGCGCCGACGGCTATACCGCCACGCTGGTCAACGGGGTGCCGATCTTCGAACAGGGACAGGCGACCGGCGATTTGCCCGGGAAACTGCTGCGCGGCGCAAAGGTGCACGGAGTCTGAGCCTTGGGGCAGGGCGTGCTCATATATTTGTGAAAACGAATAATTGGCCGGAATTTCTCATTTGTTGTGGAGGAAGCGACTCCCTATGATCGGCAGGGTTGCGTTTGTCAGCAACTCACATCAAGGGGAAAAAAATGAAAACCTGGAAAATGCTGGGCGTCGCCGCGGCCGTCCTGTGCGGCTTTGCCACGACGGCCAGCGCCAACGATCCGGCCTACCCGAAGGGCCCGGTCACGCTGGTCGTGCCGTTTGCGCCGGGCGGGTCAACGGACGTGATCGGGCGCCTGCTGGCCGAGCGCCTGGCGGTTGCGCTCAAGCAGCCCGTCGTCGTGGAGAACCGCTCGGGCGCCGGAGGCAATATCGGTGCCGCCGTGGTGGCCAAGGCCGCGCCCGATGGTCAGACGCTGCTGTTCGGCACCACCGGCATTCTGTCCATCAACGAGTTTCTCTATAGCAATCCGGGCTACAGGGCCGACCGAGATCTGCTGCCGGTCATTTACACCGCGTCCATCAGCAACGTCCTCATCGTCAACAAGGATCTGCCCGTTTCCAATGTGGCCGATCTGATCAAGCTGGCCCGGGCGAATCCCGGCAAATATTCCTTTGCTTCTTCGGGTTCGGGAAGCTCCACCCATCTTTCCGGCGAGCTGTTCAAGAACATGGCGGGCGTCGACCTGATGCACGTGCCGTACAAGGGCAGCGGACAGGCGCTGGTGGACCTGGTTGGCGGGCAGATCAATATGATCTTCGACAACGCGCCGTCGGCGGTGCCGCTTGCGCAATCCGGCAAGGTGAAGGCGCTGGCCGTGACCAGCACCACGCCGCTGTCCGTGCTGCCAGGGGTGCCGCCGTTGGGCGAGGCCGGGCTCAAAGGCTATGAATCCCTGTCGTGGACGGGCGTGGTGGCGCCGGCCGGAACTCCCCAGCCGGTGGTCGACAGGCTCAATCGGGAGCTGAACGCCATTCTTGCGGACGAAGGTGTACGCAAGAAGCTCACCGAGCTGGGCGCGCAGGCCACCGGCGGCACGGCGCAGGATTTCACCGCGCATATCGAGACCGAACGCGCCAAATGGGGAAAGCTGGTGCGTGACGCGAAGATCGCGACGCAATAGGCAAACGCGCCGGTACGGCGAAGGAAGCGCCGCGGGCAATCAAGCCCGTGGCGTTTTTCTTAGACGCCCTGGCGCGCCTTCTTGTCCCTGCGGCCCAGCACCCGTACGCCGGCAGGCACGGGTTTTTCACTGATGATCTCCCGCATGTATTGCAGGAACAGCTCCGAGCTGGCGGACAGGGACCGCAGGCGCCGGGTGATCAGACAGACTTCGCGCGACAGCCTGGGCGAGCTCAGTTCGCGGAACACAAAGGCGGCGGGTTCGGCGTCGCGGCTGTTCTGCGCCGGCACGATGGAGCTGGCCGCCAGGGCCGGCAGGATGGAATAGCGCCCGCCGCCGCGCAGCACGGCATGGAGCGACGAGGTCCGGGAGACTTCGTCGTGCTGCTGTTCGAAGAAGCCAGGCTTGCCCGCGTGCGCGCGCAAGAATGCACCGATGCCGGTGTCTTCGGTGAACCCGACGTACTCGGCCGGGTCCAGATCGGCCCATTTCAAAGGCCGCGATCCTTGCGCGTAGGGATACGACGCGGCGCAGATCACTCCGTAGCGGTCTTCGAATAGCGGGGTGTAGACCAGCTCGTCGAACCCGTGGTGAGACGTGGAGATCGCAAAATCGATATCGCCGTTGGCGATCATTTTCTCGACCTGCTCGGAGCCGGCGTCATGCAAGGAGAACGTGATCTTGGGATAGGCCTGCCGGAATGCGGCGATGGCGTCGCCCAGGAAGTAGTTGGTGACCGACGCCACGACCGCGATCCTGACGTGCCCCTGCCGTCCTTGGGACAGCGCCTCCAGGTCGCTGACCGCGCCATCGAACTGGCTGAGGATGCGCTCGGCCTCGGCTTTGAAGCGGGCCGCCTCCGGAGTCATCACCACGCGGCGCGTGCTGCGGTCAAACAGCTTGACGCCCACCGCTTCCTCGAACTGCTGGATCGTGGCGGTCAGCGACGACTGAGTCAGGAACAGCTGCGACGCGGCGACCGTGAACGAACCCGTATTGGCCACCGCCACGAAGCTGCGGAAATGCCGCAGCGAGATATTTCGCTTCATAGACGCGCCCCGGAACCAGGGACGCCGCTGGCATCCTCTGGATATATTGGAAAAAACGAATAATAAAGAAATATCAACAATTTGTAGTGAAGAAAACCTCGATCTAGAATTTCTCTCAGTCCGGCGTGGCGCACGCCGAAGGTCTGGGGCAAGAGGGAGTTCAAGCCATGAGTGGTGCAGGCGTATTACAAATCCAGTCGATGCGGGACCGATGTTCCGCCCAGGAGTGGCAGGCGCGCGTGGATCTGGCCGCCTGCTATCGGCTGGTGAATCTGTACGGCATGTCGGACATGATGGCCAATCACATTTCGGCGCGCGTGCCGGACGAAGACGGCGCGTTCCTGATCAATGCCTACGGCATGATGTACGAGGAGATCACCGCGTCCAGCCTGATCAAGGTGGACCATGCCGGCGCGGTCCTGTCCAAGCCCGATTTCGGTGACCTGGGCTATGGCGTCAACAAGGCGGGCTACGTCATTCACAGCGCGGTGCACGCCGCGCGCCCGGAGGTGGCGTGCGTCATCCACACGCACAGCTGGGCGTCGATGGCGGTGTCGTCGCTCGAATGCGGCCTGTTGCCCATCACCCAGACCGCCATGCGTTTCCTGAAGATCGGCTACCACGACTATCAAGGCGTGGTGCTGGACCTGGCGGAACAGGAATCGCTGGTGGCCGACCTGGGCGGCGGCGAAGCCTTGATCCTGCGCAACCACGGCGCGCTGACGGTAGGCAATAGTGTCGGCGAGGCCTTCAACTGGATGCACAGGCTGGAGCTGGCCTGCCGCTCGCAGCTTGCGGCCATGGCGGCCAATACGCCATTTGCCCGGGTCGCCGATCCGGTGCTCCAGGAAACCTGGAACAACTACCAGCCCGGCACGCGGCGCCCGTATGGCGTCATGGAGTGGCCGGCGCTGCTGCGCAAGCTGGACCGCATGGATTCCTCGTTTCGGACATAGGCTGCCATCATGAACACACAACAACCCCTGCGTATCCTGCTGTCGGAGCAGACCCTGGATCGGATCGGCGGAGCGGTGGCCCAGACGCTGGGCCAACGCGCGTTCGAGCCCGTCATCGCGGCGCAATCGCATGGCAATGAGCCTGCGGATATCGACCTGGCGTTCATCTCGCGCGACGTGACCGGGCTTTCGACCAAGCATCGGGTGCTTGAGCCGCTGGAGTCCTTTTACGTCTCGCTGCGCAAGTCACCCAGGCTCGCCTGGGTGCATGCGCATTCGGCGGGCGCGGACCGGCCCATCTTCGGCGAACTCAAGAAACGGGGCATACGGGTGACGACCTCGTCGGGCGCCAACGGGCAAGTGGTGGCGCAAACCGCGCTGGCCGGCATACTGGCGCTGGCGCGCGAGTTCCCGCGGATGTTCGACGCCCAGCGCAAGCAGGCCTGGACTCCGCTACTGGGTAGCCTGCTGCCGCGCGACCTGCCCGGCCAGACCGCGGTGGTGGTGGGGTGGGGGCCGATAGGCCGTCAACTGGCGGGCTACCTCCAGATGCTGGGCCTGACCGTCATCGCGGTGCGCAGCACGGCCGCGCCTGGCACGGACGGCGTGGAAACCTTTGCGTTTGAAGACCTGGCGGAGATTGCCGGCCGGGCCGACTGGCTGGTGCTGGCGTGCCCGCTCAGCGACCGCACGCGTGGGCTGGTGGACGCGGACGTGCTGGCGCGCATGGCGCCGCACGCACGGCTGGTCAATGTGGCGCGCGGCGAGGTCGTGGTCGAGCAGGCCCTGATCGACGCCCTGCGCAGCAAGGCGCTGGCCGGCGCCTACCTGGATGTTTTCGAACATGAACCGCTGGCCGGCCAGTCGCCGTTGTGGAATCTGGAGAACGTCATCGTCACGCCGCATTCGGCCGGCCATTCGGACGGAAACGAGGCCCGGGTGGATCGAATATTCCTGGATTACCTGCGCGACTGGCGGCAGTGACAGGCCGCCCGGCATCCGGGCGGCCAGGCCCACGGTCAGCGATTCCCCTTATCTGAACTCACCCCTTAGGATTTTTCATGCTCCAGATCGCCGCGCGCATTCAGCGCATCAAACCCTCTCCCAGTTCCATGGCCGGCCAGCGCGCGCGCGAACTGCGCGCAACCGGCCGCGACATCGTGGCCCTGACGGCCGGGGAACCCGATTTCGATACTCCGGAGAACGTCACCGAGGCTGTCGTGCGCGCGATGGCGCAGTCGCGCACCAAGTACACGGACGTGGGCGGCACGCCCGAACTGAAGGCCGCCATCCGCGAGAAATTCCGCCGCGACAACGGCCTGGACTATGCGGCCAGCGAGATCATCGTGGGCAATGGGGGCAAGCAGATCATTTTCAATGCGCTGCTTGCCACGGTCGAAGAAGGCGACGAGGTCATCGTGCCCACGCCGTATTGGGTGTCCTATCCGGACATCGTCCTGCTGGCGGGCGGCACGCCTGTGTTTGTGGCCTGCCCGCCGGCGCAAGGGTTCAAGCTGCAGCCCGCCGATCTGGAAAAGGCCATCACGCCGCGCACCCGCTGGCTCATCCTCAATGGCCCCAACAATCCCAGCGGCGCGACCTACACGCGGGAAGAGCTGAAGGCGTTGGCCGAGGTGCTGCTGCGCCATCCGCACGTATGGCTGATGACGGACGACATCTACGAGCACATCCTGTATGACGGCCGGCGGTTTGCCACCATGGCGCAGGTGGAGCCGGAGCTCAAGGCGCGCACGCTCACCATCAACGGCGTGTCCAAGGCCTACGCGATGACGGGCTGGCGCATCGGATATGGCGCCGCGCCCGCCGCGCTGATCAAGGCAATGACCAAGCTGCAATCGCAGAGCACGTCCAATCCTTCGTCCATCAGCCAGGCGGCGGCGCAAGAGGCCTTGTCCGGGCCGCAGGGTTTCATGGCCGAGCGCACGCGCATCTTCCAGGAACGCCGGGACAGGGTCGTGGCCAGCCTGAATCGCATCGACGGAATTTCCTGCCATGTTCCCGAAGGCGCGTTCTATGTATTTCCCTCGTGCGCAGGCGTGCTAGGCAAGAAAACGCCGGCCGGACAGGTATTGAACACCGACGAGGATTTCATCCTGTACCTGCTGGACGAGGAGAACCTGGCCGTGCTGCAGGGCGCGGCATACGGGGTGTCGCCGTTCTTCCGGATTTCCTATGCAACCTCGATGGACCTGCTGGAAGAGGGCTGCGCGCGGATCAAGCGGGCTTGCGAGAAACTGGCCTGAGGCGCGCCGCTCCGTTTGCGCCCTAGTCGCGCGGCGCCGCGTTGGCAATGCAATACGGGCAATCGGCGGGGCTGCGCTTTTCACGTGCAGCTCCGGCATTCCTGTCCGCCTTCAGGCCATGAAAGCACTCGTGCGACAGCCATAGGCTCAGCCGGTCGTAGCTTTCCATGTTGCTGCGCCAGTTCGGTGCGCACAGGTAATAGCCCAGGGGGCTTTCAAAGGTGCGATCGAACACGTCGACCAATTGCCCGGTGGCCAGTTCCTTTTCAATCAGGCAGTGGGGCATCAAGGCCACGCCGAAACCCGATGAAGCCGCCTGGATAATCATCGAAAACAGATTGAAGCCGGGGCCGAACCGGGCACGGTCATAATCGCCGATATAGGTTGAGAACCAGTATTCCCACGACAAGGGAATCTCGATGTGCTGCAGCAGCGTGCATTTCTTGATGTCTTCCAGGCTGCTGATCGCCTGCTGCTCCAGGTACTCCGGCGAACAGACCAGCCGGGTTTCCCTGCCGGTCAGGTACATCGCGTCACCGTCATGCCAGTCGCCGTATCCATACTGGATGGACGCATCGAAATCGAGTTCGGTGCTTTTGTAGTCGGCAATGCTGTAGCGGACGAAGTTGACGGAGATTTCCGGGTTGTGCTCGCGAAAAGTCTTGAGTCGTGGAAACAGCCACTGCGCGGCAAAGGTCGGGGCAGCGGACACATTCAGCGATTTTGCGGACTGCTGCGTCGCCATGACCTGCGACGTCGCGCTTTCAAGCGTATGCAGCGCCGGCCGTATCAGGCTGAGATAGGTGGCGCCCATGCGGGTCAGCTGCAGGCCGTTGGTGCCGCGGATGAACAGCGCGTGGCCGAGGTAGCCTTCCAGCGTCGCAATATGCCTGCTGATGGCGCTTTGCGTGACGAACAGTTCCTTGCCCGCCTTCGAGAACGACAGGTGGCGGGCCGCCGCGGCAAACGCATTCAGCTCGGAAAGGGTGGGGCAGCGGCGTCTCATAGGGGGTATGAGTAATGCTCATAAGGCTGTTCGAATTTGTGTCGAATTCATAGGGGGAGACCCGGTATCCGACCTGTCGATTGTACCGGTAGAGTTCGCCATGCCTGTTTTCCAGGCACTTACGAACTGTTCACGTGGTTGATTATGAAGCCGGTTGTTGTCAAGAATTGCAGGATCCTGAATACCCGAACGCTGGTGCTTGAAAGCGCCACGAATGTGCTGATCGAAGACGGACTCATCTCCCGCATCAGCGCCGACGATCTGGCGCGGCCGGATGCGCAAATCGTGGACGCCAAAGGCATGACCTTGATGCCCGGCATGATCGACTGCCACGTACATGTGGTGGCATCGTCCTTCAATCTGGGCCGCGTGGCCGCGCTGCCGAATGCACTGGCGCTGCTGCGGGCCTTGCCCATCATGCAGGGCATGCTGGACCGGGGCTTCACCTCGGTGCGGGACGCGGGCGGGGCGGACTGGGCGCTGGCGCAAGCCGTGCTCGATGGCGTGGTCGACGGGCCGCGGCTGTTCTGCTCGGGCAAGGCCCTGTCGCAAACCGGCGGCCATGGCGATTTCCGGCAGCGCAACGACGAACTCGATCCCTGCCCCTGCTCGGTCAAGATCGGCAACATCGGCCGGGTGGTGGACGGCGTCGACAACTGCCGGCTGGCGGTGCGCGAAGAAATCCTGAAAGGCGCGACGCAGATCAAGGTCATGGCCTCCGGCGGCGTGGCCTCGCCCAATGATCCCATCCAGAACCTGGGCTTTTCCGAGGCCGAGCTGGTCGCCATCGTGGAAGAGGCCAGCAACGCCAATACCTATGTCATGGCGCACGCCTACACGCCTAGGGCGATCTCGCGCGCCGTGCGCTGCGGCGTACGCACCATCGAGCACGGCAACCTGGTCGACCACGAGGCGGCGCGGGTGATGAAGGAGCACGGCGCCTACATGGTGCCCACGCTGATCACCTACGAAGGCCTGGCCAACGACGGCGAGCGCTATGGGCTGCCGCTGGACTCCGTCAAGAAGATCGCGACCGTGCGTACCCAGGGCCTGAAGGCGCTGGAGATCCTGGATGAGGTGGGCGTGAAGATGGGCTACGGCAGCGATCTGCTGGGCGAGACCCACTACATGCAGGCGGACGAGCTGCCGCTGCGCGCCCGCGTGCTGGGCAACGCCAAGGTGATCCAGCAGGCAACCCTGATCGGGGCCGAGATCCTCAACCAGGAAGGCCTGCTCGGCGAAGTCCGCGAGGGCGCGTACGCCGACCTGCTGCTGATCGACGGCAATCCGCTGGACAACATCGAACTGCTGACCCGGCCCGAGTCCATCAAGCTGATCGTGAATCGCGGATTGCTGCACAAGAACGACTGCTGACGTCCCTACTCAATATTTCTCGGAACTCCCTTCACCATGTATTCAGTATCGGACCGCCTGGAGCGGCTTCCCTTCAGCAGCTTTCATTTCCGACTGCTGCTGATCGGCGGCCTGGGGCTCGCCTTTGAAGCGCTGGACGCCGGCATCATCGCCTTCATCATTCCTTCCTTGCGCACCCAGTGGGGCCTGACCACCGGCGAAGTCGGCTGGATCGCCAGCAGCACCTATGTCGGATTCCTGGTCGGCGCGCTGTTCTCGGGCATTCTGGGCGACCGCTATGGCCGCAAGAAAATCATGATGTGGGCACTGCTGCTGTTCTGCGTGGCCACCTTCATCAATGCCTTCGCCAGGAACTACCACGAGTTCTACATCCTGCGCATGATCGCGGGCATCGGCATGGGAGCCGAAGGCGCGATCATCGCCCCGTATCTGGCGGAGTTCGTCAGCAGCAAGTACCGCGGCCGATTCACGGGCGCGCTGGCCGGCTTCTTTTCTTTCGGCTTTGTCATGTCGGCCTTGCTGGGCTACTTCATCGTGCCGCTCAGCGAGGATGGCTGGCGCTGGATCATGATCATCGCCTCGGTGCCGGTGGTCTTCCTGCTGTGGTGGCGCAAGTCGCTGTTCGAATCGCCGCGCTGGCTTGAGCACAGCGGGCAGACCGCCGAAGCCAACCGCATCTGCTCGATGATCGAAGCCGAGGTGCAGCAGAAACTCGGCCGCCCGCTGCCGACTCCCGTGGCGACCCGCCGGGCCGCTTCCGCCGTGGCCGAGCCGCAGGGCGCGATGGCCAAGCTGGCATCGCTGTTCTCGAAAACGTATCTGGGCACCACCGTGCTGGTCTGGGTCTTCTGGATCACCGTGCTGTTTTGCTATTACGCATTCCTGGTGTGGATTCCCAGCCTGCTGGTCGAGCGCGGTTTCACGATCACCAAGAGCTTTTCGTACACCATCCTGATCTACCTGTCGCAGATTCCCGGCTACTTTTCTGCTGCGTACTTCAACGACAGAATCGGCCGCAAGTACACCATCCTGGCTTATATGCTGCTGTCGTGCCTGTCTGCCCTGGGCCTGGCGCTGGCCACCGGCGAGCACCAGATCATCATGCTGAGCATGCTGCTGTCGTTCGGCATGAATGGCGTCATCGCGGGCCAGTACACCTATACCGCCGAGATCTATCCCACCTCGATCCGGGCGACCGGCATGGGCGCGGCGTCCGCCTTTGCGCGGATCGGCTCCATCGCATCCCCGACCATCGTGGGCGTGGCGTACCCGGTGCTGGGCTTTGCCGGCGTGTTCGCCATGATGACGGCCATTCTGCTGATCGGCGGGTTGGGCATTCTGTTCTATGGCAAGAACACGCGCGGCGTGGTGCTTGAGGAGATCAACGCATGACGACGACTGCGACGGCATGGCGGCCATGGGCCGAGCACGCGCGGGCCCTGGGCCTGGCGCGCGGCCGGCAGGCGCAGTGGGGCGCGATATCGCGCCTGCTTGAGGAGGCCTTCGGTCATCGGCTGTTCACCGCGCTGCTGTACTTGCAAGAGCTTCGCCTGATGAAGCGGCTGCACACTTCCGACGAGAGCATCAGCCCGCTGGGCGGCTTCAAGGCAACCGGCAACGGCCCTTGGTCGCGCCATGTGCTGGAACAGGGATTGATGTATGTGGCCCGCGACGAGGACGATGTGCGTACGGTGTTTTCCGAAGCGCCGCTGCTGATTGAACGTGGGCTGCAATCGGCTTTCAATATTCCCGTGCGCCACGAAGGCCGGGTGATCGGATCGCTCAACATGCTTGCCGGCCGCCATGCCTACGATCAGGCCGATCAGGATCTGGCCGCCGTGATCGCCGGGCTGTGCGTGCCGGTCTTCATCGAGGAAATGCTGGCCGCGCAATCGGCGGCCGAAGGGGTCGACCGGTCCAGTCTGGACAGCGTCTGAGCCGATAGGCGGCGCCGGCTCCCCGACGCCGCCCGCCTTGCGCCGATCACGCTGCCCGCTTGGCCTGCACCACCAGGAACACGCCAAGAAGGATCAGCACCGATGCGATCACCAGGATGCGGGTCACGGGCTCTCCCAGGAACAGCGTACCGCCGAAGGCCGCCAGGACCGGGACGCTGAGTTGCACGGTGGCGGCGTGCGTCACCTTGAGTTCCTTCAGCGCGGCATACCAGAAGATGTAGCCCAGGCCCGAGGTCACCGCGCCGGAAGCCACGGCGTATCCGATGCCGGCGGCATCGAACTCGACATGGGACAGCTGGAAATTCAGGAGAAACAGGACAATGGCGATCGGGGCGGCACGGATGAAGTTGCCGGCCGTCGCCGATGCCGGATCCTTCGCGCCCCGGCCCAACAATGAATAGACGCCCCAGGCGACGCCGGACACGATCATCAGGCAGGCCTGGAACAGGGGCGGGGCGCTGAAGGCAGGCAGAAGAAGGGCGGCCAGTCCGCAGACGGCGAGGCCCACCCCCACGCCCTGCACGAAAGAAAGTCTTTCACCGATCAGCAGCCCGTACAGGATCATGCTGATCTGAATCGACGCGAACAGCAGCAGGGCGCCCGTGCCGGCGGGTATGCGCGTATAGGCAAAGGAAAACGCCACCGCATAGGCAAGCAGCGCCAGGGCCCCGTACCAGTTTCCCTCCAGCGGCCGGGCGTTCCGTTTGCGCAGATGAAGCACCAGCCAGAGCATGAGCGCGCCGGAGACGATGCGCAGGGCGACAAACGTGGTCGGATCGATCGCGGTCTGCTTGAGCGCGATACGGCACAGCAGCGAGTTCCCGGCAAAGGCCAGAAGCGCAAGCTGGGTAAGGAAAAAAATGCGGGGGGGCATGGCGCGAGCCTTTCCATCAACCCTGCGAGCTTCCCGGCCGCCGGTCAGCCCGACTTTGTGCCAGCCGGGTATGGAAGTGTTCGTGCCGGGGCTGTCAGCGCGTCCGCTGCGCGTCCACCGGCCCGGTGACCGTGATCACCAAGGGCACGCCGTTGATTTCGCGGGGCAGGCGCGCCGCTACACCGGCATCGACCACACCCACGGCGAGCGCCTCTTCTCCGGGGCGGCCGGTGCTGACGCCGACCGAGACGACGCCAGGGGTGGCCAGGAGCCGCGCTTCCTCGCTAGCCAGTAGTTCCCCGACCGTTCCGCTGGCGCGGGCTTCGGCTGGGCTGTATTCGACGGGGCCGGCGCCGGTAAAGTCTGGGCCTGGGGTTTGTGTGTCGCTCATGGCGCCAACTCCTCTAACCTGGTCGAATCAAGTGTACTCGGCCGCCCTGGATAGTGACAGGGCAGCCGGGGGCCTGGTCAGGGCAGCAGTCTGATGTTCAGTGCGGAAAACACGGACCCGATGGGATTGGCAAAAGTGGTGCCACCGCCGCCCGCGAACAGCAGGGCGACTGGCCGCACACCGGCAGCCCAATGCCAGATCAGCGAACCGGAATCACCCCCCGCCGAGAACGGGTTGCTGTTGACCGATTGAATCGCGATCTGGTTGCGGAACAACGCGACGCGGCCGCCACCGTAATTCACGTTAACCGACACGCCGATCTGCGTGACGCGGCCCTGGGTAAGGCCGGTCGTGCGGCCGCTCTTTCCCACAATCAGCCCGAGCGAGGCGGCCAGGGCGGCTGTGCCAGTCCGGTAGTAGGCCGCGCTGCCGCCCGACAGGTAATACTGTTCGCCACGGATACGCTCGTGCCACGCCCAGGCGAAGGCCGCGTCCACGAAGTTCGCCGCGCCGCCGAAGGCGATCGGCACCCAGCGCGCCAGCACCGCGATCTGGTCTCCAGGATGACGGCCGCCATCCGCCGCGCCCGGCTGGATGATGCTGTCGTTCACGCTCGCGACATTGGAATTCGCCAACACATGATTGTTGCTGAGAATCAGGTGCCGGTTGGTCCACGGCGCCGTCAGCCCGATCGCCCGGCTTCCGAGCGTTCCCGCCGTGACATTCACGTGTCCCACTGAAACCCCGCCCGGCGCCGGACGGTGCCGCGCCCGGTGCGAATAGGCGTCCACCACGCCCACCGGCACCTGTTGCACGGGCACGCTCGATAGTGCGCGCGTGCCGGCGGCTTGCGCCACCTGGCCCAGAACGGCCTCCTGCGGCATGGCGCTCTCGGTGAAGATCGTCAGCACCGGTTCGCCGGGACCGCCAGCGCCAAAAGTGACGTTGGTCGGGTCTGGCAAGCCTATCCCGACACCGACAATGCCCTCTGTGGAAGGGCCTTCGGAAAGCGATCGGAATTCGCCGGACGCCGAGAGCAACTGCGCTTCGATCGCGTCCCTGAGCGCCAGCAGGTCGTTCGAAACGCCCGCCTCGGCAAAAACGGCTTGTTGTTCCGCCTCTTGGCTTAGCGCTTCAAGGCCGGCGGAGTCAGAATCCGGGTTCTCGGGCGCCCCGGACGAGGATTTGCCACTGGCAGATCCGCCGTCTTCTTCTTCGCCCGGGTTGTCCACCCGTGGGGTATTGTTGTTCTTTCCTGACATGACAGTGTCCTCCAACAATATAAGTACTCGTTAGCTAGAACCGTGCAGAAATTGCACGAGGCTATAAGTCGCCCCACGGCTCGAAGAGCAGGCAGGGGCTTGGAGCCCAACATGGACTGGCAGTGCTGCCGGGCTGCCGGTACTCGGGTACTCGGAAAAGGTCTGTCGATTGCTCCTTGAGGTGAACGGCCGGTCTGGCCGGATGGGGGGCAGTCCCAGTGCCGCGCGCGAGTCCTGCAATGGACGATCGGCGGCCTTAGGACCAGGGGGGATGTTCGGGAGCGGCCTGCTGGTGGCAGGCCAGGCGCAGGTCTGCCGGAGTGTTCCGAGGTGGTGCGTTCGATGAAGAACGAGGCACGTCCAGCCGGGCGGGTGAGAACGCCCAGTGATCTGTCCGATGCGCGGCTGCCAGGGACTGCGCGCTAGTTGGTTTCCCGTTGGACTAGGCCGATCTCTGGATGCGAGCCATTATTTGGCCGCGCTCGCCGCTTGTGTATGGGCAAGTTGGAGTATGGACAAGGTCGGCCCGCGGGACTCGGTTTAGATCCGGATGGTGACCAGCACCGGCCGACGGGCGTCGTTCTCCTGGGCGGGCGGCTGTTGCGTGTGAATGCCTGGGGCTGGATTTTTTTGGGGGGGCGTCGAGGCGCGGCTGAACCTGCTCTTCAAGAGTGCGGTCAACGTACGTCGGGGATGGGGCTGTTAAGGCCAATCGCGCTGGAGGTTTGGAACTTCCAGGGATTTTTTAGATGGTGCCCGGGGCCGGAATCGAACCGGCACGCCTTGCGGCGGGGGATTTTGAGTTGGGGACTTACAGTGCCTCTACAGGGAAATGCAGGGAATTATATAGAAGATTGAAATAGGTGAAATTAGTTCTAAATCAGTAGGTTAGCGTATTTTAACCAGGTTCGTGAAAACTGGTGTCTGTACCGATACTGTACTGAATTCGATACGCTGCGGCAGCATTGTTCAAAAACAGCAGCGGTTCACCAGTCCAACTTGTAGGACTTGTCAGATCGGATTTCGTCAATTGCCTGCTTAATTACAAGCTGGGCATCGTGAGTAAGCCGAGCTATATCGTTTTCAATCCGCGTAAGATATTCTTCGCCGCCATATGAGCGGTGTACTCGTTTGAGGATTCTGGTAGTGTCGCCACATAAATATGCTGTCAGGGCTAAGTCACCGGGATCCCATGATGACCCCATGAATGCATCGACTAGTTCTCGACGTGCGGTCTTGCATCGATCCCAGTCGAAAAATGGAACGAATTTCAATAGGTCAGGTACATCGTCATCGGCTTTAGCCAATTCTCGATAGATCGCTGGAAACAGGGCTGTAATCATTCGCGAGACGGGCTGACGACGAGCGCGAAGTAGCGATGGCATTAGCAAGCCAGCCGTGTCAAGAAAAACCTTGCTCGATGCTTTCTCTGCATCTGCCATAAGCACGGCGCAGGCGTTGTTGGCTGCCTCTGTCAAATCAATCACGCCCCGCCCATTCAACGAGCGGGCAATTTCATCGACAGCACTGACGATACGCTTTCGAGCAGCCGACGATGCCTTCTCAAAAGCGATAAGGTTGCGACTGGCGACATCCACGTCAACGCCTCGTTCTAGTCCCCCCCTGATCACCGATCTACCGTCAAGACGCTTGCCGAGTATGCTGAGAAGCATGGAAAGGAACTCGATTTCGTCTCCATCGAACCGATTGCGCAGACATCTTTCCATCGCATGTACAGCAATGTCGAACCTCTGCGAAGCATCAAGCTTTGGGAGGATGGTCTGGACGACGCTAATAAAAGTGTTAATGGGGAGGCCTGCGTGCATCACCGCCCTCGAAAGTATGTCCACCGCATCTTCTGGGAGACGCGCGACCAAGCGGTCGTAGATACTATCGTCGGAAAACAACGTCGCGAACTGTCTATCATCGGCCTTCCGCAGTACTCCCAAGAGCAGTGCAATGAGCGATGCGTTTGGTAGTCGCGTCTCGTCTAGAAGCCAGCGCACGTCTTCTTGGGTGGGTTCGACTGTCCTCGCGAGCAACTCGTGCCTTCGTTCGGTGGCACCAGATGATATTAGAACCTCTCGAACCGCTGGTAGTCCCCCAGTCTCACGCGCCCGGTCAACGAGTATGGCAGTAAGCTGTTGCGCTTGGAAGTCGTTCGCATTACCTAGCCAACGCAACTCAGCTGCGATGCCCTCCGGATCGAGTTTTTTAAAGATAGGAACGGCAGCAGAAAGCTGTCGGTCCTCAATCAAGAAGGGGAGCAGCTTCGCGCCGGCCTTATCCGCGAGGTCTTGATCGACCTCAGCGAGGACGACTCCCATCCTTTCAATTAGTTCATCATTACTGGCTATTCGCCCAGTCAGTGCGCCGCCATGAGAGACAAGATGTGCAATGATGTCCATAGGCGCTTTCAGAAGCGCTTGTTCCACACGTGGTGACGTCCCGTTAGCGAGCCCTTCAGCAATGCTGGGGATCAAGGCGCTAATCGCACCCTTAGGATCGGGTTGTTGCAATAACGTGACTGCTCCGTCGGGAGCAGACTCGGCAAGTTTCACTGTAAGTTGCTCGACCGCTTGCCGGCTGGCTGGCATGTCGTGCCCTTGTAACTTCCGCATGATCGCACTAACGAAGTCCCAGGCGCCATCGGGAGACAAGCTGCGTATGGCCCTACGCGTAGCCTCGGCCAACCGAGGCTCTAACAATTTCATCGCCTCTGAACTACTGACCTTCCCCGAATTCGCAATGTCCAGTAGTCCTAAGGCGGCAGAGGGTGCCCGGTCCAATTTGTTGAGCAGTTCATCCCATAAAAATGCTATACGGAGTGCAGCCGTGCTGTCCGCGTCACGTTTGCCGAGCAATTTGAGTTCGCGATCGGACAATAGTCTTGGCATCGGTTCTTCGAAGACGCGCCGCACTATTGTTCCTGTCCACTTATGGCGATCGGTGCCATACGAGCGGCCATCTATACGACGTCCCGTCCAGTCGGAGAATCGAGATTTGGCATTCGAAGGCGCGAAAACAAGGTCGAGGTCGCGACCCGATACTTTTCGAGGTGATAGAGAGAATGTCGACAGCGCGAACCGTCGTCGAATGTCAGGCCACAATGCTGTTAGCAGGCGCAAAGCGATCAACTCTGGATCGGGAGCGTCAAACACCACAATGGGCTTAACGTCCTCTAGAAAAAGAGCTTCAAGCAGCTCGCTAGCGCTGAAGTTTGGCGTGGGAGGGAGGCAAGCTCCGAGCTGTTCTTCCAGGTCGACACGCACCGCATCCGTCTCGGTCGGCAGTTCGGTCGAGTTGAGCAGACTCAGAATGGGAGTCAGCGTGGGCGCCTCGGCCCAGGCCGTTGCGTCGAGCAGCACACTCTTGGTTCGGACACAACCGGCCCGAGGGACTGTCAGGTCTTGCCAAGTCCTTGCAATAACGTAGTAATTTCCACTTGGTAACGGATAGGCCGACAGATAGGGGGTGAATTGTTCCCGAGGGCGGAGAGGCCCAGCAACGTCTGAAAGGCGATCTACAACCGACTGATCGTCTTTGGATAGCACGACTGATGACGCCAGAAGCTGATGTCCCTTACGATAGCCGTGAATCTGTATTTCCGCTGTAATCACAGTTTATAGACCTACTGCCCAGGCAATCGGTAGGGTGACGTCGGGATCCTTTCGCCATACGCTACCGTCGTGTACGGCGACCCATCCTTGTCCATCTAGTCCTTCCTCTAAAAAAAACTGTCTATAGTCGGGATCGTGCTTCAGATCACCGCCGACAATGCTGAGCCCGAATACCTGGACATCTAGATCTTCTAGATCTTCTAGTCTGCCGCCAACAAGCGGATACTCGCGCTCGATATAGGCCGCGGGCCCCTGTTCGAACATGCCCGCATCAACGAGGTCCCATGCGGCGACGACGACTGAAAGGCGTGGGCGCCCACCGTCGCTTCGGTTAGTGAGTGACATTTCAAGAAAACGGATTAGCTCACATAGCATTACTTGCGTTGGTAGACCCTGGTCTTCCTCGTCACCGAGCTTCCCTAGCATATTACGCGACGTAACCCAATCGAGGGGCCGTACATCTTGGTCGGAGCCAACTCGTATGAAGAGAAGTGCAGCGTCCGCGTTTCGCAGTTCGTCCATCCAGTCTGGGTCAATTTCGCCGTCAATAACCGCTTGACGCCATAGCTCACCGGAAATGTCTGGCACAACAACTCTGGACTGCGGGCCCGTTTCACTTGCGGCGACGACAACTTCAAAGTCACGACGCACGTCGCTATGTTCGGAGCGGGGTGCGAAGCCACCTTCGAAAAGGTGGTCGGTGACTTCGAGTACGAAGTTGATATCGTGGGGTTGCTCTGCAGCCCGTAATGCGCCTGTTCCACAGTCGAGCGCCCGCCACAGACGGCCGATATAGTTGGTCTTTCCCGAGTCGGGACCACCAATTAGTACGATCGATCGGCTCATCTATCCCTCCTATAACTCAAATACGCGCGATCGTCATCGACCGGTTCTGTCGATTGCCAAAATATCGGTTGTTCGAGCGGCGCGTCGACAGTCCTGTCGATCAATTCGGCTATACCGAATCCCGGCGGTACATCGGGATTGTCGGAGAACGGCGCGATGTTTACTATCTCCGTGTTCGCGCCGCGCCGGCCGAATTCTGCCCTTAATTTCGCGGCCACGGCATCCTCGAGAGGATGCAAATCACGATGTGTCACTACTGTTATCAAGCGTGGAATGCGGCCGTGTAGCATGGTGCTGAGACGTCCGGCGAGCTGCCCTACCCGTGCTATGAGGCCATGACGTTTCTCGATATTGGCTAGTGCGCGACCGTCAAGTACGATCCAGATGGCCTCTGCTGATTTGATGAAGTCTAGCCGGTCTGATCGGGCGACATTTACGAACGCTTGTGTCCACTCTCCGGGTATGTCGGGGAGTGCCAGATCGACCCGTCGGCCATCTGACCTTCTGACGAGCCTCAGGTGGAGAAAGCCTGGGCCGTGATCGTCCGATAATTCGGTATGGACTGTCATTTGATCGGGTGCCTGACCATTATTCCAGTCCCGGGCGCCGCGCGCAATTTCTTCAAAACCGGTGAGGCTCTTGCTGTCCGCAAAAGTCCATCCTTTTAACATCGCGTGTGAGAGGAGCAGATACAGACTGGCCAGACATGCCGTTTTGCCTGATTCTGGATCACCGAGAATGCCGACAACCTTGACATATCTGGTACCCATCAGGGCATTCAGATTTTCCAGTCCGAGTGTTTGGCTTGAAGGAAAAGCAGAGGCGCGCGTTGGTTGCTCAAGTACAGGCGCTCCCAGCCTTTCACTGACCTGTGATGCAATCTCGTCGCTACTTTGAGGAGTCGTTGGTGCGGCGTCGGCAACTACCCTACCGAGACGGTTTTCGCAGGTCGACGGATCGCGTTCAAGTGCGCACGTTTGTGTCTCGTCAACGGTACACCCTTCGTAGTTGCAGGATCCACTCATAGTTTCCCCGGGCCTTCAGACATCATCCGGGCGAGTCCTGCTTCCAGCAGAGCACGCGCACCCCACTCCGAAACGTGCCGCTTCACGGTCGCACCTGGCTTATTAGTTTCACCAGTGATCAACGCATAAAGGAACGGGAAGACGACGGGGTACTTGACAACGCTGCTTTCGATGAACGGCGTGGAGAGTGGACCCCGATCGTCGCCGATGGTCGTTAGTATCTCTGCCAAATCGAGTTTTGGATCCTGTTCTAACGTGCGAAGGACAAGCTCCCTATGTATCTCGCAGGGAAGGCGACGAAGCATCCTTGCTCCTTCAATCCCGGCAGAGACAATCCGTGTCGGCTCAACTATCGCGGATAGTTGCCTGTGGAGTAGACGGCTACGACCCAATTGAGCCCACCACAGGAAATCCAGTTCTTCTCGATCCAAGGCTGAATTCCGACGTAGGGCTTCGACTGTACGGCCCATGGCCTCTTGGAAATTGTTTGTTACCGCATTGTTTTCGCCAATAACGATTTCCACGGCCGATGGATCAGGGACACTCGAACGTTCCCTTGCTTTTTCGGCTGCGGTAGTGGCCCAGGTGACCGCAGCGTCAAGGACTTCGCGACGCAGAGTCTCGCGACGTTCGGCCTCTAATGCCGGCTGATATGCGAGCGCGGACCATATGGCGGCGGCATACACGTCTTGGGTCGTCCATCCACCAGCGCCCGGGGTGGAACTTAGAATGGAAACTATAGCCATACCAGCGCAGACGCCCACCTCAAGTGGTCGCTCTTCGCAAAGAAAAGAGGGAGCTTTTTTTTGAATGGCTTTTTGAACTTCATCTCCTAAAGCTGATGAAGAACTGCCATTGCTTCCGAGAGCGTCAGCAACATCTGCAGCTTTGGAGAGTATGGTCGAAACGTTCCTTTCCTTAACCCATTTCGTAGCCAGGCTAGCTGCTGCTGTGCGCCGGGAATTGACGTCATCGTCGGTTATTGTGACACCGGAGATTCTCATATGAACGGCTATATTTTCCATTACTGTGTCCCTTCCTTACGTTCGCCGACCAACTCATCAATCATCGTCTGTATCGCATCTAGCTTGCCATTCCGGACAAGCATGTCAAATAGCTTGCGTTCTAAACCCTGCGACATCCGTTCATCCGAATTTTCTGAAAGCGCATCCAATTCCACCAAGATGCGCAAGCGTTCTCCCTCTAGCAAGTCACGGAAGAACCTGAGTCGAGCAGTCTCATAACCTTCGGCTTTCGGTGACATGGGTTGAGGCCCCTCTTCCTGGGACTCCATTGGTACCATTTCGATTGCCGGTTCCGTAGGGCGGTGAGCGGCTTCCGAAATGGGCTTATCTTCAGACCGAGTCATTGTGCGTGAGTCCGGCCGACTAGCCCTGCGGAAATACGGTGAGGCTAATCGAAAGCTGGGGCTTCTCCCGCCGAGACGGTTTTCATCGGCTTCGAAACAGGTGCGTCGCGGGTTCCATGCTCGAGGGTGCATTGTCACTGACAAGCTATCGGTCTCTGCTTCCCAGTCGAATTCTATGATGTTGTAAGTGAAGGTATAGATTTCGTCGGACCGGTAGGGTACGGTAGCGCCAGCCGCCAGCATCATAATGTCGCTCCCAGCCTCGACATTTTCGACTGAAACCTTCGGGTTGTGCTCATGACCTGATATGAACACCCGTGCACGGCTGCGAATATAATCCCGTACTTGATCTTGGTCCTTGTACCAGTTCAGAGGATGGTGTACGAGAACAATATTCTCTACCCCGTCTGTGCGAGGTATTGTGAACTGGCGCTCTCCTATCATCAGCTCGGGGTGCTCATCCCGTTCTTTTCCGTGGCAGAGCAAGGATGAGTTAAATCTAATAAAACGGATCATACGGCCCGGAGCGAGGGTCACTTCCATTTCTGAGGCAAACGCTCCTTCGTTGTTGAGGGGGCAGTTATATGCGAAGCTGAATTTCCCATAGTCTTCGAATCGGGCAAACAAAACTGCCCGATCCATCGGGTTGTTCAATACTTGTTCATACTCCTCGGCCCCTCCGGCACGAATATGATTCAGAATCCCTTGTCCCGCAATCGAAAGTTTGGATCGATCAAGGTCATGGTTTCCTGGCACCATCTGCACACGATGAATTTCTACGCCGATATTTGCGGCAAGCTCGTCGAGCCACTTGCCAGCCTCTTCGTATTCGGCCCATTTCCCCGATTGGGCGATGTCTCCTGTGACCAAGATGCCATGAGCCACTCCATTAGCTATCGTCGAAACAACATCTTTGGCATCGGCTATCAGCTGTTGCTTCACGTCAGCATGAATATAGACTCGATCATTCTTCTCTTGACCGAAGTGAATGTCGGATACATGAACAAAGACCGCCGGCATAGACCTCCTCTATCTTCCTTAAGAACCTAACGTATGTACTCGGCGAGCCAAATTAAGTGGAAATCCCGAAATTAACGATAAAGCCCATGTGACAATTACCGGCGACAGCCTATCCTGCACTAGTCCCCAAACCCTAAATTCCTTCGTCATGACGAAGACTTTGGGAGCGTTAACGCGTCAGCGCGCGGCTGCACAAACTCTTGCAGGCTGATCTGACCATCGATGAAACGCTGGGCGTGGGCCTCATCGGCTTCACTGAGCGAGAAACCTTCTAGACCGACGGAGGCTCGCGCGTAGTTAACAGCCGATTGGCGCCGACAGCGTTCGGTCTCTGATATGGTTTTGTGGGGCTGTAACCCGCATTTACCTTCGCCAGCCATGGTGTCTCCTTGCTGCAGGTAACTCGATTTTACAAGAGGTACGCGTATTTTGGCTTAGGTACACGCAACCTCATGGGTGGTGCGCTGAAATTGTCTTGTTTTATCTGCTATGGATCGCCTGTATTAGCCTGCATCGTAGTTTCCAAAGAGGCTTTGCCTCTCTGGACGCTCCACCCTCGCCGGCGGGAGCCTCGGGGGCAGGGGTTACGGGCCGCTGGCCCGGAACTCCTGTCCCCGGGGCATAGCGTGGCGCGCTCCTGCCGCGTCAAGGGGCCGTGTCCTCGCCCTGCGGGGCTGCGGGCCGCACCAACCCCTTGACCCGCCATCCGCTTGAGAGCACCGCTCCTGACGTTGTTTGGCTGGAAGAGGGGGCAAGGGCGGGACCGGAAGCCGCAGCCCGAAGCGGAGCGTAGGGAACGGGTGAGGATACCGGGCGTAGCCTTTACCCTTGACCCGTCTGGAGGCCGTGCAGCCTGTGGCAAGGGGTAGGAACAAGGCGAAGCCGCCGGGCCTGCCCCGCAGCCAGTCCGGCAAGATCGGACGCGGGATGCAACCGAAGAGGTTGCCCAAGCGAAGCGCGGAGATTTGCCGCTAGAAATGAAAAGGCCTCGCCAAAAGCGAGGCCAATGCAGGGGCAGATGGCAGGCTATTCGCCTTTGACGGAGCCGCCTGTAGCCGGCCCCCAGTTTTTGCCCATGTTCTGCAAGACGTGTTGCCGGTACGCTGGGTTCCACATTGTGTTGCCTGCTGCGAGATGATTGAGCCGGCCCCCGGTGACCATCATGCCGCTTTGCATGTCGCGGCGAGTTGTTTGACGGTTGAGAACTTGAGTTACGGGGGATGCGGCGGCCTGGCTGACTTGCCTAAGCGTGATACCCGCCGAGGACACGCCTCCGGCCAGGTGCGATGCTGCCTCATATGCGCGTTGCAGCAAGAACAGGGTGACGCCCGTGACGATCAGGATTTCAAGCATTGTGGCAATAGGATGGTCAGTGGTGACGGCCAAAACTTTGGCCGTAAGGGCACTGAAAAACTTCATGCCCATGCCGAGAACCGTTGTCACCAAGGCGATTTGCATGATGTAGGTCATCACTTGGCCAAACCAGCTATCAAACCATTTCGCGGTGACGGGGAACATCAGCATGGCGATGAAGAACGGCCCGATGCCAAGCATGAGGGTGAGCATGATTTTGGCAACGATCACCATTGCCCCCGCCGGAATGGCAATGATGAGCGTGGCGGCGTAAATGATTAGGGCGTTTAGCAGGTCCCAAAACACCATGCCAATCTCATACCAGCGCCGTTTTCCCATCTTGTCGAGCATATCGCCGCCGATCTGGAAGCCATCGGACACCGCCTTATCGAGCACATGATAAACCGAGGTTGCGGACGTACTGCTGCCGGATGCCGAGAAGGCGTCAGCGACGCCCGTTTCCAGGCCGCGCAATGCCTCGACAACCCATGACAGGTACGTAGGGGCGCTCAGTGCCAAACAGCCAATGACGATGAACTTCCCGCAAGTCTTCATGAAGTTTGAGGCAGGGGCTTCGACATATCCGAAGATGATGGCGAATCCCATCATCACGAGTGTGAGCGTGCCACCGTAGATGAAGATGTCAGTGAACATGGAAATGACATTGCCCGACGTCACCTGAACAAACGCGTTCAGCGTCATGTCGATGCTTTCGCCCATCCATTCAAAGATATTAGATTCAATAGCCACTATTTGCCCCCTTCGAGCACATTGATTGGCTCATGCTTTGTGTATCCGCGCTTCTCAACCGTCAGATGGTTCTGGGCGGTGACGGCATTTATGCAGTTCGGTGATGCGTCCGACTCGCCAGGGTTATTCCGGCACTTGGAAACCATCGCAGTGCGCTCGGCATCGTGCGCTTTGTACCAATCCACGGTTTGGACCGGCTCGGTCTGGTCGCAGCCCGCGAGTGTTGCTGCGACGAAAAGGGTGAGAACGAGCTTTTTCATTTCCGCATCTCCTGTGTGTTGATTTCGATGGTTCGGCCGCCGGTGTATTGGCTCTCGTGCTGCTGCAATACGCCGAGTGCGTGAGCCAGCTCGGCCGCGTCGATGATGCGTAGCGCCGCAACTGTGCGAAGTGCGCTTTCACGCGTGCCAGCCCAATTGCCTGCGATTCGCCCGCTAGAGTTGCGCAGGACGAACGCGCAACCACCGAGGCAGGACAGTGAAATCAATGCCGCCATCCATGAAGACGTCGGACTCGACTGGCCGGGCAGGACAACCCCGGACCAATCTAGCGCCGCGATCACGAAGGGGAGGATGGCGAAGGCTGCGCCCAGAATGTCACCTTGAACAAGCGAAGGCGCGCGGCGGCCGACCTCGCGCGTGACACCAAGGCGGTCTATGCATTGCCACCACCGGCGCATGAACATCAGTGTGAAAAAGCAAATTGCCAAAACAGGGATGTGAATATAGGAAATCATGGGCTTGTCTCCTCTTATTTATCCAGCAGATTGAAAGGCTGATGCTTCGTGTATTCACGATTCGCCAGCACCTTCGCGTTGATTTCACGCTGGCGCTGTTCCTGCAACCGGTCTTCCGCTGCCGCGACCATCTGGTACATCTGTAGCTTGGTCTGCTCGTTCTGAATCATGGCCTGCTCGGCCGCGATGCGGCCTTGCAGTTCAGCAATGGCTTTCGGGTCCTGTGTCTGATTGATCTGCCTCATCAACTGGTCGATTTGGCTGAGGCGGTTCTTCGCCGCGTCGTAGGCGTCGAGCGCAAAGGCTTTGTCTTGCGCGCCCTTGACAGCCTGCGCTTCGCAGTTGGTGCGCTGCTCGTTCGAGGCGAAGCCGGTGCAGGCGTCATACACCTTGTTGTTGTCGTAGATGGCTTCAGCGCGCCCGCTCAGGCCAGCATAGCCGCCTGATTTCACGCTGTCATAGACCCCTTGCCAGTCTTGCGGTAGGTAGTCACGCAGCTGCGGGTTGTTGAACAGTTCGCCCATGCCGCGCGTGCCAGTGACCGCAGCGTATTGCTGCTTCATCTGGTCGATCTGGCTGACCATCTGGTCGTACTGCATCTTCCACTTCGCCATCGTTTCGATCTGGTTTTCCACGCTCTTGGCGATGGAAGCGCCATCTGTCACGGGGATTTGTGCGAAGGCGGCCAACGACGCGGCAATGCCGACGGCCAGAATGCAAGAGGCTGATAGTTTCTTCATGTTCGCCACTCCTGAGAGGTTGAGGGCGAACGTAGGACCGTGCTGTCCGGTCTGTCGGTCTGTTCAGGGACCGCGCCCAGTACGACTGTGCGTCCTTGGGGCGACTAAGCGGCCGATCTGCTCTCGGCGGTCGGAACCCTTCTTTTCGGGTCGGCACCCGGTACGCTAGGCGTCCTTGGGGCGGTGCAACGTTCGTTGTGGTTAAAGGTACAACCGAAGTTGATTGTACTTACGGTTAATGCAAAGTAGTTTCCGACTACGGCGACCACGCGCGACGGTCAATGATGATGCGGTCCGATAGATACGAGATGTTCGCCAGTTCTGCTAAGGCCATTTCTACGGTTCGGAACCGGTACGGTCTGCCTTTGTCGTCCATGACGTGGTGCTCCGTAGTGCCGTCCTGCACGGCCAAGGCAAAGCCCTTCCAGTAGTGCGCATACAGAATGACCTGCACGTCACCAGTGCGCGCTGGATCATCGCAGTAGTCTTGCAGCGCGTCGTAGCGTAAAGCCATCTTATGGTCCTTCTTGCGCAATCAATCAACGGCTCAGGTCGCCTTTGCCTGGGTGGTTGGTCTTGTCCAGTTGCTGGGTATCCTTGATCACTTCGGTGCTGCTCTGGCTACGCTGTGGGACCTGTAGCGTCCTGTCCTGCGAGGGATCAAGGAACCGGACAATTTCCAGGGCAAGCGATTTGTCCTCTATGCCACCAGCGGCCAAGGCTTTCGCAATGTGCCCGTAGCCATTCCTGATGGCACGTGAAATGCCGGAAAGCCCGCGTTGTTCCCGCTCGGCCGCTTTGGCGCTCTTACCCCGCTTGGCAGCATGTCGCGTTGCCTGCTTGACCGTAGTGTGCGTGTTAGACCGTGCCCTACGCGGTGTGGCATTGGCCTCGATGCCATTTTCACGCAGTGCCTCGGCGAAGCGCTCCCGCCAACGTTGCAGGTCAGCTTTTCGTGGGTTGAGCCGGCTGCCGTCGAGACCCAGCGCCTTAACGCAAAGGTGACCGTGGGGATGGGCTTCATCGTCATGGATGGCGAAGACATACGCGTGGTTGGCGCCGAATTCCGTTTTCGCGAATGCACGGATAGCGTCATTGACCGCGCGTCGGTCGGTGCCGGGTGGCATGGACAGCACGATATTGAACGTTTCGCGGCGCGAGCCGTTATCAGGCAACCCGTACTGGCCGCTTTTCCATTCGTCGCGCACGTCCTGCACAGCCTCACGGCCAAGGATGATTTCACCGTCTTCGTTCTCCAACGCTACCAGGCCGTTGCGCGATATGTAGTCGAGGTGTGCTTTCACCTCCGCGATGCCTTTGCCGCTGCCGGAGATCTTCACCATGACTTCGGGCGCTTTGCGAGTGGTCAGCATCAACTTGTCACGGACCCGAGCGCTGCCGGTCAGCAGCAGAGGCTTGGAGGGTGGTGAAGTGCGTGATCGCGTCACCGTGCGCTTTATGCCTTGGCTGGTTACGGGCTTGGTATAGATGCGTTCGCCCCAGTCCTTCAAAATTCCATCAATGACCAGACTCATTCCAGCCTCCAGCGGTCAATGTTGGCGCGCATGATGTCTGCCACCCGCGCGGTGTGGGTTTTGATATGACGGGTCAGTGTGTCGATACGCTCAGCGGTCACCACCGTCTCCAGCGTGCGTCCCGCGTTCATATGCCGGGCGATCTGGTTCAGGTTGCGGCCGATGGCCAGCAGCCGTGAATTCGATTCGCCCAGCGTCCGTAGCTCTGTCATGCCGAACTGTGGTTCCCCGCTGAGATTGGCCCGTATCAGGTGGATGACCCAGCGATTGGCGGACATGCCCTGCTGCAAGGCCAGTGCCTCGATGCGGGCGTATTCCGTCTCAGTCAGGCGGAGTTCCAAGCGGCGACGCGAAGTATCGGGCTGCTCATGTGTTGATGGAGTGGGCGAAGTGTCCGTTGCCGAACCGTTGAGAAGGCGGACAATGATCTGCCGCAGGCCGTCGCTGGGCGTGCTACCTTGTCGAAGACAAAGTGCCTGCCAACGCCGCTTCAGATCGCTATCTAGTCGAACACATAGTGTGGCCTTGTTGTTTTTCATTTTGGCGTCCTCGCGTGCATGCTCAACTTGGCCTTCAGGTCTTGAAGCCGGGCTAGCGATTCAGCTTTGCTGAGCGGTACTGATTCCGATGTGGGCGACATATCCTGAGTCGCTGCCAGACGTTCCCTTCTGGTTGCTATCGGAATGCCAGCAGCCGGCACGAATCCGCCTGTGCGGTGGCGGTCAACGAGTCCTTTGAGGTAAGCGACCTTCGTCGTTCTGATGGTGCCCGGTTTCTTGATTGCGCCTTCCAGTTCGTCAAGCAAAGCCTGAGCGCTTTCGGCGGGAATGTTGGCGATCAGATTCTGTATCGACATCCTTTCAGCACGAGCCAGCGAGCTAGGGTATTGCAAGCCGTTGCCGGTTTCCGTTGTAGTAGTAGTGTTATAGATAGAGTTAGTGTTAGTAGTAGTGTTACCCGGCCGCCTATCCATACCGTTTGGATAGGGTGTGCATAGGGTATCGGGCTCGCTAACTCCTTGATTAATAAGCGCGTCGCGTGGGGCGCTTTGAATCGATGATTGGCTATCGCTAGGGTCGGCATAGGCTGTCGATACCCTATCGCTAGGAGACGCCAATGCACTGGCTACCGTATCTCGCAGCGGGTCGTCGGCCGGCAGTCGATTGATGAAGTCGTCCACATAGTCGTTGCGCCAGCGTTCGGGAAGGGCTTCGATCTGCTGGAGTGTCTTCTTCCTGAGTGTGGACGCCACGGCCATCTTGGCGGAGTTGTGATCCCACCAGACCTTCACCCAGACGTAGTTCGCGTCAGCGTCGAAATAGATTAGATCGGCGTCAACAAGCCGGCGGATCACGTTTATCAGTTGCGACTCGACATCCCAACCCATTTCCGAGGCTGCAACGCGCAGGACGACTTCATAGGCGCCGATCACATTGCTGAATGGTGAGGTCAGGAAATAGAACAGCGCATAGCGGTCTTCGACCGTGCAGCCTGACAGGCGATTTGAGCGCCATATCTGGTCGTTGATGGTTCTTTGCCGACTCATGTGCGCGGCCCTCGCGTAGCGACCTCTGCGGGCGTGATTTCATCGTCTGTCGGCTGTTCCAGATTCAGCGCTTCCGTGACCTGCAACGTCCGAAAATAAACGCGGCGGCCGACTCGCAGCATGGCTGGTTTCAGCTTGCGCGAAAAGTCGGTATCGGTATAAAGCGCAACGCGGACGCCATCGGGAGATCGACCTAGCAAGGTGGCAACGTCAACGATGCTCATCAACGGTCCAAACCGTCCCAACAAATATTCTCCAGTAGTCATTCATATGCCTCACAAGTTCACCGTAGGTAATGCCAGTCTTTACCGTGAGGGCATGGTTGTCAAACTTAAGTCATTGATTTTAAAGACCAAAATAGGGTGTCCATGAAAACCAAGATTAGGCATCGCCAAATGCCAAGATATGGCGCATTGGTTTTCTTGCGATGAAGCGATCAAGCAAAATAAATCTAGAAATCATGGGCTTAGGCGCGGTCAGAGATGTGCTCTGATTTCGGCGTCTGAAGCGTCGGTGGATAGAGAGAAATTTTGTGGAAAATTACCAACGATGTGAGCATGCTCACGCTGTTGGCTCGCATTCGAAGTGATGGCACTAGGATCAGCGGGTTACGTATCACGCGGTCGTGAAGAGCCAAGTATCATGGGGCATGCATGACAAGTCGTTAGGGAGCTATATGGAACCTGGGAATGACGTCCGGTAACGTCCGAGTCCGGCGCTTTCAATTGAATGCCAACGGCCGTGATTTTGCGGTGGGTGACATCCACGGTCATTTTGGTCGGCTTGAGGTCGCGCTGGCTGCCGTAAGGTTTTCGCCAGAAAAGGACCGATTGTTTTCCGTGGGGGACCTTGTGGACCGAGGCCCTGAGTCAGCCGATGTTCTGAAATGGTTGGAGCGCCCGTGGTTTCACGCGATCTGTGGGAATCACGACCTGATGACGTGGCGACGGGCGATGGACAATCCGATTCCGGACGTTGATCATCGCGCCCACGGCGGCGGATGGTTGGATGCCTGTGCTGGCGATGTTCGTGAACGCATTGCGGCCTGCTTGAGTGCCTTGCCGCTGGCTATCGAGGTGGAAACGCCGAGTGGTGTAGTCGGTATGGTTCACGCCGACTTCCCCTATGACGATTGGCAGGCCGTTCATGGCGCTACTTTCAGCCCGGAGGATGAGGATGCCTGCCTATGGTCCGTAGACCGCTATCGAATGCAGTATTCCCAGCCTGTCCGCAATGTCCGTGCGGTGGTTCATGGACATATGACGCTACGCAAGCCTGCGCAGCTTGGTAATGTTTACTACATCGATACAGGTGGATGGCAGGATGGGGGGAGGTTTACGTTGCTGGACTTGCATACGCTTAAGTCGTGGCCGAGCTAATTCCATTCTGCCACCTCTGAAATACATGGTGTAGCCTTCAACGGCCCGACAACCGGGCAGATCACTGAAGTGATGTGAGGGGGCAAAAGAAAGATTCATCGCCGATTGCCGGGGAAGGCTTCTCGCCTGACGTTTTCGAGATTGCGCAGTAGCGGCCAGCGCGAGGACCTAATGATCTTGCGCGCCACTCGGTCGCCGCGTAGGTGGGGATGATTCGCTCAGGAAGACATACGGCCGAGTTCGGCCAGTTTCTGCCGTTCAACATCGTTCTTCAGTTGAAGACAAGGTGTCTGAGGGTGAGGCTCCTGTAAGATTTTGATTTCGCCAAGCGCCTACGTCTTCATTTCCCGATTTCAACAATGGCCCAGAACAATTCCGACTCACACGAGCTTCCCTTTTTCGAGCGTCCTGATTTGACGCCGTTCCTCGTGCACCTGACTAAGAAATCGGGTAAAGCGACCGGTTTCGAGAACCTTGTCAACATTCTTAAGACGGGGATGATCCGTGGCTCGGGACATAGCCCGGGGCGTGTGGCGGGGCCACATACTGCGTCCTGTTTCATGGATGTTCCGCTGCCTTCACTCAAATATGTCCTTCATCAGCGGAACTCAAAACGATACGGACCTTACGGCGTGCTCATCTCGAAGAAGTATGCCTACAAGCACGGGTGCCGCCCCGTCTTGTATATGACGAAGAGTGAACGGAAGACCCTGTTGAAGGAGGATGAATGGTGGCGGGCTGTCACATTGGAGGGAGTAACGGGAACGGAGACCAATTGGCTTCATGAGCGCGAATGGCGTGCCAAGGGCGATTTTTCACTACCGAGTCCTACGTTGCGTGCTGTGTTCGTCCGGACAACCAAAGAGGCCCAACAACTGCAGGCGATGATCACCAGTGACGCGGGAGCGTTTTCTGTCAAGCCGCGCGCGATTCTTCCCCTCAATATAGTCTGTCAGGGACTGCCCTACATGGAGTAGCGTCTGATGCATATTGGATTGTCCGATTTTGGCCGCTCATAATGACCGCTTCGGGTCGGAAGTCGGCCGCCGCACGTCGGAGGGCGGCGAACGGCCAGCAGCAGTTATTCCATAATTGGTCTTTAGACTACTTGCAGCAAGCTCCAATCTCGAAATTTTTAGGTTAGCCTAAAAAGTTTGATTGCGATTGGTCACTCTCAGAATTGCGGATATATTCATTTTTATAAGAACGACAAGCCTATTTTTCTGTCGTCTAAATTTAGTTGAGCGTCTGGAGGAAACTTTGGCAAGCAAGATCCCGAATTCAGTTATTGGCGCGGTCGCTTCTGTAATCGGGGCGTATTACTACAGCCATTCGGCGCTGAACTCGCTCTTCATGGAAAGCGGAGCGCCTGGTGACGCCCCTCCCGGGAACTGCGAGACGAAGTGCTCCCTCTGGCTTAAGCTATGCAACGAAGATCCATCAGTGGATGCCTTAGCGGTACTCGGTCAAGTCATTCAAAAGTTCATGGATCAAGAACCCAACGACTGGCGTCCCGAGATCGCCTCCGGCCAGAAGCGGATACGTGAGAGTCTCGCGAAGAATCAACTCACATATCAGGTAAATGGATACGTCGGGCTTGCTGGAGCAAGTCTTGCCGCCAAAACATTAGCTGACTTTCTTCGGGCTGGTGACTTCGCCTCAGTCGAAGCGGAGTTCGAGCGAGCAATTGATCAACTTGAGCGTGATCCTCATGCGGCAATCACAGCAGCCTGCTCAATCATTGAGGCGACTTGCAAGACGTACATCGAAACGTTTGCCCTTGAAATGCCGGCCAACCAGACGGTAATGCCTCTTTGGCGCACCGTTCAGAGTCACTTGGGTCTCAACCTAGACCCAACGCTCCGAGACGACCAGAAGAGAATTCTTCAAGGGTTGGCCTCTATCGTGGATGGTGTTGGTGCATATCGAACGCATATTGGCTCAGCGCATGGGCGTGGAGTAAGCCCGCCGTCACTAGAGGTGTCAGAGGCACGCCTCGCGGTGAACGCGTCGCACTCGTTAGTCATATTCATCATGGAGCGTTGGCATTCAGCGCAGACCCTAACCATTCGTTCCAGCAGACTGACTTCGGCAGCCGCTGAACTCAAACGTTAGGCGTTATGAATCGCACAGTTCCCGATTGGGTGATCCAAACCTGCTGGTCGATATCCGGAATATTTGCAACCGGTTCCCTTTGGTACTTCCTGTCTACCAAAGATTACTCATATGCGGCTGGCTCCGGCATCTTGGCGTTTATATTCGCCGTCGCTGCAATTGCCTGCCACAGGCGTAAGGATAAACTCGCTGAACAGTCCCTTCCAACGGAGTTCAAGAACGAACTCCCAGACGACTACACTCGACGCTCACTAGACGAACCAACTGATATCCGCCTCTTTGAGTCACTTCCGGAACTCAAGGCGCTTACACATCGAACGGCACAACCAGGATGGGACACTGGCATCACCGTTGAAATGCGTAAGGCGACGTACGACGTCGTGGACTTCTACGAGATCATCTGGCTCAAGCTTGCCGAGTTCTACCCCGTTAAACACTTCGGCAAAGATGGAGCCGCTGCGTATATCAAGAACTACATACGCGAAAGGTACAAGTTTCACTGGGCGAAGCATGAACCTAGTGGTCCGGGCACCGGGGGAACAATCGTCGGTGTACTTACGGGTCGGGATGTCATGCACGACCTAGACCAATTGATCGTCGAAACAGCCACGGCGGTAGTCGGTTACAGGGACAATTTCGACTTCAAGGCTTGGCAAGCTCGCTGGGAAGGCGCTGCACCATCGAATGGCGACTAACCCTTCCATCGAGTTGACGCACAACGGGCTGCGCCCGTCGGTCGCAGCTCATGTCAGACGTTAGTGGGGAGACTGCTCTGGGTCGTTCCGCGACCCCCAACCACCCCGCAGATCGGCGTAGAACCAAAGAAAAGGCCCTTCACTCAATAGGTGAAAGGCCTGTCGTTTCAGAACTGACTCAGGGTGGTTTATCCGCGCTTGAACAGGCGCTCGTGCATCCATCCATCGTTGGTCAGGATGACAGCCGCCTTTCCCTGTATATCTCCCTGTGTCTGTTCCGCAAAATTCTTGTAATTGGCACGCATGCCTTCCGATTTGGCCCAGTCATCTGCACCTTCTACCTTGTAGCGGTAGTTCACCTGCGACAGCTTTACGCCCATCATGTCGCTGGGTTCAGTGAAGTTGCTCACTTCCACAACGGTGTACTTGCCGGTGCAGAAGGCATCTTGTCCAGCCATCGTATTGGCACCATTGGCGACGAGGAATTTCTTGCCGGTGTCAGTGACTTGGTACTCGGTGGCCGGCTCCATCTTGTTGCCAAACATGGCTTTGACTTCGGTGTCTCGCTTCGTCAGCAGCCCGGCATCGACCAGCGCGTCGGCGCGCTTCTTGCTCTGGCCGCCCAGCATGTCTTGATTCGCCAGGGTGAACGGCAAGCCCTTTGCAGGAATCGCAGCGCACAGGCCCTTCTGAGTATCTAGGTATGCCTGTATGGCCTTGCTGAAGTTGCTCTTGTTGGCGTCCTTGGCGCTGCCGCACGCGGCAAGGGTAAAAGCAAGGCTGCTGATGGCGACGATCTTGATAGCGGTATGCAAAACTAGCTTCCTCCGTAGGTTAAGACAATCGGTTATTCATTATGGCAACGCGATGGATCGATTATGCGGTGTTCTCTGTTTGGGAGTCGGTCTCACTCCGTTGTTTAGAAGTGGACGGCGCGCGACGCACGAGGCGGTCCAGCTTCTGCACCAGGTCTTCGGCCCGCAGGTGCGTATAGCGCTTGAGCATCTGCATCGACTTGTGGCCGCTGATGGCCGACACCTCTTGATCGCTCAAGCCGGCTTCCACGAACCGGCTGACAGCCTCGTGTCGCAGGTCGTGAAAGCGGAAGTCTTCAAGGCCCGCTGCTCGCTTGGCATCGGTCCACGCTTTGTCGAACAGGTAGGGGCGTCGTATGCCATCCCGGCCGGGTTCGCCGAAGAACACCAGTTCGGTTTCGGCTGGGCGCAAGGGGTTGGCCAGTGCTTCGGTGAACACGCGCGTTGCCTCGGCAGTCAGTGGGACGGTGCGAGGCGAAGAGTTCTTGGTATGTTCCAGCCGGACGACGCGCCGCTCGATGTCCACCTGCCGAATGCGTAGCGTCGCAATCTCGGACAGCCGCATGCCGGTCTGGACGGCAATGCGGACGATCCATCCGAACATCGGGTTTGAGTGCTTATCGACGGCTTGTAGCAGGCGGGTCTGTTCTGCGGGAGTCAATCGCCGGTTGCGGCCCGAGCCTGGGGCCGGGCGGCGAATGTTGGACACGGGATTGAAGGGCAGGCCGATGCCCCATTCCTTGATCGCGACGGTGAACAGGTGGCCTAGCAGGGCCAGTTCCAAGCGTACCGTGTTGTTACTGCGAGGCCGTAGCTTGCCATGCTTGTCCGGGTCGCCCGCCAGTCGCATGTCACGGAACTGCGCCACGATCTCGGCGTTCAGGGCGGCCAGCGAGTACTTGCCAAGATGCCGGATGATGACTTGAGCTTTCTTATGTTCGCCGGCTTGGGTCGAGGCCCGCTTGGTGGGCGTGACTTCCTTGAGGTAGCGGGTCAGTGCCGCTTCGACGGTCATGCGCTCGGCCGGCGCTCGCTGGATGTATACGCCGCGTACCATTTCGTCTTCGGTACGGCGCGCCCAGTCTTCGGCGTCCCGCTTGGTGCGGAATGTCTTGGCCGTGGCCGGCCAGCCTGTCTTGCGGATGAGGGCTTTCCAAGTGCCCGAGGAAGTCTTAACAATCGTAGCCATGAGTACTCCGTATGGGGCTAGCGCCGCATCACTGTACCGAAACTGTACCTGACCACAATTTTAGGAAAATCCCCCGGTGCGGGGCTTGTACTGCGAAATCTTCTAACGGCTTGAATTAGCGGAAGATTTTTAGATGGTGCCCGGGGCCGGAATCGAACCGGCACGCCTTGCGGCGGGGGATTTTGAGTCCCCTGCGTCTACCAATTTCACCACCCGGGCAGGGGGTCGCGAACACGTCCAGATGACGGCTGCGGGAGATACGAAGACAGCGATTATATGCGGTCTTTCATAAATTGTCAGGCGAAGCGGGGACGGGCCAGTCTGACCGGGGTTGGTCCCGGGCTTCGCCAGAAAGCGAGGCCCTGGACCAACCCGACAATTGTCTTATTTCTTCTCGGGCAGGAACCAGTTCATCACCAGGGCGCAAATGCCGCCCGTGGCCACGCCCGACTCCAGCACGCTCTTCACGGCATGCGGCAGGTGCGACAGGATCTCCGGCACTTGCGACACGCCCAGGCCCAGCGCCAGCGACACGGCGATGATCAGCAGCGCGCGGCGGTCCAGATGGATGCCGGCCAGGATGTTGATGCCGGACGCGGCGACCGCGCCGAACATCACCATGGCGGCGCCGCCCAGGACGGGCTCGGGCACGGCTTGCAGGACGCCGGCCACGCCGGGGAACAGGCCCAGCACGATCAGCATGCCCGCGATCCACACGCCGACGTGGCGGCTGGCGATGCCGGTCAGCTGGATGACGCCGTTGTTCTGTGCGAAGACCGAACTGGGGAAGGTGTTGAACACGCCGGCCAGGAGCGAGTTCGCGCCGTTGACCAGGACGCCGCCCTTGATGCGCTGCATCCACAGCGGGCCTTCGACGGGCTGCTTGGATACCTTGCTGGTGGCGGTGACGTCGCCGATGGCTTCCAGGGACGTGACCAGGTAGATGATCAGCATCGGCACGAACAGCGCCCACGAGAAGCCCAGGCCGAAGTGCAGCGGCACGGGGATCTGGAACAGCGCGGCTTCGCGGGCGCCGGTGAAGTCCAGGCGGCCCATGTAGGCGGCCGCAATGTAGCCGACGGCCAAGGCCAGCACCAGCGCGGTGCTGCGGATCCACACGACGGGCACGCGGTTCAGCAGGATGATGGTGCCCAGGACCAGGCCGGATAGCGTCAGGTTCTCGGAGCTGGCGAAGGTGCCGTTGGCCATGGCGCCAAAGCCGCCGCCCATGCTGATGAGGCCGACCTTGATCAGCGTCAGGCCGATCAGCAGCACGACGATGCCGGTGACCAGGGGGGTGATCAGGCGCTTCACGAATGGCAGGATGCGGCTGATGCCCATCTCGACGAACGATCCGGCGATGACCACGCCGAAGATCGCGGCCATGACGGCTTCGACCGGCGTGCCTTGCTTGACCATGACCGAGCCGCCGGCGATCAGCGGCCCGACGAAGTTGAAGCTGGTGCCCTGCACGATGAGGAGGCCCGCGCCCAGGGGGCCGAAGCGCTTGCACTGCACGTAGGTGGCGATGCCGGAGATGACCAGCGACATGGACACGATCAGGGTGGTGTCGCGGCTGCTCACGCCCAGCGCCTGGCAGATGAGCAGGCCGGGGGTGACGATGGGGACCAGGATGGCCAGCAGGTGCTGCAGCGCGGCGACGAAGGCGACGGGAGGCGCGGGACGGTCGTCGGGACCGTAGACCAGGTCGTGGCTGGGGGCGTCGTCGTCGGGGGCGCTGCGGGGGGCGGGTTGGGCTAGGGAGGCGGGTTGCATGGCGGAGTGCCGGCCGGGGGGGGGTAGGTGAGAAAAGTGCGGAATTTTACCGGGGACAGCGGCTTGTCAGGTTGCAGCGCCGCCACCCGGTCTTGAAAAGTTCCCTTTGGCCCCCACATCAGTAGGGTTTCCCGGAGACCGCGTGGGCGATGCGCCCCGGTCGCTTAATAATCCGTCCCTAATTTATTTTCAAAGCCACGTAGAACTATGAGCCAAACCGCCACGACTTCCACGTCCGAAACCCTGGGATTCCAGGCCGAGGTGAAGCAGCTGCTGCACCTGATGATCCATTCGCTGTACAGCAACAAGGAAATCTTCCTGCGCGAGCTGGTGTCGAATGCGTCGGATGCCTGCGACAAGCTGCGTTTCGAGGCCATAGACCAGCCCGAGCTGCTGGAAGGGAATGGCGAACTGGCCATTACGGTCAGCTACGACAAGGCCGCCCGCACGATCACGATCTCGGACAACGGGATCGGTCTGTCGCGCGACGAAGCCGTGGCCAACCTGGGCACGATCGCCCGTTCCGGCACGCGCGAATTCTTCTCGCAACTGACGGGCGACAAGCAGAAGGATGCGCAGCTGATCGGCCAGTTTGGCGTGGGTTTCTATTCGTCGTTCATCGTGGCGGACAAGGTCACGGTGGTGAGCCGCCGCGCCGGCGCCACCGATGCGATCCAGTGGGAATCCGACGGCCAGGGCGAGTTCACGATTGCCGCCGCCGAGAAGTCCGGCCGTGGCACGGACGTGACGCTGCATCTGCGCGCCGACGAAGACGAACTGTTGAATGGCTGGAAGCTGCGCGAGATCCTGCGCCGCTACTCTGACCATATCTCCCTGCCCATCCGCATGGTCAAGGAAGAGTGGGACCAGGAGAAGGGCGAGCAGGTCAAGACCGAAGAGCTGGAAACGGTGAACCAGGCGAATGCGCTGTGGGCCCGCAGCAAGTCCGACGTGACGGAAGAGCAGTATCGCGAGTTTTACAAGACGGTGTCGCACGACTACGACGACCCGCTGGCCTGGACGCACAACCGTGTCGAAGGCCGCAGCGAATACACGCAGCTGCTGTACGTGCCCAAGCATGCGCCCATGGACATGTGGGATCGCGATGGCCGCCACGGCGTGAAGTTGTATGTGAAGCGCGTCTTCATCATGGACGACGCCGACCAGCTGCTGCCCTCGTACCTGCGCTTTGTGCGCGGCGTGATCGATTCGGCCGATCTGCCGCTGAACGTGTCGCGCGAAATCCTGCAGGAAAGCCGTGACGTGCGCGCCATCCGCGAGGGTTCGGCCAAGCGCATCCTGTCGCTGCTGGAGGACATGGCCGAGAACAAGCCGGAAGACTACGCCACGTTCTGGTCGGAGTTCGGCCAGGTACTGAAGGAAGGCGCGGGCGAGGACTCCGCCAACCTGGAGCGCATCGCCAAGCTCATGCGCTTTGCTTCGACGCATTCGGGCGACCAGGCTCAGACGGTGTCGTTCGCCGACTATGTTTCGCGCATGAAGGAAGGTCAGGACAAGATCTACTACGTGACGGCGGATACGTTCGCCGCGGCCAGCAACAGCCCGCATCTGGAAATCTTCCGCAAGAAGGGCATCGAAGTGCTGCTGCTGTCGGACCGCGTGGACGAGTGGATGCTGTCCTACCTGCGTGAATTCGACGGCAAGTCACTGGTGTCGGTGGCCAAGGGCGGCCTGGATCTGGCCGAGCTGGCCGACGAGGAAGAAAAGAAGCACCAGGCCGAAGTGGCCGAGGACTTCAAGCCGCTGGTCGAGCGCCTGCAGAAGACGCTGGAAGACCAGGTCAAGGATGTGCGCGTGACCCTGCGTCTGGTGGATTCGCCGGCCTGCGTCGTGGTGGGCCAGAACGAACTCAGCCCGCACCTCCTGCGCATGCTGAAGGCCGCGGGCCAGGAAGCGCCGAACGTGAAGCCGGTGCTGGAAATCAACCCGGAACACCCGTTGCTGGCACGCATCCGCGCGGCCGAGGACGGCGAGTTCGACCAGTGGGCGCGTCTCCTGCTGGATCAGGCTCTGCTGGCCGAAGGGGCGCAGATCGCGGACCCGGCGGCGTTCGTGAAGCGGCTGAATGCTCTGCTGCTGAAGTAAGCGGCACGCGTGGTTGAAGAGAAGGGCGCCTGAGGGCGCCCTTTTTGTTGCCTTGTAGGGAGCTCGCGCTGGCGGCTGGTGGCGATTAATGACCCCAAGTCAAAAGTGTTTGCCTTCCAGACGGCTTTTTCCGCAAGGATGCCGCCGTCATACTGCACTCCTGTCTTCCCGATGCGCCGGCCATTTTGGGCCGGGAGCGCCCCAGGAACGTCCTGCTGGCGCCGTCGAACCCAAGGAACTTGCATGAACCCCCAAGATAATCAACCGGTTAAGTCCGGCCCGCCGCTGCTGGCGCTCGCCGTCGGTGCGTTTGGCATTGGCGTGACCGAGTTTTCTCCCATGGGCCTGCTGCCTGTCATCGCCGATGGCGTGGGCGTGTCCATTCCCAGCGCCGGCATGCTGATCAGCGCTTACGCCATCGGTGTGATGGTCGGCGCGCCCTTGATGACGCTGGCGTTCTCGCGCTGGTCGCGCCGCAAGGCGCTGATTCTGCTGATGGCGATCTTTACCATCGGCAATGTGCTGTCCGCGCTGTCGCCCAACTACACGACGCTGCTGCTGGCCCGACTGGTGACCAGCCTGAACCACGGCGCGTTCTTCGGCCTGGGTTCGCTGGTGGCCGCCAGCGTGGTGCCGCGCCACAAGCAGGCCAGCGCGGTCGCGACCATGTTCATGGGGTTGACCATCGCCAATGTGGGCGGGGTGCCCGCCGCGACGTGGCTGGGTCAGGTGATCGGCTGGCGGATGTCGTTTGCCGCGACGGCCGTGCTGGGCCTGATCGCGATGCTGTCGCTGTGGTTCGCGCTGCCGGCCGGCGAGGCCGGACGCCGTCCCAATGTGCGCCACGAGCTGGCCGTGCTGAAGAGCCCCGTCGTGCTGCTGGCGCTGTTGACCACGGTGCTGGGGGCGGGCGCGATGTTCACGCTGTATACCTATATTGCGCCGACGCTGGCGGACATCACCGGCGCGTCGCCGGGGTTCATTACCGGCATGCTGGTGCTGATCGGCTTGGGTTTCACCTTGGGCAATGGCCTGGGCGGACGCCTGGCCGACCGTTCGCTGGACGGCACGCTGATCTTCTTCCTGGTGCTGGTGATCGTCGACCTGCTGGCATTTCCGTGGCTGGCCTCCACGAAGATCGGGGCGGCGATTGCCTTGCTGATCTTCGGCGTGGCGACCTTCGCGGTGGTGCCGCCGCTGCAGATGGGCGTGATGCGCGCCGCGACAGCCGCGCCCGGCCTGGCCTCTTCCGTGAACGTGGGCGCGTTCAACCTGGGCAACGCGGTGGGCGCGGCGGCTGGCGGCGCGGTGATCTCCGCGGGCATGGGCTACGCGGCCGTGCCGATCGCCGGGGCGGTCATTGCCGCGGGCGGCCTGGGCCTGGTGCTGCTGCAGCGCGCCGGCAATGTGCGCCGGCGCAAGCTGGCTGCGCAGGCCTGCTGAGTCCGGGCCTTCGGGCCCTGCAATGAAATGCCCCGGCAGCGGATTCGCTGCCGGGGCATTTTTTTGCATAAGCCTGGGTCAGAACTTGAATACGTCTTCCAGGTCGACCGACTCTTCCACCGATTCCAGCTTCACGCTCTGTTCGATGTGGTCCAGATGGTGCAGCGTGAGCTCCGCGGCGCGCTGTGCGTCGCGGGCGGCGATGGCTTCGGTGATGAGTTCGTGCTCGTCGTCGCGGCAGCTGGTGGCGGTGGGCAGGTTGTACAGGAAGATGACCAGACAGGTCAGCGTGGACAGCTCGCGCATGGTGCGCGCGAATTCGCCGTTGCCCGCCAGTTCGCTCAACAGGATGTGGAATTCTCCGGCCAGCCGGATGATGGCGCGCTTGTCGTCGCGCTTGCGGGCATCGTGTTCCAGGATGACGTGTTCGCGCAGGCGTGCAAGCTTTTCCGGCGTCAGGTTCTGCGTCAGGCGGCGCACCACGGCGGGTTCGATCAGCCTGCGCGCTTCGAAGACGTCGCGTGCCTTTTCAATGGAGGGCTTGGCCACATAGGCGCCGCGCTGGGGGAACAGTTCCACGATCTGTTCGTGCGCCAGGCGCGCCAGCACCTCGCGGATGCGGGGCCGGCTGACCTCGAAGATCTCGGCCAGGCGCTCTTCGACCAGCTTGGTGCCGGGTTTGAGCCGGTTGTCCAGGATGGCGCGGTAGATGCGCTCGTAGATGCCGGTGACCGTGTTTTCGCGTTTGTCTGATGCCATGGGCTCGTTGTTGGTTTGCGCGTGGGGTGCCAGGGCGGGATCGCCGCCGTGGGCAATGAGCGGTTCTTTGCCGCTTGTAGACGTCACGTTGTCTGCAACCTGACGGGTGAACGTGAAGATACCCGATTGACCGCCGCTGTTGTTGGAAGCTGAATCAGGCAGTCAAAAATAATGTTAACAATTTATGGTTGAAATGTATATTTCAGGGTAATCACTAGCGTAATCATTTCTGTATTCGGCCTAGAATCCGCTCACAACTTGCCCTCCCCGAACCGCCGCGCGGTACGGAAAACGGGCGGATCAGACGGGCTGACGCATATGACGAAGCAGGGTTTTGATCTGGTGCTGCGGGACGCGGTGCTGGCGACCGCCGGCGACACGTGCCGGGCGGATCTGGGGATTTCGGACGGCCGGATCGTGCAGATCGGCCAGGGCCTGGCGAAGGGCCTGTGTGAAATCGACGTGGCCGGGCGCGTGGTGACGCCGGGCGGCGTCGATGCGCATTGCCACCTGGATCAGCCGATGGCGCCGCCCGTGAAGCTGGCCGACGACTTCCATACCGGCACGCGGTCGGCGGTTTGCGGCGGAACCACCACCGTGATTCCGTTCGCGGCGCAGCGCAAGGGCGGCACGCTGCAGGCGGCCATCGATGACTACCACCAGCGCGCCGAGGGCCGCGCCTGCGTGGACTATGCCTTCCACCTGATCCTGACCGATCCCACGCCGGCCGTGCTGAATGAAGAGCTGCCGCGCCTGATCGAGGCGGGCTACACCTCGTTCAAGCTGTACATGACCTACGACGCGCTGAAACTGTCCGACGGCCAGATACTGGACGTGCTGGACGTGGCGCGCACGCATGGAGGCATGGCGATGATCCATGCCGAGAACTCGGATTGCATCGCCTGGCTGACCCGCCGCCTGGAAGCCGCGGGCCGCACCGCGCCGCGCTTTCATGCGGTGTCGCGCCCGACCCTGGTGGAGCGCGAGGGCGCGCACCGGGCAATCGCGCTGTCCGAACTCATCGACGTGCCTATCCTGCTGGTGCATATCTCGGGCGGCGAGGCCGTGGCGCAGATCCGCGAGGCGCGCGCCAAGGGCCTGAACGTCTACGCCGAAACCTGTCCGCAATACATCCTGCTGACGGCGGCGGACCTGGGCACGGACGACAGCTACTTCGGCGCGCGCTGCGTGTGTAGCCCGCCGCCGCGCGACAAGTCCAGCCAGGAAGACATCTGGCAAGGCCTGGCCGACGGCCTGTTCACGGTGTTCTCGTCGGACCACTCGCCCTTCAACCTCACGGGCGAGGACGGCAAGACGCCTGGCGGCAAGGAAGTGGCCTTCCGCCATATCCCCAACGGCATCCCCGGCATCGAAACGCGCATGCCGCTGCTGTATTCCGAGGGCGTGCTGGGCGGCCGCATCAGCTTGAACCGCTTCGTGGAACTGACGGCGACCCAGCCGGCGCGGGCCTATGGCCTGTACCCGAAAAAGGGCACGCTGGCCATCGGCAGCGATGCCGACCTGGTGATCTGGGAAGAGCGCGATTTCACGCTGGACAACGCGCACCTGCATCACGCGGTGGACTACACGCCTTATGCGGGCATGACGCTGCGGGCCTGGCCCGCCATGACCCTGCTGCGCGGACAGATTGTTTGGGACGGCACGCACTTTGCGGGTGCGCCGGGGCAAGGCCAGTTTCTGCCGCGCGGGCTGCCCAGCCTGGCGCCGCCCAGCGCCCGCAGGGGCGCGCAGCCCGCCTGGCGTTAGCGCGCGCCGCACGGATAACAGTGATTCATTTTGGAGGATACCGAGTTGAAAACTACCCTGATCAAGAACGCCGATGTTGTGGTTGCCTGGGACGAGGCGCGCGAGCGGCACGTCTACATGAAGAACGCCGATGTGGCATTCGCGGATGGGCGAATCACGCACGTCGGGCCGGGCGCGCAGGCGGCGGCGCCGGATGCGGAAATCGTCAGCGGCAGCGGCATGATGGTGATGCCGGGCCTGGTGGATATCCACAGCCATCTGGTGCATGAGCCCATCAACAAGGGCTACACGGACGAGACGGGATCGGCGGGCCTGTACAACTCGAACCTGTACGAATACATGCCCACGATGGAAGGCGACGACGAGGCCGCGCCCGCGCAGCTGACGCTGGCCGCCGCTGAACTGCTGATGTCCGGGGTGACCACGGTGGTGGACATGTCGGTGGCGCACGAGCGCTGGATCGACATCATGGTGCAAAGTGGGCTGCGCGCCTACATCGCGCCGATGTTTCGTTCGGCGCGCTGGTATACGCGCAACGGCCACGTTGTCGAATACGAATGGAACGAGAAGGCCGGGGAAGCCGGCATGGAGCGCGCGCTGGCGCTCATCGACCGCGCCGAGGCGCACGAGTGCGGCCGGTTGACGGGGATGCTGGTGCCGGCGCAGATCGATACCTGCACGCCGGAACTGCTGAAGGCCAGCCACCAGGAGGCTCAGCGCCGGGGCATAGGCTGGCAGACGCATGCCGCGCAATCCCTGCCTGAGTTCCACGAGATCACGCGCCGCCACGGTCTGACGCCGATCCAGTGGCTGCACAGCCTGGGCGTGCTGGACCCGGGCAGCATCGTCGGCCACGGCATCTTCGTGGACGATCATCCGAACACGCACTGGAGCACCGCCACCGACCTGTTCATCCTGGCCGACACGGGCGCCAGCGTGGCGCACTGCCCGACGGTGTTCATGCGCCGGGGCATGGCGCTGCGCGACTTCGGGCGCTACCGCCGGGCGGGCATCAACCTGGGCATTGGCACCGACACCTATCCGCACAACATGATCGAGGAAATGCGTCATGTGGGCTATCTGGCGCGCCTGATGGCGCAGACGCCGCGCGCCGTCAGCACGGGTGAGGTCTTCCATGCCGCGACAGTCGGGGGCGCGACGGCGCTGGGACGCGACGACCTGGGCCGCATCGCGGTGGGCGCGCGCGCCGACCTGGTGATGGTGGACATGACCCATCACCTGATGCGTCCTTCGCGCGACCCGGTGCGCAGCCTGGTCTACGCCGCCGCCGACCGCGCCGTGCACACCGTGTACATCGACGGCCGGCGGGTGGTGCATGAAGGCCAGGTGCATACGCTGGATTACCGCAAGGCGGCCGAGCAGGTGGACGAGGCCCAGCGCCGCGCCGAAGCGCTGGTGCCGTCGCGGGACCTGGTGGCGGGACGTACCGCCGAACAGATGTCGCCGCTGTCGTTCGACATCGTCTGATCCGGGCTCATCCGCAATCCGATTTCAAGGGCCGGCGACAGGCCCTGTTCATCCATAAAAACTCAAGGGAATGAAATGGCTTACCTCAATGCTGAAAGACTCGAAGCCCGCTTCGGATTGGGCCGTCTTGGCGCCGCGCTGGCTTGCGCCGCAGCGATGGCCTGGGCGCCCGCGCAGGCCGAAACGCTGACCGTGGTGATGGCCAGCAAGCTGACGGTGCTGGACCCGGTGCTGACCGCGTCGCACCAGACGCGCAACCACGCCTACATGATCTACGACACGCTGCTGGCGACGGACGCGGACAACAAGATCCAGCCGCAGATGGCGGACAAGTGGGAGATCTCGCCCGACGGCAAGACCTACACCTTCACCCTGCGCGACGGCCTGAAGTGGCACGACGGCACGCCGGTGAAGGCCGAGGACTGCGTGGCCTCGATCCAGCGCTGGGCGCAGTCGGACAAGACCGGCCGCCAGCTGATGCCGCTGGTGTCGTCGATGAACGTCATCGACGACAAGACGTTCAGCATTGTGCTGACCGCGCCCGCCGACGTGCTGTCGGCATTGGGCAAGCCCAGCGGCCTGCCCAGCTTCATGATGCCCAAGCGCGTGGCGCAGACGCCGGTGGCGCAAGCCATCACCGACTACACCGGTTCGGGCCCCTTCAAGTTCGTGCAGAAGGAATTCCAGCCGGGCGTGAAGACGGTGTATGAGAAGAACACCGATTACGTGCCGCGCAAGGAAGCGCCCAGCTGGACGGCGGGCGGCAAGGTGGTCAACGTGGACCGCGTGGAATGGGTGGCCATGGCCGACCCGATGACGACCGTGAATGCCCTGCTGGGCGGAGAGGTCGACTACATCGAGACCGTGCCGTTCGACCTGGTGCCCATGGTCAAGGGCTCGTCCGACCTGACGCTGCGCGTGCTGGACAAGATGGGCTATCAGCCCATGTACCGCTTCAACCAGCTGAATGCGCCGTTCAACAACAAGCTGGTCCGCCAGGCCGCCATGTACGCGGTGGGGCAGGACGACATCCTGAAGGCTCAGGTTGGCGATCCGGAGTTCTTCAAGACCTGCGGCGCGGTGTTCGGCTGCAACCTGCCGTATTCCAGCAATACGCGCGCCGACATGATCGTGCCGTCCAACATCGAGAAGGCCAAGGCCTTGCTGAAGGAGGCCAAGTATGACGGGTCGCCCGTGGTGATCCTGCACGCCACCGATATCGCCATGGCCTCGGCGATTCCCGTGGTGATGGCGCAGCAGCTGCGTCAGGCGGGCTTCAATGTGCAGCTGCAGGCCATGGACTTCATGACCATGCTGTCGCGCCGCGCCAACCGCGACGTGCCGGCCAAGGGCGGCTGGAGCATCTTCGTGACTACGTGGCACGTGAGTGAAATCATGGACCCGCTGCGCAACTATGGCGTGTCGGCCAACGGCGAGAAAGCCTGGTTCGGCTGGCCGACCGTGCCGCAGGTGGAAGCGCTGCGCGACAAGTTCCTGGTGGCGGGCACGGACGCCGAGCGCAAGCAGCTTGCGGAGCAGCTGCAGGACGTGATGCTGGACGAAGGCGTGGCGATCACGCTGGGCCAGATCGAGACGGCGGCTGCATTCAGCAAGAAGCTGTCGGGTGTGCTGGACTCGCCCGCGCCGGTGTTCTGGAACATCAAGAAAGCCAGCCGGTAAGCCAGCATGTTCAGCTACATACTCAGACGCATCCTGGCCACGGTTCCCGTGGTGCTGACGGTCGCCGTGCTGGTGTTCTGCCTGCTGCGCCTGACGCCGGGAGACCCCGCGCTGATTCTGGCGGGCGATGCGGCCACCGAGACCCAGCTTGCGCAGATCCGCGAGCACATGGGGCTGGACCGGTCCATGGCCACTCAGTTCCTGTTGTGGGGCGGGCAGGTGCTGCAGGGCGATCTGGGCGTGTCGCTGCATTCGGGTACGCCGGTCACGTCCATGATCGGCAACCGCGTCGGGCCGTCGCTGGCCCTGGCGCTGTCGACGATCCTGCTGTCCACGCTGATCGCGGTGCCGCTGGGCGTGTTCTCGGCCTGGCGGCGCGGCACCCGCGCGGACCGGGCGGTGATGGCGTTTTCGGTGTTGGGCTTCTCGGTGCCGATCTTCGTCACCGGCTACGCGCTGATCCTGCTGTTCGCGATGAAGCTGGGCTGGCTGCCGGTGCAAGGCTACAAGTCGCCGTCGGCCGGCCTGCTGGCCTTTGGCATGCACCTGCTGCTGCCCACGATCGCGCTCAGTACGGGCTTTGTCGCGCTGATTGCGCGCATTGCCCGCAGCAGTGTGCTGGAGGTGATGGGCGAGGACTTCATCCGCACCGCGCGCGCCAAGGGCATCACCGAGCGCGCCGTGATGATGGCCCACGCGCTGCGCAACGCGGCCGTGCCCATCATCACCGTGATCGGCGTCAGCATCGCCTTGCTGATCAGCGGCGTGGTGGTCACGGAATCGGTGTTCAACCTGCCCGGGCTGGGCCGGCTGGTGGTGGAGTCCGTACTGGCCCGCGACTATCCGCTGATCCAGGGCCTGATCCTGCTGTTCTCGCTGGTCTACATCGGCGTGAACCTGACCATCGACGTCCTGTACTCGGTGTTCGACCCGCGCATCCGCTACTGAAGGAATCCGCATGTCCACCTCTATACACTCCATGGCGGGGGCGGCCGCGGCTGCGCCCGCCGTCCGCAAGCGTCCGCGCTCGGCGCTGGTCCGCACGCTGTCCACCGGGCCGGTCATGGCCGCCCTGGTGATGCTGGCCGTCATCGTCCTGGCGGCCATCGCGGCCAATCTGCTGGGCCTGGCCGACCCCATGGCGATCAATCCGATGCAGCGCCTGAAGGGCTTTTCCGCCGAGCACTGGTTCGGCACCGATGCCTACGGACGCGACGTGCTGTCGCGCGTGATCCACGGCGCGCGCATCTCGCTGATGATAGGCGCGGGCACCGCCGTGGTGGCGCTGATACCCGGGCTGCTGCTGGGCGTGATCGCCGGCTACTTCCGCGCGGCGGACATGGTCATCATGCGGATCATGGACGGCATCATGTCGGTGCCCAGCATCCTGCTGGCCATCGCCCTGGTCGCCGTGACCGGCGCCAGCATGCTGACGGTGCTGATCGCCATCGCCGTGCCGGAGTTTCCGCGGGTGGTGCGACTGGTGCGCGGCCTGATCCTGAGCCTGCGCGACGAACCCTATGTGGAAGCCGCGATCTCGCTGGGCACACCGACCCGGACCTTGATGATGCGCCACCTGGTGCCCAACACGCTGGCGCCGCTGATTGTGCAGGGCACCTTCATCTTCGCGTCCGCCATGCTGTCCGAGGCGGTCATGAGCTTTCTGGGCGTGGGCATGCCGCCCGAGTTCCCGTCCTGGGGCAACGTGATCGCAGAGGGCCGCATGTACTTCCAGATCAAGCCCGAGCTGATCCTGTTGCCGGGCCTGTTCCTGGCCCTGACGGTGCTCAGCGTGAACATGCTGGGCGATGCCATGCGCGACGCGCTGGATCCCAAGATGGCGCGGAGGGTCTGACATGAACGAATCCACAATACCCGTGCTGCAAGTGCAGAACCTGTCGGTGCAGCTGGTGGGAACGCCGGAGGACGAGGCGCGCCACGTGGTCGAAGGCATCAGTTTCGATATCCACGCCGGCGAAACCCTGTGCGTGGTGGGCGAATCCGGTTCCGGCAAGTCCGTCACGTCCTTCTCGGTGATGGGCCTGCTGGCGCCCGATGCGCTCAGGCCCAGCGCGGGCCGCATCCTGCTGGATGGCGAGGACGTGCTGGCCTGCACGCCGGAACGTCTGCGCGAACTTCGAGCCACGCGGATGTCCATGGTGTTCCAGGAACCCATGACCGCGCTGAATCCGGTGCGCACCGTGGGCTGGCAGATCGACGAGGTGCTGCGCACCCATAGCGCCATGGACGCCGCCGCCCGCAAGCGCAAGATCCTGGACATGCTGGAGTCGGTGCGCCTGCCGGACGTGGAGCGCATCTATCACTCCTACCCGCACCAGCTGTCGGGCGGGCAGCGCCAGCGCATCGTCATCTGCATAGCGCTGATCCTGAATCCCAAGCTGTTGATCGCCGACGAGCCCACCACCGCGCTGGACGTGACGACGCAGAAGCAGATCCTGGCGCTGATCCTGGAATTGCAGAAGTCGCACAATACGGCGGTGCTGTTCATTACGCACGACTTCGGCGTGGTGGCGGAGATCGCCGACCGCATCGCGGTGATGAACCGCGGGCGCCTGGTGGAAGTGGGCACGCGCGACGAAATCCTGGCGCGCCCGAAAGAGGCCTATACCCGCATGCTGGTGTCGTCGGTGCCGGGCCTGGCGCCGCAGGCCCGGCTGGCGCCCGAAGGCGAGCCCGTGCTGGTGGTCCAGGGCCTGCGCAAGACCTATGCCGAGCGCGGCTTCTTCAAGGCAAAACGCACGGTGCACGCCGTGCGTGATGTCAGTTTCACGCTGCGCAAGAAGGAGATCGTGGGCATCGTGGGCGAGTCCGGGTCGGGCAAGTCCACCCTGGCCCGCTGCATTGCGCGCCTGATCGACCCCACCTCCGGCAGCGTGCGCCTGGACGGCACGGAGATCGCCACCGCCACCAAGCGCGAGTTCCATCCGGTGCGCAAGCGCATCCAGGTGGTGTTCCAGGACCCGTACCGCTCCTTGAACGCGCGCATCCGGGTGGGAGATTCCATCGTCGAGGGCATGCGCAATTTCGGCGTGCCGGAAGACGAGGCACGCGCGCGGGCCATCGAACTGCTGGATATCGTCGGCCTGGGCACGGACACCATGGACAGGTATCCGCACCAGTTCTCGGGCGGCCAGCGTCAGCGCATCTGCATCGCGCGCGCCCTGGCCCTGCGGCCCGACATCCTGATCGCAGACGAGGCCGTATCGGCGCTGGACGTATCGGTGCAGGCGCAGGTGCTGGAACTGATCGAAGACATCCGCGCCCGCACCGACACGGCGGTGCTGTTCATTACCCACGACCTGCGCGTGGCGGCGCAGATCTGCAATTCCATCGTGGTGATGAAGTCGGGGCAGATCGTGGAGGCAGGGGAGGCGGCCGCGGTGCTGACCCGGCCGCGGAATGGATACACGCGCCAGCTGCTGGATGCCGCCCCGGGCAGGCATTGGGACTTCAAGCATTTCCGGCCGGCGCAGGCGATGCTTCAGTGAAGGCGGGTAGCGCCTATCCGCGAGTCCTGTTTACGCGGGAAGGCGGGACTTCCTGATTGGCATGGGTGGGATCGAGCGGTGGCACCGCCAGCCGCAATCCCGTTGCCTTGAGGATGGCCGTCAGGCCGCCGAGCGCGATCCTTCTGGCTCTTGTACAGGTACTTGCCGCGGGTGGGTTACTTCAACGGCGCAAGCGAACCATGGTTCACCCGCGGGTGCCGGCTAAGTCGCAGGCCGTCGCGCATGTTCAGTCCGAGCAGCATGATGTTCAAGGCGCCGGCTATAAGCTCGGCGCCTTGAATCAGGTAGAACCATGCATCGAACCGGCCCGCGTTGGCCATCCAGGCGAGCGTGAACGCACAGGGAAGCAGGACGAGGAGGCCGTTGGCCGCGACGACCCGCATGCGGCGCTTCTTCATTTCCACGAGGCGCCCCTTGCGTCCCTGGCCGAGCACGAACCCGCTGGCGCCGGTTGCCGCCATCGCGGGAATCAATAGCCACATCGCTGTGAGTATTCCGTTCTTTACCGCTACTACCGTCGATTCGCTCAGAAAGAGTTCGGACACGATGGTTGAGGTCCAGAAGGTGACGATGCAGACTAGCGCGACCGCGCCAGCTGCCGCATGCAGTTTCGATTTCATGGCGTTTCCCCGGAAGGATCGGGAGGAGTCAAATGACGCAGCATCGTGTCCAGCGTTTCGCGGGCGGCATGGATCTGCGCAGGCGGAATTCGAGCGGCGAGTTCGGCGGCTCGGGCCGCCCAGAGTTTCTCGGCACGCAAATAGAGTTGCCGCCCACGCGGGGTGAGTTCGTAGAGCGGCGAGCGCCGATGGGCGGGATTGGCGTGCGAACTCACCAGGCCGGATTCAAGCAGCAGGTTGAGCTGCTTCTGCGCGCCCTGGCGCGTCACGCCCATGGCCTCTCCGACTTGCGGGGCGGTTAGCGGCCTTCCGGCGAGTGCAATGGAGCCCAGCATTTGCCAGCGTGCGCTGCTCAGGCCCAGGGGCTCCACCAACTTGTCGCCCCATTGCAGCAGAGCGCCGTGCGTGCGGAAAACCGTGAGCGTCAGGTCGGTGAGCGCCTCGACATCGGCGGCAAACCTGGGGAGTGAAGGGGGTCTGGATGAGTTCATGACAACCAGTTTCCAACTATGGAAACCAGTTGTCAATATGGTGGGGGGTGAAAAATACGGTGCCAGACTGAAAAATTCGCAGTATCAATATTGTGGCCAGACACCAATATCCATCAGTCCAACTTCAAAGCCAGGAGCGTTTCATGCAAGAACGAGAGCTGCATCGGGGCCGTTTGATCGATCACATCGGACTGGTCGTCCGGGATCTGGCCGCCAGCAAGGACTTCTACACCGCCGTCTTCGGCGCGTTGCAGATCCCCATGGGCGGCTCCGACCAGAGTAATTTCTGGGCGGATGAGCTGTTCGTGTCGACGCCCGACAGCGAGGAAGTGCAGGGCGAGTTGACCGGCCGCCATCATCTGGCGTTCCAGGCGCAAGACCGCGCCATGGTGGATGCATTCCACCGCGCTGCATTGGCGCATGGCGGAAGAGACAATGGCGCTCCGGGTGAACGCCCCTACCACCCCGGCTATTACGCGGCGTTCGTCCTGGATCCGGACGGGAACAATATCGAAGCCGTATTCCACGGCGAGGCCGGCCGGAGCGCGGCTTCGGTGCGAATCACGTATTGATCATCGCGTGGCGCCGCGTGAGGGCGATTGCAGCTCCGGGGCCGCGGGATAGGGCTTTCCGAGGTCCCAGCGCGACTGCCAGTGCGCAATGTACTGGCGCGCAACCTCCGGCATGTCTCGAATGACGACTACGTTTTCGGAGTTGGCCGTCTCGGCGGACGGCGCGAAATTGAAGGAGCCCGTTTCGACCGTGCTGCCGTCGACGATGATGGTCTTGTCGTGATGGAGGTGGAAATGGTCGTTGGTCCGCAGTTCCACACCGTTGCGGGTCACGAAGTCCATGGCAGTCTTGCTGGCTTTCCCCTGGTTGCGCTTCTTGTCGATCACCACGCGCACCTCCACGCCGCGATTCCGGGCGTCAACCAGGGCCTGCATGATGTCGGGGGCCTGGAACGCGTAGGCGAGCATCTGGATGCTGTGCCTGGCGTCGCCAATCGTCCGCAGGACCAGCTCGCGCGCCGAGCCTTCCGGAGAAAAGCCGACCTGTACGCTGGGTTCCGCATGGGAAAGGGATGCAATGCCGAGCAGGGCCGCCAGTGCGATGCATCGCATTATCTTCACGCCTCAAGACCCTGGTGTGCGCAGGAGGCTGGATGCAGCCCCACTTGCTTGCGGAACTCGATCGGATCGTAGAACCGATATCCCACTCCTCTGAGCGTGGCCACGGGCAGTTGCCGGTCGCATGCCTGCTCGACTTTCCTGCGCAAGCGGCGCATTTGCGTATCCAGGCTGCGCCGGTCGTATGTCCAGTAATCCTTGCCCAGCGCCTGCACGATTTCCTTACGGCTGGCGCCCTTGTCATGGGCGGCCAGCGTGGCAAGAACGGTGTAGTCCTGGTGCGACAAGGGGATGGGGGACGCGCCTGGCGGAACCAGGCTGGGCGGCGCACTGCACAGCTGCCAGGGCGATACCTGCTGCACGGACGCCGGGTCCGCTTCCAATGCGGCAGGATGCCCGCGCCGATGGGTGACGTCCCGGGCAACCGCGACGCGGACTTTCTTCTCCGGATACCAGCGGGCCGACCACATGATGCGCACGACCTCGCCGTCCTTGCGCACGTAGCGATTCTCGAAATCGTATTGGAGCCGGCCGTTCATGAGGTGCTCGACGGCGGCCAGCGTTGAGTGACGGTCGGGCTCGTAGATCAGGTCCATCATCTGGCGCCCCGCCATCTCTTCGGGGGTGTAGCCAAAGATCTGTTCGCAGGCGCCAGTCACGGTAAGAAAGGTGCCGGACTCGTTCACGACGCAGACGGCGTCCAGGAGCATCGGCATCAGATCGGCGGGCTGCGGGGCAGACATGAGGAGTCCTGTGTAGTGAGCGGGGGCCGGTGAAACCGTACCAGGTTTTGCCGGCAGCCAGTTTAACCAGGCTTTTATTTCAGGCGGCGGCGCAAGCGCGGAAATCGCCAAATCGCGCTCATCCTTGCTCAGTTTCGGCCGGGTTCAAAACCATATACTCCACGTCGCCTCAGGCTGTGGCCCGCATAAGCGGGGCTGCGGACCACTCGGGGATCTACAAACTGGAATCCAAGAATGAAGCCCAAGAGCCTGCCACGCCGCATTCCCGTCTTTGCCCTGCGTCCGCTGTCCGCGGCTATCGCAACCGCGGCGGCGCTGAGCCTGGGCTCGCAATCTTCCTTCGCGGCGAGCCTCACCTGGCTGGGCGCCGGGGGGGCGAATCTGTGGAGCCTGCCTGCGAACTGGGGCGGCACCGTGCCCGGAAGCGCAGACGACGCGTATGTTCCGTCCGGCACCATCGATCTGGATGACATGCGGAGTGTGTCGTCGCTGTCGCTGGGCAACACCGGTACCAGCTCGCTGACGTTTCTGCCGGGCGGCAGCCTGACCACCACCAACTTCGCGTTGGGCTATGACTGGGGCGCCACTGCCAAGGTAACCCTGGGCAGCGGTGGCACCGCCAATACCTGGCACACGCAGGATGGAATGATCGGCCAGGCCGCGGGTAGCGACGCGTCGGTTTCCCTGTCTGGCGCCGGCAGCCTGCTTCAAGCCCTGGGGACCTTGTCCGTGGGCGAGGCCGGAAAGGGCGGGCTGGTGATCCAGGACAAGGCTGTGGCCGAAGCTGCCACGCTGATGGTGGGACGCAGCGGCGCCGGCTTTGGCGAGGTCGTCGTGTCTGATGCCGGCTCGACCTTGTATGCCCCCACGCTGGTGATCGGTGGCGACGGCGCCGGCGCGCCCAGCACCACCGCCTCGGGCTCGGTCAGAGTCCTGGCGGGCGCAACAGCCAGCACCTTCCAGATCCGGCTCGGCGACGCGGCCCGCGCCAACGGCTACTTGTACGTCGATGGCGCGGGGTCGACCGTGAGTGCGGGATTGCCCGTGCTTGTGGGAAACAAAGGTATGGGCTCGGTCTTCATCAGCGGCGCTGGCCGCGTCGAGAGCGGCGGCGTCGTGGCGGGCGACCAGGCAGGATCCACCGGGATGATCACGGCCTGGGGCGCGGGCAGCTCCTGGATCAGTTCGGGGCCGGTCGTGGTCGGCAATCTGGGCGATGGCGTGCTCAACGTCGCGGATGGAGCGACCGTCAGCGGCACCTCCGGCTACGTCGGGGTGCAGAACGGCAACAGCGCGGCCAACATAGCGGGCGCGGGCTCGTCCTGGATCAACAGCGGCATTTTCATCGTCGGTGAGAAGAATGGCGCACGCGGCGCATTGGGCGTCCTGGACGGCGGCCGGCTGTCCAGCCTGAATGGCTCGCTGGGCCACCTGGCCGGCTCCTACGGAACCATGACGATAATGGGCGGTGGTTCGAACTGGACCTCGGCCGGGCCGGTCACCATAGGCAATGAAGGCGAAGGACGAGTCCTCTTGATGTTTGGCGGCACGTTGAGCGCGCCCGAAGTCGTGATTGCCAATGCCGCCGGATCAAAGGGGACGCTGATCATGGGCGTACCCGCCGGCTTCGGCCCGCCACCCGCCGGCGTGTTGAACGCGCCGGTGCTGCGGTTCGGTGCGGGCGATGGCGAACTGCTGTTCAACTTCATCGGCCCCGCCTTGACGTACGGCGGCAGCATAGAAGGAAACGGTCGGGTCAACATCATGTCGGGCGATGTGATTCTGACCGGCAACAGCAGCAACATCGGGCGGACGACGGTGTCGGGCGGTTCACTCGCGGTCAATGGCGCGCTGGCTGGTCCGGTCAGCGTGGGCGCTGGCGGCACGCTGACCGGTTCGGGCTCGGTGGGTTCGACGACCCTGGCCAGCGGTTCGACCTTGAGCCCCGGCAATTCCATCGGCACCTTGACCGTCAATGGCGACCTGACTTTTGCGCCCGGATCGGCCTACCGCGTCGAAGCGGCGCCGGGTTCCGCCGACAGCGACCGGGTGGTGGTGAACGGCATCGCGCGGCTGGCCGGTTCCGTGTTGCACGTGGGACCGGACGGGAATTTCACGCCCAATATCAGCTATACGATTCTCCATGCCAACGCGATCCAGGGGCAGTTCGACAGCGTGGCGTCGAACTACGCGTTCCTGGATCCCCGGCTGACCTACGGCGCGACGGACGTGACGCTGGGGCTGCTGCAGACTCGCGCTTTCCCAACGGGCGCCGACACCCCCAACCAGCGCGCCGTGGCCGGCGCCCTGGAAAGCCTGGGCAATGACAGCGCGCTGCGTCAGTATGTCGCCACGTTGGCGCAAGGCCAGTCCCAGGACGTCTTCGACAGCCTGTCCGGCGAAGTGCACGCCAGCATCGCCAACACCATGCTCCAGGGAGCGGCGCAAGCCCGCGCCACGCCATTGGCCAAGCTGCGCGCCAATCTGCAGGCCGGCGCGCTGCCCGGCGCCCCGACCGCGGCCGCAGGCGTTTCCGATGCGCCGCTTTCAACCGCCGCGCTGCCGCTCTCCGGCGCGCGGCCGGCCTGGGCCGAGGTCGTGGGCAATTGGCAGACCATCGACGGCGACGGCAATGCCGCCCGGGTACGCCAGCATGTCGGCGGCCTGTTCGTGGGCGCGGACCGGCCCGTGGGCGCGGATTGGCGCGTCGGTGGCGCGCTGGGGTTCACCGACAGCAAAGTCCGGGTGGACGAGCGGTCGTCGCACGCGGATGTGGCGAGCTACAGCGCACTGGTTTACGGCGGTAAATCGGTGGCTGCCGGTCCCGGCGCCTGGCAGTTCCTGGCGGGCGCGGGCTATACCTGGAACGACATCTCCACGCGGCGCTACGCCAGCAGCCAGACCGCCGCACTGACGGCGGACTATGGCGCCAGCACCAGCCAGGTCTTCACGGAGTTGTCCTATGCCTGGAAGCTGGCCGAGCGCACCACGCTGGAGCCGTTCGCCGGCCTGGCCTGGAGTGATCTGCGCACCCGTGGCTTTTCGGAGAGCGGCGGTGATGCCGCCTTGTCCGGCGAGTCGGGCAGCACGCAGCAGACGCATTCCACCTTGGGTTTGCGCGCCGCTCAGGGGTTCGATGCCGCCGGCCGTCAGGGCAGGGTCTACGGCACCGTGGGCTGGCGCCACGTGTTCGGCGACGTAAAGCCCGAATCGCGCCTGGCGTTCGACGCCGGCCAACCCTTTACCGTCGCGGGCGCGCCCATCGGGCGGGATGCCGCGCTGGTGGAGTTGGGCGCGGAAGTGGCGATAGCGCGCACGGCTACGCTGGGACTGGGCTATGCCGGGCAATACGCCAGCGGCAGCCGGGAGCACTCGGCCAACGTAAACATACGCTGGCAATTCTGACGCGATGGTCTGGCGGCTTGGCGCCGCCAGACCATCGCAAGCCGCTCAAGCCTCGATCCGCTCCACCTTGCCCACCAGCAGGATGTACGACAGCGCACCCAGCAGGGCCAGCGACGACACGTATACGATGGCCGGGGCGAAGCTGTCCTTGGACACCAGCAGGCCGATCACGATCGGCGTGCAGATGGAGGACAGGTTGCCGACGAAGTTGAACACGCCGCCAGTCAGGCCCAGGAGGCGCACCGGCGCCAGCGTGGACACCAGCGACCAGGTGATCGACGCCAGCCCGTTGCCAAAGAAGGCCACGGCCAGAAAGAAGATGACCCAGGGCGTGGAATCCGTGAAGTTCGCGCCGATCATGGACGTGGAGATCAGGAGGCCCAGGATGATGGGCAGCTTGCGCGCGAGGCCGACGGTGGCGCCGCGGCGGATCAGGAAGTCGGACAGCACGCCCGAGCACAGTACGCCGATGAACGCGGCCAGGAACGGCACGGACGCCAGAAAGCCTGACTTGATGAAGTCCATGCCGCGGTACTTGACCAGATAGGTGGGGAACCAGGTCAGGAAGAACCACAGCGTGGACGTCAGGCAGAACTGGCCCAGGTACACGCCCCAGAGCTTGCGCTTGGACATGACCAGGCCCAGGTCATTCCAGTTGAAGGGGGCCTTCTTTCGCCGCCGGGCCGACCCAAGGCGAAAGGTGCCCCCTTGGGGGGCAGGGAGCCCGCTTTGCGGGCGCTCCGTGGGGGCATCTTCTTCCCGGACTCGCTTGTCGAGGTCGACGACGCCGCCGCCTTGCTGGATCAGCTCGATCTCCGCCGCGTTGGCGCCCTTGAACTGGCGCGGCTCGCGATAGATCATGAACCACAGCACGCCCCAGACGATGCCCAGAAGCCCGGTGCTGACGAACACCATGTGCCAGCCGTAGTGGTGCTGCAGCCAGGCCAGCACCGGCGTCAGGAACGCCAGGCCGACGAACTGGCCCGAGGTGTAGAAGCCGATGGCGGTGGCGCGTTCGCGTTCGGGGAACCAGGTGGTGACGACGCGGTTGTTGATGGGATAGGCCGGGGCCTCCAGTGCGCCCACGGCCAGGCGCAGCACGAACAGGATGACGAAGCTGCCGGCAAAGCCCATGAAGAACGTGGCCGCGGACCACAGGATCAGCGCAGCGGCGTACAGAATGCGGGGGGACACGCGGTCCACCAGCCAGCCGCCGGGGATCTGCATGGCGGCATAGGTCCAGCCGAAGGCCGACAGGATCAGGCCTTCATGCCAGGTGTCCAGGCCGAACTCGTCCTTGAGGGCGGGCGCGGCGATGGACAGGTTGCTGCGGTCCAGGTAGTTGATGACGACGGTGATGAACAGCATCACCATGATGATGTAGCGGCTGCGGGTGGGCCGCTGGGCGCTTTGCAGGCCGGCGTGGGTGGCGGTGGACAAGGGTGTCTCCTCTCTCTTTTATCGGCTTACCACTCGGCGAAGCTGCCGTCGGCGTGACGCCAGATGGGGTTGCGCCAGCGGTGGCCCACGGCGGCGCGTTCCTTGACGTACTCCTCGTTCACTTCGATGCCCAGGCCCGGGCCTTGCGGAATGGCGACCATGCCGTCTTCGTAGGCGAAGACCTCGCGGTTGCTGACATAGTCCAGCAGGTCGTTGGCGGCGTTGTAGTGGATGCCCAGGCTTTGTTCCTGGATGAAGGCGTTGTAGCAGCCGGCGTCGATCTGCAGGCAGGTGGCCAGGGCGATGGGACCCAGCGGGCAGTGCAGGGCCAGCGCCACGTCATAGGCTTCGGCCATGGCGGCGATCTTGCGGGTTTCGGTGATGCCGCCGGCGTGCGACGGATCGGGCTGGATGATGTCCACATAGCCTTCGGACAGCACGCGCTTGAAGTCCCAGCGCGAGAACAGCCGTTCGCCCAGCGCGATCGGGGTGGAGGTCAGCGGGGCCAGTTCCTTCAGCGCTTCATAGTGTTCGCTCAGCACGGGCTCTTCGATGAACATGAGCTTGAACGGGTCCAGCTCTTTCATCAGCACCTTGGCCATGGGCTTGTGGACGCGGCCGTGGAAGTCCACGCCGATACCCACGTTGGGGCCGACTGCGTCGCGCACGGCGGCCACGTTCTCCAGGCATTTTTCAACCTTGTCGAACGAGTCGATGTATTGCAGCTCTTCGGTGCCGTTCATCTTCACGGCGGTAAAGCCGCGGTCCACGGCGCTCTTGGCGGCCGCGGCGGTATCGGCGGGGCGGTCGCCGCCGATCCACGAGTACACGCGAATGCGGTCGCGCACGTTGCCGCCCAGCAGTTGCGATACGGGCACGCCCAGGTGCTTGCCCTTGATGTCCCACAGCGCCTGGTCTATGCCGGCCAGCGCGCTCATGTGGATGGCGCCGCCACGGTAGAAGCCGCCGCGGTACAGCACCGTCCAGTGGTCTTCGATATTGCGGGGATCTTTGCCGATCAGGTAGTCGGACAGCTCTTCGACGGCGGCGGCGACAGAGTGCGCGCGGCCTTCGACGACGGGTTCGCCCCAGCCGACGATGCCTTCGTCCGTTTCAATCTTCAGGAAGCACCACCGGGGCGGCACGATGTAGGTGGTGAGCTTGGTGATCTTCATGCTTGGGTCTCCTGGGCGGGATAGGCGCGTTGCCAGGCGGCGATGAATGCGCGCGCGTTCTGGCCGACTTCGGTGGCCGTCAGGCCGGGTTTGTACAAGGCGGAGCCCAGGCCGAAGCCGCTGGCGCCCGCCTGGGCGTAAGTGGAAAGGTTGTCGGGGGTGATGCCGCCCACGGGAACCAGCGCGATCGGCGGGCGCATCACGGCGCGCCAGGCCTTCAGCACGACGGGGCCCAGCTGTTCGGCGGGGAACATCTTCAGCACGTCGGCGCCAGCGGCCAGCGCCGCGAAGGCTTCGGTGGGGGTGGCGACGCCGGGGCAGGACGCCATGCCCAGCTTCTTGGCGGCGCGGATCACCGCGGGATCGCTGTGCGGCATGACGATGAGTTCGCCGCCCGCGTTCTGGATCCGGGCGCAGTCGTCGGGATTGAGCACGGTGCCGGCGCCGATCAGGCAATCCGTGGGCAGGGCCGCGCGCATGGCGCGGATGCTGTCCAGCGGGTCGGGCGAATTGAGCGGCACTTCGATCAGGCGAAAGCCCGCGTCGTAGAGCGCCTGGCCGACGGGTTCGGCTTCGGCGGGGGTGATGCCGCGCAGGATGGCGATCAGGCCGCAGTGGGCCATGGCGGTTTGCAGACCGGGGTGGGTCATGGAGGGTTCCTAGGCTGGGATCGTTTGGGAAGAGGCGACCAGTCCGCCGCAGACGGCCAGGTGCCACAGGCCGCGCTCGGTGGCGTTCTGCGCCTGTTCGGGCGTCTCCAGGCCGTAATGCTGCATGGCCAGGATGTAGCGCTGGCATAGCGCGGGTTCGCCGCAAAGCACGATGCGGGGCAGGTCGCCCTGCTGGCGCAGCATCTCGGCAAGCGCGGCGATTTCATGGCCGATGAGCAGGCCGGACAGGTAGTCGGCTTGCGATTCGGGCGCGAGTTCGCCGGTCAGGCCGAGCGCGCGCGTGCTGAAGATGGTGGACAGGACGCCCGCGCGTCCGGCCGGCGCGCCGGCGACTTTGACGCCGCGCTCGAAGGCGGCCATGTCGGCGCTGGCGGCGTCCGCCATGGTGCGGCCCAGGATGGTGTGGCCGCGCAGTGCGGCGTAGACCTCGCCGGTCATGAAGGTGTCGAAGTGGGTGACGCGGCCGCGGCGGGCATTGACCCATTTGGAATGCGTGCCGGGCAGGCCGATCAGCACGCTGTCGGCATTGCCGCCGGTCTGGTCGAACATCACGCCGAAGACCTGGGTTTCCTCGCCGCGCATCACGTTGGGCAGACCGTGGCGCTGGATCAGGCCGGGCACGATGTGGACCGGGGTGGCGCCGTGGCGGTCCACCACGGTCAGCAACGTGCCGATCCGTTCCAGGTCCACGGGCACGTCCAGGTAGGCCGCTTCCTTCCAGCCCTGGGCGCTGCCGACCATGCCGCAGGCGATCACGGGCAGCGCGGGTTCGGCGCGCAGCCAGTCGCCGCAGGCCTGGTCGAAGGCCAGTTCGAATCCGGACAGGGCGTTGGTGGCGGCGCCATCCTGCAGGGGCTGCGGCAGGCGCATGATGCCCCACGGCAGGTGGCGGGTGTCCAGCGTGCGGCCCGTGGCGTCCAGGCGGTAGGCGCGCAGCGAGGAGGTGCCCCAGTCCAGCGCGATGAGAGCCGCACGGGCGGGCGATCCGGTAGTCATCAGAGTCTGTCTCGTCTCTGGCCGCAAAGCCGGCTGCGGGCGCCGCGCCGTGAGGGGGGCGCGAAGGCGGGCAGGGTCTTGCGGACCTTGTTGTCTGAAGCCCGTCGTGCGCGTTGGGGGCGCAGCGGGCGATGGGAAAAATTCTAGATCAGCGCTTGAAAAATCTCAAAATATAGAATTAAATCCCATATAGAGGGAATTTAACGGAACGGGCAGCTAGCGGCTTTTTGCCGGACCCGCCCGGGAAACCCCGCTATTTCCACGCGTTCCGGTTTGCGGCGCCGGGTATGCTTGCGCTTCTTCCTTGCCGTCCCAGCTTCAGCTTCATGACCGCCACCTCCCTGACTTCCGACCAGCCCCCCATCCTCGACCCCGACTCCGCCGCGCCCGCCGGTACGCAGACGCTGATGCGCGGCCTGGCCGTGGTGCAGGCCGTGGCCGACGGCGCGCGCGACCTCAAGGAAATCTGCGCGCGCATCGGCGTGGCGCGCAGCACCACGCACCGCCTGGCAAGCTGCCTGGTGCAGGAGCGCTATCTGCGCTCCCTGCCGGGCGTGGGCTATGTGCTGGGGCCGAAGCTGATCGAACTGGGTTTCCAGGCGCGGGAGGCGTTCCCGATGGCGACGCTGGCGCGTCCCTACCTGGACAGCCTGGCCGAACTGACGGGTGACACCATTCACCTGGCGGTGCGCGACAGCAACGAGGTGCTCTACCTAGAGAAGATTCCGGGCAAGAAAGGGCTGGAGATGCGCTCGCGGGTGGGGCACCGCATGCCGCTTGCCGCAACGGGCGTGGGCAAGGCGTTGCTGCTGGATGCCGAAGAGCCGCAATGGAAGGCACTGCATCGCATCGGCGCGCCGGTGTCATCGCGCACGCCGGGCGGGCAGCAGAGCTGGGAGACCTTCCGCGACCGCATGCGCGACTACGCCGCGCAAGGCTATGCGTTCGACCTTGAAGACAACGAGCCCTCGATCCGCTGCGTGGCGGCGCCGGTGCGGGACGCCTCCAGCGGCATCGTGGCCGCGATCAGCGTGTCCAGCACGGTGCCGTACATGTCGCTGGAGCGCATGCGCGAGATGGTCGCCGTGGTGCAGGGCGCGGCGGCGGGCATCTCGGCGGAACTGGGATGGAAGGTGGACCGCGGCTGAATATCGCCGCGGCCCGGGGGCTTATTCCAGCGGCAGCGTCAGCACGCCCTGCGGGGCGGGGCGCATCATGACGCGGCGGTACCAGGCCGACAGCGCGGGCGTATCCGGACGCTCTATCGGCAGGGCCAGCCAGCGGTGCGCCGAGCAGACCAGGGCGATGTCGCCCATCGTGAGATGACGGCCGGCGATGAACTCGCGGCCTTGCAAGGCCTGGTCCAGGATCACGGCGCGGGCATTCGAGCGCCGGACCGAGTTTTCGATCGCGGCCTTGTCGCGCTTGTCTTCGGGCGTGCGGATCAGGCCCAGGAAGGCCGGGCCCATGGCGGGCTGCCATTCGGTCGTCTGCCAATCCATCCAGCGGTCGGCGTCGGCGCGCAGGCATACGTCTTCGGGCCAGAGCGTGCCCACGCCATAGCGCGCGGCCAGGTAGCGCACGATGGCGTTGGATTCCCACAGCACAAAGCCGCCGTCGTCGATGACGGGGACCTGGCGATTGGGGTTGAGCTTGGCGGCGTAGTCGGCCGTGTCCACCACGCCGAACGGGCCGCCCGCCTGGACAAAGGTGTGCGGCAGGGCCAGTTCGCGCACGGTCAGCATCACTTTCTGAACGTTGACGGAAGTCAGGCGTCCCCAGATCTTCAACATAACCAATCCTTGTAAGTGTCAGACGGGCGGCAACTGCCGCCGCGCAAAGCCACTGTCGCGCGAAAAGCGCGTCCAGTTGAAAGCGGGCCCGGGATCGGTCTTGCGGCCCGGGGCAATGTGTTCGTGTCCCCAGGCCGCGGCCAGGGGATAGCGCGTGCGCAGCACTGGCGCCAGCTTGCGCAGCGCCAGATATTGCTCGTCAGTGTAGGGCAGGGTGTCCGTGCCTTCCAGTTCGATGCCGATGGAGAAATCGTTGCAGCGCTCGCGGCCCGCAAAGCGCGACACGCCGGCATGCCAGGCGCGGCTGTCGGTGGACACGAACTGGACGATGCCGCCGTCCCGGCGGATGAAGAAGTGCGCCGAGACGCGCAGCCCGCGCAGGCGTTCCAGCCAGGGGTGCGAGCCGTAGTCCAGCGTGCTCAGGAACAGCCCGGCGACTTCAGGGCCGCCGAATTGTCCGGGGGGCAGGCTGATGTTGTGCAGCACCAAAAGCGACACCTGCGTGCCGGCGGGGCGCGCGTCGCAGTTGGGCGAGGGCAGAAGGGAAACGCCCGGGGCCGGCGCCAGCCAGCCATGTCGATTCAGAAGCAAGGCCATGGAAAGGGAGCATGTGTGTTGATTCCGACATGCATTATGCCGTGCGTAAACGCAATGCCCTATCCGGCAGCCGCGCCCCTGCGCCGGCCGATGGAAAACGCGCTCAGCGCTTGGCCGGACCCTGCTGCGCGTGGTCGGCGCTGCACCAGGTCTGGCCGTTCTGCAACAGGGCTTCGGAGCGGGGCAGATGGATGCCGCAATGGGCGCAGCGGACCATGGACTCCAGCGGTTTGGGCGGCGGGGGGGCGCCGCGGGCCTGTTTCTTGCCTTGGCCGGCATGCGCGCCGGATTGGCGCGCCGCCGCCATGCGGGCGGCGATCCGGGCCACGAACAGCACCAGGATGATCAGAACAATCCAGAACAACAACTTGCCCACGTCAGCCTCGATGCAGAATCATTTCCAGCACGAACCGGCTGCCGGTATAGGCCAGAATCAGGAAACCAAAACCCGTCAGCGTCCAGCGCAGCGCGACGCGGCCGCGCCAGCCCCAGATGTGGCGGCCCGCCAGCAGCACGCCGAAGGTCAGCCATGACAGCAGGGTGAAGACGGTCTTGTGGTCGAACGGCAGGATCTTGCCCGTCAGCTTCATGGACGCGACCGAACCCGAGCCCACCGCCAGTGTCAGCACGATGAAGCCGATCCAGATGATGCGGAACAGCAGTTGTTCCTGCACCAGCAGCGGCGGCTGTGAGTCGAGCACGCGCCCGACGATGCTGCGCTCGGTGGGGGCGTCCAGGGGGCGGTGCAGGTGGCGGTCCAGCAGGGCCATCATCATGGCGTGCAGGGCGGCAATGGTGATCAGGCCGTAGGCGGCCAGGGCGATCAGCAGGTGGACGCGCAGCCAGCCGTCGTCGGCGTGGGGCACGAATTGCCCCTGGGGAAACAGGGCGGCCAGGCCGCTGGCCGCCGCCGCGGCGGGCAAAAGCAGCAATTGCAGGCCGTCGATGCGCACCAGCAGGCTTTCCAGCCAGAACACGACCATGCCCAGCCAGATGGCCGCGGACAGGGCCAGTGCCCACCCAATGAACAGATGGTGGGCGCCCAACATTGATTGTTGCAACCCGATTCCATGGAGAACCAGGGCTCCCAGCAGGCACAGACGGGCGATTTTGCCTGTCTTTTCCACTTCCCCGGCGCCGGCCAGGCGGATCCAGAGCGACCCCCCGAGCACTGCGTACGCCAAGGCAGCCGCTGTGTGAAATACAATGCCTAGTGACATAGAAACCGTTGTCTGGATGGGGCCTTGGGGTGCATGTCACCCGAAAGCGCAGAATCCGCGCCTGCGGCCACCGTTCAATCAACTAGTTTAAGCGGAAACGCCTCTCATGCTCGATAACCTAACTCAACGCCTATCGCGCGTCGTCAAGACGCTGCGTGGGGAAGCCCGCCTGACCGAGGCCAACACCCAGGAGATGCTGCGCGAAGTGCGCATGGCGCTGCTGGAAGCCGACGTGGCGCTGCCCGTCGTGCGCGAGTTCGTCGCGCGGGTGAAGGAAAAGGCGCTGGGCGAAGAAGTCGCCGCCAGCCTGAGCCCCGGCCAGGCCCTGGTGGGCGTCGTCCACAAGGAACTGACCGCCCTGATGGGCGGCGACCTGGGCGCCGACTCCAACGAACTGTCGCTGGCCGTGCAGCCGCCCGCCGTCATCCTGATGGCAGGCCTGCAGGGCGCCGGCAAGACCACCACCACCGGCAAGCTGGCGCGCTGGCTCTCCGAAGGCCAGCACACGCAGCACGGCCGCAAGACCGGCAAGAAGAAGGTGCTGGTTGTGTCCGCCGACGTCTACCGTCCGGCCGCTATTGACCAGCTGAAGAGCGTGGCGGCGCAGGTGGGCGTGGACTTCCTGCCGTCCGACCCCAGCCAGAAGCCCGAAGACATCGCGCGCGGCGCGATGGACCATGCCCGCCGCCATCACTATGACGTGCTGATCCTGGATACGGCGGGCCGCCTGGGCATCGACGAGGCCATGATGCGCGAGATCCGCGCGCTGCATGACCTGGTCAAGCCGGTGGAAACGCTGTTCGTGGTGGACGCCATGCAGGGCCAGGATGCGGTCAACACCGCGCGCGCCTTCGCGGACGCGCTGCCCCTGACCGGCGTGGTGCTGACCAAGCTGGACGGCGACGCCCGCGGCGGCGCGGCCTTGTCGGTGCGCCACGTCACCGGCAAGCCGCTCAAGTTCGTCGGCGTGTCGGAAAAGCTGGACGGCCTGGAGCCGTTCTACCCCGACCGCATGGCGCAGCGCGTGCTGGGCATGGGCGACATCGTGTCGCTGGTGGAGCAGGCGCAAAAGAACATTGATATCGCCGAAGCGCAGAAGCTTGCCGCGAAGATCAAGTCGGGCAACAAGTTCGACCTGAACGACTTCCGCGACCAGCTCGGCCAGGTGAAGAAGCTGGGCGACATGGGTTCGCTGCTTGAAAAGCTGCCGGCCCAGTTCCAGCAGGCCGCGGGCCAGCTGCAGGGCGGCCAGGCCGAAAAGCAGCTGCGCCGCACCGAAGGCATCCTGAACTCCATGACCGCCGCCGAACGCGCCAAGCCCGAACTGATCAAGGCCTCGCGCAAGCGCCGCATCGCGACCGGTTCCGGCGTGCCGGTGCAAGAGGTCAACCGCCTGCTGGCTCAGTTCGAGCAGATGCAGGGAATGATGAAGCAGATGAAGAAGGGCGGCATGGCGAAGATGATGCGCGCCATGGGCGGCATGAAGGGCATGGGCCGTTTTGGCATGAAATAGAAAGGGGCCCCCACGGTGCGCGCACTGCGTGCGCTTCCTGCCCCCCGAGGGGGCTTTTTTCCCTTGGGGCGGCCCGGCGGGAAAAATGGCCCCCACGGTGCGCGCACTGCGTGCGCTTCCTGCCCCCCGAGGGGGCTTTTTTCCCTTGGGGCGGCCCGGCGGGAAAAAGGACCCCCACGGTGCGCGCACTACGTGCGCTTCCTGCCGAGGAATAACGGGCTCACCTGCCCCGCAAAAAATGGCCAGACATTGCGTCTGGCCAAGTAATCGCGGCTAGCAGGGGGCGCCGTGCCGCGACACAAGCCGGAGAACGCATGGGTGTTCTCCGGGTTGTCTGAATCGGGCGCCGCTTACGACAGCGGCGGAATGCGCAGCACCTGGCCCGGGTAGATCTTGTCGGGGCTGGTCAGCATCGGCTTGTTGGCTTCGAAGATCAGCGTGTTCTTGGCGCCCTGGCCCTTGCCATACTGTGCTTCGGCGATCTTCCACAGGTTGTCGCCTTTCTGTACCGTGTACATCTTGGCTTCGGGCATGGCTTGCTTCACCTTTAGCTGGTTGTCTACCGCGGCCACGCCCACGGTATTGCCCAGCGCCAGCGAAATCTTCTCGGCGTCTTCCGTGCTCAGGGCTTCGCCCGCCACCGTGACCTTGTCGCCGTCAACCGAGATTTGCAGGCCATCCGCGTTCAGGCCGTGCTTATCCAGCTCTTTCTTCAATTCGTCCGCCGTTGCGGCCTTGGCCTCGCTGGCGCCGAAGAGCTTTTCTCCAACGTCTTTGATGAAATTGAGCAGACCCATAGTGTTTCCTTTAACGATGTTGCGGTGAGAAAACGAAGAGCTGTCAGGGCGCGCGGCCCACAAGCATTTTTTTCACGATGCCGGCAATCAGGGTGAGCACGGCGCCACCGACGCCGCCGCCGACCACGCTGCTCGCAATCGCCGAAAGATCCAGTCCCGTATTGCCTGCCGCGACGGCGCCGGCTCCGGCGGTGATCATGGGCGCCAGCCAGGACCCGCCGGCCAGGCCGCCTATGGCGCCCGCGATGGTGTTGCCCAGGGGACCCAGATTGAACTGCTGGAGCATTTTTCCCAAGCCGTTGCCCCCGGCTGCGCCGGCGACAAGCTGGATGAGAAGATTGATGATGACTGCGGTGTTCATGATGCCTCCTCTGCCCCCGATGGGGCGATGTGCAACGCTAGAACAACAACAGGACAACAGTAAGACGCCAGCAGGAACGATTATGACTCGCACATTCGCCGCACGACGAGGGGTTATCGTGTAACAGGTTGCTAGCTTCTTGGCAGACTACGCAACTATGTTGGCCTCTTCGCAGGGCGTTTGTATCCGCGGATTTAAGCCTGCTCGTGCGGGCGGCGGCATGCAAAAAGGGCCGCTGTGTCAGCGGCCCTTTTCTTGCGTTGCGGCGGCGCGCAATCGCGCGGCGAATCCGGGCTTCAGCCCCCGCCCACCGCGACCACGATTTCCACTTGGTCGCCGTCCGACAGCGCGGTTTCCGCATGCTGGCTCTTGGGCACGATTTCGCCGTTGCGTTCCACGGCCACGCGCTTGCCGGCATAGCCCAGCGTTTCAAGCAGTTCGTTCACCGTGGTGTCCAGCGGGAACTCGCGGGCGTCTCCGTTCAGGGTGATGTGCATGGCAGGTCTCCTACTGTTTTGCGTAAGCGTCGGTGGCGGCGATCAGGCGCGCCAGCGTGCCGGGTTCATCAAAGGCGTGGCCGGCGTCGGGCACGAGATGGAATTCCGCTTCGGGCCAGGCGCGATGCAGGTCCCAGGCGGTGCGCGCGGGCGTGCAGACGTCGTAGCGGCCCTGGATGATGGTGCCGGGAATGCCGCGCAGCTTGTGGGCGTCGCGGATCAGCTGGCCCTCTTCCATGAAGCCGGCATTGAAGAAGTAGTGGTTCTCGATGCGCGCAAAGGCCAGCGCGGCGCGGTCGGCGGCGTGGCTCTGCTGATGGCGGGGGCTGGGCAGCAGCGTGATGGTGCTGTCTTCCCATTTGCTCCAGGCCTTGGCGGCGCGCAATTGCTCGGCGGGGTCATTGCCCGTCAGGCGCTTGTGATAGGCCGTGACCAGGTCGCCGCGTTCGTTTTCAGGAATGGGCGCCAGGTAGTCTTCCCAGCGGTCGGGGAACAACCACGACGCGCCTTCCTGGTAGAACCAGTGGATCTCGGCGCGGCGCAGGCCGAAGATGCCGCGCAGCACCAGTGCGCTGGTGTGTGACGGATGCGTTTCCGAGTAGGCCAGCGCCAGGGTCGAACCCCAGGATCCGCCGAACACCAGCCATTGCTCGGCGCCCATGACCTCGGTGCGCAGGCGCTCGATGTCGGCGACCAGATGCCAGGTGGTGTTGTTCTCCAGGCTGGCGTGCGGCTGCGAACGGCCGCAGCCGCGCTGATCGAACAGCAGCACGTTGTAGCGCTGCGGATCGAACAGCTGGCGATGCACGGGCGAACAGCCGCTGCCGGGCCCGCCATGCAGGAAAACGGCGGGCTTGCCCCTCGGGTTGCCGCACATTTCCCAGTAGATCTGGTGACCGTCTCCGGTTTCCAGCATGCCAACGCGGTAGGGTTCGATCGGCGGATAGAGCATCAGGCGACTCGCTTGAAGATCAGGTCCCAGACGCCGTGGCCCAGGCGCAGGCCGCGTGTCTCGAATTTGGTCAGGGGGCGGTAATCGGGACGGGGTGCGTAGCCGTCCGCGGTGTTCTTCAGCAGCGGTTCGCCGCCCAGCACCTCCAGCATCTGCACCGCATAGTCTTCCCAGTCGGTGGCGCAATGGATATAGCCGCCCGGCGCGATGCGGCTGGCCAGCAGCGAAATGAAGGCGGGCTGGATCAGGCGGCGCTTGTGGTGGCGTTTCTTGGGCCACGGATCCGGAAAGTAGATGTGCACGCCCGCCAGCGAGTCGGGGGCGATCATGTCGCGCACCACTTCGACGGCGTCGTGCTGGATGATGCGCAGGTTCTGGATGCTGGAGTCTTCAATGCGGCGCAACAGCGAGCCGACGCCGGCGTTGAAGACTTCCACCCCCAGGAAGTTGTCGTCGGGACGGGCCAGCGCGATCTTCTCGGTGGTCTCGCCCATGCCGAAGCCGATCTCCAGCACCGTCGGCGCCTGCCGGCCAAAGGCGGCGGCCGGATCCAGGCGGCTTGCCGCGTAGGGGATGGACCACTGGCCCATCAGGCGTTCCAGCGCGGCCAGCTGGCCCTGGGTGATATGGCCGCGCCGGTGCACGAAGCTGCGGATGTGCATGGCGCCGGGACTGTTGGGGGCGTGGGCGGTGCTGGCCAGCGCGGCCTGGGTTTCCGGGGAAACGTTGGCGGGCGTGGCGTCGGAGGCGGGCGTTGCGGAAGTGTTCACGGGCGAATTCGCGGGGGTGTTCGCGGGCTTGTTCGTATTCATAGCCGGGATTGTAGTGGCAGGCCCGCCGGCGTGGAGTCGGCCATAGGGACTAAAATAGGGACATATTTATCCCGTCGGGCTCCAGCTATAGTTTCAGCCCGGCCCCCTTGCGCCGTAGACCCTTTTCATGAACCTGGCCCGCATCGACCTCGTCACCCTTGCCCTGTTTGTCTCCGTGGCGCGCCAGGGAAGCATTTCGGCGGGCGCGCGCCAGTCGCATCTGGCGGTGGGCGCGGCCAGCAAGCGCATATCGGACCTGGAAGCCGCGCTGGGCACCCCCTTGCTGTACCGCAACGCGGCCGGGGTGGAGCTGACCGACGCCGGCCAGGCCTGCCTCGTGCATGCGCTGCGCGTGCTGCAGGAAGTGGAGCAGATGACGGGCGCGCTGTCGGACTTTGCGCAAGGCGTGCGCGGACAGCTGCGGATCGCCGCCAATACCTCGTCCCTGACGCAGTTCCTGCCCGAGGACCTGGCCGCCTTCATGGATGCGCACCCCGCGGTGCGCATCGACCTCGAAGAGCAGAACAGCAGCGACATCGTCACGGCGGTGCTGGAGAACCGCGCGGACATCGGTGTGTTCGCCGACCGCACGCCCGCCGATGGCCTGTCCACCTTCCCGTACCGGCTGGACGAACTGGTGCTGATCGTGCCGCAACGCCATCCGCTGGCCGCCGAGCCGCAAGTGGCGTTCGCCGACACGCTGGCGTATGACTACGTCGGCCTGCCGCCCGCGACCTCGCTGGCTACCCGGCTGTCCGAGGAAAGCGGACGGATGGGCCGGGCCATGCGCCTGCGCATCCAGGTGCGCAGCTTTGACGCCATCTGCCGCATGGTGGCGGCCACCCGAGGCGTGGGCATCCTGCCGCGCATCGCCGCCGAGCCACACGCGCGCTCCATGCCCATCCACCTGATTCCGCTGACCGACGAATGGGCGCGCCGCTGGCTGCTGCTGGGCGTGCGCGACGCCGACACCCTGACCGTGGCGGCCCGCCTGCTGCTGGCGCATCTGCGCGGCGAAGGCTGAGCGCGGGTTTGCCCGGGGTTTCTCGTTCCGGGAATGCCCCTTTCCCCGATTGTCCATTCCGCTCGCGGGCGCTTTGCGCGCACACTGCCTTCCATCAATACCGATAGATGCGCCTGGGAGGCGATATGGCAGGGCAGATTCTTGCCGGCATTCGTGTGCTGGAACTGGGGCAACTCATCGCTGGGCCTTTCGCCGCCAAGACCCTGGCGGACTTTGGCGCTCAGGTCATCAAGATCGAGCCGCCGGGCCAGGGCGACCCGCTGCGCAAATGGCGGCTGCTGCACGAGGGAACCTCGGTGTGGTGGGAGGCGCAGTCGCGCAACAAGCAGTCCGTCTGCGTGGACCTGCGCCAGCAGGAAGGCCAGGATATCGTGCGCATGCTGGCGCGCGAGGCCGACGTGCTGATCGAGAACTTCCGCCCCGGCACCCTGGAAAAATGGGGCTTGTCGTGGGAAGCCCTGCATGAACTGAACCCTCGCCTGATCATGCTGCGCATCTCGGGCTACGGCCAGACCGGTCCCAAGGCCCGCGAACCCGGCTTTGCCGCCATCGGCGAAGCCATGGCGGGCCTGCGCTACCTGAACGGCGAACCCGGCCGCGCGCCGGTGCGGGCAGGCCTGTCGCTGGGTGACACCATCGCCGGCCTGCATGGCGCGCTGGGCGTGATGCTGGCCCTGTACCAGCGCGACGCGCGCGGCGGCGTGGGGCAGGTGATCGATACCGCGCTCTACGAAAGCCTTTTCAACCTCAGCGAAAGCCTGCTGCCCGAATACTCGGTATTCGGCGCGGTGCGCGAGCCCGCCGGCGCCTCGCTGCCGGGCATTGCCCCGTCCAACGCCTACCCGTGCCAGGACGGCTACGTGCTTATTGCCGGCAACGGCGACGCCATCTACACCCGCCTCATGGCGCGCATCGGCCGCGACGACCTGGGCCAGGATCCGGCGCTGGCGCACAACGACGGCCGGGCCAGGCGCGTCGCCGAGATCGACGCCGCCATCGGCGCCTGGACACTCGAGCGCCGCATCGACGACGTGCTGGCCGCGATGCTGGAGGCGGGCGTGCCCGCCGGCCGCATCTATTCGGTTGCCGACATCGCCAAGGATCCGCACTACCGCGCCCGCAACGCCATCACATCGGTGCAGTCCGCCGCGGGCGTGCAGGTGGAAATGCCCGCCGTGTTCCCGTATCTGTCGTCCAATCCCGGCGCGGTGCGCGAGCGCGCGCCCACGCTGGGCGAGCACACCGACGCCGTGCTGGCGTCCGCGGGCTTGTCCGAAGAACAACGCGCCGCGCTGCGCGCCAAGGGAGTCATTGCATGAATACCGGTCCCGCCCGCATCGAGATCAACGAGGTCGGCCCCCGCGACGGCCTGCAGATCGAAAAGGCCATGGTGTCCACCGACGACAAGGTCGCCTTCGTGGACGCCTTGTCCGACTGCGGCTTTGCCCGCATCGAAGTCACCAGTTTCACTTCGCCCAAGGCCATTCCCGCGCTGGCCGACGCGGTCGACGTCATGCGCCGCATCCGTCGCCGTCCCGGCGTGGTCTACACCGCATTGGTGCCCAACATCCGCGGGCTGGAGCGCGCGCTTGAAGCCGGCACCGACGAGATGAACCTGGTCATGTCGTGCAGCGAAACGCACAACCGCGCCAACCTGCGCATGACCCGGGACCAGTCCTACGCCGAACTGTCTCAGGTGCTGGCCGCCGCCGCGCGCGCGGGCGCCCCGTGCAACGTGTCGCTGTCCACCGCCTTCGGCTGTCCGTTCGACGGCGACGTGCCTGCCGCCCAGGTCCTGGACCTGGCCGCCAGGCTGGCGGACGCGGGCGCCTCGGGCATCACGCTGTGCGACACCACCGGCATGGCGTTCCCGACACAAGTGGCCGACCTGTGCGCACAGACGGCAGCGCGCCTGCCCGGCACCGCGCTGACCGTGCATCTGCACAATACGCGCGGCATGGCGCTGGCCAACGCCGTCGCGGCATGGCAGACGGGCATCACCCGTTTCGACGCCGCCGCCGGCGGGCTGGGCGGATGTCCTTACGCGCCCGGCGCCAGCGGCAACGTCAACACCGAAGAGCTGGCGCACATGTTCGCCTGCATGGGCGTGGAGTCCGGCGTGTCGCTGGAACCCTTGCTGGCCATCGTGCGGGGCTTGCCCGCGCTGGTGCAGCGCGACCTGTCCAACGCGCTGCTGCAGGCCGGACCCCGCCTGGCCTTGCATGCGCCGCCGGCCTGGCTGGCGGAACGGTTTCCGTCCGCCGCGGCCTGACGCCCTGGATGCTTCAAGACCGGATACGAAGTTCCCGCAGTACCCGCAGTACCCGATGACCACCCACAGATAAAAATACCTAGGAGACAAACCATGGCCCTGTCCTGCCTGCCCACCGTTCTGCGCGCCAGCGTAGCCGCCGCCCTCACCATCGCCGCTGGCGCCGCCAGCGCGCAGGCCGATTTTCCCAACCGTCCCATCACCCTGATCGTGTCCGCCGCGCCGGGCGGCACCACCGACATCGCCGCGCGCCTGATTGCCCAGCCCCTGGGCACGGCGCTGGGCCAGAGCGTCGTGGTCGAAAACAAGCCGGGCGCCTCCGGCGGCATCGCCGCGCAAGCCGTTGCCCGCGCCAAGCCCGATGGCTACACGCTGCTGCTGCAGTACTCGGGCTTCCAGGTCATCACCCCGCACGTCACGCCCGCGGCCGGCTGGGACCCCATCAAGGACTTCTCGCCGGTGGCCAACGTGCTGTCGGCCCCGCAGGTGGTGGTGGTGCGTCCCGACCTGCCCATCAAGTCCCTGAAGGAACTGGTCGCATACGCCAAGGCCAACCCCGGCAAGCTGAACTACGCCTCGTCCGGCAACGGCTCGCTGCAGCAGGTGGCCACCGAGCTCCTGAACCAGATGGCCGGCACGCAGATCACCCACATCCCCTACAAGGGCACCGGCCCCGCGCTGAACGACCTGCTGGGCGGCGCCGTGGACATGACCATCACCACGCCGCCGCCGCTCCTGGGCCAGATCGCCGCCGGCAAGCTGCGCGCGCTGGCCGTCACGGGCAACACCCGCCTGCCGTCGCTGCCCGATGTGCCCACGGCGGCCGAAGCCGGCTACCCCGACCTGATCGTCTCGTCGTGGTTCGCCATGTACGCGCCCAAGGACACGCCGGCGCCCGTGGTCGACAAGATCGCCGGTGAAATCCAGAAGATCATGAAGAGCGACGCCTTCCGCCAGAAGGCCGCGGAGCAGGGCGCCGAAGCCATCTTCATGGGGCCCAAGGAACTGGGCGCCTACACCCAGACCGAGCTGGACCGCTGGGGCAAGGTGGTCAAGGCCGCCAACATCACGGCGAACTGATTTCACTGTTTTCGTGATGGGCCAGGGCGGCGCGAGGCCGCCGCCCTGGCCGGAAAAAGGCGCGCTATAATCGCCGCCTCTGCCCCGGTTTCATGACTGCGGCACGACACCCGAGCGGGTGTAGTTCAATGGTAGAACGGCAGCTTCCCAAGCTTCATACGAGGGTTCGATTCCCTTCACCCGCTCCACCCGAATTTGACAAATAGCTGCAGGGCCAACCGGCCTTGCGGCTTTTTTTTCGCTCCAGAGCACAAGATTCTGCTGACAATGGACTGGCGTAAACCCGGTTTTCGACGGATCAAATGATGGGGCCATACCGCAAGCCTTTGCTGCATAGACCAGCCGATCTGCGTGAGGATGTGCCGGTCTTCCTTATGCCGAAGGAATCGGCCATGAAGCACGACGAACGCTGTGTAACCTACATATGGCTTTCTCGACGGCCATTATTCGGGAGTGCTTATCGGAGCCTGCTTCCTGATTATTTTGATTCGATGCCTCCGGAAAGCGGGGTAATGATCGGGAGCTTTCTTCCAAGTGCCGATATTGTTCCTGGGCTCACTTTTCCGGGTGATATAGATGTCTTGATCATTCCCTATGAGGGGGATGAGTTGGTGCTATCCAGTGCGCTGGCCGTTGAGATCAAGATCATCCGTGCCTCGTTTGCAAAGCCGGGGAAATCCCCAAACGAATTTGGTTTTTCACAGGCAAAGGCCTTACTGGGGGCGGGCTTTCCGTATGTGGCAGTTGGTCATTTGATTGTTTCCGATGGAAGTCCGCGGCATGCGTGGCGTGAGGTCATTGTGACCAAACTGCTGGACGCCGATGAAGGCACTTGTGGCCCCATTGAGGCCGTTCTGCACGATATGCTGCCGTGGGATTTGCTGAGCCGATCGTACGGGCGCTTGGAAAGAAACTGCTCCGACCCTTTGCTGGGGCTTTTTTCCGCCTATGCGGAAGGACATGGCGTTTGGTTTCCCAGCGCCAGGAATGCTTCCTTGAACCCTTGCATGAGCAAATCGGTGATGGATGGAATCTATGCCTATTATCAAAAGAACTATCGTCAGTTCTTCTTGACGCGGCGTTTTCCTCCTTCGGCTCCGGGTGTTGCTTTCGGGGAGGGGGAACCAGCGTATATGCGACACCTGGAGAATGTGGTGGAAAAAATGCGTCGAGACTTTCGGTAATCCGTCGGAGATGCGCCACGCGTTAGCGAGGAAGTGGATCCGAGTCGAAGCTTGGAAAACAGGAGGGGCGCCTGCGCTACCGCCCTAGCTGCGCAGCCGTTGCATCCATCTGTTCATGTTCGAAAGCTGCCGCGAAGTCGTCCAGTTCGCTGGTGCGCAGTCCAATCTCTCTTCCAAGAGCGACCTGTCGCCAGTCCGCCACTGCTGTGTAGACCTCGGCCAAGATGGCGATGGCTTGTTCCTGGTCCAATGCGAAGTAAGACGCGCGCGCTAGCAACATATGCACGTCGGTGATCGGTCCGTCTTCCTCGGACAGCCAGGTCTTGGATTCCCGTTCCTTGTCTGGAAACGGATTGATGTCGAAGGCGGGTGCAAGGCGCCACAGACCGTGCTCCACGTGCAGAAAACCATGGTTCTGCAGGTGATCATCCACGTTGGTAATCAACAGGTTGAACACGATGCGGCGCCACAACTGACGCAAGTCCTGAGTGGGTGCATGGCCGTAGGAGCGGATGGCGTCCGCAATTTCCGTGTAGCTGCGGTCCTCTTCGCGTGAGGCCTGCAACAGCGATGCCGCTGATTGGTAGGGAATGCGGCCATCGTCGCCATCACGATCAAATCGTCGGATGACGGCCACTGGTATTTTGGCCAGGGAGACAATGCGCGCAGGAGCGGCATTGATGCCCGCCAGTTGTGCCAGCTTTAACGCCAGAACCTCACCGCGCGTGACGCTTCGCGTGTCGTTCACACTTGGGAATTTGCCGATCGCAAGCCTGCCGTCTTCGTCCACTATGGTGCATTTGGGACGCATGCCACCGAGCGATGTGCCCTTGCCCTGCAAGTAGCGCAGGTCTTCGGCCGTTTCTTGTCCACGCTCGACGGCGCGGCTGGCAAGGTAAATGTGTTCCAGCTCGATTAACGGTGGGGTAGTGCGTCGCCCTTCCGGCACCGTTCTATGCCAGGCTCCGTCCGGATCGCGCAGGCGTAATGCACCAACGCGGCTGAAGTCATCGACTGCCAGTAGATAGTCCAACTCAGTCAGGGGCGGCAGTTTCGGATCGGTGCGGCGGCGCTTGGCATGGTCGCGAGCGATGACGCGGCGGCCCCAGGCATCGGGAGTGGTGTCGGCGATTGCACCGTGGAATACAGAGTCATGCGGCGAGGCAGCCTTGTGTGGCTGGTGACCGGGCATCAGTTGCAGGTCGGCCGATACGTTGAATCGTTCGGGACTGGTCAACCAAGTCTCGTCATAGGCAAAGGCGCAGTTCTGGCGGCGGCCTTGCTGTGCGTACACGAGCGAGCCGAGCGGCAGGCCCGCCTTGCCGATGCAGACTTGGACTTGTTGGCGGGTCGGTGGGGCGATCGCCATCACAATGCTCCCGAAGAGTTGCCGGGCTTGCTGCGCACGCGCTTGGGCAAGTGTTCATCCATCAGCGTCAGTCCAATCTCGTCGTTCGGCGTGTCCAGCAGGTGCTCAAGTGCCTGAATTTCTCCAAAGACGTGCAGCGCGCGGGCAAAGAAGTGGATGGGCACTTTGACATCACCTTTCTCCATTCGGCGCACCGTAGACAGAGACGCGCCCATGCGCTCGGCAAGCGAGGTCTGGGTGATGTGGCGTCGCCTGCGCGCCAGGGAAATGTCGTTGCCGAGCTTGCGAATCGCACGCTCTACGGGAGAGGGAAGAGGAGATTCCATAATTAAAGCTCCCTTGAGAGCTTTAATTGTAGATATACGTTCTCAAGAGAGCAATTATTTCCAAATATTCGCCGCAACCACTAGTCGCGAGCACCATCCCCGCGTTCGATGCGGCGCGCGAACATGGCGAAGCTGGCACGCACGATGGCGGGCTTGAGCAGGAAATCGTGCGATTCGGCCGCCAGCGCATCATCGACCGGCCGCACTTCGCCGTAGGCGGCCGCGGCAAGCAGCTGGTTGCGCGCCGCGCGTTCGATCAACACCGAGAGATACAAGGTCTCCTCCACCGAGGCCGTCGCCGCCAGGAAACCATGGTTGGCCAGGAGCACGCAGCGCTTGCTGCCCAGGGCCTCGGAGATGAGCTCGCCTTCCTGGTCCGCGATGGGCAGGCCCGGCCACTCCTTGAGGTGGGCGCAGTCGTTGTGAAACGGCGTGGCGTCCATGTGCGATACCACCAGCGGGCGGCCCGTCATGGAAAGCGTCGAGACATAGGGCGGATGGGTATGGATGATGCAACGAACATCGGGCCGCTGACGGTAGACCCAGAAGTGAAAACGCACGGCCGGGTTGGGCGTGCCTTCGCCCTCCAGCACTTCCATGCGGTCATTGATGCGTATCACCGTTGCGGGCCGGATCTCGTCGAAGGCCTGAGCCAATGCCGTGGTGAGGAAGGTGCCGTCATCGTCACGCACCGTAATCTGTCCGGCCAGCGTTTCGGAATGCCCTTCGCTGGCCAGGATGCGACAGCTCAGGGCGATTTTCTCCTGCACGCTCCAGTTGCCGAAATCCAGTTTGTTGGCCGAGCGTTTGAAAAACGCGTCGGATTGGCTCTGCTTGTCTTCCACACTCATCTCCTGAAAGGGCCTAGTATGGAATTACACCGCGCGCCGCGCGCAAGGCGATTGACTGCAGGCGCACTGCGATAGTCCGTGAGTGACAGGCACTAGGGTAAACGGCAGGTGTGCGCCACATCAGGGCCGATACAATCGTTCAGCGGGCACCCGGCCCGTCCTGAAAGTCTGGTGGCCTCCGCAATGCATGTCTCCACCCCGATTCCGGCCGTTGCCTCTCAGCCGGAACCCGACCTGAATTTCGCGCCGCGTTTTCGTCCGTTCTACGAAGCCGAACTGTCCGGCTACAAGGCGCAACTCGACAAACTGGTGCTGCCGGGCGACTTCCGGGCGCTGACCATGCAGCCGCGCCTGCATTTGCAGGCCTGTCGCTTGCGCGCCGGCGGTCTGGCGGTGAATCTGGAGTCCACGCCCATCGCGGTCCAGCATCGCGCCGAACACGCTGCCGATGCCCTGCGGGCCGAGTTCCTCGCCAGTTTCATCATCGAAGGGCATGGCGTGATCACCCAGAACGGCGCCTGCCTGCCGGTGGATGCGGGCGACATCATTTTCCGCACCACGGCGCTCCCCTCGGAGGTGCGCATGCTGACGGACTCGCGCCTGGTGGTGATCAAGGGGTCGCTGTTGCGGCTCCTGGGCATGCATCTGCGCGACAGCTCACAGTTCACGGCCCAGCGCGCCGCGGCAACACTGCCCATGGTGCGTACGGCTCACAGCTGTCTGGCGCATGTTTTCTTCGATCAGGCAGAGACCAGCCCGACCTCCGGCATGTTCGCCGAGCAGGCGCTTCTTTCGCTGCTCGCGGCGATCTACACCAGCCAGGCGCTGGACCAGATCCCGGCGGCCCAGCGCGGTCCCATCGAGAGCTGGCAGGCGCTCACTAGCTATCTGGACGCCCATATCGCCGACCCGGACCTGTCGGTGGCCGAGGTCGCCCGCGCGCTGCGCGCATCCAGCCGCTGGGTGCATCGCCTGTTCCAGATGCAGGGCACGCAGTACAACGAGTATGTGCGCGAACGCCGGCTGCATCTGGCGCGCCTGGCGCTGGAGGACCCGCGCAAGGGCCAGGTGCCGGTCAAGGACATCGCGCTGTCCTGCGGGTTTCAGGACGCAAGCCATTTCAGCCGCCGCTTTCGGGAACGCTTTGGCTACCCGCCCAATCAGTACCGCGTAACGGCCTGCCCGGCCACGTAGCGGGGCAGGCCAGCGGCCTCAAGCGGCGCGACGCTCCTGTCCGGTGGGCTTCATCAGGAAGGCCGACGTGCCGGCGATCACGCCCAGCACGGCCAGATAGGCGCCTACCGGCACGATGCTGTCAAAGCGCGCCACCAGCATGGCCGACACCAGCGGAGCCAGGCCGCCGCCGATGGCCGCCGAGAACTGCACGCCGATCGACAGCCCCGAATAGCGGAGTTCAGCGGGAAACTGCGCCGCATACAGGCTCGACTGAGGCGCAATCATCATGGCGTAGTTCAGTGCCATGGCGATGAACACGGCAATGCTGTAAGCCACGAGCGAGCCGCTGCCCACGGCCATGAAGATGGGAACGGCCATCACCGCCAACAGCAGTCCGCCCCAGCCGCAGACGCGCCGCGCGCCGTAGCGGTCGCCCAGCATCCCGAACAGGGGAATCGTGAAGATCAGCACGGCCGCGCCATACAGGAGGGCATGCAGCGCATCGCTGCGGCTGAAGCCCAGCGTGGACACCGCATACGACACGGAGAACACCAGGAAGGTATAGATCAGGGTCACTTCGGCCAGCTTGCAGCCGATGCAGAGCAGCAGGGCCTTTCCGTGCTTGCGCAGCAGTTCCGCGACCGGCAGCTTGACCTGGGCGCGCTGGGATTTGACGCGGGAAAAATCGGGAGACTCGTCGATTCCCCGGCGTATCAGCAGACCCACCACGATCAGGACCGCGCTGGCCAGGAAGGGCAGGCGCCATCCCCAGGACAGGAAATCCTCCTCGGGCAGACGGGTCACCAGCGCGAACGCGCCAACCGACAGCAGTATGCCCAGTGGCGCCCCTACCAGCGGCAAGCTGCCGAACAAGGCTTTCCAGCGAGGCGGCGCGTGCTCCACGGCCATCAGCATGGCGCCGCCCAGTTCCCCGCCAAACGACAGACCCTGGCCGATCCGCAGCGCCACAAGCAGGATCGGCGCCCACACGCCGATCTGCGAGTAGGTGGGCAACAAGCCGATGAGCACCGTACAGATGCCCATCATGAGCAGGCTCAGGGTCAGCATGGACTTGCGCCCGATGCGGTCGCCGAAGTGGCCAAACAGAATACCGCCGATGGGGCGCGCGAGCATGCCGCTGGCAAAGGCGGCGAAGGCGGCCAGCGTGCCGGTCAATGGATCGAACTGCGGAAAGAACAGCTTGTTGAACACCAGCGCGGCGGCGGTGCCATAGGCCAGGAAATCGAATGCTTCTACAGCCGTGCCCACCACCGTGGCCACGGAGACCCGAAACAGATTCGGCTTGTTGGCGGGCGCCGCAATGGCGCCCGAATTGGTGGCTGCGTCCATGTTGTGTCCTTGGGGATCGTGTTGTAGGTGCCGTTGGCGCGCGGCGCCTAGGCGGTGTGCCCGGGAGTGACGTAGCCCGGCAGCCGTTCGATGCGCCGGCGCCAGGCGGACAGCCCGGGATAGAAGGCCATGTCTATGCCTGCCTCTTCGGCCAGAGCCAGGTAGCCATAGCAATCGATGTCGGCCAGGCTGAGTACGACCGCCAGCCAGTCGTGGCCGGTCAGGCGCTTTTCCATCAAGGCCAGAACGCGATCGGTGCGCCGTTGCAGGCCCGCCAGATCCAGCAGCGCCTCGCTCACGCCCAGGTGATGAGCCGCCTCGGCGTGACTGACCACCCGCGTCAGACGCAGCGGCTGCAGGCTGTTGGCAATCTCGTTTGTCGATACCGAGATCCACGCATGCATTTGGGCGGCATGCGGCAGCGGCGCCAGCCATTGCGGCGCGTGCTTCTGCGCCAGGTAGAGCAGGATGGCGTGGCTGTCCCAGATGGCCAGGCCATCGTCCTCAATGGCCGGCACCTGCCGCCAGGCGCTGATGCGCTCGAACTCCTCGGTCTGGTTCTTGCGTGCCAGCACATCGACGAACTCGCGTCGGCAGGGCAGCCCGATCAGCGACAGGAACAGGCGCACCTTGTAGCAGTTGCCGGAGCGGGGATGGTCGTAGAGCGTAAGCATAAGCAGCGTTTCGCATGGCGTTCCGGCTGGGCGGACGCGTGGATGGGGTGCGGCTTATGTTAGGTACGAGCGGCAGCGATGGCCTTGCCAGAGAGCGCACAGGCCTTGACCGCAAGCGACAGGGAATGTCTACGATCCAGGCACGATAGACTCAGCATTCTCAAATTCTGATGCGTGGCGACCATGTCTTCCCAAACGAATGTCCGGCCAGCCTCAAGTGAGGACATCGATTCGATAATCGACCTGGATCCGCTGGCCAAGCAGGAACTCGGCAGGAGGACGTTTATCGCCAATGCGGTGGCCGCTGGCCAATGCTGGGCCGCGACAGAAGCGGAGGATGCTTCCGCGCTGGTCGGTTACGGGGTACTCAACCAATCCTTCTTCGACAACGACTTCATCCCGCTGATTGTGGTCAAGGCTTCGGCACGGCGCCGCGGGGTCGCTACCGCAATCATGCGGACACTGGAGTTGCAATGTCAAAGAAGAAAATTGTTCACGTCGACAAATACTTCAAACATCGCGATGCGCCAATTGCTTGGCCGCCTGGGATTTATCCAAAGCGGCCAAATTGAGAATCTGGATGACGACGACCCGGAACTCGTGTTTGTAAAGCGCCAGCGATAACCGATCCAAACGCATTCATCGACTTTTGGAAATCACGCCACTCATATATTTATTCAAATCACGGAAATCCTGAACGGTCCAGGAGTGCGGCGCCAGCTTTACGCCGTTCTCCCGCAAGGTTCTCGGAATCAGGTCTCCGTTGGGGCGAAGTATCACCGACGACACAATGACGCCCGGATACTCGTCGAGTCGCCTTTTGAAAGCAGCAGTTGTGAGATCCGGCGTGGGAGGGTTGCTTTTCTTGGCCAAGGGCCCAGTGCCCCTAATATCTGCGCCGTGGCACATCGCGCATCGCTGTGTGTAGAGATTTTTCCCGTTGCTGTTTTGCGCAAAGGATGGTGACGAATGACACAACACCAACGCTCCTAGCGAAGCGATGAACAATTTTCCTGGTTCCATTTGGCCACGCCGTAACAAACAAATTGCGGGGCGGCGAGTATAGACTTACATCGCCCCGCAAACGCATAAGAAACCCCCGGCAGACCTAAAAGCTAGGCTTCCGGCTATTCGACCGATTCACGAACTCGACCCGCGCGTTAGCCCAAGCCGGGTCGTAAAGCTGAACGCTGACCCCGCTGTATTTCAAAACCGCCTGCGTCATATCCGTCGAGCACCCCATCCCAGGATTCGAGCTGGGCTTCTGGCACCACTCCAAGTTCAAATCGTTGGGATAGTTCGATTGCCGGCCGTACTTCTCCAGCACCGCCTGGCCCATGGCGCTCTTGTTGGCCGGGGTCCAGGGCATTTCGTAGCTGATCTGGGACACCGCCAGGGGCCGTTGCTTATCGGCGGGGACGCGCGGTTCGAAGTGGACCACCAGCCTGACCCCGTCTTTTTCATAACTGAAATCCAAGGGCATCTTGGTGTTCGTGACGAGGTTGTCCCTCGCGTATCCCGCTTTGATTTCATTTTTTCCGACGTGGAAATTCCTGGCGGCGGCGGTGACCGCTTCGTCGTAGCCCATGCCCGTCTTGACCCCGGCGATATCGAAGATCCGGGCGTCGACGGAGCGTTGGGGCGCCGCGTGCGCGGGGACAAGCACGAGGGCATTGAGGGCGGAAATCAGGAGTGCAGCGTTTAACTTCAAAATAAGGGTCCTTTTCGAATGGCGCCGGGATTATCCGATCGTCTTTCCGCTGCGTCCCTAATAAAGTGAAACTAAATTTGTCGCGCTCTGCGTCTCCCGCTCCCGTTCAATGTCACGTGTCTTGAACGGGCGCGGGCAGCCGCACTCACTGGCTGAGTTCCTCGGCCAGGAATCCGCCACTCTGATGCCGCCACAGCCGGGCATACACGCCGCCCAGTTGCAGCAGCTCCGCATGGCTGCCCTGTTCGATGATGCGGCCTTCGTCCATGACGATGAGGCGGTCCATGGCGGCGATGGTGGACAGCCGGTGGGCGATGGCGATGACGGTCTTGCCCTTCATGACTTCGTCCAGGCTTTCCTGGATGGCCGCTTCGACTTCGGAATCGAGGGCGCTGGTGGCTTCGTCCAGCAGCAGGATGGGGGCGTTCTTGAGCATGACGCGGGCGATGGCGATCCGTTGGCGCTGGCCGCCGGAGAGCTTGACGCCGCGTTCCCCGACCAGGGTGTCGTAGCCCCGGTTGCCGTGGTTGTCGCTCAATTGCTGGATGAATTCGTCGGCCTGGGCGCGGGCGGCGGCCGCCTGGACTTCGGCGGGATCGGCGTCGGGACGGCCGTAGGCGATGTTGTCGCAGATGGACCGGTGCAGCAGCGAGGTGTCCTGGGTGACCATGCCGATGGCGCTGCGCAGGCTGTCCTGGGTGACCCGGGAGATGTCCTGTCCGTCGATGCGTATCTGGCCGCGGTCCACGTCGTAGAAGCGCAGCAGCAGATTGATCAGCGTGGACTTGCCGGCGCCGGAGCGGCCGACCAGGCCGATTTTTTCGCCGGGACGCACGGTGAGGCTCAGGCCGTCGAGCACCTGGCGCTCGTTGTTGTAGTTGAAGTAGACCCGGTCGAATTCGACCTCGCCGCGGGTGACGCGCAGCGGGACCGCGTCGGGGGCGTCCTGCACCTTCGGGGCGTGGGTCAGGGTGGCGATGCCGTCCTGCACGGTGCCGATGTTTTCGAAGAGGGAGGTCATCTGCCACATGATCCAGTGCGACATGCCGTTGACCCGCAGCGCCATGGCCGTGACGGCGGCGACCGCGCCTGTGCCGATTTCGTTGCCATGCCACAGCCACAGGGCGTAGCCGCCCGCCGAGAAGATCAGCGCCGTGGCCAGCACCTGGTTGAAGATCTCGAACTGGCTGACCAGGCGCATCTGGCGATAGCCGGTTTCCCTGAAATCCTCCATGGCGGCGCGCGCGAAGCGGGCTTCGCGGTTGGTGTGCGAGAACAGTTTGACGGTGGTGATGTTGGTATAGGCATCGGTCACCCGGCCGGTCATGGATGAGCGGGCGTGCGCCTGCTCTTTCCCGACCTTGCCCAGGCGCGGCACGAAGTACATCATGGTCAGGCCGTAGAGCAGCATCCAGGCGATGAAGGGCATCATCAGGCGCCAGTCGAAACCGCCCGCCAGCGCGACGATGGCGAAGAAATAGACCGCGATGCCGAGCACGATTTCGCAGAAGGTGAGCAGCACTTCGCGCACGGCCAGCGCGGTCTGCATGACCTTGGTGGTGACCCGGCCGGCGAATTCGTCGGAGAAGAACGACAGGCTTTGCCGCAGCATCATGCGGTGGAAGTCCCAACGCAGACGCAGCGGAAGGTTGATGGCGAGGATCTGGTGCTGCACCACGGTGCGCAGGCTGACCAGGACGATGCTGGCCAGCAGCACGAGGCCGATGCCCCACAGCACCTGGCGTTCATGCGCCGACGCGGGTTCGCCGACATGCCAGACGGTGAGCAGGTCGACGATCTGCCCCAGAAAGGCGAACAGCCAGGCTTCGTAGATGGAGACCGCGGCGCTGAGCACCGCCAGCGCGGCGATGTAGCCGCGCGCTCCGCGTGTGCAGAACCAGAGGAACGCGAAGAACCCCTTGGGAGGCAGGGGGACGTTCTCGGGCGGGAACGGGTTGAGTTGGTTTTCAAATCTGCGAAACAAGGCAGAGACTCCAGGGTCGGGATTTATTGCTTTGCGGCTGGCCTGACGCGCGGCGCAAGCAGCGCCAGCTTGGCATGGGGCGATGCCTTCGGCGTCATTTAAGCGCATTCGCCGATGTCGAGGATGCGGGAGCGACAGGCGCTTGTCCAGGTGCGCGGTTGCTGGCGCGGTAGCGGGGCGCAAGTCGTGGAGGGCGCCCGGTGGCGGATGCCGGAGGTCGACGCCAGGACGCGAGGTCCGGGCGGGTCGATCCTTTTTCTGGCCAAGAGATGCCGCATCGTGGTGCGGATTGAATCATACCGGCAGGGATTGCGCAGGAGGCGCAGCCAGCCGTTGAATGTGTTCGGGCTAGCGCCGGCGTATGCGCCGGCGCGGGCGGCTATCGCCTAGAAACCGTAAAGCGCCGCCGGATTCACCGCCAGCACCTGCCGCCGCAGCGCGGCGTCGGGCAGCCAGGCCTCCAGCTCGTCCAGCAGGCGTTGCGCCGGGACGTGGCGATACGCGCTGACTTCGGTGGCCTGCTTGCCCGCCTCGCGGTTGGTGTGCGGCCAGTCGCTGGCCCAGAGCGCGCGCTCGGGATTGCGGTGGACGATGGCCTGGGCCAACGCGGCGAGCCTGGCGGCCTGGGCGGGGTCCGCCGGGTCCGTGCAGACCCGGTAGGCCCCCGACAGCTTGACGTATGCGCTGCCGTCGCCGACCAGTTCCAGCACCTGCCGCACGCGTGGATCGTCGAGCGCGGCTTGCGCCGGGATCATCGCGAAGTGGTCCAGCACCACGGGCACCGGCAGACGGCCCAGCGCCGGCGCGGCTGCGGCGATGGCATCGAGCGAGGCGTATACCTGGAGGTGCCAGCCTTGCCCCGCAAGGCGGCCGGCCCAGGCCGTCAGCGCCCGGCTGACGGCGGCCGGGTCGCTGGCGCCGGTGCTTTCCAGGTTGATGCGCAAGCCGCGCACGCCGGCGTCGTGCAGGCGGGCCAAGTCGTTGTCGGCGACATGGTCGTCCACGACCGCGACGCCGCGCGCCACGCCGTCCAGCGCCAGCAGGCTGTCGACCAGCAGGCGGTTGTCGGTGCCGTAGATGCTGGGCTGCACGATCACGGCATGCGCCAGGCCCAGCCGGGCCAGATGCGCCTGCAGGTCGCCAGCGGATGCGGGGCCGGGCGTGTAGTGGCGGTCTGCCACCATCGGATGGTCGGCCTGCGGCGCCACCACGTGCACGTGGCAGTCGCAGGCGTGGTCGGGCAGCGGCGCGGCGGCCATGCTCAGGCCGCCTGCAGGCGCGCGACGAAGGCCGCGCCGGCTTCGCGCGTGCCGAGCTTGCCGCCCACGTCGCGCGTGCATTCCTGCGCGAGGATGGTGTCGGCGATGGTGGCGTCGATCGCCGCGGCGGCCTGCAGGAATTTCGCCTGGCCGGTCTTCTGGCCATGCCAGTTCAGCAGCATCGCGCCGGACAGGATCAGCGAGATCGGATTGGCGATGTTCTGGCCGGCGATATCCGGCGCCGAGCCGTGCGCGGCCTGGCCCATCGCATAGTCGCGGCCCGCGTTCAGCGAGCCGCCCAGGCCCAGGCTGCCCGATAGTTCCGCCGTCAGGTCCGAGAGGATGTCGCCGAACATATTGGTGGTGACGATGACGTCATAGCGCTGCGGCGCGCGCACCACGTGGGCCATCATGGCGTCGACGATGACATCGTCCACGCGCACGTCCGGAAACTCCTGGGCCACCTGGCGGCACATTTCGAGGAACATGCCGTCGCCCAGCTTCAGCACGTTGGCCTTGTGCACCATCGTGACGTGCTTGTCGCGCGTCATGGCCAGTTCGAAAGCCGTGCGCGCGATGCGTTCGCAGCACTGGCGGGTGATGCGGCGCAGGGACACCACCACATCCGGGGTGATCAGCATTTCGCTGCCGCCGGATGCCACGTTGCGGTCGGCGTAGAAGCCTTCGGTGTTTTCGCGGACCACGACCAGATCGAATTCGCCCAGGCGCGCCTGCATGCCGGGATAGGTCCGGGCAGGGCGGATATTGGCGTGCAGGTCGAGGTTCTTGCGGAAATACATCGACGGGTTGATTTCGCCGCGGGCCTCGTCCTTGAAGTCATACGTGGCCATGGGGCCGAGCATCAGGCCGTCGGCGGCCTTGACCTTCTCCAGCAGCGCGGGCGTGACGGTGGCGCCATGTTTTTTCAGGCTGTCGTGGCCGGCGATGTCGTGGTCGAACTGAAGGTCCAGGCCGAAGCGGCGCGAGGCGGCTTCCAGCACATCGACGGCGACCGCCATGGTTTCGGGGCCGATTCCGTCACCGGGGAGTACAACGATTTTCATGGAGATTCTTCCTGTTGGGTTGATCGGGCCTATTCGACCTGGACCCCGGTGGCTTGCACCAGGCGTTGATACTTCGCGGCTTCGCCGCGCACGAAAGTGGTGAATTCCTGCGACGAGTTCGGGCGGACCGCGGCGCCGTCGCCTTCCAGCCGCGACTTGATCGCGGGCTCGGCCAGGATGGCATTGAGCCTGGTGTTCAGAAGCTCGACCACGGCAGGGGGCGTCTGCGCGGGTGCGAACACGCCGCCCCACAGGCTGAACTGGAAGTCGGGCACGGCGGCTTCGCTCACGGTTGGAACCTTGGGCAGGACGCCCAGGCGTTCCCGCGAGGATACCGCCAGCGCCTTGAGCCGGCCGCTGTTGAGCTGCGGCATGACGGCGGACGCGCTGGAAAAGAAGAAGTCCACGTGACCGCCCAGCAGATCGGACATGGCCTGGCCCGCGCCCTTGTACGGGGCGTGGATCATGCGCGTCTGCGTGCCCAGCGCCAGGGCGGCGGCGGCCAGGTGACCGGGCGTGGCGGTGCCGGACGAGGCATATGCCAGAGCGTCGGGCTTTGCGCGGGCGGCCGCGATCAGCGCGGCCAGGTCGGCGTAGGGAGACTTTTCCGGCACGGCCAGCACCAGGGGCGAGTCGCCCACCAGGATCACGGGCGCGAACTCGCGCAAGGGGTCGTAGCCCAGCGCCTTCATGGCGTAGGGGTTGACGGCGATTTCGCCCGTCTGGCCCAGCAGCAGCGTGTAGCCGTCGGCGGGCGCGCGCAGCACGATCCGGGAACCCACCGCCCCGGACGCGCCCGGGCGATTTTCGACGATGACGGTCTGCTTGAACTCCGAGCCCAGGCGTTCGGCCAGGATGCGGGCGAATACGTCGCCCTGTCCGCCGGGGGCGTAGGGAACGATCAAGGTCACCGGCTTGGCCGGGTACGCGTCCGCCGCGCGAGCGGCGCCGGCCAGCGTCAATGCCAGTGTGGCCGTCGCGCCTTGCAGCAGCCGGCGGCGCGCCGGGCTGAAGGGAGAAAGGGTGTGCTGCATGTTGTCTCCTTGATGTTCTTTTGCCTGGCGCTTCAATCCAGGGCCATGCCGGACTTCTGCACCACGCCGCGCCACATCTCCAGTTCGGCCGACAGGGCCTGTCCGAAGTCCTCGGGTGTGCCGCTGATGGCCTGTGCGCCTTCGTGCTTGAGCCGGTCGCGCACCAGCGTGTCGGACGCGGCGGCATTGATGGCCTGGTTCAGGCTGCCCACGATTTCAGGCGGCGTGCCGGCGGGCGCCAGGACGCCCCACCAGGTGGTGATGTCGAAATCGGCGACGCCGGCCTCGGCCACGGTAGGCGTGTCGGGGAACAGCGGCGAGCGCGCCTTGCCGGTGACGGCCAGCAGGTCCACGCGTTGGTCGCGCACCTGCGACAGGATGGTGGGCACGGTGGCAAAGAACACCTGGACGCGTCCCGCCAGCAGGTCGACGGTGGCGGGGCCGCTGCCCTTGTAGGGAACGTGCGTCATCACGGCCTGTGTTTTCTGCTTGAACAGTTCGCCGGCCAGGTGATTGATGCTGCCGTTGCCGGCCGAGCAGAAGTTCAGGTTGGCCTCGGGCGAGGCGGCGAGCTTGCGCAGGTCTGCGATGGACGTCAGTTTCAAGTCCTTGGCCGTCACCACGAACAAGGGGCCGCGCCCGAGCATGGCGATGGGGGCAAAGGACTTGCGCACGTCATAGCTTGTGCTGATGCCGGCGGCGGCGTTGGTCACGAAGGTGGAGGTCGCGAACAGCAGCGTATAGCCGTCGGGGCGCGCATTGGCGACCACGCCGGCGCCTATGGAGCCGCCGCCGCCTCCGCGGTTTTCCACCACCACCGACTGGCCCAGCTTGTCGGCCAGGGTGCGCGCCATGTCGCGCGCGATGCTGTCGGTGCCGCCGCCCGCGGCAAATGGCACCACCAGCGTGATGGGACGGCTGGGGTAGGTGTCGGCTGCCGCCAGGCCTGGCGCGCAAAACGCAGGCAACAGCAGGGCCAGCCCCGCCAGCAGACGCTGCGGGGATACGTTGGACTTCCTCATCGACTTGTCTCCGATCGACGGCCGCGCTTAACCCTGGCGCAGCATCTTTAGGCGTTCCAGCAGGGCCTGGTGGATATGGTGTTGCGCGGCGTGTTGCGCGCCTTGCTCATCGCGGGCGCGGATGGCGTCCACGATGGCCTGGTGTTCCTGGTTGGAGCGGCTGGCCCGGTCAGGCGAGCTCAGCGTGCTGCGTCCCAGCAGATAGGTGGTTTCGGTCAGCGACTGCAGCGACCGGATCAGATAGCGGTTGTGGGCGGCGCTGTAGATGGCTTCGTGAAAGCGCAGGTTCTGGGCGACGGGGTCGCCGCCGTCTCCCTCATCCAGAATGGCCTGCATGTTGGCGACGTCGGCGGGAGTGGCGTGGCGCGCGGCGAAGGCGGCCGCGGCGCCCTCCAGCACTTCGCGCATGGAATAGAGCTCGCCGACTTCCTGCTGGTCCATGGTGGTCACGACCAGGCCCCGGCCGGGCTCGTGCGTGATCAACCCTTCGTCCTGGATGCGCTTGAGCGCTTCGCGTACTGGCGTGCGTCCCATCTCTAGCATGTCGGCGACTTCCACTTCGCGCAGGCGGTCGCTGGACGTGAACATCCCGGCAAGGATGCGGCGCTTGATTTCGTTATAGGCCGCGTAGGCCTGCGAATTGCTCTTCGGAATGGGCACGGATGTCTCGTCGTATTTTTGTATATTTTTGCATACAAAAAAACCGAAGGCAATAAGGCCGGTTCCGTTGGGGCTGGCCAGCGCTTAGCCGGCCAATGCGGCGCGCGCCACGCGCTGCCGGAAGCAGTCCGCCATGGTTGCGGCAGCGAGCGAAAGCGGGGTTCCCCGCAGCGTCATGATGCCGATGCTTGCGACCGGCATCGGCACATCCGCCCGGATCCGCCTTGCCTCGTCGCCATAGGGCTTGACGTTGAGCATGCCGGCCGGACAGATGATCAAGGCGTCGCTTCGGGTCATCAGATTCCACATGACGCCGAACGTATCGCAGTCGATGACGCGTTCCGGTGCGTTCAGGCCGTTCGCGCGCAGGCTATCCAGAAAGGCCTCGGTGTGGCTTCCTCCCGATACGTTGAGCAGCCATTCGCAGCCGCGGATGTCTTCCCAGCGCGTGGCCCGCGCCAGCGGGTGGCCACGCCGGCAGGCAATCATGAATTCGAGCGGCCGCAGGGGTTCGAACTCGAATTCGTGTTCGCCGCCGATCCCTCCGGTCATGCGGGAGGCCAGCGCGAAATCCAGCGTGCCATTGCGCAGCGCCGGCTGCACCGCCGCCAGCAAGCCTTCCGAGATCTGGATCTTGGCGGCGGGCATGCTTTGCCTGAAATCGCTCAGGACGTCGGGCAGCACGCTCAGCATCACCATGGGCGTCACGCCCACGGCCACGCGCGCCTGGGCGCCGCCCAGAAGTTGATGGATGTCCTGGCGCGCAAGCGTGAGCTGAGCCTGAGCGAGCCGCGCGCGTACCGTCAGGCGATCGCCGCATTCGGTGACCGAGATGCCCCTGGCGCTACGCGTAAGCAGCGGCGCGTCGAGTTCGGTTTCCAATTCCTTGATGGCCTTCGTCACCGCGGCTTGACTCAGGTGCAGGCTGCGCGCCGCTGCCCTGATGCTGCGAAGTTCAGCCACTTTCAACCAGGCCCGTAGATGATGGTCTTTCACATGCACCCCGAAGGTGACAACCAGGAATTGTCACCTTAACAAAAATATAGCCTTACCTGCAGCGCCGGCGATCTCTAAGCTTCACGACGACAAGATGAAGTGCGATCCAAAGTCTGTTCCGTGCAGCTCTTCAGGAGAAAGCTCATGCTGATTTTTTCAGGTCGTGCCCGCCGGGCCGTCTCGCTGTGTTTTGCCCTGCTCGCCGCCGCGGGCACCGGCGCCGCTCACGCGCAATGGCCCGAGCGGCCCATCAAGCTCATCGTGCCGTATGTGGCCGGATCCGGCCCCGACGTTGTCTTGCGGCCGATCGCCGAAGCCCTTGGGCGTGAGCTGGGACAGCCGGTGGTCGTGGATAACCGGGGCGGCGCAGGCGGCATCGTCGGTACCCAACTGCTGGCCACCTCGGCGCCGGACGGCTACACGATCGGTTTCGGCAACCTGGTGACCCTCGCCATCAACAAGAGCATGTATCCGAAGCTGCCTTATGACCCGCAGCGCAGCCTGGCGCCGATCAGCCTTGCCATCAGCAATGCCCTGGTGCTGATCGCCCGCAACGATCTTCCGGCAAGCAATGTCCAGGAGCTGGTCAGCTACGCCAGGAAGAATCCGGGCAAGGTCAGCGTGGGTTCGCTCGGCGTCGGATCCAGCGCCCATCTGGCCGGCGAAATGCTCAAGAGCGAGACCGGCACCTCGATGCTGCACGTGCCGTACAAGAGCGGCCAGCAAGCCGTGGTCGATATCGCGGGCGGGCAGCTCGACGTGATGATCGACAACGTTGCCGGCGTGCTGCCTTTCATACGGTCGGGCCAGGTCAAGGTGCTGGGGGCAACCAGCGCCAGGCGCGTACCCGTGCTTCCCGATGTGCCGACGGTCGATGAATCCGGGCTGAAAGGCTTCGAAGTGGTCTCCTGGGGAGGCATCGTCGCGCCCGCGGGCACGCCCAGGCCCATCATCGACAAACTCAACGCCGCCGTGGCGAAAGCCCTGCAGGACCCGGCGGTCCTTCAGCTCAATGCGACCCTGTCCGTGGACGCCACGCCTTCAACGCCGGAGCAGTTTGCCAGCCTCATCGCGACCGAGATCCCGCGCTGGGGTGCGATGGTGAAGCGCTCCGGCGCGTCGGCCGATTGATCACGTCCCTAGCCACTCGGAGCCACCATGATGAACGAACTCTGGCGCTGGAATGCCCTGGACCTTGCCAAGGCCATCCGGACCCGTGATGTATCCAGCCGGGAAGCGGTGCAGAGCTGCCTGGCGCGAGCAGACCAGGTCAATCCCACCTTCAATCCGCTTTCCGAAATCCATGCCGACCAGGCCCTCGGAGCGGCCGACGCCGCCGACGCCGCCGTCCGTGACAAGAGGGAGCTTGGCATTCTTCACGGCGTGCCGGTGACGATCAAGGCCAACGTCGATCTCGCGGGATCGGCGACGACCAACGGCGTCGTCGCGTATCGGGACGTCGTCGCCCAGGAGAACAATCCGGCCGTCGACAACTGGATCAAGGCGGGCGCCGTCGTCATCGGCCGCAGCAATGTCCCGGCCTTTTCCTGGCGCTGGTTCACGGACAACGATCTGCACGGGCGCACCGTCAATCCGTTCGACGCCGCGCGCACGCCCGGCGGATCCAGTGGCGGCGCGGCCGTTGCCGCCGCCCTGGGCATTGGCGCCCTTGCGCACGGCAGCGACCAGGGCGGTTCGATCCGCTACCCGGCCTACGCTTGCGGCGTGGCGGGGCTGAGGCCTTCGCAAGGCCGGGTCCCGGCCTACAACGCCAGCCAGAGGTTCGAACGGCCGGTCGCATCCCAGATGGCCGCAACCCAGGGCCCCTTGGGCCGGACCATCGCCGACCTGCGGCTGGGACTGGCGGCGATGTCGTCCGGCGACTCTCGCGATCCCTGGTGGGTGCCGGCGCCGCTCGAATTGCCACTGCCCGCTGCAAGCCGGCGGGTGGCGCTGTTTCGTGGCACCGCGGGATTCAAGGCCGATCCTGCGGTAGTGCATGCGTTGGAGCAGTCGGCGGCCTGGCTGGAGGATGCCGGATACATCGTCGAAGACGCGGCGCCGCCCAGGTTCGACGAGGCGGCCGACCTGTGGCTCAACGTCCTGATGAATGAATCGTCCGACTCCATGCAAGGCGAGATCGAGCGTGTCGGAGATCGGGCGATCCAGCGCGCGTACCAGAGCATGCTGGCGCATACGTCGGTCCTGGACAAGGACGGCTTCATCCGGGCGATGGCGATGCGTACGACGATCCTGCGGGAGTGGAGCGCGTTCTTCGATCGTTTCCCCGTTCTTCTCATGCCGGTGTCGCTGGAGCGCCCGTTCCTGGTGGACCAGGATCAGCAGGGGGCGGACGTCATGGAGAGCATGCTCCGGGCCCAGAGCCCGCTGGTCTCGACCGCGATCCTGGGTCTGCCGGGGCTGTCGGTCCCGGTCGGCCTGTCGGATGGGGTGCCCATGGGCGTGCAATTGGTGGCGGGCAGGCTCAGGGAGGACCTTTGTCTTGCGGCGGGCGAGGCCATCGAGGCGCGCGCATCGTGGGATGTCCTGGCAAGGCTTCCCTTCTGAATGTGGCGGGCGCATTCGCGAAAGTACCTAGGTCCGATTCATTGATATCGCGGCCAAACCAGTAAATAATTGCCTTAGGCAAGTATTTACTGGAATTTGGCAAATGAAGACCGAGGCACTGACCGAACGCGCCGAGGCTGTCCGCAGCTTCAACCGTTTCTACACCCGCCAGATCGGCGTGCTGCATGAGCACCTGCTCGAAAGCGAGTTTTCCCTGACGGAAGTCCGCATCCTGTACGAACTGGCGCACCGCCAGGGGCTGACGTCGACGGATCTTTGCCAGGAACTGGGCTTGAACGCCGGCTACGTCAGCCGAGTGATTGCCGGCTTCGAGAAGAAGGGGCTGGTCGGCAAGAGCCGGTCGCCCGACGACGCGCGGGCGATCCAGCTGAGCATCACCGCGCAAGGTCGCAAGGTTTTCGAACCGCTCAACCAGGCGTCGCGCAAAGAGGTCGGCGCGATGCTGTCCAAGCTGTCGGAGCCCCAGCAGGCTCAGCTGCTTGACGCCATGACGCAGATCCGCGCGCTGCTTGCCCCTGCGGAGAAAAGCTATCTCTTGCGGGAACCGTACCCCGGCGACCTGGGATACGTGATCCATCGCCAGGCGCTGCTGTATTCGCGGGAATTCGGCTGGAACAATGAGTACGAGGCCCTGGTGGCCGAGATCATCTCGAAGTTCGTGCGGGAGTTCGAGCCGTCGCGCGAACGGTGCTGGATCGCGGAAAAGGACGGCAAGGTGGTGGGCTCCGTTTTCATCGTCCAGCAGGACGCCGCCACGGCGAAGCTGCGGCTTTTGTACGTCGATCCCTCTGCTCGCGGCCTGGGCATAGGCAGCCGCCTGGTGGATGAATGCATGCGGTTCGCACGCCTGGCGGGCTACACGAAGATGGTGCTGTGGACCAACAGCGTGCTGACCGATGCGCGCCGCATCTACGACCGGGCAGGCTTTGCGCTGGTGGAGGAAGAACAGCACCATAGCTTCGGCAAGGACCTGGTCGGCCAGGTGTTTGCCCGCGACCTGTGAACGAACAATCCAGGGCCGCGCTGGCGGCGGCGACCACCGGCATCCTGGTGGGCGCCGCGATGGTGTCCACGCGCGCGGTGGCGGATGCCGTGTCGCCCCAGACGCTGGCCTTCCTGCGCTATCTGGTGGGAGTCGTGTTCCTGGCCTTGCCCGCTTTGGCCCTGGCGCGTCCACGCTATACCTTGCGCGACGCCATCGCCGTGTCCGCCTTGGGGGTCTTGCAGTTCGGCGTGCTCATCGTCCTGCTGAACTACGCCCTGCGCGTACTGCCGGCCGCCACCTGCGCCCTGGTGTTCTCGTCCCTGCCATTGTTCACGATGGCTCTGGCGGTCGCATGCAAACGCGAGGACTTCAGCGTCGGGAAGTTGTCGGGCCTGCTGATAGCGGTTGCGGGCCTGATGCTGCTATTGGGCTACGCGCCAGCGCAGCCGATCGAGAACCAAGGCGACGGCAGCCTCCTGGCCTATGCGGCGCTGGTTGGAGCGACATTGATCGGCGCGGCCTGCAGCATCATGTATCGCCCGTATTTGCGGCGCTATCCGGTATTGCCGACCAGCGCCCTGGCCATGTGCGCATCGGTGGCACTGCTGGCCGCATTCTGCTGGTTGACGGACCAGCCCCTGGGGCCTGTGCTTTCCGCCGGCCAATGGGCTCATGTCCTCTTCATAGGATTTTCCAGCGGCGTGGGCTACTTGTGCCTGCTGTGGGCGCTGGCAAGGGCTCCCGCCAGCCGGGTGATGGCCTTTCAGATGCTGGGGCCGGTCACTGCCGCGGTCATCGAACTCATAGGAAGCCGTCAGTTTCCGTCCTGGACCTTCGTCATTTCCATGGCGCTGGTTTTTTCGGGCCTGTTCATTGCGCAGCGCGCAGCACGCCGATCCGCCTGATTCATGGGGCTTCCTCTTGCGGGGAACAAGGTGTGCCGGCTCATGCCGGACCGTGGTCGGCCTCGGACTTGCCGCTGAGCTTGGCATGCTGGTACAGCGCTTGCCTGTCCAGCACCGTCAGTCCGCCGTAGTGCGTTTGCAGTACGCCGGCGCGGGCCAGCCGCGTCATGGCGGTATTGCAGCGCTGGCGCGAAACGCCGCACAAGCTGGCGATTTCTTCCTGGGAGATCTTCAGGCGCCCGTTGGTGCCTGAATGCAGCTCGGCGTCGAGCTGGGCCGCGACGGCGCGCGCCACCGTGGTGTCGACATCGAGCAGCACGTTGCCGGTATAGCAGCCCATCAGCCAGTTCACCCGCTGCGCCAGATGCGTCATCAGCGCCTTGGTGAATTCGATATTGTTGTTCCACAGGCGCTCGCAGGTATCGCGCGGCAGGATCACGATCCGGCTTGGCCTCAAGGCGACCACTTCGTATTCGAAGCGCTCGCGGCGAATCATGGTGGCCTCGCCGAACCAGCTTCCGGTGCTGAAGCCGGCCAGCGACAGGGTCCGGCCGTCGGTGCCGGGCGAGGACCACTTCACCAGGCCCTCGACCACGCCATACCAGCCCGGCGACCGCGAGCCCGTGCGGAACAGATATTCGCCGGCGGCCAGCGCCACGGTACGCAATTCGGAGCGGACCACGTTGCGCTCCAGTTCCGGCAAGCCCTTGTACCAGGGCACGACGTCGAGCATCGTGTCCACGGAGCATTGCGCCAGCCGCCGGTTCGGGTTTGACGAGTGGTTGCCGCCTTGGGCAGGCGATGCGCGCATGTTTCTTCCCTATTTGGTGTTGGGATGCCGCTCAGGTAAACCCTAGGGTTCTTTGTCAACATGATGACTGTCCGAGGGCCAGCCCGGTCCCAGAATGGTTGACGCCCTTCGGGCCAAAAACCATAAGAGGAGACCGGTATGTTGTCAATGCCACGCATGTTGTCCGCCACCGCCATAGCCTGCGGAATGACCGTTACGCTCCTGAACGCGAATGTCGCGCACGCGCAGATGTCGGATGACGTCATCCGGATCGGTTTCATTACCGATATGTCGGGCGTCTACTCGGGACCGGATGGTCCGGGAGGCGCGGAAGCCATCAAGATGGCGATCGAGGAAATGGGGGGCGAGGTCAACGGCAAGAAGATTGAACTATTGACGGCGGACCACCAGAACAAGGCGGACATCGCCTCGGCCAAGGCCCGCGAGTGGTTCGACCAGAAGGGCCTGGACATGCTGATAGGCGGCACGAATTCCAGTACGGCGCTTGCCATGTCCAAGGTGGCCGCCGACAAGAAGAAGCCGTTCATCGTGGTGGGGGCGGGCGCTCCCGCGCTTACCAACGAGCAATGCACGCCGTATACGCTGAACTACGCCTACGACACCGTGGCGCAGGCGCGCGGCACGGGCGCGGCGGTCGTCAAGGCGGGCGGCAAGAGCTGGTACTTCCTGACGGCCGATTATGCATTCGGCCACGCGTTGCAGGCCGATACGACCACCGTGGTCAAGGCGGGCGGCGGCACGGTCGTGGGTTCGGTGAAGCATCCTTTGTCTTCCGGCGATTTCTCGTCATTCCTGTTGCAGGCACAGAGCAGCAAGGCAGAGATTCTTGCCCTGGCGAATGCGGGCGCCGACGCCACCAACGCGATCAAGGCGGCCAACGAGTTCGGCATCACGAAGACCATGCGGCTGGCCGGCATGATCATGTTCATCAACGACATCCACGCCATGGGCCTGCCGGCGGCGCAGGGCATGTACCTGACCGACAGCTGGTACTGGAATGCATCGGATGAGACCCGCTCCTGGGGCCGGAAATTCTTCGAACGGCGCCAGGCCATGCCTTCGTCGCTGCAGGCCGCGGACTACTCGGCTGCCCTGCAGTACCTGCGCGCGGTCAAGGCCACCGGCACCGACGATGCGGACCGCGTGCTTGCCCATCTGCGCGAGCACAAGCTGAACGACATGTACATCAAGGACGGCGTCGTGCGCCCGGATGGCCGCGTCGTGCACGATATGTACCTGCTGCAGGTAAAGACGCCGGAACAGTCCAAGGAGCCCTGGGACTACTTCACCGTCCTGCAGGCCATCGATGGCAATCAGGCCTTCACCACCCGGGCCGAGAGCCGCTGCGCGCTCTGGAAATCGTAGGAGACCCGACATGGCCAAACGCAAAGTGATCGTGACCATCGCCCCGACCGGGGGCATGGCATTGAAAAGCCAGAACGAGCATCTGCCGACCCAGCCGGCAGAAATCGCCGAAGACGTCCATCGCTGCTACAACGCCGGCGCCAGCGTGGTTGCCCTGCATGCGCGGCGCCCGGACGATCTTGCCACCTGCGATGCGTCAATCTATCGCCAGATGAACCAGCTCATCCGTGAGCGCTGCGACATCGTCCTGAACAACTCGACCGGCGGCGGCGTGCATGGCGACATGGTCAAGGAAACCTCGCCAGGGACCTGGGAGATCCTGTGGGAGGAACGGCTGAAGGGCATGGATGCCGGCGCCGAGATGTGCACCCTGGACGCGACCACCTTGAATCTGGCGTTCGGAGACCGCGAATACCTGATGAACACGCCCTTGAGCAAGGCCCGCGAACTGGCGGCCGGCATGAAGGCGCGCGGGATCAAGCCCGAGTGGGAGGTGTTCAGCCCCACGCACATCCTGCAGGATGCGACGACGCTTATCAATGAAGGCCTGGACGAAGGGCCGCACTTCATCAACCTTGTGATGAACGTGCACCGGAACTTCCAGAACGCCATGCCGTTCTCGCCCCGCCATCTGCAGATGATGGTCGATCTGCTGCCGAAGAACAGCATTTTCTGCGTCAGCGGCATCGGGCCGTCGCAGCTTGAAGCCAATATCAGCGCGCTGCTGCTGGGCGGGCATGCGCGGGTGGGCCTGGAAGACAACCTCTATTACCGCCACGGAGAACTGGCCACCAACGTCCAGCTGACCGAGCGCATCGTGCGCATCATTCGGGAAATGGACATGGAGCCCGCGACGGCGGCGGAGGCGCGCGAGATCCTGGGCCTGCCGCTGCAAAGCGGCATCCGCCCGGAGTTCGCGCTCTGATGCAGGCTCCGGCCCGGCGCGGACAGAATCCGCGCCAGCATTCAACCATCCAAGGGCGAGACAACATGAGCGAATCTCTGAAGGGAACCCGGGTCCTGGTCACGGCGGGCGCGCACGGCATAGGCCTGGCGATCGCGCGCAAATTCCTGGATTCGGGCGCCGACGTGCATATCTGCGATGTGGACGCACAGGCCTGCCAGGCCGCCCGCGACCAATACCCGGCGCTGAGCGCAAGCGTGACGGATGTTTCCGACGAAACCCAGGTCCTTGCCCTGTTCGACGAGCTGGCCAGGAAATGGGGGGCGCTGGATGCGCTGATCAACAATGCGGGCGTGTCCGGGCCCACCAGCCGGCTTGAGGACACGACGCTGGCTGCGTGGCAGAACACCCTGGACGTCAATCTGACCGGGACCTTCCTGTGTTCGCGCAGCGCGGTGCCGCTGCTGCGGGCCGCGGCAGGCGGATCCATCGTCAATATCTCGTCGGTCGCGGGACGCCTGGGGTTCTCCCTGCGGACCCCCTACAGCGCCAGCAAATTCGGGCTGGCCGGCTTGACGCAAACCTGGGCCATGGAATTGGGGCCGTCCAACATCCGGGTCAATTCGGTCCTGCCGGGGGTGGTGTCGGGCGACCGGGTCGAGCGCGTGATCGCCGCCCGCGCCGCGGCCGGCGGTGTCAGCAATGACGAGATGCGCGAGCAGCTGGTGGAGAAAGTCTCGCTGCGCCGCATGACGCGCCCCGAGGATGTGGCCAACCAGGTCGCTTTCCTGTGCTCGGACGAAGGCGCGATGATCAGCGGCCAGAGCATTTCGGTTTGCGGCAACGTGGAGTACCTGGGGTGAACTGATCTGGTTGCCAAACCGCCGGGCCGCGGTCCATAATCTGCGCTTTATCGTTAATTGATAACCGTTCGCATTCCACATTGTGCAAGGGCGGGTAGCGAGCAGGCGGGATCGTGAGCGGATCGGAACGTTTGTCCCTGGACTTCGAGCGCCTCTATGGCAATCACCACGGCTGGTTGCTGGCCTGGGTGAATTGGCGTCTGGGCAATGCGGCGGATGCGGCGGACCTGGCGCATGACGCCTTTGTGCGCCTGCTGACGCGGCCATGCCATTTCGACAATGCGCAGCAGGCCCGGACCTACCTGCGCAAGATGGCCAATGGCATGTGCATAGACTTGTGGCGCCGCCGCAATCTCGAGCAGGCGTGGCTGGAGGCCTTGGCGACGCAGCCGGAGCCCACCACCTCGTCCGCTGAAGAGCAGGCCATCGTGCTTGAAGCGCTGGGCGAGATCGACGCCATGCTGCGTGAACTGCCGCCCAAGGCGGCCCATGCCTTCGTCATGGCCGTGGCCTGCGAAATGACGGACAAGGAAGTGGCCGACGTCCTGAAAGTGTCATCCCGCATGGTGCGCAAGTACGTTGCCCAGGCCATGCTGTGCTGCATGAAGCTCGAAGCGCGGATGGCAGCCGGCTTGCCCGAGGCGCCGGCCAGCACGGCCGGGCCATGAAGATCGCCGATACGCCCGGGCAAGAGCCGTCCCATCGCGTCATGGAGCAGGCGGCGGAATGGTATGCGCTGTTGCGCACCGGCGAGGCGTCGGCCGCCGAGCGCCTGCAATGGCAGCAGTGGTTTGACCGCGCCGCCGAGCATCGGCAGGCCTGGAGCTATGTCGACCGCATTGGCCGCAGGTTCGCGCCCTTGCAATCCAGTCCGGACCGCGAAGCCGCCGTCACGGCGTTTCGTCAGGCCGCGAGCGTTGCTCCGCGACGGCGCCGGCAACTGCTGCTGGGCCTGGCCGGATCGCTGGGGGTAGCCTGCCTGGGCTGGACCGCCTGGCGCCAGACACCCTTGCCTCTCATGGCGTCGACCTGGGGCGCGGACCATCGCGCGGGCGTCGCCGAAACGCGCCAGCTTACGTTGCCCGACGGAACCGAGGTCTGGCTCAAGGCATTGAGCGCGTTCAATGTCGACTACAGCAACAGGCTGCGCCGCCTGCAACTGGTCACGGGCGAATTTCTCGTCGACACCGCCTCGGATCCGCTGCGTGCCTTCGTGGTCGATACCGCGCAGGGGCGGCTGCAGGCTCTGGGCACGCGCTTTACCGTGCGCCAGGAAGAGGGCGGGGTACTGGTCGCTGTTTACCAGGGGGCGGTCCGCGTCGATACGGCGGCTTCCGGCGCCACCGGGATCGTGCATGCGGGTCAGCAGGCGCGCTTTACCGCGGACGCGCTGGGTGCGCCGGCGCCAGCGGACCCGGCCCGGGAAGCCTGGACCCGCGGCGTGCTGGTGGCCGACGACACGCCCTTGGCGGAGGTGGTTGAAGAACTGCGCCGCTATCACTTCGGCCACCTGGGCATCGCGCCCGAGCTTGAACGCCTGCGCGTGTTTGGCAGCTACCCGATCAATGACGCGGAGCGCGCGCTGGACATGCTTGCGTCGGTGCTGCCGGTGCGTGTGCGCCGGACCCTGCCCTGGTGGATAAGCATAGAGCCGCGTGGCTGAAAAAAATTGCGCCTGGCGGTTCCGCAAATCGCCACCTCGTTCGATTAAGGATAGTGAAGCCATCCTTTAATTTTTCGCACGAGAGCACAGGCCCGTCATGTTCCATCGTTTTCCCACTCCCGCAACGGCATTCACCGAGCCGCATTCGCGCCCCTTGGCATCGCCGCAGGGCCGAATGCGGGCGTGGGGCATGCCCCTGGCGCTGGCCATCGCCGTGTCGGCGGTCTGGGCGCCCGTGGTCTTGGCGCAGGATGCGCCGGCCGCATCCGGCCTGGCGTCCGACCTGCTTTCGTTCGATATTCCGCCGGCGCCGCTGAACCAGGTGCTGACGCGCCTGGCCAACGAGTCGGGGATCCTGCTGGCGGCCACGCCGGCGCTGGTGGCCAACCGCCACAGCAATGGGGTGCGCGGCCGCCACACCAGCCAGGATGCATGGGTTTGGCCTTGGCCGGCACGGGGTTGCGCGCCACGCGCGAAGGGCCCAATCAGTATCGGCTGAGCGCGCTGCCGGGCGCCGAGGCCGCGATGCTGGAGTCGGTGACGGTCACCGGCAGCGCGTTGTCCGGCGGACTGCCGCCCGTGTATGCGGGCGGCCAGGTGGCGCGCGGCGGCCGCCTGGGCCTGCTGGGCAATCGCGACGACATGAACACGCCGTTCAGCGCGACGCAATACACGTCCAAGCTGATCGAGGACCAGCAGGCGCAGAACATCGGCGACGTGCTGGTCAACGATCCTTCGGTGCGCAATACGTATTCGCGCGGGGCGGGCCGCGACGAGTTCAACATCCGGGGCTTCACGCTGTTCAACTACGACGTGTCCTTCAATGGCCTGTATGGGGTATCGCCGCGCAATGCCAGTTCCTTGATCGGCGTGGAGCGGGTGGAGGTGCTGCGGGGGCCCAACGCTCTCCTGAACGGCATGGCGCCCTACGGCTCGGTGGGCGGCTCGATCAATCTCGTGCCCAAGCGCGCGGGCCCCGATCCGCTGAACCGTTTCACGGTGTCCTACATAGGTGATAGCCAGTTCGGCGCGCACGCCGATCTGGCGCGCCGCTATGGCGACAGTCAGGAATTTGGCGTGCGCCTGAACGTGGCCGGCAGCGGCGGCGACCTGCCCATGGATGGCGCGCGGGAAGATCTGGGCGCGGTGGCCCTGGGCCTGGACTATCAGGGCGAGCGCTTGCGCATCGAAGGCGACATCAACTACCAGAACCGTACCACCGACGCTCGCAGCGGCCTGTTGTTTCCGCCTCCCGCAGGGGTGGAGATAGGCGCGGCGCCCGATGCCCGCCGGAATTTCTTCCCGTCGTGGACCTACTGGAAGACCAAGGAATGGTCGGGGGCGCTGCGCGCCGAGTACGACCTGACGCCGGATTGGACCGTGTACGGCGCCGTGGGTGCGCGCAAGCATGATTTCGAAAGCCTGCAAACTAGCTGGCTCATGCTGGACGGGGAAGGAAATATCGGCGCGGTGCCGGCTCGCCTGAATGAATCGCTAACCAGCAAGACCGGCGAGGTCGGGCTGCGGGGACGCTTCCAGACGGGGCCGCTCAAGCATGAACCTGCGCTGAGCGCGAGCGTGCTGGATATCGACTACTCGTCGGCTCGCATTCGCTCCCGCACGGTGTTCTCGAACATTTATCATCCGGCCGACCTGGCCAAGCCGGATATTGCCCGTCCGGACGATCTGCCCAAGACCAGCGAGTCGCGCCTATACAGCATTGCCTTGGCCGACACCATTTCGCTGGCCCAGGACCGGGTCCAGATCATCGCGGGCTTCAGGCACCAGCGGATCGACTCCGCCAACTTCGATGCCGCTACGGGGCGGCGGTCGTCGGACTATGACAAGTCCGCGATCACGCCGGCCTTTGCGCTGACCGTCCGGCCCACCGAGCGCCTGTCGCTGTATGGGAACTACATCGAGGGCCTGAGCCAGGGCGGCACGGCGCCGGAAGGTTCCGTCAATGCGGGGGAAGTGTTTGCGCCGGAAATCTCCAAGCAGTTCGAAGTGGGGGCCAAGTATGACTTTGGCGAGTTCGCCACCACGGTCAGCGCCTTTCAGATCGATCGTCCCAGCAGCTATCTGGACCCGGCCACGCAGCGATATGTGGCGAACGGGCAGCAGCGCAACCGCGGGTTGGAGTTCCTGGTGCAGGGCGACGCGGCCCCCGGCGTTCGTCTGCTGGGCGGGGTGGCCTACACCGATGCGCGGCTGACCCGCACGGAAGGCGGCGTGAATGACGGCAACCGGGCGCCGGCCGTGCCGCGCTTTCAGTTCAATGCGGCGGCGGAGTGGGACACGCCCTTTCTGCCAGGGCTGACCTTGACCGCCCGGATGCTGCGCACCAGCTCGCAGATCGTCGACGTCGGCAATACGCAGGAGATTCCCGGCTGGACCCGGTTCGACGTGGGCGCGCGCTATGCGTTCAACGCCAACGGCAAGCCTGTCGTGATTCGCGCAATGGTCGAGAACGTGCTGAACAAGAACTACTGGCAGTCCGCCGCGCGCGAAGGGCTGACGGTAGGCGCGCCGCTGACGGTGCTGCTGTCGGTGTCCACGGAGTTCTGATCGGCGCAGGGCCGCTCCACGATGACCGGTCGAGAAAATGCGACCGATTTCGGAACGGCCCGGCGGGATTGCGGGCAAGGCATATCAGGCGCCTATAAATTAGATATTGGACCCGCTTCCCCATCCCTCCATAGACTTCAGCGAGTTATGGAGGGGTGACATATGCATTTGAAGGGAATCATCGGATATCTACTGACGCCCTGCGACGACAGCGGCCGGGTCGACCACGCGCTGCTGGCGCGGCACGCCGAGAGGCTGATGGGCGAAGGCGTGCATGCGCTGGCGCCGCTGGGCAGCGTGGGCTGCCTGCCCTATCTGGCCGACGATGAGCGCGAAGACGTCATCCGCACGGTCGTCGGCACAGCCAGCGGGAAGGTGCCGGTGCTGGCGGGCGTTTCCAGTTTGAGCACGGCTGGCACCGTGCGGCACGCGCGTTACGCGGAACGTGCCGGGGCGAGCGCCATCCAGGTGCTGCCGAGTACGTACTGGAAGCTCACGGAGGATGAGATATACGCGTACTACCGCGAGGTTTGCGAGACGGTGTCGATTCCGGTGATGGTCTACAACAATCCATTCACCACCGGCATCGATCTTCCGGTTCAGTTCCTGGCCAGGCTGGCGGAGTTGCCCAATGTGGCGATGATCAAGGAGAGCAGCCCCGACACGACCAAGATCGGCAGGCTGCGCGCCGCCTGCGCCGACAAGACGGCCATCTACATTGGCCTGAATTGCATGGCGCTGCGCGGTTTCGCCGACGGCGCGTCGGGCTGGTGCACCGCGTCGCCGAACGTCAGCGCGCGCTTTGCGCTGAACCTGTACCGCTGTGCGATGGCGGGCGACAAGCAAGGCGTGGACGAGTGGTTCGCCAAGCAGATCGACCTGCTGAATTTCCTGATGGATCATGGCCTGCCAAGAACGGTTTCCGCGGGGATGCGGCTGCAAGGCGTGCCCTGCGGACGGCTGCGCGCCCCGCTGTCCCCGCTGGGTGCGGATCATGAACAAGCGCTTTTTGAAATCCTGAAAAAAATGGAGATAGTGGGATGAACAACAGATTGCGACGCTGCATGGCGGGATTCCTGGGGGTTGTCCTACCGGTTGCCGCGGCCTTGGCAGGCAACTATCCGTCCCAACCCATCCGCATGGTCGTCCCTTTTGGCGCTGGAGGGGTGACGGACACGACGGCGCGGGTGTTCGCCGAAGGCCTGACCCGCGAGCTGGGGCAGCCGGTTGTGGTGGAGAACCGGGCCGGGGCCGGCGGTTCGATAGCCGCCGGCGCGGTGGCGAAGTCCAGCGGCGATGGCTACACCTTGCTGGTCATCACCAATGGCATGATTGCCGTCAACCCGCTCATCTACAAGACGCTGCCTTACGATCCAAACAAGGATTTCGCGTATGTCGCGATGCTTGCCAACACCCCCACCGTGCTGGCGGTGGGCGTGGGCAGCCCCTATAAGTCGCTGCCAGAGCTGGTCAGCGCGGCCGGAGTCCAGGCTGACAAGATCGCGTTCTCCACCGCCGGCGAAGGGTCTGACAACTACCAGGTCCTGGAGCTGCTGCAGCAGGCGACGGGCGTGAAGATGCTTCATGTTCCGTACAAGAGCGGCAATGAGTCCCTGACCGCGGTGATGAGCGGAAATACGGATGTGACGGCCGTGTCCGCCGTTACGGCCGTGGGCTTTATCGAATCGGGCCAGATCAGGCCGTTCGCCGTGACCTCGGCTCGCCGCCTTGCCAATCTTCCGGATATTCCCACCGTCAAGGAAGTGCTGGGCAAAGAGGCCGAGGGCGGGTCGCTGTCCGGGATCGCCGTGCCTGCCGGAACCCCGCCCGATATCGTCGCCCGCCTGAATTCCGCGATTGCCGTGGTGGCAAAAAGCAGTTCGGTGCAGGACAAGATCTATGGACGGGGCAGTGAGCCGGTAGACGGATCGCAGGAGGCGTTCGCGCGCAAAGTCGTCGAAGAGCAGAAGAAGTGGGCGGGCATCCTGGCGGCCTTGCGGAAATGAGGTGGCCGCGTCAGGCTTCCCGCGCACCGGCATGCGGGGCGAGCACCTTGCGGACGGTGTCGGAGAACCAGCGGACCGCCGGATTCATGCCGTTTGCATGCACCGCCAGCGCCATCGGGTAGGTCAGCGGCGCGCCGGATGTATCCACCACATTGACGTAGGCGACATTGTCGATGGCGATCTGTCGCAGGGCTTCGGGAACGATGGCAACCCCAAGCCCTGCGGCAATCAGCGGAAGGCTGATCAAGGCGTGGGAGGACTCCTGCATGACTTTCGGGTGAAAGCCCGCCTGCCGGCAAGCCGCCATGATCTCGCCCGCGAAGCCGGGGCTGTCGGAATGCGCCAGCGTCACCAGGGTTTCGTCTCCAAGCTCGGACAGCGCCACGGCCAGCCTGCCGGCGGCGGGATGGACCCCGGGGACGGCCAGGATCAGCCGCTGGCGGTTCAGGGCGATCATTTGGATCCCGGGGACTTGGGATGCCGGCGGAACCAGGAAGGCGGCATCCAGTTCGCCTCGCTGCAGCTCTCCCAATATGCTCACGGTGCTTCCGCTGGTCAGGCGCAGCCGGATATGCGGAAACAGCTTGGTGAACTCGGGAAGAATCTGCGGAAGCAATCGGAGCGCCGCGCTGGGAACGGAACATACCCGCAGGGTGCCGACACGCCCATGCGCGGCATCCCGGGCGGCCTCAAGGGCCGATTCCGCTCCGTCGAGCAGACGCCTTGCTTCACCCAGAAAGGCGCCACCCGCCGTCGTCAGGCGAACGCCCAGGCGATCCCGTTCGAACAACGGCGCGCCGATCTCGGCCTCCAGCCGCTTGATGGCGATGCTCAAGGGCGGCTGAGTCATATTGAGGCGCTCGGCAGCGCGCCGATAGTTCAATTCGGTGGCAAGCACGACAAACTGCTTGAGTTGCCTGAAATCCATGCCTGCTCCGCATGTCCGGTTGTTCGGGGGCCTTGGGCCAGGGCGGTGTTCCGCCGGCATGCGGCGCTTGCGGTAGTCTACCGATAATATGGCTGGCTTCATCAGGCCAATTTTCTTATTTTGGGCAGACCGCATGGCAAAGACATTCGAACTTGAAACGCTGAAGATGCGGATGGGCGATGCCGAGTTCCAGCTGCTGGACCTGCACCAGCGCATACAGCGCGCATTGCGCGCCCTGATCCTGGACGGTGCGCTGGGTCCGGGCGTGAAACTGCCCGCCACCCGGGGCCTGGCGCTGTCGTTGGGCGTTGCCCGCGACACCGTCGAGAATGCCTATGTGCAGCTGCATCGCGATGGCTATATCGTGCGGCGCGAGGGTTCGGGTAGTTACGTGTCCGAGACGGTCGGCGCCGAATTGCGGGGCGCCGGGCGCAGGCGCATGAGGCCGCAGGACGCCGGCCCCGGCGCGGCGGAGCCGGGCACGGGCCTGAGCCGGCGCGGCCGGATGATATTCGACAGCGGCGGCGTCGTCGACCAGCAGGCGGTCAAGGCGTTTGCCACGGGGCTGCCGGAAACGCGCACCTTCCCGACCGATGTCTGGGAGCGCCTGCAGCGCCAGGCGATGAAGGACTACCGCGCCCATGTGTTGTTGCATGGCGATCCGCAGGGCGCGGAGCCGCTGCGCAAGGCGATTGCCGCCTACCTGAACCTGGAGCGCGGCGCCAAGGTATCGGCCGATCAGATCCTGGTGCTGAGCAGCACCCGGCAGGCCCTGTTCCTGTGCGCGCAATTGCTGGTGGACGCGGGCAAGCCCATCCTGATGGAGGATCCCGGGTACTTCGGCGCCAGGAAGGCGTTTGAATCCGCGGAGGCCCGGATCGTGCCGATCGACGTCGACGGGCAGGGGATACGTACCGACCTGCTGCGGGCGGACCGCAGCGGCGCCAACTGTGTCTACGTGACGCCCTCGCATCAATATCCCACCGGGGTGACCCTGTCGCTGGAGCGCCGGCTGGAGTTGACGCGCTGGGCCGGCGAGAACGGCAGGTGGATCATCGAGGACGACTATGACAGCGAGTTCCATCATGACGGACTGCCGACGGCATGCGTGCAAGGTGTGGACCGGTATCGGCGGACCCTGTATCTGGGCACCTTCAGCAAGACGCTCTATCCTGGCCTCAGGATGGGGTACATGGCCTTGCCGCGTGAACTGGTCAGCGCGTTTTCCCGGGCGCGCAGCATCATGGATGGGCACACACCGCAGATTCTGCAGTTGACGCTGGCCCGCTTCATGGAAGACGGGCACTACAACACCCATGTCCGCGCCATGCGCAAGCTGTACGCCGCGCGCAAGGAGACCATGCTCGATTCGATCGGCAAGCATCTTGCAGGCATCGCGACCGCGGTCAGGCCGGCTGGCGGGCTTCAGGTGCCCTGCCTGCTGGAGCCAGGATGGTCCGAGGCACAGACGATCCGCCAGGCGGCGGCGGCTGGCTTGCTGCTGCCCGGCATCAGCCGGCTGTACGCCGGCTCGAATGGGATGCAGGGCTGGCTGCTAGGCTATGCCTCGCTGACCGAGTATGAGATAGAGGCCGCCGTGCTGCGGCTCTGCAATGCCTTGAGGCAGCGGTAGCGGCGGGATTGCGCGGCTACCGCGTGGGGGCTCAGTAGGGCAGCGGGAAGCGCTTGGCCAACCCGGCCACGCCCGCGCGAATGGATTCCTCGGTGCGGCGGTCGATGGCGCCTGTGCGAATGCCGCCGAGCAGGGCCAGGATCATGTCGCCGATTTCCTCGAATTCATCCGGGCCCATGCCGCGCGAGGTGCAGGCGGCGCTACCCACCCGGATGCCGGAGGTCACCGTCGGCTTGGCGTCGTCATAGGGCACCGCATTCTTGTTCAGTGTGATGCCGACCTGTTCCAAGGCCAGTTCGGCCGTGTTGCCCGCCAGCCCCCAGGGGCGCAGGTCGACCACGCCCAGGTGGCAGTCCGTGCCGCCGGACACGATGGACAGCCCGCCTTGTGCGAGCCGGCCGCACAAGGCTTGCGCGTTCTCGATCACGGCCTGGACGTAGGCGCGGAACGATGGCTGCAGCGCCTCGCCCAGGGCGACGGCCTTGGCGGCGACGACATGCATCAGCGGACCACCCTGCAGGCCGGGGAATACGGCTGAATTGATTTTCTTCGCGATCTCAGCGTCGTTGGTCAGGATCATGCCGCCGCGCGGCCCACGCAGCGTCTTGTGAGTCGTGGTCGTCGTGACATGGGCAAATGGCACCGGCGATGGGTAGACGCCGCCGGCGACCAGTCCGGCAAAATGCGCCATGTCGGCCATGAATACCGCGTCCACCTCGTCGGCGATGGCGCGGAACCGCGCGAAGTCCAGCGTGCGGGAATAGGCCGAGCCGCCCGCGACGATGAGCTTGGGCCGCTCCCGCCGCGCGATGCGTTCGACTTCGTCCATGCTCACCCGCTGCGACGCCGGATCCACTCCGTAGCTGAGCGTCTGGAACCACCGTCCCGACATATTGACCTTGGCGCCGTGGGTCAGGTGTCCTCCGGCCTTGAGATCAAGGCCGAGGATCTTGTCCCCTGGCGTCAGCAGCGCCAGATAGACGGCCTGGTTGGCCTGGCTGCCGGAGTGCGGCTGCACGTTGGCGTATCCGGCGCCGAAAAGACGCTTGGCCCGATCGATGGCGATCTCCTCGGCGACGTCGACGTTCCCGCATCCCCCGTAATAGCGCCGGCCCGGGTAGCCCTCGGCGTACTTGTTCGTGAATACGGATCCCTGGGTATCGAGCACCGCGCGGCTGACGAAGTTCTCCGATGCGATGAGCTCGATCGAATGCATCTGGCGGCGCCGTTCGGCGTCGATGGCGGCCCAGATGTCCCGGTCGGCCTGCTGCAGGCCAAGGGCGCTGACAGCGGAAAGCGCCTGGTCGTCGTTTTGTGCAATGTTCGTCATGTTGGATGCCTGTGTCGAAGAAAAAGGTGGCAAGCTGGCGCCGGTGCGTTTCGCTACGGCTTGGCCGCGCTGCCGATCAGCGTGCGATGTCCGCCGTGAATGAGCAGATGCGCAGTCAGGCCGGCGACCAGCCCCCAGAACGCGCCGCCCACGCCAAGCAGGGTGACGTTCGCCGCGGTGGCCAGGAAGGTGATGAGCGCGGTTTCCCGGGTGCGCGCGTCGGCCATGGCGTTGGCGAGGCTGCCGCCGATGGCGCCCAGCAGGGCCAGGCCCGCGAGCGCGGTGATGAACGCCTTGGGCAGCACCATGAACAGCGCCGCCAGCGTGACTCCGAATGTACCCACCAGGATGTAGAACAGCCCGCAGGCCAGGCCTGCGATGTAGCGCTTGCGGGGATCTTCATGGGCGTCCTTGCCGGTGCAGATTGCCGCCGTGATCGCCGCCACGTTGAAAGCGTGCGCGCCGAACGGAGCCATGGCGAGCGAGCCCAGGCCGGTCGCAACCAGGATAGGATTCGCGCTGGTCTTGAAGCCGTCGTTGCGCAGCACCAGCATGCCGGGCATGTATTGTCCCGTCAGCGTGATGATGAACAAGGGCAGCGCGACTCCCAGCAGGGCATTCAGGGAGAACCGCGGCATTTCGAACACGGGCTTGGCAAGGCTGAGGTGGATCGCGGAGAAGTCGATCCTGCCCTGGGCGATCAGCAGCGCCAGGCCGATGACCAGGATTCCAACCACGGCGAACCTTGTGGTAAACCGCTTGAGGAGCGCGTACGAGATGACCAGCACGATCACCAGCAGCGGATCGACGCTGGCGCCGCCGAAGGCGTTGACGCCGAACTGCAGCAGAATGCCGGCCAGCAGGCCCGCGGCAATGCCGCCCGGGATCATGCGCACCAGCTTTTCGAAGGCACCGGACATGCCCAGCGCCACAAACCCCAGCGCCGAAATGACATAGGCGCCGATGACCTCGCCGTAGGGAGTAAACGGCATCACGGTGGCAAGAAACGCCACGCCCGGCGTCGACCAGGCCGTGATGATGGGTTCCTTGTAGCGAAAGCTGAGCCACGCGCCGGTGACGCCGACGCCGACGGACACCGCCCAAACCCAGGAGGCGGTCTGGGCGGGTGTCAGCCCAGCAAGCTCCGCGGCCTGGAAAACCAGCACGAAGGTCCCGCCGTAGTTGACCAGCACCGAGATAAGCGCCGCGACGGTCGGCGAAAAAAAATCGGCGGCTCGAAGGCCTGCCGGCGATGTGCTCATGAATCACTCCACGCTGATGAACGAGCCGGCCGACTCGCAGGCCAGGACTGAAGCAGGAGTTTAAGATCGGGGTGGCATGTCTATTCATGCCACATTCTCAGATAATGGCAGACCGCTTTGTACGTTCCAGAGTGGCCGGAGATGTTCAGGGCCTGGCGGGCCAATAGAACGAATCGGGCTGCGCGCGCGACCCGTAGATAGCCTGGCCCACTCGGACGACAGTGGCGCCTTCTTCGATGGCGACCTCGAAGTCTCCGGACATGCCCATGGAAAGATCGTCCAGCCGGACGCCCTGCGGCGCGGTCTGGCGAAGCTGGTCGCGCAGCTCGCGCAGGCGGACAAAGCATGGCCGAACCAGCGCGACATCGGCGGAGAACATCGCCAGGGTCATGAGACCGCGTACCCGCAGGGCGCTGTATGCCGGCATGGCCCGCAGGAATTGCGCTACCGCCTCCGGAGCGAGCCCATATTTGCTGTCTTCGCCCGAGGTGTTCACCTGAACGAATACGTCCAGGGAACGTCCGTCGGCCTGCAATCTTCTGTCGAGTTCCTCGGCGACGCGCAGGCTGTCCAGCGCCTGGAACTCCGAGGCAAAGCGCGCCACCACCTTGGCCTTGTTGGTTTGCAGGTGTCCGATCACGGACCAATGCAGGTCGGGCAGGTCGCGCATGAGCTCCCATTTGGAATGGGCTTCCTGCACCTTGTTTTCACCCAACTGCCGTATGCCCGCTTCGTAGGAGAGACGGATGCGGGCGGCATCCACTGTCTTGCTGACGGGCAGCAGGCGCACGGTGGATGCGTCGCGGCCTACGCGCTTGCATGCCTGGACAATGCGGCCATTGACGGTGGCGAGATTGGATCTGAAATCCGCCACGGACAGGGCTTGCGGGTAGGTCGAGTGCGCAAGCCCGGCCGGGTCTTCGTTCTGCGTGGCCAAGACGGTATCCCAAAAATTCCATCTTAGAGCGTTGCGGACGGGCCAGGCATTCCACATTTTCCAAGTTGGGCATACCGCTTTTGGCTTGCGCGCCGCCGGGGGATCAGAACTTGTATGCCAGCCCCGCGCTGAATGCGCGGCCATTGCCCGGCAGGAAAATGGGCATGGCGGGAGTGGCGGTGTTGCGGATGGCGTAGCTGCTGGCGTAGGTCTTGTTGGTCAGGTTGTCGGCCGTCAGGTAGCCGCTCCAGTGCGCGTCATATTCGTAGGCGATCTTGAATCCGAGCAGCGCGTAGGCCTCCTGCTGGGTTCCGGGCGCGTTGGCGTGGTTGGTTTCGGTGTCGCTCATCAGCCAGCGCAGGTTCGGACCCAGGCGCAGGCCGCCGATGCGGTACATCACTTCGGCGCTGAGCAGGTGGCGCGGCACGCCCGCGATCCGGTTGCCCTCGTATTCACCGCTGCGGAAGCGGAAGTCGCTGAGCGTGTAGGCCAGGCGGTAGTCGAACATCCCTTCGCCGGGCGAGGGCAGCGTGCCGGAGAGGCCGGCTTCGATGCCCTGATGGCGCGTGCGGCCGTTGTAGTTGTAGGTGCCGGCCGGGGTGCCGTTTTCGTTCGTGACGGACATCAGTTCGTCTTCGACCTTGCTGCGGTAGAGCGACACGCTCCATTGCTGGTCGCGGCCGGCCACGGTGAAGGTGCCGTCGCCGCCCACTTCATAGGTAAGGGCGCGCTGGAGGTCCAGCTTGCTCATGGAGGTGCTGGCGGTGGCCGGGTTCATGGGGGCGGCCACTTCCCCGTTGACGATTTCCCAGAAGGTGGGCGCTTCGTTGCTGCGGCTGACGTTGGCGTACCAGCGCTGGGATGCGGCGGGCTGCCAGATGATGCCGAGCTTCGGGGTGGCGTAGTTCCAGTCCTGATCCAGCGTCTTGCCGCTGTTTCGTTCGTGCGCGTCGCGCACCGCCTGGCTGTACTTGAGGTCGCCCACCACGCTGAACTGCGGCGTCAGGTGCCAGTCCAGGCCGACCATCGCGCTGCGGTTCTCGGCGCGCAGGTCGTAGGCGCCGAAGCGCTGCAGCCGCTGGCCGTCGGCCGGGCGGATCGCCACCAGGTCGCGGTCCATGTCGCTGCGCTGCCAGTCCAGCGCCACCCGGTAGTCCACCGTGCCGACTTTGCCGGCCAGCTGCCACAGCAGGCCGTAGGTATCGCCATCCGTCAGGTTGGCGACTTGCGGGTTGGTGAAGTCGTCCTTCGTGTGCTGCCAGTAGACGCCGGCGGTCTGGTTGAGGTTTTCGGTCCCCCAGAAGCTGCGGTTGGCCAGGCGGAACTGGGTGGTGTCGCGGTGCGGATCGCGCAGGTAGACGTTATTGGCGAGGTCCTGCGGCGTCTTGCCGTCGCCGAGCACGCTGCGCGGGTCTTCATACATGCGCGCCTTGGGGATGGGCTGCGGGATATCGAACTTCAGGTCGGTATAGGAAAGATAGGTGCGGTTTTCGAAGGCGCCGCGGCGGAATCCGACGTTGCCCTGGAAGCTGGTGCGCTCGGACGAGGAGTGATGGCGGTAGCCGTCCGACTTGTCATAGCCGAAGCTGAAGCGCCCGTCGAACCGGTCGTCCTCGAAGCCCTTGGCCAGCGTCACGTTGCGGGTGCCGAAGCTGCCGCCGCCCAGCCGGATGAAGTCGCCCTGGGTGCCGGTGATGGATTGGAAGTCCACCTCGCCGCCGAGCGTGCTGGCGCCGGGCGCCAGGGCGTTGGCGCCCCGCCGCACGCTGATGAGGCCTGCATTGCGCGGTTCGAGCAGGCTGATGATGAACGAGCCGTCCGCGTCGTTGAGCGGCAGGCCGTCCTGCATCAGCAGGATGCCCCGGGAAAGCGGATTGCTCTGGATGCCCGAGCCCCGGATGTTCAGGCGCGGCTGGTCCAGGCCGCCGAAGAATTCCTGCACGATCACGCCAGGCTGATAGTCCAGCGCATCGCGCAGCGTGATCAGGCGCACTTCCTGCTGGGGCTGTGTCAGGTTGGTGCCACCAGGCACGGCCTGCAGTTCGGCTTGCGTGCGCTGCAGATTGGGCTCCAGGGCGCGCGGGATGGTGAGGCCCTGCACTAGTACGGGGGCCAATACAGGTGCCTCCTGGGCTAGGGCCACGGACAGCCCGAGGGCGGTAAGGATAAGACTGGACGCGAATTGTCGCAGGACAGGGGTAGACATCAGGAGAATTCCACTAAGAGCGGTCTGGGCGTTACCAGGAAATGTGAAACATGGTCTTGGCCAGCAATACGATGCCGACCATGTGACAGAACACGCTCAGATGCACCTTCGCGCGCAAGGCAGCATGCAGGCGCTTGCGGCGCGCCAGCGTCATGGCGGTGATGACATGCAGGAGCACGCTTGTGGCCAGCGCGATCTTGATGAGCAGCAGGGTGCCGAACGCAGAACTGCCGGGACTGGCAAGCACGGCGCGGTATTGCCAGGCCATGCCCAGCCCGGAGCCGTAAAGAACGAGCAACACCCAGGGCATGACCGTCCGGACACGTGGACCCAGTTCCTGCGACAGCGCCTTGCGCACGTCCGCGGACAGCCGCTGTTGCACGGGTTCGAGAAACAGCACCTCGAAAATGACGGTGCCAATGAAAACCAGGGCGGCGAAGAGGTGGACGATATGCAACAGCAGATAAGTCATGGTTGTTTCCTTGTGGCAAGCAAAAGGGTGCGCAGGCGTACCGCGTCGGCGGCGCGTTGCGGACTGCCGATGGGGCCGCTCAATGGAACAGGCGTGACGCGGCCCTGGTCGACCACTACGCAGCGGTCCACCAGGCCCAGCAGTTCTTGCGGGTCGTGGCTGATGCAGAGCAAGGCGGCCCCGCGCCGGGTCAGTTCCTCGTCGCAGCGCGTGGAAAGCTGGTGGCGCAGGCCCGGATCGAGCGCGCTGAAGGGTTCGTCCAGCAGCAGCAGATCGGGCTCCAGGGCCAGCGCGCGCGCCAGCGAGACGCGCTGGGCCATGCCGCCGGACAGCTCGCCTGGCCAGGCTTGCCCGGCCGCGTCCAGGCCGACCCGGGCCAGCCAGCCGCTGGCGATGGCGCGCGCGTCGTCGGCGCGATGGCCGGCGGCGCGCAAGGGCAGCGCCACGTTGTCCAGCGCGTGCCGCCAAGGCAGCAGCCGCGGTTCCTGGAACACCAGCACCGGATGCCTGAACGTATTGCGTAGCGTGCCTGCGCTGGGCCGCAGCAGGCCGGCGGCCAGGCGCAGCAACGAGCTCTTGCCCGCGCCGCTGGGCCCCAGGAGGCCCAGCCGTTCACCCGGCGCCAGGCGCAGGTCCACGTGTTCCAGCACGGTCTGGGCGCCGTAGCGCAGGGTCAGTGCCTGCATCTCAAGCATGGCTAGGCTCCATCCAGCGGCCAAGGCGGCGTTGCAGCGGCTGCAGCAGCGCGAACTCCAGCACGGCGACCAGGCCGAAGATCAGCAGCACCCACGCGAACAGCTCGGCGGTGTCGAAGGTGCTGCGGGCATTGGCCAGGGCGTAGCCCACGCCGTTCTCCGCGCCCAGGACCTCGGCCATGACGACCAGCCGCACTCCGCCGCACATGGCGATGAGCAGGGCCGCGAGCAGGGGCGCGCTCAATGCGGGCAGGTACAGATGGCGCAGGCGCAGCCACGCGCCATAGCGGTACACGTGCGTCATTTCCACCAATTGCCGGTCCACGTGCAGCATGCCCTTGACGGTGTTGACGTACATGCCCGGCGCCATCATCAGCGTCGTGATGAAGATGACCATCGGGGATCCCAGGCCGAACCACAGCATGGCCAGCACCACCATCACCACGGGCGGCATCGCCATCAGCAGCCAGCGCAATGGTTCGATCAGCCCGCGCAGGCGCGCGCTGTGACCGGCCAGCACGCCCAGCGCGAAGCCGATGGATGCGCCGGCCAGCACGCCCACGCCGATTCGCATCAGGCTGATCCCGGCGTTGGCGAAGAACTGTTCGCTGCGCACCAGCGGGCCGATCGCCCGCAGCGCGTCCCAGGGGGTGGCCATCAGCAGGGGGCCGAGCTGGCGGGCGGTCAGGTGCCACGCCAGCAGCAACAGCAGCACGCCGGCCACGCTCCAGCCGCGCGAGGTGCGTGCCGGGCCACGCCCGGTGGGAGGCGCGCTCATGGCCCGTAGAAGCCGACGGGGGGCAGGTCGCCGCCGATGGCCTGGGGAAAGCGGCTGGCAAGCAGCCGGTACAGGGCTTCCAGTTCGGGCCGGGCGTCGCGAGCGCTGCGGCTTTCCAGCCGGGTGCTGCGGATCGCGGTCTCCACCGCGGCGGCGGGCAGATGCGGCAGGTGTTCGCGCACCAGGTCCGCGCAGGCCGCCGGGTTGGCGGCGCACCAGCGCGCCGATTCCGCGTAGGCCTGATCCACCGCAAGGCACAGGCCGCTATCGTCAGCCACGCCGGCCGCGGCCATGACGCCGGCCTGCGGCAGCGAGGGCTGCTCGGGAAAGCCGCTGCGCCAGGCCTGTTCCAGGCTTTGCGCGCGGTATAGCGGCAAGCCGCCGGGCTGCGCCGCCCGCCACAGCAGCAGCGACGCCATGGGCTCGACCAGCAGCACGTGTTCGGCCTGGCCGTTGAGCACCAGGGCGATCGCGTCCTGGCCGTCGCGGGTGCGCCGCAAGGAGACGGGCGCCAGCCCGCGGGCGGCCTGGGCTTCCAGTAAAGTGTCCAGCAGGACGGCCGGCAGATCGCGCTGGAACGGCACCACCAGCTCGCGGCCCGCCAGGTCGGCGAAGGTCTTTACCGCCGGGTCGCGGCTGACCAGCCAGAGGATGCCCCACACCGAGATGTTCAGCAGGCGCACGGGCATGCCGCGGTTGTGCAGCAGGGCGGGCAGGGTGCTGGGCGCCGCGCTGAAGTCGATGTCCCGGTTCACCAGCAGCGTGCGCAACTGGTCCGGCGTTTGCCAGAGGCGGAATCGCAGCTTGTCGGTGTAGTCCGATAGCGCGCCGTTGGCGGCCATATGCATCAGCGGATAGCTGACCACGGCGCCCGGGCCGGCCAGCGTCAATTGGGCATGGCGTCGCGGTGTCGCGGCTCGGGCGGTATGCAGGCGCGGCAGCAGCGCGGCGCCCAGTGCTGCCGCGCAAAGGCGGCGGCGGGTGTGCAGGTCGACGGTCATTTTCTAAATACGAATTATTATCGTTCTATTCTCCCACTCATGCCGGAAGGCCCAGAATGACAAATATCAATGTGCCCGAGCCGCCCGCCGCCGTCGCGGCATTGCTGGCTCGGCATCCGCTGCTGAGCGGATTGCCGCCTGACGTGGCCGCCGAACTCCTGCTCGACGCGAGCGCGCTGCACGCCGCGGCGGGGCAGATACTGTTTCGCGAAGGCGATGAGGCGCGCCACTATCTGCTGGTCGAGAGCGGTCAGGCGGAGGTGATGCGCTACAGCTACAACGGGGATGAACGCGTCTTCCGGGTGTTTGAACCGGGGCAGCTGATGGCCGAGGCTGCCATGTTTATGCCGCATGGCCGCTACCCCATGCAGGCACGGGCCCGCAGCGACGTGCTGTGCTGGCGCTTGTCCCGCAAGCGCTTGCATGACGCTTGCCGGCGCTGGCCCGATCTGGCGCTCAAGCTGCTGGCGGGAATGAGCAAGGCCGTCTATGACCAGGTGAACAAGGTCGACTGGATGACATCCAGCTCTGCGGCGGAGCGGCTGGCCAATTACCTGGTTGGACTGCAGGAGAGCCAGGGCAGTGAGCTGACGCTGCCCCTGAGCCAGCGCCAGCTAGCCGCCCAACTGGGCATCCGGCCCGAGACGCTGAGCCGGCTGCTCACCGATTGGCAGGCGCAGGGCTACATCAGCGGCAAGCGCCGCCAGTGGGTTCTGCACGACCCGGCCTATCTGGCCGGTTTGTCGCTGACGGCGCGGCGGCCCTTCTGAATGCGGGCCAGGCCGCGGAGCCGTCCGCTGCCGGCGCGGACGGCGGTGCTCCAATGACTTGCGTCATGGGAGCCGGAGGCTGGGGGCCGCAGAATGGGCAAGTGATTCCGACGCCCGAGCCCAGCCATGGTCCATTCCGCCCTTGCCCAACCTTCCAGCCCGACGGCGTCCTATACGGAAGACGATATCCGCCGGCTGGTCCACCGTTTCTATGCCAAGGTGCGCCAGGACGAGGTGCTGGGGCCGATTTTCAATGGGCGCGTGGCGGACTGGGATCATCACCTGGAGATGTTGTGCGACTTCTGGTCGTCGCTGGTGCTGGGCACGCGCCGTTTCAAGGGCGCGCCGATTCCCGCGCACGCTCGGATTCCGGACTTGTCCTGGCCTTTGTTCCAGCGCTGGCTCGCGCTGTTTCACGGCACTTCGGCGGAGCTGGGCTGCCCCGCCCTGCAGGCGAAGGTGGACGCCATGGCCGAGCGCATTGCCGCCAAGCTGTGGAGCGTGTGGCAGCAGCGCGCAGCCATTCCCAGCTTGCCCGACGCCTTGCCCGAGGGAGTGCGGCCCTACAAGGACAGTCCGGTGTTCACGCCGGAGAACCTGCCGGATGCGTTGAAGGCCACGCATTCCACCAAGGCCGGCACCTGGGGCCTGCTCAAGGTGCACGCGGGCGTGCTGCGCTTCACGCTGGATGACCCGCCCTGCGCCGAGGCCGTGCTGACGGCAGGCCAGCAGGTGCTGATCGAGCCGCAGGTCCGCCACCACGTGGCCTTTGAATTGCCGGGCAGTTTCCAGATCACGTTCTGCAGGGCCTGAGGCCTGCTCGCCAAAGGACTGATTCCGGGCGCAATTCGTTACGCGCTTGCCAAGTTATTCGAAACAATTTCGTTCCAAATCGGGCTGAATCCTGCGTTGACGGGCGGGACAGGCCGTTACGCCGAAGCAAATCGACGTTTCGTCGAAAAAAGCATGCCTTCCTTTTGCGTGGTGACAAAAATCGATACGTCTTCGGTTTAAGCCGTACCGGCTGCCCGCAAAGGATTCGATATGAAGAAGCTGACCGCCAACCTGCCGGCGTGCAAGGGGGCTGCAACCATGCTCGGGCTGATGCTGGCGCAACCCGCGCTTGCCGATATCAGCTGCCCGCAGCCCAACCCCTCCACCACCACCACGTGCACTGTCGATGCCACCCAGAGTGGCAACCTGACCGTTGATTACACCGGCGGCACGGGCACCGGCAACGGCAGCGGCGGCTATGGCGGCAACTACATCGTGGTCAACAGCGGCTACCTGGGCCCAAACCCCCAGCAGGCGGCTCTGCTGGTGCGCCTGAAAGGCGGAACGGGTTCCCCCGACGGCAAGGACAGCGGCACCTTTGGCGGCTGGGGCGGCGCGATCACCATCACCAACTACGGATCGGTCGAGACCGACGTCTTTCCCACGGAGACCCCGCAAGGATCCGCGCCGGGCGTCTGGGACGATTCCAGTGCACAGTTCGGCATCTACGGCGCATCGGTGGGCGGCACGGGCGGCACGCCGCCGGACAACTTTGGCGGCGGCAGCGGCGGCGGCGGCGGCAACGGGTCGGCCGTCAATATCAGCAACATCGGACAGGTCCAGATGCAGGCGCTGCCCTATGGCGGCGTGGGCATCTACGGGGCCAGCATAGGCGGAACCGGCGGCAACCAGATGAGCGCCGCGGGCAGCGACCAGGTGGGCGGCAATGGCGGCAACAGCGATATCGTCAATATCACCAATACCGGCTCGGTCTCGGTGTCGTCCGGCAGCGCGGGCCGCTACGCCTGGGGCATCGGCGCGGAATCGCTCGGCGGCGCCGGCGGCGTGTATAACGGCTGGGGCGGCACGGGTGGCGGCGGAAACCCCGCCGCCGCCACGATCATCACGAACAGCGGGAAGGTGCAGGTCAATGTGGATGTTCCTGGCAACGCCACCGGCAACCTCCTGACCAACGGCGTGCGCGGGCTGTATGTCACCAGCCAGGGCAATGCGGGCTTTACCTCCAGCGACGGCAGCGACAACGGCGGCCAGGGCGGCGGATTCGGCACCATGGCCGCCGTCAACAACGGGCAGATCTCGGTCACCACCAATTCCCTGCAGGAACCGACGACCTTGGCGTCCCTGTCCGGCGGCATCGTGGTGGTGGGTTTGGGCGGCAATGGCGGCGGCGGGCCGATGACCAGCACCAACACCACCGGCGAGAGGGGCGGCAACGGGGGCTCGGCCCTTTCGTCGGCGACCGTCACGCTGAACAATGGCTCGTCGATCACCACCAGCGGCTCCTACCTGCCCGGCGTGAGCGTGATCAGCCAGGGCGGCGACGGCGGCCCCGGACGCCAAAGCAGCAACGGTGCCAACGGAGGCAATGGCGGTACCGTGCAGGTCGGCATGAGCGGTAGCGCCGGAATATCCACCTACGGTACTCAATCCCATGGCATTGTCGCGCGCAGCGTCGGCGGCGGAGGCGGCGGCGTGGAGACCAGCAGCGGCCTGGTCGACTTCACGCCGGAGAACGCAGGCGTGGGCGGCACCGGCGGCACGGTCAATGTGACGACTGGCGATGCCTCGACCGGAACCGCGGGCGGCACGATCAGAACCCAGGGGGATTATTCGATCGGCATCCTGGGCCAGTCGATGGGAGGCATCGGCGGCACCACCACGGGCAATTTCGAGATGTTCGGCAATGCCGGCGCGGAGGCCGGCAACGGCGGCGCCAGCGGCGCGGTCAATATCGACAGCCGCACCGCCATCACCACCTTCGGAACGTCGTCGCACGGCATCGTGGCGCAAGCCATCGGCGGGGGCGGCGGTACGGCGGGCGCCAGCGCCGGTCTCGTCTCGGTGGGCGGCGCCGGCGGCAGCGCCGTCGCCGGCGGTACGGTGTACATCAATCAGAACGGCAGCCTGAGCATCAACGGTTCGGCTTCCATCGGCATGCTGGCCCAATCCATCGGCGGCGGCGGTGGCGACGGCGGCAGCGCCAACGGCGTGGCGGTGATTGGCGGCACCGCCGGGGGCGGGGGCGCGGGCGGGCAGGCAACGGCCAACCTGAGCGGCGGTTCGGTCTATACGGGCGGCGACCATGGCTACGGCATCGTCTCGCAATCCATCGGGGGAGGCGGGGGCACGGGCGGCGCAGCGTCCGCCTACGATGCCGGCGTGGGGTTCTCCATGGCGGTCGCGGTCGGCGGCACGGGCGGCAATGGCGGGGCCGGCGGCGTGGCGACCGCCGCCATCTCCAACTCCAGCGTTAACACGGGCTCGAGCGACTCGCATGGCGTGATCGTGCAATCGGTGGGCGGGGGCGGCGGGGCCGGTGGCGCGTCGGTGGCCCAGGCCCTGACCATCGCGGTTCCCGACGAAGACGCATCATTCGGCGTGGCGGTCAGTTTTGCAATGGGCGGCTCGGGCTCCTCCGGCGGAGCCGGGTCCACGGCCACGGCCATGCTGACCAGCGCCGGGATCACGACGCAGGGCGCGAATTCGCAGGGCGTGATCGTGCAGTCCATCGGCGGCGGCGGCGGCATGGGCGGCAGCGCCTCCGCAACGTCCACGGTGATCGGCACGGGCGACTCGGTCGGCGGATCGCTGCAGTCCGCATTGGGCGGCAGCGGCGGCCCGGGCAACACGGGAGGCACGGCGTCGCTGGTCATGCAGGGCAGCAGCATTGCCACCTCGGGCGATTCCGCCAATGCAATCCTGGTGCAAAGCGTGGGCGGCGGCGGCGGCGCCGGAGGCGTGGGATCGGCCACGGGGCGCAGCATCAACACCGATGCCGATGTTTCGATCACGATGGCCTTGGGCGGCAGCGGCAATTCGGGCGGCAATGGCGGCACCGCCAGCCTGACGATAGACCCGGGCAGCTCGGTGACCACGCGTGGCGACGGCGCGCGCGCCGCGCTGTTGCAGTCCATCGGTGGCGGCGGCGGGGCGTCGCAGGGCGGTCAGGTCGGCCTGGAGCTGAGCGCGTCCGAAGAAGACAGCACCACGGACTTCCGCGGTTCCGTCTCCGTCGGCCGCGGCGGCGGAGGAGGAGGCAACGGCGGCGCGATCAACCTGAACAGCGATGGCAACATCACGACCTATGGCGCCGACGCCGACGGCCTGCTGGCGCAGAGCATCGGCGGCTCCGGCGGCCTGGGCGGCGCCGTGGGCGGCAACAGCGGCAGCACCTCTCCGCTCCCATGGGTGGACGATTCCGGGACCACCTATCAGTTCAACGTGGCCGTTGGCGGGACGGGCGGAGCGGGCGGGAATGGCGGAGCCATTGGTAGCAGCAGCGCGCCCGCCATCCTGGGAGCCTCCACCCAGACCTACGGCGACTATGCGGATGCGGCGGTGGTGCAATCCATCGGCGGCGGCGGCGGCGCGGGCGGGGCGTCCGCGGTGTCCTCCAGCGTATCCATTTCCAACGTGACCCTGGCGGTCGGGGGCAGCGGCGGCAACGGCGGCTCGGGCGGCGAAATCACGGCCTGGCTGAACGGCGACGGCGTCAACGCCTTCAACACCGAAGGCTATGGCGCGGCGGGCGTCGTGCTGCAGTCCATTGGCGGCGGCGGAGGCATGGCGGGATCGGGCTCGCCGCAGGCGCGCGGCCAGATGCAACTGGGCGGCATGCAGGGGAACGGCGGCGCCGCCACCATCACCGGCGGCAGCTGGGCCACCATCCAGACCAAGGGCGACAGCGCCTACGGGCTGGTCGCGCAGTCCATCGGCGGAGGTGGCGGCATCGCCATGGCGGGCAGCGCCAGTTCGGCGGCCAACCCCGGCAGCCAGCAGTTCAGCATGATCGCGGGCAACGCCAGCGGCGGCGGCTACGGCGGCCCCGTCAATGTTTCCACTGGGCTCGACCTGAACACCTATGGCGCCAGGGCGATGGGCGTCGTCGCGCAGTCCATCGGCGCCGGCGGCGGCATCGCGACCACGGGCACCGCAAGCGGCATGGGCACGATCCAGCTGGGCAGCCAGCGGAACAGCTCCTACGGCGCGAACGGCGGCGATGTGAGGCTCGACCTGAGCGGCAGCATTACGACGCGAGGCGCCGGCGCGCACGGCGTCGTCGCCCAATCCATCGGCGGGGGCGGGGGCATCTTGGGCGACGTGTCCCAAGCCATTCAGTTCAATCCGCAGGGATTTAACAGGCAGTCGGTGTCCGGCTCGGATGGCGGCGCGGGCGGCACGGTCAGCGTTGCCTTCGATGGCGTTCTGATTACCAGCGGAGCCAATGCGCACGGCATCGTCGCGCAATCTGTCGGCGGCGGCGGCGGGCTTGCCGGCGGCCCGCAGGGCGGTTTCGCGGGAGCCACCGGGCAGAACGGCACCGGGAGCCCCGTCGCCGTCCAGCAATCGGGCACTTTGCAGGCCACGGGCGCGGGATCGGCGGGCATCTTCGCGCAAAGCGACGGCGCCGCCTGGGTAGACCCGGTCGGGGTCGTCGTCAACGGAAATGTGCAGGGGGGATCGGGATCCGGCAGTGGCGTTTGGATCGCCGCGGGCAAGGAAAACCAATTGGTCGTGAATGCCGGCGCCTCGCTAGGCGCCATGTCGGACGTGGCCGTGCGCTACGACGGGTACATCGCCTCGCCGAAATCCACGCTGACCATCAACAACCTCGGCACGCTGGCCGGCAGCACGCTGTGCAGCAACCCCTACGGGAACATTGCCTGCTTCCTCAACAATAACGCCAGCGCCGTGGCCACCGACGCCGTTACCTACAATGCCAACGTCCGCAACGACGGGCTGATCGTGATCGGCAAGCCTGGCCAGTTCCAGACCCTGACCGTCAGCGGCGGTCTGACTCAGTCCAATAGCGGCGTGCTGCGCGCCGATGTGGATTTCGACAAGTTGCGGTCCTCGCGCATGGTCATCGAAGGCGATGCCACTCTGGCTGGGGGCATGGATGTGCTGCCGCAAGCGCTGCTGCCGAACCGCGAACTGCCTGTTGTGACGGTGCGGGGGAATTCGCAGGGATCGCTCACGGCAGTGGACAGCCCGGTGTTTGACTATGAAACACGCCAGATTGGGCCGGAAACGCGCATTCGCGTCGAATCGGCCGATTTCAATGCATCTTCCATGGGCTTGAAGGAGAACCAGAGCCAGGTCGCGAACCACTTGCAGCGCACCTGGGATGCGGGCGGAAATTCCGCGCTGGCGCCGCTATACGCGCAGCTCGACCTGGCTTCGCGCCAGGGGGCCGGCGCCTATCGCGACAGCGTCGCGAATCTGTCGCCGGGCGTGACCCTCGCGCCGGCGGTGCAGTCCGCCGCCAATATGGGACAGTTCACCAGTTCCATGATGTCGTGCCCCACATTCACCGGCGCGGATGCGATGACCGGCGAACAGAACTGCTTCTGGGGCCAGGTAAGCGGGCGCTCCACCCGGCAGGAGGGCAGCCGCGGCACGTCGGGCTTCGACTACGACACCGTCACGTACCAGTTCGGCGGCCAGCGCGAAGTCAGCCCCGGCTGGTTCCTGGGAGGCTCCATGGCGTACGAAAACAGCCGGGTGCGCGCCGGCGACGGCAGCGTCAGCGGCAATGGCGACAGCGGCTATGCCGGCGTGGTGCTCAAGCGCCAGGAGGGGCAATGGGTGTTTTCCGCGGCCCTGGGTGGCGGCTACGGCGACTACGGCATGGACCGGAACATCGATATCGCCGGCTATCAGGAAACCGTGTCCAGCCGGCCCGACGTGTATGGCTTCAATGCGCGCCTGCGCGCCGCCCGCACGTTCGCGTACGGCAATATGTATGTGAAGCCATACATGGATCTGGATGTCAGCTACAGCCGCATGCCGGGATACAAGGAGTCGGGCTCCAACCCGCTGGCGCTGTCGGTCGATGGCAGCGACCAGTTCATCCTGGGCGTATCGCCCATGATCGAATTCGGCGGCCGCGCGGAACTGAAGAATGGAGCGATGCTGCGCCCGTTCCTGTATGCGGGCGCGTCCTTCCTGTCGCAGAACGAGTGGACGTCGAGCGCGCGCCTGCGCGGCGCGCCGGCAGGAACGGGATCATTCGACACATCGCTGCCCATCGACGACGTCATCGGCAACGTGGGGGCGGGCCTGGCGGTGATGAAGGCGGGAGGCGTGGATTTCCGCTTGCAGTACGAAGGTCAGTTCTCGCAGCATGTGCGCAGCAACAGCGCATCGCTGAAGGTAATGGTGCCATTCTGAGCGCCGGCGAACCGGTCCCGGGCGGCATCCTATGCCAGCGCGCGCCGCAGGCGCAGCGACGCGACACGGCCCAGGACGATGGAATCGACGCCATTGTTGAACTTCACTTCGGTCTGCGCGCCGGGCCGCTGCTCAAGCTGGGAAATATGCTCGAGATTGATGATGACCGACCGGGACAAGGCGCAGAAGGGCGGGAAGGGAAGCTGGGCCGCCAGGCGTTTGAGTGTGATGTGCATCAGCTCATTGCCGCTGGCGGCACTGCACAGGCGCACATAGTCCCCTTGGGCTTGCATGACCGTCAGTTCCTGAACCTTGATCAGCCGCGTGCCGGCCTTTGTTCGCATGGACAGGTGGCCGGTCGTGCGGGGCCGCAGCCGCGCCAACGTCTGGGTGAGCCTGTCGGGGCAGACCGGCTTGAGCAGGTAGTCGACCGCCTCGACGTCGAAGGCGCGGGCGGCATAGTCGGTATGCGCGGTGACGAAGACCACGGAGGCTGCGGATTCCTCGCCGTCCAGGAGATCGAATCCCGTGCCGGCAGCCAGTTCGATGTCCAGGAAAATGGCATCCGGATTGTGGTCCCGGATCAGCCTGCGAGCCTGTTCGACAGTGGCGGCCTCGCCTTCGACCTGGACCGCGGGTGCGGCTTCAAGCAGCCGGCGCAGGTAGCGCCGCGCCGGAGCCTCATCGTCGATGATCAGCACGCGTAGCATGGTTCTCTCTGGCGCCAGGGTGTGGCGAGTATATTCTTTCGGTCCAATCCGCAGGTAAATATAAGGCCATGCGCGGCGTCCGGCTACCCGGCGCTCAGCGTGAATATGGCCCTTTCTGGTGGCGCGTCCATGATATTGACATCGATCGGCCAGGGGCTCAGCCAGGGGGAATCTTCCCCGGGGTTCTGGCGCGCCCAGATAGTGGGTTGGCTATTCCTTGCGGTCATTGGCTACTTCATCCGGCTGGCCGTGTTCGGCAACGCTGTCGCGGCTTTCTGGCTGACGCTGGCGCTGGAGCCGCTGGCGTTCGTCCTGACCAGCGCGGCCGCCGTGCTGCATGGACGCCGGTCGGCCAAGGCCGATGCACCCATTCTGGTGCTTGCGTGCGCGGTGTTGCTGTGCCTGGCGGCCTCGGCGCTGCTGGCCTCGATCGCCTACGCCATCAATCATCTGTTGTTGCCTGACGTGATCGGGGCGATACCGGGAAACCAATACCGGCTGGGCTTCATCTACTACATGGGGATACTCTCCATCTGGACGCTGATCTACTTCGGCGTGTCGGCCGAACTTGCCGCGCGTGCCGACCGCATGTCCAAGATGAAGGCCGAGACCCGCTCCCTGAGGCTGGAGCTGGAACATCTGCAACTGCAGATAGAGCCCCACTTCCTCTTCAATTCGCTCAATACCATCGTGGCCGAGATCGCCGATCGTCCCGCCGTCGCCGAAGAGATGACGCGTCGCCTGGCCGATTATCTGCGCTATTCGCTGGACCGGCGCGGGCGCGGGCTGTGCCGGCTGGAGGAGGACATCGAGGCCGCCCAGGCCTATGTACGCATACAGGCCTTGCGCTTCGAGAGGCAGCTGGAGTGCCAATGCCAGATCGACCCGGCCACACTGAAGATCAACATACCGCACATGACGCTGCAGGGGCTGACGGAGAATGCGATCAAGCACGGCATGCGTTCCGAACATGACCGGTTCGTGATCCACATCCGCACCCGGCTCCAGGGCGATCTACTGATCATCGAGGTGGATAACCCCGGCCAGCTGCAAGCACCATTCGACCTGGTGCAGAGCGGCGGCGGGCTCGGTAATCTGTGCCGCCGCCTGGCATTGCGATACGCCGACCGCTACGAATTCTCGTTGAATCAGCGCGGCGATCTGACGGTGGCCGAGATCAGGCTCAGAGGCGAGCCGGCGCCGCTGTAGCGCTCAACCGTGGGTCAGCGCCAGATGTCCTGCACGGCCTGCGCAATCGCGCCAGCCTGCCGGACCCCGGCATCGGCGCAATCCGCGCGCCTGGCGGGATCCAGGACGTTGTCGCCGATGGCCTGCACGCTTGCCGGGTCGGGAAGAACGGCATGCGCCCGGGCGCCGGCCGCGCGCAGCATCTGGAGTTCCTGGCGCAGATGGCCGCTGACCGGATTGCCGTCGCGGTACCCGAGCGGAGCCAGGACGACGACTGTCCTGAACCCGACCGCCAGATCGGCGTTGGTCATCGAACGGATGCCGCCGTCCATGTAGGTCGCGCCACCGATCGGCACGGCCGGCCATGATCCGGGCACCGCGCAACTGGCGGCAATGGCATCCACGAAGTCCACCTGGTCTTCGGCGCCGAAGCTGCGCCCCTCGCCCGTCGCGGTGTCGACGGCGACGACGCGCAAGGGCCGGGCGGGCCAATCCGCGGCGGCAAGCCTGGAAGCGATGATGTCGCGCCGTTCGGCCAGCGTCGGGGTGTCGCTGCGCAGCGCATACGCGCCGACCCGCTGACGAGCCAGCGCCAGGTCGCCGCCCACCTTGTCATACAGCTGGCGGTTTTTCTCATCGGCTGATTGCTGCGAATACGGACGGAATTGCTCCGCGCCCGCGGCGGCGTCGTCCAGCTGCCGCGCGAGCAGCCGGGCGACGGGCATGCCGTGGGCCAGCTGGGCGCCCGCGACGGCGCCCGCGGAGCAACCGATGAAAAGGTCCGCCGCGGCAAGGTCCACGCCCAGGCGCTCCAGGCCCGCCAGGACGCCGATCTCCCAAGCCAGCCCGGTCACGCCGCCGCATCCCAGCACCAGGCACCGCCCGCCGTTGACGCCTGTCATTCAGGCCACCTCTTGCCGGGCGGGGACGTCGACAGTCGTCGCCGGCCGGAAGAAGTAGTCGTTCATGTCCGTCTTGCGCAGCATGTGCCAGTAGTCGTCATTGCGGAACGGGGTGGGCGCGACCACCTTGCCATGCGCATTGCGATACCAGTTGCTCATGCCCTTGTGGGTCCAGATCATGCGATCGTGGGCCGCCTGCACGCGCGCGTTGTAGGCGTCGTGGCGGTCCTTGCGGACTTCGATTTCAAAGCGCCCGCCAGCGCGCGCCATGCCTTGCTGCAGCAGACCCAGCACATAGCGCACCTGGGTTTCCAGCAGGGCGACGACGCTGCCGCCGTGGCCCAGCGCGGTGTTCGGTCCCGCCAGGATGAACAGATTGGGGAAATCCGGCGCGGCGACTCCCATGAAGGCTTCGGCGCCTTGCTTGTCCCAGGCTTCGCGGATGGAGCGTCCGCCGCGGCCGTACAGCTTGAATGAGGACAGCAGATTGATCGCGTCGAACCCGGTCGCCACCACCAGGACATCCAGTTCATGCGCGGTGCCGTCATCGCTGACGACCGCGCCGGCCGTGATCCTGTCGATGCCGCCGGTGACCAGTTTGACGTGATCGCGCGCCATGGTGCGAAACCAGCCGTTGTCCATCAGCATGCGCTTGCCGAAGGGCGGGTAGTCCGGCAGCACATCGGGCAGCAGATCCTGGCGCGCACCCAGCTCCGTCTTGATATAGCTGGTGAAATGCTCGCGATGCCGGTCGTTGATCTTGTTGATGGCGCGTTCCGGATGCGGCCATTGCGGATCGATCTGCAGGGTCGCGTGGACGCGGTCGTTGAAGATCCAGGCCAGGCGCTGGCGATACCATTCCTGGTAGTAGGGCACGTCCCGCAGCAGGAAGCGGACATCCTGGGGCACCGGCTTCTGGAACTTCTCGAAGGGCGCGGCCCATTGCTTGGATCGCTGGAATACGGTCAGCGATTTCACCTGGTCGGCGATGGCGGGCACGACTTGCATGGAGCTGGCGCCGTTGCCGATGATGCCGACTTTCTTGCCGCGCAGGTCCAGGTCTTCCGGCCAGTTCGCCGTATGGAAGCAGGGGCCTTCAAAGGTATCCAGGCCCGCTATCGGTGGCAGCTTCGGCACGTTCAGCAGCCCCACTGCGCTGATCACGATATCGGCGACGAAGTCCTGCACCTGGCCGTCGTTCCCCACGGCGCGCACATCCCAGCGCGCATGGACTTCGTCGTAGCGGGCCGATTCGACGCGGGTGTTGAACAGGATGTTGGGACGAACGCCGAACTGGTCCGCGACGCCTTCGAAATAGCCCTGGATCTCGCCCTGCAGGGCGAAGTAGCGCGACCAGTCGTGCTTGGCGAACGAGTAAGAATAGATGTGGTTGGGCGTATCGACGCCGGCGCCCGGATAGCGGTTTTCGTACCAGGTGCCGCCCACCTCGGCGTTCTTCTCGATCAGAACGTACGGGATGCCTGCGCCCTGCAGGCGTATGGCCGCGCACAGGCCGGCCACGCCTGCGCCGATGATCAACACGCGGTATCCCTGCGGCACGGAGAACGCGTGGCGTTGCTCCAGCGCGAAGTCGGGATCCAGGCCCAGCCAGCTGGCGATCATGGGCCCATAGGAGTCGGGGACGTCTTCGCCGATGCTGGTGTGGAGCATGGCGACCAGCTGTGCGTGCGTGGGGGCGGGAAGCGCCGGCGCCTGGCCTTGCCGCGCGCGGATGACGGCGGCGTAGGCCGCCTGGCGGATCTCGTCCTGCACCTCTTCCGGCAGACCGCCCGGATCATTGTCCTCCAGGCCCCGGATGCGCGTGCATTGGTAGCGCTCGGAAAGCCATTGCGTGTCGCCGGTCAGGTGGACCAGCACCATGAGCAAGGTGGGGATGTTGGCGCTGCACAGCGCGCGCTTGAGCGTGGCCTCCCATGCGTCGTTGCTGAACGGGGAATCGGAAGCCTGGGTATCGCGATGCATAGAGGGGTCCTTCTTTGAATGGCGTAGGGATTCAGTCGGCGTGGAGGCAAGTTCGATGCCGCCAGATTTCCATGATTCCATCGTGAATATTCATGATGCAAACAAAATAATCACCAACGTTTAATATGTGCACAATTACAGTGAAACGGCGAAAACAATGGGTGACGAGAAGAACGTGAAGGGCGCGCAGACGGTGTTTCGCGCGCTAGGCTTGCTCAAGCAGATCGCCGAGCATCACCCCTCGGGAATCCTGCTGAATGCTTTGGCGCAGACTGCCGCCCTGGACCGCACCACGGCTTACCGGCTGGCTTGCAGCCTGGTGGAGTCCGGGCTGGTGGAGCGCGACGCGAACAAGGTGTACCGCCTGGGGCTGGAAGCGATGCAGCTGGGGCTGGCGGCGATGAAAGGCGCGCCCATCCTGGACCGCTGCCGGCCATTCATGCAGCGCCTGGCGCGCCGCACGGAAGACACGGCGTTCCTGGTGGTGCGCAACGGCGACTATGGACATTGCCTGCTGTCCGAAGAAGGGTCCTTTCCCGTGAAGGCGCTGGTGCTGCAAGTGGGAGGAATGCGGGTGCTGGGAATCGGTTCCGCGGGTATGACGCTGCTGTCCTTGTTCTCGGACGACGAGATCGACAAGCTGTATGCGCGGCACCGGGATGAATTCCGGCCCAAGGGGCCCACCCTGGCGCAGTTGCGGCGCCTGGTGGCGCAGACCAGGAAACTCGGATACGCAAGCACGGATAACCTCGTCACCGAAGGCGTGAGCGGCGTCGGCATGAACTTTCAGATCACGCCGGGCAGTTATGCGGCGGTCAGCGTCGCCGCGATCAACAGCCGCATGCAAGGAGACAGGAAGCTGAGGATCGCCGAGCTGATCGCCGAGGAACTGCGCGCGGAGGGCTTTGAACCCCGGTTTTCCGGGGAATAGGCCTATTCCGCGGTCGCGCCGGATTTCTGGATCAGCGCCGCCCACTTGGCGCTGTCGCTGACGATGAAGGCGCCGAATTCGTCGGGCTTGCTGAACAACGCGTCCAGGCCCATCTTCTTGAATTGCTCCTGGATGTCAGGAGACGCCTTCATTTTCTGCAACGAGGCCTGCAGGCGCTCGATGACGGCGGGCGGCGTGCCGGCCGGCGCCACGATGCCCAGCCAGGGCATGGCGTCATAGCCCGGCAATCCGGATTCTTCCACCGTGGGCAGGTCGGGCAAGACACTGGATCGCGTCTTGGTGGTCACGGCCAGGGGACGTACCTTGTTCGCGTCGAGGAAGGGCTTGGCGGCCGCGATGTCCACGAACAGGAGATCGACTTCGCCGCCCGCCAGGGATGTCAGCGCGGGGACGCTGCCCTTGTAGGGGATATGCGTCATCTTCAAACCGGTCAGCGCGGCGAAAAGCTCTCCTTCCAGATGATTGGACGTGCCGTTGCCGGACGAGGCGAATGTCGCGGGCTTCCCATCTTTCTTGAGGTTCGCGACCAGGTCCTTCACGGTGGCGGCCTTAACCTGGTTGCCGGTCACCAGGATGTGGGGCACGCTGGCGATCAGCGACACGGGCTGGAAGTCCTTGACCGGGTCGTAGTTGGCCGTTTCCTTGTACAGGCTGGGCGCGATCCCCAGCGACGAGGCGGCCATCAGCAGCGTGTAGCCGTCGGCCGGCGCTTTGGCCACGAACGAGGACGCGATCATGGTGCCGGCGCCTGGCTTGTTGACCACCACGACGGGCTGGCCCAGGTCGCCCTGCAGTTTGGCCGCGATCTGGCGGGTCATCACGTCGGTGACGCCGCCGGGCGTGAACGGAACCACGATGTTGATCGGCTTGGCCGGGTAGCCCTGCGCGTGGGCGGCGGCGCCCGCGCAAACCAGGGATGCGGCCAGGAAGTGCGATAGCCATTTCATGTTTGTCTCCAGAGGTTTTATAGGTTTGGTTTTCAAATTGAACCGACGCTGCGGTTCCGGTGCCGGATAAGTCCCCACACCATGCTGGCGTAGGGCATGTCCAGGTTCAGCTTTTCTGCAATCTCCACCATGGAGCCGATCAGGGCGTCGACCTCCAGCGGCTTGCCTTTCAGCGCGTCCTGCAGCATCGATGTCTTCGCGGCGCCAGCGCTGGCGGCGGCCTTCATCCGTTGTTCGACCGTCACTTGTAGCGGCAGCCCCAACGCCGTGCCCAGCTTCAGGTATTCCTGCAGCATCGCGCGGGCCAGCCGGTTCAGGTAGGGGTCTTCAACCAGTTCGTTCATGCCGGCGTTGGCCAGCACGCTCAATGGATTGAACGTGGCATTGCCGGCCGCCTTGATCCAGACGGCTTCATGGATGCGCGGGCTGATGTCGCATTGCAGGCCGGAGGCCGTCAGCAAGCCGGCCAACCGGGTGGCGCGGGCGGAGATCTCGCCGTTGGGCTCTCCGATGATCAGGTTGTTGCGGGCGTTCTGCACCGTAACGCCGGGCGCCGGCGTATGCGCCGCGATGTACACGACCGAGCCGAGCACCCGCTCCAGCGGCACGGCGCGCTTCAGGATGCCGTGGGCGTCGACCAAGCGCAGCGGCGCGTCGCCCAGCGCGGAATTCAGCGTGGGCAGATACCACCAGGGGATGCCGTTCATGGCCGGCACGACGGCCCCGTGCGCGGCCAGCATGGGCGTGAGGCGGTCGCCGATTTCGTCCAGCGCCTGCTGCTTGACAGTCAGGAACAGATAGTCGGCCCCGCGTATGTCGGCCGGATCGTCCGTGGCTTGCACGGGATAGCTTTGCGTGACGCTGTCGACGGTCAGGCTCACGCCGTTTTGCCGCAGCGCGGCCAGGGTCTGGCCGCGGGCGATCACGGAGACTTCGCATCCTGCCTTGGCCAGGCGCGCGGCCAGCAGACAGCCGATCGCACCCGCACCATATACCGCGACGCGGCACTGATGAGAATTTTTCATTTTTTCGCTACGAAGATCGGCCGCCGTGGGGCGGCGCTATTGCCGCTAATCCTGGTATTCAGGCCGGATGCGCTGCAGCATCCGGAGGAGGGGGGGCCAGTGTTTGTGGCGCGACGGGCGGTCAAGGCGATCGAACTGGCGGCCGACCTTCTCGGCCACGGCCTCCGGCGGAATCACCAATGGCATGCCTCCGGCCAGCGCGGCGATCTGCGCCTGGCAAGCGCGCTCAAGGTAGAACATGGCATCGAATGCGTCCGGCACGGTCGCGCCACAGACGAGCAGGCCGTGGTTGCGCAGGATCATCGCACTGTGCGGGCCGAGGTCCGCGACCAGCCGTTGCTGCTCGTCCATATCCAGCGCCACGCCTTCGTAGTCGTGGTAGGCGATGCGCTGGTGAAAGCGCATCGCGTGCTGGGAGATCATGAGCAGGCCCGCTTGCTGCGCGGACACGGCAATGCCGGCGGCCGTGTGCGTGTGCATGACGCAGGCGGCGTCATGCCGGGCGCGATGGATGGCGCTGTGGATGACAAAGCCGGCGGGGTTGATGCCCAGGCCGGTTTGATCGACAAGGATCTCGCCGTCGATGTTCACCTTGACCAGGTTCGATGCGGTGATCTCGTCGAACGTCAGGCCATAGGCGTTGATCAGGAAGTGGGGCTCGGCGCCGGGGACGCGGGCCGAGATATGCGTGTAGATGTGGTCGGTCATGCGCATGGCGACCGCCAGGTTGTAGGCGGCGGCCAGGTCAAGCCGCACCGCCCATTCCTCGGCTGAAACCTGCTCCTTTATCGATGCCCCGGTCACGGCGCCTTCTCCTGTCTCTGGTTTTTTTGATTGATGGCGCCGGTCATGTGCCGCGCCTTTCAACCGGAGTATAGGTTTTCCCGCCGCCGGAAACTAAGAAAACGTTTTGATGGAAACGCATAAATTCCGTCGATGCGTCGGCCGTGCGCGGATGCATGAGAAACCTTGATGAATACGCATAAAAACGTTTAGCTGGTGCGGTGAAATGCTGCTTCCTATACTCGTTTTCTTAAACAGGATGTGCGCTCGGCCCCCGCCGGGACGCCCTTGAAAACGAGAAACACGGGAGGCTGGATGGACGCTGTAGGAAATCGCACGATCAAGGATTTGCTCGATGAGCAGGCGCTGTGCCACGGGCATCGGGTGGCGATTGTGCACGAGTACCAGAATGGCGACATCAGTCAGCTGAGCTTCATTCAATTGCGCGAGAGCGCCCTGAGCTACGCGGCGGGCCTGCAGGCCCAGGGCGTGCAGCCAGGCGACCGCGTCTTCGTATTCATGGGCAATACGGCGGAGTACGTGCCCCTGTGGATGGGCCTGATGCTGGCAGGCGCCGTGATCGTGGCGGGCAACATCTACTTGACCGCGCCGGAAGTGGCCTACCAGCTTGCGCACTGCCAGCCGGTCCTGGCGCTGGTCGAGCCTTCGCACGAGGCGCTGGTGCGCGAGGTCTGCGCCGGCATGGAACATGCGCCGGACATCGTGGCCGTGGGGCGCGGGAGCTTGCGGCCGGACGGCCTGCACGACGCGCTGGCGGCAGCGCCCGAGAACTTTCATGCGCCTGAGCTGGGCAGCGACGATCTGGCGCAGATCCTGTACACCTCGGGCACATCGGCGCGGCCGAAAGGCGTGATGCTTACGCAGGCCAATCTGCTCTGGTGCGGCCAGGCGGGGGCAGCCAATAGCGGGCTGTCCCGCGCGGACCGGGTCTTCAACAACAAGCCGCTGTTTCACGCGAACTGCCAGGAGACGGTACTGTCCTGCCTGACGGCGGGCGCCACCGCGGTGATCGGCGAACGCTATAGCGCGTCGCGTTACCTGCGTCAGCTGATAGAGCATCGCATCACGGTATGCAGTCTGTCCGGCATGCTGTGCCGCACCTTGCTGAACCAGCCCCCCACGCCATTCGATACGGCGCACCAGGTCCGGTACGCGGGCTACGCCATCAACATATCGGTGCCCGAGATCGAGGCGTTCATCGAGCGCTTCCGGATTCCGCTGCGCAATGGCTACGGACAGTCCGAATCCATGCTCTACATCACCTTGCAGCCGCACGCGTCGCCCTCCGCCTATCCGTCCATCGGACGCCCGACGCCGGACCGCGAAGTGTTCGTGGTGGACGACGACAACCAGCCGGTGGGCGTCGGAGAGGTGGGCGAGATCGTCGTGCGGGGCCAGCCCGGGCGGACGCTGACCTTGGGCTACTTCCAGGATCCGGGCGCGACGCAGGCCGTGTTCGAAGGCGGCTGGCTGCATACGGGAGACCTGGGCTACCAAGACGCCAAGGGCAACTTCTTTTTCTTCGGCAGGAAGAAGGAAGTGATCAAGCGGGCCGGCGAGAACATCTCCGCGGCGGAGGTGGAAGAGACACTGATGGGCCACCCGGACGTGCGCGACGTGGCCGTGGTGGGCATTCCCGACCCGATCCGGGATCAGGCGGTAAAGGCCTTCGTCGTCCTGCACGGCGAGCGCGAGGAAGACGCCGCCGCCATCCGGGCGTACTGCGCCGAAAGGCTGGCGTACTTCAAGGTGCCGGAGCACGTGGAATTCATGGCGGAACTGCCGCGCAATGCGAGCGGGAAGGTGCTCAAGCGGGCGCTGCTCGATGCCTGAGGCGCCCGGGAAGGGCGCACCGGGCTAGGCCTGGCGCGTGGCGGCCTTGCCCAGCCGCGTCAGGGCCTGCACGACCTGCTGGACCACGGCCTGGCCTTGATTGCGGTGGGTGGCGATGGTGAACTCAAGCGTCAGCGGCGGCAGGTCCGGGTCCACCAGGACCAGCGTGCCGGCCTTCACCTGTTCGGCCACCATCATTTCAGGGAGCTGGGCAATTCCCCCGCCCGCCTCGACGACATCGATCAGGCTGTTCAAACGATTGCAGCTGCAGATATTGTCGAGGTTGGCGCCCATTTCGCGCAGCTCGTCTTGCGCGGGACCGAAGAACCCGGACGGGCGGGAGACGCACCAGAGGGGCTCGGTCTGCAATAGCGATTGCATGGGGCGCGGCTGGCCCTGGGCGTCGGTCAGCAGCCGCGACGAGATCATCCAGGACATGCGGGTCGTGCCCAGCGAGGTGCAGTTGAACTGGTCATCGCGCAGATGATTGGCCACGATGGCGATGTCCAGCGCGCCAGACGTCAGGTGCTCCTGCAGCTTGACCGCAAGGTCCAGTTCGATCTCGTAGGAGACGCGCGGCAAGGCGCGGCGCAGCTCGGGAACCACGCGCGAGAACCAGGTCATGGAGATCTCGCCCATGCCGATGCGGACCGTGCCGGCCGCATTGGTGACGGCTTCGGCGTCGGTGAAGGCGTCTTCCACCGCCAGCAGCAAAGGTTCGACGCGTTCGGCGAAGCGGCGCGCGGGCACCGTCAATTCCAGCCGGCGGCCCCGCTTTTCAAACAGCGGAAACCCCAGCGCCTGCTCCAGTTCCTTCATGCGCGCCGACACGGCCGGCTGCGAAGTGTGCAGCCGTTCGGCCGCGGCGCGGAAGCTGCCCAGCTTTGCGATCAGGCACAGGGTTTCGGCATTAACCAGATTCGGACGGGGCATGGGTAGGGGGGATGACTGTCGCGGCTATGTTATAGGAAAGGGCTGGGCCGCTGGTCACGCCAGGACTTGCGCCGGCAGATAGAAGCAGTAGCCGCTGTTGCGCAGCGTCTTGACCGGCAGGGTCTGGCCGCTGGCGGTTTCGACGCGCCGGCGCAGCCGCCGCATTTGCGTATCCAGGCGGCGCTGATCGTATTCCAGATAATCGGCGCCCAGGGCTTCGATGATCTCCCGGCGGCTGATGTTCTCGCCAGGGCGGCTCATCAGGCAGCGCAGCACCATCAGGTCTTGCTGCGACAACGGCACGGCCGGCGCGTTCGGAATGTGCAGCCGCCGCGGGCCTGCTTCCAGGCGCCAGGCGGCGGGCGGATCTTCCTGGGGCGGACGTTGCAGGCCCAGGCGCCGCGCCAGGGCCGCCAGCGTGGCGGCCAGCTCGTCCAGGTCGCAGCCCTTGCCCAGATAATGGTCGGCGCCCATCCCCAGGCCCGCGATCTTGTCCGGACCGGTGTGGCGCGCGCTGAACACCACGATGCCGACCTGCTGGCCATCCCGGCGCAGGCGCTGGATCAGGTCCAGGCCGCAACCGTCGGGCAGGCCGATGTCGATGACGGCAAGGTGATGGCGGCTGGCGTCGAAGTGCTGGTCGAATTCTCCGAGGCTGGATACGCACAGCGGCGCGTAGCCCAGCTCTTCCAGAAACTCGCCAAGTTCCTGGCGCAGGACGGGTTCGTCTTCCAGCAGGATCACGTCAGGCATGCAATGCCTCTGAGGATGCCGCCGGGGGGCTGGTGTAATCTGCCTGGTTGCACTGGAAATGCGACTTGATGAAACGGAAATATTACCCCACGGCGGGTGCGTGGCTGGCGCTGCTGGCCTGCCTGCTTGCAGCCGTGCTGGCGGTGGCCGGGCAGGCACGTGCCGAACCCCTGCGTCTTGACGGGCAGGATCGCGTGGAGGATGCCGGCGGCCATCTGGAGCGCCTGGATGATCCGGACGGCGGGCTGGATGCCGACGGCGCCGCCGACGCCCGCGGCTGGACGCCGCTGCCCGGAAATCTGAGCGCCGGCTTCACGCCGGCGACGGTCTGGCTGCGGCTGCCGCTGCGGGTCGGCCAGATTCCGCAGGGTGGCTGGATGCTGCGCCTGAGCAATTCGCTGCTGGATGATGTGCGCGTGTACGTCAGCCGCGGCAGCGGCTGGGCGCCGCTGGGGCGCAGCGGCGAGGACCTGGCGCGCCGCGACTGGCCGGTGGACTATCGCAGTCCGGTCATTCCATTCAATCCCTCGCACCCGGGCGACTACGTCATCCTGGTGCGCCTGCAGAGCAAGAATGCGCTCGCGACGCGCGTGGAGGTCTGGCAGCGTCTGGCTTTTGACAACCAGTCGCGCCGCGAAGGGCTGCTGTTCGGCTTGTACTTTGGCTTTTACTTGCTGCTGATCTGCGCGCATGCCGCCTTCTGGCTGGTCACGCGCGCGCCGATGAGCGGCCTGTTCCTGGCTTATATCGGCAACTGCGTGTTCAACGAAGTCTTGTCGCTGGGGCTGGTGCAGCAACTCACGGGTCTGCCCGTGGGCTGGAGCGATCGCCTGCTGGGCGTCGGCATCGCCATGAGCCTGCCTATCGCCTTGCGCATCGCGTTCCACCAGCTGAACCTTGTGGCGCTTTACCCGCGCGCGGTGCGTGGGCTGGAGGCGCTGTTCTGGGGGATTGCCGTCGCCTGCGCGACGCTGGTCGTGACGGGGAATTACGCCTGGGGCATGCAGCCGGTCCAGGCGCTGGCCCTGCTGCTGATCGTCGGCTTTTCCACGCTGGCGGCCTTCCTGCTGAAAAGAGGCTGGCGGCCGGCGCGCTTTTTCGCGCTGGCCTTTGGCGTGTTCTATGCGAGCGTGCTGATCGCCTTTCTGCGCAACCTGGGCGTCTTTCCCGTCAACGCGTTCACGGAATATGTCTCCACGCTGGGCACGATGTTGCACATGTTGCTGCTGAGCCTGTTCATCGTGGGGCGCTACGAACGGCAACGCCGCATCCGGGAGCTGCAGCAGGCCAATCTGGCGGCGGACCTGGCGCGGCAGCACAGCCATCGGCTGGAGCGGGAAGTTGCTTTGCGCACGGCCGAAATGCAGAGCGAGATCGAACGCCGGGTGGAACTGGAAGGCGAACTGCGCACCTCGCTGGACAAGGAGCGGCAGGTGTTTGTGGAGCAGCGCGAGTTCGTGGCCATGGTGTCGCACGAATTCCGCACGCCGCTGGCCATCATCACCACATCGGCGCAGCAACTGGGTCGCAACCTTGCCGCGCCGGTCGAGAAAAGCCTGGCGCGCTGCGGCAACATTCGCGACGCCGCCATGCGTCTGCTGGCGCTGGTGGACGAATACCTGACCGATGACCGCATGCGCGAGCCGCGGGCGGCGCTGCGCATGTCCCAATGCGATGTGCCGGCGCTGCTGGCGGACCTGGACCGGGAGTTCCCGCCCGGGCGCATCCGCCACGACTACGGTCCGGGCGAGCACGTGCTGGACTGCGACGCGGGAATGCTGCGCATCGCGTTGCGCAATCTGCTGGCCAACGCGGACCGGCACTGCGCCGAGGGCGGGGCGGTGCGCGTGGAGGTGCGCGAGGACGGCGGCATGCTGCGCATCGCGGTGGCCAACCCGGGCAGCCTCATCCCGCCGGCCGAGCAGGAGCGGCTGTTTCAGAAATACTATCGGGGACAAAACGCGCTGCGCCATCCGGGCGCCGGCCTGGGCCTGTATCTGGTCAGTTCCATCGCCGAGCGACTGGGTGGGACGGTGCTGCTTGAATCCGCGGGCGGCGAAGAACCGGTGTGCTTTTGCCTGACCCTGCCGCGACGCCGAGAGAGCTGATCGGCCGCGGGCTGCGTCACCGTTTTGAGTTGCGGGTCGTCGATTATGGGCAATTGTTGCGTTAAAGCATCTACTTGTATCTTTGTCGGTTTGTTGTCACGAGTTGAAGGGTTTAATAAAATCCGGCTTCATCGTTCTTTATGGCGTCAATTTTCGGATTATGGCGCCGGTTTACAAATTGCTTAGATTTGCTCAGGTTTGATTTTGCAAGGATCAGTATATTTCCGACACGAAATTTACATGGTCACTACAAAATGTCTCGCCGCTTTCCGCTTACTCGTCTTGCCGTCCTGCTTAGCCTGAGTTTTTCCCCCTTGACCGCTCCGTCCGCATTTGCGGTGGGCAGCGACTTCATTCAAGACGGTAATCTGAGCCTCGGCCTTCCGGTGGTGGGCGACATCACCAATACCGGCGGCTACACGTCCATCAGCCTCATCAACCATGCGCATCGCGCCGGCGACATCATCAACGATGGCCGTTTGTGGAATGAGTCCAGCACGGGTTCCGGCATCGAGATAGACGGTTCGCAGGTGTTCGGTTCGATCAGGAACCTGGTCGGCAGCCAGTTGAGCGGAACGAATGCCATCCGCATTGTGAACGCCAGCACTGTGAGCGGCGACATTTTGAACGATGGCCGTATCACGGGAAGCTATGGCACTGGCGTGGGCCTGGAAGTCTCCGGCGGCAGCTTGGTCGGGGGACGCATCGTCAACACGGGTGTGCTCCAGTACGGCCTCGTGGTGAACGACGCCATGGTGGCTGGCGGCATCCTGAACACCGGCACCATCGACCGCAAGAGCGACGATGTGGCGCTGGACGTCGCGGGGGCAGTGGGCGCGATGACCATCACCAACACCGGCACGATCGCCGGCGACGTGAAGCTCGGCGTGTCCACCCTGAACTTCGATGGCGGCGACATCACGGGCGCCATCACGGGCAGCGGCGGCACGCTGAACGTCAACGCCGATTTCGCCCCGTCTGCGAAGATCACCGTCCAGCAAGTGAATGTCGCCGCTGGCAAGACGCTGACCCTCTCCAAGAAGGAAGTGAAGGGCCTGATGTCGATCGGCGGCACGCTGGCGGGGTCGGGCGACGTGGGTCCGACCACGCTGCTCGCGGGCTCGACCTTGTCGCCCGGCACGGCCAAGGCGCCGGTTGGCGCCCTGACGGTGAACGGTGACCTGACTTTCAATGCGGACTCGACCTACCGTGTCGACGCCACGCACGACGGCAAGAGCGACAGCGTGCACGCCATGGGCGTGGCCAATCTCGCGGGCTCGGTGCTCCACGTCGGTTCGGGCGGATCCTATGCCGCGGCGACCAGCTACACCATCGTGACCGCGGACGGCGGCCTGAACGGCAAGTTCGACAGCCTGTCCAGCAACCTGGCGTACCTGGATCCCAAGCTGGCTTACCAGGGCAAGGACGTGGTGCTGACCGTCAACCTGAAGTCGGTTCCGGTCGACCCCGTTATCCCGCCCGTGGACAACGGCGGCGGCACCGGCAGCACGGGCGGCTCCGGCTCCGGCTCCGGGGGCGGAACCCGTCCGATCGAGTTTTCGGACCTGGCCGTGACCGGCAACCAGCGTTCGGCCGCGAAGGCGGTCCAAACCCTGCCCACGACCAGCTCGCTGTACTCGCGTGTGCTCAACCTGCCTGAAGGCGCCCCGGCCGGTGTGTTCGCCGACCTGGCGGGCGAATCGTTCGGCAGCAGCGTGACGGCGATGCAGAACGTCAGCAACAACGTGGCCAGCCTGCCGACGGCGCAACTGCGCGCCAACATGAGCGCCGGCTGGCTGCCCGGCCCGGCCACGGCCCAAGTGGGCCGCGGTGATGCCTCCACGCTGCCGCGTTCCGCGGCGCAGCCGATGTGGGCGCAGGTCTTCGGCAACTGGCGCACCATGGACGGCAACGACAACGTGGCCAGGACCAAGGAAACCGACGCTGGCGTGTTCCTGGGCGGCGACCATGGCATTGGCAATGGCTGGCGACTGGGCGGCGCGTTCGGCTACACCGACAGCCGCATCACCGTCGACGACCGCTCCGCGAAGTCCGATGTGAACAGCTACAGCGCGATCATCTATGGCGGCAAGGCCTTCGAGGCCGGCCAGGGCAAGATCAACGTGACCGCCGGCCTGGCCTACACGTGGCACGACATCAGCAGCAAGCGCAACATCAACGCCGCTGGCGAGCGCCAGGAGCTCAAGGCCGACTACAGCGCGAGCACCGGCCAGATCTTTACCGATGTAGGCTATGCGATTCCGTTGACCGACCGCATCACGCTTGAGCCGTTTGTCGGTGCCGACTTCAGTGACCTGCGCACCCGCGGCTTCTCGGAGTCGGGCGGCGACGCGGCGCTTAGCGGCAAGAGCAGCACCAATCACGTGGGCACGACCACGCTGGGCCTGCGCGCGCAGACCACCTTCGACGTGAAGGAAACGGCCGGCCGCCTGCGCGGCATGCTGGGATGGCGCCACGCCTACGGCGACGTCAACCCGGAAGCCAAGATGTCGTTCGATGGCAGCCAGCCCTTCACCGTGGCGGGCACGCCGCTGGCGCGCGACGCGGCGGTCATGGAAGTGGGCGTGGACCTGGCGATGAGCAAGAACGCCACCCTCGGCCTGGCCTACTCCGGGCAGTTCGGCGACGGCAACCGCCAGAACACGGGCACCGTGAACGTGAGCTGGCGCTTCTAAGTTCCAGGCTGGGCGCACGCATCCGGGCGCACGAGAAAAGCTGGCCGCCTCTGGCGCCAGCTTTTTTTTCGCCCTGCGGCCTTGCCTGTTCATCCGTGAAATACAGGATGTCCGTGGGCAAGCCGCTTGGATAAACTGTCCGGCCACCCCTATAACGAGAACGCCATGAGACAGTTTCTACCCGCCCTGGGCGCCGCCCTTGTGTTGACGCTGGGCGCCAATACCGCGTCCGCCCAGCAGTCTCCGCCCCGCGACCCCTTCTTCTGGCTGGGCGAGATCAACAAGGCCACCGCGGTCATCAACACCGACGAAGGGCTGCTGGACAAGTCCATGGCGCCGCGCCTGGCGGCCGGCGTGGCCAAGGTGATCAGCGACGGCAACCAGCCGGGCGCCAAGCGGCCGGCCAGCGTCATCACCTTCGAACCGCTGCTGATCAAGGCGGCGGGCGAGGACATCACCCTGCTGCACGCGGGCCGCTCCAGCCAGGACATGCACGCCACCTACCGCAGCGCGATCCTGCGCGACAAGCTGCTGGAACTGGCCGACCAGCTGAACGCCACGTCCACCACGCTGGTGGAACTGGCAGCCAAGCACGCTGGCACCATCGTGCCGAACTACACCAACGGCGTGGCCGCGCAGCCCAACAGCTACGGGCACTACCTGCTGGGGCAGGCGGCGGGCCTGGCGCGCGATGCCCAGCGCATACGCGAAGCCTATGTCCGCATCGACCGCTCTCCCATGGGCACCACGGTGCTGAACGGCACCAGCTGGCCGCTGGACCGCAAGCGCATGGCGCAATACCTGGGATTCGCCGCGCTGGTCGACAACGCCTACGACGCTTCGCAGATCTCGTCGATGGACCAGCCCGTCGAAGTCGCCTCCATCGTGACCAGCATCGCGCTGCGCACCGGCAACTTCGTGGAAGACGTCATGACCCAGTACGCGCAGTCGCGCCCCTGGATCCTGCTGGAAGAGGGCGGCGGCAATACCTACGTGTCCAGCGCCATGCCGCAAAAGCGCAATCCCGGCCTGCTCAACGACACCCGCAGCGACGCGTCGACCGCGGTGACGCTGGCCATGGGCCCGGTTCTGCAAACGCACAACATCACGCCGGGCATGAGCGATCCCAAGGACGTGAAGCAGAATTCGGCGATGGTCGACAGCGGCATCTCCGCGCTCAAGCGCTGGGATCGCGTGCTCAAGGCCATGGTCATCAGCCCCGACCGCGCGCTGGAAGAGCTGAACAGCGACTGGACCGCGTCACAGGAACTGGCCGACGTGTTGATGCACAAGTACAAGCTGCCGTTCCGCGCCGGACACCATTTCGCCTCGGAAGTCGTGTCCTACGCCAAGTCCAACAACATCAAGCCGCTGGACTTTCCCTATGACCAGGCGCGCCGCATCTACGCGGACGCCATGAAGGGATCGAAGTACCCCGCCGACCTGCCGATGAGCGTAGCGGAGTTCCGTTCGACCCTGGACCCGGTGGCCATCGTGAAGAACCGCGCCACCAGCGGCGGCCCCCAGCCGGCGGAAATGGACCGCATGCTGAAGGACGCGCGCGCGCAGCTGGCGTCGCAGGACAAGTGGATCAAGGAGCGCCGCGCGCACATCCGCGATTCGCTGGCCGAGCTGGACAAGAAGTTCGACGCCCTGGTGGCCAGCGCGCCGAAGCAATAGGACCGGCCGTGGCCGTGGTCCGGGTCGGGACCACGGCTAATCCGAGGCCTGCTTGCCGCAGGCCTGCAGGACACAGCCGCGCAGCCAGCGATGCGCGGCATCGCCGTCCATTCTTGGATGCCAGAGCATCGACACGATGAAGGGCGCCATCGGAAAGGGCAGGGCAAAGCTGCGCATGCCTTCCCGCATGGCCCCGGTGTGCCGTTCAGGCACCGTGGCGATCAGGTCCGATTCGCGGGCCAGCGCCAGCGCCGCCGAAAAGCCGCCGACGATGGTGGCGATGTCGCGTTCGCGCCCCAGCGGCTTCAGGGCCTCGTCCATGGGGCCCGATTCCAGGCCGCGGCGCGATACCAGGATGTGCCGGCCGGCCGCGTAGCGCGCCAGGGTGACGTTGCCCCCGCTTAGCGGATGGCCCGCGCGCATGACGCCGATAAAGCGGTCTTGGAACAGCGCGCGGGTCCGCAGTTCGGGGCTGGCGGATTCGCCCACCACGCCCGTCTCCAGGTCCACGGCGCCCTCGCGCAGCGGCCCGCTGTCCTTGTCCGTTTTCTGCACGAATCGCAGCCGCAGGCCGGGCGCTTGCGCGCCGATCCGGGCCAGCAGCGCGGGGCCGAAGTTCTCCGCGAAACCGTCGCTCGCGCGCAGCGTGAACGTGCGCACGATCCGCGCCGGATCAAGATGCTCCGCCGGACGCAGCACCGCTTGCGCGTCACGCACCAGCACGCCGACCCGGTCGCGCAGTTCCAGCGCCCGGGGAGTGGGGACCAGGCCGCGCCCGGCGCGCACCAGCAGCGGATCGCCCGTGGTTTCCCGCAGGCGCGCCAGCGCGCGGCTCATGGCCGAGGGGCTGAGGCGCAGGCGCCAGGCGGCGCGCGCCACGCTGCCTTCCGCAAGCAGCGCGTCCAGGGTGATCAGCAGATTGAGATCGGGCATGGTCATGCGGCAAACGTAGCATGCCCGTGGCGCGGGGGAAAGAATGACATGGCGCCGCATGCATGTATTCAGTGCAAATGCTGCGTCTTCCGCTAGTCGTGCATCGGCCCTACGCTGGGTCTTGTCTTCCCTTGCTGGACTGGATCATGCCCGTTTCCGATGTTTCCCCCTTGCCTTCCCGGCCGCGCCGGGCCCTTTTGGCCTGCCTGTCCCTGGCGATGCTGTTGTCGTCGCTGGGCACCAGCATCGCCAACGTCGGCCTGCCGACGCTGGCGCAGGCTTTCGGCGTTTCCTTCCAGGCGGTGCAGTGGGTGGTGCTGGCCTATCTGCTTGCCATCACGACCGCGGTCGTCAGCGCCGGCCGGCTGGGCGATCTGATCGGCCGGCGGCGCCTGATGCTGGCGGGGCTGGCGCTGTTCACCGCCGCGTCGGTCTTGTGCGGCGCGGCGCCTGGCCTCTGGGTCCTGGTGGCCGCGCGCGCCGTGCAAGGGCTGGGCGCCGCCGTACTGATGGCGCTGACCATGGCGTTTGCGGGCGAGGCGGTGCCGAAGGACCGGGTGGGAAGCGCCATGGGCCTGCTGGGCGCGATGTCGGCGGCCGGCACCGCGCTGGGGCCGACGTTGGGCGGCGCACTGATCGCGGGGGCGGGATGGCGGGCGATCTTCCTGGTCAACCTGCCGCTGGGCATGCTGGCGTTCTGGCTGGCCTGGCGCCATCTGCCCGCGGATCGGCGGCGTGGCACGCAAGAGCCGGTCCGCTTCGACGGCCTGGGAAGTGCGCTGCTGGCGCTGTCCCTGGCGGCCTACGCCCTGTCCATGACGCTGGGGCGGGGCAGTTTCGGCCTGCTCAATGGCGCCCTGCTGGCGGCGGCGGCGGGCGGCGCGGGCTTGTTCATGTGGGTCGAGTTCAGGACCGCGCATCCGCTGATCCGGCCGGCCATGTTTGGCAATGCCGCGCTGGCGGGAGGCTTCGCGGCCAGCGCGCTGGTCGCCACGGTGATGATGGCGACCTTGGTGGTGGGCCCCTTCTACCTGGCGGGCGCGTTGGGGCTGGACGCCCCGCAAGTCGGGATGGCGATGTCTTGCGGTCCGCTGGTGGCCGCCCTGGCTGGCGTGCCCGCCGGCCGTTGCGTGGATCGCTTCGGCGCCCGGCCCATGACGCTGGCCGCCTTGTTGGCGATGGCGGCCGCGTCGGCCATGCTGCCGATGGCGTCCGCGGCGTTGGGCGTGGCGGGCTATGTGGCGCCGCTGGCCGTGGTCACCGCGGGCTATGCGCTGTTCCAGGCGGCCAACAACACGGTTGTGATGGGGAGCATGGGCGGCGGCGAGCGCGGCGCCGTGTCGGGCCTGCTGAACCTGTCGCGCAATCTGGGCCTGATCACCGGCGCGTCGGCGATGGGCGCGGTGTTCGCGGCCGGCGCCGGGACGGCGGAACTGGCGAGCGCGCCGCCCGAGGCGCTTGCGGCGGGGCTGCGCGCGGTATTCGCGACGGCCGCGGCGCTGATCCTGCTGGCCGCGGCCGTGGCGGCGGCCAGCAGGACGAAGCCGGCCGCCGTCCGGCCTTAGGCCTATTCCGCCTTCAGGCCCGCCTGCGCGATCAGCGGCTGCCACTTCAGGCGCTCGCTGCGGGCGAACGTCGCCAGTTCCTCGGGCGTGCCCCCGCCGGGTTCATGGCCCAGGTCCAGCAGCTTTTGCCTGACTTCCGGGCGGGCAAGAATCGCCGCAAGCGCGTCATTCAGCTTCTTCACGACCGCCGGGGGCGTGCCCTTTGGGGCGTACAGCCCGTTCCAGGCGATGACCTGGAAGCCGTCCAGGCCTTGCGCCGCCACGGACTTCACGCCGGGCAGCAGGGCGGATTCCTTCAGCGAGGTCACGGCCAGCGCGCGCAGCTTGCCGCCGGTGATGAACGAGCGGGCCGCGCTGACGGTGTCGATGCCGACCTGGACCTGGCCGCCCAGCAGATCCGTGGTGGCGGTGGCCGAGCCCTTGTAGGGGATGCCGCGCAGGCTGCCCACGCCTTGCTGCTTGAGCAGTTCGAAGACCAGCCGCGCGGTGGTGCTGGGCATGCCCACGTTGACGCTGTCGGGCTTGGCCGTGGCCGCGTTGCGCAGGTCGGCCAGGCTGGCATAGGGCGATGCGGGGGTGGTCAGCAGCACCATGGGAAAGGAACTGACCAGCATGATGGGGGCGAAGTCCTTCTCGGGGTCGAAGGAGGTGGACGCATACATGTACTGGTTCAGCACGTGCGTGCCGTTGGTGCCCATCAGCAGCGTATAGCCGTCAGGCGCGGCGCGCGCGGCTTCGGACGCGCCGATGTTGCCGCCCGCCCCGGGCCGGTTTTCAACGATGAAGGGCTGGCCCAGGTCGCGCGCCAGGTACTCGGCAAGATAGCGTCCGGCGACGTCGGTGCCTTGGCCCGCCTGGTAGGGGACGATGATCCTGACGGGTTTGGAGGGATAGCTGTCGGCGGCGGCGGCGGGCTGCGCGAACAGGAGCGGCGCCGCTAGCGCGGCGATCAGGCGTAGTGTCTTCATGGTGGTCTCCTCGATTTTTTATTTGATGGCATTACCTGCGGCTACGGCTTGGAAGGAGGCCAGCGCGGCAAAACACCCTGCTCCCGCAGGGCCGCGATCCGGGTATCGTCGAGGCCGGCCTCCCGGAGGACCTCGTCGGTGTGCTGCGCGTAGGCGGGGGGCAGGCGGTCCACGCGGGCGGGCGCCCGCGACAATCGGACCGGCGTCCCGATGCCGTGATAACCGTCGCGGTCGATGCGCATGCCGCGATGGACGGTGTGCGCCTGTTCGAAGGCTTCAGGCACGCTGTTGACCGGGCCCGCCGGCACGCCCAGCTTCATCAGGTCGCCGCAGACGGCGCCGCGCAGGCGGGACGACAGCGCTTCCTCGATGGCCCCGCGCAAGGCGTCGCGATGTTCCAGGCGCGAGCGGTTGGTGGCGAAGCGCGCGTCCTCCAGCAGCGCCGCCAGGCCAGCGTATTCGCAGAACCGGCGGAACTGGCGGTCGTTCACGATGCCCAGGAAGATGGCCCCGTCCTGGCATGCAAAGCGGTCGTAAGGCGCGATGTTGGGATGCGCGCTGCCCAGCAGGCCAGGGGCGCGCTGCGTGTGCATCCAATTGGCGGCATGCGGCACCAGCAAGCTGAGGGCGGTGTCGAACAGCGTGACTTCCACGCGCTGGCCCTGGCCGGTGCGCGCACGGTGATACAGCGCCAGCAGGATGCCGGATTGCGCGGTGTAGCCGGTCAGGTGGTCCACGATGGGGATGCCGATGCGGGTGGGGCCGCTGGCCGGATCGCCGTTCACGCTCATCAGGCCGCACATGGCCTGCAGGATGGCGTCGTAGCCGGGCAGCCCGCCCAGCGGACCGTCGTCGCCGAAGCCCGAGATGCCGCAATAGATCAACTGGGGAAAACGGTGCTTCAGGTCCGCCTCGTAGTCCAGCCCCCATCTGGCCATCGTGCCCGGGATGAAGTTCTCGATCAGGACGTCGGCGTCGTCCAGCAGGGTCAGCAGGACGTCGCGGCCGGCAGGCTGGGACAGGTCCAGCCCGATGGCGCGCTTGCCGCGGTTGACCGCCGTGAAATAGGCGGCGTCGCCATCGGCGTTGACGGGCGGACCCAGGGCGCGCGTCTCGTCGCCGCCGGGTGGTTCGACCTTGATCACGTCCGCGCCCTGGTCGGCCAGCATTTGGCTGCACAGGGGCCCCGCCAGCACCCGGGACAGATCAATGACGCGCAAGCCCTCCAGCGCGCCCCGGGCGGGGGCGTCGGGGGCGGGTGCAGCATGTTCCGATGAACCAGACATGGTCGACCTCGCTTTGGTCTTGCCCTGCGTTCAGCCGCGGGTGGGCAATTCGACCACGCCCGACCCCAGTACGGATAGTTCGTCGTCCTGGTTGCGCGCTTCCTGTTCGATCTCCACCAGGTGGCGGCCGTTTTCCACATACTTGCGCGTGACGCGGCCCTTGAAGAACAGCATGTCGCCCTCGGGATTATGGCGGCGGATCTTGCAGGTGGACTTGCGCAGGAAGCCGGCGTCGCCCATCCAGTTGGTCAGGTGATGCGTCAGCCACGAGTTGCGTTCCGGGCCGTAGTCGTACGCGCCCGGCGCGCCGACCTCCAGCGCGAATTCCTCTTCCCAGTGCACGCGTTCGGGCACATCGGGAATGCCGAAGCGGTTGGTGATGCCCACGCCGGGGTGCGCGTCGATCAGTTGCCAGGCCAGCTTGTTGGCGCGGATGTACAGACCGCCCCAGCCCTGCGCATAGGCGATGAAGCCGGTCACCGTCATCGGGCCCTTGAACATCACGGGCAGCTCTTCGCCTTCCTTCACGTCTTCCCAGTAGCGGGGCGTGGCGCCGCGCACTTCTTCCTGCGCGTACAGCTTGTAGGCTTCCTTGATTTCCTCGGGGCTGTAGCGGCGCGGCTCGCGGGCCCGCACTTCCTTGTACTTGCTGCCCTGTTCGCGGGCATGGTCGCGTTCGGTCCGGAAGCACCAGCTGTCGGCTTCGGCGACCTTGTCGCCGTCCTGGTTGAAGAAGTCCACGTGATAGATCTGCTGCACCGCGCGGCCGGCGAACCGGGTCTGGTGCTCGATCAGGTTTTTCAGGTGCGCTTCGGTGGAGATGGTGTCGTTGCGCTTGACGGTCTTGTGCCAGGTCCAGTCGGCGCCCGACCACATGGCATGCACGCCGGGCAGGCCGCCCACGTAGCCGGACACGATGCGGCTGGTGGAAAACAGGAAGCTGGGCAGGGCGATGATCCCGCCGTGCTGGGTCTTGGCCGCGTACTCGGGGTCGGACCACAAGGGGTTGTCGTCGCCGATGCCGTGGGCGTAGTGGCGGATGTTGTCGCGCGTGGCTTCGTAGCACCAGGGTTCGGCGGTGGCGCCGATCTTGACGCCGATGCGCTCGCGCAATTCGTCCAGCCCGCGTTCGGTGATCTTCGGGAAGCTTCGTTCGGTTTTGGTCTTGGTCAGCATGATGTCTCCTCGGTGTGGTTAGGCGTGCGCGGCGCCGGCGGGCGTCGTGCTGGCGGTCGCAAGTTCTTGCTCCCGCAGTTTCCTGCGATGGATCTTTCCAGCGGGCGTCTTGGGCAGCTCCGCCACGAACACCACCTGGCGCGGGTATTCGTGCTGGGCCAGCCGGCTGCGCACGGCGTTTTGAATCTCTTCGACGAAGGCGTCGTCGCCGGGGCGGGCGGACACCACGAAGGCCTTGACGACCTGGCCGCGCAAAGCGTCCGGCACGCCGATGGCGGCGGCTTCGGACACGTCGCGATGCTTCAGGATGGCGTCCTCGATTTCGACAGCGCTCATGGTCCAGCCGGCCGAAATGATGACGTCGTCGGCGCGGCCGCCATGCCAGAAGTAGCCGTCCTCATCGACTCGTCCCAAGTCCTTGGTCGCGACCCAGTCGTCGCGGCGCCACAATTTCAGTTCGCCTGTTACGCCGGGGGCGCAGGGCTTGCCGTTGGCATCCTGGACTTCCACGCGCAATCCGGGCACGGGCTTGCCCAGCGACCCGGCCTTGACGGCGAAATCAGGCGCGCCGGGATAGTTGACCAGGCACACCCCGATTTCCGTGGTGCCGTACATGCTGCAAACGGGACGCCCGAAGGTGGCTTCCACGAACGCGGAGGTTTCGCTGTCTATGGGTTCGCCGGTGAAGGACACCTTGTCCAGGCGGTAGCGATATCGATCCGCCACGCCGGAGTTGCGCATCATCCGGTAATGCGTGGCGGCCGCCGAGATGTTGTTGAAACCGTGATCCTGCAGGGCCTGCAGCAGGCGTTCGGCATTGAACTTGCCAGCGTAGGCGCCGATAGTCACGCCCAGCGCCAGCGGCGCCAGCGTGCCGTGCCACAGGCCGTGCCCCCAGGCGGGCGACGAAGGGCACATGAAACGGTCGCCGGGACGCACGCCGGTGCCGTACAGCGCGGCCAGCATCAGCGTGACCAGTGCGCGGTGCGTGTGCTTCACGGCGTCGGGCAGTTCGCGGGTGGTGCCCGAGGTGTACTGGAAGATGGCCAGGTCGTCGGCCCGCGTGCTGCAGTCATAGCGCGACGGGTAGGCGGCCAGCGTGCCCAGGAACGCGTCATCGGCAATGACGATGCGCATATCCGCGCCGCCGGCGGCCAGGGGTGCTTTTTCGGCGTTCGTCACCAGCATGCGGGGCTGGCAGTCCTGGACGCGCAGCCGGATGCCGTCGGGGCCGAACAGGGTGAAGAGCGGCACCGCGATGGCGCCCATCTTCATCGCGCCGAACATGGCCACGTAGAAGGGCAGCGAGGGCTCCAGCATCACCGCCACCCGGTCGCCGGGACGGATGCCCTGCGCGGCGAGGTAATGGGCGAAGCGCGAGGATTCCTCGGCGATCCGCCGGAAGGAGTAGGACTCGTCGCCGCCGGCCGCGCGCACCAGGATGATGGCGGGCTGGTCCTTGCCCGCATGCCGGTCGATGCATTCGTGGGCGATGTTCATCCGCTCGCGATCGCCATCGAACAGCTCCCAGAGCTTGTCGGGGGAGCAGAGCGCCTGGGCGTCCGCATAAGAGGTGGTCTCGGTCAGCTTCGTCATTTCGTCGTACCTGTTTTGGGTCGGCAACCTGTTGAAGCGACTATGCGCGCCGACTTTTAAATTGTCAACTACGTCCATTGATTGTATATATACAATTATATGGCCCGGGCGGCCGGTATCCAGGGCCGCGCGCAAGGTATGCTTGCCGCAATAAAAACGGAGAGCGAGATGAGTGAAACCAGTACCCAGGAACCCACGGCAGCGGCGGGCCCGCGCGTTCGGCCGGTTCCGGCCGTGACGCGGTCGATCGCGATCCTGCGCCTGCTGGGCAGGGGTGGCGAACCGATGACGTTGAAGGCGATTTCGCAGGAACTGGGCATGGTGACCAGCACCTGCCTGCACATCCTCCGGGTGCTGGTGGAAGAGGGGCTGGTGAAGGTCGACGCCGGCACCAAGCGCTACAGCCTGGGCGTGGGCATGCTGACGCTGGCGCGCAGCGTGATCGAAAGCAGCCCGTTCCCCGCCCTGGCGCAGCCGGTGCTGGACAAGATCGCCAGCGCGGCGAACGTCACGGCCATCGGCGTCGAGGTCGCGGGCAGCGACCACATGGTTGTACTGGCGCTGTCGCGTTCCACCGCGCCGTTCCGCCTGCACGTGGATGTGGGCAGCCGGTTCCCCGCGCTGATCAGCGCGACGGGCCGCCTGGTGGCGGCCTTCTCGGATTTTTCGGAGAAGGAACTGGAGCGCCGCTTCAAGAGCTTGCGCTGGGACCAGGCGCCCGAGTTCGCCGAGTGGAAGGCAGACGTGGATGCCGTGCGCCGGCAGGGCTACAGCCTGGACCGCAACAACTACATCAACGGCGTCGTCGTGATCGCGGTGCCGGTGTTCGACAGCCACCAGCGCATGACGCATGCGCTGGTGGCGGCAGGCCTGGCCGAGCAGCTGGACGCGGCGCGCGTCGGCGCGCTGGCCCGGGACCTGCAGGCCGAGGCGAACGCCTTGTCCCAACTGCTGGCAACCCGGAACTGATCCCATGAGCGCGACGCCCACCATCGAATCGCCAGACGCCAACGGATGGCGCCAGAAGTCGCTGCCGGGGTTCGCGGGCCTGATCGGCCCGCTGTGGGTCCGCAAGGAAGCGGACGGCTGGGCCTATGGCCTGCTGGCCACCAGCGATCACCTCAATCCCGCAGGCGTGGTGCACGGCGGCTTGCTGACCGCGCTGCTGGACCATGCGCTCAGCGCCATCGCATGGGAGGCGCTTGCGCGCCGCGCCTGCGTGACGGTGCAGCTGGACACGCACTTTCTGGCGGCGGCGCGCGCGGGGCAGTTCCTGGAGGTGCGCGGGCGCGTCGTGCGCGCGACTTCCAGCCTGGTGTTCATGCAGGGCGAACTGAGCGTGGCCGGGAGCGCGGTGGCGACGGGCGCGGCGGTGCTGAAGGTGCTGGGAGGCGCGGCGCTCGCGCCGTGAATCTTGCGCGGCGTCCCGCCATGCCAGGCCGCCGCGCTGTCTCAGATCATCGACTGCCCGCTGCGCCTGGCGGCGCGGATGTCCTTCCACAGCGTTACGCACAGGAGCGCCAGGATGGCGGCGGATATCGCCGGCCAGATCAGAAAATAAGCGGTCAACCACATATCAATCTCCTAGTGTTTCGGCCCTGGACATTCAAGCCCTGGCCGGTTCGGCGCCGGGGTTGCCCGCCAGCGGTTGTGCGAGGGCTTCCTGCTCGCGATGGAACGAGGTGACGCGCTCGGCCAGCAGGCCGAAGTCGAAGCGATGCGGATTGCGCAGGCTCAAGACCACGCAGACGGTTGCGCTGACGCCGTAGGCGGTGAGCGATCCCATCAGCACGATGTAGTCGCGCAGGGTGCCGACGAAGAACGGCAGCATGACGAGGACCGCGATCCCGCCGATGGCGATGGCGATGCGGCGGCCCAGAAAACCGAACGCCATGAGTCCCAGCACCACGGCGCCGCCGATGGCGGAAAAGACCTCGAAGAAAACGGCCACCGCGCCCTGGATGGGCACCAGCTCGAAGCGCACGATGGTGAACAGGACCACCGCCGACAGCACGGAGCAGACAAAGGCCCGGTTGTCGACGCGGTCCCAGTAGAAGCTGGCGATCACCGGGAAGACGATGGCGCCCCACAGCGCGCCGACGAACACCAGCATGACCAGGATATCCAGGCGCAGGCTCGCGAAAATGACGCCGATCATCGTGGCGATGATCATGGTGGCGCGGCCCCACCACAGCATGCGTCGCGGGTCCGGACGGCCGCGAGCGATGTTCTTGGCGTAGACGTCGGTCATGACGATGGCGGACAGCGCGGCCAGGTCGGAGTCGGCGGTGGACGAGAGCGAGCCCACCACCAGCAGGAAGAACAGCGCAATGCCGAAGGGCGGCAGATAGGTCGAGGCCATCTGCGGGATGATGTTGTTCATGTCGCCGTTGGCGGGTTCCAGTCCGACGAACAGCGCCAGCAGGCCCAGCATGCCCAGGCCGATCACCACGGCGCCGTAGCCGACCGTGGCGGTCAGGAAGGTGGGTTTGATCAGGTCTTCGCGCACGGCGAACAGGCGCTGGGCGATGGTCTGGTTGCCGATCGCGTAGGCCAGCACCGCGACGAAGTAGGGCGCGCCCTGCTCCATGATGGCCTTGGTGGAATAGAAGTCAGCCTGGTCGCTGTTCAGGCGCCACATATTGGCTTGCAGCAGGTCCGGGCCGCCGGCATTGAAGAAGATCAGCGGGATGATGATGACGGCGGCGATGATCATTGCCGCGAGCTGCGCGAAGTCGGTCATCACCGATGTCCGGAAGCCCGACCACAAGGTGTAGGACAGCACGCCGAGTCCGGCAATCAGTACGCCCTGGATGAAGCTGAGCGGGCTGAGTATGGACACCAGCGCGCCCGCCGCGGTGAAGTTCACCATCAGGCTGATGCAGCTGCCCACGATATTCGACACGGCCATGATCATCTGGCTGGATGTGCCGTGGCGCGCATGGATCACTTCGGCCAGCGTGTGGGCCTTGGGGGCCAGTTGCCGGAAGCGTCTGCCGAAGGGATAGATGAAGAGAATCATCAGGGCGCCCCAGAACCCATAGTGCAGCGGGCCCGAGAGTCCGTATTTGAAGCCGGACGTCGCGCTGGCATAGAACGAGGCGGCCCAGATCCAGGTGGCGATCATGCTGGCGGTCGACAGGCCGAAGCCGACCGCGTTGTTCGACACCATGTAGCCGTCGACATTCTCGTTCTTCTCGCCGATGAACAGCGACATCAGGAACGTGGCGCCGTAGAAGCCGGCGAGCAACAGGATGGCGGTGGTCGCCGATAACTGGAAGAAAACTGTCTCTTGCATCTTGTGGGTCCTTACTCCTCGACAGCCATGTCAGGGCCCGGGGGCCGTGGCTGCGTGAGCGCCGTTTCCGCGGGGTGCGATGGGCGGCTAGCCTTCCCATGGCGAGGGCGAAACACCAGTGGATCGCGGACTCCGTGTTTTCGTTTCGAACGCGCGATCGCATGCCTGCCCGGCCGGGCAGGGGATGGCAGCCCGGATCGGACAGACTCAAGACACACCGTATTGGTGCCTTGCTGCGGCATAGGGCCGGGGCGCCGCGGACACGGAGGTCGTTGGCGCTGACGGGCTCAATGCGGTGAGCAGTGATCCTGCCGGATAAGCAGGGTTTTGTTCCGCAGCCGCCGGCCGTGGGGCCTGGGCTGGGTGGTGGTGTTTCGGCGCTGGCGCCGGGCCGCTGTGCGCGGCCGTGTGACGGGTACCCCCGATGACTGGGCATCGGCGGGGTCCGGTGAAGAATTACAACATCTGTTAAGTATAGGGGCAGGCGTGGTCGGAGTCCAGCCTAAGTGCCGGGCGCAAATGTAAATTGCGAGCCTTTGCTCGCGGCTCGCAATTTACGAAACATGCTTGAAACCCGGGAAAAACGAGGCGCCCGCCGCTCAGAACCCCACGCGCGGCACGTGTACGCGGCCTTCCATCAGCACTCGCGCGCTGCGGCTCATGATGGCCTTGGTGACCTTCCATTCGCCGTCCACCAGCTGGGCCTGCGCGCCCACGCGCAAGGTGCCCGACGGATGGCCGAAGCACACGTTGTCGCGTTCCGTGCCGCCGGCGGCCAGGTTGACCAGCGTGCCGGGCACCGCCGCCGCGGTGGCGATGGCGACCGAGGCCGTGCCCATCATGGCGTGATGCAGCTTGCCCATGGACAGGGCGCGCACCAGCACGTCGATGTCGCCGGTTCCGATCTTCTTGCCGCTGGACGACACGTATTCCTTCGGGGGGGCGACGAACGCGACCTTGGGCGTGTGCTGGCGGCTGGCGGCTTCTTCGATGTTCTTGATCAGCCCCATGCGCAGCGCGCCGTGGGCGCGAATGGTCTCGAAGCGCGCCAGCGCCGCGGCGTCGCCGTTGATGTCGTCCTGCAATTCCGCGCCGGTATAGCCCAGGGCCGACGCTTCCAGAAAGATGGTGGGGATGCCGGAGTTGATCATGGTGGCCTTGAAGGTGCCCACGCCCGGCACCTCCAGGTCGTCCACCAGGTTGCCGGTGGGGAACATGGATCCGCCATCGCCTTCCTCGGCCGGGTCCATGAATTCCAGGCGCAGCTCGGCGGCGGGGAAGGTCACGCCGTCCAGTTCGAAGTCGCCGGTCTCCTGCACCGCGCCGCCGGTGACAGGCACATGCGCGATGATGGTCTTCTTGATGTTCGCCTGCCAGATCCGCACGATGGCGATGCCGTCTTGAGGAATGCGGGCCGCGTCGACCAGGCCGTTGGTGATGGCGAACGGGCCGACCGCGGCCGACAGGTTGCCGCAGTTGCCGCTCCAGTCCACGAAAGGCTGGTCGATGGAGACCTGCCCGAACAGATAGTCCACGTCATGGTCCGGACGCGCGCTCTTGCCGACGATGACGGTCTTGCTGGTGCTGGACGTGGCGGCGCCCATGCCGTCGATCTGCTTGCCGTAAGGGTCGGGGCTGCCGATCACGCGCATCAGCAGCGCGTCGCGGGCGGCGCCGGGCACGCGCGCGGATTCGGGCAGGTCGTCCAGCTTGAAGAACACGCCTTTGCTGGTGCCGCCGCGCATGTAGGTGGCGGCAATCTTGGTCTGGGGAGCATGGGCCATGGAACAGTCCTGATGTGTCGGGAGGTGGGCGGCGGGCGCCGGGGCGCCCGCCTGTCTTGACGCGAGGGGCGGATCAGCCGGCCAGCTTGCCGGCGCCCGATACGGATTCGGCTTCCAGGAAATCCTGGGCAAAGCGCTGCAGCACGCCGCCGGCCTCGTAGATAGAGACTTCTTCGGCGGTATCCAGGCGGCAGGTCACGGGGACTTCAACGGTCTGGCCGTCGCGGCGATGGATCACCAGCGTCAGGTCGGCGCGCGGCTTGCGTTCGCCGATGACGTCGTAGCTTTCGGTGCCGTCCAGCGCCAGCGTCTTGCGGTTCACGCCCGGCTTGAATTCCAGCGGCAGCACGCCCATGCCGATCAGGTTGGTGCGGTGGATGCGCTCGAAGCCTTCGGCGACGATGGCTTCCACGCCGGCCAGGCGCACGCCCTTGGCGGCCCAGTCGCGCGAGGAGCCCTGGCCATAGTCGGCGCCGGCCACGATGATCAGCGGCTGCTTGCGCTCCATGTAGGTCTCGATGGCTTCCCACATGCGCATGACCTGGCCTTCGGGCTCCACGCGCGCCAGCGAGCCTTGCTTGACCGTGCCGTCGTCGTTCTTCACCATTTCGTTGAAGAGCTTGGGGTTGGCGAAGGTGGCGCGCTGCGCGGTCAGGTGATCGCCGCGGTGCGTAGCGTAGGAATTGAAGTCCTCTTCGGGCAGGCCCATCTTGTCCAGGTATTCGCCGGCGGCGCTGTCGAGCAGGATGGCGTTGGACGGCGACAGGTGGTCGGTGGTGATGTTGTCGCCCAGCACGGCCAGCGGCAGCATGCCGCGCAGGCCGCGCTCGCCCGCCAGCGCGCCTTCCCAGTACGGCGGGCGGCGGATGTAGGTGCTTTGCGGGCGCCAGTCGTACAGCGGGCTGACGGCGTTCTGGCGGTCGTCCTTGATGCCGAACATCGGGGCGTAGACCTTGCGGAACTGCTCGGGCTTGACCGCGGACTTGACCATGGCGTCGATCTCTTCGTCGCTGGGCCAGATGTCCTTCAGACGGATCTCGCGGCCGTCGGCGGCGATGCCCAGCACGTCGCGTTCGATGTCGAAGCGGATGGTGCCGGCGATGGCGTAGGCCACGACCAGCGGCGGCGATGCCAGGAAGGCCTGCTTGGCATAGGGATGGATGCGGCCGTCGAAGTTGCGGTTGCCGGACAGCACGGCGGTGGCGTAGAGGTCGCGGTCGATGATTTCCTGCTGGATCACGGGGTCCAGCGCGCCGGACATGCCGTTGCACGTGGTACAGGCAAACGCCACCACGCCAAAGCCCAGTTTTTCCAGGTCTTCGGTCAGGCCGGCTTCATCCAGGTACAGCTGCACGGCCTTGGAGCCGGGCGCGAGCGAGCTCTTTACCCAGGGCTTGCGGGCCAGGCCCGCGCGATTGGCGTTGCGCGCCAGGAGGCCCGCCGCGATGACGTTGCGCGGATTGCTGGTGTTGGTGCAGCTGGTGATGGCGGCGATGATGACGGCGCCGTCCGGCATCAGGCCGGGTTCGTTTTCGACCACGCCCGAGATTCCGCGTTCGGCCAGGTCGGACACCGGCAGGCGGCGATGCGGGTTGGACGGGCCGGCCAGCGTGCGCACCACGGTCGACAGGTCAAAGCGCAGCACGCGCTCGTACTCGGCGGTGGCCAGGCTGTCGGACCACAGGCCCGCGGTCCTGGCATAGGTTTCCACCAGCGCGATCTGCTCGTCCTCGCGGCCGGTCAGGCGCAGGTAGTCGATGGTCTGCTGGTCGATCGAGAACATCGCGGCCGTGGCGCCGTACTCGGGCGCCATGTTCGAGATGGTGGCGCGGTCGCCCAGCGTCAGGCTGGAGGCGCCTTCGCCGTAAAACTCCAGGTACGCGCCCACCACTTTTTCCTTGCGCAGGAATTCGGTCAGGGTCAGCACGATGTCGGTGGCGGTGATGCCGGGCTGGGCGCGGCCGCTCAGTTCCACGCCGATGATGTCGGGCAGGCGCATCCAGGACGCGCGGCCCAGCATGACGTTTTCGGCTTCCAGGCCGCCCACGCCGATGGCGATCACGCCCAGCGCGTCCACGTGCGGCGTATGGCTGTCGGTGCCCACCAGCGTGTCCGGGAAGGCCACGCCGTCCTGCGTGTAGATCACGGGGGACATCCGCTCCAGGTTGATCTGGTGCATGATGCCGTTGCCCGGCGGCACGACCTCGATGTTCTCGAAGGCCTGCTTGGTCCAGTCGATGAAATGGAAGCGGTCTTCGTTGCGGCGGTCTTCGACGGCGCGGTTCTTCGCGAAGGCGTCGGGATCGTTGCCGTCGTATTCCACGGCCAGCGAGTGGTCGACGATCAGCTGCACCGGCACGACGGGATTGACCTTGGCCGGATCGCCGCCTTTCTCGGCGATGGCGTCGCGCAGGCCGGCCAGGTCCACCAGCGCGGTCTGGCCCAGGATGTCATGGCAGACCACGCGCGCGGGAAACCACGGGAAGTCCAGGTCGCGGCGGCGTTCGATCAGCTGCTTGAGCGCATCGGTCAGCATGGCCGGTTCGCAGCGGCGGACCAGGTTCTCGGCCAATACGCGCGAGGTATAGGGCAGGCCGTCATAAGCGCCGGGAGCGATGGCCTCCACGGCCGCGCGGGCGTCGAAATAGTCCAGGCGGGTGCCGGGCAGGGTCTTGCGGTACGACTGGTTCATCATGCCTCCGTGCGCTGCAGGGTGCTCTGCGCGATCTGTTGTTCGATGTTGATGCGGGATGCGCGGATGTGGCGCCGCATCAGGATTTCGGCCAGCTCGCCGTCGCCGTCGGCGATGGCGTCAAGAATGCGGTGGTGCTCGGCATAAGCCTGCCGCGGGCGGTTGGGCGTCGTCGAATACTGGATGCGGTACATGCGCGCCAGCTGGTAGAGCTCGTCGCACAGCATGCGGAACAGCATCTGGTTGCCGCTGCCCTTGACGATGCGGTAGTGGAAATCGTAGTCGCCTTCCTGCTGGTAGTAGCCCAGGCCAGCCTGGAAGGCCTCGTCGCGTTCGTGCGCTTCCAGCACGCCGCGCAGTTCGGCGATTTCCGACGGCGGCATGCGTTCGGCGGCCAGCCGGCAGGCCATGCCTTCCAGCGATTCGCGGATTTCGTAGAGTTCGGACAGTTCCTGCCGCGACAGCGACACGACGCGCGCGCCGGCATGCGGCACGCGGACCAGCAGCTTCTGGCCTTCGAGCCGGTGCAGGGCCTCGCGCAGCGGACCCCGGCTGACGCCATGGATGCGCGCCAGCTCCGGCTCGGAAATCTTGCTGCCCGGGGCGATCTCGCCTTTGACGATGGCGGACTGGATCTTGCGGAAAATATGATCCGAAAGCGTCTCGCCATCGCCCGGCGGACTACCCGGCAGGGTCAGCACTTTGCTCATGGTGTCAACAATCTGTCCGGTTTTGGTGGGAAAAATCGGAATAAATGGCGTTGTGGCGCCGGATTGTCAACAATTTACCTCGGGTGAGGAAGCGGCGCAAGCGGCCGGGCGGTTGCTTGCGCGCAGGGGGCGGCCGGGGCGCCTAGCGCTTGTGATGCACCTCCTGGACCCCATAGACCTGCACCGGAATCCCCACCTGCCGGGCCTTCAGTTGCAAGGACAGGTACTGGGAGTAGTGGCGCGACTGATGCAGATTGCCGCCGTGGAACCACAGCGCTTCCTGCTGCGTGGGCTTCCACATGTTGCGCTGTTCGCCTTCCCAGGGGCCCGGGTCCTTGGTGGTGGCGGAACCCAGCCCCCAGCACTTGCCGACCTTGTCCGCGACCTCGGGGCTGATCAGGTCGGCGGCCCAGCCGTTCATCGAGCCGTACCCCGTCGCGTAGACGACCAGGTCCGCGGGCAGCGTGACCCCGTTGGTGAGCACCACGGAATCCTGCGTCAGGCGGCTGACGTCGGTGCGCGACTGCAGCTTGATGCTGCCGTCGATGATGAGATCGCAAGCGCCCACGTCGATGTAGTAGCCGGACCCGCGGCGCAGGTACTTCATGAACAGGCCCGAACCGTCGTCGCCCCAGTCCAGCATGAAGCCGGCGGCCTCCAGCTTCTTGTAGAACTCGGCGTCGCGCTCGCGCATCTGATCGTAGAGCGGCACCTGGAACTGGGCCAGGATCTTGTAAGGCACGGAAGCGAAGGTCAGGTCGGCCTTGCGCGTGGTCATGCCGTTGGCCAGCGCCTGTTCCGAATACAGCCCGCCCAGCCCGATGTCCATCAAGGTCTCGGAGCGGACGATGTGCGTGGACGAACGCTGCACCATCGTGACGTTGGCGCCGCCTTCCCACAGCGCCGCGCAGATGTCGTGGGCCGAGTTGTTGGCGCCGATGACGACGACGTTCTTGCCGCGGTAGGCGTCCGGCCCGGGATGCTGCGACGAATGCTGCTGTTCACCCTGGAATTCATCCTGGCCGGGAAAGCGTGGCACGTTCGCCTTGCCCGACATGCCGGTGGCCAGCACCAGCTGCTTGGGACGCAGCACCACGGGCTTGCCCTCGCGCACTACCGTGACCTCCCATTCCTGCTTCTGCTCGTCATAGCGCGCCGATTCGCACACGGTCGAGGTCCAGTAATTCAGCTCCATCACCTTGGTGTACATCTCCAGCCAGTCGCCGATCTTGTCCTTGGGTGCGAAGACGGGCCAGTTCTCGGGGAAGGGGATGTAAGGCAGGTGGTCGTACCAGACCGGGTCGTGCAGGCACAGCGACTTGTAGCGCTTCCTCCAGCTGTCGCCGGCGCGTTCGTTCTTTTCGATGATGATGGTGGGCACGTCCAGCTGGCGCAGGCGCGCGCCCAGCGCGATGCCGCCCTGGCCGCCGCCGATGATCAGCACATATGGCTGGGTCTGGTAGCCCAGTTCGGCCGCTTCCCGCTCGCGCTTTTCCTGCCAGGTCTGGCGGTCGCGGCTGCTGCCGTGCTCGGCGCCCTTGGGCCGGCGCACGCCGCTGGGCTCCTCGTGTCCCTTCAGTTCCGACATGGTGGTGAGCAGGGTCCAGATCTTGCCGTCCTTGACGCGGATGTGGCCGTAGCCGCGCGCAAGATTGGTATCGACCTGGAACCAGCCTTGCAGCAGGCCGTCGGCGTCGGACACGGCCTCCGCGTCGTCGCGGGTAAAGCGCACCGGCTCGACATGCCGCAGCTGCTGTTGCAGCATGTCCCGGATCTGGTCGCGGCCTTCCAGGGTGCGCAGGTTCCAGCAGAACAGCACCAGGTCGCGCCAATAGCATTCGTCCTGGAACATCTGGGCGACGGCGTCGATGTCCTTGTTGCCCAGCGCGGTGTTCAGGCGCGCAAGCACCGCGTCCAGGGCGGCGTCGGCGGCGTGGTCGGTCGGCATATCTTGTCTCCTTGCCCGTGGCGGGCAGTCGTTGTCGTGGCGGACGTTCCCGTCCGGCGGCGGCCCCGGCCTGTGCCGGACGGTGGACGCCGCCTGCATACATGCAATTGCCGTGCCAGCCGCGGATGCGCGTTGAAATTGCCTTGCCTACGGGAAGCGCGGACCATGGCCGGAAGCCGGCGCCGTGGCGGATGCAACACCTGTGGCGGGCGGGTGTTGCAGCGGCGCGCGATCAGCGCCGCGAGGACAGGCCGTAGCGCCGCATCTGGCGATGAATGGTGGAGCGGTCCACGCCCAGCCGCCGGGCGGTTTCCGAGACATTTCCGGCGCAGCTGGCCAGGGCCGATCGCAGCGCCGCTTCTTCGGCGGTGACGGCGCATCCCGCCGGGGCCAGCGTGTCGGGCAGGTCCTGGGGTTCGATGACGCCGTGCTCGCACAGCGCGGCGGCCACCGCGATCACGTTGGCCAGTTCGCGGATGTTGCCGGGCCAGGCGTGCGCCTTCAGGGCCAGCAGGGCGGCGGGCGACAACACGGGGGCGCCGGACTCGTCCTGATGCCGGGCCAGCATGCGGTCGATCAGCCAGTCCAGGTCCTGGCGTTCGCGCAGCGGCGGCACGGTCAAGGCGGCGGCATTGATGCGGTAATACAGGTCTTCGCGAAAGCGGCCCTCGCGCACCAGCGCGCCCAGGTCGCGGTGCGAGGCCGACACCAGGGCCAGGCGCAAGGCGCGCGGCGCGTTGGCGCCGATGGGCGTGACCTCGGATTCGGCCAGCACGCGCAGCAACCGGCTCTGCAGCGTCAGCGGCATGTCGCCGATCTCGTCCAGGAACAGGGTGCCGCCATCGGATTCTTCGATCAGGCCCTTGCGGCCCTTGGGGGCGGCCCCGGTGTAGGCGCCGGGCAGGTAGCCGAACAGCTCGCTTTCGATCAGGGACTCGGGGATGGCGGCGCAGTTCACGGCCACGAAGCGGCCGGACCGGCGGCTGTCGTCGTGGATGGCGCGCGCCAGGTATTCCTTGCCCACGCCGGTCTCGCCCTGCAACAGGATGGGCAGGCCTTGCCGGGCCAGCTTGGCGGCGCGGACCTGCAGCGAGGCCATCCTGGCGTCGCCGCCATCCAGGCCGCGCAGCGCCGACGGCGTGGCGCGCACCGCCACCGTGGCGCCGCGCTGATGGCGGTTGGGTTCGATGGCATGCGCGAACAGGGCGTCGCCGTCGCGCGCGACGATCAGCCGGTCTTGTGGCGCGCGGGCGCGGGTGTATTGGGGCAGATCGTCCAGCTGCACATCGAAGAAGCGCGTGACGGATTGGCCGATGAGATTGGCCGGGTTGCGCCAGTCCAGGCCGGCGGCGCGCGCCAGCAGCTTGGCGCCGGTATGCGTCATGCCCAGGATGCGCCCGGAGCCGTCCAGCGAGATGGCGGCTTCGGGATCCACGTCCAGGAACTCGGGCGACCGGGCAAAGCGCAGCACCCATTCGTTGCGGGTGCGCGCCATCAGGTTGGCGAGCTCGATGCGGCGCGTGGTGCTGTTGACCAGATGCAGCGCCAGGTTCTGGCTGGTCTTGAGGCTGGGCGAACTGAGCAGCGAGATATCCAGCACGGCCGCCAGTTCGCCGTCGGCGTTGTAGATGGGCGCGGCGGTGCAGGACAGCGGCGTGTGGGTGTTGTCGAAGTGGTCGGTCTGGTGGATGGTGAGCGCTTCGCCCGTTTCCAGGCAGGCGCCCACCGCGCAGGTGCCGGCGCGCGGCTCCGACCATTCCGACCCCAGATAGAGTCCGGCCTTGCGCAGCTTGCTGGTCTGCAGGGCGTCGCCCAGGAATTCCACGGTCACGCCCTGGCGGTCGGCCAGCAGCAGCACGTAGTTCTGGCCGGCGACCTGCCGGAAGAGATGGTCCAGCCCGCTGCGCGCGATGGCGATGAGGGCTTCGGATTGCTGGCGGTGCTCGCGCAGCCGCCCGTCGGGCACGATGTAGGCCTCGCAGGCCTGGGCGGGGTCCAGCCGGTATTGATCCAGGCAGCGCAGCCAGCTGCGCACCACGTGCGCGTCGCGCTGCGTTGGCCGGCCCAGGCCGACCTGTTCGATCTCGCGGATATGGGCGGAGTGCAGGGATTCCTGACTAGGCATGTCGTCTCCATGGTGCGCCCGATCTGCGCCGGATCATTGGGCAGCATGCACAGGAGGAGACTCGCCTGTAAATGCTGGTTATCCAGCAGTCTCCCGATCCAGCGAACGCAGCGGTTCCGGGATGCGGTAGCGCTGGCCGTCGAACTTCAGCGTGCGCGGGGTTTTGCCCTTGCTCAGGGTCTTCTCCTCGCACTCGCCGTGCTGCACTGCCGCACGGGAAGACTCGTACGCGTCGGTCGCGACGATGTCGCGATAACCGCGGGTCAGCGTGCCGCTCATGGCGGATGTGTATCGGAGCATCGGGAGAGGCAGGCGCCAGTCGGGAGGAACCGCGATTCTAATGATGCGCCGCGCCCAAGTTGGGCAGCGCCATCGACGACCCGCCGCCCTCAAACCCCGCACGCATACGTCATGAATTGCCGGAACGCGTCGGCGGGCTTGGCCATGGCCGCGCGCGGATGCCACAGCAGGCCTGCTTCCATCGGCGGCACGGCGTCGGTGACGGGCACGGCTTCGATCTTGCGGCCTTCCAGCGACCAGGGGCGATAGACCATGTCCGACAGCATCGTGATCCCGAACCCGTGCGCCACCAGCCCGCGCAGGGCCTCCATGGAGCGGGTGCGAAAAGCGATGTCGGGCTGCAGGCCATGGGCGCGCCAGTAGTTCAGCGTGGACCGTTCGCCTTCGTCCACTTCCAGCAGGATGTAGGGGTACTGGGCGATGTCCGCGAGCGATGGCGCCGCGGCCTGCAGCAGCGGGTGGCCGGACGCCGTCCAGAGCTGGCGCCGCGACCGCACCAGCACCTGGTGGCCGAACCGGTCCCGCTTGTCCACGTTGGACAGCAGCGCCACCCCCAGCTCGACTTCGCCGCTGGCCACCGCCTTTTCGATCTCGGGCCGGTCCAGGTCCACCAGGTCCAGCACCACGTCGGGGTAGCGCCGGCGAAAGCGCGCCAGCAGGTCGGGCAGGAAGTAGCCCAGCACGGTGTAGGACGCCGCGATCCGCACCGAGCCGCGCAGCGCATAGCGTTGAAAGCCCGGTTCGCGCAGCGCGTCGTCCAGGGAATCCAGCACGTCGCGGGCGCGCTGGTGAAAGTTGTGGCCTTCGGGAGTCAGCGTGACGCCGTGGGGATGGCGGTCGAACAGACGCACGCCCAGCTGTGCTTCCAGTGCCAGCACCGCGTTGGTGACGGCCGATTGCGAGACGTGCTCGTCGGCCGCCGCCATGGAGAACCGGCCCGTCCGGGCGGCGGCGGCGAAGTAGCGCAGTTGCCGCAGGGTGACATCGTTAGCCATGTGTTTATCGAATACCAGCTACCTGAATATATGAATATACGATAGCCATCGCCATTCCTACACTGCGGAAAACACTAAAAACCCACCCCGCAGATTGCAGGAGACAAGTCCCGTGAACGCCCCTCTACCCCCCGGCGTGGCCGATACCCATGGCCTGACGCTGGACGACAAATACACCCGGGCCTCCGGCCGCATCTATCTCAGCGGCACGCAGGCGCTGGTGCGCCTGCCCCTGATGCAGAAGCTGCGCGACCAGCAAGCCGGCCTTAATACGGCGGGCTATGTCTCCGGCTACCGGGGGTCGCCGCTGGGCGGGCTGGACCAGGCCCTGTGGAAAGCCAAGCGGCATCTGAAAGCGAACGATGTGGTGTTCCAGCCCGGCGTGAACGAGGACCTGGCCGCCACCGCCGTCTGGGGCACGCAGCAGCTGAACCTGTTTCCGGGCGCCGAGCGCGATGGCGTGTTCGGCATGTGGTACGGCAAGGGGCCGGGGGTGGACCGCTCGGTGGATGTGCTCAAGCACGCCAACTCGGCGGGCACGTCCGCGCATGGCGGGGTGCTGATGCTGGCCGGCGATGACCATGCCGCCAAATCCTCGTCGGTGGCGCATCAGTCCGAACATGTGCTGATCGCCAGCGGCATTCCGGTGCTGTATCCGTCCAATGTGCAGGAGTACCTGGACTACGGCCTGCACGGCTGGGCCATGAGCCGCCATACGGGCCTCTGGGTGGCGATGAAATGCGTGACCGACGTGGTGGAGTCCAGCGCGTCGGTCGACGTGGATCCGGCGCGCGTGCGGATAGTGCTGCCGCAAGACAGCCTGCCGGCGGGCGGCCTGAATATCCGCTGGCCGGATTCGCCGCTGGCGCAGGAGGCGCGGCTGCTGGACCACAAGTGGTACGCGGCGCTGGCCTATGTGCGTGCCAACAAGCTGAACCGGGTGGTGCTGGATTCTCCGCGCGCGCATTTCGGCATCATGACCGCGGGCAAGGCCTATCTGGACGTGCGCCAGGCCCTCAACGACCTGGGGCTGGACGAGACGGCCTGTGCGCAGGCCGGCATCCGTGTGCTGAAGGTGGGCTGCATCTGGCCGCTGGACGCGCAGGACGCGCGCGAATTCGCCACGGGACTGAAGGAAATCCTGGTGGTCGAGGAAAAGCGCCAGATCCTGGAATACGCGCTGAAGGAAGAGCTCTACAACTGGCGCGACGATGTGCGCCCGCGCGTGTATGGCAAGTTCGACGAGCGCGAGAACGGCGGGGGCGAATGGTCCACGCCGCGCGGCGGCTGGCTGCTGCCGGCGCGCCATGAGCTGTCGCCGGCGCTGATCGCCCGCGCGATCGCGGCGCGCCTGGAGAGGGCGGACCTGTCGGACGCGCTGCGAGCCCGCATCGCGGCCCGGCTGGCCGTGATCGACGCGAAGGAGCGCGAAGCCAGCCGTCCCACCCTGGTCGAAGAGCGCAAGCCCTGGTTCTGTTCGGGCTGTCCGCACAACACGTCCACCCGCGTGCCGGAAGGCTCGCGTGCGGTGGCGGGCATAGGCTGCCACTACATGGCGATGTGGATGGACCGCAATACCGATACCTTCAGCCAGATGGGCGGCGAGGGCGTGGCCTGGCTGGGGCAGAAGGACTTCACGTCGGAACGCCACATCTTCGCCAACCTGGGCGACGGCACCTATTTCCATTCCGGCCTGCTGGCCATCCGCGCGGCGGTCGCGGCGCGCGCCAGCATCACCTACAAGATCCTCTACAACGACGCGGTCGCCATGACCGGCGGGCAGCCGGTGGACGGCGTGCTGACCGTGCCGCAGATTGCCGCGCAGATGCAGGCCGAAGGCGTAGGCAAGACGGTGGTCGTGACCGACGAGCCGGATAAATACACGGGTGCGGCCATACTGCCGGCCGGGGTCGAGGTGCATCATCGCAAGGCGCTGGACGAGGTGCAGCGCGCCTTGCGCGACACGGAGGGCACCACGGTGCTCATCTACGACCAGACCTGCGCCACCGAGAAGCGCCGCCGCCGCAAGCGCGGCGAGTATCCCGATCCGCCCCGCCGCGCCTTCATCAACGATGCGGTGTGCGAAGGCTGCGGCGATTGCTCGGTGAAATCCAACTGCCTGTCCGTGGAACCACTGGACACTCCCATGGGGACGAAGCGGCGGATCAACCAGTCGTCCTGCAACAAGGACTTCTCCTGCGTGGAAGGCTTCTGCCCCAGCTTCGTGACGGCCGAAGGCGCGGTGCTGCGCAAGCCAGGCCAGGCGGGCGGCGCGCCCGCGCTGCCCGAGGCGCCCTTGCCGGACCGCGCGGATATCGCCGCCGGCGCCGCGTACCGCGTGGTGATCGCGGGAGTGGGTGGCACTGGCGTGGTGACGATAGGTGCGTTGCTGGGCGCGGCCGCGCACATCGAAGGCAAGGGCGTGACCGTGCTGGACATGGCGGGCCTGGCGCAGAAGGGCGGCGCGGTGCTCAGTCACGTGCAGCTGGCCAACCGTCCGGAAGACCTGCACGCCACCCGCGTGGCGCTGGGCGAGGCGGACCTGGTGATCGGTTGCGACGCGCTGGTGTCCGCGTCGCCGGAAGTGCTGTCGCGCCTGCGGCCGGATCATGGCCGCGCCGTGGTGAACAGCAGCGCCGCGCCGACGGCCGCCTTCCTGTCGCAGCCGGCCTGGCGGTTTCCGGGCGCGCAGGCGCAGAGCGCGCTGGGGCAGAGCACCGGCGGCAACTGCGATTTCATCGAAGCGGGCCCGCTGGCCGAGGCCCTGCTGGGCGACAGCATCTACGCCAATCCGCTGCTGCTGGGCTATGCCTGGCAGAAGGGCGGCCTGCCGCTGTCGCTGGACAGCCTGCGCCGCGCGATCGAGATCAATGGCGTGTCGGTGGAGAAGAACCTGGCTGCGTTCGAACTGGGCCGGCAAGCCGCGCATCGCGGCGCGGATGCGCTGCGCCCGGCGGCGCCCGCCAGCGTGGTGGCGCTGCCCGAGTCCGTGGACGGCCTGATCAGGCGGCTGGCGGCGCATGTGCGTGACTATCAGGACTCGGCCTATGCGGCGCGCTTCCTGGCGGCGGTGGCGGCGGTGCGGGCGCGCGAATCCGCGCTTCCGGACACGCAGCAATACGAGGTGACGCGCGCCGTGGCGCGCAACCTGGCCAAGCTCATGACCTACAAGGACGAATACGAAGTGGCGCGCCTGTACGCCGATCCGGCCTTCAAGGCCAGGCTGCGCGCGCAGTTCGAGGGCGAGCCGGGCCGCGACTATCGCCTGCGCTACTACCTGGCGCCGCCGGCGTTCGCGCGCCGCGACGCGCAGGGCCGCCTGCAAAAGCGTGCCTTCGGTCCCTGGATGGCGCTGGCGTTTCGCGCGCTGGCGCCGATGAAGCGCGTGCGTGGCACCTGGCTGGATGTATTCGGCAAGACGGCCGAGCGCCGCATGGAGCGTCAGCTGGCGGCCGACTACCTGGCGCTGGCGGAGGAGTTCTCGCGCTCGCTGGATGCCGGCAACCGCGATGCCGCGCTGGCGCTGGCCGGCTTGCCGGATGCGATCCGGGGCTATGGCCACGTGAAGGAAAAGAGCGTGGAGCAGGCGCAGGCCAGGCAGGCCGGCTTGTGGGAACGCTATCGCAACGGGGACCGTGTGCCGCTGGCGGCCTGAACTCGGGGCGGGGGGGCGTGGTGTACGATCCCCCGTCAATGCAGGTCGTGCCGCTCCCCCTGTCTGCCCGGTCATGGAAAACATCCTACGCAAACTTGATCTGACCTCGTTGCGGCTGTTCGTGGCGGTATGCCAGGAAAACAGCATCGCCCGGGCGGCCGAGCGCGAGTTCATCGCGCCGTCCGCCGTCAGCCGGCGCATCGCCGACATGGAATCCCTGATCGGCCTGCCGCTGATAACAAGGCACACCCGGGGCGTGACGGTGACGCCCGCCGGCCAGACCGTGCTGCGCCATGCGCGGCAGATCATCGGCGACGTGGAGGCCATGGGGGCGGAGCTGTCGCGCTTCTACGAAGGGGTGAAAGGCCACGTGCGGCTGGTCGCCAATCTGTCGGCCATCGTGCAGTTCCTGCCCGAGGACGTGGCGGCGTTCCAGCGCCTGTTTCCCGACGTGGACATCGACCTGGAAGAACAGCACAGTCCCGACGTCCTGCGGCTGGTGCGCGAGCGCGCCGCCGACTTCGGCATCTGCAACCAGCTTGCGGGGGCGGAAGGACTGGAGCAACTGCCCTACCGCCGCGACCGGCTTGCGGTGATGCTGCCGGCCAGCCATCCCCGGGCCGCCGCCCGCCAGCTCAGTTTGCAGGACATCGCCGAAGAGACCTTCGTGGGATTGCGCGAGAACAGCGCGCTGACCCAGTTGCTGGCGGCGCGGGCCTCGGAACTGGGCAAGACGCTGTCGGTGAAGATCCGGGTGGCCAGCCTGGACGCGCTTTGCCGCATGACGCATGCCGGCCTGGGCATCGCCGTGATGCCGCAGCAGGTGGCCGAGCTGTACCTGCAATCGCTGGACGTGGTGGTCCGTCCCCTGTCGGATGATTGGGCCAGGCGCCAGCTTTGCATCGTATTTCCCCGCCAGGACCAGCTGTCGGCCACCGCAAGCACGCTCGTCAAATTCCTGGCCCAGCAGGGCTGAGGCATCGCCATTGGCGATGGCGGACCTGCCAAGAGGACACTTCGGCATTCCTGGCCAACTTCGTATAGTCAAAGCGCGTTCATCGCCGGTACGGGGCATACAGACCCCGCTGCGCCCCATACGGAGACATCATGACCCCAACCCGCATCCTGGCGAGCTGTGCGCTCGCGCTTGGCGCCCTGTGCGCCGCGGCCGCCGCCGTGGCGGCAGGCTACCCGGATCGTCCGATCCGCCTGATCGTGCCGACTTCGCCCGGCTCCACCGCCGACATGGTGGCGCGCGTGGTGGCCGAGAACCTGGGCAAGACGCTGGCCCAGCCCCTGATCGTCGAAAACCTGGCCGGCGCGGCGGGCATACCCGGCACCCGCCAGCTGGTGTCGGCCAAACCGGACGGCTACACGCTGGCCATCGTGTCGTCCAACCACGCCATCAACCCCAGCCTGTACAAAAGCATGCCGTACGACTCGGTCAAGGACATTACGCCGATCTCCGTCATCGGCACGACGCCGCTGGTGGTCGTGGTGGCGCAGAACTCGCCCTATCGCACGATGGCTGACCTGCTGAAGGCGGCGCGCGCGCAGCCCGGCAAGATCAACTACGGCTCTTCCGGCAGCGGCAGCGTCCTGCATCTGGCGGGCGAGCTGCTGAAGTCCAAGGCCGGCGTGGACATGATGCATATCCCGTACCGGGGTGGCACCGCGCTGATCACCGATGTGATGTCGGGGCAGATCCAGGTGGCCTTCCTGGCGGTGCCTTCGGTGCTGGCGCAGGTCCAGGCAGGCAAGCTGCACGCCCTGGCCGTCAGTACGCCGGAGCGGGTCGCGGCCCTGCCCGATGTGCCTACGCTGGACGAGGCTGGCGTGAAGGATTATTCCTATGACGCGTGGATCTCGCTGATCGGGCCGGCCGGGCTGCCCGCCGATATCGTCCAGAAGCTGCAATCCGCGACCCAGCAGGCCATGCGCGAGCCGGCGGTGCTGAAGACGCTGACGCCGCAGGGTTTCGTGGCCCAGGGCAGCAGCACCGAACTGGCGGTCCAGACCCTGGCCGCGGAAATCTCCAAGAGCCAGGCGCTGGTCAAGGCCGCGGCGATCACCGTTGAGTAGTCCCCAGGCCATGACCGCTTCATTCGTACTCGATGTTCCGGCCCGCCTGCTGTTCCTGTCGCAGGATCCCGCCTGTGTGACCGCGCAGCTGGCGGGCGCCGCGTCCGATCCGCGACTGGCCGCGCCGCTGCGCGACGACATCTCCACCGACGAGATCACGCCGGTGCCGATCCTCACGCACTTCGACGAGAAGCTGGGCCGTTACCCGTACACGGGATTTCGCGCTGGCGACACCCTGCCTGTCGACATGGATGCGATCAGGCGGGCCGGCGTCAACGTCGTCGTGGCGGGCAAGCGCTACGGCAAGGGCTCGTCGCGAGAGCACAGTCCGATGGCGGAGAAATCGGCCGGCGTGCGGCTGGTGATTGCGGAGAGCTTCGAACGCATCTATCGCCAGAATGCCGACAACATCGGGCTGTACACCAGCACCGACCTCGGCCTGGCGGACCGCCTGCTGCGCGGCGAGTCCGTCACGGTCGACGAGATCGTGGCCGGACGCGACGGGCTGGCCGCGGCCATCGTCAAGGCGGGGGGGCTGCTGGCTTTCGGACAGGCGCAGCTGAGCGGCGTCGCCGCGCACGATGACGGGGCGGGCCGCAAGGAGGAGGACCCGGCGCCGCGCACCCTGTTCGAGAAGATCATCCAGCGCCACCTGTTGCGAACGCCCGTGACGGCGGCGGCGCCCGAGCAAGGCACGGGCGTCTTCATCCGGGCGGACTGGCGCTTCATCCATGAGTACTACACCGGCATGGCCGCCCATATGCTGCATGCGCGCTTCGGGCGTCCGCTGCGGCTGGTGGACGCCGAACGCATCGTGGTCTTTGAAGACCATACTTCCTACGTAGCCGAAAGCCCGAACCATGTGCGGGCGGGCATCGTGCCCAATGTGCGCGCCATGTGCCAGGCGCAGCGCGACTTCGTCGATGCCTACGGCCTGCGCCAGCACCGCACGCTGACCGAAGACGAGGCGGCCCTGGACCCCGGCGCCAATGTGGCGGGCATTTCCCACGCCATGATGGCGGAACACTATGCGCTGCCCGGGCAGGTGGTGGTGGGAACGGATTCGCATACGCCGCACAGCGGCGCGCTGGGTTGCGTGGCCTTTGGCGTGGGCACCACCGATATGGCGAACGCCTTCGTCACGGGCGCCGTGCGGCTGACGGTGCCCGCGTCCCTGCGCGTCGAGCTGAGCGGCGCGCTGCCGCCGGGCGTGACGGCCAAGGACGTCGTGCTGCATCTGCTGGCCCTGCCTGAGATCCGCGCCGGGGCCGGGGTGGGCAAGGTCTTCGAGTTTGCAGGCGAGGCGGTCGCCGGACTGTCGATCGACGAGCGCGCCACGCTGACCAACATGACCGCCGAATTGGGCGGCCTGACGGGCATCGTGGCTCCAGACGCCGAAACCGCGCGCTTCCTGCGCGAGCGCCGCGGCGTGGACGCCGGCATCGAACCGTGGATGCACAGCGATCCGGATGCCGTCTATGCCGCGACCTTGCGGGTGGCTTGCGGCGAGCTGACCCCCCTGGTGGCGGCGCCGGGCGATCCGGGCAATGGCGTCGCCCTGTCCACGCTGCGGGACCGGCCGCGTATCGATATTGCCTACGGCGGCTCCTGCACGGCCGGCAAGCGCGAGGATTTCGATCACTACCACGAGGTGCTGGCCTGGGCGGTGGCGCGCGGGCTGAAGCTGCCCGCTGGTGTCACGCTGTATCTGCAGTACGGCACCACGGCCGTGCGCGACTACTGCATCGCGCAGGGCTACGACCGGACCTTCGCCGCCGTCGGCGCGCGCATCCTGCAGCCATCTTGCGGCGCGTGCGCCAATTGCGGGCCGGGGTCATCCACCGATGCCGCGCAGGTGACGATCAGCGCCATCAACCGGAATTTCCCGGGGCGCTCGGGCCCGGGCCGCGTCTGGCTGGCCAGTCCGCCCACCGTGATGGCCAGCGCCCTGGCGGGGGAACTGACGTCGTTCGCGGAATTGCAGGCGCGTCACGCGCCCTGAGCCGGGCGTCCGGAGTCAGCCGGCGCCGGCGTCGCCGCCGGCAGGGTCCGTATGGCGCCGCGACAGGACGATGACGCCGTCCGTATCCGCATAGAGCCAATCGCCCGCGCGGATCGCGATGCCGTGGAACCGCACCTGCTCGCCCGCCGCGGCCGGCGCCATGGCCGCCGGCCGGTTGGGCATGGCGCCCAGCGCGTGAACGCCCAGCGGCATCCGCGCCAGGACCGGCGTGTCGCGCACATGGCCGTTGATCAGCACGCCGCTCCAGCCGTTCTGCACGCCCAGGGCCGCCATGCGGTCGCCCAGGATGGCGTGGGCGGCGCTGCCCATGCCGTCCACCACCAGCACCCGGCCCAGCCCGGGCTCCGCCAGCAGCCCCGCCAGGGACAGTGCGCCATCCGCCGCAGGCGAGGGCACGGCCACCACCTGGCCGAAGTACCACGACCGCCCGCCGTAGGACTTGAAGATGGGCGGGAGCACGCGCAACCCCCAATCGGCGTAGTCCATGCAGGCGTCGCACAGGTCGGCGGTAGTCCAGTTCACGTCGGGGGCGCTGCGGTAGCTGGGCGGAGTGAAGGCCTGGGTCATGGATATGGGTCCGGGGTTCGGTTTGGACAAGTGCACGCGCACCCGTGCATATTGCCATGCGGCGGCAACTAGGGTTCCTACCACTTCGCGCGCCGCGAAGCCCTGCTTAACGAATCCTTAATTGGCAGCCAACCTGGCCTGCGTCAGAGTGCGCAACAGAGAAAACGGCCGTCAGATGCCGTTTCCGGCCGCGCGCTCCGGCACGGCCCGCCGCAAGGCACCCCGCACGGAAAACACGCTATCAAGATGTGAACCCGGGAGACACCGGGAGCTTGCTGATCGGCCGTGGCCGTCTGGCCGCGGTTCCCCATGTTGGTCCGAGGAGACAACAATGAGCAAGAGCTGGAAGACGCTGGTTGCGGCGGTGGCGGTGATGGCGGGCGGATGGGCGCAAGCGGCCGACGCGCCGCCGGATATCAAGTTGATGCAGTTGTCGGTTGGCAAGATCGAACTGGACAAGGGCTTCATGACCGCCATGGTGGACGTGGGCACCAAGATCAAGATCCCGGTGCCGGCCTATGTGATCCAGCACCCGCGCGGGCTGGTGCTGTTCGATACCGGCATGAACCAGGCCACCGCCGACGGCAATTGCGCCAATTACTGGGGCCAGGGCCTGTGCGGCGCCTTCAATTCCATCCAGGGTCGCGACGAGGTCGTCGACCGCCAGCTGAAGGCCGCGGGTTTTGACGTCGCCGACGTGAAGTACGTGGTGTACTCGCACTTCCACCTGGATCACGCTGGCAACATCAAGATGTTCCCCAAGGCCAAGCATGTGGTGCAGAAGGCGGAATTGCGCGCGGCCTGGTGGCCCGAGAAGTTCCAGCGCGCCGCCTACGTCATGAAGGACTTCGACACCACGCGGGACTACGACTTCATCCAGGTCGAGGGAGACTTCGACCTGTTCGGCGACGGCACCATCGTGTTGCTGGACACCAAGGGCCACACGCAGGGCCATCAGTCCCTGCAGGTGAAACTGCCGAAGACGGGCACGGTGCTGCTGGCGGCGGACGCCATCTATACCGGCGAGAACGAGGCCGGCGTGATTCCGGGCATCACCTGGAACACCGCGGCGTCCATGCTGGCCATCGACCGCCTCAAGCAGATCCGCGACGCGCGCCAGGGCCAGCTCTGGTACAGCCACGACGCCGAGCAGCACGCGCTGAACGCCAAGACCAAAGTCTTCGACTGAAGGCGCGCCATGCAGCCTGCCGTTGTCTTGCACGAGGTCTGCAAGTCGTTCGGGCCGCGCCAGGTCCTGGACTCCCTGAGCCTGTCCGTCGGCGCCGGGGAGATCGTGGGCCTGCTGGGGCCGAACGGCAGCGGCAAGACCACCACGTTGCGCCTGATGGCGGGCTTCTACACGCCCGACAGCGGGCGCATCACGATCCGCGGCCGCCAGCCGGCGGCGGGGCGCGGCAATGCGGACATCGGCTATCTGCCCGAACGCGCGCCGCTCTACGACGCGCTGACCGTGACGCAATACCTGGAGTTCGGCGCCGGCGTCAAGGTGGAGGGCGGCGCCCCGGCGCGGCGCCGGGCCATCGAGCGGGCCATCGACGGCTTCGACCTGCAAGGCGTGGCGCGCTCGGTGATCGGGCGCCTGTCCAAAGGGCAGCGCCAGCGCGTGGGGCTGGCGCAGGCCGTGCTGAATGATCCGCCGGTGCTGCTGCTGGATGAAGCCACCAATGGCCTGGATCCGGTGCAGATCGTGGAAGCGCGAGCGATGATCCGGCGCTGCGCCGAAGGGCGCGCGGTGGTGTTCAGCAGCCATCTGATGCAGGAGGTGGAGGCGCTGTGCACGCGCATCGCCATCCTGCGCCAGGGCCGGCTGGTGGAGGACGCGGCGCTGGGAGAATCCCGGAACGCGCTGCAGCTGCAGCTGGCCTTGCCCGTGGCGCGGCACGCGGCGTTGCTCGCGGCCATCTCCGCGTGCCCGGGTGTCAGGAGCGTGGACGTCGCCATCCTGGACGCGGACCACAGCAAGTGGCGCATCGGCTGGGAGAGCCCCGCGGCAAGCGGCTCCGGCTGCGACGCGGTGTTGCGCGCGGCGCTGGCGCACGCCGAGTTGCGCGCCGTGCTGCCGATGCGGGATGCGGTCGAGGCCCGCCTGCTGGCGGCGCTGGCCCCGAACGATCCTCAGATCCGGAGACGGGCATGAAGGGCTTCGCGGCGCTGTACCGGAAGGAATTGCGCACCGACTTCGGCTCACCCGTGGCGCTGGTGGTCGTCGCGGTGTTCTGGGCGCTGTCCGGGTACCTCTTCAGCTTCAACCTGTTTTTTGTCAGCACCGGCCAGATGGTCACCGCGTTTCACAACATGACCATCCTGCTGATCCTGGTGATGCCGCTGGTCAGCATGCGTGCCTTCGCCGAGGAAGCGCGGCAAGGCACGCTGGAATTGCTCTTGACCTTGCCTTTGTCGGACTTCACCCTGGTGGCGGCCAAGTACGCGGCGGGGCTGACCATGCTGGCGCTGATGCTGGCGGGCACCATGTCGGCCGTGCTGCCGCTGACCTGGTACGGCGAACCGGACTACGGTCCCATCGCGGGCGGCTATATCGGCGTATTCCTGTACGGCGCGCTGTTCCTGGCCATCGGCATCGCAGTGTCCAGCGCCTGCACCAACCAGATCGTGGCGGCCAGCGCCACCTGGGGCATCCTGGTGCTGCTGTGGTTCATCGACTATCCGGCCGCGCTGGACGCTTTCCCCGCGCTGTCGCCGTTCTTCCAGGCGCTGTCGCTGTCGGCGCAGCACGTGGACTTCATCCGGGGCGTGCTGCCCGGCCCCGCCACCGTCACCCTGGCCAGCGTGGCGGTGCTGGCGCTGATGGTGGCCACCGTCAACCTGAAGCGCTGGAGGCTGCGATGAGCCGCCAGGCCCTGCGCCGCGCCGGCCGGCGCCTGTCGCTCTGGTTGCCGGTGCTGGCCGTGGCCGCGCTGCTGCTGGCGCTGAACCTCTGGGCCGCCCGTCATCTGGGCCGCGTCGACCTGACCGCGCAGCGCTTATACAGCCTGACGCCGGAGAGCATCGAGGTCGCGCGCCAGATCCGGCAGCCGGTGGACGTGACCTGGTTTTACGACCTGCGCAACAAGAGCATGGTCGACGCGCTGGAACTGCTGCGCCAGTACGAGCATGCCAATCCGCTGATCCGCGTGCGCGGCGTGGATCCGGCGCTGCGCCCGGCCGATGCCCGGGCCGCCGGCATCCAGTTCGCGGGCAGCGCGGTGCTGGCTTCCGATGCGCGCAAGTTGACGATCAACGGCGGCACCGAAACGGATTTCACCAACGCGCTGATCCGCATCAGCCAGAACGGCGCGCAGACCGTCTGCTTCACGCAGGGCCATCGCGAGGCCACGCTGGACAGCCTGACGTCGCTGGATGACCTGGAAGAGCACGACGGAGACGAGAACCTCGTGGCCCGCGTGGAAGTGCACGAACAGCACGGCCTGGCGATGGCGCGCAACGCCTTGCAGACGCTGGGCTACGCCACCCGCTCGGTCAACGCCGGCGGCCTGGAGCAGGCCTTGCCGCGCTGCGCGGTCGTGGTGGCGGCGGGGCCGCGCACGCCTTTCGGCGAGGACGACGCGCAGGCGCTGCGCCGATGGACCAACGCGGGCGGCAAGACCCTGCTGCTGCTGGAGCCGGACACGCCGCACGGGCTGGACCCGCTGTTGCGCGACTTTGGCATTGCGCGGCCGCCCGGCGCGCTGGCCGATCCGGGCAGCCACTACCGCAATGACCCCGGCAGTCCGGCCGTCAGCGACTACACGCGCCACAAGATGACTCGCGGCCTGCCGCTGAGCTTCTTCCCTGGCGCCGCCGGCCTGGAACCGGCTGGCGATGGCTTGCCGCCCGGGGTGGTGGTGACGCCGCTGGCGCAGACCTCCGCCGAGGCGCACCTGCCGGGCCAGCCCCCGTCCCGCTACACGCTGATGGCGCTGGCCACGCGCAATGCGCAGGCGGGCGGTGCGGACGGCTCGGCGAGGCCCTCGCTGCTGGTGGCGGGCGATAGCGATTTCGCCGTCAACCGCCATTTCGCGACGCTGGGCAACGGCGCCCTGTTCACCAACGCGGTCACCTTGCTGGCGGGCGAGGATGCGCTGCTCGCGATCCGGCCCCGCCATTACGAGAACCGCCGGGTGGAACTGACCAACCGCCAGATGCGCGCGGTGTTCTGGACCAGCACGGTGGCCTTGCCCTTGCTGGCGCTGATGGCGGGCCTGCTGCTCTGGTGGAGGCGCCGGTGAACGCGAAGCGTGTCATGTGGCCCTTGCTGCTGGCGGCGGGCATCGCGCTGTCGGCGTGGCAATGGCATGAGGCGGCCGGGCCGCCGGCCGCGCATGGCGGCCATGCGCATCTGCATGATGACAGCGGCAAGCCCGCGCGGCTGTACGCGTGGGACGCGGCTCAGGCCGCGCAGGTGACGCTGGCCACGGCTGGTGGTTCCTTGATCCTGACGCGCGGCCCGCAAGGCTGGAGCGCGTCGCCGCAAGGGCGGGCGCAGGGGTTCGACGCCGGCGCTTTCGTAGCGCTGTTCTCCCAGGCCCGCAGCGACCGCGTGCTGGCGCCGCAAGCCGGAGAAACCTATGGCTTGAACCCGCCGCGATTGCGCATCGAGGTGCGCGACGCGGCCGGCGTTCGCCTGGCCCGGCTCGACGTCGGCGCGCTCGCGCCGGATGGGCTAGGCCGTTATGTCCAGCTGCCGGATGAGGCGCAGATCCGGATTATCCCCGACTATCAGACACGCGCGCCGCTGGCGGCGATGCTTGAGGAAAACCCGCGGCCGGCGGCCACTCTATCGCTTGTTAACCCCGGTTTGCACAAAGATAAATAGGTAGCCGATAAACGCATACCTATACTTCGCAAACATACACAGGCGGGTCCGCCAGTCGCCAGTTCCGGGGCTGGCGAACCAAGCCAAAAAAAGCGCCTTCCGTACCTTGCCAAATGCACTTCGGCGGGGCACGGCAAGGTTCATGAAGAGACAAGGGCGCGACGGGCGCGCCCAGGGCGCAAGCCCGCACGCCTTGTGGCGTATTCGATGCCGCCGCGGCCGTGCTCAGCGTATTGGGAGAAGACGCTTGACCTTGGATCTACTGCCTCTCGCCCTGGTGGACGGCGTGGCGTACGCCAGCCTGCTGTTCCTGGTATCCATGGGACTGACCCTGGTGTTCGGCGTGATGGGCATATTGAATGTCGCCCACGGCGCCTTCTATGCATTTGGCGGCTATGCCGCCGCCAGCCTCGTCATGTTCCTGGCGCCCAAGACCGATTCCCCGTTGCTGCTGTTCGCCGCGCTGTTCGTCGCCGCCATCGCGGTCGGGCTGGCGCTGGGCAGCATCATGGAATTCGTGCTGATCCGCCGCGCCCAGAATTACGATCCCATCCTCAAGCTGCTGATCACCTTCGGCGGCTTCCTGATGCTGGAAGACATCCAGCGCCTGCTGTGGGGCGCCCAGCCCTATAGCGCCAGCGAAGTCGTGAACCGGCTGGGCAATATCGAGATCGGCGACATCACCTACACCACCTACCAGCTGGTGGTGGTGCCGGTCACCGCGTTGCTGGCCTATGTGTGCCTGGAGTATTTCCTGCGCCACACCAAGCTGGGCAAGCAGACGGTCGCCACCACGCACAACCGCGAGGTCGCGACCTCGCTGGGCATCAACGCCAAGAAGATCGGCTACGTCACCTTCGTGATCGCGACCATCCTGGGTGCGTTGGGCGGCGCGCTGGCCGCGCCCACGACCTCGCTGGTGCCGGGCGCGGGCACGGACATGACGGTCCTGTCCTTTGCGGTGGTCGCCACCGCGGGCCTGGGGCAGATCACCGGCGCGCTCATCGCGGCGCTGCTGATCGGCATCATCCGCGCCATCGCCGTGTACGCGGCGCCCGAACTGGAAGTGGCGGTGCCCTACATCATCATGGTGCTGGTGCTGATCATCCGGCCGCACGGCCTGTTCACCGTGGCTCAAGCGAGGACGATCTGATGAAAGTCGCCGTCCTGAGCCTCCTGGCCGCGCTGGCCACGCTGTTTCTTGGCTACACCTATTCCTGGACCATCACGCCTATCGTCATCGGCCTGACCTATGCGATTGCCGCCCTGGGCGTGTCGGTGATGGCGCGCGCCGGCCAGATCTCGTTCGGCCACGCGATGTTCTCCTGCATCTCGGCCTACACCGTGGCCTTTCTTGCCCGCGCCATGCCGGGCGCCGACGCGCTGGCGCTGATCCTCGCGGGCGTTGCCGCCAGCTTCGCGGCCGCCGTCGTCATCGGCCTGTTCGTGGTGCGCTACCGCGGCATCTTCTTCGGCATGCTGAACCTGGCGCTGAGCATGGTGCTGTTCGCGCTGCTGGGCAAGCTCTATACGCTCACGGGCGGCTCCGACGGCATGCGCATCGTGCGTCCCACCATGGCGGGCATCGCCATGGAGCGCGAGTCCTTCGAGCGGGCGCTGCTGGTGCTGACGCTGGTGCTGTCGCTGGCGCTGGCCTGGTGGGTGCAGCGCTACTTCCGCTCGGGCAGTGGCCAGGCCCTGTCGGCCATCAAGACCAACGAGACGCGCATCGAGTACCTGGGCTTTTCCGCCTACTTCATCATGTGGAAGGGGTATCTGCTGTCGGCCGTGGTGGTCGGATTCTCCGGCGCCATCCTGGCCCTGATGCAGGGGCTGGTCACGCCGGAAATAGGGTCCTGGCTGCGCTCGGGCGAGTTCGTGTTCATCACCATCCTGGGCGGGGCGGGCCATGCCGCCGGGGCCTTCCTGGGCGCGGTGGGATTCGAGACCGTCAAGCTGGTGTCGGCGGCGTACTTCCCGGGACTGTGGCAGTTCCTGCTTGGCCTGACGCTGATCCTGGTGATCTTCATGTTCCCCACGGGTTTCGTCGGGCAGATCATGAAGCGCGTCAAGGCGCAGGACCGGGCCCAGCGCCGCACGCAGGCCCGGGTGCAGGCCCCGGCAAGGAACTGATGATGAAACCCCTCATTCAAACCACGGATCTCTACCTGGCCTTCGGCGGCGTGGTCGCCGCCGACAACATCAATTTCGAGCTGCATGAAGGGGAGCGCCTGGCGGTGATCGGGCAGAACGGCGCGGGCAAGACGACCTTCATCAACATCTGCACGGGCTATCTGGCGCCCGCCAAGGGCAAGGTGTACTTCGACGGCAAGGACGTCACCGCCATGGCGCCGCGCAAGATCGTGCGCCTGGGGCTGGGCCGCTCCTTCCAGTTGCCGCAGCTCTTCACCGAGCACACCGTGCGCCAATGCGTGCAGATCGCGGCGGCCCGCCGCAACAAGGAACTGAGCTGGTTCCGGTCGCTGGAAAGCACCATCGACGAGCGCGAAGTGGACGCCACGCTGGACCTGGTGGGGCTGCTGCCCGAGGCCGACGAGGCCTCCATCGAGCTGCCCGAAGGCAAGCGCAAGCTGCTGGATGTGGCCATGGCGCTGGCGCTGCGCCCCAAGCTGCTGATCATGGACGAGCCCACCAGCGGCGTGGCCTCCGAAGACAAGTTCGCGCTGATGGAGACGGTGATGCACGCGCTGGACGAACGGCGCGTGACGAGCTGGTTCGTCGAGCACGACGTGGACATCGTGTCGCGCTATGCCACGCGGGTGGCGGCCTGGATCGCGGGCAAGGTGGCCGCGGACGGCTCGCCCCAAGAAGTCTTGAACAACGCGCAGATCAAAAGCGAAGTGCTGGGGGCCTGAACCATGCTGAATCTATCGGCCATCAACGTCGACCTGGCGGGCAATCGCATCCTGCGCGATGTCAGCGCCAGCTTCGAGGCATCCAAGACCATCGGCATCGTCGGGCGCAATGGCGCGGGCAAGACCACGCTGCTGCGCGCGATCATGGGCCTGACCCGGATCAAGTCCGGAAAGATCGCCTTTGACGGCACCGACCTGACCGGGCAGCCCGGCCACAAGCGGGCGGCCATGAAGGTAGGCTACGCGCCCGAGGATCGCGTGATATTTCCCACCATGACGGTGGAAGAGAACCTGCATCTGCCCTGCGAAGTGCAGGGCCAGTCCAAGGCTGAAATCCAGGCCCGCGTCGCCACCGTGCTCAAAGTGGTGCCGCAGCTTGAACCCATGCTCAAGCGCTCGGGTTCCGCGCTGTCGGGCGGCCAGGGAAAGATGGTGGCGCTGGCGCGCGCCATCATGGTGGGCACGCGGCTGCTGATGCTGGACGAGCCCTTCCAGGGCCTCGCGCCCAAGCTTGCACGCGACTACACCGAAGCGCTGGCGCGGCTCAAGGAGCTGCAGCCGGACCTGTGCGTGGTGATCACCGAGTCCAACGTGAAGTTGCTGGGCGACATCCCCGACCAGATATGGACGATCGAGCGCGGTTCGATCACGCTGAACAGACCCCACGGAGACTTTCAATGACGCAGATGATTATCGACGGCCGCCAGGTCGATGCCCGCGACGGGCGTACGATCGAGGTGGTATCGCCGGTTGACGGCGAGGTGTTCACGACCATTCCGCGCGGCCAGCAGGCCGACGTGAACGCGGCCGTGCAGGCGGCGCGCGACGCGCTGGACGGCGACTGGGGCCGGATGACCGCGCTGGAGCGCGGGCGGCTGCTGCTGCGCCTGGGCGAGAGCGTGCTGGCGCACCACGAAGAACTGGCCCGGCTGGAATCGCGCGACACCGGCAAGCCGATGTCCACCGCCCGGGGCGACATTACCGTGCTGGCGCGCTATTTCGAGTTCTACGGCGGCGCCGCCGACAAGGTGCATGGCCAGACGATTCCCTTCCAGAAGGACTACTCGGTCCAGCTGATCCGCGAGCCGCTGGGCGTCACCGCCCACATCATTCCGTGGAACTATCCTGCGCAGATGTTCGGCCGCAGCGTGGCGCCGGCGCTGGCCATGGGCAACGCCGCCGTCGTCAAGCCGGCCGAGGACGCCTGCCTGTCCATCATCCGGGTGGCCGAACTGGCGCTGGAAGTGGGTTTCCCAGCCGGCGCGCTGAACATCGTGACGGGCCTGGGCGAAGAGGCGGGCGCCGCCCTGTCGCGCCATCCCGGCATCAACTTCATCACCTTCACGGGCTCCAACGAGGTCGGCGTGCTGATCCAGCAGGCCGCCGCGGTCAACGCCGTCAAGTGCGTGCTCGAACTGGGCGGAAAGTCCGCGCACATCGTGTTCGACGACGCCAACTACAAGCTGGCCATTCCCGCCATCGTCAAGGGCATCGTCCACAACACCGGGCAGACCTGCACGGCGGGCAGCCGCCTGCTGGTCCAGCAAGGCATCTACGCGGACTTCATGAAGGCGTTGGCGGCGGAATTCTCCAAGGTGCGCGCGGGCACGCCGGACATGGACCTGACCTGCGGCCCGGTGGTCAACAAGGCGCAGTTCGACCGCGTCAACCACTACATCGCCAAGGGACTGTCCGACGGCCTGACGGTGGCGGCGGAAGGCGGCATCGCCGACGGCGTGCCCAGGGGCGGCTACTTCGTCAAGCCGACGCTGTTCAGCGCCGCCAGCCACGACAGCGATCTGCTGACCCAGGAGATCTTCGGGCCGGTGCTGGTGGCGCTGCCGTTCGTGGACGAGGCTGAAGCCATCCGGCTGGCCAACGCCACGGACTACGGCCTCCTGGGCGCCGTCTGGACCGAGAACGGCGGACGCCAGCAGCGCGTCGCGCGCGGGATCAAGTGCGGCCAGGTCTACATCAATGGATTCGGCGCCGGCGGCGGCGTGGAGCTGCCGTTCGGCGGCGTGAAGAAAAGCGGGCACGGTCGCGAGAAGGGCTTCATTGCCCTGGAAGAAATGAGCACGACCAAGACGCTGATCCAATTCTATGGCGAATGATCGCCAGGCACCCTACGGAGACAGGAAATGAGCCAGTTGCAAGGCAAGGTAGCGATCGTCACGGGCGGGGGCAGCGGTTTTGGCGAGGGCATCGTCAAGCTGTACGCCAAGGAAGGCGCCAAGGTCGTCATCGCCGACATCAACAAGGAGGCCGCGGACCGGGTGGCGGCGGAAGTGGGCGCGGCCGCGCTGGCCGTCAAGGCCGACGTGTCCAGCCGGGCCGACATCGACAACGTCGTGCGCGTCTGCCGGGAAAAATTCGGCTCGGTCGACATCGTGGTCAACAACGCCGCCATCACCCACAAGAACCAGCCCATGCTGGATGTGGACGAGGCCATGTTCGACCGCATGTTCGACATCAACGTGAAATCCATCTATCACATGGCGCAGGCCGTGGTGCCCGTCATGCGCCAGCAGAAGCGCGGCGTGATCCTGAACATCGGCTCCACCGCCGGCATCCGGCCGCGCCCGGGACTCAGCTGGTACAACGCGTCCAAGGGCGCGGTCAACGTGCTGTCCAAATCCATGGCGGTGGAGCTCGGCGCCGACGGCATCCGCGTCAACGCCATCTGCCCGGTGATGGGCATCACCGGCATGTTCGAACTCTTCATGGGGTTGCCGGACACGCCGGAGAACCGCGCCAAGTTCGTGTCGACGATTCCGCTGGGCCGCTTCTGCCAGCCCTCGGACGTGGCCGCCGCCGCCCTGTTCCTGGCGAGCGACGCCGCGGAATTCATCACCGGCGTGGAGTTTCCCGTGGACGGCGGGCGCACGGTCTAGGCCCCGCGCGAGGCTTCTCTTGGCGTGTACGGGCCCTGGGCCGGGGCTTTCCTAATCTTTCTGTGGATACAGGCGCATGAAAATCAGAGCGGCATTGTTGCGGGAAGTGGGGGTGCAAGGCCCCTATGCCCAGACCCGGCCTTTGAGCATCGCGGAGATCGAGCTGGATCCGCCGGGCTTTGGCGAAGTGCTGGTGAGGATCAAGGCGGCCGGGCTCTGCCATTCCGACCTGTCGGTCATCAACGGCGACCGGCCGCGCGGCGTGCCCATGGTGCTGGGGCACGAATCCTCCGGCGAGGTCGTCGAAGCCGGTCCTGGCGTGACGGACCTGAAGCCGGGCGACCATGTCGCCATGGTGTTCGTGCCCAGCTGCGGCTGCTGCAATCCCTGCATGGAAGGCCGGCCCGCGCTGTGCGAGCCGGGCGCCGTCGCCAATACCCAGGGCACCCTGCTGAGCGGCGAGCGCCGCCTGCACATCGGCGACGAATACATCAACCACCACACCGGCGTGTCCTGCTTTGCGGAATACGCGGTGGTGTCGCGGCGCTCATGCGTCAAGGTCCACGTCGAACTCAGCCACCGCGAGGCCGCGCTGTTCGGCTGCGCGGTGCTGACCGGCGCGGGCGCCGTCATCAACCGCGCGCGGATCAAGACGGGGGATACGGCCGCCATCGTCGGGTTGGGCGGCGTGGGCCTGAGCGCCTTGCTGGCGGCGGTGGCCGCCGGCGCCCGCCGCGTCGTCGCCATCGACCTCAGCGATGAAAAGCTGGCGCTGGCCAAGGACCTGGGCGCCACCCATGTCGTCAACCCGAAGCAGGTGAAGTCGGACGATGACCTCCTGGACCTGGCGGGCGGGCGCGTGGACTACGGTTTCGACATGGCCGGCGCGGTGCCTGCCTTTGAAGCCGCCTACAAACTGACCCGCCGCGGTGGCGCCACGGTGACGTCCGGCCTGCCCAACCCCAAATTCAGCTTTCCGCTGTCGCTGTCGCAGATGGTGGGCGAGGAGCGCGAGATCCGGGGCAGCTACCTGGGTTCCGGCGTACCCGCCATCGACATCAGCCGCTACATCGACCTGTACAAGGCCGGCCGCCTGCCGGTGGACAGGATGATGGGCAGATCGTTTTCGCTCGACCAGATCAACGAGGGGTTCGATCACCTCGCCACCGGCGGCAGCCTGCGCGACGCCATCGTTTTCTAAGGGCACAGACCCGACTACAACACCGGAGACAAAACCATGAAAACCTCAAGACTGGCTGCCCTGCTGGGCGCCACCCTGCTGTCGGGCTACACGGCGCTGGCCGGCGCCGCGGACAAGCCCAAGGAACTGAACATCGGCATCTCGACCTTCCTGTCGGGCTCAGCCTCGGTGTTCGGCGTGCCGGCCCGCGATGCGGCCGACATCCTGATCCAGGACATCAACGCCAATGGCGGCATCGACGGCGTGAAGCTGGTGCCCAGCTACATCGACGAAGGCGGCGGCGGCGAGAAGCTGTTGTCCGAATACCGCCGCCTGGCCGAAGGTGGCACGCGCGTCATGCTGTCGGCCATCTCCAGCGGTCACTGCAACATCGTCGCGCCCGTGGCCGAGGACCTGAAGGTGCTGAACGTGATGTGGGACTGCGGCACGGAAAAGGCGCTGGAGGGCAAGAAGTACAAGTATGTGGTGCGCACGCAAGCCAACGCCACCACTGAGATGGTTGCTCAGGTGCTGTACCTGATGAAGGTCAAGCCCGACTTCAAGACCATCGCCATCGTCAACCAGGACTACGCCTGGGGCCGCGATTCGCGCGACATCTTCCTGGCCGCGCTGAAGAAGTTCAAGCCCGACGTCAAGGTCGTGGCCGAGATGTTCCCCAAGTTCGGCGCCGCCGACTTCTCCACCGAGATCAGCCGCCTGCAGGCGCTGCGCCCGGACGTCATCGTCTCCACTTCCTGGGGCGGGGACCTGGACAACTTCGTGCGCCAGGCGTCGCAGCGCAACCTGTTCAAGAACTCCACCTTCGTGCTGTCGCTGGCGGAAAGCTCGCTGGAACGCCTGGGCAACGCGCTGCCCGAAGGCGTGCTGGTCGGCGCCCGCGGCGATCACTACTTCCTGCATCCGGAAACCAAGGATGATCCGCAGCACCAGGCCTTCGTGAAGAAATTCCACGACAAGACCGGCGCCTATCCGATCTACTCGGTCTATCACATGGTGCAGGGCATCCAGGGCCTGAAGGCCGGCTACGAGAAAGCCATCAAGGACAACGGCGGCGCCTGGCCCACCCCGGAACAAGTGGCGGCCGCCATGCATGACGTGAGCTTCAAGGGTTATGGCCGCGAAGTGAAGATGCACCGGGCCGACGGCCAGGGCCTGGAAGCGCAGATGTTCGGCGTGACCAGGAAGAGCGACAAGTACCCGTTCAAGGTGCTGGCGGACATCACCATCATCCCGGCCGAGCTGGTCACGCCGGGCGTGACGGACACGTCGATGGAATGGATCGAGAAGAACCTGACTCCGGACGTGTTGAAGAGCGACCAGATCAAGGTTTTCGCGAACTGACCGGGTTGGTTTGAGCAAGCAGCAGTGTGTGGTGCAGGGATGGCCCCGGCGTGAACCGCCGGGGCATTTTTTTACCGGTGTTCCCTACAGTTCCAGCACGATCTTCTTGCCCCCGCAGGCGCGCGAGCAGCAGGCCATCATCTTGGTGTTGGCCTCGCGTTCGGCGCGCGTGAGCACCACGTCGCGGTGGTCGATGTCGCCTTCCAGCACGCGCACTTCGCAAGAGCCGCAAAGGCCTTCCTCGCAATCGCTCTGCACGTCGATATTGGCGCCGCGCAGCGCGGTCAGCAGGGTCTGGCCGGCCGGCACCGTGATGACGATGCCGGAATCCTTCAGGACCGCTTCGAATGCCTGTTCCTTGGTCGGGTCCAGCGTGCCCAGCGTGGAATGAAAATGCTCTACGCGCAGCGTGTCTTCCGGCCACGCGGCGCAACAGCCGGCCAGCGCGTCCAGCAGGTTTTGCGGGCCGCAGGCATAGATCTGCGTGCCGGCCTCGGGCGCGGCAAGCAAAGCTGTGTAGTCCGCGCGCCGGCCTTCGTCCTTGATGTGCAGGTGCAGGCGGGCGCCGTGCAACTGCGCCAGTTCGTCCAGCAGCGCCATGCTGCGGCGCGAACGGCCGCTGTAATGCAGCTGGTAATCGAGGCCAAGTTCCCGGGCGCGGCGCGCCATGGCGCTGATGGGCGTGATGCCGATGCCGCCCGCGATCAGGATGAGTTTGCCGGCGGCTTCGTTCAGCCGGAAGTGATTGCGCGGGCCGCGGATGCGCAGGCGCGCGCCGGGCAGGGCATGCTCGTGCATCCAGGCGGAGCCGCCGCGGCCATCGGTTTCCTTCAGCACGGCGATCTCGAACACGCCGGCCTCTGCCGGGTCTCCGCAAAGCGAGTACTGGCGCGACAAGCCGGTGTCGCCGCACTCCACGTCGATGTGCGAACCGGGCGTCCAGCGGGGCAGGGGCTTGCCGTCGGGCGAGGCCAGACGCAGGCGCAGGATGCCGTCGGCGGCCAGGACGGCGCTTTGCACCACGACCGGGCGGGTGATGGCGTGAGACGAAGGCTCGCCGATGCGCACCGGGTGCTGGCCATCCAGCAGGGCAGGGTCGGCGCGCTCCGGGTTGCGTTGCGGATCCCATTGCACCCACAGGTGTTCAGGCCCGCGGAATGAGGTGTTGGGGACGTAAGTGAAGGACTGCTCGGACAGCTTCAGGTGCGGCAGGCGGCGCGTCAGCTCTTCCAGGAAGATCTGCATTTCCATGCGCGCCAGGTTCTTGCCCATGCACTGGTGCGATCCATAGCCGAAGGTGAGCTGATCGCTGGCGTTCTCGCGGCGGATGTCGAACAGGTCGGCATCGGCGAACTGGCCTTCGTCGTGGTTGGCGGACGATGTCACGATCAGCAGCTTGGAACCGGCCGGAATGGCGATGCCGGCGATCTCCACGTCGCGCGTGGCCAGGCGCCGCCAGGCGGCCACCGAACCATTGTGGCGCAGGCATTCCTCGACCGCGTTGGGTATCAGGTCGGGGTCTTCGCAGATCTCGCGCCAGGCGTCCGGGTGCTGCAACAGCAGCTTGATGGCATTGGCCGACGCGTTGGCGGTGGTTTCATGCGCGGCCACGATGCCGGCCATCATCATGGAGTGCAGGTACGAGTCGGTCACGACCTCGGGGTGCGTCTGCTGCTTGCGCAGGCCGTATTGCATCCAGCCCGGGCCGGAGGGGTCCTGCCGCATCTTGTCCAGAATCTTGCCGGCGAGCTGCCAGAAGTTGCCTACCGCGTGCGCCACGGCCACCTGCTCTTCGGGCTTGGGGCGGCCCCAGGTGTTGACGGTGTGCGCGATGGAGTATTGGCGCAGCAGGTCCATGTCTTCTTCGGGCACGCCCAGGAAATGCAGCGCCACGGTCAGGGGGACCTCCCACAGCATCTGGTCGACCAGGTCGGCGCGTCCGTCGTTGACGAAGCGGTCCACGTACTCGCGCGTCAGGCGGCGCACCATGGGTTCATGATGCTTCAGTTCCTCGGGCGTGAACGGGTCCATCAGCACGCGCCGGCGCGGCATGTGGGCGGGCTCGTCCTCGTTCACCAGCGTGCGGTTCATGGCGTAGCCATAGGATTCCAGCACCGCGTTGGCCTCGGGCCCGGTCGGCGTGATCTTCTCCAGCGCGATGGACGGGCTGAACGTGATGTTGTCGCGGAAGATCGCCTTGATGTCCTCGTAGCGCGTCACCACCCAGTAGCCCAGCTTGGGGCTGTAGAACACCGGTTCCTGGTCGCGCGCCCAGCGCACGTACTCGGGCGGATCCTGCTGGTAACCGTCGCCGAAGGGATCGAACTCCGCGGCGCGCGCGCTGACCGGACAGCCGGTCGGACCCTGTGCGGCCGACAGCGCGGCGTGGTCGATGGGACAGCCCGAGGGGCGCGGGGAGGTGGGTGCTTGGCTCATGGGATCTTTCCGTGTGTTCGTCTTGCGGGCCTGCCGCGCGCCTGGGCGGGCGGCAGGCCAGGGGCGCTCAGTCCAGCGTGATGCGTAGGTCGCTGATGAGCTTTTGCCAGCGGGCGCGCTCGCTCGTCAGCAATTCGGCGTACTGCGCGGGCGTATTGCCCACGGGCTCGATGCCGAACTCCACCAGGCGCTGGCGCGTGGCCGGGTCGTTGATGGTGGCCACGACCTGCTTGTTCAGCGCGTCGATGACCGGCTGCGGCGTGCCCGCGGGCACCACCACGCCTACCTGAGCGGCGGCTTCCACGTTCTTCAGGCCGATTTCCGCGAAGGTCGGCACGTCGGGCAATTGGGGCAGGCGGGTGGGATTGGCGACGGCCAGGGCCTTCACCTTGCCGCCGTTGATGAAGCCGGCGCCCGCGGCCAGGTCCACCATCATCGCGGGAATCTGGCCGCCGGCCACATCGGCCAGCGCCGGCGACGCGCCGCGATAGGGCACATGCGTCAGGGTCAGGCCGGATTCGACCTTCAGCAGTTCCATGGCCAGGTGATGCGGGCTGCCGGCCCCGGCCGAACCGTAGTCCAGCCCTTCCTTGCGGCTCTTGGCCTCGGCCAGGAATTCCTGCACGGTGTTGACCTTCATGGACGGACCGACGACCAGGATCATCGGGAAGCGCCCCATCAGCGTGACGGGCGCGAGATCCTTCGCCGGGTCATACGACAGCTGCTTGTACAGCGCGGGATTGAACACCAGGGTGCCGTTGTCGGCGGACAGCATCGTGTAGCCGTCGGCCGGGGCGCGCGCGGTCTCGGAGGCCGCGATGGCGGTGTTGCCGCCCGGCTTGTTCTCGATCACGACAGGCTGGCCCAGGCGACCGGTCAGACCTTGGCCGATGCTGCGCGCCAGGAAGTCGGACCCGCCGCCGGCGGCGTAAGGCACGATCCAGCGCACGGGCTTGGACGGATATGCGGCGGCCGGCTGCTGGGCGGACGCGCTGGCACAGGCCAGCAGGGGCAGGGCCAACAGGCCGGCCAGGACATGGTGTTTCAAGGTGCGCATAGGCAGTCTCCATATTGGGGTGGCTTGATGGCACCCCTTCATTTGCGTAAATCATATACGCAATGCGTAATTTTTCAAGAAGGGTTAACCTTGGCCCCGTCCCTCGCTTCAGAGCCAGAGCCTGCGTGCCCACGTCCTTTCCGGAATTGCACTTCCCCTATGAGCCAAGCCCCCGTTCCGCCCGAATCCGCCCTTGATTCCGCTCCGGAGCCGGCGCGCCCGCGCGAGCGCCGCCAGCGGGTGCAGGCCGCCGAGACCGGCATGACGGTGCTCAAGGGCCTGGCCCGCCTGGGCGGGCGCGCCAGCCTCACCGCGCTGGCCGCCCACGTCAACGAAAGTCCGGCCAAGGTGCACCGCTATCTGATGAGCCTGATCGCCGAAGGCCTGGTCGACCAGGAAGTGGCCACGCAGCAGTACCACCTGGGGCTGGAAGCCCTGTTCGTCGGCGTGGCCGCCATGCGCCAGGCCGATCCCTTGCGGATAGGCGAGCCGGCCCTCATCCGCCTGCGCGAGAGCCTGGCCGTGACCTGCTTCATCGCGGTCATGGGCAACAAGGGGCCGACCATCGTCCGGTTCGAGGAGCCTGGCCTGCCGGTGACGGTGAACGTGCGCGTGGGGTCGGTGCTGTCGATGCTGTGGTCGGCCACCGGCCGCGCATTCCTGGGCGCGCTGGACGAAGCCCCGGTAGAGGCGCTGGCGCAGGCCGAGCTGGCCGGGGCGCCGCCCGAGATGCGGGCCTTGCTGGACCGCGACGACCCGATAGGCGCCTTGCGCCGCGAAGTGCGGGCCGCTGGCTGCGCCACCGTGAAGGACACGAACCTGCGCGGCATCAGCGCCGTGTCGGCGCCGCTCTATGACCACACCGGCCGGCCGTGCGCGGTGCTGACGGCCCTGGGCGCGACGGGCGGGTTCGACGTGTCGCTGGACGGGCCGGTGGTGGCGGCGGTGAAGAAAGAGGCGCTGGCGGCCAGCGTGGCGCTGGGACATGCGGTAGCGTGAATTTTTCGCGGCACCCCTAAACCGGATTCCTGCCGGGCGGATAAGTTAGGTATGTAGCGGCGCGAAAGGCGCGCCGCCCAACTGCCTCTGCTTATCCATGTCCCGCGAAATCCAATGGTTGTGGCCTACTCCGATCATGCATTACAACCTGCGCGAAAGCGGCCAGGTGGGTACGGATCTGCATGAAGCACTGCAAGCGTATTCGGAACAGAACCAAAGCCGGCTGCTGAATGACGAAAGACGGTCGGCCACGCTCGAAACCCTGTATACCCGCTACGACACGGGTATTTTCAAGCGTACGCGCAACCCCCAGCTAAAGGCGATACGCGAATTGCTGTTGGCGGAATGCGACAACTACGCCAAAGAAGTTTACGGCGAACAGATATATCAGGCAGAACGCCATCACACGATGTGGTTCGTCGTCCAGCGCTCAGGTCAAGCCAAAGACGCGGTGCACGCGCATTATCACGAAGGCTCCGACCTGGCATTTGTCTATTACCTGACCATGCCTAAGGACGGTAGTGGCCAATTGGTATTGATGGACCCGAGAGGCACGGTGGGCCGGGGCGGATTTGTGGTCCCGCGGCACGCGCTGGTGAATATTATCCAGCCGCGCGAAGGTGACCTGATTATGTTCCCCCGTTATCTCATGCACTACACGACTCCAAATACAGATAATGTAACAAGGCGAGTCGTTGCGGGCAGCGTCAAATACGAAAGATCGGCCTGAAACAGCCTAAATATCGAATATTTTCTATAGACGGAGTGTGCGCTCTCTCTGTTTCAAATGAAACAATTCGATGTTACTAGTCTCTTATTGTGATTTTTTTGCGGTCCACCTAAACTCCGCCGAATATCCAATTCCCGGCCATTGGCTCTCCGTTCGGCGCATTTCATGTATTACCTGTTCCGCCCAATCAAGCACTTGCATCCCATCCGAGAATGGGCGATTGCGCATGGCGCCGATATTCTGATTGCTCCCGAAACATTCGAATTGACGATTAATTATTGCGGACGCCGGGTTGTGCTTTTTCCGCGTTTTGTTCGGCAATATGAAGGACGCACTATTTACCAGCGCGAGTTTTCCGGAGACGGCGACTTTATTGGATGGATGCCGTATCCGGTGAAGTCGTGGCCCTTATCCACGGACAAAACGCTATTCAAGGACTACGCGCAGGCCAACGGGCTGCGGGTGACGGCCAGTTGGACCGAGGGAGAGCCGCTAGCGCCGGATTTCATCATCAAGCCGGCCATCGGATCCTTTGGCGTGGGTATCCGAGGGCCGTTCGGGCCGCTGGCCCCGCTGAATGAAGATTTCGCGCTGCAGGATGGGAACTTCTGCGAACAATTCATCCGCGGCCGCAGCGCCAAGGCCTGGTTCTGGAACGGAGAGCCGGTGGCGCTGGAAGTCCTCAATCCTCCGCAGATTACTGGCGATGGGCGCCGCACGTTGCGGGAAATCGCCGCTCAACCCAGAGGCAATTTCGATCTGGTCATGAGCCTGGACGATTCGGTGCAGATTCTGGCATGGCAGGGCTACCACGTTGACGATGTGGTGCCACAGGGCGTCAATGTCATGCTGGACTTCCGCTACTTGACGCCGCACGACCGCGTCACGCTCAAGAACCGCGATGTCTGGGATCAGATGCCCCCTCAGGTTACTGCGCAGTTCTGCTACGCCGGACCGCTATTGCAGCGCGGCATCGCCGAAAATGTCCGCCGGAATTCCGTGTTCACGCTCGATGCCGTGATCGATGAAGACGACAGGGTCTGGCTGCTGGAAATGAACAGCCATCCCATGATTCACCCGAACGTCTATCCGCGCATGCTGGAGTCCATATTCGCCGATGGCGAGGCGCCTGATCAGGAGCCGGCCCAGGAGGCAGGAATCGAGGTCGAGGTCAGATCCGAGGTCGAGGTGGAGGACGATCATGCGGCCTGATCTCGCCCTCCAGCTGATGAGCGAACTGTTCTGGACAGGTCTGCTGATCTGCGCGCCCGTCTTGCTGCTTACCCTGGCGGTCGGCGTCGCCATCAGCATTCTGCAGGTCGTGACGCAGGTTCAGGAAATGTCGTTGACCTTCATCCCGAAGATCGTGGCCGCAGTTGTCGCCATGGTTATCTTCGGCCCGTGGATGTTGCGGACTCTCATGCAATACGCGACGACGTTGCTGCGCGATATGCCGGGCCTGCGGTGACTTCCATGATCAATCTTCAGATTTCCGCGGTGATGACGATCCTGCTGATCTCGATCCGAATCGGGACGATGTTGGCCTTCACGCCGGTGTTCACCATGTTTCCCATTCCGGCCACCGCCAGGGTCCTCCTGGTGGTGATGCTCTCGGTCGTGACCGCGGCGGCGTTGCCCGTCGCGGCGCACCCGGCGCCGTCATCCGCGGGTGCGCTAATGCAGAGCGCAGCCCTGGAGTTCTCATTCGGCCTGCTGCTTGCCTGCGGCATATTTTGCGCCTTCTCGGCGATCGCCTTCGCCGGGCGCGCGCTGGATATCCAGATCGGCTTCGGCATCGGCCAGGTATTCGATCCCGTCAGCCGCACGCAAGTGCCCATCATCACGTCCACCTTCCTGTATGCCAGCGTACTGCTGTTCTTCCTGCTTGACGGGCATCATGCCTTGTTGCGGGGTATCGCCCACACCCTGACGGTCGTTCCGGTTGGAGGATTCTCGATCCGGGACGTGAACCTGCGTGCGGTGCTGGCGGCCTGGGGCAACATCTACGGCTTCGGCTTCATGCTGGTCGCGCCTGTCGCCGCGACGCTGCTGGTGGTGGAGCTGGGCTTGGGGGTGCTGGCCCGGGGCCTGCCCCAAATGAATGTGTTCGTGATCGCATTGCCTATCAAGATCATGGTCGGGCTCGCCGCTCTGGCCGTATGGGTGCGATTCATGCCGTCCGGACTGTCGCGCATTTTTAGGCTGACGTCCGACGTATGGAACGGAGCGGTGCACTGATGCAAGAGTTCGATAAGAGCGAAGCCGCCACCCCATACAAGCTTCAACAGGCGCGCCGGCGCGGATCCGTCGCCCGCAGCCCGGACCTGACCGGGGCCGTGGCGTTGCTGACAGCGGCCGCGGTGCTGTACGCCTGGGGTTGGGAAGCGATGCTGGCGTTGACGGCGCTGGCCCGCGCCGCGCTGATACAGGGCCTGGGTATGAACCTGTCGGCGGCTTCGGTGGTCTCACTGGTCGGGCGCGTCGGCGCGGGAACGCTGCATATCGTCGCGCCCTTTGCGCTGACCGTCGGAGCTGCGGCATTGGTGGCCAGCCTGGCGCAGACGGGGTTGGTCTGGAGCACGTTCCCGCTCAAGCCGGACTTGACGCGCATCAACCCCGTTACCGGCTTGAAGCGACTGTTTTCGATGCGCACGATCTACGATGCATTCAAGAGCATCATCAAGGTCGGCATACTGGGCTGGGTGCTGTACATGATCGTGCGCGACCTGGCGCCGGCGCTGCATCTGCTGGGCGAGCGCGCGCCAATGGATGCCCTGAGGGATTTGGTGGCGATGCTGGGGGCGATGGCGTTGAAGCTGGCGTTCGTTGCCCTGCTGCTGGCATTGCTGGATCTGGGATACACGCGATTTGAGTTCAAGCGCAAGATGCGCATGAGCCGCCGCGACGTCAAGGATGAGGTAAAGCATCGGGAAGGCGATCCGCGCGTGCGCTCCCGCCTTCGCGGCCTGCGTGTGGAGATGCTGCAGAAGGCTGCATCGGTGCGCCAGGTCGGCCAGGCGGACGTCCTGATCGTCAACCCGACTCACCTGGCAGTCGCGCTGGAGTACAAGCGCGGTGAAATGGCGGCGCCCGTGATGCTGGCGAAAGGCGCGGGATCACTGGCGGCGCGGATGCGCGCGGAGGCCGCCCGCTGCGGCGTCACCATCGTGCGAAACCCCACGCTGGCCCGAGCCCTTTACTTTCAGGGAGACCTGGGCCAGACGATTCCAGCTGGGCTGTATGCGGACGTTGCCCGCGTCATGGTGTGGCTGCTGGCGCAGCGCAACGCGCGCGCTGCATTGCGGGGGACGCCATGAACCGGATCTCGCAGTGGCTGGCAAGCAATCGGGACGTCATCATGGTCCTCGTGGTGATGGGCGTGCTGATTGTCCTGTTCATGCCTATTCCTCCGTGGGCGCTGGATTTCCTGATCCTGGCCAATTTCAGCTTTGCGTTCCTGATCCTGCTGCTGACGTTCTATATGACACGTCCGGTTGAGTTCTCGACGTTCCCATCGCTGCTGCTGATCGCCACGCTGTTCCGGCTGTCGCTGAACGTTGCGGCGACGCGGCTCATCCTGTCCGAGGCGAATGCCGGAAGCGTTATCTCGGCGATAGGCGGCTATGTCGTGGGCGGGAACTATGTGATTGGCCTGATCGTCTTCCTGATCCTGATCGTTGTGCAGTTCGTGGTGGTTACCAGCGGCGCCCAACGGGTGTCGGAAGTGGCGGCGCGGTTCACGCTCGATAGCATGCCGGGCCAGCAGATGAGTATCGACGCAGACCTGAACATGGGATTCATCACCCAGGAACAGGCGCAGTTGCGCCGCAAGACGCTGGAGAAGGAGGCCGCGTTCTATGGCGCGATGGACGGCGCGTCCAAATTCGTCAAGGGCGATGCCATAGCGGGCGTTCTTATCATGGCCATCAACATCGTTGGCGGCCTGGTTATCGGCGTGATGCAGCTCGGGATCCCCTGGAGCGAGGCGATCCGTATCTATACCTTGCTGACGATTGGCGATGGCATCGTGACGCAGGTGCCGGCACTGGTGATTGCCGTGGCCACGGGAATTATCGTTACGCGCTCCGCCTCCGATGGAAATTTCAGCCAGGAGGTCGCGCGCCAGATCACCCTGTTTCCCAAGACACTGTTTCTTGTCTGCGCCGCCCTGTTCGCGTTCATGGCGCTGCCTGGCATTCCGGCGCTGCCGGCATTCGTGCTGGCCATGGCCATGCTGGGCCTGGGATGGGCCGCAAGACGGGCGATGCGCACCGCGGCGGAGCACGTCGGCGCCGCGGACGGCCCCGGTGCTCTGCCTGCGGCGCCCGCTTCCGGCGATCCATACGAGGCCTTGAAGGTCGAACCCATCGAGATCCAGGCGGGTGCGCATTTATTGCCGTCGGTGATGGACTACAGCGGATTCTCGGACCGGATATCCGTTTTTCGAAATCAATACGTATTGGAGATGGGCCTGGTGCTGCCCGCCGTGCGTTTCCGCGCGAGTACGCGCCTGGCTCCGGACGACTACGAGATCCTGATCCACGGAGTTTCGGTGGGCAAAGGGCAGGCCATGGCGGATCGCTGGCTTGCCATCCATCCGGCAGGCGTGACCAAGACCGTGCGCGGTGTCGAGACCCGTGACCCGACTTACGGCCTGCCTGCGGTCTGGATCGAGGAGTCCGAGAAGGCGAACGCGCAGCAGGGACGCTACACGCTCATCGACGGGCTGACCGTTCTGATGACGCATCTTACCGAGGTGTTGCGCCGGGAATCGGTCACGCTGCTGACGCGCGCGGAGACGGACAAGTTGCTGGAAAGGGTGCGGCAGGCCCAGCCTGGGCTGGTCGAAGAGCTGATCCCCGGCATCCTGTCCATGAGCGAAGTGCAAAAGGTGCTGCAAGCGCTGGTGCGCGAGAAGGTCAGCGTGCGCAATCTGGAGGCGATCCTGGAGGTGCTTGCGGACGCGGGCAGACAGCACCGCGATAGCGGACTGCTGGCGGAGCTGGTGCGGCAGCGTCTTGGACAGGCTATCTGCCGTTCGCTTTCCGGCGAAACCAGCACCCTGCATGTGATCACGCTGGACCCGTTGACTGAAGCGCATATTGGCCAGGCCTTGAGAGCATCTTCCGAGACCAGCGGTCGGTTTGCGTTAGAGCCGCGGCTTGCCGATCAGTTGATAGGCAAGCTGGTGCAGCAGGCGGAAGGGATGATGAAGGCAAATCTGCTACCCGTGCTGTTGTGCTCGCCAGACCTGCGCCGCCACATGCGGATGCTTACGGAGCGCGTGCTTCCACATTTGCGCGTGCTGTCGATGTCCGAGATCCCAAACAGCATCGATCTCAAGGCGTTCTCGGCGGTTTCCGTCGCGGCGTTGCACGATGCGGCGGCCGCCTGAAACGCGTAGATGGCTAGAAGTCAGACTGAACGGAGAGTCAATTTTGGAAATCATGAGTGTCATTGCGCAGGGCATGGGGGTGGACCAGACGCGCCTGAATGCGATCGCTGTCAACCTGGCCAATGTGCGCACCCCCGCTTACAAGCGGGAGCTGGTCAATGGCGTTGGCTTCGAGGCACAGATGAATGCGCTGGAGCTGCGCGCTTCTGGCGGGGATCCGGCGCCAGCGGCGTCGGCGTCCTATTCCGACTTGCGACTTGGCGGAGTTCAGTACACAGGTCGTCCTCTGGACGTGGCCCTCACTGGCGAGAACGTATTTCTTGAGTTGTCTCGCGACGGGAAGACGCTTTACGGCCGGCAGGGCGCGATGCATACGGACAGTCAGGGACGCCTGGTGACCGCCCAGGGCGATCTGGTGATGGGGTTGGGCGGGGAGATACGCCTGGTATCGAGTGCGCCGCGCATCGACCATCTGGGAAACGTCTATGACCAGGGGCGCTTCGTGGACAAGCTCAGCATGGCGTCCTTCAAGGAACCCGAAAAAATGGAGCGACTGGGAGGCGGCGTCTACGGCGCCGAGAGTCAGCGCGGCACGGCCGCGCAGGACGGCACATTCTCGGTGCTGCAAGGATATCTGGAGGGCTCCAACGTGGATCCGGCGCGAGAGATGGTGGGCATGATCGACGTCATGCGTCATTTTGAAAGCCTGCAAAAGACGGCGCAATTCGTCGATGAGATGACTGGCCGTGCCGTGCAGAAGCTTGGTGAATTCTGAGGAGACCGACATGATTGATTCCTTGTATATCGGCGCAACCGGCATGCACGCCCAGCAGACCGGCGTGGACGCCGTTGCGCAGAACCTGGCCAACATGAATACGACGGGCTACAAAAAGTCCTATGTCGTGTTCGAGGACCTGATGTCGCGCGCGGCCACGGCGGGCCTGCCCGCCGGTGTGCTGGGAATGGATCCCGCGGCCAACATGGGGCTGGGCGTGGCGATATCGCGCAACGCCAAGTCCTTTGTCGCTGGCGAGGTCAAGCCTACGGGCAAGCCGCTGGATATCGCGATTCGTGGCGATGGATTGCTGGAAGTCGCGATGCCGGATGGCGGCGTGGCGTACACGCGCGGCGGCACGCTGAAGGTGGACCAGGACGGTCTGTTGACGACACAGGGCGGGCTTCCCTTGAACGCGATGATCTCTGTTCCGGCGGACAGCGAGCAGCTCACGATCTCGCCAGACGGCCGTGTCACCGCGTGGCGAAACGAAGGCCGCGACGCGGACGAACTGGGCAAGCTGGATATGGTCCGCTTCAACGCGCCTGAAGACCTGGCGGTGCTGGGCGAAGGCCTCTATCAGGCCACGGAACGTTCGGGAGATCCGATCCTGGGACGTCCGGGCGAAGACGGCATGGGGCTTTATGCGCAGGGCTACCTGGAGGCTTCGAACGTGCAGCTCAATGAAGAAATAGTCAACCTGATGGTTGCTCAGCGCGCGTACGAGGCCAATGCCAAGATCGTTCAGGCTTCCGACGACATGCTCGGCCTGGTCAACAACCTCAGGCGCTAGGCGACGGACGTGCGAAAGCTGATTCTCCTCCTTCTCCTGTGGTCCGCCAGCGCCGGCGCGTTCACGCCAGATGCCCCCGCGATCTTCCTGCGTAACGCCGTCCAGGTGCAGAAGCCCGTCCTGACGCTGGGCGATATCGCCGCCATCGAAGGTGCGGCCGATAGCGTGAGCCTCCTGGCCGGCCTGCCGATCGGACCGGCGCCGGCGGCCAACGCGGTGCGGGAGATAGGCAGGGAAGAGCTTCAACGTTGGATAGACACCGCGCCCGGCGAGCTGGGAGCCGTGACCTGGCGCGGAAACGCTTCGGTGCGCGTCACGCGCAAGGCGGCTCCGCTGGACCACGACGCCGTGACGGAAGCGGCGAAGGTGATGGCGGCGCAGGCTTTACGGGTGCGTTTCCAGAGGTTCGACGTCGAGCCGGCGGGAAACCCGCTGCCGGAGCTGGTCGCCGCCGGTCAGTATCAGCTTCGGGCCCGCCCGGTCGAGCTGGGCATGGAGATCCCTTCGCGTCTGGTGGTTTGGGTAGAGCTGTGGCAAGGAAAGCGCCTGTATCGGGCGGTGCCGGTAGCGCTCAATATTCGCGCGATTGCGCCAGTGCTGCGTTTGAATGCGAGCCTGCCCGCGGGGGCGTCGCTCTCGCCGCGGGACGTCACCGTCGAAGAGCGCGATGTGGCGGCGTTGGCGGGTGCCTATTGGCCCGCGGAAGAACCGCTGCAAGCCGTGCGCACGAAGCTGGCGGTGGAGGCGGGATCGGTGTTGATGCGTTCGCAGTTGCAGGCGCTGCCCGACGTGGAGCGCGGCGATCAGGTAGCGCTGCGCGTGCGTTCCGGCTCGGTGATGATCGAGACGACCGCGCAAGCGCTGCAGGACGGTTGGTCGAATCGCTCGGTGCGGGTGCGCCCGGCCTTGGGCACCGACGTCGTGCAGGCCCGCGTGGTGCGCAGCGGGCTGGTGGAGATACAGGAATGATCAGCAGCCGCATCCTCAGCCGCGGTCGCAACTGCGTATGCGCCGCCATGCTTGCCATGGCCACGGCTGCCGCCAGCGCCGAAAGCCTGTACAACCCGTCGCTTTATCGCTCGTTGGGGACCGACCGCAAGGCCGCCCACATCGGCGATGTGCTGACGATCCAGGTGGTGGAAACATCGTCCGCCACGAGCTCCGCCGATACCTCGACGGGGCGCAGGACTGGAATCGATGCGGAGTTCAGCCTGTCGCGGCAGCCCACCACGGCGGCAAGCCTTAATGTGGACGGCGATTTCGAGGGTGGGGGCAAGACCCAGCGCTCAGGCCGATTGCTTGCGCAGATGTCCGTCAGTGTCGTCGATATTGCGCCCAACGGGGATCTGTATGTAAAGGGCGACCAGCTCCTGACCGTCAATGACGAGCAGCAGAAGATCCATGTGAAAGGCCGGGTGCGTCCGCAGGACATATCGCCGGCCAACGTGGTGATCTCCACGCGCCTGAGCGAAGCGGAGATCATCTATGTCGGCGAAGGCGAGCTGGCGGGAAGGCAGCGCCCTGCGTGGTGGAACCGCTTTCTTAATTGGTTGGGATTCTGATGCGTTTATTGATCGCGATATTGGCGTTGGGCATGTCGGCGTGGACGGGCGGTGTCCACGCCGCGCGGCCTGCGGCGGCGGACGTCGTCCGCATCAAAGACCTGGGAAAGCTCAAAGGCTGGCGTGAGAATTCGCTGGTGGGCTACGGCATCGTTGCCGGGCTGGCCGGCACGGGAGATTCCCCTTCCAACAAGACAACCCGGCAGGCGATGGCCAACGTCTACTCGCAATTCGACCTGACCGTCGCGCCCGAGCAGGTGCAAAGCCGGAACGTGGCGGTAGTGATGGTGAGCGCGATGCTGCCGCCGTTCGCCCGGCCGGGCGATGCCGTGGATGTTGTCGTGACCTCGGCGGGCGATGCGCGCAGCCTGGTCGGCGGCAACTTGCTGGTCACCGCGCTGAAGGCGGCCAACGGGAGGATCTATGCGCTGGCGCAAGGGCCGCTGTCGGTGGGAGGGTACCGCTACGACATGAATGGCAACGTGGTGCAGAAGAACCATCCCACCGCGGGCTCCATTCCCAGCGGAGCCCTGGTCGAGGTCGGCGTGAATGCGCAGATGCTCAGCGACGACGGCGTCTTGACATTCCTGCTGGCCAATCCGGACTATACGACCGCGGGGCGGGTGGCGGCCGAGATCAACCGCGCATTGGGCCAACCGGTCGCCCGGGCGCGCGATGCCGCGGGAGTCGACATCCGCGTACCGGAGTTCGATCGGGACGACCTGGTGACGTTCGTATCGCGCATCGAGGCGCTGTCAGTGGCGCCGGATCAACGCGCCAAGGTGATCCTGGATGAACGGACGGGGACGGTGGTTTCCGGTGGCGACGTGCGACTGTCCAAAGTCGCGATATCGCACGGCGACCTGCGAATCTCCATCGTGACCGACAACCAGGTCTCCCAGCCCATTTTCGTGCGCCAGGCCGGAGGCGGCATACGCACCGAGGTGGTGTCGAACTCCAGCGTGGACGTGCGCGAGGGCGAGGGCAACGCGTTTGTCATGTCGGAAGGCAGCACCGTTGCCGAGCTGGTGCAGGCCTTGACCAAGATCCGGACCAGCACGCGGGACATCATTTCCATTTTGCGCGCCATCAAGACCGCGGGCGCACTGCACGCCGATCTCATCATCCAGTAATCCAGCCAAACTTCTCGAGTGTCCATCGACATGATTGATCCGGTCACATTAAGTGCGCTCAGCGCCGCCCTCGACGCGGCGAGTCTCAGGCAGAAAGCGGGCGCTGCGAATATCGCCAACGTCCACACCGCGGGCTATATCCCCATGCGGGTGCAATTCGAATCGCTGATGCCGTCGGCGGTCGCGGCGTTGGATCGGGGCGGCCGCCTTGATCCGCGAGAACTGGCGGCGCCACGCTTGACCAGCGCGCCGTCGGCGACCCCCGTGCCCTATGGCGCAAATGCGGTTTCGATCGACCAGGAAGTGGCGGCGCTTGCCCGCAATGCGCTGCATTACCAGGCGCTGGTCAAGTCCTTGAATGGCCAGGCCGCGTTGATAGATTCGGCGCTGACCGACGGGAGGCGTTGATCATGGACTATCAAAACGCATTCGCCATCAGCGCGGCCGGCATGAACGCCGAGAGGCTGCGCGTCGATGTTGCCGCCCTGAATCTCGCCAACGCCAATTCCCCTTTGTCCGCCAACGGTGCCGGGTATCAGCCTTTGCGCGTGCAGGCCTCGGTGCGGGCCGTGCCGGGCGGGCGCAGCTTTGAGGCGCTGGTCGACCAAGGCATGGCGGCGGCGCAGACCCTGAGCGTGGCGCCGTATCGCGCGCCGGCGCGGCGTGTCTACGAGCCGGGTCATCCCCAGGCAAACAAGGATGGCTTCGTGTCTTACCCCGGCGTGGATTCCCTGACCGAAATGATGACATTGATGGTGGCCAGCCGGGCCTACGAGGCAGACGTGGCGGCGTTCAACGTGGCCAAAAGCATGGCCATCAAAGCCTTGGAGATCGGAGGCCGTTCATGAGCATTGCCGCTATCGAGGCCATTCAGGCGATCTCCACGCCGCAGGTGCCTGCCCTGATGCAAGTGCCACGGGGGCCGCAGTTCGACGCGATGGTGAGCGCCGGCCTGAACGGTACCAACCGCGCACTGCTTCGTACCGAGGCTGACGCCCAGCGTCTGGCCGTCGGTGAGGTCCAGAATCTGCACCAGGTCATGATTCACATGGAAGAGGCCAAGGCCAGCTTCCAGCTGCTCTTGCAGGTGCGTAACCGTCTGTTGGACGCATACCAAGAAGTTATGCGCATGCAGATCTGACACAGGATTCATCGTAAATGGCTTTCTCGGAGTTTTGGACGCGTCTGGACAGGCGCAACCGCTATACGCTTGCTTTCGGCGCTGTTGCGATCGTCGCGGCGGTCGCCATCGCGGGATTCTGGCTCACGCGCGGCAACTATCAGGTGCTGTTCTCCGGCATTAAGCCGCAGGACGCCTCGGTGATGCTGAGCGAGCTGGACAAGCAGAAGATCCCATACCGCCTCGAGGCGGACGGCACTGCCATTCTTGTTCCCCAGGAGGTGGTGCACAAGACGCGCATAGGGTTGCTGGGGCAGGATCTGCCTCTGCATGGAGCCGTGGGGTTCGAACTGTTCAACAATGCCGATTTCGGCATGACGGAGTTCGCGCAGCGCATCAACTATCAACGCGCGTTGCAGGGTGAAATCACCCGCACGATTCTCTCCCTTTCGAATGTCGAATCAGCGCGGGTGTTGATCGCCTTGCCCGAACAGGGGCTATTTCATCGGGGAGGCGGGGTGCCCACGGCGTCGATCGCCGTCGCGTTGCGGGATGGGCGCAGCCTGACGCCCGAACAGGTGCTGGGCATCCAGCGCCTGGTGTCGGCGTCGATTCCCGATATCGAGTCCCGTAACGTCACCATCGTCAATCAGCACGGAGTGGCGCTGACCGCGTCGGGCGAGGAAGGCGATGGCGCCGGCGCGGCCGACGCCCGGCTCGCGTTGAAACGCTCGACCGAGGAGTATCTGACGCGGAAGATCTCCGGCATGCTGGATCAGACATTTGGCGCCGGCACGGTGGTGGCGAGCGTGGACGTGCTGCTCAACATGGACCGCATACGCATCACTACCGAGGACATACTGCCCTATTCGCCTTCGGGCAAGGGACAGCCTACGGGCGTGGTCGTGCGCGAACGGCGCTCGAATCGGGAGGGAGAATCGGGCGTCGCCAGCAACAGCCGGCGGGCGGGAGGCGGTACGGAAAGTGAGACCGACTACCAGGCGGGTAGGAAGGTAGAGGAAATCGTCTCCACACCCGGCGTGATCATGAAGATGGGCGTGACGGCCGTCGTTCGAGGTCCGATGGATGGGGTGGCGCTGGACCGGCTGAGGATGCTGGTGGGCAATGCGGCAGGGGCTCAGGTCGAGCGTGGCGACACGGTGATCGTCTACAGCACGGAACAGATGGCTGCCCGTGGCGCCGCGCTCGCGCAAGATGCTGGCCTGACGGTCGCCCAGGCGCCGCCGCCGGCTTTGCGGACGGAGTTCGAATGGACGCCCCGTCTGGCAATCTCGCTGCTGCTGGCGGCGGGCGGCGTGCTGGTGATGCTGTTGCTGCTGTTGAGCAGCCGGCGCGCGCAGGCGCCCCGATTGTCGGCGGAGCAGCGCGAGGTCCTGCTGCAGCAGCTTCGTGGATGGCTGGCTCCGGCGAAGTCCGGCGCGGACGTGGAGAAGTCATGATGGACGGGTTGCGTTTGAGCGCGCTGGCATTGCATGCGGTTGCCGATCGGGACAGGGCATGGTTGCTGTCGCGCCTGCCGGATGCGCAGCGCAGGCAGCTATCCGCGCTGGTGAGGGAGTTGCGCGGTACTGGCGTTCCTGCGGACGCCGAGCTGGTGCATCAGCTTGTGCGCGAACGCGAAGCGCTGGCGAGCGATCCGGCGCCGGATGCCTTGGCGACAAGAATGGTTCGCGCAAACGCGCAAGATATCTGGGCGTTGCTGCGAGGGGAGTCGGACGCGGTGATCGGGCGTATCGTCCGGCGCCATGACTGGCCATGGAAACCCGCGTTGTTGGAGTTGTGCGGCGTGGGCCGCGCCAAGCGGATCGAGGCGCTGGCCAGAAACCTGGCGCCCGCCGCGGCGCTTGAGCAGGCGCTGGTTGACGAGCTTGAGCAGCGTTTGACGGCTCGCCAGTCGTCCACGCCCCGGACGCAGCCGGCTCGCTGGCAGTTTCTGCGTCGCGCCAGGAGCATGGCGTGAAGACGGCACCGATCCTGCGCCAGATGCCGGTGGGGCCTTCATCGCGCCTGCTCGGCCAAGTGCCTTCGACGCCGCCTCGGGTGCCGGGCCTGCCCGCTGCCGCCGCCGTTGCCAAGGCGCCTGCCGGTTATGCGGCCAGTTCGGCGGCAGTGCCGCAGGCCGCGTCCGCTGCGCTGAGCGAGGCGGAAATCGAACAGCGCGGCCTTGCGATCGCTCAGCGCATGATGCAGGCCGAGGCCGAGCAGTTGCGCAAGGCGGCGCGTGAGGAAGGGCTACGCCTGGGAAGGGAGGAGGGACTGCGCGCGGCCCAGGCCCAGGTAGCCGAGCAAGTGCAGGCCTTGCAGGACCGGTTCACGGCGGTGACGGATGCTCTGGTGGAGGCGCTGGAGCGTGAGCGCGGCGCGACCGAGGATGCGGCGCTGGAGTTGGCGATGGCAGCGCTGTCCCGCATTCTGGGTGATGTTCTCGACCCTGCTGGTGTGGCCGCTGTTATCCGGAAGGCGAGCGCGCAGTTGCGGGATCCAACGCAAGTTCGCATCCGGCTGGCGCCGGCGGACATTGAGCTTCTGAAAACCGCCAACATCGATGTGGCCTCGCTGGCGCCACAGGTCGCCGATGTCCAATGGGTCGCCGACCCCGCGGTGGAGGGAGGCTGCGTGCTGCAGACCGAAACGGGCAATCTTGATGCTCGCTTGCACAGGCAGGTGGCCGCCCTGGCGGAGGCCTTGTCGCGCACCTATCGTTCGCGGGGAGCACCGGTGTGACCGAAGCTTCCATGGCCCCTTATCTGAAGGCACTCAATGCCGCTGCGCTGTATGCGCGCGACGGCGCGGTGCGTCAAGTTGCCGGCCTGGTGGTGACATGTGCCGGGCCTGATGCCAGCCTGGGCGAACTGTGTCGCATAACGCCCCAAAATGGGGCTGCGGATATTCTGGCCGAGGTGGTCGGGGTCAGACCGGATGGCGTGGTGCTCATGCCTTACGGGCGACTGGACGGCGTGTCGGCCGGGTGCCGTGTCACGGTTGCCGGAAGTCTTACTGGCGTGCCTGTAGGACCTGCGCTGTTGGGCCGAGTGGTGAACGCCTTTTGCGAGCCACTGGACGACGGGCCGCCCCTGGACGCGGAGGCCTGCGCGCCGCTCAAGGCGCCACCAATAAATCCCCTGCGGCGCAAGCCGATAGACACGCCGCTGGAGACCGGGGTCAGAGTGATCGATGCCATGCTTCCTTTGGGACGGGGACAGCGTGTGGGAATCTTCGCGGGCAGCGGGGTCGGCAAGAGCACGCTTCTTGGCATGCTGGCGCGCAGCGTGAAGGCGGACGTGAATGTGATCGCCTTGATTGGCGAACGGGGACGAGAGGTCCGCGATTTCATCGAGCGCCAGCTGGGTCCGGAGGCGCTGGCGCATTCGGTCGTCGTGGTCGCGACCTCCGACGAACCCGCATTGATGCGCGCGCGCGCCACCTATGCCGCCCTGGCCATTTCGGAGTACTTCCGCGACCAGGGCAAGAGCGTATTCCTGACCATGGATTCGGTGACGAGGTACGCGATGGCACGGCGAGAGATCGGCCTGGCCGCGGGAGAACCTCCTACCGCGCGAGGCTATACGCCGTCTGTCTTCTCGGAGATTCCCGAGTTGTGCGAGCGTTGCGGCCAACTGGACGGCGGCGGCTCCATCAGCGCCATCTTCACGGTCTTGGTCGAGGGGGACGATTTCAATGAACCCATCGCCGACAGCCTGCGCGCGACCCTGGACGGTCACATCATTTTGAGCCGGGATTTGGCGCATCGCGGGCACTATCCAGCCATCGACGTGCTGCGCAGCGCCAGCCGGCTGGTCAGCGAGCTCACCAGCAAGGACGAGCGCACGGCCATGGCGCAGGCGTTGGCCTGCCTGGCATTGCTGGACAGGAATCGGCAGGTGGTCGACATCGGTGCGTATCAGGCGGGGTCGAATCCGGTGCTGGATGCCGCTCTTGCAGCCGCACCCGCGCTGGACGGCTGGCTGAGGCAAGACACCGACGCTCCGGACACCCGCGGCAGCGCCTTCGCGGCATTGGCCGATGTGCTTCGAAAGCTGCAGAAGGATGAGGCATGACAGCCGGCCAATCACGCTATAGATACCCATTGACCGCTTTGGAAATGCTCTACATGCATAGGCTGGAGCAGGCCCGCCTGTTGCTTGCCGCCGCACAGCAGCGCCTGGATGACCACCAGGCGCATATCAGGCGGTTGCGCGCGGCGCTTGGCCGCAGCCATGACGACTGGACGGCCGCGTCAGGCCGTGCGGCGCTCTTTGATCCTGCGCGCCACGCCGCCGTACGGGAGGCGCTGGCCGCACGTCAATCGGGGTTGAGCTCCGCCTTGGCGCATGAAAGGGAATTGCGCGGGGAGGTCGAGCAATGTCGTGACCAAGTGGTCCAGGCACACCGGCGCACTGAAACCGTTGAGCGTCACAAGGAACAGTCGAGGCGCGAATTCGAGCAGGAATTGGTGCGGGTTGATCAGCGCCAGGCCGATGCGGCATGGCCCGTGCGAGGGGAGCGGCCATGACGGTCTTTGATGTATTGATGCCTGTCGCGCAGAGGGCCTCACAGACCGGCAGCGGCTCTGGACGAGGCGGCGCTGCGGGTGACTGGCGCCAGGCGGTGGAGCACGCGCAGGCGCGATCGTGGCTGGGGGACCGGAACACGGAAAGCGGTCAAGGGCCACGGCCAGGCCCCGGCCAGCCACCCGTTTCCAAAGAGGACTCCAGCAGCGCAGCCCGCACGCCGCCTCGCCAGGGGCAGGATATTCACGCGAAACATACCCGCGAACCGGATACTCAGGGAGAGGCCGCCATACGCAGCTCGGGCACGGAAGCGCCCACACCTTGGATAAGCCCGTCGCGAGAGCAGGGCCCGGTTGCGACCCCAACGCTCGCAGTGGCGCCAACCGCCCTGCGTCGGCAGCCAACGTCCCATTTTTCTGGCCAGGCCGTCGCGCTGACGCAGATGGCCAGCAGTCCCGGGGTGCGTCCGCGCAAGCAGTCCTTGCATATCGAGCCCGGCGAGCAGGGCGTCTCGGTGTGGGTGCGCGATACCGCCATGAACAGCCAGCAGGCGAATCACCTTGCGACGGCGATAGCCGCCAGCCTTGGCGGCGGTACGCAGCGCCTGGCAGCGCTTTACCTGAATGGCCGGCCGCTCGCCGATGACCAGAACTCATCTTCCCTTTCGTTGTCCTCAACCACTCTGTCGGAGTAAGCACCATGGCAATCGATTCGACCGGGGCCGCCGCCTCGACCCAGCTTGGCATGCAGGACCTGCTTAAAGTGCTGTTGGCCCAGTTGACCAACCAGAATCCGCTCAAACCGATGGAGAACCAGGACTTCATCGGCCAGATCGCCCAGTTCTCGTCCCTGGAGCAAAGCCGCCAGACCTACTCCAAGCTGGATGAACTGGTCGGGTTGCAGGCGACGCTGCAATCGGTCGGGTTGATCGGGAAGACCGTCGATGTGGAATCACAGACCGGCAGCATCACCGGCACCGTGACGGCGCTGAGTTTTGCGTCCGGATCGCCGATGTTGAGCATCCGTACGTCCAGCGGTTCGGTCGTCAGCGACCTGAGCCTGGGCGCCGTCACGGCCATACGCTAAGGAGCCGTCATGCTGGACAGCATCTGGTTGAGCCTCGCCGGGATGAATGGATTCTCCAAGGGCCTGCGCACCATCAGCAACAACGTAGCGAATATGAACACGCCGGGCTTCAAGAAGTCCCAGGTGCTGTTCGAAGAACAGTTCAGCGCCAATGTGCCTTACAAGCACGACCGGCAGGGGCCCGGAAACAACGGACAGGGCGCGGGCGTGAACACGTTTTCCACCCGGATCGACTTCAGCCCGGGCGAGGCGCGGCAGACTGGCAGCAGCCTGGACATGGCGTTGGACGGGGCCGGGTACTTCATGCTGCGCGGGGACGATTCGGAGCTGCGGTATACGCGCGCGGGCCAGTTCGAGTTCGGCGACGACGGCGTCTTGCGCAACAAGAGCGACGGCTCGGTGGTGCTGGGAACGGATCGCGACGGGAAAGGCGCGTTGGGAGAGATCTCGCTAGCGGGTCTCATGACCTCGCCCGCGACCCCGACCTCGTCGATACAGTTCTCCGGCTATCTGTCGTCGACCGGCATGGATCACGAACTGACGGCGGTCAAGATTTATGACCGCACAGGTGCCGAGCATCTCCTGAAGGTGAGGTTCGTCAACCAGGGCGCAACCCAGCCAGGCACCTGGAAGGTGTCGATCGACGACGGTCCGACCCATCTGGGCGAAGGCACGCTGGTATTCAAGGATGGCAGGATTGATCCCGCCTCCTCCAGGATTACCGTGAACTATCTATTGCCGTCGCAAGGAGCCCAGGCTATCACGCTGGATTTCAGCGATGGGGTGACGTCCTTCGCGTCCGGTACGACCTCCACCTTGACCGTTCTGAAGCAGGATGGTTACACGGCTGGCAGCGCCACGGGCGTTGCATTCGACGCGTCGGGCGTGCTGTCCATCAGCTACTCGAACGGTCAGTCGGTCCAGGGCCGGCGGATCGCGTTGGCGCGCTTCTCCTCCGATGACCTGTTATCGCCGGTGGGAGGGAGCCAGTTCGTGCTGACAAACTCGGGCGCCCGCATCTTGGGCAATCCTCGAGGGGACGGATTTGGCCGGCTGGAAAGCGGCAGGGTGGAAGGGTCGAACGTGGACCTGTCCCAGGAATTCAGCGATCTGGTCGTCATGCAGCGTGGATATCAAGCGGCATCCCAGACGATCTCCACCGCGAACGATCTGATCCAGTCGCTGTTCGATATGAAGGGCAGACGGTGATGACGGTGTGGACGATCGCCTGGTGGACCCAGGCGGAAATGGAGCGGGCGGCGGACTCCGTCAGGGGAGCGCTGCTGGATTGGTGCGGGCAATGGGGCGTGGACCCTGGCGCGCTTCGGGCCGAGCCCGCGTCCTGGCCCGCGCCGGCCGCTGCGGCCGGCTGGCAATGCGTGACCGGCAGCGGCGACAGAAACGGGGCCTGGATGACCCATCCCGATATGGCGGCTCGCGGGCTGGCGGCCGCGGTGTGCGATGAAGAACGTGAGGCCGCCACGGCGATGCGCCAGGGCGGGCCCTTGTCGCTGTCGGTGGCGCGTCAGGCGGCGCGCGCAATGCTGGCTTCGCTACGCGCGGATTTTGACTGGTCCGAGGTGGACCACGACCAGCCCTGCGCCTTGCCGGCGGGGCTGGAGCGCGGCGGCTTGAGCCTGTCGGTATGGGTCGGCGACGCGCAATTGGGGGTGGTGTTGAGCGCCGGCGTAGCCCGTGCGGTGACGGGCCGCGTCAAGGAGAGCCCGTCATTGCCATTGGCGGCCCTACAGGATGTGCTGGGACGGCGCGGAATCCTGCTCGACGTCGCGTTGCGCCCGGTCCGGCTTGAGATCGGCAGCCTGTGTTCGCTGGCGATCGGCGATGTCATTGCGCTGGACCACAAGCTGGACGAACCCGCGACCCTGTACGCGGAGGATGCATCGCCGGTGGCGCGGGCGCACTTATCCCGGGTCGGGCCGCAAAAGGCGATCCGATTGGAGCGTGCGGCAGCATAGGGCCGCCCACGATTCTTCATGGCTTTCACTAGGAGTACAGCGTTGACGACTCATCAAGGCGACCTTGCAGGCGCAATGGCTCAGCCCATCGATTTCCCGGAAGGCGTGGACGCCTCGGCCGAACAGACCCCCTTGGCCATTCAAAATCTCAATCCGATACACAGCGTCAAGGCGACCTTGTCCGTGCGCGTCGGGGAGGTCGAACTGACCGTCGGTGACCTGATCAACGCCAAGTCGGCTCAAGTCTTTGCCCTGAACCGCAGGGTGGATCAGCCCGTGGACCTGCTGCTCGAAGGCAGCGTGGTGGCGCGTGGCGAGCTGGTGGCGGTCGGCGATCATTTCGGCGTTCGAGTGATTGAACTGCCCTTGGATCTGCGTTCGCTGGCATGAGTTCGGGTACACCGCTTGAATGGGCGCGCGAAGACGCTTTGACCACCGGCCTGCAATCCTGGTCGTGGGCGCTGGCCATTGTGCTGGCGCTGTTGGCTTGCGCCGCGGTGCTGTGGTCGCGCAAGCGCGGCGGCTTGCCGAGGTGGACCAAGCCAGCCAGCACGCCGGTGCGCCGGCTGGGTGGAACGCGCCTGAATCAGAAAGTGACGCTGGAGGTGGTGGAGTTCGGCGGTCAGCGCATTCTGCTGTCGGTCAGCGAAACGGGCGCTTGCGAGATCGCGCGCGACCCGGTGTCCCACGACGCTGGCAGGAGCGCACCATGAGACCAGCCGTGCGCGCTTTGACGACGTTGGCGGGGGTAGCGCTTTCATTGCTCGCAGGTGGCGCGTGGGCTGCCGCGGCTGGCGAGCCGCCGCAGGGTCTTGGCGCCACGATGGGTCTGGCGGCGGGCTCGGCCCCCGAAACCGCCACCGCGCTTCGCATCGCCATCGGGCTGACGGTTCTCAGTCTGCTGCCCGCCATGCTGGTATGCATGACAGCGTTCCTGCGCATCATCATCGTACTGTCCATGCTGCGTCATGCCTTCGGAATGCAGGAAACCCCACCAAACGCCGCGCTGCTCGGGCTATCGCTGTTCCTGACGCTGTTTGTCATGTCGCCGGTGATCCAGGACGTCAATCAGCACGCGCTTCAGCCGTTCATGCAGGGAACCCTGTCGGTCGAGGACGCCTACGAGCGGGCCGTACAGCCCATGCGGGCATTCATGGTCAAGCAGACCCGGGAGGAAGACCTGGCGCTGATGCTGGATCTCTCGGGGGCTGCCAAGCCGGAAACGCTGGAGCAGGTCAGCAACGTGCAGCTGATTCCGGCATTCATGCTGTCGGAGCTGAGGATCGCGTTTCAGATCGGCTTCGTGATCTTTCTGCCGTTCCTGCTGATTGATCTGATCGTGTCCAGCGTGCTGATGGGGTTGGGAATGATGATGATGCCGCCGGTGACGGTGTCCTTGCCGATCAAAATTCTGCTGTTTGTGCTGATCGACGGTTGGGGGCTGGTGCTGCGGTCGACGATAGGATCCTTCCATTGAGTGCCTGGGCCACCATGAATGCAGCCGCCTTTGAACCGGAATGGCCTGTCCCTCCAGACGAGGATGCGCTGTGGCGAACCTACCGCGCGCAGCCCACCCAGGCGCTGCGCGACCGCCTGGTCACGCGCTATCTGCCCTATGCGCGCGCGATCGCCGCGCGCATGTATTCCCGCCGTGGAGGGCAGGACTTCGAATTTGACGATTACCTGCAGTACGCATCGCTCGGGCTGATGGAGTGCGTGGACCGCTATCAACCCGGCTTGGGCGCCTCGTTCAAGACGTATGCGACGACGCGGATGACCGGATCCATCCTGAACGGACTGGAGAAGCTGACGGAGCGCCAGCAGCAGGTGGCCATTCAGCGCCGCCTGGCCCATCAGGATGACCGCGCGGTATCGCTCGCCGAATTCGACGAAGACGTCGAGGGTGGTGAATCGGCCGAAGAACTGTTCCGCCGGTTGGCCGCGGTCGGGGTGGGCGTGGCGCTCGGGGTGCTGCTGGAAGGATCCGGGCTGATCGAATGGCAGCAATCGGAAAATGGCGGCGGCCTGGGAGCCTACGAGCAGGTTGAACTCAAGCAGTTGCGGGACCGCGTGCTCGCGCTGGTATCCGCCTTGCCAGAGCGTGAACGCTACATCGTCCGTGCCCACTACATGCAGGATATCGCCTTCCAGGACATCGCCGCCGAAATGGGGCTGACGAAGGGGAGAATTTCGCAGTTGCATAAGCGCGCGCTGGAGATGCTCCGGCAGCAACTGGCCCGATACCAGCAATCCTGCGCGGACTTTTAGCGCCGCGGATCGCGTTACGCTTGACCCTTGAACGAACTTTTCCGCATAGGAACTCCTTTCATGCCGAACCCCACAGATCGTCTGGACCGCTATGACGGCTACTTGCAGCAGGATCCGGACAACACGACGCTGGCGGTAGAGGCCTTCGAGCTGGCATTGAGCCTGGGCCTGCATGGGCGAGCCGCAGGCTATCTGGATCGGGCGCAGGCCGTCGCTGGCGCGGACCCTTATCTGCAATACCGGCGCGCGTCGCTATGGGCCGCCCAGGGACGATGGGACGAGGCGCTGGAATTGCAGTCGGATCTATGCCGGCGTTTGCCCCAGGATCAGGACCTGCGCGTGGCGCTTGCCAATCTGCTGCATTATGCGGGGCGACACGAGGAGGCCGAGGCAGCCTGGTCTGCTCTGCAGCAGAGCGGCAATCTGCCCGCCCATGCCTGGGCCAACCGGCTGCGCACCCTGCATTTCCTGGGGCGCCTGGAAGGGGGGCTGGCCCTGGGAGAGACATACGCCGAGGAACTGAAGTCGCACCCGGAAGCCGCCGGAGTGCTGAGCCTGATAGCCATCGATTGCGGCCGGTTCGACGTAGCCAGGCACTGGGCGGGCGTTGCGCTGGGTTCGTTGCCTGATTCGACGGAAGCGCTGACCTCGGCCGGGGCGCTGGCGCTGGCAGCCAAGGATGCGGCGGGCGCGATCGCGGCGTTGACGCGTGTTGTGCAAAGCAAACCCCAAGAGGGGCGGGCCTGGTCCTCGCTCGGAATTGCCCATCTGCTTGTGCAGGACGGAGCCACCGCGCAAGCCGATTTCCAGCGCGCTACGGCGCTGATGCCTGGGCACGTCGGAAGCTGGCACGGACTGGGATGGGCATGCTTGCTGCTCGGCAATCTGGCGCAGGCCAAAGTCGCCTTCGAACAGGCCCTGGCGCTGGACCGGAATTTCGGCGAAAGCCATGGCGCCGTCGCGGTCGTCTATGCACTGACGGGCCAGAGTGAAGATGCCGCCCGCCATATTGACCTGGCGCTGCGGCTGGACTCCGCCGCGTTGTCCGCCAGGTTCGCCCAGGCCGCGCTGTCCGGCGCCTTGCAGCGGCCCGAGGAGTTCCAGACCCTGGCGGCACGGGCGCTGCGGGGCGTGGAGGCGCCGGATGGCCGTTCCTTGATCGACTGGATCCGGCAGTAGCGGGCGGATGCGGGCTGGGCCGGCTTGCGCGTGGCCTAGGGCCCGCTGGGGATGTCCAGCAGCAGACGCGCGGCGCGCTTGCTGGCTGCCAGCAGTTCGGGTTGGGCCTCCATGCGTTGCTGCACGATATCCACGAGTTGATGGAACTTCGGGTCGTTGATCAGGTTCGTGCCCAGATCGGAGACCAGGGCCGCTTCCAGAAAATATCGGAACGCCTTGCGTTCGCGGTCCTGGTCATCGGGTGCCAGGCTGGCGACCCGTCTGAGCAGCTCGGTAAACGCAGGAGGCTCCGCGGTTTTTTGGGCCGTGGCGGTTTTGCCCGCACGGCCGGTGTTTCCAGTTCGCGCGCCCGAAACGGTGCGCTGCTGGATAAGCTGGGCCAGACGCCCAATGCCGTCAATCATGATTGGCTCTACAGGTTCTGCTTGTAGGATGCCAGGACGAACTGGGTCGCGGCCTCGTCTTGGGGGGCGGAGGGGGCGTTGGGGGTATTGGCGCGTAGCGTTTCGATCTGACCGGCCAGCATGCGCATGTCATGGTTCAGCGGCGTATTTTCCTGATTGACCGCCATGCCCTTGTCCAAGAGCAGCAGGGTGTCCTCGAATGCGTCGATGGCCAGCGCCGCGAAAGCGCGTTTGAACAGCACCAGATAGTGGGTTTCGCCCAGCAACTCCAAGGGTTGCCAAGTCTGGAAGGCGGTTTGTGGCCGGCCGCTGGTGTATTGCAGCAAGCCAAGCTGGAAGCGCGCGGTCGACAGGGAGGCGTCCCGCTGAAGGGCACCGATGAACGCCGCCTCGGCGGCGTCCGGCGCGCCCATTTGCATCTGCTGGGCCGCAAGCAGCGCCAGCGTCGGTCCGGATGCGGGGTGGTCTTCGTGGGCCTGGCGCAGGATATCGAGTGCGCGTTCGCTGTCGCCGTCTTCAAGCGCCAGAGCGTATTGTTCGAGAAACTGGAGGGGGGGATTGGGGGTAGTCATAGGGAATCGGTACGGCGGACGGAAGCGTCAGAGGGGGCCAGCGACGACAGCCGCATCTCGCGGACCAGCGATTCCGCAAGTCGGGCGCAATGGGCGCCGTCCTGTCCACTGACGGCGAACATGGGCCATGCGTGGCCAAGATCGAATGGGCGGTTCGAATCGTAGGCAACCTCTTCAATCAAAGGGACGCATCCGGCGCCGAATTGGACCTTGCGGCGCCCGTGTTCCAAGGGTAACACCGCGCGCCGGATGCCCACATAGGGGGCGACCCAGGTGAAATCCAATGTGTCGGCCATCCCGAGCATATAGGCCAGCGCGGCGCGATAGTAAGGCAGGCCCAGACCATGGAATGCCCGGTCGGGCATCGTGCCAGGGCGCAGGTTGATGTCGATGGCGCATAACTGGCCATTCTTTTCGACGCATTGGATGTAGATGACGGATTGGCGCAGGCCTATGTCGAAAAGCGCCTGAATCATCCGGCTGATCTGCTCGTGGCGCGGATGACGGTCGCCAATCAGCATCCATTCACATTGCAGCGTGTCGCGGGTAAAACGCAAACGTCCGCCTTCGTACACCGCAATGCTCTCAGGGCCCGCGACGGCCGCCGCGGTGTACACGTCGCTGTCGTCGATGTACTCCATCGTGAGGTAGCGGCCATACCAGGAGTTCGGGTCGTTCTGATAGGCCAGGAAAGCATCCAGCAACTCCCGCTCGACCAGCCAGTCGTGGAAGTGACGCAGACTTTCGTAGCGTTGATAGGCCCAGGGGTGTTCGGCAAATGATCCGCTTCCCTTGTCCGGCTTGACGATGATGGCGTAAGACACATCCAGCTTCAGGTCTTCGGCGCGCAACGGGGCGTGCGCCCACAGGGTTGAGAATCCTCGTTGGGCGAAAAACCGGTAGGCCAGGGACTTTTGGGTGGCGATCATCGTCGCCAGCACTTCAGGCCCCGCCACGCCGTGGAGCGCGGCGAGATTGGCGGCATCCACGCTGCGGAAGTCGCTGCAGGCAAAGACGCCCAGCGTATTCGAATCCGGATAGTCCGCCACCTGCAGATTCAGCGCATCGGCGGCGGCCCGGTATTGTTTTTCCTTGGCCGCGCTTTCCCGGCTGTAGGAAGAGAGCAGAACGATGTTTCTTTTCATGCCTGGGCCTTCAGGGCAGGGTGCAGTTTTCCGCCGCGCAGCAGATCGAATGGATGGGTGGCGCCGAAGTGCGGATTGGCTTGCCAGTGGTCCTGTACGGCATCATGGTCGAACCAGGGGGAAAAGCCCAGGACAAGGTGGATCCGGGGCGTGCTGCTGGGCTCCTTCACGTACACCCGATGCGCAACGTTGGTGTTGAACGTATAGGCGTAACCCGGCGCCAGGAAATGTTCCGTCATTGTGTCGGAGTCCGGCTGCGGCGTGTCCTTCTCGTGTTCGATCTGCAGACGGTATGCGGGGTCCGAGGTCAACGGGATGTTCAACCGCAGGTTCTCGAACACGGGTTCGTCGCGATGCCACCCATCCATGAAATCCTCGGTGATGCCGCGTTCGCCGATCAGCACCGACAAGCGCGAGCGGATCAGCGTCAGGCCACACTGGTCCAGGAACTTACCCAGCTCGCCCAGTCGGGCCGCGGGCGTCCGGACGCGAAATCCGTAGGAATCGAAATATGTGTTCTTCAGGCCCCGATGGCGTTGCACCGAGTTATAGAAGAACTCGTTGATGGGATTGAGCGAAGTGCCCAAGGTGGACTGGTGCACGTTCTCCACGCCGGGTTCATGCATGTCGGGGTTGTAAACCAGCGACAGGGATTGATAGTTGTGGTCGTGATGCCGTCCCTCCGCCGAAAGCCAGCCGTGCAGACCATGCGCCTCGATGGCCTGGTGCGCGGCGTCCTGCAGCCCCTGATACAGCGCGGGGGGCAGCGGTATCGCCAGCAGCTGGGATGAAGTCTTGTCGTTCAGCGCGGCACTGGCCTCGGCGAATGGGGTATGGGCCTTCAGGTGCTGGACGATGGTCAGCTCGTCGGGAGCGTCTTGGACGGAGAAAGTTGACATGGTCGTTGCCTATCAATTGAAGGGATGTGGAAACGCCCGGCCACGCCGCTGTTTGGCGCCTGGTTGGCGCAAGGCAAGATAGGCGGGTTGGCCGGCCGGTTCGTTGCCGGCTCCGAACTTGATGGGGATAAGCCCGGGAATGAAAGCCTTGATGGTGGGGGTGCCCAGGGGGGCGCCATCGCTCAGGTCAACGGCAATCAGTTGCTGGCCGTCGCGGCGCAGGAGTTGTGTCAGGGTCGGCCAGTCTTGCGCCAGATCGCGCGCGGCCGGCAGGCAGTCCGCCGGGGCGGCCAAGGCGTCGGCGCGCCTGAAGGAAGATTTTTGGCTATACAGCGTCGCGTGGTCGGATGCGTCGCGGACATGCGCCGCACGAATCGGCGGCGGCTTGGGGTTGTGCAGCATGATGTAGACCTGCGCTTCCAGTTCCATCAGTGCGTGGTCCATTGCGGCTTCGAAGTCATAGCCGGCGCAGCTTGCCACGCGCGTGAAGTGTTGCTCCATGGATTGCGCAAAGCAGAAGGCGACTGGGCAATAGGCGTGGCCGATATCGCGCAGTACCACGCGCATGCCAGCGCTGCGCAACCGATGCAATCTGGCCTGTTGCGCGGCAGGAAGCTCTTGCTCCTGAACGGCGATGGCGGGTACGCCCAGCCACAGGCGCATGAAGGCGTCGCGCTCGATGAGCTCCAGGACCGCGTTTTCCAGAGCGGATTCAGCGCAGGTATGTGCGGCGGCGCCCGACGTGTTGGCACTGGTGTAGCGGGACGGCCGGTTGTGCGCGGCCAGGCCTTCTTCCAGGTAAATCAGGTCGGCCAGCATGAAGCAGGGGGAATCTTCCAGGACGTTTCGCGCCGCCTTCCACAAATACTCCGCCCGCGGGTCGAAAGGGCGGTACGGAAAGCCCGCGCGCCGGTACTGCGCCGCGCCATACCGCAGCACGTCGCGAGGATCCATGGCGTTCGGCAGGTCTTGCAGGCGCGCCTTGACGAGTCCTTGCGGGCTGCATAAGGCCGCGCGCTCGCGGCTTTCCATGGTGGCCTTGAGACGCGCGCGCGCTGCGTCCGTGTCGCGGCCCCAGGACCAGGGATGCAAAGCATCCTGCCTGGCGCGGCATAAGAAAAAGGCGCGCACGCCTTCGGAATCCCGTGCATCCACCCATTCAAACTCCGCGGGAACATCCGTGGGCTCGGGCGCGCCGCGTGATCCCAGAATCACTGTCGTGACCGGCACGATGTCGTCTCCGCAGCCCAGCAAGGCTGCGAGGTCCCGCTCCAGAAATCCGCCTATCTCCACAGCTTGGCAATCGCAGGCGGTCGCCGCCAGCAATGCGTTCTGGGCAGCATGCCCTGCCTCCAGCGGGACATAGGACAACGCGCGGGGTCCGTATTTTCTGGCGCTGTCAGCGAACTGCGCGGCAATGACCAGGATGCCTTGTGCCCGATCCAGCAGGTCCGGCGAAGAAAACGCAGCTTGCAGCGACGATAAATCAGCTTCCAGCGGGGTGTAGTGCAGACGTGCGCCGTCTCCCGCGGACAGCGAGTACGCGCCCACGTTCAATGCGCCGGTCGTCCGCAAATTGAGATAGTAGTGCCGCAGTGGATATAGCGCTCCGGCAGAGGGCGTGACGGAACGCAGGCGGTCGCGGTCGCGCACGACACCCGCGGCGGCCCACAGCACGGCGGTCACCACCTTGGGGGAGAGCGGTTCTGGTCCGAAGCTGCGGCCGGACACGCGCTCGCGCAGCAGCCGATGCAGATCGGCGGCAAGATCGCCACTGTCCAGCGTGATGGCGCCGGCGCCGGGGGCGTCGGACAGTCGGGTCTGAGCGGCGGCCGCCATCTGCAGAAGCTGCGCCGGAGGAGGCGCTTCCCCCATCGTCCTGGGGTTTTCCGCATGCGACCAGAGCTGGCGTGCAACGTCATGGATGCAGACCAGCACCTTTTCTTCGATCAGGGCTTGCAACAGCGCAGTCGCCGCGCGCAGATCCCATTGCCGCTTGCGACAAGAGTCCAGCCAGCGGCGCGGCGTCAACACGCCGTCGAAGTCATACAGGGCGCGCAAGACAACGCTTGGCGCCTGTATGGACACCGTGCGGGAGGCTTGCCGGCATTGCAGGGTGGAACCATGCAGCAGGCTTCCGGGCATCAACACATGGGGAAGATCCAGTTGCATGGCAGATCGCTGCGGGCGAACGGGTTCGCCTGCCGGGCCTCGCGAGTTACTTACCGCTGCTGCCCGCTGGAACCGGCATGGCCTGGCTGCGGCGCTGTTCGCTGGAAGCAGTCCACGTGAAGCGCTTGGGGTCGTTCTGGCCGGCGACAGGCTGCGGCGTGGTGGCGGGGGTCTGGCTCATGGTTTCTCCGGTTTGGGTGCGTTGGCGTGCCTGACGGCCAGCCAGGGGTGAAAAGACCGGCCATCCGCCGGCTCATACAACTTGTCCGCTTGGTGCCGCGGCGGTTTAGCCCCGGTGAGGCGACATTGCGAAAGACCAAGCCGGGGCGCTAAACCGCCGACCCGTCCGATGGAGAAGTTGATCACGGACAGTGCGCCCTCGAAATGAGCGGCCGGAAATAACAACTGAAAGGACTTCCGAGATATGGTCGCGATCGTTAGTGGTAACAGCCTGGGCCTGAACCTGACCTCCCTGGGGATACTGGGAGAGCGGGGAGCTGTCGGCAACGCCAATCTGGGTCGCAGCTCGGAGCAGGTCTATGTCAACCTTTCGACGGGGAATCTGGTCTTTCGCAGCCTGGACGACCAACTGGCCGGCGTAGGGTCATTGTTCGGATCGGTTCGAACGTACAACAGCCAGGGCAATCTGGGGAACGCGGATGGGTGGTCCATCGGGTCGGCGCTCAAGAAGGTGCGCCTGGTGGGGCAGTTGAACCAGGCAGGAAGCACCATGATCCGGGTCGACGACGATGGATCCGAAGAGCTCTTCTACTACAACGCCAGCATCGGTTCCTACTACTCGGCCAAGGGTACCGAGGCCCATGACCATCTGTCGATGGATGCCTCGTCGGGTCAGTATGTCTGGAAAGATGGCACCACGGGGTTGACCGAACGCTACGAGGGTAGCGGAGCCGGCAGGATCCTGAGTGCGACGGACATCAGCGGCAATACGCGAACGTACGCCTACGGTGCCAACGGCAAGTTGGCCAGTGTCACGGACGCCGGGGGCGGCATCACGTTCTACGACTATTCGGGCCAGAATCTGACCCAGATCCGTACGGCCACTGTCGAACATGGCGTGCAGGTGGTGCAGACTCGAGTGCGCTACGGATATGACAGCCTGGGCCGCTTGTCGGCGGTAGTGGTGGATCTGTCACCGGAAGACAACTCCATTGCGGACGGTAAGGTATTTCAGACTTTCTACGCCTATGACGGCACGAGCGACCGTATTGCATCGGTGTCGCAAAGCGACGGCACGCAGGTGTCGTTCGGCTACACGCAAGTTGGGAATACCTACAAGGTCACCCATTCCGTCGATGCCTTGGGTCGCGTGACCCGCTACGGCTACAACCCGAATGCAGGCCAGTCATGGATGGTCGACCCTCAGAACGGGATGACCTATTTCCATTATGACGGCGCCGGCAATGTCACGAGCGTCCGGGCTGTCGGCGCGGGCGTGGGCGGCAATGATCACACCGTGAACTACACCTATAGTTCGGGGCAATTGATCCGGATCACGGAGCCTGGGGGCAAGGTGATCGACCTTGCGTACGACGTGCAGGGAAACCAGATTCTGTGGAAGGACTCGGCGGGGAACGTTGTAACGCGGACCTACGATGGCCAGAACCGGCTTATCGCGGAGAACGCCTATGTCGTGCCCATGTCGCCCAACGGCAGCAGCGCCTACGGCGATCTGACCACGCGTTATGTCTATGATGCCGCGGGCCACCTGCGGTTCCAGTTGTCCCCTGCCGGGAATGTCACCGAATATCGGTACAACGGCTTCGGCGAGCGGACCAGCACACTGCAGTATGCCGCAAGCGTGCATCCGCTGACGGGTCTGACGACCGCGACGGCGCCGAGCGAGGCCCAGATGATTGCCTGGGCAGGCGCGGCGGACAAGAGCCGGATCTCGCGCGTGGACGCGGTCTACGACTACCGCGGATTGCTGCAGCAGACGATTGCCTACCAGGAGGTCAACAGCGCGGGGGAGGGCGTGCTGGACGGCAACCAGATCCTGACGCGCTACGTCTACGACCAGGCGGGCCGGTTGCTGACAACTATCTCGCCTACCGGCGGCGCCACCTCCTATACCTATGACGGCCTGGGCCGCGTGCTGTCGGCGCAGGACGCGCTGGGGAACGTCAGCTACACGCAATACGACGATGCCGGCAACCGGGTGGTGGTGACGCACGCCAACGGTCTCAAGAGCATTTCGACCTACGACATGGGGGGCCGGAAGGTCAGCGTGATCGCGCAGTCCGCGGCTGGCCAGAATCTGGGCGAGACCAAGTACGCATACGACAACAACGACAACCTGATCATGACGACCGACCCCAGCGGGGCGCGCACCTACATGATCTACGACCAGTTGGGACGCAAAGTCGGCGACGTGGACGCCACCGGCGCAACCACCGAATACGTATACAACGCGGCCGGGCAGCTGTGGCGCACGAACCTGTACTCCGGCAAAGCGTACCTGGAGCGGCTGGTCGATGCGCAAGGCAATGCGCTGAATCCGCGGATCAGCAACGTGGTGCCCGCTACTGGCGCCGCCACGGTGTGGAACCTGTATGACACGTCGGGCCGGCTGGCCAAGACGATCGACGCGACCAATGCGATCACGGAGTACCGCTACGACGGCGCCGGCCGGTTGATTCAAGAAATCCGTTATGCCAACCGCATGACGACCTGGAACGTTGCGCAGCCCAGCCGCCCCGAGCATGCAGTCGTTACTGCCTCGCCGGCGGACGCCAAGACATTCAACTTCTACACCGCTGATGGCAAACTGCGCGGCACGGTCGATGCGGAAGGGGCGGCTGTCGAGTACGTCTACGATGCTGCGGGCCGCCAGGTCCAGAAGATCTCGTACGCGAAAAAGACAACGGTCGCCGCAATGACAGGCACCACGTCCTTCGACAGCATCAAGCCGGCGGCCTCCACCGCCGACATCAGCGAGTACTGGCTGTACAACTCGCACGGCAGGGTGGTCGGGCATGTGGATGGCGAGCGCTACCTGACGGAATCGGTCTATGACGCCAGCGGCAACCTGACCACCAGGGTTCGCTACGCCACCGCAGTGACCGGCGCGACGCCGGCGTCAACCCTTGCGCAGCTGCGTCCGGCCTCCAGTGCCGCCGACCAGGTCTGGGCGTTTACCTATACCCGCCTGAACCAGGTGTCTTCCGAGCGCAATTCCGAGGGCTCGCTGACGCTGTACGTCTACGACAAGATGGGCCGGCTGACCTCCACGGTCAAGGCGGCGGGAATGGCGAACGCGCGCGGCCTGTTGTCTCGCTACGACCTGCAAGGCCGGCTGATCGGCGAGCTGTCCGGTCAGGGCGCGGCAAAACTCCACGAAAAGATGACGCAGGCCGAGGTCGACCAGGTCTGGAGAGATCACGGCACGACCTACACCTACGACGCGGCCGGCCGGCGCACGTCCATGATGGACGGGGCGGGCCATCGAACGCTGTACTACTTCGACCAGGCGGGCCGTGTCACTCACACCGTCAATGCCCTGGGCTATGTCGAGGAGCGCGTCTACGACAACGTAGGCCAGTTGGTGGAGACGATCAAGTATGGAACAGCCATCTCCCTGCAAGGCCTGAATGGCGGGCTGGTCAATGACGCCCTGCGTGTCGCCATTGCCGCCAAGAGCAATACAGACGTGGATATCCGCGCGACCTACAGCTACACGCTGGACGGCAAGGTGGCGATCGAAACCGACGCCGCCGGAGGCGTCATTCAGCATATCTACGATGCCTTTGGCAACGAGATATTGCGGTTGTCCAAGATATCCGCCGCGATCAGCCGCACGGACACGATGGCATATGACCGGCTGGGACGATTGACCGAGCTCACGGAGGATGCAACCGGCTACGGGCGCAAGACCAAGCGAGAGTATGACGCGTTCGGTCGCGTGACTGCGGTGCGCGACGGTTACAACACTGCCGTCAACCACCGGTACGACAAGGTTGGCCGCGAGGTCCTGACGTATGACGCATTCGACCAGAAAATCACGGCCTATGATGCCTTCGGCAATGTACTGGCCCGCATCGATGAATTGGGCCGGCGCACGACCTACGCATACGATCTCAAGAACCGCAGCGTGACGATGACCACCCCGGACGGGGTGTCGGTCACCACCATCCACAATGCTTTCGGGCAGACCGTGGAAGTGCGCGATGGAAACGGAAACACCACAAAGTACGCTTACGACGCCGATGGCAACTTGCTCCGCACCGAAGATGGCGGCACGGTTGTCACCAATACCTACGACAAACTGAAACGCCTGATGGAAAGCGTGGACGGCCGTGGCGTCAAGACGGTCTATACGTACGATGCGGTGGGCCAACGGCTGAGCCGCGAAGTCGATCCGGACGGCTTGGGTTCGCTGACGCAATACCGATACGACGGATTCGGGCGGCAGTACCAGACGATCGATCCCGCCGGTCATCAGACCGTGGTGACGTTCGACAAGACCGGGCGCATTGTGTCTTCCGCGGTGGATGCGGGCGGCTTGAACCTGGTGACCCGCTACACCTATAACGAAGCGGGCCAGCAGCTGACCGTGACGGCGCCCAATGGCGTGGTGACCCGCTACACCTATGACAGCCTGGGGCGTAGGGACTCCGAGACGCTGGACCCCTCTGGCCTGGCGATCAAGACCGTCTACAGCTACGACCTCAATGACCGCCTCATTGCCCGCACCGACCCCGCCGGCGCCAAGACGCTTTATGCGCTGGATCAGCGCGGCCGCGTTGTCATGACGGTCAATCCCAACGGCTACGTGGTCGAGACCCGCTACGACGCGGCAGATCAGATCATCGGCACGGTCTCGTACGCGACGCCGGTAGACCTGACCGCCGCCGGCCCGCTTCCCAGCGAAGCCCAGCTGCGCGCGCTGCTCAAGCCGCAGTCGGCTGACATCGCCGAGTATCGCTACTACAACGCCGCCAGCCGCCTTGCGATGACCGTGAGCGGCACCGGCAACGTGGTGACATACAGGTACGACGGAAACGGCAACGTCATCGACCGGACCGCCTACGCGAACCGTCTGCCGGCCGAGTTCATTGGCGCGCCTTCCATGCCGGACGCTCCCCAGCCAAATTCCTTCTACGACCAGCATCAGCGCACCGTCTACGACGCGTTGGACCGGGCCATCTTCCAGATCGATGGCGCCGGCGGCGTGGTGCGCCTGCGCTACGACGCCAACGGCAACGTCCTCGAACGCGTCGAGTACGCGGCTCGGCTTCCGCCTAGCGACCCGGCCCCGGCCCCGGCCCCGGTGGCCGTCATCGGGCCGGATGGCCTGGGCGCGGAAGCCGACCCGGAGCCGGCGGCCTACACCACGGGTCCGGGGGACGCCCGTATTGACGCCGCGGCCCTGGAGGCCGCCATCGCGTCGCTGGCCGATGCGCAGCGCGACCAGCGCAGCGTGAACGTCTACAACGCGGCGGGTTGGCTGACATACACCATGAACGGCCTGGGCGCCGTGACGCACAACGTCTACGACGCGGCAGGAAATCTGCTGACACAGACGCGCCATGCCACCCGCATGGCCCCGGGCAGCGATCCGGCCGCCGTACCGTCCAGCCCGGGCGACATCACCGTGTCCCGTGTCTATGACGGTGCGAACCGTCAGGTGGCGACGGTCGATGCGAACGGCAACGTCACCCGCTTTGTGCTGGACGCGGCCGGCCGTGTCATCTTTCAGATCAATCCCTTGGGTGCGGTTTCCGAAAGCCGTTATGACGCCGCAGGCCGGCTGACGGTCGCGCGCGGATATGCCGCGCCCATCTCCCTGGCCGGGCTGGGGCAAAGCGTCACCGAGGCCGAGGTCCGCGGCTTGCTGACGGAGCAAGCCACGGATCAGCTTGAGTATCGCTACTACGGCGCCGACGGCCGGCTGGCGATGACGGTGAATGCGCTGGGTTCCGTGGTGACATACCGCTACGACGCCAGCGGGAATGTCAACGAACGCACCGCCTACGCCAACCGCCTTCCCGCGGCAAGCATCGGGACCGTGAGCATGCCTGCCACGCCCGCGGTGGATATTGCCTACGACCAGCGCGAGCGCATGGTCTACGACGGCCTCGGCCGCGTCGTGCTGCAGGTGGATGGTACGGGCGCCGTGGTGCGCCAGCGCTACGACGCCAATGGCAAGGTCACGGAGCGCATCGCCTATGCGGTCCGGGTGCCCGCCAACGTAGTGCTGACCGCCGCGGCGGTCGACGCAGCGCTTGCCACGGTGGCGGATGCGGCGCGCGACGTGCGCACCGTGAACGCCTATGACGGCATCGGCCGGCTGACCCACGTCATGAACGGCCTGGGCGCCGTGACGGAGAACATCTACGACGCCGCCGGGAATCTGGTACGCCAGATCCAGTATGCGACGCCGATCGCCCCAACGGCCGACCCCCGGAGCGTCCAGGGCAGCTTGAAGGATCGCGCCAGCGACTGGGTTTATGACGGCATGGGCAGGCAGATTCTGGCCGTGGATCCGACGGGCGCGGCGACGCGCCGGGTGCTCGATGCGAACGGCAACGTCGTGCAGGTGCTCAGTTACGCGACCCGCCTGGGCGCGAACGTGCCGCGCCTGGCCCAAGCCATGCTGGGCGCGCTGTCCCCGAGCGCGCAAGACCGTGCCACCACCACGGCGTACGACGCCGCGGACCGCGCCGTCCTGATGATAGACGCGCAGCTTGGGGTGGTGCGCAATACCTATGACGCCGCCGGCAATCTCCTGTCTGTCCTGCGTTATGCGGAGCGCCTGACGGGCAGCGGTCTGGGCGGCGCGGACATGGCCAGCTTGAGCCTGGACGCGTTGAGCGCGCGCCTGCCAGCGGCCAGCTCGCAGGACCGCAACGACCGCAGCGTGTACGGCGCAACCGGGCTGCCGCTGTACAAGATCGACGCGGCTGGATTTGTCACGCAGCTGGAATACGACACGCGCGGCAACGTGGTACGCAGCCGCCTCTATGCGACGGGCGTACCGTTGACTGGCAACCCGACTGCCGCGGAGCTGGCGGCGGTGCTGACGTCGGACAACACCCGGGACCGGGTGGATTCCTTCGTGTACGACACCGCCGGGCGCCTGCTGGGTAGCACGGACTCGCTGGGAAAGTCCGAGTCGTATACCTATGACGGCGTGGGAAACAAACTCAGCTTCGTCAACAAGGCGGGTAGCCAATGGACCTATGAATACGACGCCGCGGGCCGGCTGACCGTCGAGAAATCGCCGTTGATCAACGCCGTGGGCACGGTGCTGGACGGCGCCGGGAACCTGGTGGTGACAGGCGCCCAATCGGTCTCCATGGTGACCCGCAACGTTTATGACGCGCTGGGCAACCTGGTGGCCCGCACGGAGGCGGACGGGCGCCCGGAAGCCCGGACGACCCGCTATGCGTTCGATGCCGCCGGCCGCCAGATACGCACGACATTCGAGCCGGTGGACGTCTACAACGCCCAGGCGGACAACTTGCTCACCAACGGCGCATCCGGCGTCGCCGGGCGCAGAGAGACCGCCGGTGTCGCATTGCACGCCGATGTGCTGTACGACGCATTCGGCAATGCGGTCGTCGGGCGTGATGTTGCTGGCGCGGTCAGCTACAAGGTCTACGACAAGAACGGCGCGCTGAAGTACGAAGTCGACGCCGAAGGCTATGTCACCGAGTACGACCGGAACGCCCAGGGCGACGTCACACTGCGCCTGCGCTATGCCGCGAAGACGTGGCTGACGGTGCAGGGCTATGCCGCGCTGACCGCTGAGACCGTGGCTGCCTTCGTCAATGCCGCGGGAGTTGATCACAGCGGCGATCGCGGCGTGGTGACCAGCTATGACCAGTTGGGCCGCGCCGTGGAGGTCAGTCAGTCGCAGATCTACGCCTACGATTCATCGGCGGCGGCAGGCGCCCAGTATTTCACCAGCAACAAGCTCACGCGCACGGAGTACGACGCCTTCGGGCAGGCCGTTGCCGTGCACGAACTGGTCAACCCCGTGTCCCGGGTGTGGGCCACCACGACGCAGTACTACGACCGCCGCGGCAATGTGACCGCGAAGGTGGATGCGTTGGGCTACGTCACCACGATGTCTTATGACGGACTGGGCAATAAGACATCGGTGCGCGAGTACGCCAAGGCCGCCAGCGTGTGGGATGCCAAGTCCTATACCCTGCCGGTGACTGATCTGAGCGACCGGCTGCTGACCTACACCTACGATGCGCTGGGCCGGAATACGTCGGAAACCCGGGTGGGGGTCGAGTACAGCACGCAGTCGAACGGCGTGGCGGGCAGGGGAGACTTGAAGACGACGTTTGGGTATGACGTGCTGGGCAATCGTACGCGCATCACGGATGCCAATGGCGCGTCCACCTATACCTACTACGACGCCCTGGGCCGGGTCACGGCCATTGCCGAGCCGACGCGCACCGCCCAGGTTTCCGGAGCGGTGCTGACCCCGTTGACCACCTTCCAGCACGATGCGTTGGGCAACGTCGTGGCCACGATACAGCACGGCGGCGGCGCGGCAAGCGCCAACGAGTTTTCCTATGCGGCGGCCGGGGGCCAGAATCGCGCGACCGTTACGCGCTACGACAGCCGCGGCAACAAGATCCAGACGACCGATGCCAACGGCAAGAGCTCGTTCGCGTCGTTCAACGCTGCGGGCCAGATGGCCAAGCAATGGCGTGGCGTGACGGGCAACGACGGCAGCGTCAAGACCTGGTTCCAGGCCTACGAGTACGACAGGCTGGGAAATCAGACCCGGGTCATCGATCCGGCTTCGACGTCCGTGCTGAAGAACGGCATCCAGACCGGATGGGCGTCGTCCAGCAAGGAGTTCCGGCAGACCAACAAGTACGTCATGACCGGCACCAACACCATCAACCTGAACTGGTCGTCATTGATCGACGCAAGCGGCGGGCTGGTGCGGGTCCAGGTGTATTACAGCACTGTCAACACGCTGTACTCCGAGACGATCGTCGATGAGGGCGGCGGCGAAGGCGGCGAGGGCGGGGTATCCCCGGGAGGGACCACCATCACCTACGGCTCCCCCAGTGTCGCGACCAGCCGGACCATGGACTTCGGCGCTGCCTCGGCGGCTTCGGGTGTCTCCATCAGCTGGAGCGACTATCGGGTGCAACAGGGCGGGATCTCCGAACTGAGCTATCTGCGGGTATGGCAGCAGGACGCTGCGGGCAACTGGGTCAGCAAATGGGAAGGGAGCAACAGCCAGGCCAACGGTTCCGGGATCTTCGATGTCTCGCAGCAGGAGGCGGGCTGGTCTGACACTGTCACGGAATACAACGCCTTCGGCGAGGTGATACGCCGAGGGGTCAACGGCGGACAGCAGGAGTATTACCAGTACGACAACGCCGGCAATGTAGTGCGAACCAATGCCAAGGACGGCAAAGACCAGATCACGCTGTACAACCTGCAGGGCAAGGCCACGGCCAGCATGACCAGCGACGGGGCCGGGGGCAGCAACGTCAACGTCGCCGCCATCGGGTCCATCCAGCAGGCGGCAAATATGAGCAACCTGCGCCGCGAGGAGGTGCTGTACGACCTGCTGGGCAACGTTCTGCAAACCCGAGCGCCGGTACGGACGGTCTATGAAGGGGGGGTGACCGTCAATCGCGATTTCACCTACGCGTCGATTGCTTCGTCGGCCACGCTTTACTACATCCCCAAACAGGGGACGGGCGGCAACGAGGGCGGCGACGGCGAGGGGGGAGAATCCGGCTCCGGTCAACCGGTGGATCCTGGCACGCCTGCCTGGCGCGGCACCAACAGCGTCCAGCTGGGATGGACGAGCCTGGCAGGCCTGGGCGATGGCGACGTACGGGTGGTCATGACCTATCTGAGCGCGGGCGGCACCCGCCGCAGCATTACCCAGGACTATCCTTCCGGCGCGGCCACCTCGGGTGTGACGATCAGCTGGGACGGCACGGCGACCAATACGACGGATGCAGGCGTCAGCCGCGTTGTTGAAATGGTGGTCTACAAGAAAGACGTCAACGGCAGTTGGCAGACCGTAATCAATCAACAGGGTACGTTCGGCAACACCGGCAATTTCATCGACGTGGCTGCGCCGGTCGATCCCGGCACGTACGTCAAGCTGGAAATCCGCGTTCCCAATGGGGGTTGGAGCGAGGTCGGAACAATCCACTACGGCAACTCCTTGCGATATGACGCGGGGGGCCTGGCCGTAGGGAACTATGAGTACCGCGTGTCGCAAATCGCGCGGGATGGCGTCGTGAAGGTGACAGGCACCGGCACGCTGGCCCTGACGGCGCCCAGCCTTGCCTCGGTCGGCGGCGCGATGGGCTTTGGCGCCGTTGGCAATGATGTGTTTAGCTGGCCGTCGTTCGGAGCAGGCGTAGACGCGCAGTTCCGTTTTCGGCCTGCGGGCGGCGGCGCATGGACGCAACTGCCCGTTACGGCCCGCACCGCAGGCCATGACGGCGTGGACTGGGTCCCCATGAATCCAGGCCAGTACGAGTACGAACTGCTGCTGGTCGACCGGGGTACGGGCGCGGCCTACGCGCATGCCACGGGAGTCATCAACAAGGCGGCCGCCATTCCGGACCGCTGGGTGCCGCCGGTGGGAATCCCGCCGATCCATCAGAACTTGCAATTGGATGTGGCCACCACCGGGATTTCCTGGACCGCCACGGATTGGCGCGACATGATCGGCACTGCGGTGCTCAATTATCGCCTGCAAGGCAGCGGCGCCTGGCATTCGGTGGCCATGAACAAGAGTTCGACAGGGCTGCCATTTGGCTCGGCCGACGGTGGCGGGGGCGTCGGCGAGGGCGGAGAGGGAGGCGAGTCCGGTTCGGGGGGCATGACGTACTGGGTTCGCCTGGGCCGCTTACCGCCCGGCAACTATGAGTTCGATCTGGTTTATACCCCCTACGGCGCCTCCGAGCCGAGCAAGCACCGCATTGGCGTGATCTCGCAGGCGGCCACCATCCCTGGCTATTACTACACGCGCTACTACACAGTGACCGTGCCGTATCAGGTCTGGGTGCCGCCAACCGGCAACGGAGAAGGCGGCGAGGGCGGAGAAGGGGGGGGTGGCACGCCAGGCTATTGGAGGACCGAGTACCGCCAGGAACAGCGTTCCGAGCAGATCTGGGTAAATGCCGTCGAGTACCTGCCTGGCATGTCGCAGACGACAGCGACCTACGTGCCCGGCTACGTGGTTCCGGGCCGGCCCACCAGCTACGCCCTGAGCAGCACGACGGCCAGTTATCCCCAGCCCATCAGCATCAGCGGCTCCGGCGCGCTGGGCGTGGTGGCGTCGTGGTCGCCCGTAGGCGCCAATGGCGGGCCGCAGTCCAGCCGGCCTACGGTCGAACGCAGCTATGACCGATGGGGCAATGTCCTGACGGTGACTGACCCGCGATCCCCTTATTGGATCACGCGCTACACCTACAACGCCAACAACCAGATCACTTCCGAAGTTCGTCCGAACTCGGATGGCGTCGTCGGGGCGGGGCCGTCCACCTACCTGTACTACGATGCAGCGGGCAACAACGTCGCCACGCGCGATGCCAACGGCAATGTCAACGGCGTGCAATATGACGCAGGCGGCAACCGGGTGCGCGAGACACATGCCGATGGCGGGGTCTACCGCTATGAATACAACGCGCTGGGCGACAAGGTGGCATGGGTGGATGCCCTGGGTAATACCACCGGGTATACCTACGACAATATCGGCCGCCTGATCCTCACCTCCAACGCCGCGGTCGCCAACTATGCCATCGCGGGCAACGCCGTGGACCTTGTCCACACCGGCTACAAGACCGTCATCGAAAGCGTGACCTATGACGAACTGGGCAACAAGCTCAGTTCCACCAACGGCGCGGGCGAGACGACCTACTTCCGCTACGACCTGCGCGGCAACGTCACGGGCGTGCGCAAGCCCGGGCTGTGGACCGAACTGCGCACGGCCTACGATGCGCGCGGCAACAAGACCTTCGAAGCTGACGGCAATGGCAACGCGTCGACCTGGGCGTACGACTACTTCGGTCGTCTGGTCGCGCACACCGACATCGGCGGCGCCAAGTACTACTACACCTACGACTACGCCCGCCAGCTGTTGACGCAGACGAACACGCGCGGCCAGAACCTGAACTACAGCTACGACGCCGCGGGTCAGGTCACGCGGATCCATGACGCCGCCATGGGCAAGATCACGGAGTTCTCCTACGATCACGCGGGCAACAAGGTGCGCGAGCGCACCACGCAAGGCGGAGGCGTCTACCAGAACAACATCATGGGGTACGACGCGCTGGGACGGCTGCGGCAGGTCTCGGACAGCTATCTGCGCCAGAACATCGACTACGACGCCAACGGCAACCGCACGCGGGTGCAGACGCAGTACACCGACGCGTCCGACACGTGGCGCAACCGCGACTACTGGTACGGGTACGACTCCATGAACCGGCAGACGACGGTTGAGGGCGTGAACGCCAATCTGGAGATCAACGCGACGCAAGGCCACAAGCTGAGCTATGACGCGAACGGCAACCGCCTGAGCGACACGTATTGGGACAACCGGATCTACAACGATGGCGGCACCGCCGCCGGCTTCACCACCGAGGCCTATACCTACGACACGCTCAACCGCCTGACCACGTTGCACCGCGACCGGATGTTGCTGGACGCGCGCTACTACGACGGCGCGGACCGCGTCGTGATGAGCGGTATCGACGGGTCGCTGGGCAAGGCCTTCTTCGACCGATCAGGCCTGGCAAACGAACAGAAGCGCAACATGTACGACGCGGCGGGCCGCCTGGCCAACGTGCGCGTGATGCACATGACGGCGGGCGGTCTTGCCAGCCGCTACAACAGCGCCTACACGGGCTATGACCAGGCAGGGAACGTCACCCAGTACCGCATGGACATGTGGGACGGGACGTCCTACACCAACACCTATACCTACACGCACGCGCGCTACGAGGGCTATCGGGAGGCGACGCTGTCGGGAGTCAGCACGCAGCTGGATCCTGGCCAGACGACGTACCAGTACGACGTCAACGGCAACATGATCGGTGTGGTGGACAGCAAGGACAGCAGCAAGAACCAGACGCTGGTCAACGACGCGAACGGCAAGATCCTGATGCGGCTGCAGAACGGCACGACGATGCGGTCGCTGATCGTCAACGGCGAGCTGCTGGGCACCACGGGTCCGAGCGCCGGGGTGGACGACTTCTCGCCGTCGTTCCGTCCGATTGATGGGGGCAATCCCTCGGCCAGTCCGGGCTCGTACCGGATCCAGGCGGGCGACACGCTGCAGACCATTGCGCAGCAGGCGTACGGCGACAGCCGGCTGTGGTATCTGGTCGCCGAGGCCAACGGCCTGGCGAGCGACCGCGACCTGCGCGTGGGCGCCACCGTCACGATTCCGAACCGGGTGACGGGCAACCACAACGACTACAAGACGTTCAAGCCGTACGACCCGGGCAAGCTGATAGGCGACACCACGCCGACGATGCCGGTGCCGGAAGCGGATAGCGGCGGCGGAGGCGGGTGCGGAGGGATCGGGAAGATCTTTGTCGCGGTGGTGGCGGTGGTGGCGACGGTGTTTACGGCGGGGCTGATGGCGCCTGCTGCCGTTGCCACTGCGGCGGCTGTCGGGACCACCACGGCCTTGGGAGCGACGATGGCGGCGGGGTTCGCGGCATTGACGGGCGCCGCTGGTATGACCATAGGCATGGGCATAGGCATTGGCCTGGCCGCGGGGGCAGTAGGGAGCGTCGTGAGCCAGGGAGTCGGCATGGCAATCGGCGCTCAGGCCAAGTTCAGTTGGGCCGGCGTGGCGTTAGGCGGCGTGTCGACCGCCGTGACAGCGGGAGTTTCCGTCGGGTTTGGCGGGATTGATACGCTCAGCACCGCAACTGGCGCGCGTGCGCTCGAGCTGGCGGGACGATCGATGGTGAGCTCGACGATCACGCAGGGTATCGCCATGGCGACGGGTCTGCAGTCCAAATTCAGTTGGAACAATGTGGCGGCGGCGGGGATCGGGGCCGGCGTGGGATCGGCGGTCGCATCCGAGCTGCTCCCGAATGCGTCATTGTTTAGTGAAAGGCTGACGCGTGGATTTGTGGCGGGAGCGGTGGGAGGTGTTGCGGCAGCGGTGCTGTCTGGGGGCAAGGCGAACTACGTGCAGGTCGCGGTCGATGCATTTGGGAATGCGCTGGGGAACTCGTTGGTGGATGAGATGCGGGCAGTCCAGAGTGGTCAACAGCCTTCGAGCAGACAGGCGGGCACCGGGGTGAAAGTAACTGCACAAGACCTTGAGGCGTTTGCTCCAATGCCCGTGATAGGAGATCAGGGCAGCCTTCCTCTGGCCAAACTGCGGGCAGAGTTGGCGCAGGGAGACATGAGGCTGCCTGCTTCGACTCTACCGGGTTCGAACGATATTCCACCTGAAAGGCCGATTAGCTTCGATTCTTCGGTTCCGCTAATTCAACTGGCGGCGGGCGGCACGACGATGGTGGACTACCTGCCGTCACCGACGGAAGAGGCCGTCAGGCTGTCACAGCTTGCTGGTAAGGGGCAAGTTGAGCTTCATGGGATAACTGTTGGAGGCCGCTTGCTCGCTCATGGCGCGGGTTTGTACGATCTAGCTGCCGGTCAGGCTGAGGCTATGGGCATGAGCTTTGGCGTAGTAGGCACTGCAGAGAGCCGGGCGAATTGGGCGGTGAACCAATCCGAAGCAATGATTCAAGGGCTGGAGAGTTTTTGGGAGCATCCGTGGGAGAGCATCTCGGGGGTGTGGAATGATTTCACCAGTGACGACGCCGGTAGAATCAGGGGGGGGACTTCGGCGCTTGTAGGTGGAGGGTTGAGCCTTAGCGCCGCAGGCTTTGCTTCCACCAGATGGGCTGGGGGGCTACGCGGATCAGTAACCGCCATTGCGGACACAGCAGTAGAGCGCACCGCTCTTCGACTGTCGGCAAAACCGTATTCTGGTGATGTGTTTGCACCTGAATTCGTTGGGCCGGTTAAATATGAAACCTTCTTTAGAGGGGATGCCGCCCAAAGAACGGAGTTCTTTTCATCAATGGCTGCAGAAAAGGGGCTGCCTCAAACTCAAGGCTACTTGAATAGCTTGGAAAATGACACTTGGGCGCTTAGAGCTAAAAACCATTCGATCTACAACGATGGTTCTCCATTTGTCTCAGTTTCTAATGATCGCAGAGTGGCAGAGTATTTTGCGAGGGGCGATTTGCAGAATCAAGCTGGCTGGGTGACTGAGTTCCGTGTGCCAAGCGGGAATCAGGCCAAGGCATTCAAGTATAATTGGCAAAGTCAGTTCAATTCGCCCAACGGGGTGAATAGAGGGCTCGGGTTGCCTGAAGGAGAGTTTCTTGCTCCTGGTTATATTGACCCGGGGTATATCCACATTCAATATCCGGTGAAACCATGACTGATGTTTATAGATTGAGTTGGGAACCCTCGGGACGGGTTCCCGAGGATTTGATTTCTAATCAAGTCATGAAGTATATGGATAATGAAGCGACGTTTGCTCAATTCCATGCGGGGACGTGCCTCATGTTGCAACCTGTCGAGGACTTGGATGAAACCATCGCAGGAGCCATGAAAGAGGCGCGAAGAATTGCCGATTTCAAAGTTTACCCCATGAAAGAGGGTGACTATCTGGTTTTTTTTGCTAGCCCATTACTGGTTTATGTGGGCAAGGATGAGTTCGAGGAGCAGAAGCAAGAAGTGGTCAAGCGCCTTGAAGAGCTAAAATTCCCGGGCGAAGTTATTAAGCCAGATGCGATTCCTTTAGGCGAAGCCGATGTTTTAATTGGTTTATATGCTCGCGGGAAATTGCAGTTCGATGCTTGGAGTGGCGGTGGTTATAAAATAGTGCATCCTTAAAATCAGGGGTGGCAGAATTTTTTTTGTTTTAGGCAATCTGAAATTGCATCATTCGCTAACAGGCCCAGCCGAGAGTCGAGACGGCTCAGAAATTTAACGATTTAAGGTGCCTGGCACTCAGGTTTTCCCACGAATTCATTGGCATTCTCCAGCGAACTCGGCAGATCCCGGTGGTGCTTGCAAGGGCTCAGGTTCGGACGTTTCGCCCATCGTCCGACCCCGTTCGGTGTAGGCCAAAACTCCTGGCGTGAGCAATGAGATCGTCGGTCGTTGGGCTTCCGTGCGGTATACGGCCAGCAGGGTGCGCATCGCACGCACCCGGCCAATGCCCGCTCAGTTGATTCAACTCCGAGACGACCTACTTCCGCTACGACCTGCGCGGCAACGTCACGGGCGTGCGCAAGCCCGGGCTGTGGACCGAACTGCGCACGGCCTACGATGCGCGCGGCAACAAGACCTTCGAGGCTGACGGCAATGGCAACGCGTCGACCTGGGCGTACGACTACTTCGGTCGTCTGGTCGCGCACACCGACATCGGCGGCGCCAAGTACTACTACACCTACGACTACGCCCGCCAGCTGTTGACGCAGACGAACACGCGCGGCCAGAACCTGAACTACAGCTACGACGCCGCGGGTCAGGTCACGCGGATCCATGACGCCGCCATGGGCAAGATCACGGAGTTCTCCTACGATCACGCGGGCAACAAGGTGCGCGAGCGCACCACGCAAGGCGGAGGCGTCTACCAGAACAACATCATGGGGTACGACGCGCTGGGACGGCTGCGGCAGGTCTCGGACAGCTATCTGCGCCAGAACATCGACTACGACGCCAACGGCAACCGCACGCGGGTGCAGACGCAGTACGGGGATGCATCCAACATCTGGCGGGACCGCGACTACTGGTACGGGTACGACTCCATGAACCGGCAGACGACGGTTGAGGGCGTGAACGCCAATCTGGAGATCAACGCGACGCAAGGCCACAAGCTGAGCTATGACGCGAACGGCAACCGCCTGAGCGACACGTATTGGGACAACCGGATCTACAACGATGGCGGCACCGCCGCCGGCTTCACCACCGAGGCCTATACCTACGACACGCTCAACCGCCTGACCACGTTGCACCGCGACCGGATGTTGCTGGACGCGCGCTACTACGACGGCGCGGACCGCGTCGTGATGAGCGGTATCGACGGGTCGCTGGGCAAGGCCTTCTTCGACCGATCAGGCCTGGCAAACGAACAGAAGCGCAACATGTACGACGCGGCGGGCCGCCTGGCCAACGTGCGCGTGATGCACATGACGGCGGGCGGTCTTGCCAGCCGCTACAACAGCGCCTACACGGGCTATGACCAGGCAGGGAACGTCACCCAGTACCGCATGGACATGTGGGACGGGACGTCCTACACCAACACCTATACCTACACGCACGCGCGCTACGAGGGCTATCGGGAGGCGACGCTGTCGGGAGTCAGCACGCAGCTGGATCCTGGCCAGACGACGTACCAGTACGACGTCAACGGCAACATGATCGGTGTGGTGGACAGCAAGGACAGCAGCAAGAACCAGACGCTGGTCAACGACGCGAACGGCAAGATCCTGATGCGGCTGCAGAACGGCACGACGATGCGGTCGCTGATCGTCAACGGCGAGCTGCTGGGCACCACGGGTCCGAGCGCCGGGGTGGACGACTTCTCGCCGTCGTTCCGTCCGATTGATGGGGGCAATCCCTCGGCCAGTCCGGGCTCGTACCGGATCCAGGCGGGCGACACGCTGCAGACCATTGCGCAGCAGGCGTACGGCGACAGCCGGCTGTGGTATCTGGTCGCCGAGGCCAACGGCCTGGCGAGCGACCGCGACCTGCGCGTGGGCGCCACCGTCACGATTCCGAACCGGGTGACGGGCAACCACAACGACTACAAGACGTTCAAGCCGTACGACCCGGGCAAGCTGATAGGCGACACCACGCCGACGATGCCGGTGCCGGAAGCGGATAGCGGCGGCGGAGGTGGCTGCGGAGGGATCGGGAAGATCTTTGTCGCGGTGGTGGCGGTGGTGGCGACGGTGTTTACGGCGGGGGCGCTGGCAGCGCCCGCCGCCGGCCTGGTGGGGATGATGTCGGCTGGGGTTTCGGTGCTGACGGGGGCTTCCGCGCTGTCCGGTATCGCTGCTGTTGGAATCGGCTTGGCGGCTGGTGCGGTCGGCAGCATTGTCAGTCAGGGCGTCGGCATCGCAATGGGCGTGCAAGACAAGTTCAGCTGGGGCAGTGTCGCGACAAGCGCATTGGGTGCCGGAGTGTCGGCTGGAGTGGGCGTCGCGTTCCAAGGTGGAAACTTCCTGAGCGCAAATGTGGCAACAACGAATGCGGTGAGCACAGGTGCGATGGTTGCGCGAGCCGCCGTCAGTTCCACCGTGAGCCAGGGCATCGCCGTGGCGACGGGCTTGCAGTCGAAGTTCAGTTGGACCAATGTGGCAGCGTCCGGCATCGGAGCCGGTGTGGGATCGGCGGTGGGTGCGCAGGTGTTCCCTAACGCAACGGAGTTTGGTGAACGGTTGACTCGCGGATTTGTGGCGGGAGCGGCGGGCGGCATCGCCGCGTCGGTGCTGTCTGGGGGCAAGGCGAACTACGTGCAGATTGCTGTCGACGCATTCGGGAATGCGCTTGGGAACTCTATTGTTGACGAGATGCGGTCTGAGACACCTGCCTCCTCGCCGTCGAATCGGAACTTGGGCATGGGATTGAAGGTAACCGAGCAGCAGCTCGTCGATTTTTCGCCCGATCCATTGTCGATGGATGATGGCGGCTTGCCTCTGGCGAAACTTCGGGAGAGCCTCTCCAGTCGCGGGCCAGCGGTGACCTACACGAATAACGAAACCGAGGCCGATTTCTACGCATCGCTCGTTCAGATGATGTCCGAGGAGCGGCCACAGCCAGAAGGGATCTATCTCGCAGACAACAGTGGACCTAACTCCAGCGCCGTCGGGGATGCGTGGGCGATATTGCGCAAGGGGCCCAGCTTGGGGGACCTTTGGAGTGAAAAGGGAACTTACTTCTATGGTCTGAAGGAGGGGCGCGCGAACAGGTCTGTGATGGATACCACGCCCACAAGCCTTTCCGAAAAGCTGGGTGCGTTGACACGTGACGTTTTCATTGGAGCAAAGGATGCCTTGTTGGAAGCGCCCCTGATGGCCGCTGACACGGCACAATTGGGGTACTTGACTGGCAAGGCAGTAGTGACTGGACGTGCTGGGGAATTCAATCCATGGAGCGATACGGGCAAGTTTGCCAAGGGAGGGGGGACGCTCGCCGAATTCTATTCCGCACCGTTTGATGCGCTGGGGCAGACCTTTTCAGACCTTGTCCTAGGAGATATCGAGGCGGCAGGGAGTGGCGCGGCGGCCTTGTTGGGAGGAGTAGTAGGCGGTCGGGGAACTCGGTTGCTGGGCGAGGGCTTTGGAGCAAAACTCGGCAATCGAGGCTTGACCTTTGTAGGCGAGTATCTTGGTGAACCCAAAAACGCCTTAGGTAGGATTGCTCGCGATTTTGAATCGGCCACTGCAGGCGCGTTTAGTGACCTTTCGACGCGACAGCGTCAAGTCCCAGCGTTGATGTTCGATAACAAAAATTCGAACGGCTATCCTTACGTTAAATTCGATGGATACGATGTTTTGAGTAATGGAAAAATCGAGCTCATCGATGCAAAGACTCGAATTGTTCCGTTCGATACAAAGGATGGTCCGTATATATCGAGTAGTGTGGTGGATGGTTTGGTCAGGAAGAGTGAGGCTTTATCGCAGAATCCGGATTACATTGGTGTGATCGAATTGCCTACTGCTGAGGCCAGAAGAGAAGCGCAGCAGGTGCTCAAGCGTCTTGGAATAGATAATATTTCTACCAGAGTTAGAAAATAGGAGTGGATATGAAAGTTGAAGCAATATTTAGAAGACGAGCCTTGGTTGGAGAAGATGTTGCTCAACTAAACCATGCTCTTGTAGATAAGCTCTCAAAAATTAGAGAGATTTTTGTTGATCAATGCGATGATCGGCTCGCAATTTTTGATCGAGGAACAGGTGAGAGTGCCAGCACTAACCTCTCGCCATGTCTGGTCCAAGGCGTGTGTGGCGGTGTAATTTATGCATCCCGTATCCAAAGTATGGTGAAGGATAGAGCAACGTCCGATGATTCGCTCGGGTTAGAGATAAACCTTGAAAAGATCGATTTTGTTCGATTTTCTTCGGTAGTGTTTCCAAAAATTGTGCATGCGTTTGGTCCTTATCGAGCAGCGATAGTCACTGACCCTGATCAGGAGTTGGATGACTACGAAAGTGTGGTCGAGGCCAGTAGGACCTCCAATTTGGATATAAATGGCAGGGACGGAGTGTTCCGCTTTCAATCAGCGAATTATTTCGACAACCTCCTATGCACTCGTGCCTTTGGGATGGGAGCCACCGATGTGGCAGCACGACTGGCTGGCCACTTTGATGTTGTGAAGGAGTTTGACGGTGGTGTGTTTTTTTTGACGGCAGACCGACCGGTTCGAGGAACTGAAAGCATCGAGATAGATGCGAGTGTTCGTAGAATCTTGGGTTTATAGGGTTTTTTTTGGGGGGGCAGCTGCCAGCCCTGCTAAAGTGCAGCAGATCTGTCAATACGCCGGCGTTTGCAACCAGTCGATTTCCGATGAGCGTGTTTCCCCTTCTGGTCGCGTATTCACGATAGGCGCATTGCGGAACGCGGCTAGCTCTGCCGCAGATGCGGAGCGAGCGGCTGCGAGAGCTGCTGGCCGGCCGTACACCGGTGTCGTTGGTCATGGTCCAGATACGACTTGGGCCGGAAGACCTGTGTCTCCCTTCTGGCTGGATATGAATAACTCGATTAGTTCCAGTCTTGGTCGTCAAGCGCAGAATTATCCGCTTGGCTACAAGCCAGCGATTTATTTACGAAAGGGATATATTGGACTGGAAACGGGAACTGGTAATCGCTCACCTCGTCAAGCAGAAGATCGCTGAGGTAAATGTTGACGGGCTGTGGGAGGTAATCCCCCCGCAAAAGCGATGAGGTCAGAAGTAGAATTTTCTCGTTGAGGAGTTCTACCGCATGAAGAAGTCGAGATTTACGGATAGCCAGATCATTGAAGCCATCAAGCGCGTGGAGGCTGGCCTTGCTGTTCCTGATCTGTGCCGAGAGCTGGGCATCAGCTCGGCTACGTTCTACAAGTGGCGTTCCAAGTACGGCGGCATGGACGTATCGCTGATGGCGCGCATGAAGGAGCTGGAGGCCGAGAACGCCCGGCTACGCAAGATGTACGTCGAGGAGAAGCTCAAGGCCGAGATCGTGACGGAGGCGCTAGAAAAAAAGTGGTGAGGCCATCTCGCCGCCGCGAGATGGCCCAACGTGCAGTGCAGGATCGCGGCGTATCGATCCGGATGGCCTGCGAGGCGTTCAGCATCAGTCAGACTTGCTATCGGTATGTCGCCAAGGCGGACGCTGAGAACGAGGAGATCGCCAACTGGCTGCTACGTCTGACCGACAACCACCGCAACTGGGGCTTTGGTCTGTGTTTCCTGTATCTGCGCAATGTTCGAGGCTTCGGCTGGAACCATAAGCGCGTGTACCGGATCTATCGAGAGCTCGAGCTGAACCTGCGTATCAAGCCGCGCAAACGGCTGATACGGCAGACGCCTGAGCCACTGACCGTGCCCACCAACGTGAATCAGGTATGGTCGATGGACTTCATGCATGACCAGCTTGCCGATGGGCGCAGCATCCGCGTGTTCAACGTGATTGACGACTTCAACCGCGAGGCGCTGGGCATTGAGGTTGACTTCTCGCTGCCATCCGAGCGCGTGATCCGTACGCTCAAGCAGATCATCGGCTGGCGGGGCAAGCCCTTAGCCATTCGGTGCGACAACGGCCCCGAATACCTGAGCGCGGCAATTGTCGAGTGGGCCGGGGCATGGAGCATAAAGCTCGAATACATCCAGCCGGGCAAGCCGCAGCAGAATGCCTACGTCGAACGGTTCAACAGGACCGTGCGCTACGAATGGCTGTCTCAATATCACTGGGACGATCTGGACCACGTACAGCGCGTGGCCACGCAGTGGATGTGGTCCTACAATCACGAGCGCCCAAATATGGCTCTGGGCGGATTTACCCCCAAACAGCGGTTGGCCATGGCCGCGTAGTGTTCCTACTTCTGGCAATCGCTAAAAATGGGGGGATTACCGACCGAACTGCGCACGGCCTACGATGCGCGCGGCAACAAGACCTTCGAGGCTGACGGCAATGGCAACGCGTCGACCTGGGCGTACGACTACTTCGGTCGTCTGGTCGCGCACACCGACATCGGCGGCGCCAAGTACTACTACACCTACGACTACGCCCGCCAGCTGTTGACGCAGACGAACACGCGCGGCCAGAACCTGAACTACAGCTACGACGCCGCGGGTCAGGTCACGCGGATCCATGACGCCGCCATGGGCAAGATCACGGAGTTCTCCTACGATCACGCGGGCAACAAGGTGCGCGAGCGCACCACGCAAGGCGGAGGCGTCTACCAGAACAACATCATGGGGTACGACGCGCTGGGACGGCTGCGGCAGGTCTCGGACAGCTATCTGCGCCAGAACATCGACTACGACGCCAACGGCAACCGCACGCGGGTGCAGACGCAGTACACCGACGCGTCCGACACGTGGCGCAACCGCGACTACTGGTACGGGTACGACTCCATGAACCGGCAGACGACGGTTGAGGGCGTGAACGCCAATCTGGAGATCAACGCGACGCAAGGCCACAAGCTGAGCTATGACGCGAACGGCAACCGCCTGAGCGACACGTATTGGGACAACCGGATCTACAACGATGGCGGCACCGCCGCCGGCTTCACCACCGAGGCCTATACCTACGACACGCTCAACCGCCTGACCACGTTGCACCGCGACCGGATGTTGCTGGACGCGCGCTACTACGACGGCGCGGACCGCGTCGTGATGAGCGGTGTCGACGGGTCGCTGGGCAAGGCCTTCTTCGACCGATCTGGCCTGGCAAACGAACAGAAGCGCAACATGTACGACGCGGCGGGCCGCCTGGCCAACGTGCGCGTGATGCACATGACGGCGGGCGGTCTTGCCAGCCGCTACAACAGCGCCTACACGGGCTATGACCAGGCAGGGAACGTCACCCAGTACCGCATGGACATGTGGGACGGGACGTCCTACACGAACACCTATACCTACACGCACGCGCGCTACGAGGGCTATCGGGAGGCGACGCTGTCGGGAGTCAGCACGCAGCTGGATCCTGGCCAGACGACGTACCAGTACGACGTCAACAGCTACATGATCGGTGAAGAATAAGGCGCAGCGGTATGTGGCGGACCAGGAAGAGTAGGACTTCGCGACCGGCAGCGCCTTCAGCTGGCCCCTGAATCCGGATAGCAATGCTCAATCCCAGTCAAGCCGCATGAGCAGCCGAGTATTGCCTACGACGGTTCCGGCTGCAGTACCAGGAATGAAGCGGGCACGTTTGCAGTAAGCCAAACGCCATTATCTGCCTGGAAAAAACCAAAGCCCTGTTGTTGCATCAGCCGGGCTTTTATCTTGAGTACGACGGGTTTGCCATGCCGCTGCCCCACCGTGGTGGCGGTGGCGATGTCTTGCGACAAGTGCACGTGGTGACGTTGGCCGGGCCGCAGGCCTTCAGCCAGGATCGAATCCAGAAAGCGCGTCGCCGTACCGTGGTAGAGAAATTCCGGCGGTTCCTTGGCCTTGTGCTGGACCGCGACGGTGGCCGTGGAATGGCCTTGCACGGCGCGAATACGTTGTTCGTTTTCGGAGATTGCAAACCGCTTCTTGTCGCTGCTGGCGGCGACCTCACGGATCAACGCCAGGTCGAGTTCCTTGCCGGCGGCCTTGGCCCCGGCGATCAATGCATCTATCTCGGCCCAGCCCTCGCTGTCCAGGGTGAGGCCGATGGTTTGCGGTTCGTGCCGCAGTACATAGCTGAGGAACTTGCTGATGTCTGTATGGTGATTGCTCATGTTGTCGTACGGCAGCAAGAGGGGATTTAAGATGCCTCGGAATTTAACGTGCCATACGACATTTTCCTACCCCTGCTGGTGAGTCAGTCCGTCAACGCACGCCTCTCAATATTTGGGGGGAGAGATTCAATCCGGCATCATATTTCCGCCCATTGGTCAGCCATGCAGTCGAACGGACCACTTCCTACGGACTCGCCACCGGCAGTTTCCCCAGCTCATCCCTGAAATCCGGATACTCCCGCAAGAACGCCTGGTTCTTCTCGAACCGTTTGAGCAGCCGGTCGTCGATCGTCAGGTTCAGCACCGTGTCCCGGTCCCACAACCGGGGCCGCTTCTTCACGGGAATCGGCACCTTCTGCGTGAATTCCGTGTACGAGTCATGCGGTTCGCACTGCTCGTAGTCGGTGGAGATCCGCTGCAGGACGCCCGCCTCCAGCCCTGCCTGGCGGGCTTTTTCCTGTAGCCATGAAGCTGGCAGCGTCTGCAGGCTTCCGTCCTGGTAGCCGCCGCCGATGTCGGAGTGCGCGCCGATGAACCAGCGCTGCTCGACGGGGCGATCGGCCGGGCGCGGTTCGGAGTTGGACTGGCGGGTCCATAGCGTCGGGAAGTAGGGCTCGCGGTATTCGTTGGTGGCGATGGCGTGATAGGCGTTGTGGACGTGGTTGCTGAGTTCGGTGTCGTGGAAGTTGTAGAACTTGGAGAAGCCGGGAAACGAGATGCCGTTCACGGGGATGCCCAGGCTGCCCACCGTGTCCCAGACGCCGACGAAATGCAGGTCGGTCTCGCGCGAGAACTTTCCGCGGAACGCGGCGGCTGCGGGAGAAGAGGGCGTGCAGTCGTCGCGGTACAGCGCATAGGCTTCGGCGACGCCGTCGTCCGTGGGATTGTTCAGCAGCCCGCATTTGCGGACCATGCCCGCCAGGCTGCGGGCGGAATAGGCGCCGCGGCTGAAGCCGAAGAGGAAGATGTGGTCGCCGGGTTCATGACGTTGGCACAGCCAGCGATAGCCTTGCCGGATGTTGGCGGAGAGCCCCGCGCCAAAGGCGCCGCCCATGAACTTGTCGATGGCGGCCCACAGGCCCTGGCCCTGCGTGCCTACGCCTTCGATGTAGAGCGTTTCCTGCGTGCTGGTCTCGGGCGCCGCCTTGTAGAGCTCGTAGGCGTTAGTGCGATCGTTGGGTTCGTTCCACGTTCCGTCGAAGAATACGGCAAGGTTCTTCACCATGATCGTCTCCACAGATTGAGTCTTTCGATGCCTCTGCTGCGGGCATGGCCTACGCCTGCGGGACGTACGCTAGCACGCGGCAAGGGGTGTCCCGGACGCGTGGTTTCCCTGCTGACGGGATGTACACCATCTTTTTGACTAGCCAATTGGTGGCAAACCGGCGCCTCGCTCCCCGGGTGGACAAGGCCCTCGTAAAAAACGGGTGCACCCTTACTGATGCGCAAGTCGCAATCCGGGCCGGGAAAGGTTGGTATCCAATCCGGCCGGACATTGCGGTTCAGGCGAGCTCGAAGCGTACGTCGATGTTGTCGCGGATGGCGCGCGAGTACGGGCAGATCTGGTGCGCGGTCTCGACCAGGAACTGCTTTTGTTCGGCGTTCAGGCCAGGCAGCGACACCGCCAGGGTCACGCCCAGCGCGAAGTTCGCGCCGCCGTCGACCTTGCCCAGCGATACGCTGGCGTCGATGGCCACGTCCGCCGGCACCGCGATGCCGTGGGTGTTGCCGGCGCGCTTCATCGCGCCCATGAAGCAGGCGGAGTAGCCTACGCCGAACAGCTGTTCGGGGTTGGTGCCGGGCTTGCCCGATCCGGGCGGGCTGAGCGTCACGTCCAGCGCGCCGTCGCTGCTGCGGCCAGCGCCGTCGCGGCCGCTGGTGGTGTGGGTGTGCGCGGTGTAGAGGACCTGTTCGAGTTGCTTTGCCATGATGGCTCCTGAGGGTGGCGCGGCGTGGCCGCGCAAGTGGGTGAGGAGCCCGCATTGCAACAAGCCGCTGTATCCGCGATGTGTCGGGGGGGCGCGTCGATTGCGTCGCGGCGTATCGCGGCGGGGGGTGGATACGCTGCGATACAAAGCCGGCGGAGCGCGGCGTTGGCGGCCGCGGCGGCATTGGGGTATGTTGCGCCCTGGGCGGCATGCAGCCGCGCGCATCATTCAAAGAAGAAGGACATCATGGGACGTCTCGCCATCCTCGGCGCCCTGCACGAAGAAATCGCGGATCTGCTGGCCGCCATGGATCCGGGCGCGGCCATCCACCGCATCGCCATGCGCGACTTCCACGTCGGCACCTTGTGGGGCACGCCTTGCGTGATCGCGCTGAGCCGCATCGGCAAGGTGGCCGCCGCCGCGACCGCATCCATCGTCATCCAGGAATTCCAGGTGTCCCGCGTGATCTTCACGGGGCTGGCCGGCGGCCTGCATCCGCGGGTGCGGGTGGGCGACGTGGTCGTGGCCAAGGCGCTGATGCAGCACGACATGGATGCGCGCCCCTTGTTCGGCCGCCATGAAATCCCCTTGCTGGGACGCGTGTGCTTCGATGCCGATCCGGGCCTGAGCGCGGCGCTGCAAGCCAGCGCCGAGGAGTTCGTGCGTATCGGCGTGCCGCCGTCTCCGCAGGCGGACGCCGCCCGCGCGCAGCCTGCGGTCCACCACGGGCTGATCGCGACCGGCGACGTCTTCGTCAACGACAACGATCTTGCCCATGCGCTGCGCGAGCGCCTGCCCGATGCGCTGTGCCTGGAAATGGAGGGCGCCGCCATGGCGCAGGTCTGCCACGAATTCGGCATTCCCTACGCCGTGATGCGCGTGGTCTCGGATACCGCCGATCACGCGGCGAAGGCGGACTTCACGGATTTCCTGGTGAACCTGGCGCGGGTGTACACGGCGGGGATCCTGAAGCCGCTGCTGCTGTCGGGCGCGCTGCGGGACGCGTAGCGTCTACGGCTGCGCGGGGCGGCCGGCATTTTCGTCTGGCGCGATCCTGATTTCGGCCGACAGGCCGCCGCCTTCGCGGTTGCTCAGGATCAGCCTGCCGCCGATGGCCGCCGCCAGTTGTTGCGCGATCGCCAGCCCCAGTCCCGTGCCGCCGGTATCGCGGCTGCGCGAGCTTTCCAGGCGATAGAAGGGTTGCAGCACGGCGTCCAGCTCGCCGGCGGGTATCCCCGGTCCGCGATCCAGCACGAAGATCGACAGATGTCCGTCGTCTTGCGCCGCCACGCGCACGTCGGCCGCGCCGGCAAACTTCAGCGCGTTGTCGATCAGGTTGCCCAGGATGCGGCGCAGGGCATGCGGCCGGGTGTGGATCGGCGCGGCGCAATGCCCGTCCAGGGTGACCTGCTTGCCCGTGTCCTGGTAGTCGCAAACCAGGCTGTCCAGGAAAGCGTTCAGGTCGATCCGCGCGGGCGTTTCCGTCTTGCCGTGCGCGCTGCGGGCATAGTCTATGCCTTCGCGCACCAGCCGTTCCACTTCATCCAGATCCTGCGCCAGCTTGTCGCGGTCGGGGCAAGCTTCCATGAATTCCGTGCGCAGCTTCATCCGGGTGATCGGCGTTTGCAGATCGTGCGAGATGGCGCCCAGCATCTGCATGCGTTCTGCCACGTGGGCGGAGATACGGTCTTGCATCGCGTTGAAGGCGATGGCGGCATGCGCCACCTCGGCAGGGCCGGTTTCGTTCAGCAGCGGGCTTTTCGCGTTCGGGTCCAGTTCCTCGGCCGCGCGCGCCAGGCGCGTCAGCGGGCGGACCGCCAGGCGCACGGCCAGCCAGGCGCAGACGATCAAAAGCAGCAGTTGCACGCCCAGCACGATCAGCAGCCACGGCGCTGGCCGCATTCGCGACAGCTCGATGTCCAGCACCGCCGGCTGGCCGTCCGACAACACGACTTGCGCCTGGATATGCCGCGGATCGTCCGCCATGGCGCGGATCGTCACCGGACGGGCAGCGCCCAGCGCGGCCTCGATGGCCTGCGCGGCGTGGCGCGCGGCATCCGTGCCCAGCGGCTGGTCGGCCTTGCCATTGCCCAGCAGGTACTGGCGGTTGTTGCTGGACAGGCGCGGCAGCCAGGCCGGGCGTTCTTCGGCGGGCAGGCGGTCCAGGATGTCCATGGCGATGGCGACATCGCGCTCCAGGTCGCCCAGCATCATGCTTCTGGTGGCGCTGTAGCGCTCGTAGAAAAGCGAGGCGAACGACAGGCCATACGCCAGGATCAGGCCTGTCAGGAAGATCAGGAACAGCCGGGCGACCAGCGTGCGGGGCCAGGCAGGGCGATGCGTCGCGGCGGCGCTCACTGGCCGGTTTCCGATACGTCGACGGCGGCGGAAAACACATAGCCTTCGCTGCGGACGGTCTTGATGTACATGGGTTCGCGGGCATCCTCGCGCAACCGTTGGCGCAAGCGGCTGACCAGCAGGTCGATCGACCGTCCGAAGAAATCGGCGTCGCGGCCTTGCGTCAGGTTCAGCAGCTGGTCCCGGTTGAGCACGCGCTGCGGATGGTCCAGGAACACGCGCAGCAGCCGGTATTCGGCGCCGCTGAGCGACACGATGGTGCCCTCGGCGTCCAGCAGGTGGCGGGCGGTGGTGTCCAGCCGCCAGCCGCCGAAGGCGATCTCGCGTCCCGGTTCGGTCACCTGGAAGTCGGGCGGCAGCATCCGCGTGCGTCGCAGGATCGCCTTGATGCGGGCCAGCAGCTCGCGCGCCACGAAGGGCTTGACCAGATAGTCGTCCGCGCCCATCTCCAGCCCCAGGACGCGGTCCATGTCGTCGCTGCGCGCCGTCAGCATCAGGATGGGGATGCGGCGGTGCTTGCCGCTGCGCAGCTCCCGGCACAGCACCAGGCCGTCGTCGCCCGGCATCATGATGTCCAGCACGATCAGATCGACCGACAGGCTTTCCAGCTGGGCACGCATCTGCCGCCCGTCCGCCGCAAGCGTCACCGTCAAGCCGTTCTTCCTGAGGAATCCGCCGGCGAGTTCGCGTATTTCCCGATCGTCGTCCACGATCATGACGTGGTCAATGTGATCCATCTGCGCTTGCCTTTGTGAGTGATGACGGCATGCCGGCCACGGCGCGCCGTTCCGGTACGGGAATTTTATCCAAGGCGGTTCCTAGCGCCCGCCCGGGGGCAGGGGATCCCGGCGCGGGCGGGTGTTGGAGATCAGTTGGCATTGGAAGGGCTTGGCGGCTTCGGCGCTGAAGCCGCCCAGCAACAGCAGAAATACGGCCAGGAGGCGTTTCATGGGGGTCTCTGGTTATGGGCGTGAAGGGTTTATAGCGCCGCGAGGCCCGCGTATTGTGTCGTACTGTATACGCACGGGCGGCGGATACACGTGCTTGAGAAATTCCGCCAATCCGGCACAAGCCGGATACGTGCCGCGGGTGCAATGGGGCCTCTTTCCAAAGGACGACCCCCATGGACCTGATCAACACCCCCATCGCCTTGCTTGCCGGCATGCTGACCATCGCATCGCCCTGCGTGCTGCCCTTGCTGCCGGTGCTGCTAGGCACCTCGCTGGAACGCCAGGACCGGCTGCGCCCCTTGTTCGTGGTGTCCGGCTTCGTGCTGGCGTTTGCCGGCCTGGGCATCGCGCTGAGCGTGCTTTCCAACCTGAATGCGTCCGTGCATGAAGCGGTTCGGTCCACGTCCATCGGCCTCTTGGCGCTGTTCGGCCTGGCGCGGATCTGGCCCCAGCCTTACGACCGCCTGATTGCCCGTGTCGGCGGGCCGCTGCAGCGGCTGGCCGCGGGCGCCGGCGGCTCCGGCAGCGGCAATGCCGGAGGCTTCCTGCTGGGTCTGTCGCTGGGGGCGGTGTGGACGCCCTGCGCGGGGCCGGTGCTGGCGTCGATCCTGGTGCTGGCCGCCAAGGCGCAGAACCTGGGCCAGTCCAGCACGCTGCTGCTGGTGTTCGCCATCGGCGCGGGTGTTCCCATGCTGGCGATTGCCTACGGCGGGCAGGCCATCGCCGCCCGGGTGCGCGGGCTGTCCCGCCACACGCACCGCCTGCAGCAGGGCTTTGGCGTGCTGCTGGTCCTGACCGCGGCCGCCATCTATTTCCAGTACGACGTCCTGGCCTACGCCTGGATCAGCAACCTGTTCCTGTGACCACTAGGAGTTTGCCATGTTTGCCACGTTCAAGAAGATTGCCCTGGGCGCGCTGCTTGCCGCCTCCGTGATGCACGGTTCCGCGCAGGCGGGGCCGGCGGCCATGCCCGCGCCGGAGTTCACCGGCATCGAAAAATGGCTCAACAGCGAGCCGCTGACGATGGAGTCGCTGCGCGGGAAGGTGGTGCTGGTGGATTTCTGGACCTACACCTGCATCAACTGCATCCGCACGCTGCCCTACGTCACCAGCTGGCACCAGAAATACAAGGACCAGGGACTGGTGGTCGTGGGCGTGCACACGCCGGAGTTCCCGTTCGAGCGCTCCACGCCCAATGTGGAAAAGGCGCTGCAGCGCTTCGGCATCACCTATCCGGTGGCGCAGGACAACCGCTACGCCACCTGGGAGGCCTACCGCAACCAGTACTGGCCGGCGGCATACCTGATCGACAAGCAAGGCAAGGTTGTCTACAGCCACTTCGGTGAAGGCAGGTATCAGGAAACCGAGGCGGAGATCCAGCGCCTTCTGGCCCAGCCCGGTTAAGCCTGGTCAGCCCGGCCCGTTACGCATCTGGTCCGCGCACCCTTCGCGAGCGTAAAGAATGGGAAGGGAAGGCTGGCGCTTATCGTCCCGTATCGGGGTAGTTCGGTCCGGGGTCGTGGAAGCCGCCCGCGCTGAAGGGATTGACCGCGCCGGGATGGGGCGGACCGCCAGGGCCGGAGGCGCAGCCGGCCAGGAGAAGAGCGGTGGCCAGGAGTGAAAGCAGGTGCTTCAGCGGGGATTTCATTGAGGTCTCCTGCGTCTGCCCCTCAGCAGGCGCTTGGCTTGCATCGTATAGGAAGATTATAGGTCCGTACCAATGCCATGCCGCAGCGCCTTGCGCGCGATCCGGGTGGTTTCGCAGCGTTGGCGATAGGCTTTCAATGCCTCCGACTCCGTCGGCTGGAACAGGGGGTGCTGATAGCCGGCTTCGCGCAGCGCGGAGTTCATGCGCTGGCCCCATACGCACTGCGCTTTCGCCTGGTCCCAAAGCCGTGCCGCCAGGTCGCGCTGGCCGTTCCGCCATAGCGCCAGACCGTAGTCGGCCACCATTTCCTCGTCGCGCGGGATCTCGCGATACGCCCGCTTCATCAGGCGCAGGCCCTCATCGGTCTCGCCACGCAATGTCAGGATCCAGCCCAGCGTGCCCTGGTTGTAGGGAAGCGGGCGGTTCAGCCGGATGGATTCCCGTGCCTGCGCCTCGGCCTGGGGCAGGTAATCGGGAAAGTCCGCGAGGTAATACGCGATCTCGTTGGCCCAGTCGTGCCCGCGCGCGCGCGCCGCGCGATGCTGCCTGGCCTGCCGCCGCTGCAGGATGGCCGCGTCGGCCAGCGCCAGCTCCGGCATGCCCAGCAATTTTTCCAGCTTCAGGCGGCTGCTCAGCACGTTGTCCTCGGTCGGCCTGAGCGATTGAGGGAAATGCCACTGGCGTGACCGCGCCACGAATTCCCGGGCCCATTCCTCCTTGCCGGCCATCAACAGGAGATGGGCGATGTCCAGTTGCTGCTGCGGCGATTCCGCGCATTGCATGCCGTCGATCAGCTGACGCGCGCCGGCCTCGTCGTTCTGGCTGAACTTGCGGTTGACGGCGTCCAGTTCGTCGAAGCAGGCGCGGTCGTCGGTGACCCGCGCTTCAACGGAGAGCGACAGGGTGCCGGCGGGCTCGTCGTGGCTGAAATAGGCCGTGCCGCCCTGGCCGGTGGTGTAGCCGAGGTCCACCCATTGTTCGCCCCAGCGCTTGCGCATCGTGGTGATGTAGGGCCACCCGGGGAGCGGCGTCTGGTCGCGGCTTGAATTCAGCAGGAAAAACTGGCCCCAGGGGCCGTCGCCGATGCGGCGGATCAGCGTGAAATCCTCCGCGGAATGCGCCTCGCGGGTCCAGATCCAGGCCGTGCGGCCCTGCGCGTCGGTGACGCCGTGCAGGATGCCGTCCTGACTGGGCGTACCTTCGATGGACTGGCCCGCGCCGGTCAGGAACAGCCGGTAGGGTGTGTTGGGGGCGATGGCACTGCCGTGGTTGTTAAGCAGCTTCAGCGTCAGGACCTGGCCATTGTCGCCGCGGCCGTACTGGGGCATGCCTGGCGCGGGCGCGGTAAGCGCGGGGCGATCGGAAGGGGGGGAGGTTTCCGCGCCCTTGGCGGGTGCCGCAGCCGGAGAGAGCAGGAGCGCACTGGCCAGCAGTAGCGGGTGTAGCTTGTTTTGCGGACGCGTCATGGAGACTGCTTGATACCTGGGCGACGGCCCCGATGGGCCAGGCGGGCATTCTCTCAAATAAATGGGGTCAGGGGGCAGGTCAGGGCGCCAGCCTTGCGTCGATGAACGCGGCGATGGCCCGGGTTTCGTCGTTGTCGGCGCCCACGTCCGCATTGATCTGCGCATGATTGCGCGCGAACCCCAGGACCTCGGCCTGGCCGCCCAGGGCGGCGAGCCGGTCCGCGTAGCCGCGCGCCCGCCGGCACGGGTCGGGCCGCAGCGTGGAGCACACCAGCAGCGTGGGCGGTTGTTTGCCTTGCAACTGCGCGGCGGGCGATGCGGCGGCCCATTGCGCCGGGTCGGCGCCGAAGGCTTCGTCGTAGAACGCGGCGTGCGGGTTGGGCATGATGTTCAGCAGGTCGAACCCGGCGCCGTCCAGGATGACGCTGGCCAGCCACGGCTGCGCGCCGGTGCGCTGGCGCATGGGTTCGTCCGCGGACAGCAGCGCCAGCAGATGGCCCCCCGACGAATGGCCCATGACGATGAGGCGGTCGGGGTCGGCATGCCAGCCGGCGGCCTGCCGGCCGATCCAGGCCAGGGCGCGGCCCAGGTCTTCCGCCTGCGCTGCGGGGCGCGCCTGCGGCATCAGCCGGGTGTTGACCGAGATGACGGCAAACCCCTTGGGCAGCCAGTGGGCGATTTTGTTGTCCACCACCTCTGGCGCGGCCTTGTCGCCGTGCTTCCATGAGCCGCCGTGGACCACGACAAGAATGGGCGCGGGGCGCTCGGGGGGGACGGCGGGCAGGTAGACGTCGGCCAGTTGCGCGGGATCGGGTCCGTAAGCCTGGTCCGCCAGCGGAGCGGCCAAAGCCGTCCCGTGCAGGGCGGCGGCCAGGAACAAGGCAAGCAGCAAGCGGGGCGCGCGCATAGGGGGTCAGGAAAAAGGGATACGGAGGAATGTAGCCTGCCGCGGGCGGCCATGGGGCAGGCTGCGGCAGGCGCCTAGTTGTGGCATCCTGCCCGCCACGTCAACCCGCCGCCCCGCGCGGCCTGTCCTGCTTCCCTTCATGCCGAAACTGCTGGCGCGTGTCTTTGACCTCCTGTTGCTTTCCGCCGCGGCGGCGCTCTTTGGCGCCTGCCTGACCTCCGTGCTGACGACCGGCGCCTACGGCTGGGTGATCCCCGACGCGCCCTATATGTACGAAACGAGCGACTTCTTCATCGACGCCGCATTGGCGGGCGTGGCCGGTCTGCTGGTGCTGGCGCTGGCGGAGCGCGTGCAGAAGGTGCGCGTATCGGTCCCGTGGCGGGCCGGGGCGACGCTGGCCGCGGTGCTGGTCTCCTTGTATCTGGCGCCGCCGTCCCCCCAGGTGTTTGGCAATACCTGGGCGCCCGGCGAGGCGACGCGGGAATTGTTCCTGGCGCAAATGCACATGGTGCTGCCCATTGCGCTGGCGGTGGTGGCGCTGCGCTGCGGGCTGAGCCGGTATTTGCGCTAGGATTGTCGTCACCAACCCCCGCCTGCCCTGGAGAATCCCCCGCATGTCCTCCCTAGACTCGTTTGCCATCACGAAGAAGTGGCCCGCCCGGCATCCCGATCGCATCCAGCTCTATTCGCTGCCCACGCCCAACGGCGTGAAGGTGTCGATCATGCTGGAGGAGACCGGCCTGCCTTACGAGCCGCACCGGGTCAGCTTCGATTCCCAGGACCAGTTGTCGCCCGAGTTCCTGTCGCTCAGCCCGAACAACAAGATTCCGGCCATTCTTGACCCCAACGGGCCTGACGGCAAGCCGCTGGCCCTGTTCGAGTCCGGCGCCATCCTGATCTACCTGGCCAGCAAGACGGGCCAGTTCATCCCGGCGGACACGGCGGGGCGCTACGAGACCCTGCAATGGGTGATGTTCCAGATGGGCGGCATCGGCCCGATGTTCGGCCAGCTGGGCTTCTTCCATAAATTCGCAGGCAAGGAATACGAGGACAAGCGTCCGCTCGAACGCTACGCAGCCGAATCCAAGCGCCTGCTGGCCGTGCTGGACCAGCGCCTGGAAGGGCGCGACTGGGTCATGGGCGAGCTATACACCATCGCCGACATCGCGATCCTGCCCTGGGTGCGCAACCTGGTGGGCTTCTATGGCGCGGGCGAGCTGGTGGAATTCTCCCGATTCAAGAATGTCGCGCGCGTGCTGGAAGCCTTTGTCGCCCGACCCGCCGTGGTCAAAGGGCTGACGATCCCGGGCTGATCCATGGAACTGCGCCAGTTACGTTACTTCGTGCGCGTCGTCGAAGCCGGCAGCATCGGCCGGGCGGCCATGTCGATCGGCATGGTCACCTCGGCGCTCAGCCAGCAGATCAGCCGGCTGGAGGGCGAGCTCTCGACCCGGCTCCTGCAGCGTAGCGCCAGCGGCGTGGTGCCCACGGATGCGGGGCTGGCGTTCTTTCGCCAGGCGCAGCTGGCCCTGCGCCACGCGGACGACGCGGTCCAGGCGGCCCAGCAGGCCAGGCTGGCTGGACACGTCAGCGTCGGCCTGCCGTCCACCACGGCGGCGATCCTGGGGGCGCCTTTCCTGCAGGCCATGAACGAGCGCTACCCCGATATCCGCCTGCACCTGGTCGAGGCGCTGTCGGGCCATCTCAGTGACATGCTCAACGGCCGTCTGCTGGACCTGGCCATCGTCTTTCATGCCGAGTCCGCGCGCCGCTGGAGCATCATGCCGCTGCTGGACGAACCCCTGTTTCTCTTTGCCCGGCGCGACATGCCGGGCGTGCCGGCCGGCGACACGACGCGGCTGGAAGCCATCGCGGACCTGCCACTGGTGCTGCCCAGCGGCCGCCACGGCCTGCGGGCGCTGGTGAACAACGCGTTTCTGCAACTGGGGCACACGCCCCGGGTGGTGGCCGAGGTCGACGGCCTGTCCCTGTTGATGGACGTGGTTCAGCTGGGCATCGCCGCCACCATCCAGCCCAGTTCCGCGACGGCGCGGATCGCGCCCGGCCAGTTGCACATGGCCCGCATCGACGACGCCCATCTGTTCCGCCCCAATCTGCTGGCCAGCCTGTCGGACGAGGAACTGTCGCCCGCGGCGCTGGCCGCCCGCCTGGTGATGGCGGACGTGTCGCGGACCCTGGCCCGGGACGGAAAATGGGCAGTCGTTGCTCTTCACGAATCGTGAAGACCCGTTGACGCCTGCCTGATATCGCAACACCGCGCCGCTCAGTACAGTCTGCCCCTTGAATTGGGGAAGATGGCATGGTTGACGTCTTGGTGGTGGGTGGGGGCAATGCGGCGCTGTGCGCGGCCCTGATGGCGCGCGAGGCCGGCGCCAGCGTGTTGCTGCTGGAGGCGGCGCCGCAGGAATGGCGGGGCGGGAACTCGCAGCACACGCGCAATCTGCGCTGCATGCACGATGCGCCGCAAGATGTGCTGATCGACGCGTATCCCGAAGAAGAATATTGGCAGGACCTGCTCAAGGTGACGGGCGGGCTGACCAACGAGCACCTCGCCCGGCTGGTCATCCGCGAATCCTCCACCTGTCGCGACTGGATGCGCCGGCATGGCGTGAACTTCCAGCCGCCGCTGTCGGGCGCGCTGCACGTGGCGCGAACCAATGCCTTCTTCATGGGCGGCGGCAAGGCGCTGGTCAATGCCTATTACCGCAGCGCCGAGGCGCTGGGCGTGAAGATCCGCTACAACGCTCCGGTCGATTCGCTGGAACTGGAAGACGGCCGCTTCGTGGCGGCGCGCATCGGGCAAGAGCGCATCGAGGCCCGCGCCTGTGTGCTGGCCGCCGGCGGCTTCGAGTCCAACCGCGAATGGCTGCGCGAGGCCTGGGGCCAGAACGAGCGCGGCGAATGGCCGGCCGACAATTTCCTGATCCGCGGCACGCGGTTCAACATGGGCGTGCTGCTGAAGTTCATGCTGGACGCCGGCGCGGACAGCATCGGCGACCCTTCCCAATCGCATTGCGTGGCCATCGACGCCCGCGCGCCGCTGTATGACGGCGGCATCTGCACGCGCATCGACTGCGTATCGCTGGGCGTGGTGGTCAACCGCGAGGCCGTGCGCTTCTATGACGAGGGAGAGGACTTCTGGCCCAAGCGCTACGCCATCTGGGGCCGCCTGACCGCGATGCAGCCGGGCCAGATCGCCTATTCCATCATCGACGCCAAGGCGGTCGGCCGCTTCATGCCGCCGGTGTTCCCGGGCGTGAAGGCCGATACCCTGCCCGAACTGGCCGAAAAGCTGGGCCTGGACCCGGCCACCTTCGAACAGACTATCCGTCAATACAACGAGTCCTGCCGCGTGGGCAAGTTCGACCACACCGCGCTGGACGACTGCCACACCGAAGGGCTGACCCCCGCCAAGACGCACTGGGCGCGGCCCATCGACACGGCGCCGTTCTACGGCTATGCCTTGCGGCCCGGCATCACATTTACCTATCTGGGCCTGAAGGTGGACGACACCGCCGCGGTCCGGTTCAACGACCAGCCCAGCGACAACCTGTTCGTCGCGGGCGAAATGATGGCCGGCAACGTGCTGGGCAAGGGTTATACGGCGGGCGTGGGCATGTCCATCGGCACGGCCTTCGGCCGCATCGCCGGGACCCGGGCCGCCGCCGCCGCGCGCCGCCAGCAACTTGCGGGAGCACAACATGAAGCAGCTTGAAGCCCTGGCCCGCGAGGCGCAGTCGTTCTCCAACAGCCTCCCGGAATCCGGGCCCGCCATGACCGAGCAGCCCGTGCATTTCCACGGCCGGAACGCCAAGCCGCTGGCCGAAACGCTGACGGACGATGAAACCGAAGTGGCGCGCGTCATGCAGATCTGCAACGCCTGCCGCTACTGCGAAGGGTTCTGCGCGGTGTTTCCCGCCATGACCCGTCGCCTGGAATTCGGCAAGGCCGACCTGAACTACCTGGCCAACCTGTGCCACAACTGCGGCGCCTGTCTGCACGCGTGCCAGTACGCGCCGCCGCACGAGTTCGCCGTGAATGTGTCGCAGGCCATGGCCAAGGTCAGGGTGCAGACCTACACCGACTACGCCTGGCCGGCCGCGCTGGGCACGCTGTACAAGCGCAACGGGCTGGCCCTGTCGCTGGCCACGGCGGCCGGCCTGGCGCTGTTCCTGGTCCTGGCGGTCCTGATGGCCGGCGGCCTGTTCCATGAGCCGATGGCGGGCAATTTCTATGCCGTGTTCCCGCACAACACGCTGGCGCTGATGTTTGGCGTGGTGTTCGGGTTTTCGATGCTGGCGCTGGGTGTGGGCGTCACGCGCTTCTGGCGCAACGTGAGTCCGGGCGCGGCGTCCGGCGCGGCCGTGGCGGAGGCCGCGCACGACGCGCTGCGCCTGCGCTATCTGGACGGCGGCCACGGCAAGGGCTGCAACAACGCGGACGATGCCTTCACGCTGTGGCGCCGGCGCTTCCATCACTTCACGTTCTACGGCTTCATGCTGTGCTTTGCGGCGACCTGCGTGGCCACGCTGTATCACTACTTGCTGGACCTGCAGGCCCCTTATCCGCTCCTGAGCGCTCCGGTGCTGCTGGGCACCGCGGGCGGCATCGGCCTGCTCATCGGGCCGGCCGGATTGCTGTGGCTCAACATCAAGCGCCATCCGCAACAAGGCGACGCGGCGCAAAAGCCGATGGACCGCGGCTTCATCATGCTGCTGTTCCTGACCAGCGCCACGGGCCTGGCCCTGCTGGCGGGCCGCGACGGCAGCGCGATGGCCTTGTTGCTGGCGATCCACCTGGGCGTGGTGATGGCGCTGTTCCTGACCTTGCCCTACGGCAAGTTCGCGCACGGCATCTATCGCTCGGCCGCGCTGCTGAAATGGTCCATCGAAAAACGCCAGCCCAACAAGCTGCAGCTCGGTTCGGACTGAACCGGCCGGCCTTATCGCGGGCATGACGGCGCCCTGGAAGGCGCCGCAACCGACAACAAACCTGGAGACTTCAATGTTCCGTACCCGACTGCTGGCGCGCGTTGCGCTGGCCGCCTGTCTCACGCCGGCGCTGCCGGCGGCGCACGCGCAAACTTTCCCCGCCAAGCCGATCACGCTGGCCGTGCCGCATTCGGCCGGCGGTACGTCCGACATCCTGGCGCGCACGGTCGCCGCCGAAGCGGCCAAGACGCTGGGCCAGACCATCGTGATCGACAACAAGGGCGGCGCCAACGGCACCATCGCGGCCAAGCAGGTGGCGTCTTCCGCGCCGGACGGCTATACGCTGCTGCTGGCCACCGCCAGCACGCATGGCATCAACCCGTCGCTGTATTCGCGGATTTCCTATGACGCCGTGAAGGACTTCGCGCCCGTCACCCTGCTGGCCACTGTGCCCAACGTGCTGGTGGTGGGCCCGAACGTGAAGGCCGCCAACGTGCAGGAGCTGATCGCGTTCATCCGCGCGCAAGGCGACAAGACCAACATGGGATCGGCGGGCGCCGGCACGCCGGGCCACCTGGCTGGCGAGATGTTCAAGAGCGAAGCCAGGCTGGAATTCACGCACGTGCCCTACAAAGGCGGCAGCCCCGCCATTACGGACCTGATCGGCGGCCAGATCGACTTCATGTTCACCACCATTCCCGGCGTGTTGCCGCACGTGAAGGCGGGCACGCTGCGAGCGCTGGCCGTGACTTCGCCGCAGCGTTCGTCGGCCATGCCCGACGTGCCGACGATGGCCGAATCGGGCCTGCCCGGCTTCCAGGCCGTGTCCTGGCATGGCATCGTCGCGCCCGCCGGCACGCCGGACGCGGTGGTCGCCAGGCTGAACGAGGCCCTGAGCGGCGCTCTGGCCGCTCCGGCGGTGAAGCAGCGTCTGATGGAAGAGGGCGCCCAGGCATCGGCGGTGAACACCGCCGAGTTCGGCAAGTTCATCCAGGCGGAAATCGCCAGCTGGGCGAAGGCGGTCAAGGACTCCGGCGCCACCGCCAACTGAGGTGAAAATCGGCTCTTCGCGGCCGATTTTTCTTGGGCGCCAGGGCATGGCGAACACCGGCATCGCCCCGTGCTAGGATGCCCCGCATGCTGATTGCCGCCTTGCTTTCCGCGCTTGCCCTGGCCTCGGGCAATGCCGCCGACTATGACCTGCCATGCTTCTACGCGGACCAGGGTAGCGGCGGCTCGCTCGAACAAGCCGCGCACTGCGCCCGCGTCGCGGGAGACTCCGTGGAGTTCCGGCCCCAGGTGCTGGCCCGCATGGACTTCGAAGGCGACGGCCTGTCGCCGGCCACCGCCAACGGCTCATGGCATTGGGTGCGGCCGGACGGGTACGCCGTCGCGGTCGTGACCTACGACAACGGCGCCGACGATTTCGAAGAGGGGCTGACGCGCGGCCCGTGGCAGGGCGGCATGGCCTATTACGACAAGCAGCTCAACCGGGTGCTGGCCACGCCTTATGACTGGGTGGACCGGTACAGCGGCGGCCTGGCGGCCGTGTGCAAGGGTTGCCGGCTGGAGCGTACGCCGGACGGCGAACACAGCTACGTCGTGGGCGGAGACTGGGGCGCCATCGACCGGCAGGGACGGCTTGTGCTGCCCCTGCGGCCGGATGCGGCCTCCCTGCATGGCGAGATCGAAGCGGCGCGCGGCGCCGCCGCTCCCGCCTTGCGGTAAGGCCGCCTCAATCCAAGACAATCGGCGTTATCCGCCCGCCAGCAGTTTTCCCAGCGTTGCCATGCCTTGCTCCATGTCGGCATTCCACGGATGCCCGTGGTTCAGGCGCAGGAAATTCCCGAAGCCGCCGGACGATGAAAACAGGGGGCCAGGCGCAATGCTGATGCCGTGGTCCAGCGCGGCGCGGTGCACCTTGAGCGTGTCGATATGCGCCGGCAATTCCACCCAGACGAAGTATCCGCCGGCCGGCCGCGTGGCGCGCGTGCCCTTGGGGAAGTAGCGCGCAATGGCCTGCAGCAGTTCGCCCTGCTGCAAAGCCAGCGCCTGGCGGAACTGCCGCAGATGGCGGTCGAACCCGCCTTTCTCCAGGTAGGCCGCGATGGCGGCCTGGGTGGGGGCGGCGGTGGCCAGGCTGGTGGTCAGCTTGTTGCGCATGATCTTGCGCGTGTAGCGGCCGCCGGCCACCCAGCCCACGCGGTAGCCCGGCGCCAGCGTCTTGGAGAATGAGGAGCAGTGCATCACGATGCCTTCCGTGTCGAAGGCCTTGGCGGGCCGCGGCCGGGTTTCGCCGAAATACAGCTCGCCGTACACGTCGTCCTCGATCAGCGCGACGTCGTGCCGCGTCAGCAGCTTGACCAGCGCTTCCTTTTTCTCGTCGGGCATCAGGCTGCCCAGCGGGTTCTGGAAGGTGGTCATCAGCCAGCAGGCGCGCGGGCGGTGGCGCAGGATGGCCTCTTCCAGCGCCTGCAGGTCTATGCCTTCGCGCGGATGCGTCGCCACTTCGATGGCATGCAGCTGGTTGCGCTCCAGCGATTGCAGCGCGGCGTAGAACGTGGGGGATTCCACGATCACCGCGTCGCCGGGGCTGGTCACCGCCGCCAGGCACAGGTTCAGCGCATCCAGCGCGCCGTTGGTGATGATGATGTCGTCCACTGGCACGGACAGGCCATCGGCCAGGTAGCGCAGGGCGATGGCGCGGCGCAGGGCGGCATCGCCCGGGCTCAGGTCGTCGATGGAACCCCATGGGTCCAGCTTCTGGACGGTGGCCGCCATGAACTTGGCCAGCCGGCCATAGGGCAGCAGGGATGGGCTGGGAAACGCCGAACCGAACGGCAGCATGTCGCGCCGCAAGGTGGCGTTGAGCACTTGCAGCACGTTGTCGCTGACGTCCACCGGATGGCGGCCCGCGCTGGCGCTGGACAGGCCGTCCGGTTCGGGCAGCGCGGCATGCGGGGCGCGCAGCACGTAGTAGCCGGACCGGTCGCGCGCGCGGATCAGCCCGCGCGCTTCCAGCAGGTAGTAGGCCTTGAACACCGTGGAGGGGCTGACTCCGCGGCTGGTGCTGGTCTGCCGCACCGAGGGCAGGCGGTCGCCCACCTGCAGCAGGCCGGACAGGATCGAGGCGGTGATTTCTTCGGTCAGGCGTTCGTAGCGCTTCATGGGGGATCCGTGTGCAGGATGCAGGGGTTCAGGTCGACATGCCGATGGATCTCATGATCAGGCGCAGCGCATAGGCCGCCACGCCCAGGGCCCCGACGCTGCAGGCCCAGATCGCCGCCAGCCACAGCAGGCGGCTGCGCCACGAGGGCAGTGAGGATTGCGCGCCGTTCATCAATGGAACTCCTCGCCTGCGCGCACCTTGCCCCGGAACACGTAATACGACCAGGCGGTGTACATGAGAATAATCGGAATGATCGTCAAGGCTCCCACCAAGGCGAAGCCCTGGCTTTGCGGAGGCGCGGACGCGGTCCAGATGGAGATGTCCGGCGGGATGATCGCCGGCCAGATGCTGATCCCCAGGCCGCTGTAGCCCAGGAACACCAGCGCCAGCGATAGCACGAAGGGGCCGGCGGCAGGCATGCCTTTGACGCGGCGGATCAGTTCAAAGCCCGCCGCCGCAACCAGCAGGGGCACCGGGAAGAACCAGAACATGTTGGGCAGGCTGAACCAGCGTTGCGCGATCTGCGGCTGGGCCAGCGGAGTCCAGGCGCTCAGCACCGCGATGACGGCCAGCAGCGCCAGCGTCAGCGGCCGCGCGATGTCGCACATGTGGCGATGCAGCCGGCCTTCGGTCTTCATGATGAGCCACGTGCAGCCCAGCAGCGCGTAGGCGGCCACCAGGCCTGCGCCGGTGAACATCGAGAACGGGCTGATCCAGTCCCAGGGGCCGCCGCTGTAGGCGCGATTCACCACCGGGATGCCTTCGATATAGGCGCCCAGCGTGACTCCCTGGAAGAAGGTGGCGCACACGGAACCGAAGACGAAGGCGAAATCCCACCACGGACGGTGATGCTCGTCGGCCTTGAAGCGGAACTCGAATGCCACGCCCCGAAAGATCAGTCCCAGCAGCATGAAGACCAGCGGCAGGTGCAACGCGCTCAGGATGACCGAGTAGGCCAGCGGAAACGCCGCCATCAGGCCCGCGCCGCCCAGCACCAGCCAGGTTTCGTTGCCGTCCCAGACCGGCGCCACGGTATTGACCATGACGTCGCGTTCCTCGCGGTCGGCGATCAGCGGAAACAGTATGCCGATGCCCAGATCGAAGCCATCCATGATCACGTACATCATCACGCCGAACAGGATGACGACGGCCCAAATCAGTGCAAGGTCGATGCCCATGGCCTCAGACTCCCGAATGCTTGCGTTGCGCGGGCTCGATGCCCGCCAGGGTGGACGCGGCCGACAGCGGCCGCGACGGCTGGCGTGGTTCGCCCGGACCGCCGGACAGCGGCGCGTGGCCGGGCGCGGGGCTGGGACCCATGCGGATCAGGCGCAGCATGTAGGACACGCCCGCGCCGAACACCAGCAGGTACACCACCACGAAGAGCGCCAGGGTCAGCGTCAGTTCGCCCAGGCCGTGGGGCGTGGCGGCGTCCGCGGTGCGCATGACGCCGTACACCACCCAGGGCTGGCGCCCGATCTCGGTGACATACCAGCCGGCCAGCATGGCCACCAGGCCGGACGGGCCCATCCACAGCGCGCAGCGGTGCAGCCAGTGCGACTCGTACAGGCGATGGCGCCAGCGGGCCCACAGTGCCCACGCGGCCAGGGCGATCATCAAGAGGCCCAGCCCGACCATGATGCGGAACGACCAGAACACCACGGTGGAGTTGGGCCGGTCTTCCGGGGGATAGGATTTCAGGCCGGGGAACTGGCCGTCCCAGCTGTGCGTGAGGATCAGGCTGCCCAGGCGCGGGATGTTCACCGCGTAGCGCGTTTCCTCGCGCTCCATGTCGGGGATGCCGAACAGCGTCAGCGGCACGCCCGCGCCCGGCTCGTTTTCCCAGTGACCTTCGATGGCCGCGATCTTGGCGGGCTGGTGCTTGAGCGTGTTCAAGCCATGGAAGTCGCCCACCACCGCTTGCAGCGGCGCCACCAGCAGCAGCATGCCCATCGCCATCGCGAACATCTTCTTCACGGCCGGGCTGCGGTCGCCGCGCAGCAGGTGCCAGGCGCCGGACGCGCCCACCATCAGCGCGGTGGCCAGGAAGGCGGCGATGCCCATGTGCGCCAGGCGGTAGGGGAAGGACGGGTTGAAGATCACGGCCAGCCAGTCCGTGGGCACCACGCGGCCGTCCAGGATTTCGTAGCCGGCGGGCGTCTGCATCCAGCTGTTGGACGCCAGGATCCAGGTGGCCGACACCAGGGTACCCAAGGCCACCATGACGGTCGAGAAGAAGTGCAGGCCCGGCCCCACGCGCGACCAGCCGAACAGCATCACGCCCAGGAAGCCGGCTTCCAGGAAGAAGGCGGTCAGCACCTCGTAGGCCAGCAGCGGCCCGGTCACGCTGCCCGCGAAATCGGAGAAGAAGCTCCAGTTGGTGCCGAACTGATAGGCCATCACCAGGCCGGACACGACGCCCATGCCGAAGTTGACCGCGAAGATCTTGGTCCAGAAGTGATAGAGGTCCCGGTAGACCGTCTTCCCCGTGCGCAGCCAGAAGCCTTCCAGCACGGCCAGGTAGCTGGCCAGCCCGATGGTGATGGCGGGAAAGACGATGTGAAACGAGATGGTGAAGCCGAACTGTATTCGGGCTAGCAATAGCGCGTCGCTATCCATGGCGGTATTCCTGACTTTCGTCGTCAGCGCTGACAAACCGCCACAAGACGGCGTGCGCAGACGGGGTGTTTGACCTGCACCACGAAGGTAGGACTTCCGCTGTAACTAGTACAGATTCAGAGAAGACTAAAAAAAGCGGATCAGTTGGGGTCGGCGCCACGAAAAACACAGGTTTCACATAGGGAAATCCGCTGTGCTTCATAGGATCTTGATTCTGCGCCGTTACAAAAAAAGCAGCGCAGATCATGCGGTTGCATCGCTTGATCCCATCGGGAATCGAGGCGCCCGCCGGCAGTCAGCGGACCGGACGCGGGGCCAGCGGCGTGACGGGCGGACGCTGCGCGCGCTGGCTCAGCCACACGCTGCCCACCACGATGCCCATTCCCGCCATCTGCCAGGCGCCGAGGCTCTGGCCCAGCAGGCCCCAGCCGAGCAGCACCGCGGAGACCGGGCTGAGAAAGCCCAGCGACGACACCGTGGCGGGCTCCAGCCGCGCCACGCCCCGGAACCACAGCACATAGGTCAGCGCCGCGCCGATCAGCCCCAGATAGGCGATGCCCAGCACGTTCAGGGGCGTGAGCGGCGGCAGCGACGGCTCGGCCAGCAGCGCCACCGGCGCCAGCAGAATGCCGCCCGCGGTCAATTGCCACGAGGTAAACGTCAGCGCCGAAACGGGCGGCTGCCAGCGGCGGCTGAGCACCGTGCCCAGCGCCATCGAGACCGCGCTGGCCAGGCCGGCGGCGACGCCCACCGGGTCCAGCGCGGCCTTGGGGCTGAGCACCAACAGCGCCACCCCGGCCAGCCCGGCCAGGGCGGCGGCAACGGACAGGTTGCGCACCGGCGAGCCCAGCAGGGCCCTCGCCAGTCCGATCACGACCAGCGGCTGGATGGCCCCCAGCGTGGCGGCCACGCCGCCGGGCAAGCGGTAGGCGGCGACGAACAGCAGCGCCCAGAACACCGAGAAGTTCAGCGCCCCAAGCAGGAAGGCGCGCAGCCACCAGATGCCTTGCGGAAGCTGGCGCACGGCCAGCAGCAGCAGGAATCCAGCGGGCAGGGCGCGCAGCATCGCGATCGTCAGCGGGTAGTCCGGCGGCAGCATCAAGGTGGTGACCACATAGGTGCTGCCCCAGATGGCGGGGGCCAGCGCCGTCAGAAGCAGATCGGTATTGCGGCTCATGGCGGTTCGCTCCAGCAGCGCTCAGGCAAGTTCCAGGACATCCGGGACGGGACGGCGCGGCTTCTGCGGCCAGTTGCCGTCCTTGGCGTAGCCCATGGCGACCAGCATGACGGGCACTTCGTCCCGCGCCAGGCCGAAGCTCTGCGCGACGCCCGCGGGGTCGAAGCCGGTCATCGGGCTGGCGGCCAGGCCTTGCGCCTGCCCGGCCAGCATCAGCGTCGAGGCGCCGAAGGTGGCGCTGCGCACCGCTTCGTCGCGCTGGGTCTGGGGCGAACCGGCGTAGAGCTGGCTGGCCGCGGACTCCCACGCCTGCACCATGCCGGCCGGCATGAAGCCCGCCTCCACCGACGGCCGCAGGCGGTCGGCCATCCACGAGGCCTGGGGCAGCACGCCCACCACGATGAAGGTCACCGCGGCGTCGGTGACCTTGGGCTGGTTCCAGGCCAGTTCGCGCAGACGGCGGCGGCCCTCGCGGCTGCGCACGGCGATGAAGCGCCAGTTCTGCAGGTTGAAGGCGGTGGGGGCGCGGGTGGCCCACGAGATCAGGGTGTGGATGAGATCGTCGTCCAGCTCGCGGGCGGGGTCGAAGGCGTTGACGGAATTGCGTTGCGCGATGGCGTCGGTCAGGGCGTGGTTCATGGCTGTCGTCCAATCCAGGGTTTGTGCTGGCGCGCCAAGATGCGCGCCGGATCCATGCCCACAGACTAATTGAATGCCAGGACCGCGATAATATCCATTTCAATGTCAATATCATTCACTGTGAGTGAATAATCAATGGATCATCTGACCGCGCTGAAGGTATTCAGGAAGGTGGTGGAGCAGGGCGGCTTTGCGGCGGCCTCACGCCAGCTGGGCTTGTCGCCGGCGGCGGTCAGCAAGAACATCGCTGAACTCGAGGCCCACGTCGCCGCGCGCTTGCTGAACCGTACGACTCGGCGCATGAGCCTGACCGAAGCCGGATCGCGCTACTACGAGCAGGTGGCCCGCATCCTGGATGACCTGGACGAAGCCGAGCAATCGCTGGGTCCGATGCAGCAGGCCCCGTCGGGCACCCTGCGGGTCAGCGCGCCCATGTCCCTGAGCCTGGTCCGGCTGTCCGCCGCCATTCCCAGGTTTCTCGAACGCTATCCCCTGGTGTCGCTGGACCTGAACCTGGAGGACCGGCGGATAGACATCGTGAAGGAGGGCTTCGACCTGGCCATACGCGGCAGCGACCGGCTGGAGGATTCCAGCCTGGTGGCCCGCAAGCTGATGACGCTGGATCACGTGCTCTGCGGCGCGCCCGCCTACTTTCAGCGCCATGGCGTGCCGGATACGCCGCAAGCCCTGCGCGGCATGGAGTGCGTGCAATTCACGCTCTCAGGCCATGCGGCCGAGTGGACCTTCCAGCGCGCGGGGCAGACGCAGCGTGTGCCGGTGCGGGGACGCTACAAGGTCAGTTCCAGCCTGGCGGTGCGCGATGCGCTGCGCGCGGGCTTTGGCGTGAGCCTGGTGCCGCGCGTGTATGTGCAGGGCGACCTGGACAGCGGCGCGTTGCAGGCCGCGCTGCAGGACTGGTCGCCCGACCAGACCTTTGTGTATGCGGTGTATCCCTCGCGCCGCCACATGGTGGCCAAGGTGCGCGCGTTCGTGGATTTCCTGCTTGAGGAGCTGGACGCGCCGCGGGAATAGGGCCGCGGCGCGCCGTCACGCGGTCAATACATGTGCTGCCCGCCGTTCATGGCAACGTTGCTGCCTGTCATGAAGCCGGCCGCGTCGCTGCAGATGAATGCTACGAGCGCCCCGATTTCTTCCGGCAGGCCCAGCCGTCCCAGTGGGATCTGCGGCAATATCTTTTCCTTCAGTACCTCCTCCGGCACGGCCTGCACCATGCGCGTGGCCAGGTAGCCCGGCGATACGGTGTTTACCGTCACGCCCTTCTTGGCCAGTTCCAGCGCCAGCGACTTGGTGAAGCCGTGTATGCCCGCCTTCGAGGCGGCGTAGTTGGTTTGCCCGAATGCGCCCTTGCTGCCGTTCACGGACGAGATGTTCACGATGCGGCCCCAGCCCCGGTCCGCCATGGCGCCGCACAGCGGCTGCGTCATGTTGAACATGGAATCCAGGTTGCTGTGCATGACCTCGGCCCAGTTTTCGGCGGTCATCTTGCGCAGGCTGGCATCGCGGGTGATGCCTGCGTTGTTCACCAGGATGTCGATCTGGCGGCCGTCCTGCTCCAGGCGGCCGACCAGCGCCTGGCAGGAGGCAAAGTCCGCTACGTCCACCTTGTACATGGCGAACTTGCGTCCCTTGGCCGCCTCTTCGTCCACCCACTCGCGCGTGGCGCTTTCGCTGGAGTGGTAGGTGACGATGACGTCGTGGCCGGCATCGTGCAGCGCCACGGCGATGGCGCGGCCCAGGCAGCCGGCCCCGCCCGTGATCAGGGCCGTGCGCTTAGCTGTCATGATGGGCCCCTGGCTGGCTCGCGTCGCGCATGGCCGAGCATGCGGCCGCCATCTGGTTCGACATGGCGGACCACATCTGCGTCAGCGGCGACGTGTCGACGCTGGCGCCGACGCTGGTGGCGTGCTTGAACCATTCGGTCATCGCCGCGCCCAGGCCGGCAGCCAGCGCGGCCTGCTCTTGCAGCGCGGCGTGGGTGATGGCCTGGCTGGCTTCCAGCTGGCACTGCCAGCGCTTGCGCGTGAGCTCGCCCAGCGCGGGCGCGAGCTCCTGCCAGTTGCCGGAGGGTTTCAGGGGGCCCAGGGTGGCGAGGTACTGGCTGGTGCTCTCGCTGGCCAGGCGCTGGCCCAGTTCGATCCAGCGCTGCTGGCTTTCCTGCGCAAGCTGGGCCAGGTGCTGGCAATAGGCGGCATTGGCGCCGGCGAGGCCCTGGGGCATGGAGGCTGTAGTCTTCTTCATCATCCGTCCTTTTAAGAGAGTGGTAAGGGGCAACGAATACATACGGGCCTCATGCCATCTGGCTGAGGGTCTTGCGAAAGCGTGCCAGGGATAGCGCGAACAGGACTGTGCCGATCAGCGCCAGCGCCAGGAAGGGTTGCCAAACGACGCTGATGCCCGCGCCGCGATAGAGAATGGCCTGGCCAAGTTCCACGAAATGGGTCGTGGGGGCGGCCAGCATGATGTTCTGCACGAACTCCGGCATGCTTTCGCGCGGCGTGGTGCCGCCGGACAGCATTTGCAGAGGCAGCAGCACTAGTACCAGCAACATGCCGAACTGGGGCATGCTGCGCGCAAGCGTGGCCATGAAGATGCCCATGGAGGTCGTCGCGAACAGGTGCAGCGCCACTCCGGTCAGGAAAAGCGCCACGGAACCTTCGATCGGCACGTGCAACAGGCCGCGCACCACGAACGTCAACGATAGCCCAGCGGACGCCAATACGACCAGCCCCATCGACCAGACCTTGGCGACCATGATCTCGGTCGGCGTCACCGGCATGACAAGCAGGTGCTCGATGGTGCCGTGTTCGCGCTCGCGGATAAGCGCCGCGCCGGTCAGGATGATGGACAGCATGGTGACGTTGTTGATGATCTCCATCAGCGCGCCGAACCAGGCCTGCGTCAAATTGGGGTTGAATCGCATGCGCACCGCCAGGTCCACCGGCAGCTCGGTGGGGGCGCGGTAGCGCCTGAGGAATTCGTTGATCTCGTCGGTGATGATCTGCTGGATGTAGCTGCTGCCGGTGAACGCCTGGCTCATCCGGGTCGCGTCCACGTTCAGCTGGATCTCCGCCGGCTTGCCGGCCAGCACGTCGCGCTGGAAATTCGGCGGGATGTTCACCGAGAAGGTGTAGCGCCCCGCATCCATGCCCGCGTCGGCCTCGGCTGAGGTGACCATCTGCGGCGACGTGAAGTGGGGCGGATAGAACGCCGACGTAATTCGCGCCGACAGCGGGGACACGTCTTCGTCCACCACCGCGATGGGGGCGTTGTGCAGTGTCTCGGGCACGGCGGTGGCCGCGGTGTAGATCATCAGCGTGAACGACACGAGGATCAGGATCAGCATCATCGGGTCGCGGGCCAGGCTCCATAGCTCCTTGACGCCCAGGCGGTAGATGTTGGCCAGGTGCCTCATGTCAGGTCTCCTGTTTTTTCAACAGCAGCACCGAGGCGCCCAGGATGATGGGTATCGCGGCCAGCAGCGGCCAGAACGACCCCTGCAGATCCGAGAAGTCCAGGGCCTTGCTGAACACGCCGCGGCTGATGGTGAGCATGTGCGTGGCGGGGTAGATTTCTCCGATCAGCCGCCCGCCGCCTTCCAGCGACGACACCGGATTGAGCAGGCCCGCGAACTGCACGGCGGGCACCAGCGTGCCGATCATGGTGAAGAACAGCGCCGCGATCTGGCTGCGCGTGAAGGTGGAGGCCAGCAGCCCGATGGCCGTCGCCACCACGTTGTAGATCAGCGCGGCCAGCAGCAAGGTGGCGAAGCTGCCGGTGATGGGAACGCCAAAGAGCGTCACCGCCAGCAGTGTCATCAGCAGGAAGTTCAGCATGGCCAGCGCCACGTACGGCGCCTGCTTGCCCAGCAGGAACTCCAGCCGTGTCACGGGCGTGACATAGAGGTTGATGATCGAGCCCAGCTCCTTTTCGCGCACGACCGCCAGCGCGGTCAGCATGGCCGGCATCATCAGCAGCAGCAGGGGAATCACCGCCGGCACCATCGCGGGCAGGCTGCGCACATCGGGGTTGTAGCGGAAGCGGGTCTCGATGCCGACGGACGACGCCGCGCTGGCGCCCAGCCTTTCGCGCGCCTGCTGCGCCAGCCAGCCCTGGTGCATGCCCAGCACATAGCCGCGGATGGTTTCGGCGCGCTGCGGCATGGCGCCGTCGATCCACACGCCGATCTGCGCGCTCTTGCCGCGCTGCACGTCGCGCGCGAAGCCCTGCGGGATCTCGATGGCCAGCGACAGTTCGCCGCTGCGCATGCGCGCATCCATGTCGGCATAGTCGGAAATGGGCGGGCGTTCAATGAAGTAGCGCGACCCGGACAGGTTCAGGCTGTAGTTCTGGCTCAGGCTGGTCTGGTCGCGGTCCATGACGGCATAGCGCAGGTCCTCGACATCCAGACTGATGCCATAGCCCATCACGAACATCAGCAGCAGCGATCCCATCAGGGCCAGCGTGGCGCGGACGGGGTCGCGCCGCAGCTCCAGGGATTCGCGCCACATGTAGCTCAGCGCCCGCTTGATGCTGAATCCGCGCTGCGGCGGCTGCGCAGCCGCGGGCTGGGGCTCGGCGGGCGGGGCCGCGCCGGCCTCGGCCGCCGTCCCGGCGCCCGCGTCTATCAGGTAGGCGATGAAGGCCTCTTCCAGCGTCTTCGCGCCGCGCATCCGGGTGATCTCGGCGGGCGACGCGCTGACCAGCACCTTGCCCGCATGCATCAGCGACATGCGGTCGCAGCGCTGGGCCTCGTTCATGAAGTGCGTGGAGATGAAGATGGTGACCTGGTCCTGCCGCGCCAGCTCGATCAGCAGGCGCCAGAAGTTGTCGCGGGCCACGGGGTCCACGCCCGAGGTCGGCTCGTCCAGGATCAGCAGTTCGGGCTGGTGCACCATGGCCACCGCCAGCGACAGGCGCTGGCGCACGCCCATGGGCAGGCTCTCGGGCAGCGCGTCCAGCACGTCGCCCAGGTCGAAGCGGCCCACCATATCGTCCACGCGCGCGGGGATATCGGCCTCGGGAACATGGAACAGGCGGGCGTGCAGCACCAGGTTCTGCCGCACCGTCAGCTCTCCGTACAGCGAGAACGCCTGCGACATGTAGCCCACGCGGCGCCGCGTGTCGATATTGCGGGGGTCGACTTCCTTGCCGAACAGCCAGGCCTGGCCTTCGCTGGCGGGGAGCAGCCCGGTCAGCATCTTCATGGTGGTCGACTTGCCGCAGCCGTTGGACCCCAGGAAGCCGAAGATCTCGCCGCGGCGTATGCGGAAATTGACGTGGTCCACGGCCACGAAGTCGCCGAACCGCATGGTCAGGTCGCGCGCCTCGATGGCGATCTCGGCGTGTTCGTCGAGCGCCAGCGGCACGATTTCCACCGGTTTGTGCCCGCGCCGCTTGTCTTCCGGCAGCAGCGCGATGAAGGCGGCTTCCAGCGACGCCGCGCCAGTGCGCTGCTCCAGCTCCTCGGGAGTGCCGGTGGCCAGCACGCGGCCCTCGTCCATGGCGATCAGCCAATCGAAGCGCTGCGCCTCGTCCATGTAGGCCGTGGCCACGATCACGCTCATGTCGCCGCGTTCCCGGCGGATGTCGTTGATCAGGTCCCAGAACTGTGCGCGAGCCAGCGGGTCGACGCCGGTCGTGGGTTCGTCCAGGATGAGCAGGTCGGGGTCATGGATCAGCGCGCAGCACAGGCCCAGCTTCTGCTTCATCCCGCCCGACAGCTTGCCGGCGGGCCGCGACAGGAAGGCGGACATGCCGGTGCTGCGCGTCAGGCTGTCGATGCGCCGGCGGCGTTCGGCTTCGTCATGGCCGAACAGGCGGCCGAAGAACTGCAGGTTCTCTTCCACCGACAAGGTGGGGTACAGGTTCTTGCCCAACCCTTGCGGCATGTAGGCGATACGCGGGCAGACCTTGTCGCGGTGGCGGCTGTCGGCCATGTCGCCACCCAGCACCACGACCTTGCCTTGCTGCACGGCCCGGGAGCCGGCCACCAGCGCCAGCAGGCTGGACTTGCCCACGCCGTCCGGGCCGATCAGCCCCACCATGCGCCCGGCCGGGATGTCCAGCGTGATGCCGTCCAGCGCCCGCGTCTTGCCGTAGCGCAGGCTGACATCGGACAGCGTGACGACGGGGGCGGGGGCCGTGGCGGTCATCACGGCACCTTGACTTCAAGGTTGGCGGGCCATTGGGCGTCACCGTCCAGCTTGATCCACGCCACGCCCGGCAGGCCGGTCTTGACCTGCTTGAGGTGCTGCAGCAGCAGTTCGGGGCTGATCTGCGCCTTGACGCGGAACATCAGCTTCTGCCGTTCGCTCGCGGTCTCGACCGTCTTGGGCGTGAACTGCGCCGTGCTGGCCACGAAAGAGACCTTGGCGGGGATGACGTATTCGGGGGCGGCGTCCAGGATGATGCGCACATCCTGGCCCAGCGCGACGCGGCCCGCGGCCTGTTCGGGCAGGAAAAATGTCATGTAGACGTCGGCCAGGTCCACCATGTTGAGCACCTTGCCGCCTGCGCCCAGGACCTCTCCAGGTTGCGCCACGCGGTACTGCACGCGGCCGTCGCGCGGGGCGCGCAGCTCGCTGTCGGTGATGTCGGCGTCGATGCGCGCGACGGTGGCCTGGGCCGCGGCGATGGCCGATTGCGCGCCGACCTGGGCGGCGCGGGCCGCCTCGATGGCGGCGGCGGCCGCCGTCACCTGGGCGCGCGCGGCGTTCACCGCCGCCTGCGCGCTGCGCACGCGGGCGCGGTCGTCGTCCAGCTCCTGGATGGACGATGCGCCTTCCTTGGACAGCGTTTCGGAGCGGGCCAGGCGGCGGCGCGCGGCGTCCAGCTCGCTTTCCCGCTGGACCACCACGGCTTCGGCGGCGAGCTTGTCGCTTTCGCGCTGCGCCACCTGCGCCGCGGCGCTGGCCGCGCTGTTGATTGCCTGCTGATGCTGGGCGCGCGCTTCTTCGCGCTGCGCCTGCAGCGTGTCGATCTGCATGCGCGCCAGCGGCTGGCCGGCGGACACGAAGTCGCCCTCGATGACCAGCACTTCCTGCACGCGTCCGGCCAGTTTGGTGGCCACGTCGATCTCGGTGGCTTCGATCCGGCCGTTGCCGCTGATGAAGCCTTCGCCCGGGCCGGTGTCGGCCAACAGGCGCCATCCGTAATAGCCCGCGGCGGCGACGGCCAGGATGGCAAGCAGGGGAATCAGTTTTCGAGTGGGCAGGCGCATGGCGGCAATCCTTGGTCCTTTTTCATAGGCTGCGGGGGGCGTCCTGGTCGGCGGGCGCCGGCGCTTGCGTGCCTCCGCCCAGCGCGGCGTACAGGCCGACGCGGCTGGACAGGAGCGCGCGGCGCGTTTGCACCAGTTGTTGCTGCGCGGCCAGCAGGTCGCGCTTGGCGTCCAGGACTTCCAGATAGGGGGAGGCGCCGTGGTCATAGCGCAGCTGGGCCAGGCGGGCGCGTTCGCTTTGCGCGGCCACGGTGGCGCGCAGCACGTCCACCTGTTCGGCCAGCCAGCGGCGCGCCGAGAGCGCGTCGGACACGTCCCTGAAGGCGGTCTGTATGGTCTTTTCGTAGTTCGACACAGCCTGGTCCCGCCGCGCTTCGCTCAGGTCCAGGGACGACTGCCGGCGGCCCGCGTCGAAGATCGGCAGGTTGATGCTGGGTGCGAAGTTCCAGGCGCGGCTGCCGCCTGCGAACAGCCCGTCCAGTTCGGCGCTGGCCGTGCCGAAGGCGCCCGTCAGCGTGATGCTGGGCAGGAACGCGGCGCGCGCCGCGCCGATGTTGGCGTTGGCCGCCTTGAGCTGATGTTCCGCGGCGACGATGTCGGGACGGTTGGTCAACAGATCGGACGGCAGTCCTGGCGGCAGCGCACGCATGACGGCGTCGTCGTTCAGCGGGGTCTGGTGCTTGGGCAGGTTAAGCGGCGCGCCCACCAGCAGCTCCAGGGAGTGGGCCTGGGCGGCGCGGGTCTGTTCCAGCTCCGCGCCCAGCGCCTTGGCCTGCTGCCACAGCGTTTCCACCTGCGTGAGGTCCAGTTTCGCTATCGCGCCCACTTCGAAGCGGCGGCGGAATATGCGCAGCGATTCCGCGCGCGACTCGATGGTCTCGCGAGTGAGCTCCAGTCGTTCGTCCAGTTCGCGCAGCGTCAGATAGCTGTCGGCGACCTGGGCGATCAGGCTCAGGGTGGCGGCCTGGGCGGCGGCCTCCGTGGCCAGGTAGTTCTGCAACGCGGCTTCGTTCAGGCTGCGCACGCGGCCCCAGAAGTCCAGTTCCCAGCTCGCCATGCCGACACCCACCTGGTATTGGCTGGTGACTTGCGGCTGGCCCGTGAGGTTCAGGTCTCCCGGCACGCGGGCGCGGGAGCCGTCGGCCTGGACGCCGATGGTGGGGAACTGGTCCGCGCGCTGGATGCCATACAGGGCGCGCGCTTCTTCCACGCGCAGCAAGGCGCTGCGCAGGTCGCGGTTGTTGTCCAGGGCGGTGGAGATCAGCCCCTGCAGCGTGGGGTCCGAGAAGTAGGACTGCCAGGTGATGCGGGCCGCGGCGTCGGGTTGCGGGGCGGTCTGCTCCGCATGGCTGGCCTGCTCGTAGGCGGCGGGCACCGGCAGGGCGGGGCGTTGGTATTCGGGCGCAAGTGACGCGCAGCCCCCGGCCAGCAGCGCCGACAAGGCGGCCGGGGCCAGGCGCGTGACGAACTTGGCGGTAAACGCAGAGGGAGTCATGCGGCGGTTCTCCAGCTCGAGGGTGCCGGGCGCGTCCCGGGAAGGGCAGGCTTGTGGCCCGGACGCCCGGAAGGACCCGACACCTGGGTCATGCGTTCATTGTGCCGATCGCGCCTTGAACGTTCCTTGATCCGGATCAAGTTAGCGACTGACTGGTCGGTTTTTAATGGATTGAGTTCTAAACATGGAGCAGCAGGGATGGACAGGCAGCGCAGTCGTCTTCCTCCGGCCGTGCGGGTCGGCCACATCCTCGACGCCGCATTGCGCGAGTTTTCACTAGCGGGCTATGCGGGCGCCAGGATGGACGACATCGCATTGCGCGCCGGCTTGTCCAAAGGCGGGCTGTATGCCCATTTCACCAGCAAGGAAGCCGTCTTCGAAGCGCTGCTTGCGCGCCATCTCAGCCCGTCGCGGCTCGACATCGACGCCATCGTGGATGGGGCCGCCACGCCGCGGGAGCTGGCCGAACGCATCGCCCACCACCTGCACGCCAGCCTTGCCAACCCGGCCATGGTCAGCACCATGCGCCTGCTGCTGGCCGAAAGCGGCCGGGTGCCGCATCTGGCGGCGCGCTGGCGCCAGGAAACCGCCGCGGCGCATGAGACGGACCTGGGGCAGCTGCTGGCGCGCGCGCACTCGCGCGGCCTGTGCCGCGATGGCGTGGCGCTGGATCACCCCTGGTTGCTGTTGGCGCCCGTGGTCCACACCATCGTCATGGCCGCGCTGCTCGGGCCGGATGAGCGCATCCCGCTGGCGGAGCGGCGCCAGGCGCACGTGGCGATGATTTGCGAGCTGCTCGCTCCGCAGGGCCAGACTGCGCCTGCGTGCCCGCCGGACGCGGGCGTGCGCGGAAACGCTGCTTGACGTCGCGCCGCGCTCAGGAGGCCTTGGCTTCGGGTGAGGATTTCGCGAAGAACAGATCAGTGATGGCCTGGCTGTCCATGGGCTCGCCGTTGATGGCGCGCGTCAGCAGCTCGGCGCCCAGCAACTGCACGGAGAAAACCAGGTCTGGCTGCACGCGGCGGATCTTCTCCAGGTGCTTGCTGGTATTGACCAGCGCCACGGTCTTGGCGCCGCCTTCGCCGGTGGCTTCTTTCGCGGCCAGCACGATGAACGCGTTCTCGGCGTCGTCATCGCGCAGCGCCAGTACGTAGCGGGCGCGCTTCACGCCCGCGGTATGCAGCACTTCCACGCTGGAGGGGTCGCCTTCGATCAGGTCGGTTGCCGCCGGGTATTCCTGCGCCACGCCCGTGGGCACGATGACGGTGACTTCTTCGCCGCGGCGGCGCAGGCCTTGGTAGACGCTCAGGGCCAGGGGAGTCGCGCCGGCGATGATGATGTGGTTCTTTCTCATGGCGGAGGAAAACCTGCCTTTGACCAGCCGTTTCAGGTTGCCGCCGATCACCGGCCCGGCGATCGCGCTGACGGACGTGGCGAACACGGTAATGCCAAGAATGATAATCGACGCCGTGAACAGCCGCGCCGTGTCGGTGTGGGGCGTGATATCGCCATAGCCCACCGTGGACATGGAGACAATGGAAAAGTAGAGCGCCGTGACGGCATCCTGGATGGGCGGGTTGAATTCGTTGCCCAGGTACAGCGTGCCGAAGACGGCGTAGATCAGCAGCGACAGCACGCTGACCAGCGCGAACAGCGAGCCCGCGGTCACGCTGGCGCGGTCAAAGCGCCGCCAGTAGGCGATCAGCGCGATCACAAGGACCAGCGTGTAGATGCCGAGTCCGGCGCGTCCGCCGTCACCCAGGATGGCGAAGGTGCCGACGCCGATCAGCAGCACCAGCGAGAACGCCCATGCGATGCGGGCCTTCAGGATCAGGCCCAGCGCGATCACCTGCAAGCCTACGCCCAGCACCAGGCGCGGAATCTCCAGCAGCCCGACCACGCGCATGACTTCATGCCAGTTGTTCAGCGCGAGCCAGAATGAATATTCGCGCGCCCGCACTTCGCGCAGCACCGGATGCATGAAGGCATAGCCGTCCAGCGCCACCAGGATGGCCAGGCACCAGTTGGGCGGAAACAGCGCCAGCACCTTGCGGAAGCGGTGCCTGAGGGAGGGCTGCGGTAACGGCATGGGGAACACTCTTCCTATATCAGATAGGTATGGAAGACCATCAACAAAGAATTACTGGAAACTCGTCCGAAGTCCTAAACTTCCCTCATCGAGAGGCTATCCGGAAGGAACGCCGCTGATATGGCCGATAAGCCCGCCAGCAGCCAGGGCGGACCCATTGCCAGGCATTGATCACGTTGCAGCTTGCACAGGGACTAGAGACCCGGCGCAAGTCCACGGTCGGACCGTGCGTGAGTAGTATGAGGCACGAATGTTGGAATCGCGTGATCCAGGTAGAAGGCATCGGTGCCGGCCGATGACTCCGGGCTCACGTGTTGTTTTAGCGCGGCGTCTTACCTTTCGAGGGCAGCGCCGCGTTTTTTTCGCCCGGCGCCAGCCGCCAGCCGGCCAGCGCAGGCGCGGGCCGCGCCCGCGCTACGCAGACGCGCTCGCGTCCGCCGTTTCCCCGCGCCAGGCATCCTGGCTGTCCGCACGGCCATCTTCTCCCGACACCCGATAGTCCAGATCCAGGTCCAGCGCGATGTCCGCTGCGAACATGTAGCCCCAGCCGTGCACGGCGCGTATCGGCAGGGTCATCTGATTGGCCGTGGCCTTGCGGCGCAGGCGGCTGATCATCACGTCCACGAAGCGGCGCCGCGTGATGCCGCTGTCGGCATCCTCGGCGCCGTCGGCGATGAACGCGTCGCGGCTGACCTTGCGGTCGGGCGCCCTTACCAGCCGCGACAGGAAGTCGCGTTCGCCGGTGGTCAGGCCCAAGGTCCGGCCCCGGGGGCTGATCAGGGTCCACCCCTTGTTGGCCAGGCGCCAGCCTTCCTGGGCGGGTTCGTCCGCCGCGTGCGGGTCGGACGCGGCATCCATGCCGTCCAGGCCTACCGCGCGCCGCACCAGCGCCTGAAGCACCGCGGCAAGTTCCAGCCCCGAGACCTCGGGCGGCAGGCAGGCGTCCGCGCCGCAAAGCAGGGTGCGGATACGGCTTTCGGCGTCGGTGAATCCCGCGATGGCGACGATGCCCAGCCCACGGTCCACGGCGCGCAGGCGCACCGCGGCGTTGTGGACATCGGTCAGGGGCGCTTCCAGCACCACCAGGGGGCTGGGCCGGCGGGAATACCTGTCGTAGACATCGACCAGATCGTGGCAGCGGCGGACGTTGAATCCCAAGTGGGAAAGGGCCTCCACCAGTCTGGCATGCCTGGCGTCGTCACTGCCAAGAAAGATGACATCCAGCGTGTTGTTCATTGATGCTTCCAATGAGGCGGCGCGGCAGGGATGCGGCGCCGGGAATGGGCCGTGGCGCCCGCCAGAGCCCGGCCGTTGCCGGCCTTTGTTGACGCTGTTCCGCACGGAAGTCACGCCCGTGTTTCATTTAAACACGGGCGTGTTTTTTTGTGAAGATACGTTTCTGTGGTTTCGACTAGTAACAGTGCCGGCCCGTCAAACTGCCTTGAGACCATTGAAACAGTGTTTGTTTTCGCTTTTGCCGCAACAAAATATTATGTATTACCGATACATTATTTTCTATTCCTGCCGTCGGAATGACCATAAACTCAGCCGGGCTTTTTGGCTGGTGCGCGCGGGGCGCGCCAGGCACAGGGCGGGGTGACCCGCGGCGATCGAAAACTTGCAAGTCGATGATAGATATGGTTTTTATGGTGACGGCCTTGGCCCGGCGCCGGGTGTGGGGGCCTCCTGAAGGCCTGGCCAAGCGGAGCGGTGCCGCGATTTACGGATTAGCCCAGAAATTGGTGCGTAATCCGTTTGTTTGGCCGCAGTATTGAGATGTTTTAATCAATTAAATAAATTCATATTAATGTCTCAGGTTGATCGATTGGACACGTTTAGCCATCGTCTGCGCAATGCAAGAATGCTTCAGGGATGGACTCAAAAGGACTTGGCGGTCGCAAGCAACCTGTCGCAAAGCGCCATCGGCAACTACGAAAGCGGGCAGCGCCAGCAGCCCTCCAGCAACGCCCTCATCAAATTGACGCGCGCGTTGCGAGTCAGCCCCATGTGGCTCAGCACCGGCGAAGGGCCGATGCTGAATCCGGGCCACGCCGGCGCCGCGAGCGGTGCGGACGACTTCCCCATGCCCCCCGCGTGGCCCTTCGAGACCGTGTCCTTTGCCAGCTACGCCCGGCTCAGCACGCAGGAAAAGCGGCAGATCGAGCTGGTGCTGGCCGCCTACATCAAGGCACGCGGCGAATAGTCCCCATCGGTTGGGCAGGCGCAGGCGCCTGAGGGCGCCGCCGAGTATCGGCCGCGGGCGATGCGCCGCCGGCCGTATCGGTGCGCAGGCGGCTGCGCAAGCGTTCCACGGGGTCCGCGATCAATCCATTGAGCAGCGCGGAGAACCCGATACAACCCGCGATCACCAATGCCGCGAACAGCAGGGGCTGGTGCTCCTGCACGTCGTGGAGCAGCCAGCTGAACGCCATGATCACCAGCATGTGACAGATGTAGATCGGATAGCTCAGTTCACCGATCGCCTTGTCCAGGCGGTGCCGGGACTGGAACAGGAATGCCAGCGGCAGCAGCGCGGCGAAGAGCATGACCGCGAGGCCATCGCGCACCGTGGGGTTTATGCCGATCGAGAAATGCAGCAGGCTGTAGACGAACAGGACGGCCGTGCCCAGTTCAGGCAAGCGCTTCACGCGCTGGGTCCAGGCCTTCATGCGCGGCAACAGCACCTGGTGCGACAGCGAGCCTATCAGGAACAGCGCCAGCTCCGTGGGGAAGAAGCGGTAGGTCCACGGATCGGACAGCCCGATGCCGGTGGCGATGAGCACCCCGCGCAAGGCCAGCGATGCCGCCAGCAGGACCAGCAGGCGGCGCGGCGAACCCAGCACGAAGGGCGCCACCAGGTAGAAGCTCATCTCCACGCCCAGGGTCCAGGCCTGGGGCACGAGCAGGCCCTGATACAGCGGCACATCGCTGTGCGCGAAGCTGCCCGTGAAGGTCAGCGCGGAATTCTGGATGCCGAAGAACATCAGCCAGTCCTGGCCCATGATGAAAATATTGGAAAGCACCAGGAAGAGTTCGGCACTGAAGGGCAGGGAGTCGTAGATCCGGAAGAAGGAGCCCCCGCTCACCACATGGGCCATCAGCGTCATTGCGGCCACGGCCAGGTAGATCGGGAACAGGCGCAGGAAGCGATTCGCGTAGAACTTGCACACCGCGCCCTGGTAATGGTCCGTGGCCGTCAGCACGAATGAAATCAGGAAGCCCGATATCACGTAGAAAAGCTGAACCGCCAGCCTGCCGCCAACCAGGTGATCGGCGTAGCCGCCGCCCAGGTGGTCCAGCACGACGGATAACGCCAGTAAAGTTCTCAAGAAGCCCATCGCCGTGTCTCCCGGGTTGATATTATTTTTGGCCCGATGGGCCGGACACCTGCGCCTGCGGTACTGGCGTGCTCCGCTCCTCTTTCCCTGTATCGCCCAGCCTGGCCGGAGTCACGATCTGCCGTTGATTCTGCGCGCCGCCGCAAGCAGCCGCCATGCGGCATTCGATGCAGCCTGTCGCGCCATCGGAGCTAGTGCCAGCGATGTCCGTGCTTCTTTTGGATACGGCTGTAGGGCGGAGAGAATCGCCGGCCGGCCCGATGCCGGTTACAGTCGAGGGGTATGATTTTTTTCGGAGTCCCGCCATGCTCATTTTTCAGTCGTCGCGTTGCCGGCTGCTCTGCCTGAGTCTCCTTACCGTCGCACTCGCCGGTTGCGCCGGCTCCATCGGGGGGGCCCGCCCCGAAGGCGCCGCCGCGGCCAACGCCGCCAGCAGCGCCGATTCGCTGGCCCAGACCAGCTGGGAGCTGGTGCGCTGGACACAGCCCGGGGGCGCGCTGCGAGACATCCCCCATGGCGATAACGGCGAGCCCATACGGCTGACCTTCCTGGCGCAAGGCAAGCAATACCGCGTCAACGGCTTTTCCGGCTGCAACCGCTATATGGGCACGTACAAGCTCGAAGGCGGCAAGCTGTTCATCGACGCGCCCGCCATGACGCGCATGGCCTGCGCGCCGCCCGAGCGCGCCAAACTGGAAGCCGATTACCTGCGCGGCCTGACCTCCATCGACACGTTCACGCTGGACAGCGGCGGCGCGCCGCGGCACCTGACCTTCAATCTGCGCGGTGGCGATGCGCTGGAGTTCGAGCGCCGCCAGGATCCGCCCACGCCGTAATCCCACGCCGCGGATAGTTCAGGAGACCCGCATGCCTTTTTTCGCTTCCTTGCGCAGGCTGGCGCCATGCCTGCTGGCCGTCGGCCTGGCCGCCTGCGCTTCACCGCCCATGCGTGCCGCGGACGGGCAGGATCCGCGTTTCCAGCCCGCGTCGGCCTCGGACATGCTGGCGCAGACCAGCTGGGATCTGGCCCGCTGGACGCTGCCGGGCGGCGCCTTGCGCCCCGTACCGCACCCGTCCTCGAGCTCGCGCCCCATCACGGTCAGTTTCATCCATGACCAGGGGTCGCCCCTGATGACGGGGTTTGCGGGCTGCAACCAGTACAACGCGCCCTACACCATCGCCAACGGCCTGCTGATCGTTCGGTCGCACCCCGTGTCGACGATGATGGCGTGCGCGCCGCAAAACATGAAGCTGGAACAGGACTTCCTGGCCGGCGTCACGCGCATCACCGCCAGTTCGCTGGACAACATCAATAATCCGCAACGCATGACCTGGGTGCTCGGCACGGGCGACACGCTGGACTTCGGACGGCGCGCCGATCCCGTGGCTGGCGGCCAGATGGGGCCCACCAAGCTGGTCTACGTGAATTCGGAGCGGGTGCCTTGCACGGCGGGCGCCGGCCGCGCCATGTGCTATCAGGTGCGGGACAGCGCCTCGCAGCCCTGGCAGTTCTGGTACGGGGAAATCACCGGCTTCAATTTCCAGCCCGGCATCCGCTACCGGCTGCGCGTGGTCGAGGTCAAGGACCCGAATCCCCCGGCCGACGCTTCCTCCGTGCGCTGGGTGCTGGACGCGGTGATCGAGCAGGAAATCGTCAGCCGTTGAGCGGGATCAAGCCGGGCCGCGGGCGGGGCGCCCCGCCCAGCGATTACTATTACGGGCTTGTCCGCCCGTTTTTTACTGCTTTGCCATGACTTCCGTCGTCAATATCGCCGCCTACAAGTTCGTTCCGCTGGATTCCCTGCCCGAGTTGCGCGTCCTGCTGCTGGCTCAGGCCGGCGCCGCCGCGCTCAAGGGGACCATCCTGCTGGCCGAAGAGGGCATCAATCTATTCCTGGCCGGCCCGGCCGAGGGCATCGACGCCTTCCTGCGGGACCTGCGCGCCGATGCGCGCTTTGCCGATCTGGAAGTGAAGTTCAGCCATAGCGGCGACGTGCCGTTCCGCAAGCTGCTGGTCAAGATCAAGCGCGAGATCATCCGCATGGATCATCCGGCCATACGCCCCGCCGCGGGCCGCGCGCCCGGGGTGGACGCGCATACGCTGGCGCGCTGGCTGGAGCAGGGCGCGGACGACGCGGGCCGGCCCGTGGTCATGCTGGACACGCGCAACGCCTTCGAAGTGGACGAGGGCACCTTCAAGAACGCCATCGACTGGCGTATCGACCGCTTCACGCAGTTTCCCGCCGCGGTGCAGGCGAACCGCGCCGAGCTCGACGGCAAGACGGTCGTCAGCTTCTGCACCGGCGGCATCCGCTGCGAGAAGGCCGCCATCTACATGAACGAAGCCGGCATCCAGAATGTCTACCAGCTCGACGGCGGCATCCTCAAGTACTTCGAGGAAACCGGCGGCCCGGGCTACGAAGGCAAGTGCTTCGTGTTCGACGAGCGGATCTCGCTGGATCCGGCGCTGGCGCCCAGCAACGCCTAGCCCGCCTGGCCCGGAAACGAAAAAGAGCCCGCCGATGGCGGGCTCTTTTCATGCGCGGGCCGGACGGATCAGCGCACGCGCATGCCGGGCTTGGCGCCGGGGAACGGCTCCAGCACGTAGATACCGGCATCCACGGCTTCATCCGCGTGGCTGGCGGCCAGCACCATGCCTTCGGAGATGCCGAACTTCATCTTGCGCGGGGCCAGGTTGGCCACCATGACAGTCAGCTTGCCGATCAGGTCTTCCGGCTTGTAGGCCGACTTGATGCCCGAGAACACGTTGCGATGGCGGCCTTCGCCCACGTCCAGCGTCAGGCGCAGCAGCTTGGTCGAGCCCTCCACGTGTTCGCAATTGACGATCTGCGCGATGCGCAGGTCGACGCGGGCGAAGTCGTCGATGGAGATGGTCTCGGCCAAGGGTTCGCCACCGGGCACCACGACGGGCGCGGCGGGCGGCTCGAACAGGTCTTCCAGCATTTGCGGTTCGACGCGCTGCATCAGGTGCTTGAACGGCGCGACGCGCTGCGGCAGCACCGAAGCGTCCGCCCAGGTGAACGGCGCCTGCGCGCCGAAGAGCTCCAGGGCCACGCGTTCGGCCAGCGCCGGCAGCACCGGGGCCAGCATCACGGACAGGGCCTTGAAGCCCGCCAGCGAACGCGAGCAGATGTCTTGCAACGCAGCCTTTTGCGCGTCGTCCGCGGTGGCGATGCCCTTGGCCAGCACCCAGGGCTGCGCGGTGTCGAACGCCTGGTTGATGCGGTCGGCGTAGGCCATGATCTCGCGGATGGCGCGGTTGTATTCGCGGGCTTCGAACGCGGCGCGGATGGACTCGGCCTGTTCGGCGTATTCCGCGGCCAGCGCGGCGGTGTCGCCCGAATAGCCCAGGACGCCGTCGAAGTGCTTGGTGATGAAGCTGGCGGCGCGGCTGGCGATGTTGACGTACTTGCCGACCAGGTCGCTGTTGACGCGGGCGATGAAGTCCTCGGGGTTGAAGTCCATGTCTTCGACCCGCGCATTCAGCTTGGCGGCGATGTAGTAGCGCATCCACTCGGCGTTCATGCCGATTTCCAGGTAGCGCAGCGGCGAGATGCCGGTGCCGCGGCTCTTGGACATCTTTTCGCCGCTGACGGTGATGAAGCCGTGCACGTTCACGGCGTCCGGCGTCTTGCGGCCGGCGAACTTCAGCATCGCGGGCCAGAACAGCGCGTGGAAGTACACGATGTCCTTGCCGATGAAGTGGACTTGTTCCGTGTCGCCTTCGGGATCGAGCAGCGCGTCGAAATCCAGGCCCTTGACCTCGCAGTACGACTTCAGGGAGGCCAGGTAGCCGACCGGCGCGTCCAGCCACACGTAGAAGTACTTGCCCGGCGCGTCCGGGATCTCGATGCCGAAGTAGGGCGCATCGCGGGAAATGTCCCAGTCGCCCAGCTTGGCCTCGCCGTCTTCCGCGCCCAGCCATTCGCGCGTCTTGGCGAGCATTTCGGGCTGCAGGTGCTTGCCGCCGTTCTTGTTCGAGCCGTTGGTCCATTGCTGCAGGAACTCCACGCAGCGCGGATCGGAAAGCTTGAAAAAGAAGTGGTCGGACGTCTTCAGGACGGGCGTGGCGCCGCTCAATGCCGAGTACGGGTTGATCAGGTCGGTGGGCGCGTAGACCGCGCCGCAGACTTCGCAGGAATCGCCGTACTGGTCCTTGGCGTGGCACTTGGGGCATTCGCCCTTGATGTAGCGGTCGGCCAGGAACATGCCCTTGACCGGATCGTAGAACTGCTCGATGGAGCGGGTCTCGATCAGGTTCTGGGCCTTCAGCGCGCGATAGATGTCGTGCGACAGCGCGACGTTCTCGGGCGAATCCGTGGAATGCCAGTGGTCAAAGCGGATGTGAAAGCCGTTCAGGTACTGCGGGCGCTCGGCCGCGTAGCGGGCGACCAGCGCTTGAGGCGTGATGCCTTCTTTTTCCGCCTTCAGCATGATCGGCGCGCCATGCACGTCATCCGCACCCACGAAATGCACCGTGTGGCCCGCCATTCGCATCGAACGAACCCAGATATCGGCCTGGATGTACTCCATGATGTGGCCGATGTGGAAAGATCCGTTGGCGTAGGGCAGCGCTGTGGTGACAAAAAGGGTGCGAGACATGGTTGTCGATAGAGGTTGAGGGGAAAAGGGATTTGGCCGGCCATTTTAGGGCAAGCGCGGGGACCTGCCCGCGAGCGGCCCCGAAAAGCACGCAACCCGCCCATCGCGGCAAGGCGAATCAGGCGGGTTGATGGAGGAGGGGCCGGCGCGGATGCGGCGAATCTGCCGGATCTGCGCGATACGCAGCGGCCCGCTCGCGCCTGTGGCAGGCGCAAGCGCGGTGGAAAGCCGCCGTCAGCGGATTTCGCGGGCCTCGACGTCGATCACGTCGCCGCGCGCCTGCGTGGCGAACGGGGCGGTGGCGGACTGGAACGGTCCCGGGCGTACGCCTTGGCGCTGGCTCCAATAGGCGCGAACGCCGAAAGGCTTGCCGCGCACCTTGGCGACCACGTACAGGATCGCCACGGCGATTGCCGTGGACAGCATGAACACCAGCGCCATCGCCATGCCAATCAAGGCCAGGGCGGCGAATAGGACGGCACGAAAGAAGCGGATAAGTGTGTTGGTCATGAATGTCGGATGCAAAACGCAGCGAAAGGTTCCCGTGTATCCGCTATCCTTTAGGGGATGGCGGCCCGCAGAAGCCGCGCTGCCTACGGAACCATAGTGACATGAGTATAACGATAGAACACATCCGCGCCGCGTTGCGCACCGCGCAAGACCCGAATACTGGTTTGGATTTGGGTGTTTCTGTAAAAGATCGTGACATCCAACTGAGCGGCGGCACCGTCGCGCTGGCCCTGGAACTGGGCTACCCGGCCGACGGCGTCCGCGAGCAGATTCGCGGCATCGCCGTGTCCGCGCTGGCCGCGGCGGGCGTGCCCGACGCACAAGTGACCGTGACGTGGAAAGTGGCCGCTCACGCGGTGCAGAAGGGCCTGAAGCCGCTGCCCAACGTGCGCAACATTATTGCAGTGGCTTCCGGCAAGGGCGGCGTGGGCAAGAGCACCACCGCCGTGAACCTGGCCCTGGCCCTGTCGGCCGAGGGCGCCAAGGTCGGCCTGCTCGATGCCGATATCTATGGCCCCAGCGTGCCGACGATGCTGGGCGTCTCGGGCCGTCCCGAGAGCCTGGACAACAAAAGCATGGAGCCGCTGACCGGCCACGGCCTTCAGGCCAACTCCATCGGCTTTCTGATCGACGCGGATTCGCCCGCCATCTGGCGCGGCCCGATGGTCACGCAAGCGCTGGAGCAACTGCTGCGCCAGACCAACTGGCGCGACCTGGACTACCTGATCGTCGACATGCCGCCGGGAACGGGCGACGTGGCCCTGACCCTGGCGCAGAAGGTGCCGGTGGTGGGCGCCATCATCGTCACCACGCCGCAGGACGTGGCGCTGCTGGATGCGCGCAAGGGCCTGCGCATGTTCCAGAAGGTGGACGTGCCCATCCTGGGCGTGGTCGAGAACATGGCCATCCACATCTGCTCGCAGTGCGGGCACGCCGAACACATCTTCGGCGAAGGCGGCGGCCAGCGCATGGCCGAGCAATATCACACGCCGTGGCTCGGCAGCCTGCCGCTGACGCTCGCAATCCGCGAGCAGACGGATGCCGGCACGCCGACAGTGGTGTCGGACGCGGGCAGCGAAGCCGCCTTGCTGTACCGCGCAATCGCAAGAAAGCTGGCGGCAGGCGTTGCGGCGCTGCCGCGCGATATGGCCGGGAAATTCCCCTCCATCGTCGTGCAACAACCGACCTGAAGCATGCGGTGGGCTGCCCGCGCCTTCTTGGCAGGATTGTGCGTGATGGCGGGCGAGGCTGTGGCCAAGCGCCCGGAAGTCATCGTGGACCCCGGGGGCGTGCCCCCGGCCGCGCTGCAGGCCATCACCCAGGCGGTCGACGCGATTGCGCGGCTGGCCGAGGACCAGGACGGCGGTGAAATCAACCGCCTGCGCCGGCGCGCGCGCGATGCGACGCTGGCGGCCCTGGCCACCCAGGGCTATTTCTCGCCCAAGGTGACGCTGGAGGCCGGCAGCGACATAGGCGGTGAAACCTGGGACATCGCCATTGTTCCCGGCAAGCGCACGACGGTCGAGTCCGTGAATCTGGAGTTCGCGGGCCGGATCACCCGTCCCGAGTACGCCCAGCGCGTGCAGAAGCTGCGCGACGACTGGGGGCTCAAGGCAGGGCAGCCGTTCATCAACAGCGATTGGAACCGGGCCAAGGCGAGACTGCTGGACGACGTGTCCACGCGGGATTTCCTGCTGGCGCGCATGACCTCTTCCCGCGCCGACATCGATGCCGACAAGGCGTCCGCCAGCCTGCACGTCTCGATCGACAGCGGGCCGCAGGTCCGCATGGGCGAACTGAACACGCAAGGCTTGAAGCGGGTGCCGGAAACGCTGATCGACCGCTACGTCCGCTACAACGTGGGCGCGGCCTTTGACCAGAACCGCCTGGACCAGTGGCAGCAGGACCTGCAGTCCACCGCCTTTTTCCGCGGCGCGTTCGTGTCGCTGCAGCAGCCCGGGGACGGGCTGCAGCCCGCGGACCCGCTTTCGGACCGCGCCCGCGCGCCGGGTTCCGCCGATGCCGCGGCCACCGCGCCTGCCGGTGACCCGACGGTGTCGGGCGCCATGCCGCCGCCACCGCCCCAGTTCGATTCCTACGGCGAAGTGACCCTGCCCGTGCAGGTGCGCGTGGTCGAAGCGCCGCCCAAGCGTTTTTCCGCGTCGATCGGCGTGGACGACGAAGCCGGCGTGCGGGTGGAAACCATGTACCGGCAGAACGTGGTCTTTGGCCAGCCCGTCACGATGGAAACCGGCTTCGGCGTGGACCGCCTGCGCCAGCGTGCCTTCATGGATATCCTGCTGCCCCCGACCGAGCGTGGCTACCGGGATTCCGTCGGCGTGCTGGCGGACCGCTCCGACATCCAGGGCCTGGAAGTGACCCGCTACGCGCTGGGCGCCACGCGCACGCAAGAGCGCAAGGGCGCGGGCGACAGCCGGGTCGAATACGAGACGCGCTGGGGCATGCTGCTGGCGCAGGATCACGTCAAGATCGACGGCGGCGACAGCTTTACGCTGCCCACGCTGACCGCCACGGCCGAATGGTTGCGGCGCGACGTCGACAACAAGTACGACCCGCGCGAAGGCAACCTGATCTCGGTGGGCGGCGGGGTCGGCGTCACGCTGGATACCGGCGATCCCTATACCCGCTTGCGGCTGCGCGGACAGAAATGGTGGCCGATCGGCAAGCTGGACGTCCTGATGATCCGCGGCGAGGTAGGCCGCGTGTGGTCCAACGGCAATGTGCAGGTGCCTGATGACTTCGGTTTCCGCACCGGCGGCGCGCGGTCCATCCGCGGCTACCGCTACCAGAGCATCGGCGTCCACCGCGACAACGCGGTCGTGGGCGCGCCCACGCTGCTGGTCGGCAGTATCGAGTACGACCATTATTTCGATGAGCGCTGGGGCATGGGCGTGTTCGTGGACGCGGGCGATGCCGCCGAGTCGTTCGGCGACATGTCGATGTCGGTGGGCTATGGGGTCGGCGCCCGTGTGCGCACTCCGGCGGGTCCGCTGTTCCTGGACCTGGCCTATGGTCAGCGCGAACGCGACCTGCGTGTGCATTTCTCGCTGGGGATCGCGTTTTGAAGTTCTTGCGTAAATTCCTGCGCCATGTGCTGGTGTGGTGGCTGCCCGGGCTGGCCATGCTGGCCGTGCTGGCGGCCGGGTTCGTGTTCTGGCTGGTGGCATCGCAGAACGGCACGCGCCTGCTGCTCACTACCGCCGCCCAGCAGTTGAATGGCCAGGCGCTGGACGTGAGCGGCTCGATCCTGCGCGGCGTGACGGTGGGCCAGCTGGACCTGGACGTGGGCGGCACGCGCATCGATATCAGCGACCTGCACCTGGATGTGCATTGGCGCGCGCTGGGCGACCGGCGGCTGCATGTGCGCGACGTGTCGGCGGGATCGGTCCGCGTGGCCATCGCCGCCTCGGCCGAGGCGGCGCCCGCCGAAGACGGCGATGAACCCTTCACGCTGCCGGCCTTGCCGGTGGATATCGCGGTGGATCGCGTGGCGCTGGGGGAATTCCAGCTGCTCCAGGACGGCCAGCCCTTGCCGGTGACGCTGGGCAATTTGAGTGCGACGTTCGCTGCCGGGCAGCAGGGCGCGCAATTGCGGATCGCCAGCCTGCGCGTCGGTCACGAGATGGGCACGGCCGACGTGAGCGGCCAGGCCGAGCTGCAGGGCATGGCCGACCCCTGGCCCTTTGCCGCGCGCCTGGACGTGACGGCGCGAGGTTCCGGTCCCGAGTCCCCGCTATGCCAGGCCGACCGGCTGAGCGGCGTCTTCGGCCCCCAGGCCAAAGCCAAGCCCGCGGCCGGCGAGCCGTCTCGCCGGCCGGACAAGGAACGGGCGGTGGCGCCCAGGAACGGCAAGGGCAAGCCTGAACCGGCCGCGCCCGCCGCGGCGCCAGAGCTCGTGGGTCCGCCCGCGCCCGCCTGCCAGGTGGTGCTGCGGGCGGACGCCGCGGGATCGCTGGACGGTATCCAGGCCAAGCTGGACGGCACCGGCTCCGGCCTGGTGCTGGATGTGGTGGCCGATCTGGCGCCCCGCACGGCGCTGGTGCTGCGCAGCGCCAGGGCGCGCGCGCAGCTGCCGGATAAATCCGCCCTGGCGGCGCAGTTCGACCTGCAGGCGGGCGATGCCCCCGGGCGCGACCGGATCGTCGGCTCGCTCAGCGCCCAGCGTCTGGATCTGGCGCCCTGGGCGGGCGACGCCATTCCGCCCGCGGTGCTGACCCTGCGCGCCAATGTGCAGGCCGACATCGAGAACCTGAGCCAGCTGCGCCATGCGGCGTTCGACCTGCGCTTCGAAGAAGGCAGCCGCTGGAACAAGCAACCCTTGAGCGGGGACCTGAAGGCCCAGGTGGACGTGGCCGCCACGGCGCCGGCCGCGGGCGGCGCGCCGGATCCGGCGCTCGACCCGCTGGCGGGCTTGCGCATCCACGGCCTGGATGTGGACCTGAGGCTGGGACGCAACCGCGTCCGGGCGACGGGCGAATTGGGCGTGGCGGACGGCGCCCTGACGCTGGACGCCCAAGCGCCCCAACTGGATGCCTTCTGGCCGGACCTGCCCGGCGGCGCGGAAGTCAGGGCCAGGCTCAACGGCAACGTGGCCGCCCATCGGGGCGAGGTCACCGCCAGCTACACCCCTCCCAGGCTCAGGCCCGGCGTGATCGGCCAGTCCCGGGCGCAGGCCAATGTGGTCTTCGCGGGCGGCTGGGGCAGGGGGGCTGCCGGCCAGCCCGACGCCGCGCTGGTGGGCTGGCGCGGCACGTTTTCCCGGCTCGGCGCCGACACCGCCGGGTTTGCCGTGTCGGCGGACCGTCCGGTTGCACTGACATTCCTGCCGTCCGCCCTTGCACCGCAATGGCAATGGCAGGTCGGCCAGACCGCGCTGAGCCTGACCTTGCCGGGCAAGGAACGCCTGACCGTGGCGCATCAGGGCTCGCGCGGGGGCGGCAAGCGCTGGGAAACGGCCGGGCAGGCCGATAACCTCGTCATCAGCGCCGCCATTGCGCGCCAGTTGGTCGGCGCCTTCGATCCCGAAGCCGCCGCCAAGCTGGGCAAGACCTCCGGACGCGTGAATGCGATGGTCCCGGACGGGCAGCGCCGCATTGCGCTGGATGTGCTGTGGGACCTGAAGTTCGACGGGCGCCTGGCCGGCCGGGCACGCATCGCGCGCCGCTCGGGCGACCTGCTGATTCCGGGCGATCCGCCCATCCCGCTGGGCGTGAGGTCGCTGGTGCTGGATCTGACCGCCACGCCCACGGCGGCCAACGCCAGCCGGCTGGACGCCAGGTTGGACCTGGCCACGGACAAGATGGGTTCCGTCAATGGTTCCGGGACGGGCGTGCTGGTGGTGGACGCCCAGGGCGGCATGGCGCTGGATCCCCGCCAGCCGCTGCGCGCCCGGCTCAATGCGGATATCGCCGACCTGGCCTGGGTCGGCCTGTTCGTGGGCGACGCGATGGAGATCGGGGGCACGCTCAAGGCCAACCTGGAGGCCCAGGGCACCGTGTCCGGCAAGTGGACCGCCACCGGCAATATCCGGGGCGAAAAATTGCGGCTGGTGCGCATCGATGACGGCGTGCGGCTGATCGACGGCACGCTTTCCGCCCGCCTGGACGGGGAAAGACTGGTGCTCGACAGCCTGCGTTTCCCGGCGTCGCTGCGGGTCATGCCGGCGGAATGGCGCACCAAGGAGTGGATCACCACCAATCCCGGCGCCAAGGGCGGATACGCGGAAGCCAAGGGGGATTGGAACATCATGGACGGCGGCGGCAATGTGCGGCTGACCTTGTTCCGCTTTCCCGCCTTGCAGCGTTCGGACCGCTACGCCATGGTGTCCGGCACCATCGACGTCAGGGCGGCCATGCCGCGCCTCGAAATCGTGGGGAACCTGAGCGCCGACGCAGGCTGGTTCAGCCTGGAGATCCTGCAGGGCGTGCCCTCGCTGGATGACGACGTCAGGGTGATCCGGGCCGGGCAGGATCCCTCCACGGTCTCGACGCCCCTGCAGACCAGCATGGACCTCAGGTTCGACATGGGGCCGCGGTTCTACATCACCGGCATGGGGCTGGACGCGGGCCTGCTGGGCGCCATCCAGATCCGGCTCAACGACGGGCGCCTGACGGGCTGGGGGCAACTGCGCACGCGCGGCGGCGGGATCGAGGCCTACGGCCAGAGACTGCGCCTGAGCCGGGGCACCCTGACGTTCCAGGGCCGGCTGGACAACCCTATCCTGGACATCGAGGCCTTGCGCACGGGTGAGCTGGTCGAGGCGGGCGTGAGGGTGGTGGGCACGGCGCAGCGGCCGCGCATCGACCTGGTGTCCTATCCCGACGTCAGCGACGTCGAAAAGCTGTCCTGGCTGCTGCTGGGGCGCGGCCCCGACGAAAGCGGCGGCGACGCGGCCCTGCTGGTGTCGATAGGCACGGCCCTGCTGGGGGGCGGGCAGCCGTTCTTCAAGCAATTCGGACTGGACGACGTTGCCGTGCGCACGGGCAACATGGGCAGTTCGGGCAGCATCCTGCCCGACCGCACGGTGGCATCCAGCGTGAACCGGGATATCAACAGCGATCTTTCGACCCAGTTCCTGGTGGCCAGCAAGAACTTCGCCAACGGCATCACGCTCAGCGTCGAGCAGGCGCTGTCGGGCAACGACACCGTCGGCAGGGCCAGCTATCGCCTGGCGCGAGGCCTGTCCCTGGATCTGAAGGGGGGCTCGGTCAACGGGATCTCCCTGGTGTACCGGAGCCTCTTCGGCAACTGATCCGGCGCCGCGGGCAGGGCGGAACAGAGCCATTCCGCCCCGCCTGCCGGCAAGGCGGGCGCGCTCGGGATAAAATGAGGCCCATTCCATCCCCTAGCACCAATCCCACCATGAGCATCAAAAGCGACCGCTGGATCCGCCGCCAGGCCGAAGCCGGCATGATCGAACCCTTTGAACCGGGGCAGGTCCGTACGGCCAATGGCGGGCGCATCGTCAGCTACGGCACCAGCAGCTACGGCTACGACGTGCGCTGCGCGGATGAATTCAAGATCTTCACCAACATCAACTCCACCATCGTCGATCCCAAGAACTTCGACGAGGGCTCGTTCGTGGATTTCAAGGGCGATGTCTGCATCATTCCGCCGAACTCGTTCGCGCTGGCCCGCACCGTCGAGTACTTCCGCATTCCCCGCAGCGTCCTGACCGTCTGCCTGGGCAAGAGCACGTACGCGCGCTGCGGCATCATCGTCAACGTCACGCCGCTGGAACCCGAATGGGAAGGCCACGTCACGCTGGAATTCTCGAACACCACACCGCTGCCCGCCAAGATCTACGCGGGCGAAGGCTGCGCGCAGATGCTGTTCCTGGAAAGCGACGAAGTGTGCGAAACCTCTTACCGCGACCGTGGCGGCAAGTATCAGGGCCAGCGCGGCGTCACGCTGCCGCGCACCTGAGCGTTCAGCGTTCGGGCGCCTGCGCTGGCCGCAGGTACTCGATGTCCCATTCGCTCTCGCCGGTCTGGATGAATCCGTGCCGGCGATAAAAGCGGTTTGAGCCGCTGTCGCGCAGCGCGCCCACGGATACCGGCAGCCCGCGGCTGTCGGCGTCCTCCAGAATCCTCCGCATGACCTGGCCGCCCAGGCCTTGTCCCTGCGCGGCGGGATGCAGATACAGGTGGTCCAGGCGCAGGCCGTCGCCGTCGGGGCGCACGCCATAGAAACCGACGGGTTCCCCGTCCTGTTCGATGAACCACGTGCACTCCGGCCGGAACGTGTCGCGCAGGCGAGCGCGCGCCCGCGCCGGATCGAAGCGCCCCAGCCGCTCCAGGCTTTCGCGCATGGCCGCGATCCGCAGCGCCAGCAGCGCCTCGAAATCCGCTTCGGAAGCCGGCGGGAACCGCAGCCGCTGGCTCCCGGCGGGTTCGCTTGCGGCCAGCGCGTCATAGCCTGCTCCCAGGAATTGCAGGATGCAGATACCGTGGCCGTAGGGATCGCTCAGGTGCGCGATGCGGCCCCAGGGATGCGTCGTGGCCGGGTCTTCCAGATGCGCGCCCGCGGCCACCGCTTGCGCGACCGCGCTGTCCACGTCGTCGACCACCACGTCCAGATGCACGGGCGTCCAATGCCGCGCATAGTCGCGCGGCTGGCGCGTGGCGCCGGCGGCCGGCGTGCCCGCGGCTTTTTCCAGCAGATAGATGGGCGCGTCGGCGCCCAGCATTTCCGCGCCCGTCGGGCCCAGCCGCCGGTGCAGGCTCAGGCCGAAGGCGCGTTGATAGAAGTCGATGGCGTGTTCAAGATCGGGCACATCGATATTGACCAGGATCTTCATGGGGGCTTTTCCGCGAGTGGAGCGCAAAAACATAGCATGAGCGCGGCGCCCGGTGTTACGCAGCCTGCGCTAAAGAACCCCACGCCGCGTCCGTAAAAAGAATACATGTGTTTGCCGATTTGGCGACGTCATCTCTGCAAGCGTGAGCAAGGCCCTATCCGTGCGTTACCCCCATATTCCCTGGTTGCCCCTCCTGTTCTATCCCGCGCTTCCTGTGGCGGCGGCGGTGGGGCTCCTGCTTTGGCGCGAATGGCCGCCCGCGTTGACCCTGATCGTGCCGTTCGTGCCGTGGGTGATGGCGCTGATCGGCGCGGCGATCTGCCTGATGTACCAGCGCTCGCAGACGATGGCGCTGATGCTGTGCGTGCTCGCGATCACGGCGGCCTGGCCCACGCTTGCGCGGCAGGCGCCCTGGGCCATGGGCCCGGTGCTGGCCTGGTGGTCGCTCGTCTACACGATCAACGCCTTGTGGTCGGAACGTTCCAGCATGCTGATGGACATGGCGTTGCGCATCGGCCTGATGGCCGCCGGCGTGGCGGTGATCGCGCTGATTGGCAAGGACGGCGTGGGCGATTTCTTCGGTACGCTGGCGCTGCAAGGCATGCTGGCGCGCCTGGGCGTGCCGGTCGAGGCCCTGGTCGCGCTGCTGGCCACCGGCCTGACCCTGACACTGCTGCTGTTGCGCTATGGCCGTCCGCAGCAGGCCGGCCAATGGCTGGGCTTCGTGTGCATGGCGTGGGCCTTGCCGCGCGGCGCCAGCCATCCCATCGAGTTGGCGCTGATGTCCGCCGCGTCGCTGACGGCGCTGTGCATTTCCCTGGCGCATGAAGGCTTCCACATGGCGTTCCGCGACGAGCTCACGGGCTTGCCGGGCCGGCGCGCGCTGAATGAGCGGCTGCAGCGCATGGGTCGCGTCTATACGCTGGCGATGGCCGACGTGGATCACTTCAAGGCGTTCAACGATACCCATGGCCATGACGTGGGCGACCAGGTGCTGCGCATGGTCGCGTCCCAGCTGCGGCGCGTGCCGGGCGGCGGCCATGCCTATCGCTATGGCGGCGAAGAGTTCACGCTGGTGTTCCCGGGCAAGACCGCGGCGGAAGCCATGCCGCACCTGGAAGCGGTCCGGCGCGCCATCGAGGCCTACCAGATGCGGCTGCGGGACAAGCCCGCCCGGCCGAAGGCGGATCAGATCGGCCAGCGCCGGCGCGGTGGCCGCGGCAGCCGCGGTTCCCGGCCGCTGCGGGTGACTGTCAGCATCGGCGTGGCGGAACGCGGCGATGCGTTGCGTGCGCCGGAAGCCGTGATCAAGGCGGCCGACCAGGCGCTCTACAAGGCCAAGGACGGCGGGCGCAACCAGGTGTGCGCGTACGGTGTGCGCCGGCGCGCAGGCGCCGCCTGATTTTTCGCCGGCGGGATTATCTGCCCGCCAGCGGCAGCGCCATCAGCGCTTCGTCATACAGTTTGCCATTCACGCACAGCGCTTCGGGCTCGTGCCCGTACACGGCAAAACCCAGGCTGGCGTAAAGCGCCGCCGCCGCGGCGTTGTTGGCGGTCACGCTCAATTGCACCTGACGGATGCCGCGCATCGTCTGCGCGTGGGCGATCGCCGCCTGCATCAGCAACCGGCCCAGTCCGCGGCCGCGCTGGGCGGGCGTCACGTACATGCTCCAGATGTGCGCCTTGTGGCGCATCTTCAGCATGCGCTGGCGGCCGACGCCCACCATGCCGGCCAGCGCCTCGTCCGCGAAGACGCCGAACATGGCGCCGTCATTGGCGGGCGCTATCCATTCGCGGATGTCCTCCAATGTCAGCGTGTGTTCCTCTTCGTAACTCGATCCGAAGGATTCCGGGGTTTCAACCAGCGCGTCCAGGCGCAATTGGCGCAGGGACGCGGCATCGGAGACGGTCAGACGTCTGACAACGGGCGTAGACATGAGCGTGGACTGTTGGGAATTGGGAACGTTTGAGGGCGGTTCGGGCAGTATAGGCGGGTGGGCCTGCCTATAATGGTTCTAACGCCGCTTGCGGTTTTCACAAAGGAGCCAATGATGTTCGGTTTCCTCAAGATAAACCAGGACGCCACGCGCGACGAAGTCCAGGAAGAGTTCGTGACGCGTGTGGCGGATGCCGCGCAAGATTTTGTGCAGGCCGCCGGTTCCACCGGCGCCGTGCTGGACTACTCGCCGTCCAGCATCCACGCGCTGGACGATGCGCTGGAGGCCGCCCACCTCGGGACCCTGCCTCTGACCCCCATGCAAACCGTCGGCGCCGCCGCTTACCTCTACGAGGTGGGGCGCCGCGCGCATGGCGGCTTGTATGAAGTCTGCGACGACGAGGACCCGGTGGTCCTGGTCTGCGGCGAGCCCGGCGCCGAAGTCTGCTTTGGCGCCATTGCCAAGGTCGAACGGCGCATCCGCTACGGGGCCGCCGAGGCGATCCCCGCCTACTTCGAACTGTTCACGGCCGCCTTGGAGACGGGCGAAGCCCGCACCATCCGCTAGGTTTGCTCCGCTTGGCAGCGGCTGTCCCTGTGCTGAAAGCCCCCGCTTTTGGCGCCTGGACAACGGCCGCGCATGCCTTCTGGGGATTTCCCTTAGGACTGTAAGAAAAACAGCCCTACAATTCCGCAATTCCCGCCTCCCGGCGGGTGCTCGCGCCGTCTGTCATTGGACGGGTTTTTACTAGCAGTACCTTCGCGCCGCGATACGCGTCCGATTCGCCTTGCCCCCAGGAGCGCCTGCATGAAATTCCGCTTCCCCATTTTCATCATCGACGAGGACTACCGTTCCGAGAACGCGTCCGGTTTGGGTATCCGTGCCTTGTCAGCTGCGATCGAGGCCGAGGGCGTCGAGGTGATCGGGGTGACCAGTTACGGCGACTTGAGCTCGTTCGCGCAACAGCAAAGCCGCGCCAGCGCCTTCATCCTGTCGATCGACGATGAAGAGTTCGACGTGGACTCGCCCGAGGACGTGGCCAGCGCGATCAAGAACCTGCGCATGTTCATCGGCGAACTGCGCTTTCGCAACGCCGACATCCCCATCTACCTGTACGGGGAAACGCGCACGTCGGAACACATTCCGAACGACATCCTGCGCGAACTGCACGGCTTCATCCACATGTTCGAGGACACCCCCGAATTCGTGGCGCGCCACATCATCCGCGAAGCCCGCAGCTACGTCGACAGCCTGCCGCCGCCGTTCTTCCGCGAACTGGTCAAGTACGCGCAGGACGGTTCGTATTCCTGGCACTGCCCGGGCCACTCCGGCGGCGTGGCGTTCCTGAAGAGCCCCGTGGGACGGATGTTCCACCAGTTCTTCGGCGAGAACATGCTGCGCGCCGACGTCTGCAACGCCGTGGACGAACTGGGCCAGCTGCTGGACCACACCGGCCCCATCGCCGAATCCGAATTGAACGCCGCGCGCATCTTCCACGCGGACCACTGCTTCTTCGTGACCAACGGCACCTCGACCTCGAACAAGGTCGTGTGGCATGCCAACGTCGCCGCCGGCGACGTGGTGGTGGTGGATCGCAACTGCCACAAGTCGATTCTGCACGCCATCACGATGACGGGCGCGATCCCGGTGTTCCTGCGTCCCACGCGCAACCACCTGGGCATCATCGGTCCGATCCCGCTGGAAGAATTCCACCCGGACAACATCCGCAAGAAGATCGAAGCCAACCCCTTCGCGCGCGAAGCGGTGAACAAGAACCCGCGCATCCTGACGCTGACGCAAAGCACGTATGACGGCGTCATCTACAACGTGGAAATGATCAAGGAGCAGCTGGGCAGCTATGTCGATACGCTGCACTTTGACGAAGCCTGGCTGCCGCACGCCTCGTTCCACGAGTTCTACCAGGACATGCATGCCATCGGGCAGGACCGCCCGCGCAGCCAGGATGCGATGGTCTTCGCCACGCACTCCACCCACAAGCTGCTGGCCGGCATCTCGCAAGCCTCGCAGATCATCGTGCAGGAGTCCGAGACCCGCAAGCTGGACCGCAACGTGTTCAACGAGGCATACCTGATGCACACGTCCACGTCGCCCCAGTACGCGATCATCGCGTCCTGCGACGTGGCCGCCGCCATGATGGAGCCGCCCGGAGGCACCGCGCTGGTCGAGGAAAGCATCCGCGAAGCCCTGGATTTCCGCCGCGCCATGCGCAAGGTGGAGTCCGAGTTCGGCAAGAACGACTGGTGGTTCAAGGTCTGGGGCCCGAACCGTCTGGTGTCGGAAGGCATCGGCAACCGCGATGAATGGATCCTGGAGTCCAACGATCACTGGCACGGTTTCGGCGAAATGGCCGAAGGCTTCAACATGCTGGACCCGATCAAGGCCACGGTCATCACCCCGGGGCTGGACATGTCGGGCAGCTTCGGCGAAACCGGCATTCCCGCCGCGCTGGTCTCCAAGTACCTGACCGAGCACGGCGTGGTGGTCGAGAAGACGGGCCTGTATTCGTTCTTCATCCTGTTCACCATCGGCATCACCAAGGGCCGCTGGAACACGCTCTTGACCGCCTTGCAGCAGTTCAAGGACGACTACGACCGCAACCAGCCGCTGTGGCGCATCCTGCCGGACTTCTGCCGGGGCCATCGCCGCTACGAGCGCATGGGCCTGCGCGACCTGTGCCAGGAAATCCACGAGGCCTACCGCGCGCGCGACGTCGCCCGCCTGACGACCGAGATGTACCTGAGCGACATGGTGCCCGCGCTGAAGCCGTCGGACGCATTTGCCCGCATGGCGCACCGCGAGGTCGAGCGCGTCGACATCGACAAGCTGGAAGGGCGCGTCACGGGCGTGCTGCTGACGCCGTATCCTCCGGGCATCCCGCTGCTGATCCCGGGCGAACGCTTCAATCGCACCATCGTGCAGTACTTGCAGTTCGCGCGCGAATTCAACGAACGCTTCCCCGGCTTCGAGACCTACATCCACGGCTTGGCCGATGAAATAGGTCCGGATGGCGAAAAGCGCTACTACGTTGATTGCCTGATCGAAGAGTAAGACCCGGCGGGTCTGGAGTCCTGATGTTTGATGTAGCCGTACTCGGCGCCGGCGCCGCTGGCATGATGTGTGCAGCGGTGGCCGGTCAGCGCGGCTTGCGCGTGGTGCTGGTCGACCACGCGGAGCGCCTGGCGGAGAAGATCCGCATTTCCGGCGGAGGCCGCTGCAACTTCACGAACATCGGCGCCGGACCCGCCAATTTTCTTTCCGACAATCCGCATTTCTGCCGGTCGGCTCTGTCGGCCTACACGCCGCAGGACTTTCTGGCGCTGATGAAGCGCCACCGTATCGCCTGGCACGAGAAACACCGCGGCCAGTTGTTCTGCGATGACTCCAGCGAATCCATCATCGACATGCTGCGCGCCGAGTGCGACGCCGGCAATGTGCAATGGCGCATGGGCTGCCAGGTGGCCGAGATCGCCCGCGGCGAGCAGGGCTTCGAGCTGCGCACCAGCCAGGGCGCGATCCGCGCCGCCAAACTGGTGGTCGCTACCGGCGGCATGGCGATCCCGCAACTGGGCGCCACCGACTTCGGCTTGAAGATCGCGCGCCAGTTCGGCCTCAAGGTGGTGGAGCCGCGGCCCGCGCTGGTGCCGCTGACCTTCGATCCCGCGCAATGGCAGGCCTTGTCCGAGCTTTCCGGCGTCGCGCTGGAAGTGAACCTGCACACGGGGCAGGGCAAGACGCGTGGCGAGTTCCTTGAGGACCTGCTGTTCACGCACCGGGGGCTGTCGGGCCCGGCGATTCTGCAGATTTCCAGTTTCTGGAAGCCTGGCGAACCGATAGTGATCGACCTGGCGCCGGGCCGCGACCTGGCGCAAGAGCTGCTGGCCTCCAAGTCCGGCAACCGGCAGCAGCTGCATACGGTACTCGCCGGGCTGTGGCCCAAGCGCCTGGCCGACCGCTGGCTGCATCTGGCGGAGCAGGACGGCAAGCCCGGCCTGGCGGCGCTGCGCCTGGCGGATGCGCCGGACAAGACTTTGCGCGCGCTGGCGCAGGACATCCATCAATGGGCCCTCGTGCCCAGCGGCACCGCCGGCTACAAGAAAGCCGAAGTGATGCGCGGCGGCGTCGATACGCGCGGCCTGGACCAGAAGTCCATGCAGGCCAAGGCCGTCTCCGGCCTGTATTTCATCGGCGAGGCCGTGGACGTCACCGGCTGGCTGGGTGGCTACAACTTCCAATGGGCCTGGGCCTCGGGCGTGGCCTGCGGGCAGGCGTTGTAGGCGGCGCCCGAGGCGCGGCCGCCTGGGGGGGGATCCGGGCGGTCCCGGGCTGGAATTGTCAATCCGCCATTGTTATATTAAATAAAAATACATATCATTTATGTTTTTGATCTTGATCATTGCCCTCCACCCGGGGGACGGATCCGACGGAGACATGCATGGCTTACACCCTTCCGACCCTGCCGTACGTCTATGACGCGCTCGAGCCCCACATCGACGCGCTGACGATGGAGATCCACTACAGCAAGCATCACCAGACCTACGTCACCAGCCTGAACGCCGCGCTGGAAGGCGCGGGCATCGTCACGGACGAACCGGTGGAAGCCCTGGTCGCGCGCCTGGACCAGCTGCCCGAAGCCATCCGCGGCGCCGTGCGCAATCACGGCGGCGGCCATGCCAACCACAGCCTGTTCTGGTCCGTCATGTCGCCTGAGGGCGGCGGGGAGCCGGACGGCGAGCTGGCGGCGGCCATCGAATCGGAGCTGGGCGGACTGGCCGCCTTTCGCGAGGCCTTCACCAAGGCGGCCTTGACCCGCTTCGGCAGCGGCTGGGCATGGTTGAGCGTGACGCCTGCCGGCAAGCTGGTGGTCGAGAGCAGCGCCAACCAGGACAGCCCGCTGATGCAGGGCAATACGCCGATCCTGGGCCTGGACGTCTGGGAACACGCCTATTATCTGAAGTACCAGAACCGCCGGCCGGAATACATCGGCGCTTTCTACAATGTAGTGAACTGGCCCGAAGTGGCGCGCCGCTATGCCGCGGCAAAGGGCTGAGCGCATCCCTCGCAAGGAGTGCAGCGGCATATGAATACCTTCAGCCGTCATCGCGTGCGCCCGGCGGCCACCAGCATCAGCGTCTGGACGCTGGCTGTCATGGTGGCCTGCCTGGGTCTGCACCAGCTCTGGGTCTATCTGGAACTGCGGGCGCCGCACGTGGCCGATGCGCTGCTGGGCGGCCTGGTCGCGGCCGGCGCGACCGCGCTGGGCACGTTGCCCATCCTGTTCGCCCGCAGCATTCCGCAGAAGGTGCAGGACAGCATGTTCGGCTTCGGGGCCGGCGTGATGCTGGCGGCCAGCGCATTTTCGCTGGTGGCGCCCGGCATCGCCGCAGGCAGGGATCTGGGCTATGGGCCGTGGGGCGCCGGCCTGACGGTCGGCGCCGCCGTGCTGCTGGGAGCCGCGGTCCTGCTCCTCATGGACCGCACCCTGCCGCACGAGCACTTCATCAAGGGCCGGGAGGGCATGGAGGCGCACCGGCTGCGCCGCACCTGGCTGTTTGTGTTCGCCATCACGCTGCACAACCTGCCCGAAGGCCTGGCGATCGGCGTGGGCTATGCCGGCGGCGACCCCGTGCGCGGCACGGCGCTGGCGACCGGCATCGCGATCCAGGATATCCCGGAAGGGCTGGTGGTGGCGGTTGCCCTGCTGGCGGCCGGCTACCAGCGCACGTTCGCGGTGGCCCTGGGCATGCTGTCGGGGCTGGTCGAACCCCTGGGCGCGGTGCTGGGGGCCGCCATCGTCGGCTGGTCGGCGCCGCTCCTGCCGTGGGGCCTGGGCTTTGCCGCGGGCGCCATGCTGTTCGTCATCAGCCACGAGATCATCCCGGAATCGCACCGCAAGGGGCACGAGGTCTATGCGACCTGCGGCCTGATGCTGGGCTTCGTGCTGATGATGCTGCTGGATACTGCGCTGGCCTAGGGAACAAGAGGAAGCGCCTTCCTTTCAGTCTTTTCGGCGCACGGCTTTCGTTGTATGCTTTCGGCGCTGTCACGCATGTTGCGGGAGAGAGCGGCCTGTAGGTGCGGCCGCCGCCGAAGGCGCAATTCGCCCAGAATCGCTCAGGTAACCGATACCGCACATGCTTGCCCCGTCCCGGTTTTTCCGTGCGGACGAGGCAAAACGGTACTCTGGAGAGACCTGGCGCCGCCCCTGAACTAGGGACATAGCGAGCAGCCCAGGCGCCGAAGGTGCAAACCCGCCACGCGGGGCAACTCTCAGGCAAAAGGACAGAGGGGCGGAAGATTCAGCCGTAGCGCGGGCGCAGTCCGCTTGTCGCTACCGGCATTCCGTAACCCTGGCATCACTGCCGCCCCGGAGTTCCCGCGCATGTCCGCAACCCTCAAACGCACCCCGTTGGCCGAAGAACACATCTCCGCCGGCGCCCGAATGGTCGACTTCGGCGGCTGGGACATGCCCCTGGCCTATGGCTCGCAACTCGAGGAACACCATGCGGTGCGCCAGGACGCCGGCATGTTCGACGTCTCGCACATGCTCAACGTCGACGTGACGGGGCCGGACTCCTACGCTTTCCTGCAGCGCCTGGTCGCCAACGACGTGTCCAAGCTGACGGTGCCGGGCAAAGCGCTCTACAGCTGCATGCTGAACCCGCAGGGCGGCGTCATCGACGACCTGATCATCTATTTCTTCGCGGTCGACGAATGGCGCGTGGTGGTCAACGCCGGCACGGCCGACAAGGATGTGGCCTGGATGCAGCGCGTGAAGCAGGCCGGCTCGTTCGACGTCGCCATCGCGCCGCGCCGCGACCTGGCCATGGTCGCCGTGCAGGGCCCCAACGCGCGCGCCAAGCTGTGGGCCGCGCGCCCGGCCTGGCAAGCCGCCAGCGAACCCCTGACCCCGTTTGTCGCCGCCCGAGTGGGCGACGATACCCTGGTCGCGCGCACCGGCTATACCGGCGAGGACGGCTTCGAAATCGTGCTGCCCGCCACCGACGTGGTGCAGTTGTGGCGCGACCTGCTGGCCCAGGGCGTGCGCCCGGCGGGCCTGGGCGCGCGCGACACGCTGCGCCTGGAAGCCGGCATGAATCTCTACGGCCAGGACATGGACGAGCTGACCCAGCCCGGAGAAGCCGGACTGACCTGGACTGTGTCGCTCAAGAACGCCGACCGCCGCTTCATCGGCCGCGACGCGCTGGAGCAGTTCGCCACGCCCGCCGCCTTCATCGGCCTGAAGCTGCAAGAGCGCGGCGTCATGCGCGCGCACATGGCCGTGCGCACGGCGCAAGGCATGGGCGAGCTCACCAGCGGCACCATGTCGCCCACGCTGGGCGTGTCCATCGGCTTTGCCCGCCTGCCGCAAGGCGTGCTTGCGGGCGATACGGTCGAGGTCGACATCCGCGGCAAGTGGGTGCCCGCCCTGGCCTGCAAACTGCCTTTTGTCCGTAACGGCAAAGCCGTCGAACACTCGTAAACTCGAAGCTTCGCGCGAGCGCCGGCCCGACCCGGGCGACGGCCGCCCGCGCGAGGCGCGCAACACCATTCATCTACCCGCATTCCCTCAGGAGTTCCCATGAGTCTGCCCACCGATCGCAAGTACACCGAGTCCCATGAATGGGTCAAAGCCGAAGGCGACGTGTTCGTCGTCGGCATCACCGACACCGCCCAGGATCAATTGGGCGATCTGGTTTTCGTTGGCGACGTGAAGGTCGGCGCCAAGCTGAACGCCGGTGAAACCGCCGGCGTGGTCGAGTCGGTCAAGGCCGCCTCGGACATCTACGCGCCCGTGGCTGGCGAAATCGTCGCCTTCAACGAAGAGCTGGAAAACAATCCCAACCTGATCAACGAATCGGCCCTCACCGCCTGGATCTTCAAGATCAAGCCGGTCAACGCCGCCGACGCCGACAAGCTGCTGGACGCCGCCGGCTACGAAGCCGTCGCCAACGGCTAATCCGGTTCGTGGCGGGCGCGGGCCCCACCAGGAGCCCCGCCCGCCACGCAAGATGCAATACCGTCCGTCCCACGACGACACCCGCTACCCCGAGATCTCCCCATGTCGCGCGCCCTAGACACTCATACCGACTTCATTCCCCGCCACATCGGCCCCTCCGACGCCGACCAGGCCGCCATGCTTGCCGCGATCGGCAGCGCCAGCCTGGACGCCCTGATCGAAGAAGTCGTGCCTCTCAAGATCCGCAGCCAGGAGCCGTTGGCGCTGCCGCAGTCGCGCAGCGAAGCCGACGTGCTGGCCGAGCTGAAGCAGATCGCGGGCCGCAACAAGGTCTACCGCAGCTATATCGGACAGGGGTATTACGGCACGCAGACGCCCAACGTGGTGTTGCGCAACATTCTTGAGAATCCCGCCTGGTACACGGCCTACACGCCCTACCAGCCCGAGATCTCGCAGGGCCGCCTGGAAGCCCTGCTGAACTACCAGACCATGGTCGCCGACCTGACCGGGCTGGACATCTCCAATGCCTCGCTGCTGGACGAAAGCACCGCCGCCGCCGAAGCCATGACGCTCGCCCGCCGCGGCGCCAAGTCGCAAAGCCCGGTGTTCTTCATTTCGCGTCACGTGCATCCCCAGACCATCGAAGTCGTGCGCACCCGCGCCGAAGGCCTGGGACTGGAGATCGCGGTGGGCGACGAGGCCGAAGGCCTGCCCGAGTGCTTTGGCGTGCTGCTGCAGTACCCGCACAGCACGGGTTCCGTTTCCGACTACCGCAAGCTGGCCGAAGCTGCCCACGCGCAAGGCGCCGTGGTCGCTTGCGCCACCGACCTGCTGGCGCTGGCCCTGCTGGCCGCCCCGGGTGAGTGGGGCGCGGACATCGCCATCGGTTCGGCCCAGCGCTTCGGCGTGCCGTTCGGCTTTGGCGGCCCGCACGCCGGCTTCATGGCCTGCAAGGATGCGTTCAAGCGCAACATGGCCGGCCGCCTGGTCGGCGTGTCCAAGGACGCGCAGGGCAACCCGGCGATGCGCCTGGCGCTGCAGACCCGCGAACAGCACATCCGCCGCGAGAAGGCCACCTCCAACATCTGCACCGCGCAGGTGCTGCTGGCCGTGATGGCCGGCATGTACGCGGTGTGGCATGGCCCCGCCGGCATCCGCCGCATCGCCGAGCGCGTGCAACGCAGCACCGCCATCCTGCGCGCCGAACTCATCAAGCTGGGCGTCAAGGTCGTCAATGACACCTTCTTCGACACCCTGCTGCTGGAAACCGGCGCGGCCACCCCGGCCATCCTGACCGCCGCGGACTGCGCGCACGTCAACCTGCGCCGCGTCGATGGCGCCCGCCTCGCGGTCTCGCTGGACGAGACCGTCAACGTGGCCGACCTGCAGGCGCTGGTCAATGTCTTCGCCTCCGGGCTGGAGCGCGACGACGTCGAGCTCGACATCGACGCGCTGGACGCCGCGGCCGCCGGCGGCATTCCCGCTTCGGTCGCGCGCAAGAGCGCAATCCTGTCGCACCCGGTGTTCTCCAGCGTGCAGTCCGAAACCGACATGCTGCGCTACCTGCGCAAACTGGCCGACAAGGACCTGGCGCTGGACCGCACGATGATCCCGCTGGGTTCGTGCACCATGAAGCTCAACGCCACGGCCGAGATGATCCCCATCACCTGGCCCGAATTCGCGCTGATCCACCCGTTCGCGCCGGCTTCGCAAAGCCAGGGCTACAACGAACTGATCGACCGCCTGTCGGCCGCGCTGTGCGAAATCACCGGCTACGACAACATCAGCCTGCAGCCCAACTCGGGCGCGCAAGGCGAATACGCCGGCCTGCTGGCCATCCGCGGCTATCACCAGGCCAACGGCCAGCACCAGCGCAACATCTGCCTGATCCCGTCCTCGGCGCACGGCACCAACCCCGCGTCGGCCCAACTGGCCGGCATGGACGTGGTGGTGGTGGCTTCCGACGCCAACGGCAACGTGGACCTGGCCGACCTGCGCGCCAAGATCGAGCAGGTCGGCGACAAGCTGGCCGCGCTGATGATCACGTATCCCTCGACCCACGGCGTGTTCGAAGAAGCCGTGACCGAAATCTGCGATCTGGTCCACAAGGCCGGCGGCCAGGTCTACCTGGACGGCGCCAACATGAACGCGATGGTCGGCGTGGCCAAGCCCGGCAAGTTCGGCTCGGACGTGTCCCACCTGAACCTGCACAAGACCTTCTGCATCCCGCACGGCGGCGGCGGCCCGGGCGTGGGTCCCGTGGCGGTGCGCTCGCATCTGGCGCCCTACCTGCCTGGCGTGGTGAACGAACAGGGCAAGCTGCCCGGCGACGCCCGCGTCGGCCCGGTTTCGGCCGCGCCGTTCGGCTCCGCCGGCATCCTGCCGATCCCGTTCGTGTACATCGAACTGATGGGCGCCGACGGCCTGCGCCGCGCGACCGAAGTGGCCATCCTGAACGCCAACTACATCGCCACCCGCCTGCGCGACCACTATCCGGTCCTGTACGCGGGCCGCAATGGCCGCGTGGCGCACGAGTGCATCCTGGACGTGCGTCCGCTCAAGGAAACCAGCGGCATCAGCGCCGAAGACATCGCCAAGCGCCTGATGGACTATGGTTTCCATGCGCCGACCATGAGCTTCCCGGTCGCGGGCACCTTGATGGTCGAGCCCACCGAGTCCGAAGGCGTGGCCGAACTGGACCGCTTCATCGACGCGATGATCTCGATCCGCGAGGAAATCGCCCAGGTTGAACGCGGCGAACGCGATCGCGACGACAACGTCCTGAAGAACGCGCCGCACACCGCCCAGATGTTGCTGGCCGAGGAATGGCTGCACGACTACCCGCGCCAGCAGGCCGCCTACCCGGTTGCTTCGCTGCGCGATGCCAAGTACTGGCCGCCGGTGGCTCGCGTGGACAACGCCTACGGCGACCGCAACCTGGTGTGCGCCTGCCTGCCGGTAGAAGCCTACGCCTGAGATCCAGCCTGAGATGCCCGGCCCGGGCCGGGCATCTCCCGGTCAGCGCCGGACAAGAAAAAGCCCCCGTCAAGAGACGGGGGCTTTTTTATTGCCTGGGGGTGGGCCGGCTTACTTGGCGGGCGCGCCCTTGCTGGCGGTGCCGAAGTCTTCAGCGATGCTCAGGAACGTGTTGAGCAGGATCTGCAGGTTGTCCTTGCCGATTCCGCCTTCCGCGTTCATGTCCATCTGCAGCACGGCCTGGTTCTTGTCATCCAGGTAGGCGCGGGTCCAGCGGTATTCCTGGTTCCAGGCGTTGATGGCCTTCAGCGACATCGGCTTCTTGCTGGAGTAGGTGGCGGTCATCACCAGGTCCAGGCACTTTTCGGTGAAGTCGTTGCACAGGAGTTCCACGCGCAGATCGCTGGCGCCGGTGCTGCCTGCGCTCAGGACCAGCACGGGGCCTTCATCGCCGTCGGACTTGTTGACCGTGTAACCCATGTCTTCCAGCATGCCGGCCACGGATTCCAGGTTGAAATCCTCCATCACACCCACGGCGGAAGCGGCGGCGGCCGGCTCTTCCTCGGATTCCATGCCGACAATGGGCATTTCGTCCTCGTCATCCATCGAGTCCAGGCCGGTGGCGCCCAGGAGGCCGCTGAAGAGTTCTTCGGCGGGGATCTTCTTGCCGTTCAGGTCACCCATGCCGTCGGCGAAGGTGAACTTGCCGACAATGTTGTCGCCGTCGTTCTTGCCGACGTTGAGCATTTCAGCCATGCCGGACATCTGGCGCACCTGTTCGTCGGCTTCGGTGGCGGCCTTGTCCGCTGCCAGGCCTTCCTTCTTGATGGCGTACTGAGTCATCAGGTCGTGGATCATGGGCTTGGAGATGACCAGCGTGGCGTCGATCTTCTTGATGGCCTGGACCGCGATTTCCTGAGGCGTCAGATCCTTGGCGTTGGCCGGGTTGGCCAGGTCAAGGGTGAAGGTCAGCTTGCTTTCGCCCTTGGCCGTCTTCCAGCTCAGGGGATCGATGCTGAACGACGGATTGCCCGCCAGCAGCTTGCCGGCGTTATCCAGCAGTACCTGGATCTGTTCGTCCTTCAGGCCTTCGTCGTCCGCGCCCAGCATGTACTGGCGCATGAGCTGGTTGTAGGTGTCGGACAGCTGCTTGACGGCCTGGCCGTCCAGCCGGGCCAGCTTGATCACGGCCTGGCCATTGCCCAGCACCACGTCGTTCACGGTGATGTCGCCGGTCTGGTAGGCGGCCTGCATGTTGATCGACTTGTCGTCTTCGGACAGCTTCACGCCGTAGCCGAAGTTGTCCACCGCGACCTTGACCTCGTCGCCGGGCCGGGAGGCGTCGATGCGCTTGATCTTCAGGTCCGAATCGCCCATCGACACGCCGAACTTGCCCATGCGGCTGTTGACGTCGATCGTCATGCCGGCCATGGTGACCACGACCGGATCGTTGCTCTTGGTGCCGTCGACCGACAGCTTGTCCATCACGCCGTGCGCGGTGACGGCTTGCGTGTCGCGGTCGAACGTGCCGTTGATCAGCATGCCGCTGAAATCGACGGAATTGCCGTCGTGGGCGATCGTGACAGGCGCGATCTTGGCGGTCGACGTGGCATAGCCGCCATAGCTGACGATGGAGTCGCCGACCAGGGGCGAGACGTCCTTGGTCAGTTCGAACACGGGCTTGATGTTGTCCGTCTTGGCGATTTCAGCGTGAACGAACGCCAGCTTGGGCGCAATGGCGCCGCGCGCCAGCGCGCTCTTGGGGAAGGGGCCGTGTTCGACGTTGGCGTCGAATTCGATCATGCCGGCAGGCATCAGGTCCGGGCTCTTGTCGTTCTTGACGAACGACAGGCCATAGCGCGCCTGCGTGGAGAACAGGCTGCGCTCGTACTTCAGCTGATCGATGCGCAGACCGAACAAAGGCGTGAGCTTGGCCAGCTTTTCATTGGCTTCGGCCAGATGGCGCTGCGAACTTTCCTCGATGCGCTTGCCGGTGTACCACGTGGCGCCTACCCAGCTTCCCGCTCCCACTATGACCACACCCAGGGTGATCGCTACGCTCTTTTTCATCGTTCTGCTTATATCGTTGATTATCGAGTCATATCCGAAGGTTGCCGCGGCTTCTGCCGCCGCGCCCGGCTACTTGCGGGCCGCCATCCGGAATACACGTATTCATCGGCCTGTAAGGCCCGCGGCGAGTATACCGAGACACGTGTCTCCCCGGACGGGCGTGCAGTTACTGAAGGTTTCGAAATGAAAGCCGGCGCTGTCGCGCCGGCTGTTTTGTCGACAATCCGTGGGATTTAGAGAGGGTCGAGGGGGTAAATCGGACGCCGCACGTTCTTGAATTCAAGTTGGCCGTAGTCCGAGGTGGTGACGCCCACGCCGGTGCATTCAATGATCTCGGTGGCCATGCCGGCAAAGCCCGCGCGCCAGTGCACCCGGCTCTTCAACACCACGTAGCGCTTTTGCAGCGGGTCGATGCCGGCCGACAGCAGGCAATTGATGTCGAAAGGTTCCTGGTGGCGCGACACGACCACGATCTCCACCCGGCCGGTGTCGATCACGACGGTCAGGCCGGTGTCATTGCGCACGCCGCGGTACATGGGGCCGCGGTTCAGGTAGACGCCGTCGAACACCAGCTTGACGCGGCCAGTCACTTCCAGCGGCTCGCTGGGTTCCTTGATGGCGGGCATGGGCAGCTTGCCGCCCAGCTTGATCGTGATGGTGCTGCCCACCCCGGCGCGGGCAGCCTCCAGCGCCGCCTGCGGGTCGCAGATGGCGTAGAAGACCACATTGTCGAGCTCCTGGCGCAGCACTTCGGCCAGGACGGCGGTGGTATCCATGGTGCCGCCAGAGCCGGTGTTGTCGAAGTGGTCCAGCAGCACGACGGGGCCTTGTTCGATGGCCTTGGCGCGGGCGATGGTGGGCGCCAGCGGTTCGGGATGGAACACCCAGTCGGCGCGGCCGGTCCAGGCGCGCTCCAGCAGTTCGTCGCGATACTGTTCGGCGCCGGCCAGGTTGCCGTCCGTACAGACCACGGCGCTCAGGCCTGCCTCGCGGATGTCCGCGTGGGGAAAGCCCACGAAGACGGAGGCGGCCAGCACGCCGTTGGCTTCCAGCTCCTTGCAGCGCTCCTGCAAGGGCTTGTTGGGCGCGGCATGCGTGCCCTGGCACATGATGTGCGGCAGCATGGGCTTGTTGGCCCAGGCCATCACCGGCTTGATCTCGCCCTTCAGGGCGCGAACGACCACGTTGGCGGCGCGCACGCCCGACTCGCGGATGTCCACGTGCGGATAGGTGTGAAAGCCGGTGATGACCGTGGCGTTGCGGACGATGTCGTCGTAGATGTTGGCGTGCATGTCCAGCGTCACGGCCACCGGGGTCTTGGGATCGATCTCGCGCAGGCGGCGCAGCAGGTCGCCTTCGGCGTCCTCCACGCCCTCGGCGACCATCGCGCCGTGCAGGTCCAGCAGGATGGCGTCGAAACCGCCGCGCCTGACCTCGTCCAGGATCAGCGTGCACAGGCGTTCGTGGGTCTCGGCGCTGGCGGGGCCGCTGGGCCAGGACTCCGCCGCTACCGGCACGACCATCTCGGCGCCTTCGCGGCGCGCCACTTCGATGTAGCCGCCCAGGCCGCTGTCGGTGTTCTCGTAGGCCTTGATGGCGCGTTCGCCAGCCAGGATCTCGGGATTGCCGCGGAAGAAACGTTCAAGCGGGGTCGGCACGGGCGAAAACGTGTTCGTCTCGTGCTTGATCATTGCCAAAAGCCAACGCATGGGGAATTCCTGTGGGTTGCCGTGGAAAGTCAGAGAGTCTGGGAGGGCTGGGGCCAGGGCCGCTGCGCCGGGCGCATCCGTTCCCAGGCGTGCGCCAGTCGCAGGACGCCCAGATCGTCAAAGCGCGCGCCGGCGATTTGCAGCCCGATGGGCAGGCCGGCCTTGGTGTAGCCGCAATTGACCGACGCGGCCGGCTGCTCGCTCATGTTGAAGGGCAGCGTGAAGCCGATGTGGTGCATCGTGGTCGCGACGTCGTTGGTGGGCGAGGGCCATTCCGCGTTGTAGGCCACGACGGGCGCCACGGGCGACAGCACGTAGTCGTAAGGGGCGCAGGCCGCCACGGTCTTGGCGCGCACGTTCAGCGTTTCGTAGTAGCTGCGGAACACGGCTTCGCCGGATTGGCCGCCGCCGCTTTCGGCCCAGGCGCGGATGAAGGGCAGGATCTTCGCGCGGCGGGCCTCGGGCAGCGCGCCCAGGTCGATCGCCGAACGGGTGCGCCAGAAACGGTCCACGCCATCGAGCATGTCGGGCGTCATCCAGGGCTGCATCGGCGTGACGATGGCGCCCGCGGCTTCGAAGGCGCGCGCGGCGGCTTCGACGGCCTCGCGGGTCTCGGGATCCAGCGGCAGCCCGCAGCCTGCGTCCATCAGCAGGCCGATGCGCAGGCCGCGGACGTCCTGCTCCAGGTTCAGCCAGTCGAAGTCCTGGAACGGCAGGCTCATGTGGTCGCGCGCGTCGGGCTGTGAAAGCACGCCCATCATGAGGGCCGCGTCGGTGATGGTGCGCGTCATGGGGCCGGCGCAGCGGCCCATGAAGGGCGGATCGATGGGAATGCGGCCCAGGCTGGGCTTGAGCGTGGCGATGCCGCACCAGGCCGCCGGCAGGCGAACCGAGCCGCCGATGTCGGTGCCGATGTGCAGCGGGCCATAGCCGGCCGCCGCCGCCGCGCCAGCGCCGGCGCTGGAGCCGCCCGGGTTCTTGGACAGGTCCCAGGGGTTGCGCGTCAGCGCATGAAAGCTGGACAGCCCCGACGACAGCATGCCGTAGTCGGGCATGGTGGTCTTGCCGAGCAGCACGGCGCCGGCTTCGCGCATGCGCGCGGCGGGCGGGGCGTCGGCCGCTGCGGGGGTGAGGTCGGTCGCGGCCGTGCCCAGCGGGATCGGCACGCCGCGGGTGGCGATGTTTTCCTTGATGGTGGCGGGCACGCCGTCGAGCGAGTAGCCGCCGCAGGATTGCGGCTCGCCTTTCATCCAGCGGGCCTCGGAGGCCCGGGCCATGGCCAGCGCGCCCTCCGGGTCCAGCGCGTAGGTTGCCTTCAGCTGCGGTTCCCAGCGCTGGATATGGTCCAGCACGGAGCGCGTGGCTTCAACGGGCGAGAGGGTCTTGTCGCGATACGCCTGCAGGAGTTCCCGGGCGGACAGTTCGTGCGGTTGTGGCATCTCGGTTCCAGTAAGTGCCCGGGCGTCAGGGGGCGGGGGCCGCTGCGGGCAACAGGCCGGCCGCGATGGGCCGGAAGTTGCGGAAGTCCCAGTCACGACCGGGCGCCGCGTCGATCAGGGCGCGCGTGTATTCGTGGCGGGGTTCGGTCAGCACGGTTTCGGCGGAGCCGGTCTCGACGACCTTGCCCCGCTGCATCACCATGATGGTGTCGCAGATCTGCGCGGCCACGCGCAGGTCGTGCGTGATGAACAGCACGCCCACGCCGGTACGCTCGCGCACCTGTTCCAGCAGTTCCAGCACCTGCGCCTGCACGGAAACGTCCAGCGCGGACACCGCCTCGTCGGCCACCAGGATCTCCGGATCCATGACCAGGGCGCGCGCGATGCAGATGCGCTGGCGCTGTCCGCCGGAGAACTGGTGCGGGTAGCGGCGCATGGCGTCCGGACTCAGGCCCACGACGGTCAGGGTTTCGCCGGCGCGCTTGAGCGCCTGCTCCCGCGGCATGCCGAAGTTCAGCAGGCCTTCGATGATGGACTCGCCGACCGTGCGGCGCGGATTGAGCGAACGGTACGGATCCTGGAACACGATCTGGATGCGGCGGCGCACGGGGCGCAGCGCGGAGCCGGACAGGGTGCTGAGGTCTTCGCCGCCCATCATCATGTGGCCGGCCGTGGGTTCGATCAGGCGCACGATGCAGCGCGCCACCGTGGACTTGCCCGAGCCGGACTCTCCCACGATGCCCAGGATCTCTCCCTTGCGCAAGGTCAGGTTCACGTCCGTGGCGGCGATGACGTTGTGCGCCGCCTTGCGGGAGAACAGCGAGATCTTGCCGCCATACGTGCGGCCCAAGCCCTTGACGTGCAGGACCGGCGCGCCCGCCGGCGCCTCGCGGCGCGTGGGGATCAGGCTGGGTACCGACGAAACCAGGCGGCGCGTGTAGGACTGCTTGGGTTCGGCCAGGATCTCGTTGCGCGTCCCGCTTTCTATCAGGTCGCCGCGGTTCATGACGACAATGCGGTCGGCGATCTCGGCCACCACGCCGAAGTCATGGGTGATGAACAGCACGGCGGTCTTGTGCTCGACCTGCAGTTCCTTGATCAGCGCCAGGATCTGCTTTTGCGTGGTGACGTCCAGCGCCGTGGTGGGTTCGTCGGCGATCAGCAGCTTGGGCTCAAGAATCAGCGCCATGGCGATGACGATGCGCTGGCGCTGGCCGCCCGACAGCTGGTGCGGGTAGGCTTCGAAGATGCGCTCGACGTCCGGCAGGTGCACCGACCGGAACATGTCCAGCACCTTGACGCGGCGTTCCGCCGCGGTCATTTTCTTGCGATGCAGGCGCAGCACTTCGTCGACCTGCTTGCCCACCGTATGCACGGGATTCAGGGCGGTCATGGGTTCCTGGAACACCATGGACATGCGGGTGGCGCGCATCTCGCGCAGCCGGCGCTGCGTGGCGGTGGCGACGTCTTCGCCCTCGACGCGGATCGAGCCGGCGCTGATGCCCAGGATGCCTTGAGGCAGCAGGCCCATGACGGCCAGCGACGTGACGGACTTGCCCGAACCGGACTCGCCGACCACGCACACGGTTTCGCCGGCATGCACGTCCAGGCTCAGATTGCGCACGACGCGGTTGCCCGCGCCCGCGACCTCCACCGACAGGTTGCGGATGGCCAGGATGGCGGACGAGGTATCGCCCGCGGGGGGAGTGGGGGAATAGGTCATCGGCATCAGATCCTGCGCACCATTTTCGGGTCCAGCGCGTCGCGCAAGGCGTCGCCCAGGATGTTCACGCTGAGCACGGTCAGCGACAGGAACAGCCCGGGAAACAGAATCAGTCCGGGCAGCATGCGGAAGTACATGCGGCCTTCGGACATGATGTTGCCCCAGGATGCGATCTCGGGCGGGATGCCCGCGCCCAGGAAGCTCAGGATGGCCTCGGTCAGCATGGCGGACGCGAAGACATAGGTGCCCTGGACGGTAAGCGGCGCGATGGTGCTGGGAACCATGTGGCGCCACAGCAGCAGCGGCAGCGGCGTGCCCAGCGCCAGCGCGGCCTCGACGTAGGGCTCGCCCCGCACGGTCAGGATCTGGCCGCGCACCAGGCGCACCACCCGCGGGATTTCCGGGATGGTGATGGCCACGAGCACGGTCGTGATGCTGGCGCCGGTGACGGACACCAGGGCGATCGCCAGCAGGATGCCGGGGATGGCCATGATGGCGTCCATGGTGCGCATGATCGGGCCGTCCAGCGAGCGGAACCATCCGGCGATCACGCCGATGACCAGCCCGATGGCCACGCTGACGACCGCGGCGCCCAGGCCGGCGATGAGCGAGATGCGGGCGCCGTAGGCGACGCGGGACCAGACGTCGCGCCCGAAGGCGTCGGTGCCCAGCAGGTAGTCGGTGAACGGTTGCTTCAGGCGCGAGCCCGGGTTGAGGAGGGTGGGGTCGACCGTGCCCAGCAAGGGCGCGAACAGGGCGATGGCGACGATCGTCGCCAGCACCACGAGCGCGAGCATGACGGGCCAGCTCTTGAGCCCCTGGCGGACTTGCCGCCAGGCGGTGACTTGGGGGTTGCCGCCTCCGGGGAGGTCGGCGGCCGCTTGCGCGGCGGCATCGGTTGGCGTTTGCATGGTCATGGTGTCAGTACCTGATCCGCGGGTCGAACACCGTGTAGGCGCAATCGACAACAAGATTGATGAACACGTAGACGAACGCGAAGAAGAGCGTCAGGCCCTGGATGACCGGGTAGTCGCGCGCCAGCACGGCTTCCACCACCAGCCGGCCCAGGCCGGGGATGTTGAACACCGATTCGGTCACGACCACGCCGCTGATCAGGAGCGCGATGCCCAGCCCCACGACCGTGGCGATGGGCACGGCGGCGTTGCGCAGGGCGTGGCCCAGCAGCACGCCGGTTTCGCCCAGCCCCTTGGAGCGGGCGGTCCGGATGAAGTCCTCGCCCATGACCTCGATGACGCTGGTGCGCGTGATGCGCGCGATCAGCGCCACGTAGACCGTGGACAAGGCGAGGGAAGGCAGGATGAGCCGGTGCAGGAACGGCCAGAAGCCCTTTTCCAGCGGGGTGTAGCCCTGCACGTTGAACCAGCCCAGCTTGATGGCGAACAGCCAGATCAGCAGGTAGCCCGTGACGAACACCGGCACCGAGAATCCCAGCACCGAAAAGCCCATGACCGCGCGGTCCAGCAGCTTGCCCTGCCGCCACGCGGCCAGGATGCCCAGCGGGATGGCGACGATCAGGGTGAAAGCGAGGGTCAGCACGGCCAGGCTCAGGGACGGCTCGAGGCGCTGCGCGATCAGTTTGGTGACCGGCACGCCGGACATCAGGGACGTGCCCAGATCGCCCTGCAGGAGCTTTGTGCCCCAGATGAAGAACTGCTTGATGACCGGTTGGTCCAGGCCCATCGTCTGACGAATCTGGACGATACGTTCAGGCGTGGCGCCGTCGCCAGCCATGATGATGGCCGGATCTCCCGGGCTGAAACGCAATATCGCGAAGACCACCACCGCGACCATCACCAGAACGGGGATGGTCGCGAGGAGCCGGCGTGAGACAAATGCCAGCATGTAATTCCCCCAGTACTAGTAGGGCCTGTTCACGCTTTCAGTGCGAACAGGCCCTTTGCCCATCAAGGGGCTTTTTTGACGTTCCAGAACGCGAAGACCGGTGCATGCACCAGGCCGGAGAGCTTGGTCGAGTAGACGGTGGGCACGGACATCTGGCCTAGCGGCACGTACAGGCCTTCGTCGATGCCGATGCGCTGCACTTCCTCGGAGATCTTCTTCTGCTCGGCGGGATCGGCGGTAAGCGCCATCTTCGTGCGCAGTTCCTCGATCTGCGGGAAGTCGGGCCAGCCGAACCAGGCGTTGTCGCCGTTGGCCGCGGCCGGAGCCGAGCGCACCGGGTCCATCACGTCGGTGGCGTACCAGTTGGTGTTGTGGATGTTCCAGCCGCCTTCGGCGGGCGCCGACTTCGATGCGCGGCGCGTGGCCACGCTTTGCCAGTCCATCGCCGCCAGGTTGACGTTGAAGCCGGCCTTGCGCAGCGCCTGGGCCATCACGACAGGCTGGGCGGACAGGGTGCCCACGTCGGTGGCGTGCATGACCAGGATAGGCGTGTTGTCGTAGCCGGCTTCCTTCAGGAGGGCCTTGGCCTTCTCGATGTTGGACGGGACAACCATGTCCTTGCCGATATCGCTTTCCAGCGGCGTGCCGCAGCCCCACAGCGAGGCGCAGGTCTTCCAGTACTTCGGATTGCCGACCAGCGCCTTCATCACGTCTTCCTGGCCGATCGCGTACATGGCGGCCTGGCGGATCTTCTTGTTGTTGAAGGGCGGGTACTTGAAGTTGAAGCGGTACATCGTGAAGTAGCCGACCGGGCTGAGCGACTCTTCCTTCAGATCCTTGTTGCCTTCGATCATCGGCAGCAGGTCATACGGGAACTGCTCGACGAAATCGATCTCGCCGCCGAGCAGCGCGTTGGCCGTGGTCAGGGCGTCGGGCATGACGTCCCATTCGACCTTGTCGACGTGCACGACCTTGCCGCCGGCCAGGCCGCTGACGGGCTCCTTGCGCGGCACGTAGTCGGCGTTCTTGGCGTAGACGGTCTTGACGCCCGGCTTGAACTCGATGACCTTGAACGGACCCGATCCGGTCATGTCGGTGATGGGCTGGCCGATAGCCTGCTCCGCGATGCGCTTGGGCATCATGAAGGGGGCGGTGCCGGTGGGCTTGGACAAGGCGCGCAGCGCGAGGTCCGTGGGTTCCTTCATGACGATGCGAAAGCTCTTGTCGTCGATGACTTCGATCTTGTCCGTGAACTTGAGCAGCGTGCGGCCCATGCCGTCGCCGGCGGCCCAGCGCTTGATCGACGCGACGCAGTCTTCGGAGGTCACCGGCTTGCCGTCATGCCACTTCTGGCCGGCGCGCAGCGTCATGGTGTAGGTCTTGCCGTCGGGCGAGACTTCCCACTTCTCAAGCATCTGCGGCTGCACCTTGTTGTCGGCGTCGGTGGCCAGCAAGGTGTCGTAGATCATGTAGCCGTGCCACGTCGTGATGTACGCGGTGGTGGCGTGCGGATCGGTCAGGCGCAAAGGCGAGTGCATGACCGTCTTGATGACGGTCTCGGCGTAGGCGCCGTGAGCCATCGCGAGGGTTGCGCCGGCCAACGCGGCCGCTCGGACAAACTTGAGCATGTAGTTCCCCTTGAAGCGTTGTGAGCGGCACTGTCGGCCGCTACGTCGTTAACGCGCCGCGCAGGGGCGGCGCGCGAGGGTCAGGCGGTAGCGGGCCGGCCGTCAAATACCGGTCCGCAAGGCGCCATTCTGATGCCCGGACGCAACCGTGTCCATGGTTGTTTTGCCGCATCCATAAGCATGGAGCCAGGGGCGGCGCAAACCAGGATCGTCTGCGCGATGGGAGCGAAATCCGCGCGAAAGTGCGCGGAGCTCTTCACCACCAGAATGGCGGCGCGGGTGGGCTCCACACCCGCGAAGCGGAACATCTCCTGGTCCGCCATCTGCACCTTGTTGGAGGCCACGATAATGCGTACGCCGCCGATGCGCAGGCAGGCGCTGGGCCCCAGGTCCATGTGAAAGCCGCGATAGAAAGCGCCGTGCGTATCGAAGCGTCCCTCCGAAGTTTTCTCGACAATGAATTCAGTGTCCAGGGGTTCGTCGTCGGGAATACCCGAGTGTCCACCCAGTGCAATCCGGACCTTGTTTCCCGTGCCGGCGCGGTGCGCCGCCAGCGCGGCCTCGGGGTCGACGATCAGGCCGATCGCCGTGTCGCGGGCGTCGTGCCGGATCAGCGCGCGCAGCACGCCGGTGGTGTCCGAGCTGCCGCCCGCGCCGGGGTTGTCTTGCGCGTCCGCGATGACCACGGGTCTGGACGCATCGCGCGCCAGCCGCATGGCTTCCTGCACGGCCTCGTCCGGCGTGTAGAGCTTGCCGCCGAAGTCGCGTTCCGCGTTCAGCACGGCGCGCGTCATTTCGTCCGCTGCCGCGTCGGCCTCGGCCTGCGTCGCGCCGTAGGCCCACACCGTGGGTGCGCATTCGGGAAAGTCCGCGGCAGGAAAGCCGGTGGCAAACGACAGGCTGGTGGCGCCGCGCTTTTCGATATCTCCCACCAGCTGGTACAGGCTGCGCGAGGGTTCGATATCGGTGGATTGCCAGCACAGCGAAATCAGATAGGGCAGGGCGCGCAAGGCCGCGCAGGGGCGCGGCACGCCCGCCAGCCGCATCGACAGCAGGCCGGCCGCGCGCTGGCCGGTCTCGGCCATGTCTATGTGGGGGTAGGTCCTGTAGCAGACCAGCGCGTCGGCGTGGCGCACCATGGCGCGGGTCACGTTCGCGTGCAGGTCCAGGCTGGCGACGACGGGGACGCCGGGGCCCACCAGGTCGCGCACGCGCTTGAGCAGCTCGCCTTCGCCGTCGTCCAGGTGTTCGGTCACCATGGCGCCGTGCAGGTCCAGGTAAACGCCGTCCAGGGGCATGGCCAGGGACAGGCCCTGCAGGATCATCGCGCTGATGCGCTCGAACGCGTCCCGGGTGACGGGGCCGGAGGGGCTGGCCGCGGCCCAGGTGGTGGGCAGGAGCGTGTGCTGCCCCATGGCTTCAATGAAGCCCGCCACCGGTATGTTGGCGCCCGCGACTGCCTGGAACATCGCGGGCCCGCTGACCAGCTTGGGCCAGCCTCCCCCCTTTTCCGCAAAGTCTTCCCACGCCGCGCGCGACGGCGCGAACGTGTTGGTTTCATGCTGAAAACCGCCTATCCCGATGCGCATCAGATATGCCCTTGTAGTACCGAAGTTCGGAAAGCGCGGGGACTGCCGCGCCCATATCAGGCCCTAGCCCCCCGCAACCCACAAAACGGGCAAAGCGCCACAACCCGGCAAATCCGTCCCAAGCCGGGTCGCGCGGAGCCGGCTCCGCCGGTCCGCAGCGACGCCCCCCTGGGGGGGAAGCGCGCAGCGCTTCGGGGGGGGGGAAACTCACTTAGCCACAGGCATGGTGAATTCGGCGCCCTTGGCGATGCTGTCCGGCCAGCGCTGCATGACGCTCTTGTAGCGCGAGTAGAAGCGGATGCCTTCTTCGCCGTAGGCATGGTGGTCGCCAAACAGCGAACGCTTCCAGCCGCCGAAGGAATGCCAGGCCATGGGCACCGGGATCGGCACGTTGATGCCGACCATGCCCACCTTGATCTGGCGGGCAAACGCGCGCGCCACGCCGCCGTCGGAGGTGAAGCAGGCGACGCCGTTGCCGAATTCATGGGCATTGATCAGGTCCACGGCGCTGGCGAAATCGGGCACGCGCACGATGCACAGCACCGGTCCGAAGATCTCTTCGCGGTAGATGTTCATGGCGGGCTTGACGTTGTCGAACAGCGTGCCGCCCAGGAAGAAGCCCTTCTCGTTGCCGGGTACCTTCAGGCCGCGGCCGTCCACCACCAGGTCGGCGCCGGAGGCGATGCCGTCCTCGATGTAGCCCAGCACCTTGTTGCGGTGCTGCGCGGTGACCAGCGGACCCATCTCGGCGTCCGACTGCATGCCGTCCTTGACCACCAGGGTCTTCACGCGCGGCGTGAGCCGTTCGACGAGCTGGTCGGCCACGTCGCCCACCGCCACGGCCACGGAGATGGCCATGCAGCGTTCGCCGGCTGAGCCATAGGCCGCGCCCATCAGTGCATCGGTGACCTGGTCCAGGTCCGCGTCGGGCATGACCACCAGATGGTTCTTGGCGCCGCCCAGCGCTTGCACGCGCTTGCCGCGCCGGGTGCCTTCCGAATAGATGTATTCCGCGATCGGCGTGGATCCGACGAAGGACAGGGCTTCAACGTCGGGGTGCGAGATCAGCGCGTCCACGGCGAGCTTGTCGCCATGCACCACGTTGAAGACGCCCGGAGGCAGGCCTGCTTCGGTCAGCAGTTCGGCCAGGCGCAGCGCGGCGGACGGATCGCGTTCGGACGGCTTGAGGATGAACGTGTTGCCGCAGGCAATGGCCACCGGGAACATCCAGCACGGCACCATCATCGGGAAGTTGAACGGCGTGATGCCGGCCACCACGCCCAGGGCCTGGCGCATGCTCCAGTTGTCGATGCCGCCGCCGATCTGGTCGGAGTACTGGCCCTTGAGCAGTTGGGGAATGCCGCAGGCGAATTCGACGATTTCGATCCCCCGCATCACTTCGCCCTTGGCGTCGGAGAAGACCTTGCCGTGTTCGCGGGTGATCAGTTCGGCCAGTTCATCCTGGTGCTTGTCCAGCAGCGCCTTGAAGTTGAACAGGATGCGGGCGCGCTTGAGCGCCGGGGTTTCGGACCAGGCCGGGAAGGCCTGCTTGGCGGCGGCCACGGCCAGCGCCACGTCTTCATTGGAGGCCAGCGGGATCGACGAGCAGATCTCGCCGGTGGCGGGATTGAAGCCATCCGCGTAGCGGCTGCTGCCGCCGTCGTAGGGTTGGCCGTTGATGAAATGAGGGATCTTCTTCATGGATGAAAGGCTCGAAGCAGGGATACGTCAAAATGCCTGCGGGCGGCCGTGGGCCGCCCGCAGGGCTGGTGTGTCAATACGCGCGGCGGCGGCGCGGCGCGGGGTTCGTCATGTTGCTACGCAATTTCTTTCAGGACCTTGCCGATCTGCTCGAAGATCTGGCCGATCTGGGCCTCGTCGATGATCAGCGGGGGCGAGACGGCAATGATGTCGCCCGTGTAGCGCACCATCAGGCCGCTGTCGAAGCACTTCTGGAAGGCCTCGGCGGCGCGCGCGCCCGGAGCCCCGGCGCGCGGCGCCAGTTCGATGCCGGACACCATGCCCAGGTTGCGTACGTCGATGACATGCGGCGCGCCCTTCAGGCTGTGGGCGGCTTCCTGGAACGCGCCGGACAGCTTGCGCGCGCGGCCGAACAGATCCTCGCGGCGATAGATGTCCAGCGTGGCCAGGATGGCGGCGGCCGCCAGCGGGTGCGCTGAATAGGTATAGCCGTGGAAGAACTCGATGCCGCCCGCAGGGCCGTTGACGATGGCGTCGTGGACCTCGCGTTTGACCGCGACCGCGCCAGCCGGGACGGCGGCGTTGCTGACGCCCTTGGCCATGGCAATGATGTCCGGGGTCACGCCGAAGAACTCGGAGGCCGTGGCGGCGCCCAGGCGGCCGTAGGCGGTGATGACTTCGTCAAAAATCAGCAGGATGCCGTGCTTGGAGGTGATCTCGCGCAGCTTTTCCAGGTAGCCCTTGGGCGGGATCAGCACGCCGGTGGAGCCGGCCATCGGTTCGACGATCACGGCGGCGATGGTGGATGCATCGTGCAGCGCGACGATGCGCTCCAGTTCTTCGGCCAGGTGGGCGCCCCAGGCCGGCTGGCCCTTGGAGTAGGCGTTCTGCTCCAGGTTGTGCGTGTGGGGCAGGTGGTCCACGGCGGGCAGCAGCGCGCCGGAGAACGTCTTGCGGTTGGTCGAGATGCCGCCGACCGAGATGCCGCCAAAGCCCACGCCGTGGTAGCCACGCTCGCGGCCGATCAGGCGGGTGCGCTGCCCTTCGCCGCGCGCGCGGTGATAGGCCAGGGCGATTTTCAGGGACGTATCGACGGACTCGGAGCCCGAATTCGTGAAGAACACGCGGTCCAGGCCCTGCGGCATCAGGCTGGCGACCGCGGTGGCGGCCTCGAAAGCCAGGGGGTGGCCCAGCTGGAAGCCGGGCGCGTAGTCCATGATGCCGGCCTGGCGGGAGATCGCCTCGACGATTTCCTGGCGGCCGTGCCCGGCGTTGACGCACCACAGGCCGGCGGTGCCGTCCAGGATCTGGCGGCCGTCGGTGGAGGTGTAGTGCATGCCTTTGGCCGTTGCCAGCATGCGCGGGTGAGCCTTGAACTGCTTGTTGGCAGTGAAGGGCATCCAGAGATGGGACAGGTCGGGCAATTGGGCGGGGGCGTTCATGGTGACTCCAGGGGGTGGACAACCGCCGGCTGTGCGCGCAAGACGGCGCCGCCGATGGGATTCAAACGATTCTGGTACGTCCCGCCAGGAATGAAAATATACAATCTGCGCATTTGCCGCTAACTGTATAGTTATGAGCAACACAACTGTACAGATATCTCGTGATCGACTTCCAGCCCAACCGCGCCCGTGGTCCCTCTCCGACCCTCGTCGAACAGTTGGTGAGCGCCATCCTGCGCGGCATAGAGGAACAGACCCTGCGTCCGGGTATGTCCCTACCCTCGGTGCGCGAGTTCGCGCGCCAGTACGGCGTCAGCACGTTTACCGTGGCCAGCGCCTACAGCCGGCTGGTGTCGCTGGGGTGGCTGGCGGCGCGGCCCGGCGCGGGCTATCGGGTGGCCTCGCCCGACGCGCCCGCGCGGCGGGTCGAGCCGCTGTCCTGGGAGCCGCCCCGGCTGAACGCCGGCTGGCTGCTGTCGGATATCTTCGCGGACCACTCCATTCCCATCAAATCGGGCTGCGGCTGGCTCCCGGGCGAATGGCTGAACGAGGAAGGGCTGCACGTGGCGCTCCGTCACATGGGGCGCGTGCCGGCGATGCGCATCGCGAATTACGGGCATCCCTACGGTTATGCGCCGCTGCGCGAGACCATCGCGGCCAGCCTGAGCGCGCAGGGCATGGAGGTCGAGGTATCGCAGGTGCTGCTGACGCAGGGCGTGACGCACGGGCTGGACATGGTGATCCGCACCCTGCTGCGGCCCGGCGACAGCGTGGTGGTGGAGCAGCCGGCCTATGCCAACCTGCTGCAGATGCTGCGGCTGGCCGGCATGCGCGTCATTTCGGTGCCCAGGACCGTGGACGGGCTGGATTGCGAGGCGCTGGAGCGCGTGGCGGCCCAGCACCGGCCCCGCGCGTTGTTTATCAACACTGCGCTGCAGAATCCCTCGGGCGCCAGCATCGGCATGGCCAATGCGTTCCGCATCCTGCAGGCGGCCGAGCGGCATGGCCTGTGGGTCGTGGAAGACGACATCTCGCGTGAACTGGCGCCCGGCGTGACGCCGATGCTGGCCGCCCTGGACGGGGGCCGCCGGGTCGTGTACCTGGGCGGATACTCGAAGGTCATCAGCCCGTCGGTGCGGGTGGGCTATGTGGTGGCGCACCGCGATCTCACCCGCGACATCGCGCGCACCAAGATGGCGGTGGGCCTTACCTCGCCAGAAATCATGGAGCGCATCGTGCACCAGGTCATACGCGAAGGGCGCTACCGCGCCCATATCGCGCGCACCCGCGAACGGCTGGCCGAGGCCCATGGGAATGTGGCCGAGCAGATGCGGCAGCACGGTTTCGAGATCTACGGACGGCCGCAGGGCGGCCTGTTCCTGTGGGCCAAGGTCGCCGGGCAGTGGCGCGAGCGCGGCGCCAACGGTCTGGCCGAACTGGCGCTCAAGGACGGCATCTGGCTGGCTCCCGGCTCCTACTTCGAGGCGGACGAGGCCGATACCCCCTGGGTGCGCTTCAACGTGGCGTACTCGGCGGCGCCCGCCCTGTGGCGCTTCATGCGCAATGCGGGCGCGGCGTAACGGTCAAGCGCGTTCGTAGGTGACGAAGTCGTAGTCGTAGCCGTTCTCGGCGGCCTGCGGCTCGCGCGCGGTCTCCTTCCATTGGAACGACGGCAGCAGGGGGAAGAACGCGTCGCCCTCGACCTGGGCGTGGACTTCGGTGGCCAGCACGCGGCGGGCCAGGGGCAGGGCCTGCGCGTAGATCTGCGCGCCGCCGATCACGAAGGCTTCTTCGATATCGCCGCAGGCGGCCACGGCCGCCTCCAGCGTGGGCGCCAGGATCGCGCCGGCGGCGCTGAAATCGGGATTGCGGCTGATGACGATGTTGCTGCGGCCGGGCAGGGGACGGCCCAGCGAGTCCCAGGTCTTGCGGCCCATGATGATGGGATGGCCCAGCGTGCTGCGCTTGAAATGCGCGAGGTCGCCCGGCAGCTTCCAGGGCAGGGCGTTGTCGCGTCCGATGACGCGGTTGGCGGAATAGGCGACGATCAGGGTAAGGCTGGCGGGCATTCGTGCTTGCAACGGTTGGGTTTCGGCCGGTTGGACGCCGTAAGCGTAGCAAATTTGCGCCCGGGGGCCCGGCAATCGTTTGCGTTCAGCCCGACGCGTGCTCCAGGAATTCGGTGGCGGGCATCGGCTTGCCCAGCAGGAAGCCCTGCAGCGAATCGCAGCCCAGGCCCGTCAGGAATTTCTGCTGCGCCGCCGTTTCCACGCCTTCGGCCACGATGCGCAGGTTCAGCTGCTGCGCCAGCGCGACGATGGCCGAGATAATGGCGGCATCCTCATTGTCGTTTTCCAGCTGGTTCACGAATCCGCGGTCGATCTTCAGCTCGGTGGCGGGCAGCCGCTTCAGGTAGAGCAGGCTGGAGTAGCCCGTGCCGAAGTCGTCGATGGAGATGGTGACGCCCAGGCTGGACAGCCGCTTGAGCACGGCCATGCTGGCTTCCGCGTCGCGCATGGCGGTGGACTCGGTCACCTCCAGGGTCAGGCACGCCGGCGGGACGTTATGCCGCGCGAGCGCCGAACGCACCGTTTCGACCAGGCTGGCATGGGCGAACTGCAGCGCCGAGATATTCACGGCGATGGTCCAGTGCCCTTGGCCGGCATTGATCCATTCCCGCATCTGGCGGCAGGCTTCGTTGATGACCCATTCCCCGATGGACAGGATCAGGCCGGTCTTTTCCGCCGTGGGAATGAACAGGTCCGGACCCACCAGGCCGCGCGTGGGGTGGTTCCAGCGCAGCAGCGCTTCGGCGCCCATGATGGGACCGGCGGGCGCTTCGTACTTGGGCTGGTAATGCAGGACGAACTGTTCCCGCTCCTGGGCCAGGCGCAGGTCGTGTAGCAGCTCGATCTGCTCGTGCGCGTCCGCGTTCATGGATGGCTCGAAGAAGCTGTAGCCGGTGCCGCCCAGACGCTTGGCGTGGTACATGGCCGCGTCGGCATTGGTCAGCAGGGCATGGGTGTCCTCGCCGTCGTTTGGATAGACGGCAATGCCCACGCTCGAGGTCACCAGGACTTCGTGCCCGTAGACCATGACGGGGCGGGCGATGGCCTCGATCAGCCGGTCGGCCACGTTGGCCGCGTCGGTGGGTTCGATGACTTCGCTCAGCACGATGAACTCATCGCCGCCCAGGCGCGCGACCGTGTCCTGCGTGCGCAGGGCCTGGCGGATGCGCTGGGCCAGGTCGACCAGCAGGGCGTCGCCGGTGTGGTGGCCATAGGCGTCGTTGACCGCCTTGAAGCCGTCCAGGTCGAAGAACAGCACGGCGAAGTGGCCCTTGCGGCGGGTGGCGCTTTCGATGGCCTGCTCCATCCGGTCTTCCAGCAGGATGCGGTTGGGCAATTTGGTCAGGGTGTCGTGCAGCGCCAGCTGCACCAGCTCTTCATTGGCCTCCGCCAGCGAAGAGGCCAGGGCGGAGGTGCGCGCTTCCAGCCGGTTGTCCAGCACTGCGACGACCAGGGCGATCGCCAGCACGCTCAGGGTCACGGCCGTCACGGCGATGGCCAGCCAGCCGGCGGAGATGCCGCCGTCGGCCGCCATGCAGATGCTGCCGGCCGGAAAACTGGCGGCTTCCATGCCCGTATAGTGCATGCCGACGATGGCCAGGCCCATGATGGCGGCAGCCAGCGGCCGCGACAGCGCCACCCGCGGCCCGTCATGACGCAGCCGGTAGGTGATCCACAGGGCCGCGCCCGAGGCCGCCACGGCGATCGCAATGGACAGGGCAAACCAGACGGGGTCGTAGTCGATGCCGGGCGCCATGCGCATGGCGGCCATGCCGATGTAATGCATTGCCGCGATGCCCGCGCCCATCAGCAGCGCGCTGATGGCCAGCCTGCGCCAAGGCAGTTCGTCCTGGCAGACGATCCACAGGGCGAAGGCCGAGCAGCCGATGGCGATGGCCAGGGACAGCACGGTCAGCGGCAGGTCATACCCCATGGGGATGGGCAGACTGAAGGCGAGCATGCCGACGAAGTGCATGGACCAGATCCCGATGCCCATGGCGAATGCGCCACCCGCCAGCCAGTATCGCGCGGCGGGCAGCCCGTTCGCGGCCCTGACGCGGTTGGCCATCCCCAACGCCGTGTATGACGCCAGGATGGCGACCCCTAGGGATACGAGGACGAGCGAAGGGTTATAGATTCCAACGAGCATTTGTGGGTCCTGTCCTGAGCGCATCCAGCCGCCGCGCGGGCCTTAATTCAGTTCAATTGGTAGTCAACAGTTGCATTCCGGTCGCAAGGGGGATCCTGCTCTCGACGCTGGCGATTCTCACACTCTCTGGTAGGGATGGGGGATGCGGCGGGCAATGCCAGCGGTCGGCGCCGCTCGGGCGGTTGCCCGGGTTCGCGGCAAGCGACAGGCACGGCGCGCCAGGGGCCGGTCGGAAGCAACGGGGGCGCGCGGCGTGCTGGACGCGCGTCCGTGGCTAAGGGATGGGTTATACCGAAATCGGGCTTCCAGAAGCTCACCAATCTTCACCTGCCGCTCGCGCGCGCGGGGGATTTCCTACCTGGCGGGCGCCCGCGGCGTTCCCACCCTGTCTTGAAAGGGACGGCGCCGGCCGCTGCCGGCGGCGATCCTATACGGCCATGGCAGCCGTGAGCGGCGCGTGATGGGTATAGCCGGAAAGCGAGAAATCGCCCGGCTCGACCTTTTCCAGCCACTCGGGTTCGTAGCGGCCTGTAACGGCGAAATCGGGAATGCGATCCGACAGCACGAGCCGGGGTGACTCGTAGGGCTCGCGGGTCAGTTGCTCGCGCAGCATCGGCAGGTGGTTCTCGTAGATGTGCGCGTCGCCGATGAAGTAGGTGAACCAGCGAGGCGTGTAGCCGGTCAGGCGCCCGACCAGGTGCAGCAGCGCGGCGCCTTCCGTCAGGTTGAACGGCGTGCCCAGGCCGACATCGTTGGAACGGATGTACAGGCAGAGCGAGATCTCGCGGGTCGTGGCGTTGGGCAGGAACTGATAAAGCAGATGGCAGGGGGGCAGCGCCATTTCCTCGATCTGGGCCCAGTTCCAGCCGTGGAACAGGATGCGGCGGTCGCCGGGGCGCTCGTGGATGGTGTCCAGGCACTGCCGCAACTGGTCGACCGCCTTGTACAGCAGCACCTTGGGCACGCCGCCTTCCTCAAGTTCGGCGACCTTGGCGTAGCCGCGCGACAGGGCGTCTTCGATCTGGGCCGGGCGGGCGGCGTCCAGCATCTTGTAGGCCGGCCATTGGCGCCACTGCACGCCGTACACGGGACCCAGGTCGTCCGGACCCTCGCGGTAGGGGTTTGCCAGCCACTGGCTGTTCTCGTTGGCGTTCTGGTCCCAGACCTTGCAGCCCAGTTCGCGGAACTCCGCGGCGCTGCGCGAGGCGCGCATGAAACCCACCATTTCGCCGATGGCGGATTTGAACGCCAGCTTCTTGGTGGTGACGGCGGGAAATCCTTTTTGCAGGTCGAAGCGCAGCGAGGCGCCCGGCATGCTCAGGGTGCGTATGCCGGTCCGGTTTTCCTGCCACGCGCCGGTGTCCAGAATGGATTGAACGAGGTCCAGGTATTGTTTCATGGCGGTCCTTGTGTTCGCCCGACCCGCGGGTGACGCAAACTGGCCACCGCGAGCGGATCGCGGTGGCGCTTATAGAGATAGGGAAGCAAGCCGAATTACACCACGCCGCGGGCGCGGCTCAGGCGGCGGTCGCGGCGTCCTGCGTGTCGACGATCTCGACCGAGAACGTCAGCGCCGCGGTTTTCTCCAGCATGGCCGAGGCCGAGCAGTATTTTTCATGGGACAGCTGCACGGCGCGCTCGACCGCCGCGCGCGGCAGATTGTGGCCGGTGACGGTAAAGGCGAAATGGATGCGCGTGAAGACCTTGGGGTCGGCATCGGCGCGGTCGGCCTGGAGCTTGACGCTGCAACCGCTGACCGCATGGCGGCCGCGCTTGAGGATCAGCACCACGTCATAGGCAGTGCAGCCGCCCGTGCCGGCCAGCAGCATTTCCATCGGGCGCGGAGCCAGGTTGTGTCCGCCGCCGTCCACGGCGCCATCCATCACGGCCACGTGGCCGCTGCCCGTGCTGGCGGTAAAGAGCATGCCGTTGGGGCCGCCCCAGTCGATCGTGCATTCCATTTGGTAGTGTCCTTGAGCTTGAGCGCAGTCAATGGTTGATGATACCTGTTGCGTACAATTCCGGGCACGAGAGCCCCGCCCCGCATCAGGGGCGTGTGCGCCAGTATTGTCGAGGAGTTGCCATGCCCACCACCCTGTCCCGATCCGGCCCCGCTTCCTTCCTGCGCCGCGCCAGTCCCCTGGATGCCTTGCTGGCCGAGGCCGACCGTGCGCTGCGCGTGCTGTCCGGAAGCGCTTCTGCCGGCCGGCCCTATCCGGCGACGGTGGAAGAGGCGCCGCAGGCCATGTCGGCGCAAGAAAAGCGCCACGCCGCCGGGCTGATGCGGGTCAATCACGTGGGAGAAGTCTGCGCCCAGGCGCTGTACCGGGGGCAGGCCTCGGTTTGCCGCGAACCCGCGCCCCGGGCATTGCTGCTGAACGCCGCCGCCGAGGAAGTCGATCACCTGGTCTGGTGCAATCAGCGCCTGGACGAGCTGGGCAGCCGTCCCAGCCTGCTCAACCCGCTCTGGTACGCGGGCTCGTTTGCCCTGGGCGTGATGGCCAGCGTCGCGGGCGTGCCTCGCAACCTGGGCTTCATGGCGGAAACCGAAAAGCAGGTCGAGGCGCATCTGGAAGAGCATCTGCGCACCTTGCCGGTGCAAGATGAGCGGTCGCGCCAGATCGTGCAGAAGATGAAGGAAGACGAAGCCCAGCACCGCGCCAGCGCGGAAGAGGCCGGCGGCGTGGCGCTGCCAGCGCCCGTGAAAATGGCCATGCGGGGCATGTCCAAGGTCATGACGACCACCGCTTATTGGATCTGAGGGCGGAGCAGGTGAAATGCTGCAATGCGCAAAATCCGCCGCATCGTGGTGCCGAATGCACCGTTTTGGTGCAAAATCCAGGGTGGGATTACCCGCTGTGGTCTAGGGTAAATCCGCAAGGGGTTAACCCCTTCGGCAAAAACCCGCTTTTCGTTAAGGTCATTGACTGGCGCGGCTCTCCAGAGGGGAGAGCGGAAATTTGCAGCAAAAACGCAACGCGAAATTCGCCTCTGAAAAGAGATCAAAAAAATTCTTGCATCGCACAAAAAACCTCGGTACTATTCAGTCATCGGATGTTGAAACGCAAACGGCGCGGTGAAAACCCCGGATGCGCAGTGAGCAGAAAGCCCGCTCCCAACATGCCACGGTTGTCTCCTCCACCCTCCTCCTTTGGTGGATTTAGCCCGAGATCTCACGATCTCGGGCTTTTTTTTGACCAGAATTGATGCGTCCCTATTTAGTGGGGAAGTCTGGCCCCTGCGCGCGACGGCCGCCGCCGTTCCGGGATGGCTTCTGGTGGGGGCGCCTTCGCGTTTTCCCTTGGATATTTCGCGTGCGTCAGGGCGGAACGCTCTACAATCCCTTCATGAAACCTGTACTGCCGCGCGCCCGCGGCGCTGTTGCATCAGCGCCTTCAAGACTCAGGCGGGACGGACGAACCACCCGGCCGCGGGCGTTACGTTCTGTGCCGTGGGATTGCACTTCCTTATTCATCCCATATATGGGCGTTACACCTGCCTCCGATAATGGCGGGCCTGTCTCGATAGACCAACCAGAGGTGACCCTGTGACCTGGCTGTACATATGCGTGGTCGCGTTCACGGTGGGGGGACTCATCGTGGCGTCCGAGCGCTGGCATGGCGCTTTTACCGGCGACAGCGATCTCAACAAGCCACAAGCCAACCACTCCCGCGCGACGCCTCGCGTCGGCGGGCTGGCCGTGCTTGCGGGCACCCTCGCCGGATTGCTGGTGCTCGGCCCCAGCAACATGACCCTGACCTGGCTTTGGCCCGCGCTGTTCGTCGCGGCGCTGCCGGTATTCGTGGCTGGCCTGCTTGAAGACATCACGAAGGACATCGGCGCCAGCAAGCGCTTGCTGGCGGCGTTCCTGTCGGCCGCCATCGCCTGGTGGCTGCTGGGCGGCGTGAGCCGCGTCGGCATGGCGCCCGTGGATTACGTGCTGTCGTTCTGGCCGGTGTCGCTGCTGTTCACCATGTTCGCGGTGGGTGGCTGTACGCATGCGCTGAACATCGTGGACGGCATGAACGGCCTGGCCGGCATGGTTGCCACCCTGATGGCGGTGTCGATCAGCCTGGTGGCCCTGCAGGTCGGCGACGTGCCGATCTTTCTGGTGGCTGCGGCGCTGGCGTCGGCCACGCTGGGTTTCCTGGTCTGGAACTTCCCGTTCGGGCGCGTGTTCCTGGGCGATGGCGGCGCGTACTTCCTGGGCTTCATGCTGGCCGAGCTGGCGGTGCTGCTGGTGGTGCGCAACCCGTCGGTGTCGCCCTTCTACGCCCTGGCGGTGTTGTTCTACCCCGTATTCGAAACCGGTTTTTCGATCTGGCGCCGCCGCTTCAAGCGCGGCGTGCCGGTAGACCAGCCGGATGCGCTGCATTTGCACCAGCTGGTATTCCGCCGCCTGGTCCGCGTGACGTTCAGCCGAGGCCGGCGCCATGCCGTTCCGGCGCTGTGCAACGCGCTGGCTTCCCCGTACATGTGGGTGCTTGCGCTGATCGGGCTGGTGCCGGCCACGATCTGGTGGGACAACGCCTGGGCCCTGAGCGCCAGCCTGGTTGTGTTCGCCAGCGTCTACATCTGGCTGTATGCCCGATTGGTGTCCTGGCGCCGTCCGGGCTGGCTGCTGCTGCCTTCAGTCTTGCGAACCTCCGACTAGTTTGAGTGCCCCGGCGATAGCCGCCGGGGGCTCGGTTATCTATCACCCGACCATATTTAAAATGCCGTAATCGTTCTACGGTGAAGGGAGAGTTATGTTGCGAATTCAGGATGTGAAACTCGCTGTTGTTGGCCTTGGCTACGTCGGTCTGCCCTTGGCGGTGGAATTTGGCAAGAAGCGCTCGGTCATCGGGTTCGATATCAATACGCGCCGCATCGACGCGCTGAAGGCCGGACACGACCACACGCTGGAAGTCAGCGATGCGGAACTGACCGAAGCCGCCCAACTGACCTACACGGCCGATCGCGCCGAACTGGGCCAGGCCAACGTGTTCATCGTGACCGTGCCCACCCCGATCGACGAATACAAGCAGCCGGACCTGACGCCGCTGGTCAAGGCCAGCGAGACCATCGGCGCCGTGCTCAAGCGTGGCGACATCGTCATCTATGAATCCACCGTCTATCCGGGCGCGACCGAGGAAGACTGCGTGCCGGTGCTGGAACGCGTGTCGGGCCTGAAGTTCAACGTGGACTTCTATGCCGGCTACAGCCCCGAACGCATCAACCCGGGCGACAAGGAACACCGCGTCAGCACGATCAAGAAGGTCACCTCCGGCTCCACGCCCGAAGTGGCCGAGCTGGTCGATCAGCTCTACAAGCAGATCATCACCGCCGGCACCCACAAGGCGTCCAGCATCCGGGTGGCCGAAGCCGCCAAGGTGATCGAGAACACGCAGCGCGACGTGAACATCGCGCTGATCAACGAACTGGCCCTGATCTTCAACAAGATGGGCATCGACACCGAAGCCGTGTTGCAGGCCGCGGGCACCAAATGGAACTTCCTGCCGTTCCGTCCGGGCCTGGTGGGCGGCCACTGCATCGGCGTGGATCCGTACTACCTGACGCACAAGGCGCAATCCATCGGCTACCACCCGGAGATCATCCTGGCGGGCCGCCGCCTGAACGATTCGATGGGCGGCTACGTGGTGTCGCAGCTGGTCAAGGCCATGACCAAGAACCGCATCCATGTGCAGGGCGCGCGCGTGCTGGTGATGGGCCTGGCCTTCAAGGAAAACTGCCCCGACCTGCGCAACACGCGCATCGTCGACATCGTCCGTGAACTGGGCGACTACAACGTCGACGTGGACGTCTATGACCCGTGGGTCGACGCCGAGGAAGCCGTGCATGAATATGGCCTGACCCCCGTGAGCCAGCCCGAGGAAGGCAAGTACGACGCCGTGATCCTGGCGGTGGCGCACAACCAGTTCAAGGCCATGGGCGCGGAAGGCATCCGCAAGCTGGGCAAGCCGCAACACATTCTGTACGACCTGAAGTATGTGCTGTCGCCTGCCGAATCCGATCTGCGTCTGTAAGGGATTTTGCAATGACCACTCGCTTTGAAACCATCACCCAGGAACTGTCCGCTACGCCGCGCAAGTGGCTGGTGACCGGCTGCGCCGGCTTCATCGGTTCGAACCTGCTGGAAACGCTGCTCAAGCTGGGGCAATCCGTGACCGGCCTGGACAACTTCGCCACCGGCCATCAGCGCAACCTCGACGAGGTGCGCGCATCGGTCACCCCCGAGCAATGGGCGCGCTTCACCTTCGTGGAAGGCGATATCCGCGACCTGGACGCATGCCGCCGCGCCACGGAAGGCGCGGACTATGTGCTGCACCAGGCCGCGCTGGGTTCGGTGCCGCGTTCGCTGAACGACCCGATCACCACCAACGAGGTGAACATCGGCGGCTTCCTGAACATGCTGGTGGCCGCGCGCGACGCCAAGGTGAAGTCGTTCGTCTATGCCGCTTCCAGCTCCACCTACGGCGACCATCCGGCGCTGCCCAAGGTGGAAGAGAACATCGGCAAGCCGCTGTCGCCTTACGCCGTGACCAAGTACGTCAACGAGCTGTACGCGGACGTGTTCGCGCGCTCCTATGGCTTCGAGACCGTGGGCCTGCGTTACTTCAACGTGTTCGGCAAGCGCCAGGATCCGGACGGCGCCTACGCCGCCGTGATTCCGAAGTGGACGGCCGCGATGATCCAGGGCAAGGACGTCACCATCAACGGCGACGGCGAGACCAGCCGCGACTTCTGCTTTGTGGAAAACGCGGTGCAGGCCAACATCCTGGGCGCGCTGGCCGCGCCCGAGGCGCGCAACCAGGTCTACAACGTGGCCGTCAGTGGCCGTAGCACCTTGAACGAGCTGTTCGGCTTCCTGGTGCAGGCGCTGGGCAACCAGGGCGTCCAGTACGGCAAGCAGCCGGTGTATGCCGACTTCCGCGCGGGCGACGTGCGCCACTCGCAGGCCGACGTCAGCAAGGCAGGCCGGCTGCTGGGCTATGCGCCCACGCACACGGTGCTGCAAGGCCTGGAAGTGGCCATGCCCTGGTACACGCAATTCCTGCGTTGATTTGAAAGCACTCATCCGAAAACTCGGCAACATCCACCCGGACCATCAGCGCATCTTCAAGGGCGCGTTCCGGGTGGCCGTGTTCCTGTTGCTGGGCAAGGCCGCCGGCGCCATCAAGGAGATGGCGGTGGCGTACCGCTACGGCGTCAGCGACGCCGTGGACGCCTACCAGTTCACGATGACCATGGCCACCTGGCTGCCCGTCACGATCGTGGGCGTCCTGTCGGTGGTGCTGATTCCGGTGCTGGTGCGGCTGCGCCGCGCCGGTGGCGCCGAAAAAGAACAATTCATCCGCGAGCTTCAGGGATGGGTCGCCGCGGGCGGTGTCGCGCTGGCCATCCTGACCTGGTTCGCCTGGCCCTATGTGGTGAACGGGCTGGGCCAGGGCCTGTCCGTCCGCGTGCGCGAGATGACGGGCGACCTGCTGTTCGCCTTTGCCCCGGTGTCGGCCTTGCTGCTGGTCGCCGGCATCAGCGCCGCGCGCCTGCGCGCGCAAGAACGGCACGTCAATACGTTGCTGGACAGCGTGCCCGCCGTGGCGACGCTGGCCTGGGTCATGCTGGCCGTGAGCGCCGATGGCGTCGGGCCGCTGCTGTGGGGCACGCTGGTCGGCTACGCCATCCAGACCGTCTGGCTGGCCTGGCTGGCGGCGCGTGCCGATGGCGGCTTCTGGGGCGCGCCGCGCCTGACCCTGAGGTCGCCGCATTGGCCCGAACTGATGAGCGCCGCCGGCGTGATGCTGATCGGCCAGGTGGCGATGAGCTTTGTCGGTCCGCTGGACCAATACGCCGCCGCCAACCTGGGCGCCAACGCCAACGCCACGCTGGGCTACGCCAGCCGGCTGCTGTCCCTGTTGCTGGGCATCGGGGCAGTGTCCGTCGGGCGCGCCGCGCTGCCCGTGCTGGCCGACGTGCAGGCGCGCGGCGACACCGCGCGCGCGCGCAGCATGGCGCTGAAATGGTCGGTGCTGATGGTGGGCGCGGGCGCCGTTGCGGTTGCCGTGGGCTGGGTGCTGGCGCCGTGGGGCGTGTCGGTGCTGTTCCAGCGCGGCGCGTTCACCGCCGAAAATACCGAGGCCGTCGCGCATGTGTTGCGCTGGGGGCTGCTGCAGCTGCCGTTCTATTTCGGGGTGCTGATCCTGGTGCAACTGCTGGCCAGCCAGAACCGCTACCGCATCATGGCCGCCATCGCGGTCGCCAATTTTGCGCTGAAGGCCGTGCTGAACACCGTGCTGGCGCCCCGGATGGGCGCGGCCGGCATCATGCTGGCGACCAGCCTCATGTATGTGCTGTCCTTCGCCTGCTACCTGGTGGTGGCGATGCGCAAGGCCGAACCCAGGGAGGCCGATTGAATGTCCGTAGCCGACTCCGCCCGATCGACGCGCGTGTTGCTGTTCATCCATTCGCTGCATGGCGGCGGCGCTGAACGGGTTGCCGCCGACCTGAGCGCCCACTGGGCCGACATGGGCCGCGAGGTCATGGTGGTGACGCAGGCCGGCGCCGAAGGCGATGTCTATACGCTGCATCCCAAGGTCCGCCGCGAGATCCTCCATACGGCGGGCGAGGGCGGCGGACTGCGCGGCATCTGGAGCAATGTGCAGCGGGTGCGCGCCCTGCGGCGGGTGATCAAGGCCTTCAGGCCCGACATCGTGCTGGGCATGATGACGACGGCGTCCGTGCTGTCCGTGCTGGCCTGCGCCGGCCTGGGTTGCCGCGTGATCGCGACCGAACATACGCATCCGCCGTCCCAGACCCTGTCGGGGTTCTGGCAGCGCCTGCGGCGGCTGACCTATCCGCGCGCCGCGCGCGTGGTGGCGCTGACCCGCGGCACGGCCGACTGGCTGGATCGGCACGTGCCAGGCTCCCGGCTGGCGGTCATTCCCAATCCGGTTCACTTTCCGCTGCCGCGCGCCGAGCCCATCCTGACCCCGGTGACGGGCGATGGACGCAAGCGCTTGCTGGCGGTGGGGCGGCTGCATGCGGACAAGGGCTTTGACCTCCTGATCCAGGCCTATGCGCAATTGGCGCCATCGCATCCCGACTGGGATCTGGTTATTCTGGGCGAGGGCGACGAACGGCCAGCCCTGGAGGCGCAGGTGCGCGAGGCCGGGCTGGAATCGCGCATCGCGATGCCCGGGCGAGCCGGCAATGTGGGCGACTGGTATGACAGCGCCCACCTCTACGTGCTGACGTCGCGCTTTGAAGGCCTTTCCAACACGCTGCTCGAGTCCATGGCCAGCGGGCTGGCCGCCGTGTCTTTCGATTGCGACACGGGCCCGCGCGAGATCGTGCGCGAAGGCGTCGACGGCGTGCTGGTGCGGCCCAATGGCGACGTGCCCGCCTTGTGCAAGGCGCTGGACGCCGTCATGAGCGATGACCAAGGCCGTTTGCGCATGGCGCAGGCGGCAACTGATGTGCGCGACCGGTTCTCGGCCGCGCGAGTGCTGCGGAAATGGCAGGAAATTTTTGACGGTGTCCGCGGACCGGGCTAGGCCCGCGCGGCGCGCCGTTGCTACGGTGACCACGAGAACCTCATCATGTGTGGAATAGTCGGAATTTGGGGCCCCATCGGGAACAAGGCGCAGGTGCTGGCGGAAAGCTGCCGCCGTATTCGCCATCGCGGGCCGGACAGCAATGGCTTCTGGGAAGACACCGGCGCGGAACTGGCGCTGGCGCATGTCCGCCTGGCGATCCTGGACCTGACCGTAGCGGGCCACCAGCCCATGACGTCGGCCTGCGGCCGCTATGTGATGGTGTTCAACGGCGAGGTCTACAACCACCTGGACATCCGCAAGCAGCTCGAACAGTCGGCGCTGGCGCCGTCCTGGCGCGGTCATTCGGATACCGAGACCCTGCTGGCGGGCTTTACGGCGCTAGGCATCGAGGCCACCCTGCAGGCCGCGGTGGGCATGTTCGCCATCGCGCTGTGGGACAAGGCGTCGCGCAAGCTCGTGCTGGCGCGCGACCGCATGGGCGAAAAGCCGCTGTACTACGGCTATTCGGGCGCGGAGCTGGTCTTCGCCTCCGAGCTCAAGGGCCTGATGCCGATCCCGGGCTTCGGCCGCAACCTGAACCGCAATGCGCTGGCGTCGTTCATGCGGCACAACTACATTCCGGCGCCGCAATCCATCTACGAGGGCATTGCCAAGCTGCCGCCGGGCACCTGGGTGGAGTTCACCGCGGACGATACCCGCAGCCGCCGCATGCCCGAGCCGCGCGTGTACTGGTCGGCGCGCGACGCCGCCGACACGGCCGCCCAATCGAGGCTGACGTTCGAATCCGACGCGCAAGCCACGGATGCTCTAGAGGGCGTGCTGTCCAAGGCCGTCGGCGGGCAGATGCTGTCTGACGTGAGCCTGGGCGCGTTCCTTTCGGGCGGCATCGATTCCTCGACCATCGTCGCCCTGATGCAGGCGCAAAGCTCGCAGCCGGTGCGCACCTTCGCCATCGGCTTTCACGAGAAGGGCTATGACGAGGCGCAGCACGCCAAGGCCGTCGCCACGCACCTGGGCACCGATCACACGGAGCTCTACGTGACGGCGGAGGACGCGCTGGCGGTGGTTCCTTCGCTGGCCGACATGTACGACGAGCCGTTCGCGGACTCGTCGCAGATCCCGACGTCGCTGGTGACGCGCATGGCGCGCCAGCACGTGACGGTGGCTTTGTCCGGCGATGGCGGCGACGAGCTCTTTGGCGGCTACTCACGCTACTTCCGCGTGAACAACTGGTGGCAGCAATGCGAGCGCTTTCCCGCGCTGCTGCGCAAGCCGGCCGGTGCGCTGCTCAGCGCCTCCACCCATCTGCCCGGGCGCGGCGCGTGGCGCGGCAAGGTCGGCAAGCTGGGCGAACTGCTGCGCGCCGATACGCGTGGCGAGTTCTACCGCCTCTTCGTGTCGTACTGGGCGGATCCGTCCAGCGTCGTGAAGGGCGGCGTCGAGCCGGTATCGGAGTTCGAGCGGGCGATGCAGGGTTCCACCTTCGAATCGATGATGAAGCTGGACACGGTGACATACCTGCCCGACGACATCCTGGTCAAGGTTGACCGCGCGGCCATGGCGGTGAGCCTGGAAACGCGTGTGCCGCTGATCGACCACCGGGTATATGAATTCGCGTGGAGCCTGCCCCATCAATACAAGGTGCGTGGCAATACCGGCAAGTGGCTGCTGCGCCAGGTGCTGCATCGCCACGTGCCGCAGGCGTTGGTGGACCGTCCCAAGCGCGGCTTTGCCGTGCCGCTGGCCGCCTGGCTGCGCGGCCCCTTGCGAGAATGGGCCGATGCGCTGCTGGACCCGGCACGCCTGCGCCAGGAAGGCTGGTTCGAACCCGAGCCCATCCTGCGCAAGTGGCGCGAACACACCTCGGGGCACCGTAACTGGGACAGCCATCTGTGGGGCGTGCTGATGATGCAGGCCTGGCTGGATCGTTACCGCGCGGGAATGGATCAAGGGGGATCGGTTGAGGGGCGTTGACGAATGAAGATACTGATGCTGGTCAGTTCCATGCACGCGGGCGGCGCCGAAAGAGTGGCCGCGACGCTGGTCAACGCATGGTCCGAGCGCGGGGATACCGTCATCCTTACGCCTACCTATTCCTCCAAGGGAACCTGCTTCTATCCCTTGTCGGACAAAGTCGAGCTGGCGTGGCTGGCGGACCTGGCGGGCACGCGGGTGTCCGGTCCGGCAGCCGCGTTCAAGCGGCTTCTGGTTTTGCGCAAGCACATCCGCGACACCCGGCCGGACGTGGTGGTGTCCTTCCTGACCAACGTCAATGTGGCGGCGATCCTGGCCACTGCCGGCCTGCGAGTGCCGCTCATCGTCTGCGAACGCACCAACCCGGTCGCCGAAACCACGACCGGCACCGCCTGGCGCATGCTGCGCCGCCTCTTGTATCCGTATGCCGACATGGTGACGGTGCAGGCCGAAGACACCGCGGGCCCGTTCTCGCGCCAGGTGCCGGGCATCAAGCGCCTGGCCGTCATTCCCAATCCCCTGCCCGCGCCGCTGCTGGATGCGCCGCGGGTGCAGCAGCGCGACGACGGCGGGCCGCGCGAGTTGATTGCGATGGGGCGGCTGGTCCCTGACAAGCAGTTCAGCCTGTTGATTGATGTCTTCGCGCAGCTCGCGCCGGATTTTCCGGACTGGAACCTGCGCATCTGGGGCGAAGGCCCCGAGCGCGGCGCGCTGGAGCAGCAGGTCGCCCGACTGCGCCTGCAATCGCGGATCAGCCTGCCCGGGCGCACCGAAGCGCCGTGGGAAGAACTGGCGCGCGGCCAGGCATTCGTGCTGAGCTCGCTGGTGGAAGGTTTTCCCAATGTCCTCCTGGAAGCCATGTCGCTGGGCCTGCCTTGCGTGGCATTCGATTGCCCCAGCGGTCCGCGCGAAATGACGAGGGACGGCCAGGACGCGCTGCTGGTGCCGGCCGGCGATCGCGTCGCGCTGACCGACGCCTTGCACCGCCTGATGAGCGACGCGTCGCTGCGCCAGCAGTTGGGCATGCGCGGTTCGGCCGCCGTGCGCCACCGCTACGCGCTGGCCAGCGTGCTGACAGAATGGGATGAACTGTTCGAAGCGGTGCGGGAGGGGCGATGAGCGCCTCCGCATTGCGTATCCTGCATGTGATCACCGGCCTGGGGCAGGGCGGCGCGGAGTCCGTGCTGTTCCGCCTGGCGACCTACCCGGGCGTGGAGGTCGAGCATGTTGTCGTGTCCTTGACCGACGAGGGCATCTATGGCGAACGCCTGCGCGCCGCGGGCGTGACCGTGCATGCGCTGGGCATGAAGCGCGGACGCGTCAGCCTGGGCGGCTTCATGGCCCTGCGCGGCCTGATCGCGCGGACGCGTCCGGACGCCGTGCAGACCTGGATGTATCACGCCGACCTGATCGGCGGCCTGGCGGCGCGTCTGGCGGGGGTGCGGGACATTGCGTGGGGCATCCGCAATTCGGGCGCACATCTGGAACGCAGCAGCCGCTCGGCCCGCCTGGTGCTGCGCGCGTGCGCGCTGCTGTCGGGCAGCGTGCCCAAGGCGATCGTGTGCGCGGCGCAGAACGCGGCGCAGCGCCACGCCGAAAAGGGCTACCGGCACGACCGCCTCGTGGTGATCTCCAACGGCTATGACCTGTCGCGCTACGCGCCGGATCCGTTGGCGCGCGCGCGGGTTCGGGCGCAGTGGGGGTTGTCCGAGGACGTGCCCGTGATCGGCTGCGTGGCGCGATGGGACCCGCTCAAGGACCATGCCAATCTGCTGCGCGCCGTGGCCGCGCTGGTGCGCGACGGCCGCGATGCCGGGCTGCGCTGCGTGCTGGTCGGCCGGGACATGACGGCTGGCAACGCCGAGCTCGGAGCTCTGATCGACAAGCTGGACCTGCGCGACCGCGTGCTGCTGAACGGCCCCAGCGACGATGTGCCCGCCATGATGAACGGGCTGGATCTGCATGTGTTGTCGAGCTGCGCGGAGGGCTTTCCGAACGTAGTGGCCGAAGCCATGGCTTGCGGGGTGTATTGCGTCGTGACCGACGTCGGAGACGCGGCCTACATCGTTGGCGATACCGGCGTAGTGGTGCCGCCCGAACAGGCCGAGGCCCTGGCTCGCGGCATCGAGAGCGCCTTGTGCGACGTGGCCGCGCGTGGCCGCGAGCGCGCGGGCGAAGCCGGGCGCGCGCGCGTGCTCGAACATTTCGATCTTGCGCGCATGGTGCAAAGCTATATCGCCGTCTGGCGCGGCATTTCTGGAGTCCAAGCATGAGCGCCGGACGCTGTCTGCTGTTTGTCGTCAATAACCCGGCCTTCTTCATGTCGCATCGCGTGCCCGTGGCGCTGGCTGCTCAGCGGGCCGGCTATGACGTGCATGTGGCCACCATGGACGGACCGGCCGTGGCCGAGATCCAGGCGTTGGGCATGACGCACCACGCCATTCCCATGACCCGCAGCGGCAAGCATCCGCTGCAGGAATTGGGCACGCTGCTGGCTTTGATCCGCCTGTTCCGCCGCCTGCGCCCTCGGGTAGTCCATCTGGTCACCATCAAGCCGGTGCTTTACGGCGGCATCGCCGCGCGGCTCACCCGCGTGCCGGGCATGGTGGCCGCGATTTCAGGTCTGGGCTTCGTCTTTCTTTCCAATTCGCTGAAGATGCGGCTGGTGCGTTCCGTGGTGGCGCGCCTGTACCGGGTCGCGCTGGGCCATCCCAACAGCCGCGTGATCTTCCAGAACGCCAATGACCGCGACATGCTCAAGTCCCTGGGCGCGGTGCGCAACGATCAGGTCGTCATCATCCGCGGCGCGGGCGTGGATCTGGACGCCTATCGCGCCTCGCCCGAGCCGGCGGCTCCGCCTGTTGTCGTCACCATGGTGGCGCGCCTGCTGCGCGACAAGGGCGTGCAGGAATTCGTCCAGGCGGCAAGACTGCTGCGCGAGCGTGGCGTGCCGGTGACGATGCAGCTGGTGGGCGGCGTGGACGCCGGCAATCCCACGTCGGCCACGCAGGACGATGTGGACGCGTGGCGGCGGGAAGGCAGCGTCGAGGCGCTGGGCGAGCGCTCGGATGTGGCGGCGCTGTATGCGGCCGCGCACATTGCCGTGCTGCCGTCCTATCGCGAGGGGCTGCCCAAGTCGCTGATCGAAGCCGCGGCGTGCGCCCGGGCGGTCGTGACGACCGATGTGCCGGGCTGCCGCGACGCCATCGAACCCGACGTGACCGGCTTGCTGGTGCCGGTGCGCGACGCGCAGGCGCTGGCCGATGCGATCGCCCGCCTGGCTGGCGATGCGGCATTGCGCCAGGCCATGGGCCAGGCGGGCAGGGCGCTTGCGGAACGCGAATTCAACGTCGAGCGGGTCGCGCAAGTTCACGTGGAGCTGTACGACGCGCTCAGCGCCTGATGGCGTCGATCCAGTAGCGGGTGGACGGGTCCTGCTGGCTGGCCTGCGGCGCGTCCAGTTCGCGCATGATGTTCTTGGCCAGCACCTTGCCAAACTCCACGCCCCATTGATCGAAGGGGTTGATGCCCCAGATCACGCCTTGCGTGAACACCTTGTGTTCATACATGGCCAGCAGCGCGCCCAGCGTATAGGCCTCCAGGCGGGGCAGCACGATCAGCGAGGAGGGGCGCCCGCCCGGATGGACGCGGTGTTGCGCCAGCACGCGCGCGCGCGCGGGATCGCTTTCGGTGGCGGAGGTTTCGGCCAAGGCTTCTTCGTATGACTTGCCGCGCAGCAGCGCGGAGCGCTGCGCCAGGCAATTGGCGATCAGCAGTTCATGGTGCCGTGCATAGGCGTGGTTCGGCTGTTCGCACAGGATGAAGTCCACGGGAGCGCCGGACGCGTCCTGGTGCAGCCATTGGAAGAAGGTGTGCTGGCAGTCGGTGCCCGACATGCCCCACACCGCGGCGCCGGTCGGCACACCAGCCGGACTGCCGTCGGCGGTGGCGACCTTGCCCAGCGATTCCATTTCCAGCTGTTGCGCCCAGGGCACGATGTGATAGAGCCGCGAATCGTAGGGGGCGATGACCAGCGAGTCATAGCCCAGCACGCTGCGGTTGGCCACGCCGGCCAGCGCCATCTGCACGGGGGCGTTTTCGGCGATGGGCGCCGTGCGGAAATGCTCGTCCATGGCCGCGGCGCCCGCCAGCAACTGGTCGAACGCGTCATTGCCCAGCGCCAGCGCAATGGGCAGGCCGATAGCGGACCACAGGGAATAGCGGCCGCCCACCCAGTCCCAGATCTGGAAGATGTGATCGGGCAGGATGCCCAGGTTCAGCGCCGCTTCGACGTTGGCGGTGATCGCCACGACCTGCTTGATGGGGTCCGCGACCCCGGCCTCGCGCAGCCAGTTCATCGCGACTTCGGCGTTGGCCAGCGGCTCGGTGGTGGTGAACGACTTCGAGGCGACGATGACCAGCGTGTTGTGAGGGTCCAGCCGGCTCATCGCGTCGGCGACGGAATGGGAATCCACGTTGGACGCGAAGCGCACTTCCCGCCGCGCGCCTTCGTGGCGCAAGGCGCGGGTGACGAGCCTGGGGCCCCAGTCGCTGCCGCCGATGCCCAGGTGCAGGACGCCGCTGTACCGGCCGGCCGCATCCGCCTCGCGCACGAACTCGCGCAGGCGTTCGCGTTCGGCCAGCACCGCATTGGCCACCATGGCGGGCGGCTCGGGGGCGCGCAATGCGGTGTGCCATGCCGCGCGGCCTTCTGTCCAGTTTGCGTGGCCCCCATCGAAAAGCCGAGCGCGCGCGGCCTCGAAACCCTGTTGCGCGAGCAAGGCCGCCGAGGCGGCTTGCAAGGCGGGGGACTGGGCTTGCGCGCTCAAGTCCAGGCGCAGTCCTGGAGCACTGATGACGCGCAACTGCTGGCCGTCCCGCGATGCGGCGCGTGTCGCTGCGGTGAATTGCTGCCACGCGGGGCTGTTGGATAAGGGCATAAGCGGATCAGAAAGGCAGGGTGGCGTTTGGCGCGAGCTTGCTCAGTTCACGGCGGAAGTCGGCCTGGATGCGTTCCAGTGCTTGCGCGGTTTGCGCTTCGAAGCGCAGCACCACGACGGGCGTGGTGTTGGACGGACGTGCCAGCCCGAACCCGTCCGCGTATTCCGCCCGCACGCCGTCGATGGTGATCACGCGCTTGGCGTCGGGGAACTGCCCCTGGTCCTGCAAGGCCTTGACCAGCGTGAAGGGCTGGCCTTCTTCCATTTCGAGCTTCAGCTCGGGCGTGGAAACGTCTTGCGGCAGGGCTTCCAGCGGGGAGCAGGGATCGGCAAAGCGCGACACGATCTCCAGCAGGCGGGCGCCCGTGTAGAGACCGTCATCAAAACCGTACCAGCGCTCCTTGAAGAAGATGTGCCCGCTCATTTCGCCGGCCAGCGGCGAGCCGGTTTCGGCCAGCTTGGCCTTGACCAGCGAGTGGCCCGTCTTCCACATCAGCGGGACGCCGCCGGCGGCCTCGACCGACAGGCCCACATGGCGGCTGCACTTCACGTCATAGATGATGGTGGCGCCGGGGTTGCGCTCCAGCACGTCGCGCGCGAACAGCACGAGTTGCCGGTCGGGCCAGATGATCTGGCCGGATTTCGTGACCACGCCCAGGCGGTCGCCGTCGCCGTCGAACGCCAGGCCGAGTTCGCAATCGCTTTCGGCGACGTGCCTGATCAGGTCCTGGAGGTTCTTGGGCTCGGCGGGGTCGGGGTGGTGATTGGGGAACGTGCCGTCCACTTCGCAAAACAGTTCGTCGACTTCGCAGCCCAGGGCGCGGAACAGCTGCGGCGCGACGGCGCCGGCAACACCGTTGCCGCAATCGATGGCGATCTTCATGGGACGCGCGAGCTTGACGCCGGAGGCGACTCGCGCGATGTAGGCAGCCACCAGGTCGAGCTGGCGGCGGGTGCCGGCGCTGGCGGCAGGCGCGGGGGCCGCGCCGTTCATGGCCTGGGCCAGCGCCTGGACGTCATCGCCATAGAGGGCGCGTCCGCCCATCATCATCTTGAAGCCGTTGTACTTGGGCGGATTGTGGCTGCCGGTGATGGCCACGCCGGAGCCGGTCTGCATGATGTTCGCGGCAAAGTAGACGAGCGGGGTGGGCACCATGCCGACGTCCAGCGTGTCCACGCCGCCTTCCAGCATGCCTTCCTGCAGCGCGAGCGACAGCATTTCGCTGCTGAGCCGGCCGTCACGGCCAACCACGAGCGTCTGCACGCCTTCGGCGCGCGCGCGGGCGGCGAGCGCCACGCCCAACGCGCGGGCGAAGGAGGCGTCGATCAGGTCCGGCACCGTGCCGCGGATGTCATAGGCCTTGAAAACCGAGGCCGGGAATTGAGTATTGTTGCCCACGACGATTCCTTGATAAGAGGGGGACAGCGCGGGTTTGACCGGGAGTAATGGTAAACCCGTATGTCAAAACCGCCATGGCAAGGGGTCAAGACCGGAATTATCCCCCATTGGCGGGGGGGACTTCATCCGGCGGGCGGAGTAGGGCGTTTTCACGGTGGCGTCTGCCCTGGTTTGGTGCGCCAGCCGTGCGCCTCGGCCTGCTTCCGGTGCAGGGTCCGGGGGGCGGAAAGGGCCTTGCAGAGGGCGGTGCGCATGGCATGGAACTTGCTCGTCATCCGAAGGTGATACGCTTGCTATGCAAGCAGAAAGACCAGGAGGGGCCATGGGCGCCAAAGTATCCACTGTCATGTCATCGGGCGGCGCCACCAGCAGGCGGGGCCCCCCCACGAACTACGCCGGGCCAGCGGCCGGCCGCGAGCGCCGGCTTGATATCCATGTATCCGTGTCCGCCGAAGGCGATCTGGCCACCGGCCGCGCCTGGGAGCGCAGCGTCTGGCGCGAGGCCCGGGTCCTGATCGCCGAATGCCCGGCGCCGCATCTGGCGTCGTCGATTGAAAGCGCGTTGCGTACCGTGGCCGCCAGCGTGGCGCGGGACCGGGGCTGGCAGGGCATGGGCACGGTCGCGTTCTCGCTGGATGACCGCAGCGGCGTGTTCCGCGTCATCGATGCCCAGGCGCAAGCCCACTCCGAGACAATGGCGGTCGCCGACCATGAACCCGTGGCCGCCCATGCGCTGGAAGTACGCATCGACGGTTGCGGCGATCGCCGCCTGCCGTGCACCCGGCTGCTGGTCTGCGGTGCGACGCGGGGCGAAGTGCTGCGCCGAGCTTACCGCGCGCTGTCGGAACTGCCCGGACCGGCGGGCGTCGATCGCGCCTTCCTCATGAACCGCATCGCTTCCCGGGCGTTCTGCTCGGGCATGACGGGGACCCGCCTGGACCAGGCGGTCGGCTGACGCGGGCCGGGCTTCGGCCCGGACGGATCAGCCCCTACAATAGTTCGCACATCCCTTGAACAGCGCCTGGGCGCGACCAGGCCTTCCTTGTGCGGCATCCATGACATTGCTGAGCGATCTACAGTCCCTCCTGGGCGTTTCCCACGTGCTGACCGGCGCCGACGCCGACACCTATGTGCAGGATTGGCGCCGCCGCTATCGCGGCTCGGCGCTGGCGGTAATACGCCCGGGCACGACCGCCGAGGTGGCCGCCGCGATGAAGCTCTGCGCGAGCCACGGGGTGCCGGTGGTGCCGCAAGGCGGCAATACCGGCCTGTGCGGGGGCGCAACCCCGGATGATTCCGGCACCGCCGTGGTCTTGTCCACCGCAAGGCTGACCGCCGTGCGCGCACTGGATACCGACAACGACACCATCACCGTGGAAGCCGGGTGCATTTTGCAGGCCGTGCAGGAGGCCGCCGCGTCGGCCAACCGGCTGTTCCCGCTGAGCCTGGCCGCCGAAGGCAGCTGCACCATAGGCGGCAACCTGGCGACCAACGCCGGCGGCACGCAGGTGCTGCGCTACGGCAATACGCGGGACCTGACGCTGGGCCTGGAGGTCGTGACCGCGGAAGGCGAGGTCTGGGACGGCCTGCGCGGCCTGCGCAAGGACAATACCGGCTACGACCTGCGCGACCTGTATATCGGCAGCGAAGGCACGCTGGGCATCATTACCGCCGCCACGCTCAAGCTGTATCCCCGGCCGGTGGCTTCGTGCACCGCGCTGCTGACGCTGGACAGCATCGACAGCGCCGTGGAGGTGCTGTCGCGCGCCCGCTCGGGATTTGGCGCGGCGCTGACCGGCTTTGAACTCATGAGCGGCGCCTGCCTGCAGGCGGTGGTGCGCCTGTTCCCGCAGCAGCGCCTGCCGTTCGAAGGCGAATCCGCCGCGTCGCCCTGGTTTGCCCTGCTGGAGCTGTCCGACAGCGAAAGCGAGACGCACGCGCGCGAGCGTTTCGAGACCGTGCTGGGCGAGGCCATCGATGCCGGCCTGGTGAACGACGCCGCCATCGCGGCCAACGTCGCGCAGAGCAAGGCCCTGTGGCACCTGCGCGAGAGCATCCCGCTGGCGGAAGCCGAATTGGGGAAATCGGTCAAACATGACGTGTCGATTCCCATCTCGTCGATCGCGGGTTTCGTGCACAAGACCAATGCCTTGCTGCAAGCGCGTTTTCCCGGCGTGCGCCATGTGATCTTCGGGCATCTGGGCGACGGCAACCTGCATTACAACGTGGCCAATGCCCCCGGGCAGACCGAGACCGAGCTGCTCGCGCTGCAAAGCGAAGTCTACGGCGTGGTGCACGACAGTGTGCATGCGCATCATGGCTCCATCAGCGCCGAGCATGGCGTGGGCCAGCTCAAGCGCGATGAGCTGCCCCGCTACAAGAGTCCCGTCGAGCTGGCGCTGATGCGCAGGATCAAGCGCGCGCTGGATCCGCAAGGGCTCATGAACCCGGGCAAAGTGCTGCAAGCGTAGACGCTCTTGTTCCCAGGAAAACCATGACCATGGCAGCGAGTCTCGCGGCGGGTGCGCATCACCGGGTGCTGATCGTCGAGGACGACCACATCATCGCCGGCAATCTGTACAGCTTCCTGGAGGCGCGCGGCTTCCTTCCGGATGTGGCCTACAGCGGCCAGGCCGCGTTGCAGCGCCTGCAGGAGCAGCGTTTCGACGCGGTGCTGCTGGATATCGGCCTGCCGGGCATGGACGGCAATGCCGTGCTCCACGCCATGCGCACGGAACGGCGGCTGGCCGTGCCGGTGCTGATGCTGACCGCGCGCGACAGCCTGGAAGACAAGCTGGCGGGGTTTTCGCACGGCGCGGACGACTATCTCACCAAGCCGTTTGCCCTGCTCGAGGTCGAGGCCCGCCTGCTGGCCTTGATCCTGCGCGCCAGGGGGTCGACGGTGGACTCGGTGCGCGCTTTCGGCCCCTTGCAGTACGACACCCGCAGCCGCGCCGTGTCCGTCAATGGCGTTCCCGTCCATCTGACGCGCAAGGCAGTCCTCATCATGGAAGTCCTGCTGCGCGATCCCGGCAGAGTGGCATCGCGCGAAGAACTGGAATCGGTGCTGTGGGGCAATGAGCCGCCGTCGTCCGACGCGCTGCGCAGCCAGGTTCACCTGCTGCGGCGCGCCCTGGCCGATGCGGGCTTTGACGGCATCGAGACCGTGCATGGCACCGGCTGGCGGCTGATCCTGCCCGGAACCCCGTCATGACGCGCGCCGCCGCCGGCACGCTGACCCAGCGCGTGGTGTGGGCGCTGACGGGAACGGTGGCGTTGTTCGTCACGGCGCTGGCCTTGCTGGCGTACCTGACGTTCGACCAGATGGAAGACGATCTGGTCAACGACATCCTCAACACCGAGATGGACCGCCTGGTGCAGCACGCGCGCACCAGCGACGAATTCCTGCCGCGCAACGGCGCGCGCGAGCTGGGCGGATCCATGCGCGCCTGGTTGAGCGTGGATGGGCAGCCCCCCGCCGGCATGCCGCCGGAAATCCTGTCGCTCGACAGCGGGCTGCACCTGATCGAGCCAGGCGCCTATACCTGGCACGTGATGGTGGCCGAGACCGGCCGGGGCAGGGTGTATCTGCTGTACGACGCGACCGACAACGAAGAACGCGTCCATGACTTTGGCCTGATCGTGCTGGGCGTGGGCGCCATTTGCGTGGTCGGAGCCTATGCGCTGTCGCGCCGCGTGGCGGCGGTGGCGGTCGGCCCGCTGCTGGACCTGACGGACCGCCTGGCGACCTGGGCGCCCGGATCACCCGACATGGCCGTCACGCGCGACGACGAGGCGGGCCGGCTGATCGAGGCGTTCAATCGCGTGCAGAACCAGGTGGACAGATCGATCGCCCGCGAGCGCGAATTCGCGGGGAATCTCAGCCACGAGGTGCGCACGCCGCTGGCGGCCATCCGTTCCGATAGCGAACTGATGCTGCTGACGCAGGTATTGACGCCGGATCAGCGCGTGCGCCTGACCCGCGTGGTGGACAACGTGGATGATGTCATCATGAGCCTGGAGAGCGCGCGCGCGATGGCGCGCGACCAGCTCCGGCCGCCGGAACCCGTCGACATCGCCGAATGCATGGAAGACGCCTGGCGCGGCTATGCGGCCCAGGCCAAGATCGCGGACCTGCGTTTCGACAACCAGATATCCGAGGGGCAGGTGCTCACGCTGGACCGCTATGCCTTGCTGACGGTCTTGCGCAACCTGGTCCGCAACGCAGTCGAGCACGCGGCCCCGGCCACCCTGACGGCCACGCTGGGCGCCCAGGGGGGGCTTGAACTGCGAGACGACGGCAAGGGCATCGCCGCCGCCGATCTGCCGTTTCTGTTTCGCCGCTACTACAGCGGCCGCATGCGGGATTCGGGCGTGGCGGACGGCGACGAAGCGGCGCGCGGGCTGGGCCTGGCGATCGCCAAGCGCGTCTGCGACATGCAAGGCTGGTCGCTGAATGTCGAGTCCTCCCGCGAAGGCGATGCGCGCGGCACGCGCTTCACGCTGCGCTTCGAACCCGACGCCGCGGTAAATCGGGCGCGCGCGCAAATTTGACGAATTTTCGACTGTCGGGACCGTACAGTCTCCGCTTGCCCGATACGTCCCGGTTCATCGCTCCCATGTCGTCCCCTTCGCTGCCGGCGCCCCGCGCGCCGGCCAGAGTTTCGTACCTGCTCACGCACGTGCTCGGCGTCACGCTGATCCTGGCATGCCTGGCGTGGTGGGCCAACGCCTCGGGGCTGGACCTGCGCATCGCCCGGACGCTGTTCGATCCGGTCCTGGACGGCTTTCCGCTGCATGGCAGCCGCTGGCTGGAACTGCTTGGCCATCGCATGGTGCTGGCCTTGCCGATCGGCGTGGCCCTGGCCGCGGCTGGCGTGGTGGCGGCGAGTTTCCGCATACCCGCCTGGCGGCGCTGGCGGGGTGCGGCGCTGGCCGTGGCGGCGACATGCCTGGCCGGACAATTGCTGGTCAACCAGCTCAAGCACCACACGACCTTGCCGCGCCCCTATGACCTGGACACCCTGGGCGGCTATACGCCATATCCGCTGCATTGGTGGACCTGGGCGCGCGCGCGCGCCGGGGGCGCGCTGCCCAGCGGTCATGCCGGCGCGGGGTACGCCATGCTGAGCCTGTATTTCGTGGGCTGGTCGCTGGGACGGCCCGCCTGGCGTTGGGGTGGGCTGGCCATCGGGGTGACGGCCGGCCTGGGGTTTTCCGTCGTGCGCATCCTGCAAGGGGCGCATTTTCTCAGCCAGACGATCTGGTCCGCCGCGCTGATGTGGCTGCTGGCGGCGGTTTTCTTCTATCCGGTGATCTTGGGGCGGCCCGCGGACGGCCCGCCCCGCGCCGACGCGGTCAGTTGAGCAGCACGCCAGGCAACCACAGCGAAAACGCCGGGACATAGGTCACCAGCGCCAGCGCGGCCAGCAGCGCGCCGTAGAACGGCCAGATGGTCCGCATCACCGTGCCTACGGATACGCCACCGATCGCGCACCCCACGAACTGCGTGGTGCCGACCGGCGGGGTATTCAGCCCCAGCGCGCAGTTCAACAGCAGGACCATGCCGAATTGCACCGGCCCCATGCCGTACTGCATGCAGATCGGCAGGAAGATCGGCGTGCAGATCAGGATGGTGGCGGCCATGTCCAGGAACGTTCCCAGCACGAACAGGATGATGTTGACCATCAGGAAGATGGCCCACGGTTCGGTGGACACCGACGCCATCAGCTGGCCGGTCTTCTCGGCCACGCCATAGAAGCTGATCAGGTAGCCGAAGGTGGCGGAGATGCCGATCAGCAGCAGCACCACGCCCGTGGTCTTCACGGCTTTGCTGGCGGCGCGCACGAACTGGTCCCAGGTCAGCGAGCGGTAGACGAAGATCGTCAGCGCCAGCGCATAGAGCACCGCCACCGCCGCGGATTCGGTCGCGGTGAAGACGCCGCTCAGGATGCCCGCGATGATCAGCACGACCACGAACAGGCCGGGCGCGGCGGCGACCATCGAACGCAGCACGATGTGCCAGCCCGGGAAGGTGCCGGCCGGATAGCCCCGGCTGCGCGCGACGAAGTAGGCGGCGGCAAGATTGCATGCCGTCAGGATGAGGGCGGGCACCACCCCGGCGGCGATCAGCGCCGCGATCGACACCTTGCCGCCCGCGGCCAGCGTGTAGATGATGATGTTGTGGCTGGTCGGCATCAGCGCGCCCACCAGCGCCGCGTGCGTGGTGACATTGACCGCGTAGTCCGCGTGATAGCCCTCGCGCTTCATCATCGGGATCATCACGGAGCCCATCGCCGACACGTCCGCAACGGGCGATCCCGACACGCCGCCAAACAGCGTGCAGGCCAGCACGTTGGACATGCCCAGGCCGCCGCGCACATGGCCCACCAGCGACTTCGCGAACGCCACGATGCGGTCGGCGATGCCGCCGTACAGCATCAGTTCGCCCGTGAAGATGAAGAAGGGAATGGCCAGGAACGAAAACGCGTTCATGCCGGAGGTCATCTGCTGGAAGGCCACCGCCAGCGGCAGGTCTTCGTACATGATGGCCGTGATGGAGGACAGCCCGATGGCGAAGGCCACCGGCACCCCGATCACGAGGAACCCCATGAAGGTAAAGGAGAGCAGAGTCAGCGCCATGCCGGCACCACCTTCTGGTTGTGGAGGATGGCGATGATGTGCTCGATGGAAAAGAGCGCGATCAAGCCTCCCGACAGGGTTGCGGGGATGTACTTCCAGGCGTTGGAGATGCCCAGGTTGGGTATCTTGTAGGCCGCCACGGATTCGGCCAGCACGGCGCAGTTCCACGCCATCAGCACGCCGAACAGCAGCACGAGCAGATGGATGAAGATCCGGAGCCGGCGCTGTCCGGCGGCGGGCAGCGCGTCCAGCAGCGATTCGAAGCCGATGTGGCCCGCGTCGCGCACGCCGACCGCGGCGCCCAGCATGGTGACGTACAGCACCAGCAGCAGCGCCAGGCTTTCCGCCCAGGTCGGCGTGCTGTTGAGCACGTGCCGTCCGAAGATCTGCAAGGTAACGGCGATGATCAGGCAGATCAGCCCGAACACGCTGGTCCACATGCATGCGCGCGCCAGTTTGGCGCAGCCGCGCGCGTAGGCGTCCAGCGGGGCGGCCAGGGCTTGCGCCCGGCCTCCCGCGGTTACCTGAGGTTCATTCGTAGGTGTCGCCAGCATGATGACCTCACTTCACGGCCTGGATCTTGGCGACCAGATCCTTCATCTCGGGCGTGGTGACGTAACGGTCGTACACGGGCTTCATCGCGCCCTGGAACGACGGCTTGTCCACTTCCACGATCTGCGCCCCGGCCTTCTCGACCACGGCGCGCGACTTCTGTTCGCGCTCGTCCCACAGCTTGCGCATGAAGGGCACCGATTCGCGGGCAGCTTCGCGAAGGATCTTCTGGTCATCGGGCGGCAGCTTGTCCCATTGGCGCTTGGAGAAGATCAGGATCTCCGGCGTCATGGTGTGCTCGGTCATCGAGTAGAACTTGGCCACTTCGAAGTGATGCGCGCTTTCGTAGCTGGGGAAGTTGTTCTCGGCCGCATCGACCAGGCCGGTCTTCAGCGAGGTATAGACCTCGCCCATCGGCATCGGCGTGGCGTTGCCGCCCATGGCTTCCACCATGGCGACGGACAGGTCGGACTGCTGCACGCGGATCTTCAGGCCCTTGACGTCGGCCAGCGTCTTGACGGGCTTGTTGCGCGTGTACATGGAGCGCGAGCCGCTGTCGTACCACGCCAGCCCCACGAAGCCGGCGCCCTCGCACGAGCGCAGGATCTGATCGCCGATTTCGCTGTCCAGCACCTTGTGCAGGTGGTCCTTGGATCGGAACAGGAAGGGCAGCGACGGCACGCGCGTGGTCTGGCAGATGTTGTGCATGGCCGCGCTGGAGACGCGGGCCATGGCCAGGGCGCCCAGCTTCACCTGTTCGATCGAATCGTCTTCGCTGCCGAGCGAGCCGCCCGCATACACCTTCAGGGTGATGCGGCCGTTGGTGCGTTGCTTGACCAGCTCTCCGAACTGGCGCACGGCCTGAACGGTGGGGTAGTCGTCGGGATGGATGTCCGCGGAGCGCAGCTCGGCGGCATGGGTGGCGGGTACAAGCGTCAGCAATGCGGCCGCCGCCAAAATGGCGCGGGTCAGGTGAGGGCGCAGCATGTCTACCTCCGGTTGGGAGTACGGCGTTTCGTTGAGGGCCGAAGCGGCCCCGAAGCTCTTTGATATGGTCTGACCTACTCTGCGTGGGCGCGCAACAGGCGCCGATCGGGTGCTAACCGGCGCTGGCGGTTTCCTCCAGGCCCTGGGCGCCGGGACGCAAGGCGAAGACAGCGCCGTCCAGCGCGCCGGGGGCGGCATGCGGGGGGCGGATCGAGGTGACGAAAAGCGTGCCCATGTCGGCGCCGCCGAATGCGCACATGGCGACCTTGGCGGCAGGCACTTCCAGGCTGCGGTCCAGGCGACCGTCTGGCGTGTAGCGGTAGATCCGGCCGGCATCGTTGCCGCAGATCCAATAGCCGCCGTCCGTGTCCACCGCCGCGCCATCGGGCCGGCCCGCGGGCAGGGCGGCGATGAAGCTGCGGCGATTGCGCGGGACGCCGGTGTCGGGGTCGTAGTCGAAGGCCCAGACCGTCGAACGCGATGGATGGGAGTCCGACAGGTACATCGTCCTGCCGTCCGGGCTGAAGGCCAGGCCGTTGGGAACGATCAGGTCGTCCAGCAGGACGGACATGCCCGCCGCGTCATGGCGGTATAGCCGGCCCGCCGGCAGGGCCAGGCTCATGTCCATGGCCATGGTGCCCGCCAGAAAGCGCCCCTGCCGGTCGCAGCGGCCGTCGTTAAAGCGCATGCCGGGGGCTGCATGACCGACGGCGGCCAGCAACGTCGGCGCGCAGGGAGCGCCGGCTTGCAGCGCGCCGCAGGCATGGAGGCCGTCTTCCATGGCCAGCAGCCATCCGGCGCCGCGCATGGCGATGGACCCGGCCATCTGGGGCAGTGCCCAATGCGTGAAGGCGCCGCTGGCGGGCGACCAGCGCCAGAGCGCCTTGCCCGGGATGTCGGTCCAGTAGAAGGCCTGGTCGGCGGCGCGCCACACCGGGCTTTCTCCTACGCCGCACAACAAGGGACCTATACGTTCGGCGGTCACGGGCATGGGAGCGGATCAGGCGTTGGGGAAAGGGAAAGGGCCGGCCTTCACGAACGCGCCGCCCTGGTAGCGCGCGGCGGGATCGTCGGCGGGCAGCGGCGCCTGCGCTTCAACCTGCGCGCGAAACCGCTCCGAGGAATCCTTGGGCGCGAAGCCCAGCACCGCCGCGCCGCTGTTGTCCCACCAGCTGTCGCGGTTGGCGGAGGCGCCATACACGATGAGGTGGCCGACGTCCGGCGTGAACAAGGACCTGACGACCAGATCGGTCAGGTCGTCATAGCTGAGCCAGGTGACCATCATGCGGCGGTCCTTGGGTTCGGGAAACGACGAGCCGATGCGCAGGCACACGGTCTGGATGCCGTAGCGGTCGAAGTAGAAGCGCGACAGGTGTTCGCCGTAGGCCTTGCTCAGGCCGTAGTAGCCGTCGGGGCGCGGCGGGACGTCCGCATCCAGCGTGCGTCCTTGTTCATAGAAGCCGATGACGTGGTTCGAGCTGGCGAACACGACGCGCTTGACGCCATGGAGCCGCGCGGCCTCGTAGACGTTGTAGATGCCCTGGATGTTGGCGGGCAGGATTTCCTCGAAAGGCCGCTCCACCGAAACGCCGCCCAGATGCACAATGGCGTCCACGCCCTGGATCAGGCTGGAAACCGCGCAGGCATCGGCCAGGTTGCAGGAGACGGCTTCTTCGCCTTGCTCCGCCGGGGCCAGGGCCGCCACGTCCGAGACACGCAATATGTCCGCGTAGGCTTTCAAACGGGGGCGCAGCACCAGTCCCAGGTTGCCGGCGGCGCCGGTCAGCAACAAACGATGACAGCGGGGAGATGCAGGCATGGTGTTGACAGTTCGGCTCATGACGCAACGCTCGGTGAATGGCGCGGTGGAGTGGACTTATCTGGTACGTTATCGTACAACTAGTGCAAAGTATAATGAGCGAGAAATTTCAGCGTCAAGCTTTGCGCAACCGCTTTCGGACAATCCCTGATGAACGCTCCTGTCGCCACCCCTGTTTTGCCTCAGCGTCGTCCCCGGAACCTGGCCCAGGGCCTGGTGGAGAGCATCTCCGAGCGCATCCGCGGCGGAGATATCCGTCCCGGCGACAAGCTGCCGACCGAGTCCGAGATCATGCGTCAGTTCGGCGTAAGCCGCACCGTCGTGCGCGAGGCGCTATCGCGCCTGCAAGCGTCGGGCCTGGTCGAGACGCATCATGGCGTGGGCACCTATGCGCTGGAGCCGAGCGGCGGCGCCGACTTCCGGGTGGATCCGGCCGACATCGCCACGGTGCGCGACGTGCTGGTGTTGCTGGAACTGCGCATCTGCCTGGAAAGCGAGGCCGCGGGCCTGGCCGCCATCCGGCGCAGCGAGGTCCAATTGCAAGAGATGCGGCGCGCGCTGGATGCATTCAAACACGCGCTGGACAGCGGCGGCGACACGATCACGCCTGACTTCCAGTTCCATCTGCTTGTGGCGCAATCCACCGACAACCGCTATTTCGCGGACCTCATGTCGCACCTGGGTTCGGCCATCATTCCCCGCACCCGCATCAATTCCGCCAAGTTCGCGCACGAAGACCGCGCGGCCTATCTGGCGCGCGTGAATCTCGAGCACGAGGACATCTACAGCGCCATTACGCGCCAGGACGCCGAAGCCGCGCGCGCGGCCATGCGCACGCATTTGAGCAACAGCCGGGAACGCCTGCGCCGCGCGCAGTAGGCGATGCCGATGCCCGCCCTGGCGCGGTGATTTTCTGTAATACGATGTCATACAACCCGTAGTTCGGACGACGCCGCCGTCGATCTGCCCGAAAGCGCGTTAACCTTGGCCCGTTTTCAATCTTGGTCAACGAGGCGGCATGGTTCTGCTTGGCATACACGGCGGCATTCTTTCATCGGAACGGGCGTCTCGGCGCTTGGGGAGGGCCGCAGCATGCGCCGCCTGACTCTGCGATTCATTCTTGCCGTCCTGGCGCTGCTGACGCTGTCCCGGCTGGGGCTGGCGTACTGGATGTGGGACCGCGTGGAGGCCGCCGGCGGCCTGGGGCCGCTCCTGCTCGGCGGATTGCGCATCGACGTATGCCTGTTGTCGATGGTGATCGCGCTGCCCGCGGTGCTTTCGCCCTGGTTCGGGCATCGTCCGCTCGCCGCTCGCATCACCGCGTGGTGGTTCCGCGTGTGGTGGATGCTCTATGTCCTGCTGGAGGTCTCGACGCCGCAGTTCATCGCCGAGTACGACACGCGTCCCAACCGCCTGTACTTCATCTATCTGCTGAACCCCAAGGAAGTCGGGTCGATGCTGTGGCAGGGCTACAAGGGCGTGCTGCTGGCTTCCTTCGTGGTGCTGCTGGTCGCGGCCTGGATGGCGGTGAAGCTGTTCCCCACGCGCGCACGCGATCCGTTCATGGCGTGGTGGAAGCGGCCGGTGGCGTCGTTCCTGATCCTGGCGCTGGCGTTCCTGGGGGCGCGCGGCACGCTGGAGCACCGTCCGATCAATCCGGCCAAGGTGGCCTTCAGTTCGGACGCGATGGTGAATTCGCTGGCGCTGAATTCGCTATACAGCGTGTTCGACGCGGCCTATCGCATGCAGGACGAACGTTCGTCCGCGGCGATGTACCCGAAGATGCCGGTGGACGAGATGAACGCCATCGTGCGCGAGAAGGCCGGCATGACGGGCGCGCCGCTGGATCCGCGTTATCCCAGTCTGCATGAGCAGAAGGCCACGGTGCGGCGGGACAAGCCGCTGAACGTGGTGATCATCTTGCAGGAGAGCCTGGGCGCCCAGTACGTGGGCAGCCTGGGGGGCCGCGATCTGACGCCGAACATCGACCGGCTGGGCAAGGAGGGCTGGATGTTCCATCGCGCCTACGCCACCGGTACGCGCTCGGTGCGCGGGATCGAGGCGGTGACGGCGGGTTTTCTGCCCAGCGTCGCGGACGCGGTGGTGAAGCTGCCGCGCTCGCAGACGGGGTTCTTCACCCTGGCGCAGCTGCTGGGCAAGCATGGCTACCACTCGCGCTTCGTGTATGGCGGCGAGTCGCATTTCGACAATATGCGCGCGTTCTTCCTGGGCAACGGGTTCGACGAGATCGTGGATCGTCCCAAGTTCGTGGATCCCGTGTTCGAAGGGTCGTGGGGCGCCTCGGATGAAGACATGTTCAATCAGGTGGACCGCCTGCTGCGCGCCGACGGCGACAAGCCGGTGTTCACGCTGGCGTTTTCGGTGACGAACCATTCGCCTTGGGAGTATCCGGAGGGGCGCATCCAGCCGGTGGGCGATCCGGCCACGGTGGACAATACCGTGCGCTACGCGGACTGGGCGCTGGGCCAGTTCTTCGACAAGGCGCGCAAGGCGCCATACTGGGACAACACGGTGTTCCTGGTGATCGCGGACCATGATTCGCGCGTGTATGGTTCCATTCCCGTGCCGGTGCGGCATTTCCAGGTCCCGGCGCTGATTCTGGGCGCCGGCATCGAGCCGCGGCAGGACCATCGTCTGGTGAGCCAGATCGACATGGCGCCGACGCTGTTGTCGCTGATGGGGCTGGACAATGTGAACCCGATGCTGGGCGTGGACCTGACGCAGCGCGATCCGAATCGCGCGATGATGCAGTATGCGGATAACTTCGGGTATCTGCGGGGGGATCAGCTGCTGGTGCTGGAGCCTTCCAAGGATCCGCGGCAGTTCCGGTACGAGGCGGCGCCGGTGGGGCGCGATGAGGTCTATGAGCCGGTTGAGCCCGTGGATCCGGCGCTGATGCAGGAAGCGTTGGCGCATGCGCTTTGGGCAAGCTGGGTGTACCGGGAAGAGAAGTATCGCTTGCCTTGATAGCCTTGCTTCGGATGGAGGGCCCGACAGGCCCGCCGTGCCGGGTCCCCGGAGGCCCGGGCGGCCTTTTCGGGCTTACGTTTTGTCTTGCGCCGTGGGATGAGGCTGGTGGTGGTAGGCTTGATTCTGCGCAAGCCATTTTTTTCCAGGTGCCAGCAAACTGCCGCTCATGACTTTTCCAAAACCGTCTTCCGGCGCGTCGCCAGCGGCGAATGCCGCTCAAATCAACTCGCACGAGCCCGGCCAGCCCGGGCGCCGCCGTCGCGGGTTCCCGGTGCCGCGCGGCCGCCTTGCGTGGGTGACCGGCGTCTTCAGCACGATCCTGCTGGTGGTCAGCACGGTGTTCTGGTGCCTGCTGCTGTTACCGATCGCCCTGGTGAAGCTGGTGTTGCCCTTTGCCGCGGTCCGGCGGGCTGTCGACCCGGTGCTCAATGGCATCGCGACCGCGTGGGTGTCCGGCAATGCCGGTTGGTTCGAACGGATCCAGGAGGCGCCGTGGGATGTGCAGGGCCATGCCGGGCTGCGCTACGCGGACTGGTACCTGGTCAACTGCAATCACCAGTCGTGGGTGGACATCTTTGTGCTGCAGCGTTCGCTGAACCGGCGGATTCCGCTCCTGAAGTTTTTCCTGAAGCAGCAATTGATCTACGTGCCGGTGATCGGGCTGGCCTGGTGGGCGCTGGACTTCCCATTCATGAAGCGTCACGGCAAGGCGGAGTTGCGCCGCAACCCGGCCTTGGGCCGCCAGGACCAGGAAGCGGCGCGGCGCGCCTGCGAGAAGTTCTCGCTGGTGCCGACCAGCGTGATGGTGTTTGCCGAAGGCACGCGCTTTAGCGAGGCCAAGCGCGTCGCGCAGGCTTCGCCGTACCGCCATCTCCTCAAGCCCAAGGCCGGCGGGCTGGCGGTGGCGCTGAACGCGATGGGTGAACGATTTCGTTCGATGATCGATGTCACCATCGCCTACCCGGAAGGCGCGCCCAGCTTCTGGGACATGGCTTGCGGCCGCGCCGGTCCGGTGCTGGTTCGCATGCGGCAGTTGCCGGTGCCGCCGGCCTTCTGCGCTGCGGATTACACCCGGGACAAGGCCTTCCGCGCCACGTTCCACCATTGGCTGGGGGAGCAGTGGCAGGCCAAGGACGACGAGATCGAAGCCTTGACGGCGCGGCGCGAGGGCTGAGCGCCGGCGCCCGTCTCGGGCAACAGGGCGCGCCCGCCGGGCGCGCGCCATTCTCAAGCGATCAAACGCGGGCCGGCAGCACGGTGCCCGAGCTTTCCCCGAATCCGATCCGCGGATATCCCGCCTTCACGCATTCGGCGCGCATGATGACCTGATCGCCATCCTGCAGGAAGGTGCGCTTTTCTCCCCACGGCAGTTCGATCGGGGCCTTGCCGCCATTGCACAGTTCCAGCAGCGAGCCGGCTTCCGAGGCCAGGGGGCCGGACAGCGTGCCGGTGCCGAGCATGTCGCCGGGCTGCAGGTTGCAGCCGTTGACCGTGTGATGCGTGATCAGTTGCGCGATGTTCCAGTAGGCGTCGCGGAAATTGCTGCGCGAAAGCGAGACCGGCGCCTGCTTGTCGGCGCGGGACTTTTCGGTGGTCAGCAGTACTTCCATCTGCACGTCGAAGGCGCCCTTGGCGCGGTTGGCGTCCGAGGCCAGGTAGGGCATCGGCTGCGGTTCGGTGGCGCCGCGGTTCCACTGCGTGCGGAAGGGCTCCAGCGCTTCCATGGTGACGACCCACGGCGAGATCGTGGACGCGAAGTTCTTGGCCAGGAAGGGGCCGAGCGGCTGGTATTCCCAAGCCTGGATGTCGCGGGCCGACCAGTCGTTCAGGATGCACAGGCCAAACACATGCGATTCCGCGTCGGCCAGGGCGATGCGGTCGCCTTGCGCGTTGCCCGTGCCCACGAAGATGCCCAGTTCCAGTTCATAGTCCAGGCGTGCGCAGGGGCCGAACTGAGGCGCTTCGCCTTCGTTGGCCGGACGGGTCTGGCCGATGGGGCGCGGGAATTTCTGGTCTACGCCGATGCTGGAGGCGCGGCCGTGATAGCCGATGGGCACCCACTTGTAGTTGGGCAGCAGGGGATTGTCGGGGCGGAACTGTTTGCCGACGGCGGTGGCGTGATGCAGCGAGATGTAGAAGTCGGTGTAGTCGCCGATGCGGGCGGGCGTCGTGTATTCCGCGGCGGCTTGCGCGATCAGCAGCGGCTCGACCTCGGCGCGCAAGGCGGCGCCTACGCGCAGCGCGCGCGACAGCGCCAGGCGCAGCGCGCTCCACTGGGGCTGGCCCAGGGCCATCAGGGCGTTCAGGCTGTCCGTGGCGCACGCGGCCAGGGCGTCCGCGGCCAGGCCTTCAAACGGCTGCCTGGCGGCCAGCGCGGCCAGGTCCAGGATCTGGTCGCCGATGGCCACGCCGGGACGGAAGGACTCTTGCGAGCCCTTGCGGCGGAACGAGGCGTAGGGCAGGTTCTGCACCGGGAAATCCGATACGTCCGAGTTGGCGCTGTCGATCCAGCTCTTGAGGGACGGGTCGTGGGTTTCGTTGATCGTGGTGGTCATGGCTGCGTGTCTCTGTCAGTGTGTTTATGGGGTGGCTGGCCCGGCGGGCGGGGCGGCGCGCCGGATGAATCAAAAGCCAAACGGCGATGAGCTTGCGCTCATCGCCGCGGACGTGGAAAGCAAGCGCTTTCGCGTCACGCCTTCTTGGGATCGAAGTGCTTTGCGATGCCTTGCCAGCACCGGTAATAGTCGCCCTGCAATTCTACCGATGCCAGCGCCTGCTCGGTCGGGCGGATGACGCGGCGGGTTTCGAACATGAACGCCATCGTGTCGCGGATGTAGTGCGCGGTGCTGGTGTCGGCATGCGAGGCCTTTTCGAAGGTCTCGGCGTCGGGCCCGTGGCCGCTCATGCAGTTGTGCAGGCTGGCGCCGCCGGGGGCGAAGCCGTCGGCCTTGGCATCGTAGACGCCCTGGATCAGGCCCATGAACTCGCTGGCGATGTTGCGGTGGAACCAGGGCGGACGGAACGTGTTCTCCATGGCCAGGATGCGCGGCGGGAAGATCGCGAAGTCCATGTTGGCCGTGCCCGGGGTGTCCGACGGCGCGGTCAGCACCGTGAAGATCGAAGGATCGGGATGGTCGTAGCTGATCGAGCCGATGGTGTTGAAGTTGCGCAGGTCGTACTTGTACGGCGCATGCGTGCCATGCCAGGCCACGACGTTCAGCGGGGAATGGTCGATCGAGGCGCGCCAGAAGCCGCCCGTGAACTTGGCGATCAGTTCGAAATCGCCTTCCACGTCTTCGTACCAGGCCACCGGCGTCTTGAAGTCGCGGGCATTGGCCAGACAGTTCGAGCCGATGGGCCCCAGCTCGGGCAGGCGCATGGCCGCGCCGAAGTTCTCGAGCATGTAGCCGCGCGCGGCGCCGTCCAGCAGCTCCACGCTGAACCGCACGCCGCGGGGAATGACGGCGATTTCCAGCGGTTCCAGGTCGATCAGGCCCAGTTCGGTGGCCAGGCGCAGGCGGCCTTCCTGCGGGACCAGCAGCAGTTCGCCGTCGGCGTTGTAGAAGTAGCGGCCTTGCATCGAACGGTTGGCCGCGTACATGTGGATGCCCACGCCGCCCTGTTCGTCCGGACCGCCGTTGCCGCCCCAGGTCTTCACGCCTTCCAGGAAGTCGGTGGGGGCGGTGGGAATCGGCATCGGGCTCCAGCGCAGCTGGTTCGGCGTGACCGGGCCGTGGCCGAACGCGCTTTGCCAGCCGGCGGCGCCTTCAAAGGGCTCGAAGGGCTTGTGCTGGGCGCCCGGGCGGATCCGGTAGAGCCAGGAGCGGCGGTTTTCCGTGCGCGGGGCAGTAAAGGCGGTGCCGGACAGTTGCTCGGCATACAGGCCATAAGGGCATTGCTGCGGCGAGTTGCGGCCTAGCGGCAGGGCGCCGGGCAATGCCTCGGTTGCGCATTCGTTGCCGAAGCCGGTCTGATATTGCAGTTCCATGGAATCCTCCTGGGTGGCTGCGCGGTGCTTGGCCGCGCGGTCTGGTCTGGTTGGCGGGCCGGGGGTGAGGCCCGAGCCGATACGCCATTGTCGGAAAAATCTCCCGCTACCGCTACGGGAATGCAAAAATAGAGACTATAAGTTTTGTGAATAATGGGGTGGGGTATGGCCGAGCTGCGCGATGTGGACCTGAACCTGTTGCTGCTGTTCCAACACTTGCTGGAAGACCGCAACCTGTCGGCCGTGGCGCGGCGGATGGACTTGTCCCAACCGGCGGTCAGCAATGCGCTGCGCCGCCTGCGGGTGGCGTTCGGCGACGAACTGTTCGTGCGCACCGCGCAGGGCATGCTGCCGACGCCGCGCGCCCAGCGCCTGGCGGGCCCGGTCAGCGAAGCGCTGGCGGTGCTGTCCCAGGCCCTGCAGGACCAGGACGCCTTTGACGCCGCGACCAGCAACCGGCGCTTTCGCGTCGCCATGACGGACGTGGGTGAAATCCACTTCATGCCCCGCCTGATGGAGGTATGCGTGCAGGTGGCGCCGCTGGTGCGCATCGACTCCGTGCGGGTGCAGGGGCCTGACCTGCCGCGCGAAATGGAGGCGGGCCGGGTGGACCTGGCGATAGGCGCGTTCGACGAGATGGGGGCGGGGACCTTGCAGCGCATGCTGTTTCGCCAAGGCTATGCGACCTTGTTCCGCCAGGCGCATCCGACTGCCCATGCGGGCATGGGGATCAAGGCGTTCCGCGCGGAACGCCATCTGATCGTGTCGCGCGCAGCCCCGTACGGGCAGGTGAATCAAGCGATGGAGCGCTCGGGAGTGGATCTGGCCGAGCACTTCAGCGTGCCGCATTTTTCAGCGGTGCCCTACATCGTGAGCGCGACCGATCTGCTGGCCACGGTGCCTGAAAAGCTGGCCGCCAGCGCCGCGCCGCCGTTCGGTCTGCGTTTCATGGCGCCGCCCGTGAAGGTGCCCGCGTTGCAGACCAACATGTACTGGCAGCGCAGGGTGGACCGCGACGGCGGCAACCAATGGCTGCGCGCCCTGATCGTGAATACCTTCGCGGTCGGGTCCTAGGGCGGGCGTCAGCCGGCATGCACCACGGACGCGCGCGCTTGCTGCAGCGCCTCCTTCAGCAATGCGACGTCGCCCAGGTGATTGGCCAGCAGCAGGATCAGCGCTGCATTCAGCTCCTGGCTCTGCTCGTTGCTCAAGTCGCGGTGGGTATCGATCAGCGCTTCGTAGAAGTCGTCCGGCGAGCTCAAATTGGTTTCGGTAATCAGCATGATGGGTTGACCTCGAAGTTCAGGCGCGGCCGGTGGCGCGGCTGACCGCGGCGGCGATGGCATCGGTGTTGACGGCGCGCCAGCGCGCTGCGATATGCTGGTCCGGGCGGATCAGGTAGGCTGTGCCGGCCTGCGCGTCGTAGCGCTTGGACAGGCATCCTTCGCTGTCCTTGACCACCGTCAGCTCCCTGGCCAGCGCCGACACGTCGCATTGCGGGCTGGCGACCAGCACGGCCTTGACCGGCACCGGCGCCATGCTCAGGGACTGCAGGGCCTGCAGCGTGCCGCGGTCGGGCAGCGTGTCGCCGCAGAACACCGCCAGCACGAAGTCTCCGTCCAGTTGCGCCAGCCACCAGCCCGGCTCGCCATTGGCGGACACGGGTGCGTCCAGCGCCACCGCGCCAGGCGCCATGCGTCCCGAGAACGCCTCGGCGTCGGGGGTGTTCAGCGGCGAGCCCGAGTAGGTGGCGGGCAGCGAAAGACGGCCGCTGTTGACCAGCGAGCGCGCGAAGGGGTGGGTCTTGGCCAGGTTCAGCACCGCGTTGCGGAAGCTGCGGCTGATGTCGCTCTTGGGCGTGATGAAGTCGGTGGCGCGCGACGAGTTCAGGATGTTCTCGTCGGCCGCGTACTCGCGCTCGGCGCTGTAGCTGTCGATCAGCGCATCCGGCGCCAGTCCCGCCAGCACCAGTTTCAGCTTCCAGGCCAGGTTCTCCGCGTCCTGCACGCCGCTGTTGGCGCCGCGGGCGCCGAACGGCGATACGCGGTGCGCGGAGTCGCCCGCGAACACGATGCGGCCGTGGCGGAACTTGTCCATGCGCTCGCATGCAAAGGTATAGACGCTGACCCATTCCAGGTCGAACTGCGCGTCCGGGCCCAGCAGCGCGCGGATGCGCGGCAGCACGTTCTCGGGCTTGACGGCTTCCACGGGATCGGCGTTCCAGCCCAGCTGGAAATCGATGCGCCAGACATTGTCGGGCTGCCGGTGCAGCAGCACGGACTGATTCGGATGGAAGGGCGGGTCGAACCAGAACCAGCGCTCGGCCGGAAAGTCGGCCTTCATCTTGACGTCGGCGATCAGGAAACGGTCGCGGAAGATGCGGCCATGGCTCTCCTGGCCGATCAGCTTGCGCACCGGCGAGCGCGCTCCGTCGCAGGCGACCAGCCAGTCTGCATGCAGCTGATAGGGGCCTTCGGGAGTCTCCACGGTCAGGGTCACGCCGCCGTCGTCCTGGATGACGCCGGCGACCTTGTTCTTCCAGCGCAGCTCGATGTTGGGCTGCTGGCGCGCCTGTTCGTACAGGTAGCCTTCGGCGTAGTACTGCTGCAGATTGATGAAGGCGGGACGGCGGTGGCCGGGTTCGGGCAGCAGGTCAAAGCGCCAGACCTCCTGCTCGCGGAAGAACACCTTGCCCACGTTCCACGACACGCCCTTGTCGATCATGCGCTGGCCCACGCCCAGGCGGTCCCAGATTTCCAGGGTGCGCTTGGAAAAACAGATGGCACGCGATCCGGTGGACAGGCGGTAGTCGTCGTCCAGCACCACCACGCGCACGCCCTGGCGGGCGAGGTCCAGCGCAGTGGTCAGGCCGACGGGTCCGGCGCCCACCACCACCACCTGGTGCCGCGCAAGCGCGCTGGCGCTCTGGTCGGCGTGCTTTTCATAGGCGAACTCCATCGCCTGAAAGTCGATGTCTCCCACGGTTGTCTCCTGTGTGGGTCATTTTTTTATTTATGCGGACCCGCGTCGCAGCGAGGGGCGCGCGTGTCCGGTTCTTGCGGGTTCGGGGCGGGGCCGTGCGCCGGCCCGGACGATCAGCCTTCCAGCTGGGCCCACATCTCCAGGTCGCGCTTGTCGGTCCAGATGCGCGGGTCGGTGTAGCCGGAGGCTTCGTCAAAGGCGCGCGACACGTCGAACGGCATGCAGTGGTCGAAGATCACCCAGTCGCTGTAGCGCGGCTTCATGAAGTCGTAGACCTCGCGGTAGATGGTCTTCAGGTCCTTGCCTTCGGCCACGCCGCGGTTCACGGCGCCGTACAGGTCGGTGAGGAACGCGCGCGTGCCGGCCAGGCCCTGGCGGACTTCGGTGGCGTTCTTCAGCGCGGGGCCACGGCCGGGCACCATCTTTTCGGCTTCAACGCCCGACAGCGCATCCAGCGTGGTGGGCCAGTCGCGGAAGTAGGCGTCGCCGCAGTAGGGGGTGGACTGGTATTCGACCAGGTCGCCGGCGAACAGGATCTTCTGTTCGGGCAGCCAGGCGATGGTGTCGCCCTTGGTGTGGCCGCGGCCCACTTGCAGCAGCTTGACTTCCAGGTTGCCCAGGTTGACGGTCATTTCGCCCTTGAACGTCATGGTCGGCCAGACCAGGCCCGGGGGAATCGATTCGGCGTTGCGGAACAGGCGCGGGAAGCGGCCGATCTCGCTGGCCTTGTCCTGTTCGCCGCGCTCGGCGATCAGGTCGTACGTGTCGCGGCTGGCCAGGATTTCCTGGGCGTTGTAGGCGGAAGCACCGAACACGCGCACGGCGTGGTAGTGCGACAGCAGGATGTACTTGATGGGCTTGTCGGTGACTTCGCGGATGCGGCGGATCACGTCCTGGGCCATGACCGGGGTGGCCTGGGTGTCGATCACCATGACGGCCTCGTCGCCGATGATCACTCCCGTGTTGGGGTCGCCTTCGGCGGTGTAGGCATAGGCGTTGTCGGACAGCTTTTCGAACGAGACGACCTTGTCGTCCATGTCCGCGTGCGAGGCGAATTGCTTGCTCATGGAGGCTCCTTCCACTTTTATAGGAATAGGGTGTGTGGAAGGAATATAGTCCTGCGTTAGTGTTTGTGCAATACGTTTGCTATAAACGAATAGCCTTATTATTACAGGGGTTTCCCGAGGGTTTTGGGGTGTCGGCGGCTCAGTTCCTCTGGCATTTCGGGCAGTAGTAGGTGGCCCGCTGCCCCTGGACGAAACGCCGGATCGGCGTTGCGCAGACCCGGCACGGCAGGCCTTCGCGCTCGTAGACGGCCGCATGGATCTCGAAGTAGGCGCCCGGCTCGCCGGTCGCGCCGACGTAATCGCGCAGGGTGCTGCCGCCCGAGGTCAGGGCGTCGGCCAGCGTGGCCCGCACCATGTCGGCCAGCCGGTCGCAACGGGCCGGCGACAGCTTGTTGGCCGGCGTCTTGGGATTGATGCGCGCCCGGAACAGGCATTCCGACGCATAGATATTGCCCACGCCCACCACCGCCATGCCGGCCAGCAGCACCTGCTTGACCGCGGCGCCGTGGTTCTTGAAGTGCCGGTGCAGCCAGGCGCCGTCAAAGCGCGGGTCGAAGGGTTCGATGCCCAGCTTGGCGAGCAGCGGGTGCGTGTCGATGGGGCCGTCCGCGCCGGAGTGCCACAGCACCGCGCCGAAGCGCCGCGGATCATGCAGGCGCAGCACGGCCTCGTCGAAGATCCATTCGACGTGGTCATGCTTGCGGAGGAATTCGCCCGGCGCGACGCTGCGCAGGGATCCCGACATGCCCAGGTGCACGATCTGGGTGCCGTGTTCGAAGCGCAAGAGCAGGTACTTGCCCCGGCGCGCGCACTCCAGCACGGCGCGACCGCCGATCAGGGACGGCAGGTCCGCGGGGATGGGCCACCGCATGCGGGGTTCATGGACGACCAGCCGCGTGAGCGTCCGGCCGGTGATGACGGCGTCGATTCCTCGGCGCGTGGTTTCGACTTCAGGCAGTTCCGGCATGAGCCAGTGTAAGATCATCAATTGCGTGTACGAAGATTGTGCCATCAACCGGACGGGCCGCGTGAAGTCGTCTTTTAAACAAATGAATATCGGGATCGCCGCGTTGGGGCTTGCGCTGGCAGCAATACTGGCCCCGCCGGCCCAAGCCGCCGACAGCCGGACGCGCGACGCCACCGGGCCTCGCATGGCTCCCCAGAGCCGCCAGCCCGAAACCGAGGTCATCCGTCTGCGCCCGGGGCAATTGCCCTACGTTTCGCTGACCGCCGACATCTTTTATCGCGTGCTGGCCTCCGAGATTGCCGCCCAGCGCGGCATGTACGGCACGGCCGCGACCACCATGGTCGGGCTGGCCCGGGACACCGGCGACCCCCGCCTTGCCCGCCGCGGGCTGGAATTCCAGCTGGCTGGCGGCAATCTGCCCGGCGCGCTGGACGCCGCCCGCGTCTGGGCGCGCTTGTCTCCCAACGACGTCGAGGCCAGTTCCACTGAACTGGCGCTGGCCGCGGCCAATGGGCAGACCAAGGGCCTGGCCCAGGCGCTGCGCAATCGCATCGACTCGTCGCGCGACAAGCCGGCCGCGATCGGCCAGGCGCTTGCCGTGCTGAGCCGCCTGAATGACCGCCGCCTGGCGCTGCGCATCCTTGACGAATCCCTGAGCGACAGCGTGCGCAAGCTGCCCGCCGCGCACCTGGCGTTGGCCGACGTGGCTTCCGCCTCGGGCGACTACGAGCGCGCCGCGCAGGAATCCCGCGCCGCCCTGGCCGCCGATCCCAAGTCGGAAGCCGCAGCCCAGCGCGTGCTGGAATACGGCTCCCGGGTGGATCCGCAGCGTGCGCAGGCCGAAGCCCGCGCCTATATCGCCCGCAACCCCGGCGCCCGCAAGGTGCGCCTGATGCTGGCCGGCCAGTTGGCCGACAGCGGCGACTACAACGGCGCCCTGGCCGAGCTTCAGGCCATGTCGCGCCGTTCGCCCGAAGATTTCGACCTGCTCTTCATGCAGGCACAGCTGGCTTACAAGTCCGGCCAGTTGCCGCAAGCCAAGGCTCTGCTCCAGCAATACCTGGATGTGCAGAACCAACGCCAGCGGGCCACCGTGCCGGGCGCAACCGATGCCGGCGCCGCCGCCGCGGACGCGCATGTGCTGCTGGCGCGCATCGCCGAAGATCAGGGGAACTACGACGAGGCCATCGCGGAACTGGGTCGCATCGACGACGCCACGCTGCGTTATTCGGTGCGCATGCGCCAGGCCGCCTTGCGCGCCAAGAGCGGGCGGGTGGACGATGCCCTGGCCATGATCGACGCAGCCGGCCCCCAGGACGAGGAAGAGCGCACCCTGGGCGTGCTGACCAAGGCGCAGATCCTGCGCGACGCCGATCGCGTGGGCCAGGCGGTCTCCGTGCTGGAAGCCGCCGACCGGGCGCTGCCGGACACGGTCGAGATCAAATATGAACTGGCCATGCTGTATGAACGCCAGAACCGGCTGGCCGACCTGGAGCGCATGCTGCGCCAGGTCATCGCGCTGGACCCCGACCACGCGCACGCCTACAACGCGCTGGGCTACACGCTGGCCGACCACAACCAGCGCCTGCCCGAAGCCCTGGACCTGATCACGCAGGCGCTGGAACTGTCGCCCAACGATCCGTTCATCCTGGATAGCATGGGGTGGGTCAAGTTCCGCATGGGTGACTCCGCCGCCGCCGCCGATTATCTGCGCCGCGCCTACAGCGTGCGCCCTGAAGCCGATATCGCCGCGCACCTGGCCGAGGTTCTCTGGAGCCAGGGCAAACGCGACCAGGCCACCGACCTGTTGCGCGCCGCGTTGCAGAAGGATCCCGGCAACAAGACTGTCCAGGATGTCGTCAAGCGCCTGGGGGTTGGCCTGTGACGGCAGTGGTCCATCGTTTGCGCGACGCGGCGGCTGTCATGCGCTGGGCGTTGCTGGCGCTGCTGGCCTTCCTGCTGGCTGCCTGCACCACCATGCCCAAGCCCATCGAAGGCGCCAGCGCCGATGCGTTCTCCCGCATCGGTCGCTTCGCCATCACCGTGAACGAGGAAAGCGGCAAGCAGAATGCCGTGCAGGGTGGTTTCTCCTGGTCCGACGACGGCCGGCGCTACATCCTGGACCTGACCAATCCCCTGGGGTCGACCGAAGCGCGCGTGGAAGGGCGGCCTGGCGCCGCCAGCCTCACCAAGGCCGACGGCACGCGGCTGGTCGCCGACAATCCCGATGCGCTGGCCGAGGACGCGCTGGGCAGCAGCATGCCTGTGTCCGGCCTGCGCGACTGGCTGCGCGGCAGGCTGCCGGCCGACCCGGAACCGACCGACGTGACGCGCGACGAACTGGGCCGTCTCGCGGCCTTCGAGCAGGGCGGCTGGCGGGCGCGGCTCTCGCGCTATGACACGCTGGGCCCGCAGCTGCTGGTCCTGGAGCGCCAGGAACCTGGCCGTCGCATCATGGTGCGGCTGGTCGTCAATCAGCCGTGAAATCGGGCGCGCGGCCGCTGGCGTCGCGTGGCTTACTCGGGTTAACCCTTATCACATCGCTCGCATTTCAATCGGAAAAATAAGCGCCTCAAAACCGCTTCTGTTACTGCTTGAAATATATTGTCTTGATTGAATAATTCTCCCTGTCCCGGCCGTGGTTCGCGCCGAGGGCTGCATGCGGCGTCGACGGCAGTTGTCGCCGCCCTTAGGAGAATGGCTATGTTCAGGAATACACGCATTGCGACGATGCTGCTGGGAATCATCGCGATCTTTTTCACTTTCCAGCTGCTCGTGGGCGGCATGGGCTTTGTCGCCTTGCGGCAAACCAACCAGGACGTCGCGCAGCTCTATCGCCTTTCCTCGCAGCAGGTCAGCGCGGTGAACTCCGCCGCCTTGTCGCTGGTGGCGGCCCGCAACGACCTGAGCCGTTACGCGACCCGCGTCGCCCAAGGCAATGCCAGCGACGCGACGTCGCTGCAGCAGGCGCGCCAGCGCATCGTCTCGGCCGATCGCGCCTTCCAGGGTTTCTCCGGCGGGCTGTCCGCCGAGGAAAAGGCCGACCATGCCAGTCTGATCGATGCCTACACCAAGCTCAGCGCCAATCTGCAAAGCGTGGGCAGGGTGCTTGAAGCCGGCGACATGGACGCCTATTTCAAGCAAGGCACCCAGCAGGTGCAGGAGCGGCTGGTGAGCGAGCGGGACGCCTTCGTTCTACGCGCCGAAGAAACGGGGCAGGGCGTCATGGACGAGATTTCGATGTTCCATACCCTGTTCTCGTCCTTGCTGGCCGGGATCCTGGCGCTGGGCCTGCTGATGGCCGTCGGCGCATATGTGTTGATCCAGCGCATGGTCGTGCGTCCGCTCCTGGAAGCGGGCGAGATCTTCCGCCGCATCGCCGAAGGCGACCTGACGCGCCGCGTGGCGGACCGGGGCAGTAACGAGATCGGCGCGCTGCTGGCCGCGCTCAAGGGCATGCAGGACAGCCTGGTGCGCACCGTTTCGGCCGTGCGCCGCGGCGTCGATGAGATCAACGTCGGCGCGCGCGAGATTTCGTCCGGCAACACCGATCTTTCCAGCCGCACGGAAGAGCAGGCCGCCTCGCTCGAGGAAACCGCGGCCAGCATGGAAGAGCTGGCCACCACGGTGAAGCAGAACGCGGACACCGCGCGCGAGGCCAACCGCATGGTGGCCGCGTCGGCGGCGGTCGCGCAGCGCGGGGGACAGGCGGTGTCCAGCGTGGTCGACACCATGCGCGCGATCTCCGGCAGCTCCTCGCGCATCGCCGATATCGTCGGCGTGATCGACGGCATTGCATTCCAGACCAACATCCTGGCGCTCAATGCGGCCGTGGAAGCGGCGCGCGCCGGCGAGCAGGGCAAGGGCTTCGCGGTGGTGGCGAGCGAGGTGCGCACGCTGGCGCAGCGCAGCGCCGCCGCCGCCAAGGAAATCAAGCAGCTCATCGAGGATTCCGCGCAGAAGGTCGGCGTGGGGTCCGAGCAGGTTGAAAACGCAGGCGCCACGATGCGCGAGATCGTCGAATCCGTGCAGCGCGTGACCAGCCTGATGGGCGAGATCTCGGCCGCGTCCGAGGAGCAGGCCACCGGCATCGATCAGGTCAACCGCGCGGTGTCGCAGATGGACAGCGTGACGCAGCAGAACGCCGCCCTGGTGGAAGAGGCCGCGGCAGCGGCCGGCGCGCTGGAAGAGCAGGCGCGCCAGCTTGCCGGTTCGGTGTCGGTGTTCAAGCTGCCCGAGGGCCAGGTGATCGATGCGCCGGCGCCCAGGCTTGCTCCAGGAGCCGCCCCGCGGCTCGCATAAACCGCGGCGGCCGCGCCGTGTATTGCGGCGCGGCCGGCGGGGTAGTCTGGCTAGAATGTGGGATTCCCCGCAACGGTTGTTTTTCGTGACCCTCTACGACGTTCCCGCTCCCGCCAAGGTGAACCTCTTTCTGCACGTGGTGGGCCGTCGCGCCGACGGCTATCACCTGCTGCAGACCGCTTTCCGTTTCATCGACCTTTGCGACACGCTGCATTTCGATGCGCGGGCCGATGGCGTCATCAGCCGCGCCGCCGAACTGCCGGGCGTGCCGGAAGCGCAGGATCTGACGCTGCGCGCCGCCCACGCCCTGCAACAGGCCACTGGCACGCGCCAGGGCGTGCAGATCGGCCTTGAGAAGCGCATTCCGCAAGGCGGCGGCCTGGGTGGCGGATCCAGCGATGCCGCGACCGTGCTGATCGCCCTGAACAAGTTGTGGGGAACCGGACTGTCGCGCCGCGAGCTCATGGCGCTGGCCTTGCCGCTGGGCGCGGACGTGCCGGTTTTCGTCTTCGGCCAGTCGGCGTTCGCCGAAGGGATAGGCGAAGATCTGACGGCGCTGACCTTGCCCGAGCGCGCCTATCTGGTGGCGCAGCCGGACGCGAGCGTGCCGACCGTTGGAATATTTACCGCACCCGATTTGACAAGGGATTCTTCTTACATCACAATAGCGGACTTTCTTGCTTCGCAAAATTTTTGCCACAGCGGTGTAAGCCGCGATAAGACGCCCGGGGACGAGCTCTTTGGCAGAAACGATCTGGAGCCGGTGGTTTACCGTCTTTACCCTGAAGTGCTTAGGGCATCGCGGTGGCTTGCAGGACAGGGGGTTCTTCATGGAAAACCCATCCGCATGTCGGGATCTGGCGCGTGTTTATACGCCGAGTTTTCCAAACTTTCCGACGCCGTTTTGGCAGAAGCAGAAATTACCGCTATAATGCGCGGCGCTGATAAAACATTCAGCCAAACGCATCCACGGTTTCGGTTAGTGCAGGCATGTACTGGGTTAGCTGAACATCCGTTGCGGAATTGGATTGCAAGATAGTTGGGGAGTCGCCAAGCTGGTTAAGGCACCGGATTTTGATTCCGGCATGCGAAGGTTCGAATCCTTCCTCCCCAGCCAACCGAATACATAAAAAAGCTGTTGAACACGCCTGTAAGACACTGGCCCGGGTTCAGCAGCTTTTTTATTTTCCGGGTCGCGTGTGTTGTACGTTACTTCGTACGTCACCTCGTCATTACCGTGTGCATCACCCCGCGCATCACCTCGTTAGTGTCTTAAACGACCATCGCATCATCCATCATGGCAAACGATAGCTTCATGATCTTCACGGGCACAGCCAACACTCGGCTGGCCGTGGACGTAGTCAACCACCTCGATATGTCCCTGGGAAAGATGACCGTCGGTCGCTTCTCGGACGGCGAAGTGATGGTCGAAATCAACGAGAACGTGCGTGGCAAGGACGTCTTCGTCCTGCAGCCCACCTGTGCTCCCACCAATGACAACCTGATGGAAATCATGGTGATGGTCGATGCCTTGCGCCGCGCTTCGGCTGGCCGCATCACCGCCGCGATTCCCTACTTCGGCTATGCCCGCCAGGACCGCCGCCCGCGTTCGGCGCGCGTGGCCATCTCGGCCAAGGTCGTGGCCAACATGCTGCAGGTCGCCGGCGTCGACCGCGTCCTGACGATGGACCTGCACGCCGACCAGATCCAGGGCTTTTTCGATATCCCCGTGGATAACATCTACGCCGGTCCGATCCTGCTGGGCGACATCTGGCGCCGCAATTTCTCGAACCTCGTCGTCGTGTCCCCGGACATCGGCGGCGTGGTCCGCGCCCGCGCGCTGGCCAAGCAGCTGGAAGCCGATCTGGCCATCATCGACAAGCGCCGTCCGCGCGCCAACGTGTCGGAAGTGATGAACATCATCGGTGAAGTCGACGGCCGCACCTGCATCATCATGGACGACATGGTCGACACCGCCGGCACGCTGTGCAAGGCGGCGCAGGCCCTGAAGGACCGCGGCGCCGGCGCCGTTTACGCCTATTGCACGCACCCCGTGCTGTCGGGCGGCGCCATCGACCGCATCGAAGCGTCGGAACTCGACGAACTCGTCGTGACCGACACCATTCCGCTCTCCGAGCAAGGCCAGGCCAGCGGCAAGATCCGCCAGCTGTCGTGCGCCGCGCTGTTGGGCGAGACCATCCTGCGTATTTCCAACGCGGAATCGGTCAGCTCGCTGTTCGTCGATTAACGCCCAGGCGTTGATCGGGCCGACAGCCCGGACATCCAGTTTTTGCGCCTTGCTGGTCGCGGCAAGACGCAATCAACACGGCGCGCCTTTTGCGCGCCGTGCATTAATCGGTGAAGTCTCTTCACCTTATCGTTTCGGAGTTATCCATGAAATTCATCGCCACTGCGCGTAGCGCCCAGGGATCGAGTGCGAGCCGCCGCCTGCGCCGCGCGGGCCGCGTTCCCGCCATTGTCTATGGTGGTACGGCTGCCCCCCTGAACATCGAACTCGACCACAACGAGATCTACCACGCCCTGCGCAAGGAAGAATTCCACGCGTCGATCCTGCAAATGCAGCTCGAAGGCGCCAAGGAAGAGCAAGTTCTGCTGCGTTCGGTTCAATGGCACGCCTACAAGCAACAAGTCCTGCACGTTGACTTCCAGCGCGTCGACGCCAACCAAGCCCTGCGTACCAAGGTGCCGCTGCACTTTGTGAACGCCGAGATCTCGCCGGCTGTGAAGCTGAGCGGCGCCATGATCAGCCACGTGACGACCGAACTGGAAATCACCTGCCTGCCGTCGGCTCTGCCCCAGTTCATCGAAGTCAACCTGGCCGACATCCTGGCTGGCGCTTCGATCCACCTGGCCGACATCAAGCTGCCCATGGGCGTGACCTACGTGCCTCACGGCGCCGAAGCCAACCCCCTGCTGGCCGCTGCCGTGGTCAAGGGCGGCGCTGCCGCTGCCGACGAAGCCGAAGCCGCTCCGGCTGCCTAAGTTCTGCTGGGAGGCCTTGCGGCTTTCCCGCGGCTTGCGCTCGAAACCCTGCGTGTGCATTTGCATGCGCAGGGTTTTTTGGTTTAAACACCCCCCATCATGTCTATTCCCATACGCCTCATCGTGGGACTGGGTAACCCCGGTCCCGACTACGAAACCACCCGGCACAACGCCGGCTTCTGGCTGGCCGACCACCTGGCGGACGACTTGCGCACTTCTTTTGCGCTTGAGAAGTCCTTTTTCGGCATGGTGGCCAAGTCGCGCCTGGGCGCAGACAACGTGCTGCTGCTCAAGCCCATCACGTATATGAACAAATCCGGCCAGGCGGTCGGCGCGCTGGCGCGGTTCTACAAACTCGCGCCGGAGCAGGTGCTGGTGCTGCACGACGAACTGGACCTGATGCCCGGCCAGGTGAAGCTCAAGCAGGGCGGCGGACATGCCGGCCATAACGGCTTGAAGGACATCCAGGCCGTGTTGGGCAGCCCCAATTTCTGGCGCCTGCGCATCGGCATCGGCCATCCGCGCACCCTCGGCCTGGCGCAGCAGGTGGCCGACTTCGTCCTGCATCCCCCCCGCCGCGACGAACAGAAAGAGATCGAAGCGGTCATCGACCGCTGCCGCGCGGTCGTGCCGGCCATGCTGGCGGGCGATTTCCCGCTGGCCACGCGCCAGCTGCACAGCGGCAACGAATCCTGATGGGTCTCGGCCAGCTGTCTTCGTCCAGCGCCAAGTTGCGGTTCCGCAGCGAGATCGCGGACTTCTGGCGCTTCATCCGCCATCCGCATCCGCTTTCGCGCCAGTCTGGCCGCACCGCCGCGAGCGGACTGGTGGCGGACTGGTGGCCGGGTATCGGGCCGGGCCGCATCCTGGCCTGGGCCGCCGTGCTGTGGGCGATAAACCTGTTCGCGCTGGGGCCGGTCGCGGTGGCCGCCGCCGGCCTGGGCGGCGTCACGCACCGGCTAGACCCGGCGAACATCCCCTGGCTTACCGCGGTGCTGTGGGCGCCGCTGGTCGAAGAGATGCTGTTCCGCTACGGATTGCGACGGCCCCGCCAGGTCCTCTGGCTGGTCCCGGCGCTGGTGCCGGTGGTGCTGTGGGGCCCCAAGGTCTGGACAGGCCTGCTGCTGGCCGCATTCGTCATCCTGGCATGCTGGGGCGTGCGCCAGCGCGACGAGCCGCTCAAGGGCTGGGATACGACCTGGCGGCGGTACTACCTGAAGCATTTCGGCCTGGTGTTCCACCTGGTCGCGCTCGCGTTCGCTGCAGTGCACCTGACCAACTTCGTGTTCAACAAGACGCCGTACTGGCTGCTGCCCCTGCTGGTGCTGCCGCAGTGGCTGACCGGCCTGGTGCTGGGCTGGATGCGCGTGCGGCGCGGCATCGGCGCGGCCATCCTCCTGCATGCCGCGTTCAATGCCGGCCCCATTTTGCTGATCTGGGCCGTCATGCGCTGGGCGCCCACGGCAGCGGGTTAGCGGGGCCGCATGGCCCCCATCCGCGGAAGTCGCATTCCCCCGGGCGGGGTAAACTAGAACGTTAACGATCAATACCGTACTTACACAGGATTCCCATGGCTCTGCAATGCGGCATCGTCGGCCTGCCCAACGTTGGCAAATCGACACTCTTCAATGCTCTGACCCGCGCCGGCATCGCCGCCGAGAACTATCCGTTCTGCACCATCGAACCCAACGTCGGTGTGGTCGAGGTGCCGGATCCGCGTCTGCAGAAGCTGGCTGAAATCGTCAAGCCTGAACGCATCCTGTCCGCCACCGTCGAATTCGTCGATATCGCGGGCCTGGTCGCGGGCGCGAGCAAGGGCGAAGGCCTGGGCAACCAGTTCCTCTCGCACATCCGCGAAACCGACGCCATCGTCAACGTGGTGCGCTGCTTCGAAGATCCCAACGTGATCCACGTGGCCGGCAAGGTCGACCCCATCGCCGACATCGAGGTCATCGAGACCGAGCTGGCGCTGGCTGACCTGCAGACCGCTGAAAAGGCCCTGCAACGCCACCAGAAGACCGCGCGCTCCGGCGACAAGGAAGCGCAGCGCATCGTGGCCGTGCTGGAAAAGTGCATTGCCCAGCTGAACGAAGCCAAGCCCATCCGCTCGATGGACCTGAGCACCGAGGAATCGGCCGACATCGCCCAGCTCTGCTTCATCACCGCCAAGCGCGCGATGTACGTGGGCAACGTGGCCGACGACGGCTTCACCAACAACCCGCTGCTGGACCGCCTGACCGCGTTTGCCGCGTCCCGCAATGCGCCGGTCGTGGCCATCTGCGCCGCCATCGAATCCGAAATCGTCGACCTGGACGACGCCGATCGCCAGGCCTTCCTGTCGGACATGGGCATGGAAGAGCCGGGCCTGAACCGCCTGATCCGCGCCGCCTTCAAGCTGCTGGGCCTGCAAACGTACTTCACCGCGGGCGTCAAGGAAGTGCGCGCCTGGACCGTGCCGATCGGCGCCACCGCGCCGCAGGCCGCGGGCGTCATCCACACCGACTTCGAACGCGGCTTCATCCGCGCGCAGACCATCGCCTACGAAGACTTCATTACGTACAAGGGCGAGCAGGGCGCCAAGGAAGCGGGCAAGATGCGCGCCGAAGGCAAGGAATACATCGTGCAGGATGGCGATGTGATGAACTTCCTGTTCAACGTCTGATCCGGGAGACCGATTTCACGACGGTTTCCGAACCTCGATGAAACGACGGAAGTACCTGAAAAGCCGCGTGAATACGCGGCTTTTTCATTTCTGCTGTTCCCCGGCATTTCCAGGCCAGCGCCTGGGTAATCGTTTCGATCAACCGCCCCGCTTTCGTTTTCCAGGCGGTGGCGCGGTGCTGCCGCGAACGATGAGGCTGAATTGCACGGACGTACTGGCCGCAACAGGGTGGCCGCCGATCTTGCTCAGCAGATAGTCGGCGCTGCGCTCTCCGATTTCGTCCGACGGCAAGTGGATCGTGGTGAGCGGGGGGGTCAAATGCGCGGCGAACTCGTTGTCGTTGATGCCTGTTATCGACAGATCCTCGGGTACGCGGATGCCGATCTTCCTGGCCTCGACCAGCGCGCCAAACGCGATGGTGTCGCTGCCGCAGATGATGGCGGTGGGCGGATTCCGCGAACTCATCAGCGTGCGCAGCGCCAGTTGTCCGTCGATCAGATTCAAGGTGCGCTCGATCAGGCGTTCCTGCGGCAGGGCCAGGCCCCGGCTGTGCAACGCTTCCCGGACGCCCGCGATACGGCCGGCCGAGCGATCGCTGATCCCGGATGGTTGCGCGATGATGCCAAAGTCCTTGTGGCCCAGATCCAGCAAGTAATTGGCCAGCGTGCGGCCGACGGCAATGTTGTCGAATCCGACGCAAGGATGCGCTTCGTCCAGCACCCAGCCGTTGACGTAGGGAATTCGCTTGGCGTCGAGCAACTCATACACCTGGGGCAGATGCTGCGCCCCGACCAGCATGAGGCCTGCGAGGCCGTATGCCGACAAGGCGCGCACCTGCCGCAGTTCTTCCTCGCGATCGTAATTGGAACTGGCCAGCAATAGCGTGTAGCCGGCCTGGTTCACTCGACGCTGCAGCGCTCCCAGGCCCGCGGAGAAGTTGACGTTCTCGATGGTGGGAATGATGGCGCCAATGCTATGCGAGCGCTGCGAAGCCAGGGCACGCGCACCCGCATTGGGCGTGTACCCCAGGCGCTGCGCGACCTCGGAGACTTCCTTGCGCAATGCATCGGCTACTTTGCTGTTTCCGTTCAAGACACGCGAGACCGTGGCGACCGACACGCCAGCCTCTCGCGCAACGTCTCTCGCCGTCACCGCGTTGGATTTCGGGCGAGACGCGCGGCTCTTGAAAGTGTCTCCAGCGCCGCGAGTCATAGCTGTTTCCTTCTATTGGCAATGCGTTGTGGAAGAGGCGAACCTCAATCAATGGCGTTGGTGTCGCCGGAAAATTCCATCGGGCAGAAAAAGCCGCCATGAAATTGAGCCGCGATCGGGTCTTCGGCGCCGGACTTGCTGAAAATTTCGGCGGCGAACGCTTCGGAATCGTCCTGCGGCTCGTATCCGAGGAATTTGACATTCGAATTATCCCACCGGCTGCGCAGGTTCTTCGACACGCCATACGCCACGACAAAATGGTAGTCGGGATAGTCTATGCACCGGCGCGCCAGTCGCACCATGTCGCCGTGGCTGATCCAGCTCAGCAATTGGCGCGGTTCGCTGGGGCGGTCAGGGGTGCGAAATGTGCCGATCCGCAGGCATGCCACGGATATTCCATGTTTGTCTGCGTAAAGACGGCCCAGCGCCTCGCCGAACACCTTGGAGGCCCCATAGCGCGTGTCGGGTCTGGGTTGCACGGTATTGTCCAGGAACCGCTCGCGCCGATGGAAGCCCACCGCGTGGTTGGAGCTGGCGAAGATCACGCGTCTGACTCCCTGGCTTCTGGCCGCCTCGAAGATGTTGTATACGCCATCAATGTTCAGGGCCAGAACCTGCGGCCATGGCGCTTCCTCGGGCACGCCCGCGAAATGCAGGACGCAATCAATCCCTTCCATGCTTCGTCGCACCGACTCGGGATCACGGATATCCAGGTGGCACACTTCTTCGCCCGGCCCTGCCGGCTCTTGCGGCGCGATGTCGGCCAGGCGCAAGAGATCGTATTGGCCGCGGAGATGCTGCCGCAGCACCCGACCGATGGTTCCGGCCGCGCCGGTAATCAGGATGCGCCGCAACGCGCCTTCCAGGGGGTTGTCGTTCTGCATGCTGGTCCTGTTATCTGATGGAAAGTTCGGTGTCGGTATCAAAGAAGTGCAGGTGATCGGCAGACGTGGCCACGCGGATGTTGTCGCCCGACGCGACGGCCGAATTTGCATCAATCCGGGACAGGGTCAATGGAAAGCTGGCAAGCCTGGCTTCCAGGACAATCTCCACGCCCAACTGCTCCACGACATCGACCGTCGCATTGCCAATAATCTGCAAGTCGCCACTGGTGGCCGCCGCCCCACCTTCGGCGCCAGCCACCGACAGGTGCTCTGGCCGTATGCCCAGCGTGAGTTCCTTGCCTTGCCACGCCGCCAGCGCCACAGCGCGCGCCGCGGGAATCCGTACATCCAGCCCTGGGGCCGACGCGAATAACGCGCCGCCTTCTCCGGAGCGCAGCGTCACCCGGATAAAGTTCATCGAGGGCGCGCCGATAAAGCTGGCGACGAACTTATTGGCCGGTCGGCTGTAGACCTCCAGCGGTGTGCCCACCTGCTGGATATTGCCGTCCTTCATCACCACGACGCGATCGCCCAGGGTCATGGCTTCAACCTGATCGTGCGTCACGAATACGGACGTGGTCGGTATGCGCGTGCGCAAGCGCTTGATCTCCAGCCGCATCAGCGTGCGCAGCTTGGCGTCCAGGTTGGACAGCGGCTCATCGAAAAGAAAGACCTTGGGCTTTCTGACGATGCACCGGCCCAAGGCGACCCGCTGCTGCTGGCCGCCCGACAACTGTTTTGGCTTGCGCCGCATCAGTTCGTTGAGTCCCAGTATTTCTGCCGCGCGGTCGATCTCGGACTTGATTTTCGCCTCGTCGATCTTCTTGTTGCGCAGGCCGAACGCCAAGTTGTCGTAGACCGTCATGTGTTGATAAAGCGCGTAGTTCTGGAACACCATCGCGACATCCCGGTCCTTCGGCGGCAAACGGTTTACGACCTGCGAACCAATACGAATTTCTCCGGTGCTGATGTCCTCCAGACCGGCGATCATGCGCAAGGTCGTGGATTTTCCGCATCCAGAGGGGCCGACCAACACCACGAACTCCTTGTCCGCGATGGTCAGATTGACATCCTTGACCGCGTGATGGGCCGTGCCATAGTGCTTGTTCAACTGGGTAAGTACGATTTCAGCCATCTGCATATTCCCGATGTAGAACGCGTGGGTCCAGACTCATGGACCGTCTCCGGTGCGCGGCCGCCGCTGCAAGGCGAGTGACGACCGCGCCGGGCGAAAGGCTTCGTGGTGAGGTTATTGAGCTGCTTGCGTCACCAGCGGAGCGCCGTCTGCCAGCGCCTTGGGGATGTCTTCGCGCTTGCCCACGACGGCCTTGATCGCCGCATCCGAGAATGCCTTGTGCACGGCCGGCCAGGCCTCGAAGTAGTAGCCCCCGTGAATCTGGGTGGGAACGTCCAGGCTGTGTATCTTGAGTTCGACCATTTTTGGATTGACCGTCGCGATCTTGTCCCACAGTTTCTTGTTGGGGGGAGGTGCGCCGGTCTTGGCGAAGAGCTCGATCTGTCCTGCCTCGTCCTGCAGCATGCCGGACAGCATCTGCTTGGCCAGGGCCTTGCGCTCCGGCGAGGCGGATTTCGGCACGGCCCAGCCCCAGGCATCGTTCCAGGAGATGTGTTCCTTGCGGCTCGGTCCCATCGGCAGGAATCCGATCCCGACCTTGCCGGCAATTTTCGATTTTGCCGGGTCGTCAAAGCTGCCCCAGTTTGACGAGTCTGATACGGTGAAAGCCGAATTGCCCGACGTGAAGATGGCATTGGCCTCGTTGCGGTCATAGGCCGGCATGCCTTTGGGACTGATCTTGTGCGTGTTGATCGCGTCCCACCAGAACTCGGCCACCTCGCGCATGCACTGATCGGTCATGGCGGACTTCCAGCCGGCTTGCTTCAGTGCGGCATTGGATCGTTCGTAGGTGGGGGTGAGCACGTCGCAGTTATTGGCCCACATCGACCAGAACCAGGTGTTCCAGGAATTATTCATCGACATGCTGCCGACAAAGCCGTACTTGACCTTGTTCTCCGCCTGCAGGCGCTTGCTCGTTGTGACGAGTTCGTCCCAGGTCTTGGGAACTTCGTCAGGCTTGACCAGATCGGTACGGTAGAAGAACACGCCGTACGTATGCGCCATCGGCACGAACGTGGTCCGTCCGTCGGCGTTGTCGAAGATGATGCCAGCCGAGGCAAAGGGGTCCACGTTCTCAATGCCTTTGACGTCATCCACAGGCTCGAGCATATGGGCCCACAATTGCCCCCAATCGTCGTTGTGCCAGATCACGTCGAACTGGTCCGAGCCAGACGTCAGCGCGGAAGTCATCTTCTCCAGGTAGACCCCATAGGAATTGGGGACCTTGATGATTTTCACGCCGTTGGCCTTGCCCCATTTTTCCAGCAGTTCAACCGCTGCTGTCTGGATAGGGTTAGGTTGGAAGCCGATGCGGAGCTCTTTTTCCTGGGCCTGAGCCCCGCCGGCCGATAGCGCCAATGCCGCCGCGCCGAGCGCAGCGACTTTCTTGATTGAATCCATTGTCTCGTCCTCTCGTTTTGGAGTGATTCGTTGTTCTAACTGCCGTTGCTGCCCGCTCTTGCCGTCTGCTGCGCCGTGCGAAAAAGCTGTCGTCAGATCTTCAAGCCTCGGATCACGTACTTCTGGCCGAACAGCGTCAGGAAGAACGCCGGGACTAGTCCCAATACCGCTGTGGCGCTCATCAGGTGCCACTCGGTGCCCATCTCGTGCACGAACTGCGCAATGACCACCGTCAACACCGGCGTGTTCTGTCCTGTCAGGATGAGCGCGAACAAGAACTCGTTCCATGTAAACAGCCAGCACAGCACCGCCAACGCTGAAATTGCCGGAATGGCCGAGGGCAAGGCCACCCGGTAGAAAGCGCCCCAACGCGAGCATCCGTCGATCAGCGCGGCGTACTCCATGGAAGGATCAATGCCGTCGAAAAAGCCTTTCATCAGCCACGAAAAAAAGCAGATATGCACGGCGATGTGAGGCAGCAGCAAGCCCAGGTAGGTGTCATAGGCGCCAATACTCTGCGTGACGAAGTACAGCGGCAGGACCCAGGAGATATAGGGAATGCAACGGAACACATAGATGGTGCCGAACCAACCGCGAGAGATGAGCCCGCTGAAGCGCGACAGCATGTACCCGCTGGTCACGGTGATCAGGATGGAGAACACCGTGGCCAGGGTGGCGATGACAGCGGTATTGACGAATGCCGCCACAATGCGTGGATCGCTCAGTACCTGGAAGTAGCTGTCTAGCGTGAACTCCGTTCCCTGGTGCACGTAGAACACTCCGGACTGCGGGCGCAGGGACGTCAGCACCAGCCAAAGCACCGGAAACGCGAACAGGAAGCACACGACGGCGATGCCCAGGCCGAAACACACTTTGCGCGAAGTCGGTCCTAGATTGGATAGGGATTGCCAGATCGCATTCATGCTGACACCTTCGACACTCGGTCAAGAAACTTGTACAAGATCAGGCCCACGGCCAGAATGATTGCCCCGCCGATGATGGCGGCGGCGGATCCTCGTCCGAAGTTCAGATACACGAAGGCGCTTTGGTAGGCATATTGGCTGAACATCTCGGTCTGCCGCGCCGGGCCGCCGCCGGTCAGGGTCCACACAATGTCGAACACCCGGAACGCGTCGATGGCCCGGATGACCACGCACACAAGAATCACCGGATGCAACATGGGAACCGTCAGGTAGCGGAACACGCGCCAGCGCGTCGTGCCGTCAATGGCCGCCGCTTCAAACGGCTCTTTCGGAAGACTCTGCAAGCCGGCCAGAAGCAGTAGCGTGAACCATGGCGTCCACAGCCAGACGTCGGTCAAAAGAATGATCCCGAAGGCCGTCCAGCGCTCCGCGAGCCAGGCTCTGGGTTCCAGGCCGATGGCCTCGAACACCACGTTCACGATTCCGAACTGGTCGTTGAACATCCAGCGCACCATGATGGCGGCAATGACCGGGGCAATCATCAACGGCAGCAGCAGCATGGTTTGCACCAGGCTTTGCCCACGAAACGGCCGATTCAGCGCCACCGCCAGGCCCAGCCCCAAAGCCAGCGATATCGCGACGCTGGAGAACATGAACATGAAGGTATTGGGCAACACAATCTTGATGAAAGCCGGATCGGTCAGGACACTGATGTAGTGCGACAGGCCCACCCAGGTTTTCTTCGGATTGTTCAGCATCCAGTCACGAAAACTGGCATTCGCGCCTATGGCGATCGGCACGATCTGGAACAACAGCAGCACCAGCACCGCGGGCGACACGAGCAGCAGAATGAAGCGCTCGCGCTCTCCTATCCGGAATCTTTGTGCGAGGGAAGTTTTCATCGGGATGAAGCGCTCGTGCTCTGCCATCCCCGATCTCTGTGCGAGAGAGGTTTTCATCAGGACCATCCTTCGATCTCGGATGCCGAATCCTGCTGTTCGGGCATTCGATGTTCCAAGGGGGGAAATTCGAGCGAAATTGAGTAACCGCTTACTTCGAACATTCATTTGCTCCTAGACGATCCATGAAATGGAGAACTAAGGCTGATAGGTGAAACCTGTGAATGCGAATAATCATCCGATGGATACGACATTTATCTATGTCGATCACGTGCTTTTTTGCGCCAGCTGGTGTGGCTACACGATCGGAATTCGAGAAACCGGTTTCCAACGATAGTGCGTTGGCGCCGCGTTTTTTACTAGGACTTTCCCTCGGGGCTGTGCGCTCACACCACCTTGCGCAACGCGTCGGCCACGATACGCGCGGCACGCGACATAGGCCTTCCGTGGCTGGCGATCACGACTATGTCGCGTTGAACGACGGGGCGGCGTATGGGTATGGAGACCAGTGATCTCGAATCATCGTGACGAACAACCAGCTCCGACAGCACCGCGACGCCCAGCCCTTCGCGGGCCATGGCGATCAGCGTGGAATTGAACGCCGCCTCGTAGGCGGCGGTGATGTCGATGTTCGCCTGCGCGGCCGTCTTCTCAATCTGAACCCGGATGCTGCTGTCGCGCACGGGGAGCAACAAGCGTTGGCGAGCAAGCTCGCCCAGAGACAGAACCTTGCGGTTCGCCAATGCATGTGTCGCGGCGACCACGGCGCAGAATTGGTCGGTGTGCAGCGGTTCTATGACCAGGTCGCGGTCATTTTTTTCGATGCATCCTATTCCGAAATCCACCGCGCCGCTCTTGCACAGCTCGATCACACGCACCGCGGCACTATCCCGCACCCGCAACGAAATGCCGGGATGGCTGGTCGCCAATTCCCGCATTGCCGCGGGGAGCACGCTCGCGGCAACGGAAGGCAGGGCGGCCACCGTCACCACGCCGCGTGTCGGCCCCCCTGAGTCACGCGCATCCGTGATCAAGGCGTCCATGTCCTGCACGAGCGCCTCGAAGCGCGGCAGCAGCTCGATACCCGATTGCGTCATGGTGACGCGCCGCCGGTTGCGGTCAAACAGCGTGACCCCGAGCCCGTTCTCCAATTGCCGGATCTGCACACTCAGCGCTGACTGCGAAATGTGCAATTCATGAGCGGCCCGCGTGAAATTCCCCAGCCTCGCGATGGCAAGAAAGGCCTTCAACTGCCGCAACTCTCCAAGCATGGAACGCTCCTTTGACGCGCTGGCGGCACTCTCGGAATTCGCATCTTCGGACTGCGTCTGCGTGAGCGCCTGGATACGAACCGGCCCATTTTTCCATCAATTTGAAATCCGGGATACTGTGTTCAATAAATTCAATTTCCATAATCAGAGAGCCATCCCTAGAATTTGCGAATCCGGATTTTCAGGTTAACGAGCTGCCGCCTACGGATCGGACGGCAGAGCCGAAAATGGAGATTTGCACATGTTCTTCGCGCCGCCACCCGTCCTGGAGACCACGGTCTTCGCCCGCCTGCCCGACGAACTGCAATCGGCCCGCGGCGACAACGAATGGGTCAGGGGGCAACCTCATGGCGGCCCCGCAAAGTCGCTGCTGGAAGGGCCATCCTTTGGCCCCGATGGCTTGCTGTACTGCGTGGATGTGCTGAACGGACGCATTCTCCGGGTCTCCGGGAGCGGCCAATTCGAGGTGCTGGCGGAATACGACGGCTGGCCGAATGGACTCAAGTTTCACCAGGATGGCCGGATATTCGTTGCCGACTACAAGAATGGCATCATGGAGTTCGATATCCGCACTGGCCGGGTGACGCCCTTTGTCGTGCGCTTCAACCTCGAGCGCTTCAAGGGCGTCAACGATCTGTTCTTCGCGGCCAACGGCGACATGTACTTCACCGACCAGGGGCTGACGGGCTGGCAGGATCCCAGCGGTCGCCTGTTCCGGGTTCGCCCCGACGGCCAGATCAACTGCCTGCTGGATAACCTGCCCAGTCCGAACGGCCTGGTCATGGACCGCAACGAAACTGCGCTCTATGTCGCCGTCACCCGCGCGAATGCGGTCTGGAAGGTGCCTCTGCTGCGCAACGGCACCGTCGGCAAGGTGGGCACGTACGTTCAGCTTTCGGGCGGCGGCGGTCCCGACGGACTGGCGCTCGACGCGCAGGGCAGGCTGGTCATTGCCCATGTGGGTCTGGGGGCTGTCTGGGTCATGAGTCCTGTCGGTGAACCGGCCTGGCGCATACGTTCGACCGTGGGATTGCACACCACCAACGTGGCTTTTGGCGGACCGGATTTGCAGACGCTGTACATCACGGAATCCGAGAGCGGCACGATTCTGACCGCCCGCCTCGATGTGCCCGGCAAGCCTATGTACGGCGGCGCGCAGGCACGTTGAGTTCCGCACTGGATGATCCCAACCTTCAGGAAACAGACCATGCAACAGGAACGAAACGTCGTGATCGTCGGCGGTGGAACGATGGGCTGCGACGTTGCCGCCATTTTTCACGCCGCAGGCTGGCCCATTCAAATCGTGGAGCCGGCGGCTGCAAGCCGGGACTTGCTGCCTGCGCGCATCCAGGCGGCGGCTCGCGCCATCGGAGCAAGCCCCGCTACCGCGCCGCGGGCCCCCCTCGCTGCGTTGCGCGACATCCAATGGCAGGGCGTCGCTCTCGTCATCGAATGCGCCCCGGAGACGCTGGCGCTCAAGCAAGCGATTTTTGCCGAGCTGGAGGGACTTTCGCCCGCGCATGTGCCGCTGACCAGCAACTCATCCAGCCTGCCGATCAGCGCCATAGGCGAGGGCCTGAGGACCCGGGATCGCATGATCGGATTGCATTTCTTCATGCCTGCCCATCTGGTGCCGGCCGTCGAAGTCGTGCGCAGCGAGTATTCCAGCGAGGCCGTCGTGGCCCGGGTCACCGACATCATGAAGCAAGTCCGAAAGAAGCCCGTGCAGGTCAAGCGGGATGTGCCTGGGTTCCTGGCCAACCGGATCCAGCACGCCATGATGCGCGAGGCCATTGCGCTGGTCGAGGAAGGCTTTGCCAGCGCGGAAGATGTCGACGTCGCGGTGCGCTATGGTTTCGGTTTTCGCTTGATCGCGGCAGGCCCTCTCCTGCAAAAGGATCTGGCCGGCATCGACATCCACTGCGCTGCGGCCACCACGATGTACCCGCACTTGCGCAACGATGCCAGGCCCAGCGCCTTGATGCGAAAACTGGTCGAGCAGGGTGACATCGGCGTCAAGTCACTCGGCAAGAAGGGGTTCTACGAGTGGGATGACGCCGCCATCGCACGCGAACGGCAGCGCTACGAGTTGGCCTTGAAGAAGGCCTGGCAAATACTGAAGGACGAAGACGATGCGATGTGATCCGTCCGATCCCAGGCCCGGCATTCAATGCCTTGCGGTTCAGCCGGCCTGGACGTAGCCCGTCACGCGGATCATCTCCTTGTACTTCGCGATCTCGCGGGCATAGGCCGCGGCCGCATCCTCCAGGCTCATGCGCGCCGAGACGTTGCGGCCGTCCGCCTCCAGTTTGGCGATGACGGCCTTGTCTTCCAGGGCGTGGCCGATCGCCTTGTTCAGCGCTTCCTTGACTGCGGCGGGCGTGCCTTTTTTCACGTAGTAGCCGGCATAGCTGGCGTACTCGAAATCGGCCAGCGCGGGCGTGTCCGAGATGCTGGGTAAGTGCGCCAGCACGGCGGGCTTGTTCTTCGACAGCACGGCGATCGCCTTGAATCGTCCGCTCTTGATCATCTCCAGCATGGATGCCTGGAAGGGCATGATGCTGAAATCGATCTGGCCGCCGGCCAGGTCCTGGATGACCGGCGCGGTGCCGCTATAAGGCACATGCGTGAACGGCACCTGCGCGACCTTGCCCAGGTATTCCGTGATCAGGTGATAGAGCGATCCGACGCCCACCGTTCCGTAGGTCAGGGACGCCGACGCGTCGCGCTGGCCGGCCAGTTTCAGGAAGTCGTCCGTCGTGTTGACCGGCAGGCCGGAGCGCACCAGCAGCACCAGGTGCGTGACGGTAATGGGCTGAACGCTTTCGAAGGCGTCCGGCTGATAGCGCACGGCGCGGTTGGTCAGCGGCGGCAGGATCAATTCGTTCTGCGTGCCCTGGAAGAACACGCCGCCGTCCGCCTTGGCATTGAGCACCTTAGAGGCCGCGATCGTGCCCGTGGCGCCGCCCAGGTTTTCAACCACGACCTTCGCGCCGAGGCTGTCGCCGATGGGGCCGCTGAGGATGCGCGCGCTGAGGTCGCTGGGGCCGCCGGCGGGGTAGGGAACCATCATGCTGACCGGTCCCGAGGGATAGGCCTGAGCGTGCGCGGCCTTCATCCAGAGGGCGGCGGGCGTGAGCGCCAGCGCGGCGCTGGCTTTGAGCAGGGAACGGCGTGTCTGCAATGCGTGTGATGTCATGAAAATCACCTGGTGGGAATGCAGGGCGGGCGGACGGCGTGCGGGACGCCGGCTACCACTGGGTGTGGGAAAGCCGCAGTATCGTGTTCAGCACCGCCAGTCCGCGGGGGACGATGGTGCCGACCTCGCAATATTCATCCAGCGTGTGGAACTTCCCGCCGACGGGGCCGGTGCCGCACAGCGTGATGGCGCCCAGGCTGGACGTCACGCCCGAGTCGGCGCAGCCGCCGCTGAATTCCGCTTCCGCCTTGTGTCCGATCGCGCCCAGTTCGGCTTGGTAGAGTTCGAACAGCTTGTGCGATTGGGCGGTGGGTACGAAGGGTTTGAATTCGCCGGTGATGTCCAGTTTGGACAAGGTGCCTGTGATGAAGGATTTGTTGCAGATGCAGCGGATGCTGCCGACCAGGGACTCGCGCTGCTCCAGGTTGAAAATGCGCAGGTCGATCGCCGCGCTGGCCGACGGGGCCGAGGTGTTGACGGACAGCCCGCCGTTCACCAGGCCGACGTTGACGGTGACGCCGGCTTCGATGTCGGTCAGCGCGTCCAGCGCGACGACCTTGTGCGCCAGTTCGGAGATGGCGCTGATGCCTTCGGCGAAGTTCGCGCCGGAGTGCGCGGCCTTGCCTTCGATTTCCATGTTGAAGAACACGCCGCCCTTGCGGCCGGTCACGACGTTGCCGGACGGGCGGCCGGGTTCGGCGTTGAAGACGAAGCCCGCCTCCTTGCCGAACGCGGTGATCGCGTCCTTGCTTAGCGGGGAGCCGATCTCTTCATCGCAGGTGAACAGACCGGTGACTTCCGGGGCGGCTTCGCCGCTGCGGGCGATGGCGGCCAGCAGGAAGGCGTTCATGACGATGCCCGATTTCATGTCGGCCACGCCGGGGCCATAGGCCCGGCCGGCCTCGATGCGGAACGGCCGCCTGGCGGCTTCGCCGGCCGGGAATACGGTGTCACAATGCCCCATCAGCAATACCGGCTTGCCCACGGTGCTGCCGCGATTCGCGGTGACGGAGATCGCGGCCTCGATGTCGCCCGCGTAGTGGGAGGTGACAGTCAGCCCGTGGGAAGAGAAGAACGATTCCAGACGCCGGAAGACGCGCGCCACGCCAGGCTTGTCATAGCTGTTGGAATCGATATTGACGATATCGGCCAGCAGGGCAAGCATGTCCGGTTGCTGGCTTTCCAGCCATTGCGCCGCCGTGAGTCCGGTGTCGAGAGTCATTGTCTGTTCCTCAGGTATTGTTATTTAATACTTAGTATTATTATGCGCTACCAGGGCGCGGCCCGACCATTAGGTAAAACGATGACGACAAATGCGCTGTATGTAGGGTCCGTGGGCAAGGCATTCCGGGTGCTGGACTGTTTCAAGGTCGCCGCGGGCGACCTCAGCCTGACGGAGATCATGGAGCACAGCGGACTGGACAAGAGCGCCGCCCAGCGCTATGCCTACACGCTGTGCGCCGAGGGATACCTGGAACAGAACCCGCAGACGCGGCGCTACCGGCTGGGCACCGGCATGCTCAACCTGACCTTCCATTTCCTGCGCACGCACGCGCTGGTGGAAGCGTTGAACCCGATCATGCTGGATCTGTCGCAAGCCACGGGCGAGAAGATCAGTCTGTCGCTGCGGGACGGCAATGAGCTGGTCCATGTCATGCGGCACCAGACCCAGACCGAGCACTACCACGCGTCGCTGGTCGGCCGGCGGGTGCCGTTGTATTGCACCGCCGGCGGACGCGCGGTGCTGTCGCGGCTGAGCGAGGCGGAACTGTCGTCGCAACTGGCCGGGATGGAACTGTCAGCCTATACGCCCAAGACCTTGACGACCGCCAAGGCGGTCAAGGCCGAGGTAAAGAAGGCGCGCGACCAGGGCTACGCGCTGGTCGTGGACGAGTTCATCCTGGGCGAGGTCAGCCTCGGCGCGGCGGTGACGGATGCGCAGGGCCAGGCTTATGGGGCGCTGCATGTGGCGGGCGCGTCCAATGCGTGGAGCGGCGAGGCCTATGCGGCGAAATTCGCGCCTTTTCTGTTGCAGGCCATCGCGCAGTTCCAGCGCCGCAACCCGACGGATTGAGGGTGCGGCAGGCAGGGGTCAGGCGGCTTTTTGCCTGTCGCCCGCCGCGTGCAGGAAATTCTCTTCCAGCACGCTCAGCACGCGGTTCAGGGTGTCGATGTCGGCGGCCGACAGGCCCTTGAGCGATTCTTCGAAGAAAGCCGCGCGCTTGGGCAGGGCCTGGTTGACCACGGCCTGTCCGGCCGGCGTCAGGCTGGCGTTGGTCAGGCGGTTGTCCTGGGTGTCCACGGCGCGCGCGATCCAGCCCAGCTTCTGCATGGCCTGCAACTGGCGCGTGAGCGATGCGGGATCCAGCCGGCAGCGTTCGGCCAGGTGCTTCTGCGAGCACTGGCCGCATTCATGCAGCGCAAGCAGGATGCGCCAGCGCGGCAATGCGTGGCCGACCTTGCTGCTGAAGGCGCTTTGCATGACCCGGTAGGTCTGGCCCATGTGCTGGATGACTTGCAGGCCTTGTTGTTGTTTAGGCAAAAGCTACTCTCCGACGCCAGCGGGTTCCGGCTTGGAAGGCCGGACCAATTGCACCAGGGGCACGCGCCGCACGCACCAGATTGCGAAGATGGCGACGGCCAGGGCGATGAGCTGCCCTTCATGGATGGCGCCCACGAGCGCGACCCGCGCGATCTCGATCAGCGATGTTCCATCCTGGCCCTGATGCGCCAATTGTGCCAGGAACTCGGTCTGCGCCACCGGATTGACCAGCATTTGCGGGTCGTTCAGCTCCGGCAGCCATTGCGCGGACGCGCCCCGCAGCGTGGATTCCATGCCGCTGAAGTAGCTGTGGCTGACCATGGTGCCGACGACGGCCGTGCCCAGCATGCCGCCGATCATGCGCAAGGACTGCAGCAGCGCGGTGGCGATGCCCAGGTGGCTCCGTCCTGCGGTCTGCTGCGCGAAGACCGTCAGGTTGGGCATGATGAATCCCATGCCCAGGCCGGCCATCAGCATGTATGCGGCGATCAGCGCATGTGACGTATAGCTATGGGTGGTAACAATTCCCAGGCACGAGAGCGCCATCAGGATGAAGCCCGCGTAGAGCATGCGGTTGGGATTGCGGATGCGGGTGATGATGCGCCCGTTGACGATGCTGCCCACCGTGATGAATACGACCATGGGAGTGATCAGCAGGCCCGCGTCCTGGGGCGACAGGCCGAAACCGCCTTGCAGCAGCAGCGGCGCGTAGAACAGCAGCGAATACATCGTCACGCCCACCAGCAGGGCCAGCGTGAAAAGCGTGGCCAGGCCCCGATTGCGGAACATGTCCAGCGGCAGCAGCGGATGCGGGCAGCGCTTTTCCCACCAGATCAGCGCGGCGAAGGCGGCGATGCTGCCCGCGCCCAGGAGGACGATGGGCGGGGTGAAGCCTTCCTTGGGCAGCAGTTCCACCAGCAGCTGCAGACCGCCCAGCCCCAGGGCGATGAGCAGCGCGCCCTGCCAGTCCAGCCGCACCTTGCCCGGGGTGTGGTTGCGCAGATGCGGCAGGTAGCGCGCCACGAACCAGAGGCCCAGGATGCCGATCGGCAGGTTGACGTAGAACACCGTGCGCCAGCCGTAGTGTTCGGTCAGCGCGCCGCCCAGCGTCGGGCCCACTGCGTTGGCGATGCCGAAGGCGGAACTGAGCATGACCTGCCAGCGCAGCCGCACATGGGGGTCGGGGAACAGGTCGGGGATGGACGCGAAGGCGGTGCCCACCAGCATCCCGCCGCCGATGCCCTGCAGCGCCCGCGCCAACACCAGTTCGAGCATGGTGTCGGCCGCGCCGCACAGCGCCGAGGCCAGGGTGAACAGCACGATGGCCGCCACCACGAACGGTTTGCGCCCGTAGTAATCGCCCAGCCGGCCGAAGATCGGCACCGTGATGACGGAGGTCAGCAAGTAAGACGTCGCTACCCATGCATACAGTTCGAAGCCCCTGAGTTCCGCCACAATGGTCGGAAGCGCCGTGCCCACCACCGTCTGGTCGATGGCGACCATCATCATGACGAAGCACATGCCCAGCATGGCAAGCAGGGTCTGCCGGAAAGGAAGCACCTGGCCGGGCGAGTGCGGCGTGGCGGGAGTGGGGGCGGGCATTGTTGGATATATCAATGATTGATGGATCAATCATTCTAGTCCTACAATCCCGCAGACAGAAAGCCGTCAGCTTCGGCATTCCCGCTGGCGCGGCGTTTCCGCTGTGCGGCCCGATTTGTTACGATAGGGGTATCTGCACGCTGGCATACCAGCGTCTTCAGCAGGCCTTCCTCGGTAAATCCTCCCCTTGTAGCCATTGCCGCGGGCGCGGCAGGTGCGAGGACTCGCCCTGAAAGGCAGACAGCTTCAATAGGCATGGCGGTTTTCCGCCGGCAACGCACCATCCCCGCGCCAGGCGCGGCGGACGGCATCAATGATTTCCAGTCGAGGTACCGACGGGGCAGCAATGAAAACGTGGTTCAAGCGCATTTTGATAGGCCTGGTTGTGTTGGTTGTCGTGGCCGTCGTTGGCCTGGCCATCTTCTTGCTGACATTCGACCCCAACGCGTACAAGTACAAGCTGGAAGAGCTTGTCCAGGAACGCTATCACCGCACGCTTACGATCGACGGCGAGATCGAGCTTTCGCTCTTCCCGCGGATCGGCCTGTCGGTGCAGGGGGTGTCGCTGTCCGAGCCCAATAGCACGGACACCTTCGCATCCATCGAAAGCACCCGTCTGGCGGTGGCCGTTTGGCCGCTGCTGTCCAACAGCTTCGTGGTGGACCACGTCGCCATCAGCGGCCTGAAGGCCCGCGTGGTGCGGGACAAGCAGGGCCAGTTCAATTTCAGCAACCTCGTGGGCGGCACGCAGCCGGTCACCGAGGCGCCGTCCAATCCCGCCGAGGCTCTGGTGGGCGCGGCGCAAACCGCGGCACAGGCCATCACCAGCGGCACCATGCCGTCGTCGCGCAACAACATGCAGATCGACATCGCCGGCCTGGACCTGAAGGACGGCGAAGTGCAGTTGCAGGATGCCATCACGGGCATGGCGGTGGCCGTTACCCGGATCAACGCCAACACCGGCCGCGTCACGTTCAACCAGCCGTTCGACGTGCGGCTCACCGCCCGTGTCGAAGGCGGCGATCCGCGCGTCGACGCCAACCTGACCGGCCAGGCCCTGCTGACGCTGGACCCTTCCGCCAAGCGCTACGCCGCGCAGAAGCTGGATCTGCGCATGGACGGCAAGCTGCCCGGCGCCGAGGCCAAGAGCCTGGCGGTGCGCGGCAACCTGGCCTTCAACGGCCGGAAGTCGTCGCTGGACGTGGCCGGCCTGGAAGTGGTGTTCCAGGGAGACATCACCGATCCCGCCGCCCGCGCCACCAATGTGGACGCCAGCGTGGCGATCCCCAAGCTGGCGATCGATCCGCACAAGAGCCAGTTGCAGATCGAGAAGCTTGCCGTGCGCGCCAAGGGCGGCGTGGCCGACGGTCCGTTCGAATTTGCCGTGGATGCCCCGGCGCTCAATATCTCTCCCGCCTCGGCCACCGGTGAAGCGCTCACCGGCCGCGTGCGCATCAGCGGCCTGGATGCCAGCTTCGGCCTGAACGGCATCAGCGGCAATGCCGGTGAACTCGACATCAAGGAAGCCAAGCTGGACAGCACGTCCAAGAACGGCGAACGCGTGGTGAAGCTGAACTTCGCCTCGCCCCTGAGCTTGAACCTCCTGCAGCGCAGCGGCGGCCTGTCGGCCTTGCGCGGCGACGTGAACATCACCGATCCGGGCCTGCCCAAGGGCAGCCTGCAGATTCCCGTCATCGGCAGTCTGTCGGTGGATCTGCTGAAGGATCAGGCCACCAGCAAGATCAATGCCGTGCTGGAAGGCGGCAAGTTCGACCTGAGCGCCGACATCACCAAGCTCTCCGGTTCGCCGCTGGTCAATTTCGCGCTGGCCGTGGATACGCTGGACCTGGACAAGCTGGTGCCGCCCGTGGCGGCCGCGCCGGCCAAGCCGCCGGCCGAAGGCAAGAAAGACGAGAGCAAGCCGGCGCAGCCCGCGCCGGCCGCGCCGGCCGACGATTCGATCAACCTGTCGGCGCTGGTCGGTCCCAGCGTCAACGGTACGCTGAAGGTAGGCAAGCTGGTGGTGCGTGGCCTGAAGGCCGACGAAGTCGCCGCCGCGGTGAAGCTGGACAAGGGCAAGCTGGAAATCTCCAGCCTGACGGCGGGCCTCTACGGCGGCAAGCTGGCGGGGGCCTTGTCCGTGGATGCCGCGCAGGGCAACCAGCTGGCCACCAAGATATCGCTGGCCGGCATTGCGATCGAGCCCTTGCTGGTCGACCTGGCGCATCAGAATGTGCTGAGCGGCACGGGCAGCCTGGCGCTGGACCTGAAGACCGCCGGCGCCAATGTCTATGCCATGAAGAGCGGCCTGGGCGGTACCCTGCAATTGCGCCTGCGCGATGGCGCGGTCAAGGGCATCGACCTGACGCAGACGCTGCGCGATCTGAAGGCCGCCTTCTCGCCGGAATCGCAGAACCAGACCGTGCCCGCCGATACCAGCAAGCAGACGGAATTCTCCGAGATGGACGCGGACCTCGCCTTCGCGAAGGGCGTGGCCACCGTGAAGCGCCTGAATTTCGTGTCGCCCCTGCTGCGCGTGACGCAGGGCGAGCCGGCCATCATTGACTTCGTCAAGAGCGAGCTGGATCTGGTGGCGCGCGCGCGCGTCGTCAATCCGGCCGCCAACCCCGAAGGCAAGGAACTGATCGACCTGAAGGACGTGACCATCCCCGTCCACGTCAAGGGCCCGTTCGAGAAGCCCACCTATACGGTGCTCTGGAAGGATGCCATCGGCGGCATCCTCAAGCGCAGCCTGGAGAACAAGCTGCGCGAAGCCGTCTCCGGCAAGGGCAAGAACGGCGCCGCCGTGGACAAGGCCTTGAAGGGATTGCTGGGCAAATGAGCACAGACCAGTTCCAGCCCATCGCGGAATGCGGCCTCACGCCACAACCCAATGCCGCGGGCTATCACCGGCAATGGCTGATCGCCAATGACTCCGGGCAATGGCTCAACCGCGAACTCTGCCCCCGGCTTGCGGACGTATCCGTCGAGCTGCGCCTGGGCTACCTGGTGCTGAAGGCGCCGGGCATGCTGCGCATGGATATTCCGCTGGACGTCATCGAAGACGACGACAGCGTGCGCTACAGCATGAAAGTGGGCGAACAGGTCATCGACGTGATCGACGAAGGAGAGCTGGCCGCGGCCTGGATCTCCAATTTCGTGCAGGTGCCTTGCCGCATCATGAAGGTGCACCCCGAAACGCCCGTGGCCGCCTGGCCCGCCTGAGCGCGCGCGGGGGCTTGAGCCGGCCCGGCTTTGTCAGGCGCCGGCGCGGTTCCGCTTGTATTCGAACGCGGCGTGGGCCAGCAGGCCCGCCGCCAGGCCCCAGAAGGCCGATCCGATACCCCAGAAACTGAATCCCGACGCAGTCGCCAGCAGCGTGATGAGCGCCGCTTCGCGCCGTTGCGGGTTGGCCATCGCGGCCGCCATGCCGCCCATGATGGTGCCCAGGAGCGCCAGGCCCGCCAGCGCGGCGAGCAAGGCGGCGGGCAGCGCCTGGAAGAAGACCGCGACGGCGCCCGCGACGATGCTGAGCGCGAAGTAGCCGATTCCGTAGGTGGCGGCGGCGATGTAGCGCTTGCCCGGATCGGCATGCGCCTCGGGGCCGGTGCAGATGGCTGCGCTGATCGCGCCCATGGTGACGCTGTGCGCGCCGAAGGGGGCCGCCAGGAGGCCCAGGAAGCCCGTGGCGGCGACCAGGCGCGAAGCCGGGGGGCGGTAGCCCGCGGCTTGCAGGATGGCGAGGCCGGGCAGGTTCTGCGACGCCATGGCCACGACGAACAATGGGATGCCCAGGCTGACCGCCGCCTGCGCGCTGAAGGCGGGCGTGGTCCAGACGAATTCGGTCAGGCGCCAGTCCAGCTGCTCCACCTGCATCAGGCCCAGCCCGGCCGCCATGGCGACGGCCACGGCCATCACCACCAGCACCGCGTAGCGCGGCGCCCAGCGGCGGCATAGCAGATAGGCGGCGCACATGGTCAGCACCAGCGCGGGCTGCTTGCCGATGTGGGTGAAGATGCCCATGCCGAAATTGAGCAGCACGCCAGCCAGCATGGCGGCGGCGATCTCGCCGGGAATCCGGCGCAGGATCGGATCGATCCAGCCGAACAGGCCGCAGGCCAGGGTCAGCGCGGCTGCCAGCACAAAGGCGCCGATGGCTTCGTTGAAGGGCACGCCGGCCAGCGCCGTGACCAGCAGGGCGGCCCCCGGCGTGGACCAGGCCATGACGATGGGCAGGCCGGTGCGCAGGCTGTAGAACGCGCCGCCCACGCCCAGCACCAGGCTGAGCGAACCGATCCAGGAGCCGATGCGCGCGGCGTCCAGGCCGGCGGCGTGGCCCGCTTGCACCATGAGCACGGCGGTGCCGCCAAAGCTGACCAGGACGGCGACCAGGCCCGCGGCGATCGCCGACGCGGAGATGTCGCGGCGGGCTTGGCGGGGGGAGGGGGGAAGTTCGATGCTGGACTGGGCCGTGTCGCTCATGCGGCACCGGTCAGGCGGCGGTACTTGGCCATGAGCTGTTCCTGGCCTTCGTTCCATTGCGGATGCAGTTCGATGCACTCCACCGGACAGACCACCTTGCATTGGGGCTCATCGTGATGTCCGACGCATTCCGTGCAGCGGTCGGGATCGATGACGTAGTAGTCCTCACCCATGGAGATCGCGTCGTTCGGGCACTGGGGCTCGCAGACGTCGCAATTGATGCATTCTTCGGTGATGGTCAGGGCCATGATGGGGCAACGGATAAAGCCGGGGGCGCTGTCATTGTAGCGCCGGGGGCGCGCGCCGCCCGGAAAGCGCAAGAAGGGCGCTGAGCGCGCCCTTCGAGGATGGTGCGGACGGGCGCTTCAGCCCGGCCAGGATTGCTCGCGGCGTTCCTTGGCTTTTTCCTGGAGCCAGCGTTCGACGGACGGGAACACGAACTTGCTCACGTCGCCGCCCAGCTGGGCGATTTCGCGCACGATGGTGCCCGAGATGAACTGGTACTGGTCCGACGGCGTCATGAACAGGGTCTCGACGTCAGGCAGCAGATGGCGGTTCATGCCGGCCATCTGGAATTCGTATTCAAAGTCGGACACCGCGCGCAAGCCACGCACGATGACGCGGCCGCCCTGGTCGCGGACGAAGTCCTTCAGCAGGCCGCCAAAGCTTTGCACTTCCACGTTGGGATAGTGACCCAGCACTTCGCGCGCGATTTCCACGCGCTCGTCGATGCTGAAGAAAGGCTTTTTGTTGCGGCTAAGGGCGATCCCCACCACGACTTTGTCGAAAAGCGTGGCTGCACGGCGAACCAGGTCTTCGTGGCCCCTGGTCAGCGGGTCGAAAGTGCCGGGATATACAGCGATGATCATGCGAGCTCCGTACCGTTATTAGTGGTGTACACCATCCTCCGAAGCCCGGATTATTGATCTATTTCCGCAATGCAGCAAATTCCAGCAGATGGTAGTGGACCGCGCCTGCCTTGTCCTGCCGCAAGATCTGGAATCCTTCGGGCGCTTCGATGGCGGTTTCCGCCTCTACGTAGACTAGCCCATGATCGGTCAAAATGCCCGGCAGAATCGGCCAAAGCCGCGGCAGCCAACCCTGTCCGAAGGGCGGGTCCAGCATGATCAGGTCGAATCGGGATGCGTCCATGCGTTCGGCCACCTGCATCGCGTCGCCCACATGGATGCGTATCATGTCGGCTTTGAGCTTGTCGCGCAGTGTCCGCAGCGCGGACGCGGCAGTCCTGTCCCGCTCGACCATCTGCACATGCGCCACGCCGCGCGAGGCTGCCTCGAATCCCAGGGCGCCGCTGCCGGCGAACAGATCCAGCACCTGCTTGTCGGCGAAATTGCCATCCCACAGGTGATTGAGCCAGTTGAAGAGTGTCTCGCGAACCCGGTCGGGCGTGGGGCGCAGCGTCTCCACGTCGGGAACGGCGATGGGGGTGCGTCTGTATTGGCCCCCGACGATACGAATATACTTGTTACCCATGTTTAGCCGCTTCTTCAAGAAAAAATCCCCTCCGCCCGCCGCGCCGGCCCAGCCCGCGCCGCCGCCGGAGGTCGTTGACGCCGCCGTCGCGCCCGTGGAGCCCGCCGTTGCGCCGGTCATCCCGGCGCCTGCGCCCGAGCTCCGGCAAGCGCCGTTTGCGCCGGTTCCGGCGCCCGTGGCCCCGCCTGTCGCACCGCAGGTCGCCGCGCCGGCCCCGAGTCCGGTTCCGGAACCCGCAACCGCACCCGCACCCGCACCCGCACCCGCACCCGCACCGATTGCACCGGCAGCGCCGGATGTCGAACCGGTCCGCGAACCGGAGCCCGCCCCTGTTCCGGCTCCCGCCCCCCTGACCGCAGCCTCCGTTCCGGCGCCTGCCGTGGTCGCGACGCCAGCACCCGCACCTGCACCCGCCCTGGAGCCGGCGCCGGCCGAAGCGCCGAAGAAGGCCTCCTGGCTGTCCCGCCTGAAGCAGGGCCTGTCGCGAACGGGCCAGAGCATTGGCGGCATCTTCGTCGGCGTCAAGGTCGACGAGAACCTGTTCGAGGAGCTCGAATCGGCCCTTATTATGGCCGATGCGGGCCTGGAGGCCACCGAGAAGCTGCTGACCGCGCTGCGCGCGCGGGTCAAGAAGGATCGCATCGAAGACCCGGCCAAGGTGAAGGCGGCCCTGCGCCAATTGCTGGCCGATCACCTGCGCCCGCTGGAACGCGCGTTCGACTTGAAACGCACCCAACCCCTGGTCGTCATGATCGCCGGCGTGAACGGCGCCGGCAAGACCACGTCCATCGGCAAGCTGGCGCATACCTTCCAGCGACAGGGCGCCAGCGTATTGCTGGCCGCGGGCGACACCTTCCGCGCGGCCGCACGCGAGCAGCTGGTGGAATGGGGCAGCCGCAACAACGTCAGCGTGATCTCCCAGGATGGCGGCGACCCGGCAGCCGTGGCGTTTGACGCCGTCAACGCGGGCCGCGCGCGCGGCATGGGCGTGGTCATGGTGGACACCGCCGGCCGCCTGCCCACGCAGCTGCACCTGATGGAAGAACTGAAGAAGATCCGCCGCGTCATCGGCAAGGCGGATGCCACCGCGCCGCACGAGGTGCTGCTGGTGGTGGACGGCAATACCGGCCAGAACGCGCTGGCGCAGATCCGCGCTTTTGATGCCGCCATCAACCTGACCGGCCTGGTCGTGACCAAGCTGGACGGCACCGCCAAGGGCGGCACGCTGGCCGCCGTGGCCGCAGGCAGTCAGGGCGTACGTCCGATCCCGGTGTACTGGATCGGCGTGGGCGAAAGCCTGGAGGACCTGCAGCCGTTCGTGGCGGACGAATTCGCGGCGGCCCTGCTGGCCGACTGAGACCTTGCACGCAGGCTTGTCATCGCGGGACGGAGCGCAAGCCCCGTCCCGCGGTCGTTTGCGCGGCCGGCGCAAGCTTGCGTTGCGCCTGGCCCGCGGGCATTACTTCCAGAAGGGCTTGCTGCGGGCCAGATCGTCGAACGCCTTCTGCGCCTCCACGGCCAGCTCTTCCAGGCGGGCGCTGATCCAGCCCAGCGCGAACCAGGCCTGCGGGTGCGTGGCCGTACACGACTGGTAGTAGTCCTTGGTCACCGCGAGGTCGTTGATTTCGCCCAGCACGTCCTGCACCTTGGAAAGCAGCTTGCGATAGCTTCGCAGCTTGCTCGCGGGCAGCAGCGATTCCGCAAACGCCAGGCTGTAGCGCAGCCGCTTGCCGCGCTTGCGCAGTTCGTGCCGGGTGGGGATGTCCAGCGTGGCGAATTGCGTGCCCTGGTCGGCCACCTTGCTGTGCCAGCGATGCAGGCGTCGCGACAGCTGCTTGTGCAGGCGCTGCGGGTCGGGTTCCGGCGCCACCATGGGAATGATGGTGGGCTTCACGCTGGGGCCCGCCACGCCGCCTTCGAGCCGGATGGCGGGTTCGGGCGCGGCGTCGCTGGGCGTGCCGTTGGCGATCGTCTGGCTTTCCGCGCCAGGCTGGACCGGAGGCACTTCCAGGGTCCATTCCAGCAGTTCCAGCAGCCAGGCCTGGAAGGACTTGCCGCCGGCTATGGTCTGGGCGTCCTGTTCGGGCGGCGCGGCTTCCATGGGAATGACAGGCATGCCCGCGCGGATCAGCGCGGGCGCAACGGTTTCATTCAGGACGTCCTGGTCGCGATTGGCGCCGAAGGCGGCGAAGTGCGTGCGCACGCCTTGCAGCAGGGAGTCCGGAACCGGAGCGATCCAGCCTTCAAAGAGTTTCCAGGCCGAGCGCAGCCGGCGCACGCCCACGCGCAACTGATGCACGTGTTCGGAATTGCCGGCGCGGTAGACGCCTTCGGTGTCGACTTCGGCAAGCACCGAGGCGTTGCGGCAGATCTGGTCCAGGCATTCCGCCGCGATGCGGCCCATGGCCTGCGACGCCGTCATGTCGTCGCGCAGCTTGACCGAGGCCGCGCCGCGCGGCGCCCAGAACTGCGCGATGGCCTGGGCCCGCCGCGCTTCCAGGTCGTCGCCCGGGTTTGCGTCCACGTCGGCCAGGCGTTGCGCCAGCTGGGCCAGCGCGTCGCCGCGTTCGGACTTGCTGCGTGGATCCAGCACCAGGGAGTGGCGTTGCTGCCAGCCCCGCGCGGTGGCGAAGATGGCGGCGGGGCGGCCCGACACCAGTTCGAATTCCAGTTCGGAGATGGGCAGCTCCAGCGCGCCTGCGCGCAGGATGCCGGTGTCGTAGGCCAGTTCCACGGTGCCGTAGCGCGTGCGGACCTTGCGCAACAGGCGTTGCACGTCGGTTTCATAGCGCAGGCCCAGCTCGCCCTTGACGGCCGCCAGCGCGGCTTCGACTTCGGTGCCGGCGTACACGGACAGGTCCAGCACCGGACCCGGGCGCGGGTGGTTCATTTCGATGCGGGTGATGGCATTGATGCCGGGCATCTTGAGTGTCTGCACCCAGTCGCGACCTTCCTGGCGCAGCCGGATGGCGATGCGCGCCCGCGCCAATTCGCGATCGGGCGTGTCGAAATACATGGCATGCAAGCGGATGCGCGTGGCTTCGCGTTGCTTGATTTCTCGAAGCACGGCCTGGCGCGAAGCCGTGGGCACGTGCAGTTTCAATTCCTGTTCCGACATGGCGGTGGGTGTCCAACGGCAAAAGCCGAGATCTTAATCAACGAGGGGGCGCGATTTGATGACGGTTCATATTTTGTTCATATTGAGCATAGACGCGTTTGCGCTGCAGCAACAAGAACCCAGCACGCTGCGCGTGCCGGCTGCCGGGGCCGGCGCAGGGGACTGCGAGCGGCCCAAAGAAAAAACGCCGCCCTTTTCGGGGCGGCGCCAAGGAGCGCTGGTCAGGGGAAACCGACAAGCGTAAAACGGGGACGCGAACTACAGAATGCGTTTGCGCGCCTGGGTGATGATCACTTCGGCCAGCACGACCACCACGAAGATGGCGGCCAGCACCAGCGCCACGCGGTCCCACTGGAACAGGTTCAGCGCCGTGTCCAGCGCCATGCCGATGCCGCCGGCGCCAACCAGGCCGAGCACGGCCGATTCGCGCACATTGATGTCCCAGCGCAGCAGCACGATGGACCAGAATGCCGGGCGGATCTGCGGCCAGTAGGCATACCAGATGACGGAGGCCTTGCTGGCGCCGGTGGCCGTGACGGCTTCGATGGGGCCGCGCTGCGCTTCCTCGATGGCTTCGCCGACGAGCTTGCCGACAAAGCCGATGGAGCGGAACGCGATGGCCAGCGTGCCGGCCAGCGCCCCGGGGCCGAAGATGGCGATGAACAGCAGGGCCCATACCAGCGAGTTGACCGAACGGCTGGACACCAGGATCAGGCGGGCCAGCATGTTGATCGTCTTGCTGGGCGTGAGGTTGTTGGCCGCCAGCAGGCCCACGGGCACGGCCATCACCACGGACAGGATGGTTCCCAGCGTGGCGATGTGCAGCGTTTCGATCAGCGCGTTGTGCACGCCGTCCGGGTAATAGGCCCAGTCGATCGGCCACATGCGGCGGAACAGGTCGGCCATCTGCTCGGGGGCGTCATACAGGAATTCCGGTATGACCTCCACGCCGCGGATCGCCTGCGCGATGGCGGCCACCACCAGCAGGTAGAGCGCAAAGCGCAGCAGGCGCTGGCCCATGCTGTAGCGCTGCCACACGCGCGGCTGGCCTGCGGGGTTCAGGGGGGAGACATGGGCGTTCATTCGTCCACCTCCGCCTTGCGCGCCGCCGTCGGCTTGCTGGCGCCGATGCCGCGCGCCCCGGTGAAGCGGCTTTGCAGGATGCGGTCAAAGCCCAGGTTGTCCAGGAAGACCGCCCGCACGAAGCCCGCAATGATCTCGCCCAGCATGATGATGGCGATCAGGGTCAGCAGGATGGCGCTGACAAAGTCGTAATCGAAGCGCTGGAAGGCCGAGAACAGCGTGCCGCCCACGCCGCCCGCGCCCACGATGCCCACCATGGTGGAATTGCGCAGGTTGGAGTCGAACTGATAGGTTGCGAAGCCGATGAAGCGCGCAAACACCTGCGGCAGCACGCCGAACACGATCACATTGGCGAAGGACGCGCCGGTGGCCCGGACCGCCTCTACCTGCTTCAGCGAGATTTCCTCGATGGCTTCGGTAAAGAGCTTGCCGATGAAGCCGATGGACGCGACGGTCAGCGCCAGGATGCCGGCCAGCGCGCCAAAGCCCACGGCCTTGACGAACAGGATGGCGACGATGACCGGGTGCAGCGCGCGGCACAGCGCGACGAGCGACCGCGCCGGCCAGGAGACCCAGGCGGGCATCATGTTGCGGGCGCCGAGCAGGCCGACGGGCAGGGCAAGGATGATGCCCAGCACCGAAGCCAGCACCGCGATCTCCAGGCTTTCGGCGATGCCCTTCCACAGGGTGGCGGGCTTCTCGAAATTGGGCGGGAACATGCGCGCGAGAAACGTGGAGGCGTGGCCCATGCCGGTTTCAAAGCGCGCCCAGCTGAAGTCCAGCTGCGCGCCCGCGTAGATGGTATAGATCACCAGCAGCAGCAGGCCCGCCTTGGCGCGCCCGGACATGGCGAAGGGGCGGTTGTTGCCCCGGGTTTGCATCATTCCAGCCAAGACTCGCCTCCGTAGATGGTCTTGAGCATGGTCGCGTCCAGGCCATGGCCGTCGCCGTCATAGACCACGTGCCCGCCCGACATGCCGACGATGCGGGTGGCGTAGCGGCGGGCCAGCTCGACGTCGTGGATGTTCACGATGACGGGGATGCCCGTGGCGCTGCCCTGCGCGGACAGCAGTTCCATGATCTCCACGGAGGTCTTCGGATCCAGCGAGGAAGTGGGCTCATCGGCCAGCAGCAGCTGCGGGCGCTGCATCAGCGCGCGGGCAATGCCCACGCGCTGGCGCTGGCCGCCGGACAGCGCATCGGCGCGCTGGTCGGCAAAACCCGCCAGGCCGACGGTATCCAGCAGCTTGTAGGCGTGCTCGATATCCTCGGCCTCGAAGCGCCGCATCCAGGCCTTGACGGCGGAGGTGTAGCCCAACCGTCCGGTCAGCAGGTTTTCCATCACCGTCAGGCGTTCGACCAGGTTGTATTCCTGGAACACCATGCCGATGCGCCGGCGCGCACGGCGCAGCGACGCGCCGCGCACGCGGGCCAGGTCCACGGTGCCGTCCTGCGACTGCAGCACGATCTCGCCCTTGGTGGGTTCGATCAGGCGGTTGATGCAGCGCAGGAGCGTGCTTTTGCCGGTGCCCGAAGGCCCGATGATGGCGGTAAGCCCCTGGCCGGCGATGTGCAGGTCGATGCCATTGAGAACCGGCCGGCCGGCCCGGTATTCCTTGACCAGGCCGGAAATGCGTAGCGACGTCGTCATGCTGGATTACTTCTTGCTCTTGGCGGATTCGCGGTCGTAGGCGGCGCGGTTGAAGCTCTCGCCGCCGGATTCGGCGACCTGGCGGACGATGGCCCAGTCCTTCTCGTAGGTCACCGGGTAGAAGCGGTCGGCGCCGTCGAAGGCCTTCGACATTTCCGCGGGGAAGCGGTAGTCGTAGAAGCACTTGAGCATCTGGTCGCGGAACTTCGGCTCCAGGTCATGCGCGTAGGCGAACGACGAGGTGGGGAATTTCTCGCTTCGGTAGATCACGCGGAAATCGGCTTCCTTGACCTGGCCGCGTTCGACCATGCGCTTGAACACGTCGGAGGCCACGGCGGCGGCGTCGTAGTCGCCGGAGTTCACGCCCATCACGGACTGGTCGTGCTTGCCCGAGAAGATCACCTTGTAGTCCTTGTCGGGCGTCAGGCCTTCCTTGGGAAACAGCGCGACGGGCGCCATGTGGCCCGAGTTCGAGGAAGGCGCGGTATGCGCGAGCTTCTTGCCCTTCAGGTCGGTCAGCTTCTGGTAGGGGCTGTCTTTCTTGACGATGACGATCAGGTTGTAGCCCTGGAAACCGTCGGCGTAGCCCTTGACCGCGAACGGCACGGCGCCCGCGATGTTCACGGCGAACGCGGTGGGGCCGGTCGAGAAACCGCCCACGTGCAGCCGGCCCGAGCGCATGGCTTCGATTTCAGCGGCGTTGCTTTGCACCTGGTAGAACACGACGCGCTTGCCCGTGCATTCGGACAGGTGCTTGGTGAAGGGCTTGAAGATGTCTTCGTAGACCGCCGGATCTTCCACCGGGGTGTAGGTGAACACCAGCGTGGAGGGGGTCTTGAGCTTGGACGCGTCCGCGGGCACGTCGGCCACCAGGTCCTTGTTGGCGTCGCAGTACATCTGGTCCAGATCACCGCGGTTGGAGCAGGTGTCGGCGGCCTGGGCGGCGGACGCTCCGAAAGCGAACGCGGCCAGCGTGGCCGCTTGCAGTAGACGCAAGGCTTGCATCGTATGTCTCCTCTTGTAGGTATGAATTGAATATTTACTGAATTCAAACATACAACCGGGGACGGCACACCTGGGAAAGTCCCTGCCTTTCTTTTCGTCTTTTGTTCGGTTTGTTCGCTTTATGTTCGTTTATGCGCGAAGTTCGGTCAGCCGCGATACCCGAGCTTGCGGGAGATCTCCTGCGCGCAGGCCAGCAGCGGACGCGCGATCGCACCGTCCCAGGACACGTCGAACAGGCCCGTGGGCCCCAGGCTGGTCAGGGCCAGGACGATGCTGCCGGTGTTGTCGAACACCGGCACCGACAGTGCGTCGACGCCGGGCAGCGGATTGCCCAGGGCGCGCGCCATGCCGTGGACCCGGATATCCGCCAGCTGCGCTTCGATATTGGCGCGGGACGCCTTGCGCGGGGGCGGCACGCTGGCGATGACCGCCGTGTCGCCTTCTTCGCGCGCAATGTAGTGCTCGCTGACCTTGGGCGGCAGCCACGCCGCGAACACCAGGCCGGTGGCCGTGTGCAGCATGGACATGACCGTGCCCTTCCGCATGTTCACGTGTACCGGGTAGCTGGCTTCGGTCATGTGAATCATGGTGGGGCCATGCGAGCCCAGCACCGCGATGCCCAGCGTGTGGCCGATTTCCGACTGCAGCTTGGCGATCTCGGGCATGGCGACTCGCACCGGGTCCAGGCGCTGCAGGCTGACCAGCCCCATTTGCAGGGCGAAGGGGCCGAGTTCGTACTGGCCCGTGGTGGCGTCCTGCTGCACCAGGCCCACGCGGATGAAGCTGACCAGATAGGGGTGCGCCTTGGCGGATGTCATGCCCGCGCCGGCGGCCAGGTCGCGCAGGGTAAGGGGCTTGCCGGCATCGACCAGGGCGGCCAGCAGCGGCACGCCCACCTCGATGGACTGGATGCTGCGGCGGCCGTCATTGGCGGGGGCAGCGGTCTTGGAAGTAGCCACGTTGTGCGGACCTCAGGCCGGCTGAACTTGGGAAGACGGCCGGTCGGCGCGGGCGGCGAGCAGCCGGTCGGCCATTTCGACAAAGCCCCCGCCACCATGGAAGGCGGCGACAAATGCGGGGCGGTGCGTCAGGCGGTGCAACTGGGCCTGGATGTTGGCCACGCCGACCGAGATCGGGAAGTAGGCGAACATGGGCTCGTCGTTGGGGGAGTCGCCGATGAAGAGCGTGCTGTCGAGCGCCTGTGCCACGTCGGCGCCGAATTCGCGCTGGAACATGGTGCGGGTCATGGTGAGCTTGTCGTAGTCGCCGAACCAGCCGTTGACGTGGATGGAGCTGACCTTGGCCTGGGCGCCGGCGTCCTGGAAAATCTGGACGATCCTGCTGATGGCCGCGTCGGGCAGGGCGGGCACGTCCTCGCAGAAGTCGATGGCCAGGTCGGCCACGCGGTAGTCCTGGTCGCTGGCGACGGCGCTGCCCGGCACTTCGGCCAGGACGCGGTCGCGGATGGCGTCCAGCCGCTTGCGGCTGGCCTGGCGCGAAGCCGCGTCGGTCCAGTAATGCGTCGTCATGCGGCGGGCCTGGCGGTCATAGGCGTAGTAGAACGCGCCGTTTTCCCCGACCACGGCGCGCACCGGCCACATGCGGGCGATATGGTCGCACCAGCCGGCCGGGCGGCCGGTGATAGGCACGACCTGGATGCCGGCCTGTTCCAGGCGTTCCAGCGCGGCGTACGCGTCGGCCGGCAGGCGGCCTTCGGTGGTCAGCGTGTCGTCGATGTCGGTCAGGACGACGCGGACGGCCGCGGCGACGTTCAAAGGCATGGCCGCAAGGGCTTGCATGAGGTTTTTCCTTGGTTTTCTCAGGGGGATCTCCGGGCGAAAGTTTAACCGGATGCCCCCGTCCGGACGGGGCCGGCGGGGCCCGGTAGGGGTTCTGCCTCCAGGGGCGGTAAAATCCGGGCTTTCCCGCCTGGTTTACGTGTCACGCCATGTCCGTCCAGTTGTCCTCATTGCCCGGCTCCGAGCCGGAATCCTTCGGCATCGCTTCGGTTGCCGAGATCATCGCCGAGCTGCGCGCCGGCCGCATCGTCATCCTGGTCGATGAAGAAGACCGCGAAAACGAAGGCGACCTGGTCATGGCCGCCGAATTCGTCACGCCCGAAGCCATCAACTTCATGGTCACCCACGGCCGCGGCCTGGTGTGCCTGACCCTGACCGAAGACCGCTGCCGCCAGCTGGACCTGCCGCTGATGGCCGCCCGCAACGGCACGCGCTACGGCACCAATTTCACGCAGTCCATCGAGGCCGCCGAAGGCGTGGAAACGGGCATTTCGGCCGCCGACCGCGCCCGCACCATCCAGGTGGCGGTGGCGCGCGACGCCAAGCCCTCCGACCTGGTCCAGCCCGGCCACATCTTCCCGGTGCGCGCCGTGCCCGGCGGCGTGCTGGTGCGCGCGGGCCACACCGAAGCCGGCTGCGACCTGACCGCCATGGCCGGCCTGACGCCCGCCGCCGTTATCTGCGAAATCCTCAAGCCCGACGGCACCATGGCCCGCTTGCCGGACCTGGTGGAATTCGCCCGCCAGCACGACCTGAAGATCGGCACCATCGCCGACCTGATCCAGTACCGCAGCGAACACGAATCCATCGTCAAGCGCGTGGGCAAGCGGCCCATGCAGACGGCCTGGGGCACCTTCGAGGCCGTGGCCTATGAAGACGCCGCCACCGGCTCCGCCCATTTGGCGCTGGTGCATGGTAATGTGACTCCCGACGCCGAGACGCTGGTGCGCGTGCATGAGCCGGCGTCCGTGCTGGACGTGCTTGATACCGGCGCAAGCCCGCACAGCTGGGGCGTGGCCCAGGCTTTGCAGGCCATTGCCGCCGCCCCGGCCGGCGTGCTTGTGCTGATGAACTGCCAGTCGTCCACCGAACACCTGTTTGGCCAGATTGCCGGCTGGAGCGACCCGAAGGCCCAGGCCACCGCCGCCGCCGACCGTTTCGGCCTGCGCACCTACGGCATAGGCGCCCAGATTCTGCGTGACTTGAACGTGGGCCAGATGAAGCTGCTGGCCCGGCCGCGCAAGATGCCCAGCATGGCGGGCTTCTCGCTCACCATTACGGGTTACGATTGCGACCCGCTGAATACTCCCGCAACAAACTGAAGGCCGACACATGAACCCTTACATCCTTACCCCCGACCTGAACGGCGAAGGGCTGCACATCGGCATCGTACGCGCCCGCTTCAATGAAGAGATCGGCCAGGCCGAACTCGAAGCGTGCCTGAAGGAACTGGCCGAGCTCGGCGTGGACGAACGCGACGTGATGGTCGCCACCGTTCCCGGCGCGCTGGAACTGGGCGTGGCCCTGTCCCACATGGCCGAAACGTTTGAATTCGACGCCTTGATCGCGCTGGGCGCCGTCATCCGCGGCGAAACCTATCACTTTGAAGTGGTCAGCAATGAAACGGCCACGGCAATCACCCGCATCTCCCTGGAAACCGGCGTCCCCGTCGCGAACGGCGTGCTGACCGTCGACACCGACGAGCAGGCGCAAGCCCGTGCCGCCGGCAAGGGCCGCGATTGCGCTCAGGTGGCCGTTGAAATGGCCAACCTGGTGGCGGCGCTGGAGCCCGAGGAAGAAGACGAAGACGACGAAGACGACGAGGACGAAGATTTTGACGACGAAGAAGACGACGACCAGCGCTGATAGCGCGGCGCAAGCCCGCGCCAGCGCGCGCAGCGCCCGGCGCCGCGCGCGCGAATTCGCGCTGCAAGGCGTGTACGCATGGCTGCTGCGCGGCGGCGAAGGCACGCAGGATGCCGGCGAGATCGACGCCCATCTGCGCGACACCGAGGATTTCTCCGAGGCCGACGCGCAGTGGTTCAAGACCTTGCTGCATGGCGTCCTGCGCGAAGCGCCCGCGCTGCGCGAACGTTTCACGCCTTACGTCGACCGCCCGCTGGCCGAGCTGTCGCCCGTTGAACATGGCATCCTGCTGATCGGCAGCTTCGAACTGATTCATCACGTCGAAGTGCCGTACAAGGTTGCCATCAACGAAGCCGTCGAGCTTGCCAAGTCGTTTGGCGGCACCGATGGCTTCAAGTTCGTCAACGGCGTGCTCGACAAGCTGGCTGCCGACGTGCGCGCCACCGAGGTTCAGGCCGCGGCGCAGCAACGGCGTTAGAGAGGACCCACCCCCGAAGCGCTGCGCGCTCCCCCCTCAAGGGGGCGCCGCTGCGGACCGGCGGAGCCGGATCCGCGCGGCCCCGATCTGGGCCGCGCAGCGCCCATGAAGGTGCAACGGCGACCACTGGGAGCCGGACAGCGGAGTCGCCTTGGCATCCGAATTTGATCTGATTGAGCGCTATTTCACCCGGGCGGCACCTGCCGGCCTGTTGGGCGTGGGGGATGATTGCGCCCTGTTTCCCGTCCCGCCCGGCGAGCAGGTCGCCACCAGCACGGACCTGCTGCTGGAAGGCCGCCATTTCTTTCCCGACGTCGATCCGAAAGCGCTGGGCCACAAGGCCCTGGCCGTCAACCTGTCGGACCTGGCCGCCATGGGCGCGCGCCCGATAGGCTGCGTGCTGGGCCTGGCGCTGCCGCGGCTGGACGAGCCCTGGCTGGCGGCCTTCGCCGAAGGTTTTCACGCGCTGGCCGCGGCCCATGGCTGCCCGCTGATCGGCGGCGACACCACCCGCAGCGCGCATGACCTGGCGATCAGCGTGACGGTGTTCGGCTCGGTTCCTCCGGGCCAGGCGCTGCGCCGCGACGGCGCGCAAGCCGGCGACGACATCTGGGTCTCCGGCGAATTGGGCGCGGCCGACGTGGCCTACCGCCTGCTGGACGGGCAATACTCCGCCGACGCGTCCTTGCTGGCCGCCACCCGTGGCGCGCTGGAATGGCCGCAGCCGCAAGTGGCGCTGGGTCTGGCGCTGCGCGGCATCGCCCATGCGGCCATCGACCTTTCCGACGGCCTGTTGCAGGACCTGGGCCACATCCTGGCCGCCAGCCGCGCGGGCGCCTGCCTGCATTTCGCCGACCTGCCCATGGCGCCCGCCCTGGCGGGCCTGGACGCCACGCAGCTGCGCCGCGCCCTGCTGGGGGGCGGCGATGTCTACCAGTTGTGCTTTACCGCGCCGGCGTCCCGCCGCGATGCCGTAATGGCGGCGGCCCAGGCCGCCGGCGCGCGCGCGACCCGCGTGGGCCAGGTCCACGCGCAGGCCGGCTTGTCCGTGCTGGACGAGCGCGGCCAGCCGCTGGCGGAGCTGCCCGCGGGGTTCGATCACTTTCCCGCGACCTGATCCACCGCCTCCCGTCCCATCCAGACTCAGCAACCCATGTCTTCCACCGATAATCGCTCTTCCTCCATGCGCGATCGCGCGCGGGCCGTGTACCCCGCGCTGTCCTGGGTTTGCCGGGATCCGGGCCGCCTGATCGCCTTCGGGTTCGGCAGCGGCCTGATCCGGCCGGCCTCGGGGACCTGGGGCACGCTCCTGGCCTGGGCCATCTGGGTGGCGGCGGCGCCAGCCGCGTCCGACCTGGCCATCGGCGTGTTTCTGGCGCTGGCGTTTCTGTACGGTTGCTGGGCCTGCCATCGCGTGGGCCGTGAACTCCAGCAGTCGGATCATGTCGGAATGGTCTGGGACGAGATGGTGGCGTTCTGGCTGGTGCTGTGGCTGACACCCGCCGGGTGGGTGGCGCAGGCGCTGGCGTTCGTGCTGTTCCGCACGTTCGACATCGTCAAGCCGCCTCCCATCAAGTTCTTCGACGCCCACGTCAAGGGCGGCTTTGGTGTCATGTGGGACGATATCGTGGCGGCCGGATACGCCTTGCTGGTGATGGCGCTGGTGGCCCGCACAGGAGTCTTGGGATGAACGATCAGCAAGAAAACACGCGGTCCAACCTGTCGGCCGGACAGTTGACGGAAGCGACCATCCTTGGCCTGGCCGAACAGCTGGGCGACGCGATGCGGCGCCATGGCTGGATGCTGGGCACCGCGGAATCCTGCACGGGCGGCCTGCTGGCCGGGGCCGTCACCGCCGTGGCGGGGTCCAGCGACTGGTTCGATCGAGGCTTCGTCACCTACAGCAACGAGGCCAAGGTGGCCGAGCTGGAGGTGTCGCCGGACACCCTGCATCACTTTGGCGCGGTCAGCGAGCCGATTGCGCTGGAAATGGCCAACGGCGTGCTGCTGGCGGTGCCGGCCGCGCAGGTGGCGGTGTCGACCACCGGCATCGCCGGCCCGGGCGGCGCCACGCCGGGCAAGCCCGTGGGCATGGTGTGCTTCGGCTTTGCCAAGCGGGTGGGCGACGGCATCAGCAGCCGCGCGGTGACGCACGTGTTTCCGGGCGACCGTGCGCAGGTGCGCCACGCAGCGGTGGAGTACGCGCTGCGTGGCCTGCTGGAATTCCTGGGAGCTCCGGTCAGCGCACCGCGTTGATCGCGTCGCGCAGGCCGCGGGCGGCGGCGCCGGCGGCCTCGCGCCAGTCATCGCCGCCGCTGGCGTAGATGATGGCGCGCGAGGAATTGATCATCATGCCGCTGCGCGCGGCGTTGGCGCCCGCGTTCACGGTGGCGGTGATGTCGCCGCCCTGGGCGCCGATGCCCGGCACCAGCAGGGGCAGCGCGTCGCCGATGCGCTGGCGCACGGCGGCCAGTTCATTCGGGAACGTGGCGCCCACCACCAGGCCGCACTGGCCATTGGCGTTCCATTTGTCGGCCACCAGGCCCGCCACGTGCAGGTACAGCGGCTCGCCGTTGTCCATCTTCAGGAATTGCAGATCCGAACCGCCGGGGTTGGACGTGCGGCACAGCACGATCACGCCGCGGTCGCGCCAGGCCAGGTAGGGCTCGACCGAATCCAGGCCCATGTAGGGGCTGACCGTGAGCGCGTGCGCCTGGTAGCGCTCGTAGGCTTCGCGGGCGTAGTTCTCGGCCGTGGAGCCGATGTCGCCGCGCTTGGCGTCCAGCACGATGGGCAGGTCCGGGTGCTTTTCGCGGATGTGCTGGCACAGCGCTTCCAGCTGGTCTTCGGCGCGATGGGCGGCGAAGTACGCGATCTGCGGCTTGAAGCTGCAGGCGTAGGGCGCGGTGGCGTCGACGATGTCGCGGCAGAATTGGAAGATGGCGTCAGGCTTGTCCTGCAATTCGCGGGGGAAGCGCTGCGGGTCGGGATCCAGCCCGACTTGCAGGAGCGAGTTGCTGGTGGTCCAGGCGTGTTCGAGTTTTTGCAGGAAATTCATGGGGAGTTCAGTGCAGTTTGACCCGGGGGCGCGTACGCCGCATGAGCAGGCGGGCCAGGGCAAGGGAGGCGGTGCGTGAGGTGCCCAGCACCGCTTTGTGGTGCATCAGGTGCAGGCTCATGTACATCAAGCGCGCCAGTGTACCGCTTACGAACAGTCCCCGTCCGGCGAGCTTGCCCATCAGGCTGCCGACCCCGGCGTCCTGGCCCAGCGACACCAGCGAACCGTGGTCCTGGTAAACGTAGGGGCCGGCGGGCTCGGCCTGGTGGCGCAGCCTGGCGGTGAGTTTCTTCTCCAGATAGCCGGCCTGCTGGTGCGCGGCCTGGGCCCGCGCGGGCACGCTGCGGCCGTCGCGCCAAGGCACCGAGCAGCAGTCGCCCAGCGCCAGGATGTGCGGATCGGCGGTTTCCAGCCGCTCGTTGACTTCCAGCTGGCCCAGTTTGTTCAGCGGCAGGTCCAGGTCGGCCAGCAGGGCGGGGCCCTTGATGCCAGCCGCCCACATGCACAGCTGGGCGGGGAATTCGCGGCCATCGGCCGTGCGGACGGTGTTGGCGGTGACTTCGGACACCCGGCAGGAGGTTTCCACGCGGATGCCCAGCTCGGTCAGCCGGTTGGTTGCCGCGATCGAGATTTTCTCGGGCAGCGCCGACAGGATGCGCGGAGCGCCTTCGACCAGCGTGATGGCCAGGTCGCGCTCGGCGCGGAAATTCGGCAGGCCGTAGGCGCTGACGACGTGGCTGGCTTCGGTCAGTTCCACCGCCAGTTCGACGCCGGTGGCGCCGCCGCCCACGATCACCAGATCCAGCCGGGCGGAAGGGTCGCGCACCTTGGCCAGGTCCACCTGCACCATCGCTTTCAGCATGGTCAGGCGGAACTGCTCGGCATTTTCCGTGGTGTCCAGCGTGACGGCATGCTCGGCCGCGCCGGGGGTGTTGAAGAAGTTGGACGTGCTGCCCAGCGCCAGCACCAGCGTGTCGTAGGGGAGTTCGCGGCGCGGCAGAACTTCCTGGCCCCGAGCGTCATTGACGGCGTCCAGCGTGATCAGGCGGCGTGCGCGGTCGACGCTTTCCAGGCGGCCCTGCGCGAACGAAAAGCCGTCCATGTGGGCCAGCATCAGGTAGGAAAGGCCTTCCTGGTGGATGTCCAGCGTGCCCGCCGCCGCTTCATGCAGCGAAGGCTTCCAGATATGGAAGGGACGGCTGTCCACCAAAGTGATGTGTTGGCGGCCGTGGATACGGCCGAGTTTGGCGGCCAATTCCAGGCCACCTGCGCCGCCGCCAACGATGACGATGCGCTCAGAGGGGGCTGACGTCGATTTAGGCATCATGGCTCCCAGTATAAATAGAGTCGCATCCCCCATGGGATGCGAACCCGTGTCAATGCATGACGTAGCGGCTGATGGCCACGCCCACCCAGACCGTTCCCGCAAAAATCAGCAGCAGCATCACTGCCGCGCTGCCCAAGTCCTTGGCCCGCCCCAGCAGGGGATGGCGTTCGACCGACAGCGCGTCGGCCAGCGCTTCGATGGCGGAATTCAGCAGTTCCGCCGCCAGCACCATGATCACCGTGCCGACCAGGAAAAAGACCTCGACCGTGGTCCGGCCCAGGAAGAACGCCGCCGGGATCATCAGCACGGCCAGCGCCAGTTCCTGCCGGAAGGCAGCCTCGTATTTGACCGCCGCCTTCAGACCCTGCCAGGAGTAGCGCAGCGCATTCAGGATGCGGCGCGCGCCGCCGGAGCTTTTAAAGGGCGAGTGTTGCGGGTCGTGGGTCATGGAATCGGAAGAAAGCCGGGTGTGGCGGCTTTTTAACAGATATGGGTTGCCCGCGTGACACGGCGCGTGGCTATGGGCAAACCCTAATTGTGACCCAACGATAGCAGGCGCAGGATTCTGGTCAATTGGTAAGGCCACTTTACCGTTTTTGCCCTTTCATCCCGCTGTATTCCCATGCCGATCCAGACCATCGAGCCGCGCCGCTTGTACCGCCAGATCGCCGACCAGCTGCGTTTGCTGATCGAGGCAGGCGAGTTTTCCGCCGGCGCGCGCCTGCCTCCCGAGCGCGACCTGGCCTTGAAGCTGGGTGTGTCGCGCCCGTCCGTGCGCGAAGCGCTGATCGCCCTGGAAGTCGAAGGCTGGGTCGAAGTCCGCATGGGGTCGGGTGTGTACGTGCAGAGCCTGGCCGGGGCCCCGCGCGCCAGCCTGACCGCCGAAAGCCCGCTGGAGACCATCCGCGCGCGCCGGACCATCGAAGGCGAACTGGCCGCCCAGGCCGCGCGCAACCCGCTGCCCGAGCTGGTCGAGGGCTTGCGCGACGCCGTGAGCGCCATGGAAGACGAGGCGCGGGCCGGCAGCGTGCCCATCCGCGGCGACCGGCTGTTCCATCTGCGCGTGGCCGAAATGGCCAACAACGCCGTGCTGGTGCGGGTGGTGGGCGAACTGTTCGACGAACGCCACAACCCCCTGTCGGTGAAGCTGGGCGACTACTTCGAGAATCCGGACAGCTGGGCCGTCGCCATCACCGAACACCGCCGCGTCATCGACGCCATCGCGGCAGGCGACGAACAGGGCGCGCGCGCCGCCATGCATGAACATCTTTCCTGCTCGTACGACCGTCTGACGGCCAGTTGGCCGGGCGCGGCCGACGCGTTGCGCGCTGAATAGCAAAACCCGCCGGCGGCCAGGCGCCGCCGGCGGATCGCAGTCGCAGTACGAAGGTGCAACCTGTAGGTGAACTCCATATGTAAAACATGACGCGGGTCGGCTCAAAACAATATCCGCCGCATCCGCCACCTCAGAGAGAGGAGACAACATGAAGCTAGGCAACGCTACCAAAGTGCTGTTTGCCGCCATCGCGCTCGCCGCCGGCAGCAGCGCGCTGGCGCAAACCAAACTGAAATGGGCGCATGTGTACGAGACCTCCGAACCCTTCCATACCTCGTCGGTGTGGGCGGCCCAGGAAATCGAGAAGCGCACCAACGGCCGCTATCACATCGATGTCTATCCCGCCTCTCAGCTGGGCAAGGAAAACGATATCAACCAGGGCCTGACCCTGGGCACGGTGGACATGATCATTTCCGGGTCCAGTTTCGCCGCCAAGAGTTTTCCGCGCATCGGGGTGACCTACTACCCCTACATCTTCCGCAGCCCCGAGCACCTGATCGCCTATACCAAGAGCGACATCTACAAGGAGCTCACGCGCGGCTACGACGAAAAGAGCGGCAACCACATCGTCGCGACCACCTACTACGGCACGCGGCAGACGACCTCCAACCGCGCCTTCACCAAATGCTCCGAAATGAAGGGCATGAAGATCCGCGTGCCCGACGTGGCGGCCTACCTGGCCATGCCCCGTGCCTGTGGCGCCAACACCGCCCCGATTGCGTTCGCCGAGGTCTACCTGGCCTTGCAGAACGGCACGGTGGAAGCGCAGGAAAACCCGCTGACCACCATCGAGGCCAAGAAGTTCTACGAGGTGCAGAAGAACATCATCCTCACCGCCCATATCGTCGATCACTTGAACACGGTGATCTCCGGCAAGCTCTGGAAGAGCCTGTCGGACGAGGACAAGAAGATCTTCGCCGAAGTGGCGCAACAGGCTTCGGAAAAGGCGTCGGCGGAAGTGGCCGAGACCGAGAAGAAGATGGTCGAGGTGTTCAAGAAGCGCGGGCTGACGGTGGCCGAGGTCAACATCGACGACTTCCGCAACACCGTGCTGGAGAAAGTGCCGTTCAAGCAGTACGGCTACGAAAAGTCGGATTGGGAAAAGATCCAGGCCGTGAAGTAGGCCGCGGGCGGGCCGCTGCCGCGGCCCGCCGTCTTTTACCCGGTCCGGGACGAGGGGAACTCCATGCATTTGAACGCGAAGGCCGCGCCAATGGCGGCCGTCAGCCCTGCGCCGGCGCAGCCGCCCGGCCCGCATCAAGCCGCCTCGGTGGATGAGATCGTCCAGAGTTTCGAAGAGGCCGACCACCACGAGGTGAGCCTCGCCGGCTATCAGCCGGAAGACTGGATCTGCCTGGCCATGTTCTGGACGATGGCGCTGCTGGTCTTCCTGCAGTTCTTCTCCCGCTACGTGCTGAACGACTCTTACGCCTGGACTGAAGAGTTGGCGGTGTACTGCCTGATCGGGGTGGTGTTCCTGGGCTCGGCCATGTGCGTGCGCGCCTGCCGCCACATCCAGGTGGACTTCCTGTATCGCTATCTGCCCAAGCCCGTTGGCCGGCTGCTGTCCACGCTGATCGACATCCTGCGCACGGCCTTCTTCGGCTATGCGATGTGGCTGACCTACCGCTACATCGTGCTGGTGGGCGACGAGCCCATGACCACGCTGTTCTGGAACAAGTCCTATGTGTACTGGGTGGCGCTGGCGGGCTTTGCCATGATGTTCCTGCGCTCGCTGCAGGTGTCCATGCAGAACTGGCGGCAGGGGTATTCGATCCTGGAGAACCCGGCGGCCTACGAGTCGCTGGACTGAACCGCAAGCCAGAAGTCCCCAAGAATCCGCAGTGCCTTTCCAGGAGCGAGACATGGGCACACTGATTGGAACCTTTCTGCTGTTGATGATCATGGGCGTGCCGGTGGCGGTCGCCATGGCGGGCGCATCCCTGCTGTTCATTCTGATATCCGGCAGCGTGCCGGACGTGGTCATCGCGCAGCGCATGATCGCGGGCGTCGAGTCCTTTCCGCTGCTGGCCGTGCCGTTCTTCATCCTGGCGGGCAACCTGATGAACATCGCCGGCATCACCGGCCGCATCTACAACTTCGCCGTGGCGCTGGTGGGCTGGATGCGCGGCGGGCTGGGGCAGGTGAACATCATCGGCTCGGTGGTGTTCGCCGGCATGTCCGGCACCGCCATCGCCGACGCCGCCGGCCTGGGCACGATCGAGATCAAGGCCATGAAGGACCACGGCTACGAGACCGAGTTTGCCGTGGGCGTCACCGCCGCGTCGGCCACGCTGGGCCCGATCATCCCGCCGTCCCTGCCTTTCGTCATCTACGGCATGATGGCCAACGTGTCGATCGGGTCGCTGTTCCTGGCGGGGCTGCTGCCCGGCGCGGTGCTGACGGTCCTGATGATGCTGACCGTGGCCTACTACGCCCGCCGCAACAACTGGGGCGGCGATGTCGCCTTCAACTGGAAGCGGCTGGGCGGGGCGGGCCTGGAAGTGCTGATCGTGCTGTCGTTCCCGCTGTCCATCTGGCTGATGACGCTGGGGGGCGTATCGCCCAACGTAGCCACCGGCATCGCCTTCGTGGCCCTGCTGGCCCTGGACTGGAAGTTCAATTTCTCGGCCGTCATGGCCTTGATGGCGCCGGTGATCCTGATCGGCGGCATGACGCTGGGCTGGTTCACGCCCACCGAGGCCGCGGTGGCCGCGGTGATCTGGGCGCTGTTCCTGGGCCTGGTGCGGTATCGCTCCATGACCTTCAAGACCCTGGCCAAGGCCACCTTCGACACCATCGAAACCACGGCGTCCGTGCTGTTCATCGTGACGGCGGCCTCGGTGTTCGCCTGGCTGCTGACCACGACGCAGGCGGCGCAGACCCTGACCGACGCCATCCTGAGCGTGACGCAGAACAAGTGGGTATTCCTGCTGATGGCCAACGTGCTGATCCTGATCGTGGGCTGCTTCATCGACACCATCGCCGCCATCACCATCCTGGTGCCCATCCTGCTGCCGATCGTGCTGAAGCTGGGCATCGACCCGATCCACTTTGGCCTGATCATGACCCTGAACCTGATGATAGGCCTGCTGCATCCACCCATGGGGATGGTGCTGTTCGTGCTGGCGCGGGTCGCCCGGCTGTCCGTCGAGCGCACCACGATGGCCATCCTGCCGTGGCTGGTGCCGCTGTTCGTGGCGTTGATCGCCATCACCTATATCCCCCAGATCACGCTGTGGCTGCCCACCGTGATGGGCATGACCGGAAAATAAAAGGAGCGCGCACATGTCAGGAAGACTGCAAGGCAAGACCGCCATCGTCACCGCCGCCGGGCAGGGCATCGGCCGCGCGGTGGCGTGGGCCTACGCGAGGGAGGGCGCGGACGTGCTGGCCGTGGACCTGAACGGGGCGGCGCTGCAGACGCTGTCCGGCTGCCGCACGCAAGTGCTGGACGTGACCGACGGGCGCGCCGTGCGCGCGCTGGCGGACGCCGCCGGCCCGGTGGACGTGCTGTTCAATGGCGCGGGCTTCGTGCACGCCGGGACCATCCTGGATTGCGACGAAGACGCCTGGGACTTTTCATTCAACCTGAACGTGCGGTCCATGTACCTGCTGATCCGCGCCTGCCTGCCGGGCATGCTGGCGCGCGGCTCGGGCGCGATCGTCAACATGGCGTCGGTGGCCGGCAGCATCAAGGGCGCGCCGAACCGCTGCGCCTACGGCGCCACCAAGGCGGCCGTCATCGGCCTGACCAAGGCGGTCGCGGCCGACTACGTGGCCCAGGGCATACGCTGCAATGCGATCTGCCCCGGCACGGTGGAATCTCCGTCCCTGCGCCAGCGCATCGAGGCGCAGGCCCAGGCCAGCGGCCAGTCCATCGCCGCGGTGGAGGCGGCCTTCACCGCGCGCCAGCCCATGGGGCGCATCGGCCGCACGGAAGAGATCGCGTCGCTGGCGGTGTATCTTGCCAGCGACGAGTCCGCCTTCACCACCGGCACCGCTCAGGTGATCGACGGCGGCTGGTCGAACTGAATTCGTCTTTTCCCCAAGCAACAAGGAATTCGCTATGAAACTGATGCGCTATGGCCCCAAGGGCTTCGAGAAGCCCGGACTGGTCGACGCCCAGGGCCAGGTACGCGACCTGTCGTCCGTCGTGGCCGACATCACCGCCCAGACGCTGGGCGCCGCCAAGCTGGCGGAGCTGCGCGCGCTGGATCCGTCCACGCTGCCGCTGGTGGCGCAACCCGGCCGGACCGCGCCGCCCTGGAGCGGCATGGGCAAGTTCATCTGCATCGGCCTGAACTATGCCGACCACGCCGCCGAATCGGGCCTGCCGGTGCCGGCCGAGCCCGTCATCTTCATGAAGCCGACCTCGGCCGTGGTGGGCTGCAACGACCCGGTGGTGCTGCCCCAGGATTCCGTGAAGACCGACTGGGAGGTGGAGCTGGGCGTGGTGATCGGAGAGAAGGCGCGCTACGTCAGCGAGGCCGACGCGATGAAGCACGTGGCCGGCTATTGCGTGGTGAACGACGTGTCCGAGCGTGAATACCAGATCGAACGCGGCGGCACCTGGGACAAGGGCAAGGGTTGCGACACCTTCGGCCCGGTGGGCCCGTGGCTGGCCACCGCCGACGAAATCCCCCATCCGCAAGACCTGGAGATGTGGCTGGAAGTGAACGGCAAACGCTACCAGAACGGCAGCACCCGCACGATGGTGTTCGGCGTGGCGCAGCTGGTGGCCTACGTCAGCCGCTTCATGACGCTGTATCCGGGCGACCTGATCAGCACGGGCACGCCGCCCGGCGTGGGCATGGGACAAAAGCCCGCGCCCATCTACCTGAAGGCGGGCGACGAGATCAAGCTGGGCATCGCCGGCCTGGGCGAACAGCGCCAGCGCGTGCATGCCTGGGATCCCGCCCTGATCGACGGCTGATCCCCACGCCCCTCTCTTTCCGGAGTCCTCATGTCCCAGACCGATACGGCAGTGATACGCATCCACCCGGCGGACAACGTGGTGATCGCAAGACGGCAGCTGGTCAGCGGCACGCGCCTGGAAAGCGAGGGGGTGACGATCCTGGGCCTGGTGCCGCCCGGCCACAAGGTGGCCGTGCGCGCCATCGCGGCGGGTGCGCCGGTGCGGCGCTACAACCAGATCATCGGCGTGGCCCGGCAGGACATCGCGCCCGGCCAGCACGTCCATACCCAGAACCTGGAGTTCTCCGACTTCGAGCGCGATTATGCGGTCGGGCAGGGCGCGCACCCCACGGACTACGTGGCGGAACCGGCCATGTTCGACGGCATCGTGCGCGCCGACGGCCGCATCGCCACCAGGAACTACATCGGCATCCTGACCAGCGTGAACTGTTCGGCCACCGTGGCGCGCGCCATCGCCGACCATTTCCGGCGAGACATCCGGCCCGAGGCGCTGGCGTCCTGTCCGAACGTCGATGGCGTGGTGGCGCTGACGCATGGCGCCGGCTGCGCCACGGGCAGCGAAGGCGAGCCGCTGCGGGTGCTGCGGCGCACGTTGGGCGGCTACGCCCGCCACGCCAACTTCGGCGGACTGATGGTCGTCGGCCTGGGCTGCGAGACCAATCAGATCGGCGGGCTGATGGAGCAGGAAAGCTTGCGCGAAAGCGGCATGCTGCACACCTTCAACATCCAGGACACCGGCGGCACCCGCAAGACGGTGGCGCGCGGCATCGAGCTGGTAGAGCGCATGCTGGACCAGGCCAACCGCGTGCGGCGCGAGGCCGTGCCGGCCAGCCATCTGACCGTGGGCCTGCAGTGCGGTGGATCGGACGGCTATTCCGGCATCAGCGCCAATCCGGCGCTGGGCGCCGCGGTGGACCTGCTGGTGCGCCACGGCGGCACCGCCATTCTTTCCGAGACGCCCGAGATCTATGGCGGCGAGCACCTGCTGACGCGCCGGGCCGAAACGCCCGCCGTGGCGGACAAGCTGCTGGCGCGGGTGCGCTGGTGGGAGGACTACTGCGCCCGCAATGATGCCGAGATGGACAACAATCCCTCGGCCGGCAACAAGGCGGGCGGATTGACGACCATCCTGGAAAAGTCGCTGGGCGCGATCGCCAAGAGCGGCACGACCAACCTCACCGACGTCTACGAGTATGCCGAACCGGTGCGCGCGCGCGGACTGGTGTTCATGGATACCCCGGGCTACGACCCCGTCTCCGCCACGGGGCAGGTGGCGGGCGGCGCCAACCTGATCTGTTTCACCACCGGGCGCGGGTCGGCCTATGGCTGCGCGCCCGCGCCGTCCCTCAAGCTGTCCACCAACACCGCGCTGTGGCAGCGCCAGTCGGACGACATCGACATCAATTGCGGCGAAGTGGTTGACGGCGCGCAAAGCGTGGCGCAGATGGGCGAGCGTATCTTCCAGCTGATGCTGCAGACGGCGTCCGGCCGGCGCACACGTAGCGAAACGCATGGTTACGGTCAAAATGAGTTTGTCCCATGGCAACTGGGCGCGGTGATGTAGCGATACGGGACAGGGCATGCTATACCCTGGCGTTGCGCCCATTTTTGACACTTCTCATCCATGCGTGAACGTTTGAATACGGAGTCGTTGCCACGTCTGCCCGCAGACGTGGAAAAGCCCATCTACGACCGAAGCCGGCTTACCCCCGGCATCGTGCATTTGGGACTGGGCGCATTCCACCGCGCCCATCAGGCGGTGGTGACGGATCAGGCCATGCAGGCCAGCGGAGATCTGAGCTGGGGCATCCTGGGCGTGTCCTTGCGACGCCCCGCCACCCGCGACGCCCTGACTCCGCAGGACGGCCTGTACACGCTGGCCGTGCGCGATGCCGGCCCCAACGGCCAGGACCGCGAACAGCTGCGCGTCGTGGGGTCCGTGCTGCGGGTGATGGTGGCCGAGGAAGACCCCAACGCGGTGCTGGAACGGATTGCCTATCCGCAGACGCGCATCGTCAGCCTGACGGTGACGGAAAAGGGCTACTGCCACGAGCCCGCCACCGGCCATCTGCGATGGGACGATCCGGACATCCTGCATGACCTGGAAAACCCGCATCGGCCCCGCAGCACCATCGGCATCCTGGTGCATGGACTGGCGCTGCGCCGGGAACGCGGCCTGCCTCCGGTCACGCTGCTGTCCTGCGACAACCTGCGCGGCAACGGCGATACGCTGCGCAGCCTGGTGCTGTCCTTTGCCTTGCGCGTGGACGTGACCTTGGCCGACTGGATCGACCGGCACTGCACCTTTCCGAATTCCATGGTGGACCGCATCGTGCCCGTCACGCTGGACCAGGACCGCCTGCGGATCGCCGAGAGGCTGGGCGTGGAGGACGCCTGGCCGGTGCTGGGCGAACCCTATCTGAACTGGGTGATCGAAGACAAGTTCGCGGCGGGACGGCCGGCCTGGGATGCCCAGGGCGGGGCAACCTTCGTGAGCAACGCGGCGCCCTATGAACGCCTGAAGCTGCGCATGGTGAGCGGGCCGCACTCCACGCTGGCCTACCTGGGCGCGGCGCTGGGATTGCAGACCATGGCCGAGGCCGTGAACACGCCCGCGCTGCGCGGTTTTGTCGAGGCCATGATGCGCCTGGAGATCGCGCCGACGCTGCGGGGCATTCCCGATGTGGGGCTGGAGGAATACCGCCAGCGATTCCTCGCGCGGATCGCCAACCCGGCGCTGCCGCATCCGGTGAGCCAGGTCGCCATGGATGGCTCGCAGAAGATTCCGCAGCGCCTGCTGGACACGATCCGCGATCGCCTGCGGGCTGGCCATGGCATCGATCGCCTGAGCCTGGCGGTGGCGGCCTGGCTGCACTATCTGGGCGGTGAAAATGAGCAGGGCGGCCGTCATGAAATCCAGGACCCGCTGGCCGCGCGGCTGGCCAGGCTGCTGTCGCGCTCCGAGGTCGCCGCGCGCGCCGCCGCGCCGTCGCAGGCGCCACAGCGGCGGGCGATGGTGCTGTCGAGATTCAAGCCGGTGTTTGGCGAACTGGGCGAATCGGCCGAGTTCGTCTCCAGCCTAACCACGCATTTGGAAATGCTGCGCGAGCACGGCGTGATCCGCGCCGTGGAGGCGGCCACCTAGGAGCGCGACATGACTGCCGAAGGCCGAGTGGATGCCGCCGAATGGGAACGCTGGGGCGCGGACTGCCTGCGCGCCCAGGATTTTTCCGAAGCGGACGCGCGCTGCCTGGCGAAGAGCCTGGCCCAGACCAGCTTGTGGGGCATCGATTCGCATGGCATTGCGCGGCTGCCGCACTACCTGAACCGGGTCGCGCACGGATCCATCCAGGCCAGGCCGGACATCGTCATCGAGCGCACCGGCCCGGGAACGGCCCAGGTGCATGGCGGCCAGGGGCAGGGCATCGTGGTGGCCCATCGGGCCAACGCGCTGGCGATCGACCTTGCCAAAGGCGCCGGCGTGTCCGCGGTGGGCGTCAGCGATTCCTCGCACTGCGGCGCCATCGGCCTGTACAGCCGGGCGGCTGCGGAACTGGGATTCATCGGCATTGCCTTCACGCATTCGGACTCGATTGCCGCGCCCTTCGGCGGGCACGAGCCGTTCTACGGCACGAACCCGATCTCGCTGGCCTTTCCCCGGGCGGACGCCGATCCGCTCTGCCTGGACATGGCCACCACGGCCATTCCGTGGAACCGTGTCATGAACGCCCGGCGCGACGGCGTCGCCCTGCCGCCGGGCGTGGCGCTGGACGCTCAGGGGCGGGACTGCTCCGACGCGGACCAGGCGCACGCCCTGCGCCCCTTGGGTGGAGAGGAATACGGCTACAAGGGCTACGGGCTGGCGATGATGATAGAGCTGCTTTGCGGGCCGTTGAACGGCAACCCCTTTGGGCCGCATATTTCGCCCATGTACGAGGCGCTGGACCGTCCGCGAGAGCTTGGCGCGTTCTTCATCGTCATCGACCCCGCGCGCTTCGCCGGCGGCGCGGCTTTGGCGGCGGTGGTTGCCGGGATGGCGATGGAGCTGTCGCAAGTTCCCGGTTCACCGCGCATGCCGGGCGATCCGGAGGCCGCCGCGCAGGCCGCGCGCCGGCGTGACGGGCTGCCGGTGCCGCCGGCCCTGTGGGCCGAGATGCAGGCCTGGAGCGCCCGGCTGGGCGTGGCGCCGCCGGCGCGCCTGTCCTAGCGGCCCCTCATGCTGCCAGACGCCGAGCGCCGGTCCTAGACCCCCAGGTACTGCAAGAGCTGGGGCTCATCGTCCAGAAATTCCCGCGACGAACCCGTCCAGGCGACGCGCCCCTTTTCCACGATGGCGTGGCGGTCGGCGGTGGCCAGCAGCGGTTCCAGATTCTTGTCGATGCACAGCACCGCCAGCCCGGTCTGCTTCAGGGTGTCCAGCGCCGCCCAGATTTCTTCGCGCACCACGGGCGCGAGTCCTTCCGTGGCTTCATCCAGGATCAGCAGGCGCGGATTGGTCAGCAGCGCGCGGCCGATAGCCAGCATCTGCTGTTCGCCGCCGGACAGGTGGCTGCCCAGGTGCCGGGCGCGTTCCGACAGCCGCGGAAACAGCGCGTACACCCGTTCCAGCGTCCAGGGATGGGCCGCGCCTTGCCGGTTGTGCGCCGTCGCCACCAGGTTCTCGCGCACGGACAGGTTGGGAAAGACGTGGCGGCCTTCGGGCACCAGCCCGATGCCGCACTGCGCCACCTTGTAGGAGGGCAGCCGGCTGATGTCGCGGCCGTCGAAGGCGATGGCGCCGCCGGTAGCGGGATTCAGGCCCATCACCGCCTTCACCGTGGTGGACTTGCCCATGCCGTTGCGTCCCAGCAGGGTGACGAACTCGCCGGGCCCGATATCCAGGTCGATGCCGAACAGGGCCTGGCTGGCGCCATAGTGCGCGGTCACGCCGCGCAGGGAGAGCAGGGCGGTCATGCGCGGGCCTCCCGGACGCGGCCGCGTTCGCTGCCCAGATAGCATTCGCGGACCCGCGGGTCGTTGCGGATCTCGTCGGCGGTGCCGCAGGCCAGGGCGCGGCCGTAGACCAGCACGGTGATGCGGTCGGACAGGGCAAAGACAGCCTGCATGTCGTGCTCCACCAGCAGGATGGTGTAGCGACCGCGCAGTTGCAGCAGCAGCCGGGTCATGGCTTCGGATTCGTGCTGGCTCATGCCCGCCATGGGCTCGTCCAGCAACAGCAGCGACGGCTGGCAGGCCAGCACCATGGCCAGTTCCAGTTGGCGCAGCTCGCCGTGCGCCAGTTCGCCGGCGGGCGTGCCGGCGCGCGCCGACAGGCCGGCCAGCGCCAGCGCCTCGTGGGCCGGATCCGTCAATGCCGGCGTGGACAGCACGGGCCGCCAGAAGCGGAAGCTGTGGCCGCGCCGCGCCTGCACCGCCATCGCTACGTTCTCCAGCGCGGTGAAGGGCTTGAAGACGGAGGTGATCTGATAGGACCGCGCCAGGCCGTGACGGACCCGCTTTTCGACCGGCATGCGGGTGATGTCCTTGCCGTCGAGCAGCACGCGGCCGGCGTCGGGCTTCAGTTCTCCGCTGAGCTGTCCGATCAGCGTGGTCTTGCCGGCGCCGTTGGGTCCGATGACGGCGTGCAGCTCGCCGCGCCGCAGTTCCAGCGACAGCTTGTCGGTGACGGTCAGCCCGCCGTAGCGCTTCTCTAGGTTTTCCACTCGCAGCGCGCTCATTGCGGCTCTCCGGAAGGACGGCTGGCGGTCCGGCCGCCCATGCGCCAAGGCGCGGACGACAGGCTGCCATACACGCCGCGCCGCGACGCCAGCACCACGCCCACGATCAGCAGGCCCATGATCAGCATCCAATGCTCCGTCAGCAGCTTCAGCCCTTCTTCCAGCAGCAGGAACGCCAGGGCGCCCACCACCGGTCCGAACAGCGTGCCGATGCCGCCCAGGGCCACCATCACGATCAGTTCGCCGGAGGTCGTCCAGGCCAGGTACGAGGGCGATACGTACATGGTCAGGTTGGCCAGCAGTACGCCGGCCACGCCGCAGATGACCGCCGAGATCACATAGGCGGCGAGGCGGTAGCGCAGGGTCGGATACCCCAGGGCCCGCATGCGTCGCTCATTGGCCTGGCAGCCGCGCAGCGCCATGCCGAAGGGGGCGTGGATCAGCCGCTGCATCAGCCACAGGACCAGCAGCAGGACGCCGAACGCCGTGTAGTACAGCGCCAGCGGCGCGTCCAGCCTGAACGCCCCGAAATCGCTGCCGGCGAACAGCGACATGCCGTCGTCGCCGCCAAAGCCGTCCAGCCCCGTCGCCAGGAAATAGAACATCTGCGCGAACGCCAGCGTGATCATGATGAACGCGATGCCCGATGTACGCATGACCACATAGCCGCTGATCAGGCCGACGACCGCGCAGGCGCCCACGGCGGCGGCCAGATGCAGCCAGCCGTTCTCGATGCCGTAGTGCGACAGCACTCCGACCGAGTAGGCGCCCAGGCCCAGGTACAGGGCGTGGCCAAAGCTCACCATGCCGCCGTAGCCCAGCAGCAGGTTCAAGGCCAGCGCGGCGACGCCGTAGACCAGCACGCGGCCGAACAGCGCCAGCAGGAACGGCTCGCCCTGCCAATGGGCGTACACGGGCAGCAGCGCGAGCAGCAACAGCAAGGCGGCGGCAACCAGCGTGCGGGGAGATAGCTTGTGCATGAGGTCTGCGTCCTTATCCGTGCCTGACGGGAAACAGGCCCTGCGGCCGCAAGGCCAGCACCAGCGCCATCACGATGTAGATCAGCATCGACGCGATCGCCGGACCCGCCGCGTTGGCCGCGGCGGGCGGCAGGGCGGCGCGCAGCAAGGTGGGCAGCAGGGCCCGGCCCAGCGTGTCGATGAGCCCCACCATCAGCGCGGCCAGGAATGCGCCGCGCACCGACCCGATGCCGCCGATCACGATGACCACCAGGGTCAGGATCAGGATGGGTTCGCCCATGCCGGTCTGCGCCGACAGGATGGGACCGGCCATCAATCCGGCCAGGCCGGCCAGCACGGCGCCCAGCACGAACAGCAGCGTATTGAGCCGGGCGATGTTCACGCCCAGCGCGCCCACCATCATGCGGTCGGTGGAGCCCGCGCGTATCAGCATGCCCAGCCGGGTGCGGTGGATGAGCACATAGCAGCCGGCGGCCACCAGCAGGCCCACCACGATGATCAGGAAGCGGTACAGCGGATAGGTCACGCCGAGGATGTCGATGGTGCCGGACAGCCAGGACGGCAGCCCCATGCTGATTGGCGCCGGGCCCCAGATGATGCGCGTGAGCTCGTTGAAGAACAGGATGAAGCCGAACGTGGCGAGCACCTGGTCCAGGTGCTCGCGCGGATACAGCCGGGCCAGCGCGATGCGGTCCAGCAGCAGCCCCAGCGCCGCCATGCCGGCGACGACGGCGGCCGCCGCCAGCAGGAAGGATCCGGTATGCCGGAACACGGTGGCCGCGATGAAGGCGCCCATCATGTAGAGCGATCCATGCGCCAGGTTGATGAAGTTCATGATGCCGAACACCAGCGTCAGGCCGGCGGCCAGCAGGAACAGCAGGATTCCGAGCTGCAGGCCGTTCAGGGCCTGCACCAGCAGCAGCGTTGTGGACATAAAGCTCTACCTCTTGCCGGCGGCCGGTCGGGCCGCCCGCGTTACTTCATTGCGCACTGGGCGGCGTACTGGTCCGATACCTTGGACAGGTCCGGAAAGATGGGACCCTTGTTCACGAAGCCCGTCTTGCCGTCGGCGCCGGCTTCCACATCCGCCCGGAAGAATCCGGAAACGGGGAAGTGGTTCGGCTGATAGCGGAATTCGCCGCGCACGGACTGGAAGTCGGCGGATTCCAGGGCTTTGCGCAAGGCTTCCTTGTCGTCGACATTGCCGCCCGTTTTCTTCAGCGCGGATCCGATCAGCTGGGCCGCATCCCACGACTGTGCGGCATAGCTGGACGGCTCGCGGCCGTATTTCTGGCGGTAGGCGGCGGCAAACGCCTTGTTGGCGGCGTTGTCCAGGTCGGGCGAATACGGCACGTTGGTGACGGCGCCCAGCGCGTCCTTTTGCAGGGCGGGCAGGGTGGCGCCGTCGATGGTGTCCACCGACAGCAGCGGGATCTTGCCGAACAGGCCGGCCTGGCGGTACTGCTTGATGAAGTTCACGCCCATGCCGCCGGGAAAGAATACGTAGGCGGCATCGGGCTTGGCGTCGGCCAGCGCGGCCAGCTCCACCGAGTAGTCGGGTTGGTTCACCTGGGTGAACACCTCGTTCATCACGTCGCCCTTGTAGAAGCGCTTGAACCCGGCCATGGCGTCCTTGCCGGCCTGGTAGTTGGGCGCCAGCAGGTAGACCTTCTTGAATCCCATCTGGTTGGCCATCTCGCCGCTGCCTTCGTGGCGCTGCGTGTTGTTCCATGATGTGGAGAAGAAGTAGGGCGAACAGTCCTTGCCGGCCAGATTGGTCGGGCCGGCGTTGGAACCCACCAGGAATACCCCGGCGCTGGTCACGGGGCGCACCACGGCCAGCATGACGTTGGAATACACGACGCCGGTGATGATGGGCACCTTGTCGCTTTGCACCAGCTTGCGCGCGGCCTGCACGCCCACTTCGGGCTTGAACTGGTCGTCTTCCCTGATGATCTGGACGGGCACGCCGCCCAGCTTGCCGCCGCCTTGCTCCACGGCCAGCATGAAGCCGTCCAGCTGATCCTGGCCCAGCACCGAGCCGGGGCCGGTCAAGGTGGTAAGCAGGCCGATCTTCACGTCGGCCATCGCGGTGGCCGATAGCGTCAGGCCCATGACCGCGGCGGCGGTCAGCGTGGTGATGCGTTTCATGGTGTTTTCCCTTGAGTTGCCGTGTGTCACGGTCGTGGTGTGGTCAAGCGCGTTGTGGACTACGGGTTCAGGCCAAAGAAGGTTGTCGTGTTGCGGAACAGGATCTTCTGCTGCACCTGCGGCAGCAGGTCGGCGTGCGCGACCAGCTTGCCGACTTCCTGCTCTCCCAGCGGATAGGGGTAGTCGGATCCCAGCAGCACGCGGTCTTCGCCCATCACGTCGATCAGCAGGCGCAGGGAACGCGGGTCGAATACGGCGCTGTCGGTGTAGAAGCGGTCGGTGTAGGAAGAGGGCAGCTGCGGGCAGTCTTCCCGGATGATGTCGCGATGACGCCAGGCGTTGTCCACGCGCCCCAGCAGGAACGCGAAGCTGCCGCCGCCGTGCGCGAAGCACAGCTTGAGGCTGCGGGGAATGCGTTCGAAGGCGCCCGAGAGGATCAGGGACAGGATGCCCAGCTGTGTTTCGGCCGGCATGGCGACCAGCCACGGCAGCATCCATTTCTTCATGCGGCCGTCGGTCATCATGTCCCACGGGTGCACCAGCACGGGGATGCCGTCGTTGGCGCAGTGGGTCAGGAATTGCACCAGGGTTTCGTCGTCCAGGTCGCGGGGGCCGACATGGTTGCCGATCTGTACGCCCAGGTGGCCGGCGGCGCGCGCCCGGGACGCTTCTTTGCAGGCGAGATCCAGGTCTTGCAGCGGCACCTGCGCCAGGGCCTTCAGGCGCGAGGGGGCGTAGGCGCAGTGTTCCAGCGCCAGGTCGTTCATGCGGGCGGCCCAGTCCGCGGCGGCGCGGGCGGGGTAGGTGTAGCCAAACATGATCGGGGTGGCGCAGAGGATCTGTACGTCCACGCCGTGGCGGTCCATTTGCCGGACGCGCAGCGCGGGGTCCCACAGCGTGGCGTCGACGGGGCGGAAGGGGCGGTCGCCCGCCATGATCTGTCCGGTGGAGCCGTCGCCGTCGGGCCGCAGCCAGGGGGCGTGGACGGGATCAAGCGCAGCCGCTTCCTGCCGTGTGATCGGCGGGAAGAAATGGGCGTGCATATCGATTTTCTGGATCATGTCTGAACGGGGCCTAGGCGGGCGTGGGTTGCGCGGAAGGAGCGTGTCCCTTGCCGGGGTGGATCTGTCCGCAGCCGGGGCAGGTGCGCTTTTCGGTGCTGGCGTAGAAGGCGTGGAACAGGGGGGGCAGGTCGGTGACGATGCTCTTGAGCTGGACTTCGACGCGATGCACGAGGTGGCCGCAATGCGGGCAATACCATTCGAAGCCGTCGAGCAGGCCGAGCGGGCGCTGGCGCTCGATCACCAGACAGGCGCTGTCGGTTTCGGGGCGTTGGGGCGAATGCCGTACGTGGGGCGGAAGCAGGAAGATGTCGCCTTCCTTGAGGTCCATGCGTTCGGGTTTGCCGTCTACCCACAATGACAGCCAGGCGTTGCCGCGGACCTGGTAGAAGAACTCTTCCAGCGGGTCGTCGTGGTAGTCGGTGCGGTGGTTGGGGCCGCCGACCACGGTGACGATGAAGTCGCTGTCTTGCCAGATCTGCTGGTTGCCGACGGGGGGCTTCAGCAGGTGGGCGTGGTCTTGTATCCAGCGCTGGAAATTCAACGGCGGGCCGTAGGCGGGCATTAGGGTCTCCGGGGGTGTCGGGGGACTGGCGGGGAGCGGGTGATGATGCAGTCTAGGCGGGGGGGGACTGGGGTGCACAATAGAAATTGTGGGGTTGGATATGCGAGTTATCTATCGCGGGGTTTCCCGGGGGTGTTGGTTCTTAAGACGCACGGCGTGGCGGCGGCCCGGCGTGCGCGGGGCTGCGATTGCGGTCCGGAGCCTTCGCTCCGGACTTGCCTAGGCGGCCCCCCCCATCGTCATCTTCGTCACCGCCTGCGGCGGTTCCTTCAGATTCCCTCGGGCTTATCGACGCCCCGCGCACGCCGGGCCGCCGCCACGCCGTGCTTGGTCGTTTGCAATCTCATGTCAGCTGGGGCGAGCGGTGTGCTTAGGGTTCTGGCCGCGGATGGGGTGGTGGTGGAGGGTCTTGCGGGGCCCGCCCCCGGCCGGCCGCGCGGGCGGCCTTTGGGGGCTTACGCGGTGTCTTGCGTCGGGCGGCGGACGCTTCGCGGTTGCGTGGGGCTGGCTACGTTGTTTCTTGAGGGGGCTGGCGTTGTGCCGTGATCTGCTTCAGGTAGTCCACCAGCCGCTGGCAGGCGGGCGTCAGCGGGCGGTCGGCGCGGATCGAGTAGCCGACGTCGCCGAAGGCGCCGAAGACGTTGGTGGGCAGGCGGGCCAGGATGCCCATGGACAGGAATTGCGCCGCCGCGTCGTAGGGGATGAGCGCGAGCGCATCGCTGTGCATGAGCACGCCGATGTTGGTCAGCAGCGATAGCGATTCGATGTGGCGGGCCGGCAGGCGCAGGCCGGCGTCGAAGAAGGTGCGTTCGATCGAGGCGCGCAGCGGCGAGGTGGGGGCCGGCAGGATCCAGATGTGGGTCATCAGGTCTGCCAGCGAGACCTGCGTGGCGCCGGCCATCGGGTGGCGCGCGCCGACCACCAGGCAGAGTTCCTCGTGGTAGAGCTTGTGGTGGTCCACCGCGACGCCGGAGATGGACGCCATGTCGGCGCCGGGCAGGCGGCCGACGACGATGTCCAGGTCGCCGGTGGCAAGCGCGGGCAGCAATTGGGCGGAAGGGCCTTCGCGTACCGTGACCTGGATGCCGGGATGGTCGGTCATGAGGCGGGCGATGGCTTCGGGCAGCAGCTTGGCGGACGCCGCGATCAGGGTGCCCACCACCACGTGGCCGCTGGCGCCGCCCAGCACGGCGTCGATGTCGTCGGCCATGTAGCGGATCTCGGCCATCATGGCGTGGACGCGGCGGCCCAGGACCATGGCCAGTTCGGTCGGGGTGACGCCGCGGTTGGAGCGTTCGAACAGCGTTGCGCCGAAGAAGGCTTCGAGGTCGTGGATGGCCTTGGTGACGGTGGGTTGCGTCAGGTGCAGTTCGCTGGCGGCGCGGGACAGCGAGCGGCGCGCCAGCACGCGTTCGAAGATCTGCAGTTGATGCAGCTTCAGCTTGTGGCTGAGCGCGTTGGGCGTAATGCGGAAGTTCGACATCCGTGCAGCCGCCCTGGCGTCTGGCCGGGGGCGATCGTCCTGTTCCCTGGGTGAACCCGAAATGCCGCCGTCCATCATGCGCCGCCCGGTACGCTTGGCGAAGGCTAGCGGACGGGCGGCTTGTAGGCGACCGCCTTGATCTCAATCAGCAACTGCGGGTGCGGCAATTGGTGCACCGCGACCGTGGTGCGGGCCGGACCATCGGCGTCGAAGTACTCGCCGTAGACCTGATTGTATCCACCGAAGTCGTTCATGTTGACCAGGAATGTACTGATTTCCACCACGTCGGCGAGCGTGGCGCCGGCGGTGGCCAGGATGTCGCGGATGTTCTCGATGACGGCGCGTGTCTGCACGCGGATGTCCAGCGTGGCGGTGCCCATCGCGTCGACTTCGGCGCCCGCGATGCGGTTGTCGGGCAGGCGCGAGCTGGTGCCGGAGACGAACAGGAAGTCGCCGGCGCGCTTGATGTGCGGATACTTGCCGCGGGGCGTGGCTTTGCCGGCGACGACGGTGGCGCTGACGGTGGGCTGGTTCATCGTGCTTTCCTTTGCGTGGACGGGGTCAGAGCTTGATGCAGACGTTGGTGGGCTCGGTGTAGAAATGCAGGGAATGGCGTCCGCCTTCGCGGCCGATGCCGGACAGGCCGCTGCCGCCGAACGGCGTGCGCAGGTCGCGCAGGAACCAGCAGTTCACCCAGGCCAGCCCGACCTTCATGGCCTGGGCCACGCGGTGCCCGCGCGTGAGGTTCTGGGTCCAGACGGCGGCCGCCAGGCCATAGCGCGTGTCGTTGGCCAGGCGGATGGCTTCCTCTTCGGTATCGAACGGCGCCACGTGGCAGACGGGGCCGAACACTTCTTCCTTGATGCAGCGGGCGTCTTCGGGCAGGCCCGTCCAGATCGTGGGCTGAACGTAGGCGCCTTCGTCGCGCGCGTCGCCAAACACGGGCACGCCGCCACCGGCCACGACCGTCGCGCCCTCCTCGCGCGCAAGCGCAAAGTAGGACAGTACTTTTTCGCGATGTTCGCGCGACACCAGGGGGCCCATTTCGGTGTCCGGGTCCATCGGCCAGCCGATGCGCATGTCGCGCGCCCGCGCCGCCAGCGCCGCGACGAAGCGCTCGTAGATCGGGCGTTCGACGTATACGCGTTCGGTGCACAGGCAGACCTGGCCGCAGTTGGCGAAGACCGACCGGGTCACGCCGTCGACCGCAGCGTCGAAGTCGGCATCGGCGAACACCAGCGCCGCGTTTTTCCCGCCCAGCTCGAACGACACCGGTTTTACGCCTGGCGCCACGGCGCGCATGATGGCCGACCCGGTGGCGGATTCCCCCGTGAAGGTGATGCCGTCAATGTCCGGGTGGGTGGTCATGAATTCGCCCGCGGAGTTGGGGCCGAACCCGTGCGTCAGGTTCAGCACGCCCGGCGGCAGGCCGGTTTCGTGCGCCACCTCGGTCAGCAGCGTGGCGGTGGAGGGCGTGACTTCCGACGGCTTCATGATCACGGTATTGCCGAAGGCCAGCGCCGGCGCGACCTTCCAGGTCAGCAGCAGCAGCGGCAGGTTCCAGGGCGAAATCACGCCCACCACGCCCAGCGGCTTGCGGTAGGCGTAGTTCAGCGCCTGCCGGCCGTCCGGCGTGTCGGTCATGTAGCTTTCCATGTCCAGCGTGCGCGCCAGTTCGGCAAAGGTCCGAAAATTGGCCGCGCCGCGCGGGATGTCGATCTTGCCGGCCCAACTGACGGGCTTGCCCGTGTCGCCGATCTCGGCCTGCAGGAAATCGTCGAACCGGCGGTCGATGCCATCGGCCAGGGCCAGCAGATGATCGGTGCGCGCCGCCACCGACAGCCCGGCCCACGCGGGCAGCGCCCGCTGGGCCGCCGCGACGGCGCGCCCGACCTGGTCGCGGCTGGCTTCATGGACCTGGGCGACCAGTTTCCCGTCCACCGGGCTGTATTTGTCGAAGGTGGATGCGCCGTCTTCGTAGCGGCCGTCCAGGTAGTTGCGCAGTTGGCGGATCGTCATGATCGGGGTCCGTGGTTGATGCTAATAAATACGTATACGTACTATATTGGCGGATGATAGGCAGCTGGCGATCCCAAGTCAATGCGCATTTTCGAGCACGCCAGCGCCTACAATCGCCAGGCATATTTCATGGACGCCCGATGACCACCCCTTCCCGATCCACCCGCCCGGCCGCCGCCCGGGCCCTGAAGGAATTCGACCTGACCCAGGTGGCGTCCCACCTGCTGCGCCGCGCCCATTTCCGGGCCGAAGCGCTGTTCGCGCAGGCCTTTCCGGACGAGGACCTGACGCCGCGCCAGAAAGCGCTGCTGGTCACCGTCTACCAGAACCCCGGCGCCACGCAGAATCGCATCGCCGAACTTATCGCGCTGGACCGTAATTCCTTTGCCGAGATGATCGCGCGCATGACCAGGAAGGGATACGTGCGCCGCACGCGCGCCGCCAGCGATGCGCGCGCCTATGCGCTGGAGATCACGCAGGAGGGGGTGGCTTTGTTGGCCCGCATCCTGCCGCAGGATGCCGAGGTGGAAGCCCAGGTGCTGGCGCCGATTCCGCCGGAATTGCGGCCGGTATTCCTGAAATGCCTGCGCCTGATGGCAGGGCTGGAGCCGCGGGAGACGCCCTGACGCGGCGCGTCGCGCCGGCCGTTCAGGCGTCGTGCGTGGGCGCGGAATCCGCCGGGCTTGCGGCTTGCGCCGGAGGCCTTTCCGCCTTGCCAAAGCGCAGCGCGAATTGCCGCGTGAAGACCGCGCCAAAGAAGAAGATCTGCGCGGAGTAATAGATCCACAGCAGCAACGCGATCAGCGAGCCTGCCGCGCCGTAGGCCGACACGGCCGCGCCGCGGCTCAGGTAGAGGCCTATCCCCCACTTGCCCAGGAGGAACAGCCCGGCCGTCACGATCGCGCCGGGTATGACGTCCGGCCACGAGATCCTGGCGCTGGGCAGCAGCTTGAAGATCACGGCAAACAGCGCCGCCACCACCGAAAAAGAAAACAGGTTGGATACCCACTCCGCCACCAGCGCGAACGACGAGGCCGTCCACAGGTCGCCGTAGTAGCCGCGCGCTGCCGCCAGCCCGGCGTTCACGGTCAGGGATATCAGCAGGAACACCGCCAGCACCAGCACCAGGCCAAACGACAGCACGCGGCTGCGCACCATGCCGTGCAGGCCGCCCTTCTGGTTGCCCGACACTTCCCACAGTTCGTCCAGACTGGCCTTCAATTCCGCGAACGCCGTGGTGGCGCTGAATATCAGCACAAAAATCGAGATCAGGGCCGCGATCCAGCCGCCGCCCGATTCATGGGCGCTGGCCAGCACGGTCTGGATCACCTCCGCGCCGCGCTCCCCGATCAGGTCGCGCAGTTGCGTGAACAATTCAGAGCGCACCGCCTCTTCGCCAAAGAATGCGCCCGCCACCGCGATCACCAGCAGCAGCATGGGAGCCAGCGAGAACACCATGTACAGCGCCAGCGCCGCTCCCTTGCTGGAGGCGCGATGGTTGGACCACTGCCTGGCGGAGTCCATCAGCAGCCCGCCGATCTCGGAAGGTCGCAGGATACGCAGCAGGGTCTTGGGTAGGCGCATGGGGCAGGGCTCGGTCTGGGGAGTCCCCATTGTAGGGACGCATGCGCCAGGGCGAAACCGTGAGATTGTTGGCAAACGTGTGTGCGCCAAAGGGGGACTGCCCGCATCGGAAACAACAGGCAAAGAAAAACCCCCGGGGCGAAGGTCCGGGGGTTTTTCGGGATACTGCGTTCCCCGGCCGAAGCCGGGGAGGCCTTGCAAGGGTGGCGGGACTTAGAAGTCCATGCCGCCCATGCCGCCCATGCCGCCGGGCATGGCCGGAGCAGCGGGCTTGTCTTCGGCCAGTTCCACAACGGCGGCTTCAGCCGTCAGCAGCAGGCTGGCGACGGAGGCAGCGTTTTGCAGGGCGGTGCGGGTCACCTTGGTGGGATCCAGCACGCCTTGCTCGACCAGGTCGGTGTACTCGCCGGTCGCGGCGTTGTAGCCGTAGTTGCCCTTGCCTTGCAGCACGTTGCTGACCACGACGCTGGCTTCTTCGCCGGCGTTCGTGACGATGGTGCGCAGGGGCTCTTCCACAGCGCGCAGGATCAGCTTGATACCGGCGTTCTGGTCAGGCGTGTCGCCCTTCAGGTCAGCGATGGCTTGCTTGGCGCGCAGCAGTGCAACGCCGCCGCCAGCCACAACGCCTTCTTCCACTGCAGCGCGGGTAGCGTGCAGGGCGTCTTCGACGCGTGCCTTCTTTTCCTTCATTTCGACTTCGGTGGCAGCGCCAACGCGAATCACGGCAACGCCGCCGGCCAGCTTGGCCACGCGTTCTTGCAGCTTTTCACGGTCGTAGTCGGACGTGGCTTCTTCGATCTGGACGCGAACTTGCTTGACGCGAGCTTCGATCGACTTGCTGTCGCCAGCGCCGTCGATGATCGTCGTGTTTTCCTTGCCCACTTCGATGCGCTTGGCTTGGCCCAGTTCAGCCAGGCCGGCCTTTTCCAGCGACATGCCGGTTTCTTCGGAGATCACCGTGCCGCCCGTCAGGATGGCGATGTCTTCCAGCATGGCCTTGCGGCGGTCGCCGAAGCCCGGAGCCTTGACGGCGGTGGTCTTCAGGATGCCACGGATGTTGTTCACAACCAGGGTGGCCAGCGCTTCGCCTTCGACGTCTTCCGCGATGATCAGCAGGGGACGGCTCGACTTGGCAACTTGTTCCAGCACGGGCAGCAGGTCACGGATGTTGCTGATCTTCTTGTCGAAAATCAGGACATACGGATCTTCCAGCACGGCAACTTGCTTTTCCGGGCTGTTGATGAAGTAGGGCGACAGGTAGCCGCGGTCGAATTGCATGCCTTCGACGACGTCCAGCTCGTTTTCCAGCGACTTGCCGTCTTCGACGGTGATGACGCCTTCCTTGCCAACCTTGTCCATCGCGTCAGCGATGATCTGGCCGATGGATGCATCGCTGTTGGCCGAGATCGAACCGACTTGAGCGATTTCCTTGCTGGTCGTGACCGGCTTGGATTGCTTCTTCAGTTCAGCCACGGCGGCGGCGACAGCCTTGTCGATGCCGCGCTTCAGGTCGATCGGGTTGAAACCGGCGGCAACGTACTTCAGGCCTTCCATGACGATGGCTTGAGCCAGCACGGTGGCGGTCGTGGTGCCGTCGCCGGCGTTGTCGGAGGTCTTGGACGCAACGTCCTTGACGAGTTGAGCGCCGATGTTTTCGAACTTGTCCTTCAGTTCGATTTCCTTGGCGACGGACACGCCGTCCTTGGTCACCGTCGGGGCGCCGAACGAGCGCTCCAGCACGACGTTGCGACCCTTGGGGCCCAGGGTGGTCTTGACAGCGTTGGCGAGAACATTCACGCCACGGACGATGCGCACGCGGGCGTCATCACCGAACAATACTTGCTTGGCAGCCATTTCTTAGCTTCCTTCGAAAATTCGTTTGAGGCGGGGTTTACAGAACCACGGCGAGGATTTCGTCCTCGCGGATGACGAGCAGTTCTTCGCCATCAACCTTCACGGACTGGCCGGCGTACTTGCCGAACAGAACCTTGTCGCCAGCCTTCAGGTCGACCGGCAGGATCTTGCCGTCTTCGGTCTTCTTGCCGGGGCCGACGGCCACGACTTCACCTTGATCGGGCTTTTCAGCAGCGCTGTCGGGGATAACGATACCCGAGGCAGTCTTGCGCTCGTTTTCGAGGCGTTTGACGATCACGCGATCGCCCAGGGGACGCAAGGCCATGAGGAACTCCTGTTACTAAAGAAGAAAGTGAATGATCGGTTTGGCCCGGGAGAGCTGTTAGCACTCACCGGTGTCGAGTGCTAATTATAGGGATGATGTCCGGAGGTTCAAGGGGGGGGGGGTGGGCTGTTACATATTTCGGGGGAGGTAGGTGTCGAATTCCTGTTGTCGAATTTCATTGAGTTTGGAATTTCTGTCATTGAGTTTGGAACTCTTTGTGCCTCAAGAGCCAACACAGCTGTGGATTTGGGCGTGGAGGCCTCGCATTCATAAGTGGTACTTGGCGTCTACCGAAAGGGGCCCAGATATGGAGCATGGAGTCGCAGATCGCGCGGCTTTAAGGCCGGAGAGGCTAAATCTGGCCAGACGGCGGCGGGCATTCGGGGCTGAGACCGTGATCAGGAAGTGTGGGCCACCGTCGAGTAAGCACGCCAGCGCTTTCCGGACGATGGCCGGAGACCGACGGTCTTCCACACCGCAACCCCTTGGATGATGGCGATTTCGTCCGGCCGCTTGCGACCCGAAGCAGTCAGTACGGGGAGAACCGGAGACGCGTATCCCGGTCCTTTAATTGTCGGAAATTAAAGGGCGTAAACCTTAGACCCGATAGCCAAGTGCTGCTTTGTGACCCCTCTGGGGACGCTGAAGGGGACGTGGTCTAGCGGCTTGCCCCGGTTGATCATTTCAACGCCAGAGATGGTGGTGCGCAGTTCTTCGCCGGTCGGCGTTACGATCAGAAGGGTCGTGCCCAGGTAGACCCGCGCATCGGGTGGCAAAGAGTGTGGAATTCCTGGCACTTCTGGCCGCAAACGGCTGTTGGCGAATGACGTCGGCGCCCATGAACTATCCGCAGGGTCTACATTGCGCGACCAGAACAGTCCTCATATTATTCAAGGCAATTCTTGCATAATATGAGGACCATCTTTTGAGTACATCCATTGCTATCTGGCTGTTCCTGTCTGTCCAGGCCTTGGGGCTGGCGCTCTGGCTGACGCTTGCCGCGCTGAACAACCGGCGGGATTTCGCTGGCGCGGCAGCTGCGGTCGGCGCCACGATGGCGATGCTGCCGCTGACGCAGGAGCCAAGCATCCCTACGCCCTTACTAAGCCGCGCGCAACGGGCGCCGGGGCTGCATCGCGCCGCATTGGGGCTTTTACTGGTGATCCAGACCGCCGGCGCCGCGTCGGCCTGGGTCGGCTGCTACCTGCTGCTGATCCGGGGCGATCTGGCTGCCGCCAGCCCTTGGTTGAACGTCGCCTTGGCCGCTCTGTCCGCCTGCCTGCTGGCCATGCATCTGAGTGGCCTGTGGTTTGGGTACTGGATACGCCAGGACACGCTGCAACTGACACACATCGCGTTGTTGTTGTGGTCGTGCCTGATGTTCCTGACCTTCAATCTGGCGGCGTGAGCGTCCGGCCGGCGTTCAGGACGTCAGCGGCAGCTGGCCGTGCGCCTCTCAGGCGTTCCAGGTAGACCTCTTCTTAAGGTGTCACACTACATTTTGACCGCGCTCGTCGCGCCCGGGCGCACATGCAACTCACGGCTCCACGCCGCCACCAACTCTCGATGCGGCAGCGGCATCCCGGCCTCGCGAGCCGATAAAGAACCCAATCCATGAGTTCCGCAACAGATGCCGCCATAGCCATCGTGGGCCCGGGCGCCATCAGCACAACGGTTGCCGCCGCGCTGCACGAGGCCGGCCGCCCCAGTGCGCTGCGATATCCGCCATAATCAATTCAACCTGGCCCCGAGTGACGGCAGGCGTTCAGTTTTCGCTCCCACATGAACCGGTAGCGGGTGGGCCGTAGCGTACTCAGTGCGGAATATCTCAATGATGACTCCGGAAACGCCAGACGACGACTTGGTACGGACCCGCAGCCACAGGCCACGTGAACTGCCTCAGGGCTTTCGGGCTGGATTGATTACGGCCATCACGGTATTGCTGGGCTTTTCGCTGGGTTTCCTGCGCTACTGGGGCTTCGACGCGCCGGGCAATTGGAGCGCGCTGTCCGTGCTGCCGGGCGTGTCCTTGTTCCTCGCCAGCCTGTTGCAGATAATTGCCCTTTACCGCGCCTTGCGTTTGGAGGATGACGCCGAGGATGAATACCGGAAAACCGTGCGATGGTTCATGGCGTCGGCGATGCTGCTGTTGCTGGGTCTGACAGCGGCGTTGTGGGAGGTGGCGTGATAAGAGAGGGATTGGAGCGGGTGTAGGGAATCGAACCTTCGCACGAAGCTTGGGAAGTCGCCGTTCTACCATTGAACGGCACCCGCTCGGGCGTCGTGCACCGGAACACAACCCTGGGCAGAGGCGGCGATTGTGGCGCGGGTTTCCGGCGGCCGAATGACGCCCGTGGGCGTCCTGACGCTAGTTTGGATCAATCGATGCAGGCCGCAAAGAATTCCAAGCTCAATGAATTTTCTACCGCAAAATTCCAGACTCAATGACTCACCGGTTCCACTCTCGATGGTGGAAATTTTCTAAGTCATTGTTTTTTAATGGCGAGCCGTTTCAAACTCGGGGGGCTTCGACAGTAGGGCCCCGCCCCGCCTCAACGGGGATGTCGAAATTCATTCAACTTGCGATTTGGAGCATTCAAGCTGGAATGTAACAATTGCGTCAGAGAGGATCGGATGCTCCTACACGGCGAACATTCGAAATCCGATCTGGATGAAGTTGCGTTTCGCGTGGGCGAAACGTTGGCGGCGCATGCTGCATATGGTGTTGACCTCGGCGCGAACGATCACATCGTCCGCGCCGAGGTGACCGTCGAGCGTCACCACGTGTACTTCACGCCGATCCGGCCTACATACTGGTGGTAATCCTGCGCGCCCCAGCTGCCGGAAGCATTGACCCATCCGGTCCAGCCCTTTGTGAAGTCGGCATGCACGCCCACCTTCAGTTCATATCGGTCCTTGGGATACAGCCCCCCGACGGGTAGCTGATTGAAAGACACGGAACTGTCGACGTCGCTGTGCCACCAGTTTACGGTCGCGAAGGGTTGGGCCTTGCGGTTATTGCCGAGGTCAAGCGTGGTGAAGGTCCGTACCCCGAGGCGGGTAACGGTCCCATTCGAGTCGGCACGGTCTACGCGAGTGCCGTTTTGCTCCGTGATGCTGTCGGTGTTGGAGTCAACATAGATCACCTGAGCTTGCGGTTCCAGCATCCAGTTTTCCCGCAGCTTGAATGCGTAGCCGGCCTCCGCCGACACCGCCCAAGCCTGAGAGTCGTAGTCGACTCGCGGCAGCTCGCTTCCTTGCACTCTGTTGTTGAACCAGCCATATTGGAACCAAGTGTCCACGTAGGCACCTAGTTTGGTGTCGTCATTTTGAAACCACGTGCCGTACACGCCTGCGCTAAACCCATCGACGCGGCCCTTCGCCTTGTATGGGTTGCCGTCGGCGCGGGCTGTGCTGTCAGCCGTCCCGTATCCGAGCATGGCTCCCAGATGCAAGCGATCGGTCTCCGAAAAGAGTTTCCATTGCGCAAGATCCCCGCCGCCCTGCAACAGGAAAAGGTCGGTGCTTACGTCAAAGTTGCCGTCGCGGCTGTGGGTGCCTTCCCATTTTCCTACCGCGCGCAGCCAGAGTGCTTTGCGCTTGCTGGCGTCATCCGCGAACTGTTGCGATTCGATGAACTGAGGTTCTCCCAGGCGGTCGTGCATGCTCTGCACGAACATCTGCCCGACCAGGCGTTGGTTGGCCAGGTAAGCCGCAACTTCCGGCCGGTACAGCGGCTCGGGGTCGGGTGTGGGCCCGGGCGGGGCAGGCGGAGTGGGCGGTCCGGGCGGCGTAGGCGGTCCGGGCGGCGGCTCCGGTTCCTTTTGAGACCGCAAGTACCAGCTCTGATCGGCCGGAGCCGCGGCGGACCCCTGGTAGAGCCGATATTCGTAGGGGCCAGCCACGGCGCGACCGGACAGCGAGAACGCACCCGCCCCGGATACGCCTCCGTTGACCACTTCGACCACCTGAATCCCGCTTGCCGTCGTCAACGCACCGGGGCCGCCCGTGTTCTTGATGCGTAGTTGGGAAGCGCCCGTGGCGCTCCCGCCATCGATGACGAGTTTGTCCGATGGCGAATTGTCAGTTCCCAAGAAGGTATTGAGAGCGATGACACCATCCCCGCTGTAATTGCGCACCGTGAGGGTCTTGTACGCGCCCGCCTGCGGGGGCGTGAAATCGATGAGGCTGGGGTCGTTGACCAAAGTGGTGAGATTGGAATTTCCGGTCAGAGTCCACGTGGAATCGATCAGTGTCACGTTCGACGTGCTGCCAGCCTCCGTGACCGCGGCGCCGGATAGTGTCGCATTGCGGGCAAGTACGTTGGCGGTGGCAGCTGCGCCGGCCAGCGCGCCGCCACTGCTGACCCCGGGCGGATTGCCTGCATCCGGCGCAAGGCTGGGATCCACGCCATGCAGCGTGCGGCTCCTGCTGCTTAGCAGCGTGCCGGAGCTGGCCACCTGCAGCCAGTTGGTGGCGCCCGTGACGGTCGTTCCAGTCAATTGGATATTCGCCGTGCCGCCATCGGCGCCGACGGCGGTCCCCATTGCGCTTGTAATGCTGCCGCCATTCATGGTGGCGCTTTGGGTGCCGGTATCGCTGGTCAGCAATAGGCCGATTGCCTGTGGTCCGTTGGCGGCGACAGTGCTGTTCGTGGCGGCAAAGCTGGACGTGCCGGCCACAACGACACCATGGCCTTGCGTGCCTTGCGTTTGCACCGAACCGTTGTCGAATGTGACGCTGCTGCCGGCGCCTTGCGCGAGGATCCCGAATCCGCCCGGTCCCGTGGTCTTGATGGCGTTGCGTGTTGCCTGGAAGACCGTGGGCGTTTCGCCCGTGCTTGTGTATGCGTAGAGACCGACGGCGTCAGTACCCCGCGTTTCCAGCTGAAGATCCGACAGCTCCGCGCGGGACCCGTTTATGCCGATCACGCCATAGGCATCGGCACCCTCAGTCAAAATTCGCGCGGTCGATCCGCCCTGCGGCGCCACCACCAGGTGGTTTGTCGGACTGACATATTGATGCAGCAAAATGCCGCTGCTGTCCGCGCCGGTCGTATGGATGTCGGTGGTGCCCTGCAGCACGGCTTCGCCCAGGCCCAGCATGTACAAGCCATCCGCCGTCTGGCCCGTCGTACTGATGCGCAGGGTCGACCCTGGGGCGGTAGTGAGTTTGCGCTCGACCGATGTCGGATACGTCAGGCTATAGCCCAATTCGATGCCACGCGCATATTGGCCGCCCGTGGTCTGCACATCAAGAACCCCGCCTGAAGCGATCGAAATCGCGGTGTTGTTGCTCGTCATGACACCCTTGGGCCATGGGTTGCCGCCCGCCGGTGCTGTTTCGATTTTCAACGTCGCGCCGCTGCCGATGTTCAGTTGGCTCAACGTGCCAAATGGCGTATGGCCCAAGTTCACGCCTTGAAAGCCGCGGATCGTAACGTTGGAATTGGGCGCCAGCGAAAATACAGCCTGGGAATTCACGGTCGATTGCAAACCGAGGCCCGTCGGGGTCACTGTCGTAATCGTGACGTTTGTGCCCGTTTGGAAATTGATGTTCGCCGCAGGACCATTCGTCGCAAAGATTCCCAGGTCGACATTTCCGATCGCGATGTTTCCCGGCCCGAAGTTCAGGGTGGCGTCGCCCACGCGGATGGCTGTGCTCGAACCGGTGCCTGTGACGTTGTCACCCCCATTCAGGGTGAATGTCGTGCCCGCCGGGACAGTGAACGGCGGGTAGTTGGCTGCCCAGGAGGTCGCTGTCAATAACCATGCAGCTACGCCTGCCGAACATGAGGCTCGGTATCTGAAAGAACATGCGAAGTGCGCCATCTGACTCGTCTCCCTGAAGCCGCACCGGCGCTACGCCGAGACGTACTTCATCAGTGTCCAAAGAAAATGGGCATACGACGTAAATAGATTGGGACCTACGCTGAAATCGCCGCGGTTGCGCGTGCGATTATTTGCAAATATTCGCATTAATTTGACGAATGCACAGTTCCTATTTCGCTAAATGTGTCGCGATGACAACGGTGAACGCAACAATGAAGTGACGGCGGTCATAGCGGCTCACTTTGGTTCGAGGGAAGTGGGTCGATATTCCTGGACGGAGAGAATCTAGCGATGTGACGGAATGAAGGCGGCCAAGTTGAACGATTTTTTTGAAAACGACTATGTTCGATGAACCATGGCCACGAACGTGGATGAACTAAATTTCTCGGCGTCCTGGTTTTTATAGCGTCGAAGCCGCATCTTTAATGAACGTCGACACGAGGTTCATTAAATTTGGAAAACCGAGGGAAGTGGTTCATTCAACTTGAAAATTGGGCGGAAAAAGTCTCGCTGAAGATGACGCTGAAGAGCGCCCGTAGTGAGCAGCGGGAACCGCCCGGCCGTGCACAGGGCGGCCGTAAAGGTGAGGTTTCGAGACCAGGAGCCAAACCGGGCGACTGCCAGGTGACCCAGGTGACGGCGGCGAGTGATAGGTGGAACTGGCGCCTGTAAACGGCTTTAGCCGAAAAACCCCCGACGGTCGGATCTCGTCCAACTGTTCGGGGGCCGTTCGTACATTTTTTTCTTCAGTATTGATACCGCATAGTCAGCATGACGCTACGAGGCTGGCCATAGTAATTTTGACGCGACCCGCCGCCGAGTTTTTCGTAATACACGCGGTCGAAGAGGTTGTCGACAGTGAGGGTGCCGTCAAAGTGTTTGTTGTAGCGGTAGCCGATCTGGGCGGAGACGGTGGTGTAGCTGCCCTGTTCCCAGCGGACGTTGCCGGTTTGCTGGTAGAAGCCGCTGTTGTAGCGCACGCCGGCGCCGACCGAGAAGCCTTGCAACGCCGGCTCGCTGAAGTGGTAGCGGCTCCAGAGGTTGATGGCGTGGCGCGGGGTGATCTGGCTGTAGGCCTGGCCCTTGGTGGCTTCGGGGGCCTCCAGGTACTTGGTGTTGGTGTAGGCGTAGCCGGCGATGATTTCCCAGCCGGGCAGCGGGGAGCCGCTGACTTCGGTTTCGAAGCCCTGGCTGCGCACTTTGCCCGCGGCGATGGAGTAGAGCGGGTTGTCCGGGTCGGTCATGGCGCGGTTGCGGTCGACGATCTGGAACAGGGCGGCGTGCGTGTTCAGGCGGCCGTCGAGCAATTCTCCCCTGATGCCGGTTTCGACCTGGCGGCCGGTGCGGGGCTGCAGGGTGGCGCCTTGGGCGGTGGTGGCCGTCTGGGGCTGGAAGATGTCGGTGTAGCTGACATAGGCCGACCATTGGGGGTTCAGGTCGAAGATGAGGCCGGCATAGGGGGAGGTGCGGGCGTCGATGCGGTCGACGTTCTGGCTGAAGTCGCCGAAGTAAACGTTGTCGCTGCGGGCATCGTTTTTCCACCAGGCCAGGCGCGCGCCGACGACGAGCTTGAGCGGGTCGGCCAGTTGCAGGTTGGCGCGCGTGTAGAGACCGAATTCGCTGACGCGTCCGTCGCTGCCGTTGACCTGCTCCATGTCCGGCTTGGGCATGTTGGTGACGGGTTGGTAGATATTGGTCGGGAAGATCGTGCCACCCCCATAGGTGAAGGCCTTGTGGGTGTAGCTGTAATCGGCGCCGAACAGCAGCGTGTGTTCGCGGCCGAAGGCCTGGACGGGCAGGTTGAGGTTGAGGTCGGCGCCGTCTGTTTTCCAGTGGTTGCGGTATGACCAGGCGATCAGGTTGGTGTCGCCGGTGGCGCGGTTGACGGCGCGGTTCGGCCAGGTGAAGTCGCGCACGGGAGTGTCGGTGTCGCGATGAAAGACGCTGGCCTTCACGCGGCCGCCGCCATCCAGGCGATGCTCGAGGTCGGCGAACAGTTCGGTGGTTTCTTCGTCGATGCGGTTCCAGTCGGCGCTCAGGTTGGTCGAACGTCGCACGTCGAGCAGGCCGCCGTCGGCGTAGGCCGGCAGGCCGAAGGCGGGGGTGGCGCGCATGCGCTGGTAGGTGATGCCGGCGGCGACCGTGGTGCTGGGCGTCAGGTCGGCCTCGATGATGCCGTAGAGGGTCGGGCGCTGCGAGTCGACGCGGTCGACGAAGGAGCCGCGGTCTTCGTAGGCGGCGATGAAGCGGCCGCGCACCTTGCCTTCGCTGTCGAAGGGGGTGCTCAGATCGGTCACGGCGCGGTAGTAGTCCCAGGACCCGACGCTGGCCTGGGCGCTGAAGGCGAAATCTTGCAGCGGACGCTTGCGCACCAAGTTGATCGAGCCGCCGGGTTCGCCGGTGCCCTGGTAGAGGCCGGCTGGGCCGCGCAGCACTTCGATGCGGTCGTAGATGGCGAGGTCGAAGCCCGGCGAGAGGTTGCCGCTACCGGCTGGGGTGGACAGGCCATCGACCTGCAGCTTGTCCAGCGAGTAGCCGCGCGAGATGAAGCCCGACATGCCGCCGCCGGAGCTGAGCGTCTCGACGGTCACGCCGGTGACGTTGCGCATGGCGTCGCCCAGGCTGTTGAGGTTCTGGTCGTCGAGCTGCTGGCGCGTGACCACGGACACCGATTGCGGGATGTCTTTCAGGCGTTGCAGACCCTTGCCGATCGTGACGGCCTCGGAGGTGTAGGAACCGGTTCCTTCGCTGGTGGCGCGCACCGCCGCGCCGGTGACGGTCACGGCGTCGAGTTCGCTGATTTGGGAGTCGCGGCGCAGGGCATAGCCGCCGGCGCCATCGGACGTCACACGAAAGCCACTGCCGGCCAGCAGACGATCGAAGCCTTCCTGCACGCCGTAGTCGCCGGTCAGGCCGGGGCTTTGACGGCCGGCGAGCTGGGCCTGGTCGAATACCAGTTGCACGCCAGCGGCGGCCGCGTAGCTGGCGAGTACCGAGCTCAGGGGGCCGGCGGCGATGGCGACCGGGCGGGCCTGTGCGATGGCCGGGAGGGTCATGGCCCCGGCCACCAAGGCGCCGCACAGCGCCGACAACATCCCTAGCTTGCGCGGGCCCAACCCGGCGTGATTGCGTGCAGTCACTCTTTTGTCCTTTCTGTCATCTGGGGAAATTCGCCCGCCGTAGCGGTGTCATTTCCCTAGCCGCACGAAAAGGAAAAAGTGCTCATGCCCGACAAACTTTTTTTTCACCGGGGGCCGACCGTCACCCAATAGGCGCTGATGCGCCGCACCTCGACCGGCAGGCGGGCGGCCAGCACGCGCAGGGCCGCGTCGGTGTCGCTGACCGACAGCGCGCCCGACAGGCGCAGGTCGGCGACCTCTGCGTCGCAACGCAGCACTCCGGGACGGTAGCGGTCCAGTTCGGCCAGCACGTCGGCCAGGCGCTCGTTGCGCACCACCAGCATGCCGTGCTCCCAGGCGGTGGCGTCGGCATTGGTGGGCAGGGGCGTGTCGGTACCCATCTCGGTAAAGCGGGCGCCTTGGCCGGCGTCCAGCCGCAGCGACTGGCCGTGACGCGGGCGGATTTCGACGGCATGCTCGAACACGGCTACCTGGCTGGCGCGTTCGCTCAGGCGCACGCTGAAGCGCGTGCCCAGGGCCTGGACTTCGCCTTGCGGCGTCTGCACGAGCAAGGGCCGGACCGCGTCCTTGCCGGTGGTCAGCAGCAGTTCGCCGGCCAGGAGGACGAGCCGGCGCTCGGTGGCGGTGTACCGAAGGTCCACGGCGCTGCCGGTATTGAGCACGACGCGAGTGCCGTCGTCCAGGGTCCAATCGCGCCGTTCGCCCGTGGCCGTGCGCAGGTCGGCCGTCCAGACCGGCGCCTGGCGCGAGACCAGCCAACCAGCCGGCAAGAGCAACCCGCCGGTGATCAGCGCGCGCACGACCGAGCGGCGCCCGCGCGAACGCAGAACGTCGCTGCCGATGCCGGCCGGAACGCGGTCGAAATGGTCCAGCACCCGTTGCGCGCGCGCCCAGGCCTGGGCATGGGCGTCGCTCTGGGCCAGCCAGCGCACGAAGGCCTCGCGGGTATCGGCATCGGGGGTTTCGTAGCGCAGGCGGATGACCCAGTCGGCCGCCGCGTCCAGCAAGGCGCGGTCCACGGCGCCATCGGCGGCGCTCATGCCGCGACCGCCATGCAGGCCGACAGCGCCTTGTGCAGATGACGGCGCACGGTGATCAGCGGCTTGCCGGTGCGCTCGACGATCTCGGCCAGCGTCAAGCCCTCGAGCTGAGCCAGCAGGAAGATCTCGCGCGTGACGGCCGGCAGCCGGCTCAGCATGGCGTCGATCTCGATCAGGGTCTGGATGATGATGAGGCCGGTCTCTGGCGACGGCGCCTGCGGTTCCGGCAGGTGGGCGATCGCTTCCAGGTAGGCCTCGCGCACGGCGCGGCGGCGCCAGTGGTCCACCAGCAGGCCCTTGGCGATATGGGTGATGAGGGCGCGCGGCTCCTCGCGCAGCAGCATGCCCTGGCGGCCGGTCATCAGGCGCATGAAGGTGTCCTGTGCCAGGTCGGCCGCATCGCTGGCGTCGCCGACCTTGCGGCACAGCCATCCCCGCAGCCAGCCGTGATGGTGGCGGTACAGGGTTTCGATCGCGGGGAGGGTGAGCGGGTCGGGCGTGGACAAGATGCCCGCAAGTCTAACCAATAAGAATGAGAAAGACTATCAATGTGATTTGGGTGCGGCGTCCACGCAACATAGCGTCTCACTGGATCGGCAAGCTGCGATCAGGTGGAGCTCGTCGTGCCGTCGGTTCCACCTGCAAGTGCGCTCATCCAAAGATTAGAGATCCAATGATCTCGATCCACCTATGGATTCACCATTGCCGGTTCCGTGTTCTCAGCCGAAATGCCGTGAGCGATGCCGGCCGATTCGATCCGATTGCGTCCAGCCGCTTTTCCCCTGTAGAGAGCGGAATCGGCTTGCCGAAGCGCATCTTCCAGGCCATGCGCGCCGGAGAAGGGGGGGGAGATCCCAATGGTGACCGTGCAGCGCAAGAGATGACCAGAACCGGCATCTTTGATCGCCTGGCTTTCAACGCTGGCACGCAGGCGCTCCGCCAGGTGCATGACACCCGCAGCGTCGGTTTCCAGGCAAATGGCCACAAACTCTTCGCCACCAATACGGCCGGTCAAATCGCCGCGACGCACGGTGGCGCGAAGCAAATCCGCCACATGGCATATGACTTCATCCCCGGCCTGGTGGCCATGGGTGTCGTTGATCAGCTTGAAATGGTCGACATCCATCAGCAGCAAGTACGCAGGCGCGGAATTCCGGGCATTGAAATACCGTTGCAGCGCCTCCAACAGCCCTCTGCGATTGAGCAGGTCCGTCATGGGATCTCGCGCCGCCATATTGCGCAGGTTATCGGTCAGCCGTCGTAATACCAGCCAGACTATGGAGGGCGGCAATATGGTGGCCAGGCTGGACATGTAGATGTAGAAGATCATCTGAAAGCGGCTGTCCATGTTCAGCGCATCCAGGCCGCCATCTACGATTTTCACGAACTTCAGCGCATTGAGAACGCAGATCCCACCGATCAGAAGCGCGAAAAAAATCATCTCTCCATGCAAGTCCTTGGCAAACGTGCGCACCCCATAGATCACGGTGATTATCATTGCCAAGAAAAGCACGGTCGCCATCGCCGCAAGCATTGCGTAGCGTGCGGCCGGTCCAGCGTTCGACTGAACCAAAATCTGCGCAATGATGTAGGCTGCGGAAAACACAATCAACGGACGCCACAATCGAACCTGACGTCCGAAAAAGCGCATGGCGCCCAGCCAGTAGGCGATGGGGGCGGCTAGCGTGAGGGTATGGTTGACGACGCTCATCGCGCTCCAGGCCTGCCCCCCTTCGATCAGCTGCAGGATATAGGCCGACGCCAGCAGGAGGTTGCCTACGGCAAAGTAATCCATGCCCATCCTGTTGCCAGGCAGACGTCGGCTAATAAGTAAAAACATGCCCGAGAAGCACAACAGGTGTGCACACAGCATGGCGACGAGAGTGGTTGCAACCATAAGTCAGTTCTCGTCCTGGCGGCTACAGCGCATCCAGGCGCTTGGGATCGAAGCCCCACTGATGGGTCGAGTTCCCGGTGCACTGAATGACGGTGTTGACCTCGCGTTTGGGGCCGATGTCCTTGAGCTTGATCTCGGCGTTACATACCGGGCAGTCTCCGCCTATCGTGGTCAGATAGACCCGCCCAGCCTGATCGGCTTCGAAGTTGATCAGATCCGCAAACCGGACAAATCCCTTTCGAATCAGGGCATAGCCCAGAAAGAACGCGAATCCGCTCGGAATGATCAGCCAGAACCACCAGATGCCCCATCTGAAGACCATTTCGCCAATACTCGCCATCAGCCCGGCTGCGCCAAACCCCGTAAGCCAACCCCGCTTGAGAAAGCGACCGCCTGGCGCAACGGGAATGACGTTTGTGCGTACGAGCTCCGGCCGATTCCAGCCGCCTTCCTTGGACAGCGGTTTTCGGTACCCCGACGCGATGAGATCCTGATCGGCATCGAGTCCGCCGCCGGGCGCCGGGACCTTCCCTGGTTCGGAAAGGCCGGACAAGGTCTTCTTGCATTCGTCGCAAAGAGCGGCACGGCCGCGATGCGCGACCCCACAAGTCTGGCAATACACGTGCGCTCCCTCGCGAATGATGACAACGGCCGAAAGAATACAACTGATTGACGGTTCCGGATCTGGTGGAGGAGCCGTCGCCTAGGGGCAGGGCCGGTACCGGCAGGCCGCGTCATTGGCCTGCGCGCGGTGGTGGTTACGACGGGAGGTTTCACATCCCAATCAATAATGAATACAATTCCTATTCTTAATAAATTGAAAGCGGTCGCGCTACGGCCATGTCGTCCTCGGAATCTCTGGAGCACCGCGAGCTGGGCTTGCTCTATCGCGATCATCACGGCTGGCTGCGCGGCTGGCTGTTGCGGCGGCTGAGCGTGCCTGCTGAAGCCGCCGACCTGGCTCAAGACACCTTTCTGCGTCTGCTGGCCTCGCCCGCCTCCATGGCCCAGCTGCAGGGCGTGCGGCAGCCGCGCAGTTTTCTGGCCACGGTGGCGCAACGCACGCTGGTGGACCACATCCGCCGGCAGGTGCTGGAGCGCGCCTGGCTGGAAACCCTGGCACAGCAGCCGGAAGGCCACGCGATCTCGCCCGAGACGCAGGCCATCTTGCTGGAAACCATCCGCGAGATCGACGCCATGCTGCACGGCCTGGGCGACAAGGTGCGGCGCGCCTTTCTGATGTCGCAGCTTGAAGGCGCAAGCTATGCGGATATCTCGGCCAGGTTGGGCGTGACGGTCAGTTCGGTCAAGAAGTACATGGCGCGCGCGACGGAGCACTGCCTGGTCTACGCCTTGGAACGGCAGTAGGCGGCGATGACGGACAAGACAATTGCCGCGGCGGCGCAATGGTATGCGCGGCTATGTGCCGATGAGGTGAGCGCGGCCGATGTGGCGGCGCATGGCCGCTGGCTGGCGGCCGATCCCGAACATGCCCGCATCTGGCGGCTGGTGGAAAGTCTGCGCGGCACCTTGGGAGCAGCGCCCGCGCGGTTGGCGGCCGACACGCTCAACCGCGCCGACCATCATTTCGCGAGGCGCCGCGCCGCGCTGCGTAGCGGGCTGGGGGCCGTGGTGCTGTTCGGCGCGGGCGGCGTGCTGGCCTGGCGCACCCTGCCAGTCGAGCGGATGACGGCCCGCTATCTGGCCGACTACCGCATGGGCGCGGGCGAGCGACGCGAACTGTTGCTGACCGACGGCACTTTGCTGTGGCTGGACAGCGCCAGCGCGGTGGACGTGGCCGTGGATGCTCGCGGCCGCCACATCACCGTCCATGCGGGCGAGATCCTGATCGATACCGAACACGCCGCCCCGGGCTTGCCGCCCTTGCGGGTGACGACGCTGCACGGCACGGTGCGCCCGCTGGGCACGCGCTTCACCGTCAACCGGCAGGACTCGTGGACTCAAGTCGCGGTGCTGCGGCATGCGGTCGAACTGCTGCCCGCCGAAGGGGGGGCGGCGCTGGTGCTGAAGGCAGGCGAACAAGGCGTGCTGGAGGGGGCGGGCGCCCGCCATGACGGCGCCATCACGGGCGAACCGGACGCCTGGACCCGCGGCCAGCTGATCGTGGACGGCATGCGGCTGGACGACTTCATTGCGCAGCTGGACCGCTATCGTCCCGGCCGTCTCAGCTGCGACGAGGCGGTCGCGTCCCTGCGCGTGTCGGGCGCGTTCCCGATCGACGATACCGACCGGGCGCTGGCCGCCGTGGAACGCGCGCTGCCCGTGCGGGTGTCGCGTTTCACCCGCTATTACACGCGGATTGTTCCGCGCGGCTGATTTATTTTCAGCTGGCATTGTCCTTTTTCCGCGCTCGTCCGACTTAGCAGGGATTACGTCGGATTTGATTCACGGAAAACCTGAGCTTATGCCTTTCACCACGTTCACCCATCGCCACCCCGGTCCGCTGGCGCCGATCGCAGGCGCCGTTTTTGTCGCACTGATGGGGCTTGCGCCGGCTCCGCCCGCGCTGGCGCAAGCCGCGCCGTCGGCCGATGTGGCCCACCGCTACGATATCCCGGCCGGTCCGCTGGGCCTGGCCCTCAGCCGCTTTGCGGCCCAGGCGGGCGTGGTTCTGTCGTTCGACGCCCAACTGACGCAAGGCAAGCAGAGCGCGGGTTTGCAGGGCGATTACGGCATCGCTTCGGGTCTGGCGGCCATGCTGTCGGGTACGGGACTGGAAGCCGTCAGCCAGGGCGGCAACAACTATGGCTTGCGCGTCGCCGGCGCGCAGACGCTGGCGCCCGTGGAAGTGCTAGGCTCGCGCGAGCCCGCGCCCAGCGAAGGCTCGGGCTCGTACACCGTGGGCCTGTCCACCACTGCCACCAAGCTGCCGATGACGCTGCGCGAGACGCCGCAATCGGTATCGGTGATGACGCGCCAGCGCTTGTCGGATCAGGGGCTCAATACGCTGGAAGACGCCATTGTCAATACGCCAGGCTTGGTTTTCAAGAAAAAGGGGTCGGCCGACGACAACGAAAAGGGCTTGTATGCGCGCGGCATGGAAATCACCAACATGCAGGTGGACGGCGTGCCTACGCACAAGGACTTCAATGCGTTGGGGCTGGACACCGCGCTGTACGACCGGATCGAAGTGGTGCGCGGCTCCACCGGTCTGTTGAACGGCGCCGGCAACCCCGCGGCGTCGATCAATCTGGTGCGCAAGCGGCCGACCCGGGAGTTCGAGGCGGGCTTGGGCGCCGCCGTGGGTTCGTGGGACTACAAACGCACGGAATTCGATCTGGGCAGCCCGCTGGACGAAGCGGGCAAGCTGCGCGGCCGGCTGGTTGGCGCGTGGCAGGAGGGCGGTTCGTTCATTGATCGCGTCAAGCAGAATTCGCAACTGCTTTACGGGGTGGTCGAGGCTGATCTGACCGAACGCACGCTGCTGACCCTGGGCGCGGAGTATCAGCGCAAGAGATGCACCGCGTGCTCGTACTTCGGCTTTCCGGCCGCGTACGCGGACGGCACCAGGACGGATTTTCCGCAGCGCTTCAATTCGGCGACCAACTGGAGCCGCCAGGAACGCACGCGCTACAACGTGTTCGCCACGCTGGACCACGAGTTCGCGCCGCTGTGGAAGGGTTCGGTGACCTTGTCCCGCACGGGGGATGACAACGATCGCACCTATGGCTGGTTCAGCAGCAACGGTTGGGCCGACCCGACGACGGGTCGGGGCGCGTCGGTGTGGGTGGCCAAATGGCCCATTCCGAAAACCCAGAACGCCGTCGACGCCAGCCTGTCCGGCGCATTCGATGCCTTCGGCCGCCGGCATGATCTGGTGGTGGGCGCAAGCGCCTCGCGCACCCGGGGCGACTATGACATGTATCCGCTCTGGGTCGCGCCGGGTTATGACGCCAAGATTCCCGATATCCGTCAGTGGAACGGCGACATGCCCGAACCGGACTGGCAATCGACCGGCAAGCGCTACTACACCGAGAAGCAGGCATCGATCTATGGCGCGGTGCGTCTGCGTCCGACCGATGCGCTGTCGCTGGTGCTGGGATCGCGCGTAACGTGGTGGGATCAGCAAGCGTCGTACAACTACACCGATGGGTCGTCCTATCCGGACAACATGCGGGAGCAAGGCGTCTACACCCCCTATGCGGGCGTGGTTTACGACCTGACCAGCACCGTCTCCGCCTACGCCAGCTACACCAGCATCTTCCAGCCGCAACAGGCGCAAACCGCGTCGGGCGGCGTGCTCGCGCCCATCAAGGGCAATACTTACGAGATCGGCCTGAAGTCGGCATTCCTGGACGGCCGCTTGAATGGCTCGCTGGCCTTGTTCCGCACACGCCAGGACAACTACGCCATGCTGGATGGCGACCGTCTGGCGCCGAATGGCGACAACGCTTACGTCGCCGCCGACGGCGCGGTGATGCGGGGCGTAGAAGCCGAAATTACCGGTGAACTGACTCCGGGCTGGCAGATGCAGCTCTCCTACGCCTATGTGGACCGACGCTTGCCGGAAGGCTTCACCACGCAGGTTGGCCTGCCGCGCCACATCGCCAAACTGTACACCACATACCGTCTGCCGGGGGACCTGGCCGCCCTGACGGTAGGCGGCGGGGTGCGCTGGGAAAGCGGAAGCAACTATTCCAGCAGAGGCCCCGGCGGACAGCCGCTAGAGTCGTCCCAAGGCGCCTATGCGCTGGTGGATCTGATGGCGCGCTATCAGTTCAGCCCCCAGTGGTCGGCGACCTTGAACCTGAATAACGTCTTCGACAAGAAGTACTACGCCAGCACCAACGTCTACAGCAATTACTACGGCGCGCCGTTCAGCGCCATGCTGGGCGTGAACTATCGGTATTGATCCGAACCTGCGGCTGGGCACGCACCGCGATGTGTGCCCAGCCGTTCATGCCCGGGCCGTCAGAGATGGCGCGCCATTGCGGGGTCGCTGACCCCGTGGCGGCCGTTCTCCATCCTTCCGGCAAAGCGGCGCTCGAAGCCCTCGGCGGCAACGGTGAAGTCGTACCAATTGCCGCTGTCTCCAATGGACCAGTGCTGTTCGGCGACCGCACCCGGTTGGACCGCCAGGGTCCAGGGACCGTCAGAGCGGTAGGCATTGGCCTGCAGCGCGGCCTGCACCGTCGCCGTGCCACGATTGGCCAGCTTCACGTACAGCGTGCTGGCAGCGAGCTCGTAGCAGACCTGCACTTCCAGGGCCATGCCCCGTTGCGTGTTGCCGGAGAAAGTCCGCACGAAGCCATTGCTGCTGTAGACCCACAGTTCGTAATCGCCGCCGTTCCAGACGTCCGACAGTGTCTTGCCTGCTTCGACGGTGTAGCGGCGGGGAATCAGCTCCAGGTTGCGCTTGTCGTAGACATGGAAGACTGCTCCGACGCTGCCCGTATTGCTGAACAGCAGCTCCACGGCGCCGTCCTGGCCGATCCGTGCGCTGGTGTGCAGCTCGTAGGGCAGGGCGCGTGAGAGGCGCGTGCCGACCTCCTGGAACAGGGGTTGCGGCGTGGCGGGCGCCTGGGTGATCGGACTCGTGGGCAGCAGCCTCTGAGCCGCATTGATCGCGGGATAGTTGCTCGTGTCGGGCAGCTTGGGGATGGTCGGGTCATTCGGGCTGACGAAGTCGAAGCAGGAGGTGAGGTCGCCGCAGACCGCGCGATGCCAGGGGCTGATGGCGTCCACTGCAATGCCGAAACGCTGCTCCAGGAACCGGCCCACGGAGGTGTGGTCGAACACCTGCGAATTGACCCAGCCGCCCTTGCTCCACGGCGACACCACGTACATCGGTACGCGCGAGCTCAGGCCCCATGGGCGGATCTTGCCGCTCGTGGTGTCCTCGGCCTTCAGGTAGCTGCCCACGGAGGCATCGAAATACTCGCCCTCCAACGGCACCGTGGATTTGCCCATCAGGACGCCGCTGGCGTCATATGACGGCACCGCGGGCATGGCCAGATGGTCGAAGAAGCCATCGTTCTCATCGAAGGTCACGAAAAGGGCGGTCTTGCTCCAGACTTCGGGGTTGGACGTCAGCGCGTCCAACACGTCCGAGATGAAGTCGGCCGCGCCGGCCACGCCTTCCTTGCTGCCCGGATGCTCGGCCAGATCCTGCGTGGGCAACACCCAGGACACCTGCGGCAGGGTGCCGTTGGCGACGTCCTGCTTGAGCTGGGCGAGGAAATTGACAGCGCCGTCGGTCTTCTCGGGGCCTCCCGTCAGGCCGTGTTCGTAGATCGGCGAACCTGGCTGGGCGTTGCGGAAACTGTCGAAGGCCAGGCAGCCGTGCATGGCGCCAGTCCAGTTGTTGTTCATGTTCTGGTAGATGTGCCAGCTCACCCCGGCGCGTTCCAGCAGGTCCGGCAAGGTGTCCCACTTGAAGGCGCTGTTCTTGTACTTGTAGTTGTAGGTGCCCGTCACGGGGTCGATCTGGCCGGACCCGTCCAGCTGCTGCACCCGGCCCGCCACCCAATTGGACGGGTTGGGCCAGCAGCGCGAGTTGACGGGCTCGGAATCGGTGTCCGTGCTGTTGATGCCCGCCTTGCGCAGTTCCGGATTGAAGTTGGAGCCCGACCAGAACACGATGCGGTTCGGGTCGGTGCCGGTGAGGATGGAGCAATGGTAGCCGTCGCAGATCGTGAAGGCATCGGCCAGCGCGAACTGGAACGGAATGTCCTCGCGCATGTAGAAGCCCATCGTCGCCTGGTTCTTGAACTGGATCCAGCGGTCCATCTTTCCCTGGTTCCACGCGGCTTGCTGGTCGGGGAAATTGTGGGGCGTGCCGGATCCGATCAGCGCGTTGCCGATCCGCGAGTCGCGGCGGAAGGGCAGGATGTCCTGGCCGCCGTTGGGGTCAGGCTGGAAGTACACCGGCTTGCCATTGGCCAGCGGAATCGGGAAGCGGTCACCGAAGCCGCGCACGCCGCGCAAGGTGCCAAAGTAATGGTCGAACGAACGGTTCTCCTGCATCAGGATCACGACATGCTTGATGTCCTTGATCGTGCCGCTGTCGACGGCTGCGGGAATCGCGAGCGCGCGCTGGATGGAGGCAGGCAGCAAGGCCATCGCCGACAGCGCGCCGGCAGTCTTGGCCGACGCGCGGAAGAATTGCCGGCGTCCTGGCAACTCGGGGGCGGCGCCGGCGGAATTCGGGGTGGAGGTCTTGGTCATGGGGCTACTCTTGCGTGGGGTTGGACGGGACGGGCGTTCAAGGCGCGCAGCGCAGCTGCGGCGCGGGCGTCGGCTGTTCGGGCTGTTCGGTCTCGGGCGGCGATGTGGCGCCGTCATCTGAATCGTCGTCGCCGCCGCAGGCGGCAAGGGTCAGGCTCAGGGCGATGGCCGCAACAAGGGCGCGGCCCAGTGCAAAGTACGGGGTCATGATTACTCCTGGTCAGGGAACGTTGCCGGGTCTGGCCGGCAGCAAGGCAATCGGAGCGCGGCATTCCCGATCGGGAATGCCGCGCGGGTTCAGGCCAGGCGCCGCCGCAGGCGGGCGGCGATCTGGTCCAGCAAAAACACGGTGATGAAGATCACGACGAGAATCGTCCCGACATGGGAGTACTGGTACATGTCGTAGCGGCCCTTCAGCTCCTGTCCGATACCGCCCGCGCCCACCAGGCCCACCACGGTGGCCATGCGCACATTGCGGTCCAGGATGTACAGCGTGTAGCCCGTGAACTTGGGCATCACCTGGGGCAGCACCGCGTAGGCCAGCACGCGCAGCTTGCTGGTGCCGATCGCGGCCAGCGCCTCCTGTGGCTTGGTGTCGGCCGTCTCGATGTCCTCGGCATAGAACTTGCCCAGGAATCCCATCGAATGGATGGCCAGCGCCAGCACGCCGGCGATGGGACCGAAGCCATAGGCCAGCACCAGGAACAGCGCGCAGATCAGTTCCGGCATGGCTCGGAAGAGACTGACCAGCGCCCGCGCAGCCACATACAGCAGCCGGTTGGGCGCATAGTTGCGTGCGCTGCAGTAGGCCAGTGGCGCACTGCCCAGCATCGCCAGGAGCGTGGCCCAGATTGCGATTTCGAAGGTCTCGACCATCTTGACCGCCACCCGCCACAAGTAGCCCAGCGGCTCGACCAGGTAGGTGTGCGTGGATACCTCGTCTTCCATCTTCAGCGTGTGCGGGTTCAGCCGGCTCTCGGTGACCTGCTGGGTCTCCAACCGCGCCAGCCAGGGCAGCTTTTGCGGGTCGAAGCCTTCGATGCGCGAGGTTTCGGTGCGATAGGAAATCTGCAGCGGGAAGAGGCTGTCAGCCAGCGCTCCCAGGCCGGAAGTGACCTGGGATTGCTCCTTGATGCCGACCGCGGCCAGCGCGCCATCCAGCGTCAGCGCCGCCATGCGGCCCATTTCGACTCGCTGGCCGGTGTACAGGAAAAGCATCAGCGCGGCGATGACGACCAGCAGCGCCCGGGCGCCGTACGGAGGATCCAGCCGCCAGGCGGTGTTGTCGGATTGCGTGCTCATCTCGCTCCTCCCAAGGAAAGCAGCGCCGGCCGGGCCTGCGCAGCCAGCCGTCGCCCGTCTCCCGGCAAGTCGACTATCGACGATCCGGCCTCGCGCGGCGCGGCCGGATCGCCTGCCTGGTAGAGCGCTTGGGCGGTGGCCTCGTCGAACGCGCTGGCCGGCCCGTCGAACACCATCGAGCCCTGGCGCAGCGCGACGATGCGGTCGGCGAACTCTCTTGCCAGGTCGACCTGATGCAGGCTGCACAGCACCGTGGCGCCGCGTTCGCGGGCCTGGTCGCGCAACAGCGTCAGGATGTCGCGGCTGATGCGCGGGTCCAGGCTGGCCACCGGCTCATCGGCCAGCAGCAGCGCGGGCGCCAGCATGAAGGCGCGGGCGATGCCCACGCGCTGCTGCTGGCCGCCCGACAGGTCGCTCACGCGGCGGCGCAGGTGTTCGGGCTGCAGGCCGACCTCGCGCGCCAGCTGGCAGGCGCGCTCGCGCAACTCGGCGGGAAAGCGCAGCAGGTAGGCGCGCCAGGCCGGGAGCCCGGGCAGCGCGCCGGACAGTATGTTGGTGGCTACCGTGGCCCGCGATACCAGGTTGAATTGCTGATGCACCATGCCGATGCGCGGCCGTACCGTCGCCAGCGTCGCAGGCTCGACCTGGGTGCCGTCCACCCAGACCTGGCCCTGCGTCGGCGCCGTCAGGCCATTGGCCATGCGCAGCAGCGTCGATTTGCCCGCTCCCGACGCACCCAGGATCACGCAAAACTGGCCGCGCGGCACCTGCAGCGAAACCGAATCCAGGGCCGTGGTGCCATCGGCGTAGCGCATGCCCACGGATTCGTAGCGCAGCATGTCTGTTTCCCTTGCGCCCGTGCTCACCGCTGTGCCGCCTTTTCCAGGATTTCGCCCTTGATCTCGTCGGTCAGCAGGGATAATTTCGAAGCCGGCCCGGCGAATTGTTCCTCCGAAAACTCGGTATCGAAGCGGTCGAGCTTGGCTCCGCCGTAGCCGCGCACCATGTCTGGCGTCACGCCGGGCGCCTGATGCACTTTGGCGAACGCCTGCTTGAGCGTTGCCTTCAGCGGCTCGGGCAGCTTGGTGTTCATCGCCAGGGGCGGGTACGGAATCGCCTCGCTCTTGAAGATCACCTTGACGGACTTGGGATCCACGGCACCCTGGCGCACCGCCTTGTCGAAGGAGTCGAATGACAGCGCGGCCGCATCGACCTGCCCTTGCACCAACGCCGCCAGGCTGCTGGCGTGGCTGCCGGTCAGTTGCATCGCGGCCAGGTCCTTGGCCGGGTTCATGCCATCCTTGATCATTGACGCCACTTGGAAGGTGAAGCTCGAGGCCGAATTGACGTCGCCGAACGCGGCGCGCCGGCCCTTCAGGTCGGCCAGGGAATTGATCGGGGAATCGGCCTTGGCGAACATGGCGGCGTAGTAGCTCGATTCGCCCTTTTGCACCCCCACCGCCAGCAATTGCGCGCATTGCCGCTCATGCGCCTGCACATACGAGACGGGGCCCAGGAAGGCGACCTCGGCCAGCTGATTGCACATGCCTTCGACCACGGCGCCGTAGGACTGGCCGACCGTCAGATGGAAATGCAGGCCGGTGCTGCGCGTGATCGCATTGAAGATCGGCGCATAGTCGGCCTTGGTGCCCGACTCCGTCCCGCCATCGGCCGGAATCAGCAGTACGCGCAGCGGGCGTTGCGCGGATCCATCGGCCAGGGACTGGGCCTGCGCAAGCGGCGCGGCCGCCATCAGGGCAGTGAGAGTCAATGCGAGGGCGCTAAAGCGCAGCGTTTTCATGTCCATGTTCCTTGTTCTGGTGAAGTTGCCATCGGGGAGCCGTGATGACTGCCCTGATTCCGGAACGCAGATTAGGCGTCGTACATGACAGGAAAATGAAAAACGCTCAATTCAATAAATTGCAATTCTGAATTTTATTCAGATAGAATTTCGCCCAGCAGGCTGGATGGATTTCAGCCGCGCCGCCGCCCCTCAACTCCAACTCGCGCCTCGAGGCGCCATCGCCCAGCCATGACCCGCATTGCCAGCGCATCCCTGCCAGCCCCTTCGGTTTCCCCACCGGCCGAGCCTCCCTGGGCGCTGCGCTCGCAGGGCCTGATCCTGGACCTGGACGGCACGCTGATCCGGGGGCACGAAGTGATACCCGGCGCCGGGGAACTGCTGGCGCGCTGGTCCGGCCGCTATGTCATCGTTTCCAACAACTCCACGGACACGGCCGCGGGCCTGGCGCCGCGGCTGCAGGCATTGGGCCTGCCGGTCCAGGCCGGCGCCCTGGTCCTGGCCGGAGAACAGGCCGTGCGTCATATCGCCCGCAGCCATCCGCGCTGCAAGCTGATGCTGTGCGGCTCCGAGAGCCTGCGGGCATGCGCCGCGGGCCTGGGCCTGGCGCTGGTGTCCCGGGATGCGGACATCGTGCTGCTGGCGCGCGACGTAGGCTTCAGCTACGCCACGCTGCAGGTCCTGCTCCGCGAGCTGGCGCGCGGCGCCACCCTGGTGGTCAGCAATGGCGACCTCACCCATCCGGGCCCCCAAGGGTCGGTGGTGCCGGAGACCGGAGCCTTGTTGCAGGCGCTACTGGCCTGCGCGCCGGACGTCCGCCCGCGCATACTCGGGAAGCCGGCAGCCATGCTGTTCCAGGAGGGATTGCGCCGGCTGGACCTGCCGGCGGAGGACGTCACGGTCGTCGGCGACAACGTGCGCACCGACGCGCTGGGCGCGGTGCGTCTGGGGATAGGCTATCTGCTGGTCGGCAATGCGCCCCATGCGGACGCGCCGGACGTGGCGCGGCTGCTCGATGTGCAGTGCCCGCGCCGGCATGCCGTGCCTGCAGGCGTCGCGGGCGGCGACGAGTATCAGTAGCGTTTGTTCGACAGCACGTCGAAGGTGCTGCGCAGGGTCGAAACGGCCTTGTCGTAGTCGGACAGGGCCAGGCAGGCGATCAGTGTGTCGATGATGGCCAGCTGCGCCAGGCGGCTGGTCATCGCCTCGGTGCGAAAGCGGGTTTCGCGCGACATGGTGTGCAGCACCACATCCGCATATTCCTGGATCGGCGATTTCCCGAAGTTGGTGATGCACACCGTGCGCGCGCCGGCCTCCTTGGCGAGGCGTGTCGCAAGCACCGTTTCATGCGTGCTGCCCGAGTGCGAGATGGTCAGCACCGCCACCTCCGGACCGGTCAGCGACGCGCTGATGGCCTGTACATGGGAGTCGGTGATCGCCGTCGCCTGCAGGCCGATGCGCAACATGCGGTAGTGCGCGTCATGGGCGATGATCGCCGAGCTGCCGATGCCGTAGATCTCCACCCGGCGCGCGCCGCGGATCAGCTCCACGGCGGCGGACAGCGCCGCCACGTCCAGCACCGATTCGGTCTCCTGCAAGGTCTGGATATTGCTGTGGAAAATCTTGCTGATGACCTGCGCTGGCGAGTCCTGCGCGGCCAGGTCTTCATGGATGTACTGCACCGGCTGCACGATCTGCTGCGCCAGCGCGATCTTCAATTGCTGGAAGCCGGTGGCGCCCAGCAGCTTGCAGAAACCCACCACGCTGCCGTCGCTGGACTGGGTGCGTTCGGCTACCTCGCTGACCGACATGTGAACCACTTCCGCCGGATGGCGCATGACGAATTCGCCGATGCGCTGCGAGGCCGCGCCCATCGACGGCAGCAGGCTCTGGATACGCGCCAGCATGGCCTGCGGCGAGCCCCGCTGCGGTTCGGCGGCGGCGGACGGCGTCTGGGGTGGGCGTTTGGATGTGGCCATGGCGGGTCGATGGGGCGGGAAACGGATACGACGGCAACGATACCCTACCCGTTGCCATCGCGGCGGTGGAACATGCTACCAGCCGCCGATGACGGGATTCCCTGCCGCGAGCGCCGCCGCCGCGGGATCCCTGCGCCGTTCTCGGGCTTTGTTGTACAAATACCGGACAGATTCGACCGGAACGATTCCATGGGAAGCGCGAACCATCGCATGAGCCAGGCCTCGCAATTGATGCGCAGCGGCAGCTTGAACGGTTATGTCGAACTCGTTGAGTCCCTCGGCAGGGATCCCTATGCGTTCATGCGGGCCGTGGGACTGCAGGCGGCGTTTCTGGAAGATCCGGAAATGCTGATTCCGAGGGACGCGGCGCGCGAACTGCTAGAGATCACCGCCCGCGCGACCCACACGGAGGATCTGGCGTTGCGTCTTGCGGCGCGGCGCAAGCTTTCCGCCCTTGGACCCATCAGCCTCGTGCTGAGGGAGGAGCCCACGCCCAAGGCAGCCCTCGACACGCTGTGCCGCTACCTGGCGCTGGTGAACGCGTCGCTGATCATTCACGTCGAGGACGCCGACAACGTGGTCGTCATCCGGGAAGATCTGCTGCCCACTCCCGGCCTGGAGATGCGGCAGTCGGTGGAGCTCGCGGTGGGCACCATGTTCCGTATCCTGAGCGAACTGATCGGACCGGATTGGCAGCCGCTGGATGTCTGCTTCACGCATCGCCCGCCCAAGGATGTTTCCGCGCACCGGACGTTCTTCAGGCGGCGCGTCCGGTTCAACCAGGAATTCAACGGCCTGGTCTGCACGGCGAGCGACTTGTCCAAGCCGCGCGAGAACGGTGATCAGGTGGCCGCTGGTTTCACCAGAAAGCACCTGGAGGCGGCGCTGATGAGCCGCAGGGAAAGCGTGCAGGAAACCTGTCGCCAGATCATGCTGGCGCTGCTGCCGAATGGCACCTGTACGGCGGGGGAGGTTGCGCGGTTCATGCACGTCGATCGCCGCACGCTGCACCGCCGGCTCGATGCCGAGGGCCTCACCTTCAGCCGCCTGCTCGATCAGCTGCGCTCCGATCTGGTCAAGCATCACCTGCGCGAGAGCGACCGGCCGCTCAGCGAGGTGGCGGAACTGCTGGGCTTTTCCAGGCCCAGCAGCTTCAGCCACTGGTTTCACGGCCTGTTCGGCTGCAGCGCGTCGCAATGGAGCAAGCAGGCGGCCGATAGGGCGGCCCTGAGAGAACACGGGGCTCCGTGACGCTGGGGGGGCGGAGCGACGCCGCCGCGCTGGAAGGGGGGGCTCAGGCAAGTTCCCGCGCCCGTTTCGCGATCGAGCTCAACAGTCTGAGCGCCGTGTGCGCGGCCTGTACGCCTCCGTCCATGTCTCCCCGGACGAAGAGCGGGCGCAGCTCTTCAATTTCTTCAAGTTGCGCGATGAGTTCCGGCTCGGCAAGCTTGTACTTGCGAAGCACGCTGACCATGCACATGGAGGCATGCACCATGTCCTCCGAGATCTCGCTTACGCCGGTTCTATGCAGCACGAAGTTGGCCCAGTGCGTGCCCGCAAGCATGGCCGCCTCGATGCGGATTTCCCAATCCGAGTCAGTGAGCCTGGCAAGCGATCGTTCGATCCGTTCCGCCTTGTTGCGATGGTTTTCCGGGCTCATGGGCGCATCCCTTTACAGACCAGCGCCTGGTAGACGGATACTGCCTGCGATAGCGCGTGGTTGCAGTCGTCGACAATCGCCTGGGTTGGCGCGCGGTCTCCGCGCAGGCAAGGGTCCCTGTGTTCTTCCAGCGCATGCAACGCCGCCTCCAGGCGCTGGATGGGCTCGGGCATGTCGCCGGGTATGGCGGGCCAGCCGACGTGGCTCACATCGCCGGGGCCGCGCAGTTCCCTGCGGCAGCTTCCGTCGCTCTGAGGCACCACGTGCACGCCAGGAATCGTGGAAAAGGCGCGGTCTTCGCTGGTGAGGCCTGTTGCATGCAGCGAGGCGTTCCAGATATTGGTCCCCGCCGTCAGGCTGGTCCAATACCAGAGTTCGAAATCCTCAAGAGGATCCAGCCGGCCGCGCAGCTGCAGCAGGCGGCTTATCTTGTCGGCATGAGAGGAAATCTTCATGATCCTTCCTGGAGTCAGGTTCGGGATGATTGCGCGCCAGGGAGCGAGGGCGTCCCGGGCTTTACTCGGCCTTGATGTTTCCATCCACCACGATCTTGCGCCAGGCCGCCAGGTCGTTCGTTATCGTCTCGACGAAAGCCTGGCGGCTTACCGCGGCTGCGGGCGGCACATTCGCCTGGCGCAGCGCTTCCTTGAACTCGGGCTGCACCATCTCATGATTGATGGCCGCATGCAGGCGTTCCAGTATCTCCGGGGGCGTGTTCCTGGGGGCAAAAACGCCTTGCCAGCCTGCCGCGGTAAATGGATAGCCCTGTTCGGAAAGCACCTTGACCTCGGGCAGTTTCGGACTGCGCACGGTGCCTGTCAATGCAATGGGCCGTAGCTTTCCTTGTGCGATAAAGCCCAACGGCGACACGACGTCGAGCCAGCCTATGGGAATCACGCCGGAGACAATATCCGTCAGCAAGGCGGGAGTGGTCTTGTATGGAACGTGATTGATGCTCAGGCCGGCGCGCTGCTTGATCCACTCCATTGTCAGGTGGCCATTCGAGCCTATCCCCCAGCTTCCATAGGATTGGTATTTGTCGGGATCGCTGCGCAGCAGGGCAACCAGCTCGGGAAGCGTGTTCGCCGGTACGGACGCATTCACCGCCAGCAGTACGCCGCCCATCGACGATAGCGCCACGGGCTCCAGGTCTCGCAAGGTCTGAACCGGAAGGGCGGGATTCAGCGCCTCGGCCATCACCATCGACGATGCCGTGCTGTGCAATATGGTGTAGCCGTCGGGCGCGGCATTCTTGACCGCGGTCGAGCCGATAAGCCCATTCGCGCCAGGGCGGTTTTCTATGACGAAAGGCTGGCCCAGCGTATGTTGCAGCCTGCCATAGAGCTGGCGCGCCAGCGTGTCCAATATCCCGCCGGCTCCGCCCGGCACGATTACCTTTATGGGGCGCGACGGCCAGTCCTTGCTGCCCTGGGCGCCAACCAAACGGCTCGTCAGCGCGGCTGCCGCTCCCAGCACGAGCGCTCTGCGGGTCAGTGATGTCGTCATCTCCACATTCCTTGGTCAAGGTTCACAGCGTCAACAGCGCACAGGTACTCGTCTGGCCAGACTCGTCTCAAGAAACGTCGAGCGGCCGGTCGAAATGGCGGGGGGGCGGAACTGCCGGCCCCCCCCCGGAGGCTTCAGGTCGGCTTGCGCAGGAATCCCTGGTTGCCGCCGTTGCGATTGGGCGCAAAGCCATTGGCCTGTAGCGTCTCTTCCGCTGTTTCGTAAAAGACGCCGATCTTCATGATGTCCCGCGCCTGCTGCGCCGTCGCGATGGGGCGGCCGAATTCGCCGGCGATACGCACCAGTTGCCTGATCTGCTCGACGGAACTCATTTTTCCCGTGCGGGTCTGGTTCCAGAGCACGTCCTCGATGCCGCAGCGCACATGCAGGCCCAGGGCTATCCCTATCATGTTCACGGGCAGCACATTCAGCACCGAGCTTTCCACGGTGATGACCGCCCCGTCTGGCGCGGCGCGCAGGAAGTTGGCCAGGTTATAGATGTTGGCTTGATCCATGCCGCCGCTGATGGCGACCCAGTTCATCACCAGCGGCCCCTTGTAGACGCCGCGGCGGATCATCCGCTCTATCGTCTCGAAGCTATTGATGTTGTAGCACTGGAACTCGCTCTGGATGCCGGCGGCGGTCAGGCGCCGGATGTGCTCCTCGACCCAGCTTGGATTCGCGGGCACGATCATGTCCTTGTAGGTCGAGTAGAGCTGCGGGAATCCGCGAGAAACCCCCCTGAAGTCATCCAGGCCGGCATGCTCGGTCACGTTCATCTGCGTGGTGTTGACGGTCACGGTGACCTGGTCGGGCGTGGGCTGGAGCTCGGCCAGCATATGGCGGGTGTCGTCGCTCAGCCATTTGGCGGCCTGGCCCTCGGATTCCGGCGCGAAGCTGATGGAGCCGCCTACTTGGATGACCATTTCCGGCACGCGTTCGCGCACCCCGGCGATCAGCTCGTTGAACATGGAAAGGCGCTTGCTGCCCCGGCCGTCGGGCTCGCGCACATGCAGGTGCAGCACGGTGGCGCCGGCTTCGTAGCAATCCACCGCCTTCTGTATCTGGTCCTCCATGGTGACCGGGATATCCTCCGGGAAGTCCGAGGGGATCCAGCCCGGCGCATAGGGAGCAGCCGTGATGATCAGAGGCTGCTGGTTCTCGGGATACAGGTGGCCGTCAAGAAAGTTCATGGTTGTAAGTCTCCAGGTGGTTGCGTGAATGCGCGCTATCGCTCAGTTGGACCGGATGTCAAATTTCCTGACAATGGCGGCGTTGCGTTGGAACAGCGACTTGTTTTCGGTCAGCAGCGCTTGTGTATCGACGCTCACATCCGGCTCCAGGCCCACGTCGATCAGTTTTTGCCGTACCGCTGGCGCGCTCGCGGCTTCCTTGATCACGGCCTGGAGCCTGGCCATGACGTCGGCCGGCAGCTTGCTGGAACCGTAGAAACAGACCTGTCCCTGGAACTGGATCTCCGGATACCCGAGCTCGGTCATGGTCGGCACGTCAGGGAGATAACGGGACCTGTTTTTTCCGGCAACGGCATAGGCGCGCAGCATGCCGCTCTTGATCAAGGGCAGGGAGGTCACCATGCCGTCAAACATGATGTCGACCTGGCCGCCGATCACGTCCTGCAGCGCGGCCGGGGATCCGAGATAGCCGACGTGCTGCATGCCCAGGTCGGTCTGATTGCTGAAGATCAGCCCCGAGTATTGCGACACCGTTCCGGTCCCGTAGCTGGCGAAGGAAGACTTGTCCTTGCGCGTCTTCAGATGCGCAACGAGGCCCTGGAAATCCTTGGACGGGTAGTTTGCGGCGGTCACGAGCGCATAGCTCGTCAAGGCCACTCTTGCGATGCTCACTACATCCTTGAGCGGGTCGTACGGCACTTTCATGATCTGAGGCGCCTCCACCAGCATGTTGTTCGGCCCCAGGGCGATCGTGTTGCCGTCGGGATCGGCCTTGAGCAGGGCATTGAGTCCGATCGATCCGGTTGCCCCGGGTCGGTTTTCAATGATTACCGGCCGGCCGGTGTCCGCCGATATCTGCTGCCCGACCACGCGAGCGGCGATGTCGATGGTTCCCCCAGGCGGGCCGGGAACGATCACCCTCAGGGGCTTGTCGCCTGCCGCCCAGACGCTGAGCGCAAGCGACCATCCGATCAGCGCCATGGCGGCGCGTGAGCATTGCCTTAGCTTCATGTTTGTCTCCCACTTTTCTTATGCAGTACAGATGTGCCGACGCCTCAGTATCTGACGGCGTGGGCCTTTGTACTTGCCTTTTGGGGACACTAACTTGCTATTTTGGGACGCGGCGTTTTCAGCGCGCAACGATCTCCGCTGCAAGATCGGAAAGCAATTTCGCGCCCAGGTGCTCCAGCAAAGTCTGCTCGGCTTCGTGCAGGGAATTCGCGACGAATTGGTTGGCGACGCGTTCGACCGGGCAGGCAGGATTGTCGTCGGCGGGGCCGATGGCGAAGACGGCTCCGTGGGAGATTGCTTCAAATACATCGCGCACGGTGATGGTGTCCAAGTCTTTGGCCAGCGCCCAACCGCCGTTGCGCCCGCCAGTGGACGTGACCATGCCGGCCGCGCGCAGCGCCGCCATGGTTCGGCGCACCACGACCTCGTTGGTATGCAGCATCTGGGCCAGGGTGGCGGAAGTGGTCATGCCACCGCGCAAGAACATGTGGATCAGCACGTGCAGCAAGCGGGCAAGGCGAGTGTCATACGTCATGGAAGTGCTATACCGTAACTCTGATTGTTACGGTATTATAGTCCGTCCGATACTTGCTGTGAGCCATCACCATGATTGAGCCCGAAACCCGCGATCTGAAAGTCAACGGCATCACGCTGCATGTCACCGCGCTGGGCAAGGGGCCCCTGGTCGTGCTGTGCCATGGTTTCCCCGAGACCTCTCATGCCTGGCGGCACCAGCTCCCGGCCCTTGCCCAGGCCGGGTTCCGTGCCGTGGCGCCAGACCTGCGAGGTTACGGCGCCAGCGAAAGTCCCGCTGATGTCGGGGCCTTCACGACGTTGGACGCGATCGGCGACCTGGTGGCGCTGGTCGAGAGCGAGGGGGCTGATGACGCGGTGATCGTGGGCGGGGACTGGGGAGCCAGCATTGCATGGCAGGCAGCGCAGTTGCGGCCGGACCGCTTTCGCGCCGTCGCGGCTCTGGGAGTGCCAATGATGCGCAGAGCGCCGTGCATCCCAAGCCGCTTGTTTCCGAAAACCGACTCCGCAGCCTTCTACACGCACTATTTCAATGAGCCGGGGGTCGCCGAACGGGAATTCGAACGCGACGTCGGCGCGACGCTGCGCGCCATCTACTTCGCCGCATCGGGTGAGGCCGGGCCGCGCAATGACGCGGGCACGCCAAATCCCTTTGGCATGGTGGCCAACGGGCGCGGCCTGCTCGACTCGCTTCCGGTCCCCGAGGCGTTGCCGTCCTGGCTCACCCCTGCGGACCTGGATAATTTCGTCCGGAGCTTTAAGACCAGCGGGTTTCGCGGCGGGCTCAACTATTACAGGAACCTGGACCGCAATTGGGAGCTACAGGCCGCCTTGGACGGCAAGCCGGTGGATGTCCCCGCCCTTTACCTCGTGGGAGAGCGGGACACCGGCCTGGCCATCCCCGGTATGGATCAAATCATCAAGGCCATGCCGGACATCGTTCCGCAATTGCGCGCCGTCGAGGTGATTGCGGGCGCGGGGCATTGGTTGCAGCAGGAGGCTCCGCGCGAGGTCAACAAGGCACTTGTCGATTTCCTGCGGAGCCTTTGAGGACTGCCAGGCGCGGGGCAGGCGCGATCGCGTGAGGGGGCTGGGGCGTAGCGCAAGCGAGCAATGCAATCCTGCTCAGGACGAGGTGCTTTGCAGCTTCGTATCGAAGCCGGCAAAGCCTTGGACGAACCTGGCACGTTCGCACAGTCTATGGCGCGGGCTTGAGCACCATCAGGAAGTACACCGCCACCATGGCCAGGAACGCCGGATAGCCCAGGCGTTCCCACCACCGCGCAAAGCGCCAGTAGCGCGCCGGCAGCGCGGCTACGCCCGTGGCGTGGGCAGTGGCCGCCATCCTGGCCATCTCGTATTGCAGCCATACCACCGGCAGCCAGCACACGCCCGCCAGCAGATACAACGCGATCGACAGGCTGACCCACGGCGTGGTCCATTGCCAGCCGGCGGCATGCGCCAGCCACAGCCCCGAGAGGGGCTGGAACACGACGGCGGGCGTGGTGAACCACAGGTCGGCCCGGACCACCAGTTTCGAGACGGCGGCAATCGCTGGAATGGAGCCGGTCCGGTTGGCGAAAAACAGGTAGAACGCCGTGCCGAAGCCGGTGCCCACCAGCAGTACCGACGAGAGTATGTGCAGGGTCTTGACCGTCAGGTACAGGTTCATGGCTTGGGTTCCTCGGTAAGCAGAATGAATAGAAGCGCGACGACCGCGACGTTTTTCAGGATCGGGCCGAATGGATGCAGCAGGAATTCGGGCATGGCCAGGGCGATCACGGCCGTATATCCCAGCACTAGCCCGAGCTGCGCGACCCACAGGCGCCGGCCGGGCCACCGGAGCGTGGCGATGCCCAAGACGAAATCCAGCCCGGCGGCGAGGTACAGGGCCGCCAAGGCGGTGGCGCCTTGCAGGCCTACGGGTTCCAGCAGCGCCAGGCTGCCGGCCACCGGATAGAGCAAGGCGCTGCATACGGCCGTCCACAGCCAGATCAGCGCCAGCGCGCCGCGCACCAGGCCGGGTCGCCAGGCCGCCAGCGCCTGGTGGCGCAGCGTCAGTGCGTCGGCGGGTTCGATGAAGGATTCGATGCCGGCGGGCGGGCGCCCCAGCACCTGGGTGGTGATCGCGGCATCGGCCGTATTGCCTGCGCGCAGCATCCGCCAGGTGTCGCGTGTCAACAAAGACCCCGGCAACCGATCCAGCAACGTCGCGCCGACCGACACCAGGCCTGCCGGGACCGGCGCGCGCCACGCCGGCGCGAACCCCAACGACTCCCGGTAGACCGCCAGCATCTGGCGAAACTCGACCTCCGTGCCGCCGACCAGGTCCAGCACGGCCGGGCCATCGGAGTCGCCGCGCAGCAGCCGGGCGACGATTTCGGCCAGCTCGTCGACCCGCATCGGACGCAGCAACTGGCGCCCGCCACCCGGCAGCAGGTGTACCGGCAACGTCGCCATGGCGCGGAAGAACCGGGCCGACGCCCCGTGCGCGCCATAGAGCAATGCTGGCCGCAGGATGTGGTGGGCAACCGGCAGCGACCGCAGATGATCATCGGCCGCGCGCTTGCTCTGGAAGTAGGGTGTATCGCCATGCTCGGCGCCCAGCGCCGACAGTTGCACGATGCCCCGGACACCGGCGCGGTGGGCGGCGTCGAAGAGTGCGATTGGCGCGCGCCGGTGGACCTGGTCGAAGGTGGCGCCGGCCGCTTCGACCAGGATGCCGACGGCGTTGATCACCACATGGATGCCGCGCAGCCGGTCCGTCCAGGCGGCGGGGTCGGTGTCCGCCATGTAGTCAATGGCGACCTCATCCGGCCTGGCAGCCACCCGCACGCCTTTCAGGATCCGATGGCCATCGCGCGCCAAGGTCTCGCACAGGGCCTGGCCGACAAAACCGTGGGCGCCGCAGACCAGGATGTTCATGCCGTTGCCTCGCAGGGTAAGCAGTCATGGTTGACTGGGGATTCTTTTATTTCTGCAATTTCTGTATAGACAGAAATAAAAGATCAAAAAAAGGGCGCGGCTTTCCGCCCGCCCCAGGGGATCACTGCTTGCCGCGCCGCATGGTCTTGCTGATCTTCGCGCCCATGCCCAGCGTCTTCATCAGCGTCTCGGGCTTCATGCGCAGCATCTCATCGGACCAGGTGGTCAGGATCTCCAGGAACTCCAGCGTTTCGCGCACGCGCTGTTCGGTGGCGCGGCTTTCGTTTTCGATTTCCGGGCTGGCCAGGCTGTCGCGCAGCATGGTCAGCGTGGGGTCGATCTCGCGTTGGCGGCGGCCTTCGACGATCAGCTTGAACAGCTCCCAGATATCGGTCGAGGTTTCGAAGTGGTCGCGCCGGTCTTCCATTACATGCACCACCCGGGCCAGCCGCCAGGCCTGCAATTCCTTGAGGCTGTTGCTGACGTTCGAGCGCGCAACGCCCAGGGTGTCGGCGATTTCTTCGGCAGGGACCGGGCGACCCAGCAGGTAGAGCAGGGCGTGGATCTGGGCGACCGTGCGGTTCACGCCCCAGCGCGAGCCCATTTCGCCCCAGTGCAGGATGAATCGTTCGGCGATCGGAGTGAGTTTCATGGGGCCACTGTAGGAGGTTTCTGTTATTTCTGTCAAGACAGAAATAACAGAAACATTGTGGAGCTGCCGCGACTCCGGTCTGTCCGCGCAGCCCCCGCCCACGTGAGCGCGGAACACCAGCAGTTGCTGTCCAGGCTCCAGCCCATGCAGGTCACGCCGCTGGGCAAGCAAGGCATGGAAGACCCTATCTGGGGCGTGCCGGTGTCGTTGCGCAAAGGCAAGTAAGGGATCGCTGGCAACGGGCGGTGCGGCCGGGGAAATCCTGGTCCGCGCCGCTTCATTGCGCCAGTTCGGGCCGCGCGATCTCGATGACCCATTCGACGAAGGTCTTGACCGCCGCCGTGGCGCGGGCCTGCGGATAGACGATGGAGATCGGCACCGGGGCGCAGCGGAAGTCCGCGAGCACTTCGAGCAGGCGTCCGCTGCGCAGGTAGACGGACGCGGCCAGTTCGGACAGCTGGATAAGGCCCAGCCCCTCCAGGCCGCAGTGCAGATAGGCCTCGGTTTCGTTGACGGCGTAGCGGCCGGGCAGGGCCACCGCCACGGATTCGCCATCGACACTGAACCGCCAGTCCAGTGGCCGGCCGGTGGCGTTGGACAGATAGTTGACCACCCGGTGCGCCTCCAGGGCGGCCACGGAATCCGGCTCGCCGAACCGGGCCAGGTATTTGGGCGACGCGCAGGTCAGCCAGGTCAGCTGGCCGAGCTTGCGCGCCACCAGCGTCGAGTCCGCCAGCGTGCCGCTGCGGATCGCGCAGTCTATGCCCTCGTAAATCAGGTCCGCCGGCCGGTCGCTCAGGCCCAGCACCACTTCGATGTCCGGATAGCGGGCCTCGAATTCGAGCAGCCGCGGCACCACGATAGCCCGTCCGATGGTGCCCGGCATGTCCACGCGGACTCGCCCTCGCGGCACCTGGATCGTCGCGGAAACGTCGCTTTCCGCGTCGGCGATATCGGCCAGGATGGCCTGGCATGCCGCCAGGTAGCGCGCGCCCGCGTCGGTCAGACTGAGGCTGCGGGTGCTGCGGCGAAGCAGCGGCGTGCCCAGGTGGGCTTCCAGGTTCTTGATCGTCGTGGTGACCGACGAGCGCGGCATCGCCAGGGATTGCGCCGCCTTGCTGAAGCTGCGCGCCTGCACGACCCGTACGAAGGTGGCCATCGCCTGAAGTTTGTCCATGAGCCGTGCCTGCCGATATTGCGTGCGCCGGATGCGGCGGGAGGTCTCGATGTTAGCAATGCGGGCGATCCGGCGCATCCGCTGCCTGCGCGTTGTGTATTCAAGCGCGGCGAACAATGGGCGGGTTGCGCGCTCCTACACTGAAAGCCACTTCCGGGCCGCGGGCTTGCGCAGCGCCGTCGCGTCGCGCAGTGGCCCATGTTTCAAACATCCATTTCCTAGCGGGGTTCTTTATGATCAACGACAACGCCATTCTGGTCCTGGGCGCGGGCCAACTCGGCATGGCCGTGCTGCGCCATCTGGCGTCGCACGCAGAACGCGACGCCGGCGTTTCCCTCTCGGTCCTGTTGCGTCCGTCCACCGTCGCCTCCGCCGACCCGGCGAAGCGGCAAGACCTGGCCGATCTGCGTGCCTTGGGCATTGAAATCGTGGAGGGTGACCTGGTCGCGCAGTCCGGCGCCGAACTCGCCGCCACGTTCGGCCGCTATGGCACGGTGATCTCGTGCACGGGATTCGTCGGCGGTCCGGGCGTGCAGCGCAAGATCGCGCGCGCCGCCCTGGATGGCGGCGTCAAGCGCTTTGTTCCCTGGCAATTCGGTGTGGACTACGACGTCATCGGCCGGGGCAGTCCGCAGGACCTGTTCGACGAACAACTGGATGTGCGCGATATGCTGCGCGCGCAGCAGGGTACCGAATGGGTCATAGTCTCGACCGGGATGTTCACCAGCTTCCTGTTCGAACCGGCCTTTGGCGTGGTGGACCTGGCGGCCAATACCGTGAACGCGCTGGGCAGTTGGGATACGGCTGTCACCATCACGACGGCCGAGGATATCGGCGCGCTGACGGCAGAGATCCTGTTTGCGGAGCCGCGCATCGCAAACCTTGCGGTGCATGTCGCCGGCGATACCGTCACCTACCGAGAGCTGGCCGATACCCTGGACCGCACGCGTGGCGTCACGGTCCATCGCCATGAATGGACGGTGCCGGAACTGAAGCGCCAGCTGGACGCCGATCCGGAAAACGCGTTGCGCAAGTACCGCGCGGTATTCGCCGAGGGGCGCGGGGTGGCCTGGGACATGACGGAAACGTTCAATGCCCGGCACGGCATCGCCGTCTGCGGGCTGGAGCAATGGCTGCGCGAGCATCCGGCGTTGCGCTAGGGCAGGCCGGTACGCGATTCCTTCACATGCCCAGCGGCCGCAGCGCCTGCTCGACTTCCTCGGCTGACATATCCTGCACGATCAGGACCATGGCGCCGGGCTGGACCGTGCCTTCCGGCAGGGATACAGGCTCGGGCGTGGCAAAGACATGCCGCACGCCATGCACCGCGCGCAGGCTTCCGTCCGACCAATGCAGCAGGCCCTTGGCCCGCAGGAGGCGTTCGCCGACATGGCGCTGCATATGCCGGGTCCAGCTTGCGTAGGCCTCCCAGCTCACCGGCGCATGCTGCCGGAATGCATACGACACGATGCCGTAGCGCAATACGTGCGCCAGCGGACCCGCGGCGGCCGGGCGCGCCGCCGTCAGCGCGGCCGCGTCCAGATGCTCGGGGCGCAAGCCGTCGAACAACGCAGGCGCGTCCTCGTCCACCGTATCCGGCGATACCGGGCGGATCGGCGCACTGGCGTTGTACTGCCGCAGCGTGGTCCGTAGGGCCTGGACCGCGCTGTCCTCGGCCAGATCGGTCTTGGTCAGCGCGATGCGGTCGGCGATCGCGATCTGGGTGCTGGCTTCGCGATAGGCGTCGAGCGTGGCCGCCCCATGCAGGGCGTCCGCCGTCGCAACCACGCCGCCAAAGCGGTAATGGCGGGCGATCAGGGGATCGGCCGCCAGCGTGTTGATGACGGGACAAGGATCAGCCAGGCCGGAGGTTTCCACCACCACTCGCGTAAAGGCGGGAATTTCCCCGCGCTGGCGCCGGTAGTACAGCGATTCCAGCGTATCTTGCAGCGAACTGGTGGCCGCGCAGCACAGGCAGCCGGAATCCAGCAGCACCACGTCGGTATCGTCCGCCTTGCCGACCAGCATGTGGTCCAGCCCGATCTCGCCGAACTCGTTGATGACCACCGCCGTGTCGGCAAAGCGCGGGCTGCGCACCAGGCGGGACAACAGCGTGGTCTTGCCACTGCCCAGGAAGCCGGTCAGGAGGTAGACGGGTAGCGGTCCGGCGGTCACGGGCATGGCGTCAGCATCCTGCCCTGGTTCAGGCCTGGGCCGCGGGAGCGGGCAGCTCGCGCAGGTAGTCCTGCACTTCGCGCGACGGGATCACGTCGGCGTACTTGCAATTCAGGTCGAACAGGCTCATGGCATGGCTGGCCTGGAAGCGGTCGAACGCCGCTTCTTCGGGAATGATGACCTTGAAGTTGTACGAATAGGCGTCCACCGTCGTGGCGCGCAGGCATCCCGAGGAGGTGCAGCCCACCAGGATCAGCGTATCCACGTCCAGGAAGTTCAGGTGGCTCATGAAGATGGTGCCGAAGAAGCAGGAAGGCTTCTGCTTGGTGATGCGGATATCTTGCGGACGCGGGGCCAGCGGCTCCACGGTCTGCGTGGCATGGGTATCGGCCAGCACGGTTTTTTCGCCGCCGCGATGGTTCTTGCCCACCTGCACCCCGCTGTCCAGCAAGTCCGCGCGCCGGCCGCTTTCGGTATAGAAGACGGGAATGTTCTTGTCCCGCGCCAGTTCAAGCAGCGGCACGATGTGCGCGACCGCGTCCCAGGCCTCGCGGCCGCAGTGGGTGCGGTATTGCTTCAGGCCTTCCAGGATGTCCTGGGGCGTATCGCCGCAGAAGTTGTACTGCACGTCGATGATGAAAAGCGCGGGGCGCTTGCCGAAGCCGCCGCGCTTGCCGTAGCCGGCCTGGGCCAGCACTTGCTTGTCGCGTTCGGTGAGGAAGTCGTCCCAGATTCGCTTGGTGTCGCTCATGGTGGTGTCCGCCAAAAAGGAAATGTAGTTCAAAGACGCTTGAGATAGCGGCCGCCCGGGTTGGCCCGGGCCGCGTCGGTGATGCGGCCGTCCTGCGCGACGGTGCGCCCGCGCACCAGGGTGCGCACGGGCCAGCCCTTCAGGGTCATGCCCTCGTAGGGCGAATAATCGGAGTTCGATTCCAGGGTCGCGGGATCGACGGTGCGTTGCAGGTCGGGGTCCACCAGCACCAGGTCCGCGTCCTTGCCGATCTCGATGCTGCCCTTGCCCGGCATGCGATAGATGCGGGCGGAGTTCTCCGCGCAGACCTTCATCAGGGTCTCCAGCGGCACGCCACGGCGGTGATAACCTTCGTGCAGCAGGATGGGCAGCATCAGGCCGGTGCCCGGAAATCCGTTGCTGGCGGCCCAGATGTCCGTATCCTTGGTGGCGCGCTTGCGCGGCACGTGGTCGGTGCCGATGGTGGTGATGGAGCCGTCCAGCACGCCTTCCCACATGGCGTCCACATCGCATTGCCCACGCACCGGCGGGTTGACCTTGGCATAGGTGCCGGCGGGCGACTCGTCGTTCAGGAACAGGTAGTGCGGGCAGGTCTCGACGTAGATGGGCGGCGCGTCGGGCGTGCGCCGGTGGCGCCGCGCCTCGTCCAGCGCTTCGCGGCTGCTCAGGTGGACGATATTGACCGCGGCGCCGGTCTTGGCCGCGAAGTAGCACACGCGGTGCACGTTTTCGGCCTCCAGGAAGTCCGGGCTCTGCTCGTTCCAGGCCTTCAGATCGTCGCGTCCGGCGGCGCGCAAGGGGTCTCTCAGGACGGGGATGACTTCGACGTTCTCGCAGTGCACGCCCATGATCGCGCCCGGAATGGCGGCGGTGGCGCGCAAGGCCGAATACAGCAGGCCGTCGTCGATGTCGGTAAAGCCCTTGGACAGGCCCGCGGCGCCCTTGTACATCATGTAGAGCTTGTAGGAGGACACGCCGAAACGGCGCGATATTTCCTCAAGCGTTTCCACATGCAGGTTGCTGGTGATGCCGAAATGGAAGCCGAAGTCCACGCAGCTTTGCGACAAGGCGCGGTCGCGTACCTTCTCAAATGACTCGCGGATGTCCGCGGAGCGGTGAAACGACAGCACGGTGGTGGTGCCGCCCAGCGCCGCAAAGCGCGACTCGGTCTCGAAGTCGGTCTCCGGCGAACCGAAGCCGAAGTGCACGTGGGGGTCGATCAGGCCGGGCAGTACCCACAGCCCCTGGCAGTCGATGGTTTCGCGGGCTTCCAGCGGCGTGCCGGGCTCGGCGATGATGGCGATGCGGCCGTCGATGACGCCCAGAACGCCTTCGGTCAGGCCCTGCTGCGGCAGCAGCAGTCTTGCATTGGTCAGTAGAAGATCCAGCATGATGTCGTGTTTCCTGAGTGATGCGCGTTGTCAGCAGTGGGCCGTGTCCGCGGCCGCCGTGTCGGTCAAGAAGGCATTGAGGACGCTGGCGGGAATCCCGCCCTCCGCCATGAGCTTGCGTTCGGCGTGCGTGAGCACCTGGGCATAGGTCTGGAAGCGGATGCGGCGTTCGCCGTCCTCGGCGATCACGTCGATGGGCTCGCCCTTGAGCACGCCGTCCGCCACATTCTCGAAGCGCAGTGTCTCCGCGCCGGTCAGACCCAGCTGGCGCCAGCCCTGGCCGGGCGCAAACGCCAGCGGCAGCACGCCCATGCCCACCAGATTGGCGCGGTGGATGCGCTCGAAGGATTCCGCGATTACCGCGCGCACGCCCAGCAGCGCGGAACCCTTCGCGGCCCAATCCCGGCTGCTGCCCATGCCATAGTCTTTGCCGCCCAGGATGACGCAGGCCTCGCCCGCATCGCGGTAGGCCGCCGCGGCCTCGACCACCGGCATGAACTGGCCGCTGGGGTAGTGGCGGGTCACGCCGCCTTCGACGCCGGGCACCAGGGCGTTCTTGATGCGGATGTTGGCGAAGGTGGCGCGCGTCATGACATGATGATTGCAGCGGCGCGCCACATAGGTGTTGAAATCGCGCGGCGCCACGCCCTTGTCGATCAGGTACAGCCCCGCGGGCGTGTCGGCGGGGATCTCGCCGCTGGGAGAAATATGGTCGGTGGTGAGCGAATCGCCGAACGCCGCCAGCACGCGCCCGCGCGCCAGGCCAGCGGCCAGGTCGGCCAGCGCGTCGCGGCCCGGTTCGGCCTTGAAGAACGGCGGTTCCACCAGATATTGCGAATCCGGGTCCCACGGAAAGTGCAAGCCGGCGGGGGCGGGCAGGTCTCGCCAGATCGCGCTGTCCAGGTTGGCCGGGTCGTAGACCTCGGCAAACAGCGCGGGGTCCGAGGCCAGCGGCAGCAGGGCGGCGATCTCTTCCTGGCTGGGCCAGACATCGCGCAGATAGACGGGCGCGCCATCGGTGCCCGGCCCCAGCGGCTCGTGTTCGAAATCCACATCGATGCGGCCAGCCAGCGCATAGAGCACCACCATCGCGGGCGATCCGATGTAGTTGGCGCGCAGCAGCTTGTGGATGCGCCCTTCGAAATTCCGGTTGCCCGACAGCACCGCGGCCGCCACCAGGCCGCCTTCGGTGATGGCGTCGGCCACTTCGGAGTCCAGCGGGCCTGATTTGCCGCCGCAGGTCGTGCAGCCGTAGCCGATCACGTGAAAGCCCTGCGCCTGCAGGGCCGTCAGGAGGCCGGCGGACTCCAGGTAGCGGGTCACGGCGCGCGAGCCCGGCGCCAGCGAACGCTTGACCCAGGCAGGCGGCATCAGGCCGCGCGCCAGCGCCTTCTGCGCGATCAGGCCGGCGGCCATCATGACGCTGGGGTTGGACGTGTTGGTGCAGGAAGTAATGGCGGCCAGCGCCACGGAGCCATGGCCGACGGCGTCGCGGCCGGGCGGGTGCGCTGCGGCGGCGGCCGTGGCCACATCGAATCCGCCTTCCGACAGCGGGGCGCTCAGGCGGCGACGGAAGTCGGCGGCCACATCGGTGGCGTCCATGCGGTCTTGCGGGCGGCGCGGGCCGGCGACGCTGGGACGCGCCGCCGACAGGTCGATATCGATCACGCGGCTATAGTCGGGCGCGGCCTGCCCGGCATCGCGCCACAGCAGGTTGACGCGCGCATAGGCTTCGATCAGCGCCAGTTGCTCATCGTCGCGGCCGGTCATGCGGGCGTAGTCCAGCGTGCGCGCGTCGATCGGGAAAAAGCCGCAGGTGGCGCCGTATTCGGGCGCCATGTTGGCGATGGTGGCGCGCTCCGGCACGCCGAGGGCCGCCACCGCCGGTCCGAAGAACTCGACCATGCTGCCCACCACGCCCGCGGCGCGCAGCTGCTGCGTGACCAGCAGCGCGGCGTCGGTGGTGAGGGCGGGCGCCTCGATGGCGCCGTGCAGCCGCACGCCGACGACCTCGGGTATGGGAAAGGTATAGGCATGGCCCAGCAGCGCCGCTTCGGCGTCGATGCCGCCCACGCCCCAGCCCAGCACGCCGAGCGCGTTGACCATGGGCGTATGGGAATCGCCGCCGATCACGAAATCGGGGTAGGCCCAGTCGCCGTCCGGCCGGGGCTGCCGGACAACGATCGGCGCCAGGTATTCCAGATTGACCTGATGGATGATCCCGATGCCTGGCGTGATGACGCGCAATCCCTTGTAGGCCTGCTGCGCCCACTTCAGGAACCGGTAGCGCTCGTCGTTGCGTTCGAACTCGCGGCGCAGGTTGCGCTGCACGGCCCCCGTGTCGCCCCAATAATCGACCTGCAGGGAATGGTCCACGATCAGGTCCACGGGAATCCGCGTGTCGACCTGCGCGGCGTCGCCGCCCGCCTGGGCCACGGCGTCGCGCAAGGCGGCCAGGTCCTGCAGCACCGGCAGGCCGCTGGAATCGGGCAGGATCACCCGCGCCACGTGCAAGGGCAGATCCGCCCCGGGGTGCCGCCGCCAGTCCCACAGCCGGCCGATTTCCTCTTCGGAAACGGCGGCGCCCCAGGCGCGGTGCCGCAGGAGGTTCTCCAGCAGCACTCGGATGACATAGGGATACGCCTGGATGTCGCGGCCTTCGGCCCGGGCGGCGGCGGACAGGTCCGCGTAGCGCAGCGCTGTGCCGCGACAGGGGAAAGACTGGATCATGGCAGCGGTAATCGGGAGAATCTCAACTGGGGCAATGTTACGGCCTTCAAAACAATAGTGTCAACACTATTGGCGATTTGACGAATCGGCGTTCATCCATCACATACAGTTTCTACTTCGTTCTATCAAGTGTAGATAGATGGTTGGTCGTTTCATCCTAGGGATAACCCTGGAATAATGCAGGTAAAATGCTGAAATACCGACTGATGACACAGCGATCAGGCCGCTGAATGACAACAGAGTCATCTCCAAAAGAGTTGACACTTTAAAGATCCATTTGATAGGCTGTTAACACTATGAGCATTTCGACGCCCTCCATCGCCACCAAGGAAGACGCCTCCGGCCCGCTGGCCGACGTGGTGTTCGACCAGGTGCTGGACGCGATCTACCAAGGCCGGCTTGCGCCGGGCAGCGTCATCAATGAAGTCGCGCTGGCACAGGAGTTCGGCGTCAGCCGTGGTCCGGTGCGCGAGGCCGTGCGCCGCTTGCAAGGCATTCAACTGGTCACGCGCGAGCCTTACATCAAGGCGCGCGTGGTGACGCTGTCGGCGGAGTCCGCGCTGGAACTCTTTCAGATGCGCATGGCGCTGGAAGGCGTGGCCTGCAACCTGGCCACCCGCCGCATGCGCGACGAAGAGATCGCGCAACTGCTGGTCGAACTGGAGCAGGACCGCCAGCGCCGCCTGGAGGCCGCCAATGGCGGCGCGCCGGCCCCTCGCGTTTTCGACTTCCACGAGCGCATCGTGCTGGCCAGCGGCAACACCCGCATCATCAACGCCCTGTGCGGCGACCTTTATCACCTGCTGCGCGTCTACCGCCGGCACTCCGGCACCGTGCTGGAACGCAAGGACGACGCCTACGCCGAGCACTGGCAGATCCTGCGCGCCATCCGCGCGCGCGACGCCGAGCTGGCGGAGTCGCTCATGCGCTCGCACATCGAACGCGCGGCGCAACACCTGTTTGAACACCTGGCGGAAGGGGCGTCCGGCATCGCCGGGCACCCCGTCTCGGCCGCATAACGCCCTTTGGAGCAGCACGACATGAACAACCCGCGCAACCAGTTTCGGCAATTGCTGAAGAACGAACCCTTCATCGTGTCCCCCGGTGTCTACGATGGATACAGCATCCGCCTGGTTGAAGCCGCCGGTTTCAAGACCGCCTGCACCAGCGGCGCGGCCGTGTCGAACGCGCTGCTGGGCATCGCCGATATCGGCGTGATGGGCCTGGCCGAAAACGTGACCCACTGCCGCCACCTGGCCAGGTCCGTCTCCATCCCGCTCACGGCCGACGCGGACACCGGCTACGGCAATCCGGTAAATGTCTATCACACCGTCCAGATGTTCGAGGAAGCCGGCGTCGCCGGCATCAACCTGGAAGACCAGGTCAGTCCCAAGCGCTGCGGCCACATGCCAGGCAAGGATGTGATCAGCGAGGCCGAGATGGTCAAGAAGATCGAGGCGGCCTGCCTGGCGCGGCGCGACGACGACTTCGTCATCATCGCCCGCACCGACTCCCTTGCCATTGAAGGCATTGAAGGCGCGGTCAAGCGCGCCCGCGCGTACGCACGGGCAGGCGCGGACATGCTGTTTCCGGACGCCGTGCGCACGGAGGACGATATCAAGCGCCTGGTGGACGCCGCGGGCATCCCCGTCAGCATCAATATGGGATTCGGCATCCGCAACCGTCCCACCACGCCGCTGATTCCGCTGCCGCGCCTGAAGGAAATCGGCGTCAAGCGCATCAGTCTGCCGCGCATGCTGCCCGCTGCCGCCATTTATGGCATGCGTCAGGCGCTGCAAGTCATGCAGGGCGTGATCGCCAGTGGCGTACCGGCGGACCGTCCTGACCTCCTGGTTGGCATCGAAGACATCATGCAACTGATGGGCTACGAGCAGATGCGCGAAATGGAAAAGCGCCTGACGACGCTGGACGCCTGAGTACCGCCATGATCGAGCGTAACGCGTCGGCGCATTGCGTCCTGACAGGCGCGGCCTCCGGCATCGGCCTGGCGTTGGCCGAGCGCTTGCTGTCGGCCGGCTGGCGGGTGACGGGCGTGGATATCGCGCCCGCCGCCGTCAAGAACAGCGGGCAGTACCGCCACCTGGTTTGCGACCTGGCCGACGCCGGCGCCGTGCAGGCCTTGTGCGCGGACCTGGCCGGCTGCGGCCCGACCGCGCTGGTGCATTGCGCGGGCCTGGTGCGCACGGGCGGGGCGCAGGACACGCGGCCGGAAGACGCGGATTTGCTCTGGCGGCTGCACGGCGCGGCCCCCATGGCGCTGGTTCGGGCATTGGCGCCCCAACTGCCCGATGGCCGTGGCCGCATCGTGCTGGTGTCCAGCCGCGCCGTGCTGGGCCGCGCGCACCGCCTGGCCTACGCCGCCACGAAATCCGCGCAAATCGGCCTGGCGCGCAGTCTTGCCGCTGAACTCATCGGCCGGGGAATTACTGTCAATGTCATCGCGCCGGGCGCGGTCGACACGCCCATGCTGAATGATCCGAAGCGCGGCGCCGCGGCGCAGGTGGATCTGCCGCTGGGCCGCCTGATCGAGGCGGGCGAGGTCGCCGCGGCCATCGCCTTCTTCCTGGGCGAAGAGGCGGGAGCCATCACGGGGCAGACGCTTTACGTGTGTGGCGGAGCCTCATTGGGAGCGATGGCGCTATGACGACGGCGGACGCGCCCGTGCTGGACGGGAAGATTGTGATCGTGACCGGCGCCGCCGGCGGGCTGGGCCAGGCAATCGCCGCGCACTGTCTGCTTGCGGGCGCGCGAGTGGCCTTGCTGGATCGGGATGCCGGCATGCTGGCGCAATGCCGCCGGGCGCTGTCCGCCGAAGAATCCCGCATCCTGGCCCTTAGTTGCGACGTGACCGACGCCGGCGCCACCCGGGCCGCCGTGGAGCAGGTGGCCGCGCATTGGGGCGAGATCTACGCGTTGGTGAACAACGCCGCCGTGGTCACGCCGGGCGCCAAGGTCGCCGACCTGGCGCCCGAGCAATGGCGCCAGGCCCTGGATGTGAACCTGACCGGTGCCTGGCTGATGAGCAAATGGGCCATCCCGCACATGGTGCGCGCAGGCGGCGGCGTGGTGCTCAATATCGCGTCGCAGTTGGGCAGCGTGGCGGCTCCGGGCCGCGGCGCTTACGGCGCCAGCAAGGCGGGTCTGATCGCGCTGGCCCGCGCCATCGCCGTGGACCACGCAAGGGACGGAATCCGCGGCTTGAGCCTGTCTCCCGGCGCGGTGTTGACCAGCCGGCTGGTTGATCGCTACGGCAGCGCGCAGGCTGCCTGCGACGCGCTGGCCGCCAAATATCCGGCCGGGCGTCTCGGCACCGCCGAGGAAGTCGCGCGGACGGCAGTTTTCCTGATCAGCGAGGCCGCCTCGTTCATCACGGGCACGGACATTCGTGCCGACGGCGGATACACCGCGCAGTAGCGCGGCCGCTGTTTCTTCACGCAGTGCTTACACCACATAACAAGGGGCTTGAAACATGACGTACTCGACTACCTCCGCATCCAACGGGCGCATGCCGCGCCGCAAAGTTCTCAGCGTGCTGGCTATCCTTGCCGGCGCTGCCGGACTGGTTGCCGCGCCGGCCTTTGCGCAGGGCACCGACAACTTCCCCACTCGCGCCGTCACCATCGTGGTGCCGTTCCCGGCCGGTGGCGCCACCGACATCACCGCGCGCCTGGTGGCGGAAGGGCTGTCCAAGAAATGGGGCCAGGCGGTCGTCGTCGAGAACAAGCCGGGCGCGGGCGGCAACGTCGGTTCGGAATATGTGGCGCGCGCCGCGCCCGATGGCTACACCCTGGTGCTGGGGGTGACGGGCTCGCACGGCATCAACACCTCGCTCTACAAGAACATGCGCTATGACCCGGTCAAGGATTTCGAGGCCGTCACGCAAGCCACGCTCTATCCCAACGCCATCGTCGTCAACAATGACGTGCCGGCCAGCAATCTGCAGGAACTCATCGCGCTGCTGAAGAAGCCCGATGCGCACTACTCGTATGGTTCCGACGGCAACGGCACCGCTTCCCACCTGGGCATGGAGCTGATCAAGAACCAGGGCAAGTTCGAGCTTGCGCATATTCCGTACCGCGGCAGTTCGCCGATGGTGACCGACCTGCTGGGCGGCCAGATCCAGGTAGGCATCACGGGCCTGCCCGCCGTGCAAGCCTATGCGAAGAGCGGCAAGCTGAAGATCGTCGCGCTGACCACGGCGGATCGCTTTGCCAGCGCGCCCGACTACGCCACGGTGGCCGAACAGGGCTTCACCGGCTACGCGGCGCCGCCCTGGTCCGGCTTCTTCGCGCCCAAGGGCACGCCCAAGCCGCTGGTGGACAAGATCTCGGCGGACATGCGTGAAGTCATGGCCGACCCGAAGGCGAAAGAAAAGATGATCGCCGCCGGCAGCGAGTTCACGCCCTCGACGCCTGAGCAGTTCCAGGCCTTCGTGCAGAAGGAAATCGCGAAGTGGGCCGAGGCCGTGAAGATCTCCGGCGCCCGCATCGACTAAGCGGCAGCGCCGCGCCAGCCCCGCGAGCGCGGGGCTGGCGCTATCCGGCTGCAGGTTCAGCCGGATAGCGCGGACAAGAATTTCGCCGCTGAAGCCGAAGCGAAAATATCGCTGAAGAGCGCTTGACCTTCCCACTCTGTCACACCCCATATTGGGCGGACACAGTAAGCAACCAGGAGATCAAGATGCTTCGTTTCTACATCCCCAACATGACCTGCGGCGGTTGCGCCCAGTCCGTCACAAAGGCGCTGCTTGGCGTCGACCCGCAAGCCCGCATCGAGACCGATGTGCCCGCGCGCGAAGTCCAGGTCGACAGCGCTCTGGACGAGAGCGCTTTTGCCGCGGCGCTAAGCGAGGCCGGCTACCCGGACAGGCAGTAGCGCGCCTCACCACCTGATGTTCATGCCTATTTGTCCTGAAACGCTGGAGCCCCGGCCCTGGTCGAGGGCGACGTTGTAATTGGCGGAGGCAGACACCGAGACGCGCTCGGAAAGGCGGCCCGAGACACCGAGCCCGAGCTGAGCCCAGGTTCCGCCCAGGTCCGTCTCGAGCCCCACCGCCTGGCTGCCGTCTTGATTGGCAAATGTCGTGGTGGCCTTGGCCCCGAACCCGTGCCACAGATTGGCCTTGGCCCAAGTGCTGACGGCCTGGCCATTGGTCCCTTGCCAGTCTTTGTTCAGGCGTGCGCCAAGCCGCCCATAGACGGCATCGCTGTCCTTGAAGTCGATGGTGCCAAAGGCGTCACGGCGCCCGCCGTCCAGCGAAATGCGCTGATAGATTAGTTGCGCTTGAGGCACGAGCGTTCAGCCGTCATCGCTGAGCAAAAGGGAATGACCCGCCTCAATCGACGCGGCCCAGCCCCAGCCATTGGTTTTGAGGGTTTGCCCCTCCGGGCTGCGCGAACTGGCCCTGACGTTGTCATACCGGGTGCCCTGGAGCACCGAATCCAGATACCAGCCGTCCGCATTCTTGTGCGTCCAGTAGCCACCCAATGAGTAGCCATTCATGGAGGTCTTGCCGGCTGTCCCGCCGCCTTGCGCCAGATCGACGGTTGCATCGATGCTGCCGGCCCCGAAATACAGCCCGGCGATGTTGCGCGAGCCACCATCGGTAGCCTTGCTCCAAAGATCCACACCGGTCTGAAAACCGCCCAGGTTGAAGTCGTAGGACGGGCCGTGGCTTTCGAAACTGGATACCCGCCCCGTGGTCCCCCGGCCGCTGAAGCCGACGTCGCCGGTTTCTCCAAACAGCCGGCCCCACACGGCTTTGCCGGGCACGACATCGCCGCAGGCTGCGGTCTTGGAGCCAACGAAGGAGGCCGCTACGCGGTCATCGCAGGTCCCCAGCATTGCCAAGCCTAAGCGACTCGCCAAGGCCGGAGCCACCATGTCGACCGGCACTTCCCTCCGGTAATTCGGCACCTCCGGCTTGGGCGGGACTTCGGGCGGCGTTTCCGGCAGGGTCGAGCGCAAATACCAGTTGCCGTCCTCCCCGGCTATCCCGTTCTGGTGCAAGGTATATTCGTAGGCGCTGGCGGCGACGCGATTGCTGAGCACGAAAGCTCCCGGCGCCGAAGCCGCGGCGCCGCCATTCACATGCACCAGCTCGATACCGTTGCCGGTAGTCAATGCCCCGAGTCCACCGGTATTGTTGACGTGGATGGCGGTTGCGCCGCCGCCCAGCGCCACGCCGCCCGCAACCAGCTTGTCCGTTGCCGAAGCATCGTCGCCCAGTACGGTGTCGAGCAGCAGCTGGCCGCCCGCACTGATGTAGGTGCCGGAGATGACGGTGGTGTCGCCGGCCCGACCGTTGGCCATGGTCAGCGTCCCCGCGTTGCTGAACGCGTCGAGGTTGTTGAAAGTCGTCACCTGCGCGGGATCGGCTGCCGTGCCGTTCGCCGCGATGACGGTGCCGGCATTGGCGACGCTGTTGCCGGCAGACGCGGCGCCGAACTCGTTGGTGCCGCCCGCCGTATTCCAGATGCCCTGGGCATTGTTCATGAGACGGTTACCCGGGCCGCCAAGATCGAGCGTACCGGTGATCAGCGCGTCGTTGCTGATCGTGACCGCAGCGCTTGCTGCTCCCCCGATCCCGACTTTTTCGGTCTGGATGGCAAGCGCATTCGACTGGTTGCTCAGATTTTGGATTGCCCCGGCATTTGAGATGGAGAAGGCCTGGCCCGCGGAACCGGCGACGATGGCCGCGGTTCCTCCCTGGACCACGCTGCCGCTACCCACCGCAATTCGTGTTGCGCCAGTGCCATCGTTTCGCGCATAGATGCCATTGCTTCCACCGGTGATGTCCGCGGTTGCCGTTACGCTCAAGTCCGTGCCCTTGGTTCCGTTGATCGCGTAGATGCCATTGCCCGTCGCAGTCACTTTCCCCGACGAAGTGATGGTCAAGGGACCGGGAGGGGAGAACGCGACCGGATTGCCGATAAGACTGGAGTTGGCATAGATGCCATCGGCGTTCAGCCCCTGGGTCGTGATCGCGCCGCGGTTGTCGATGCTGATGACGCCGCTGCCAAAATTCTCCGCATAGATGCCCTTGGCGCCGTTGCCCTGCGTCAGGATGGGACCCAGGTTGCGGATGACGATCCCGCCGGTCTTGGGCGCACGGCCCGCGCCGCTGCCCGGAGCGTTGGTGCGGGCGATCGCGCGGATTCCATGCGCACTGTCGCCGGACGTCTGGATGCGCCCGCTGTAGTTGATGTCGATATCGCCACCGGCATTGGCGACCGAAAACAATCCTATCGAGCGGGCAGTCGTGACGCTGCCCGAGTAATCGATCTGGGCAAGCCCGGTTTCCGTCCGTGCAAGCATGCCGGCGGATGTGGCCAGAGTCCCGGCGTTGGTCAGGGTGATATCGCCAGATCCGGTGATCCTGGACAGGCCGGCGGTCCCCTCGGCGGAAAGGCCACGTTGATCCGCGGCCCCCTTGATGGTCACCGATCCATTGTTTTCGATCTGGATGGTTTTGGTCGAGCCCAGGGTACGCGTCCAGGCCAGAACGCCGATCGTGTTGTCTCCGGAGGTGGTGATGCTTGCGGAGTTCTGCACCGTGACATTGCCGGCCGTGGAGGTGGCGTCTACACCGCTTGCCGTCCGTCCCTCGGTGACTATGGTTCCCCGCTGGAAAACCTGCACGTCGCCCGACGTGGAGAGCGCGTTGATACCGCGCGACTCATCGCCATGCGTCAGGATCGAACCCGTGTGTTCGACAATTACCGATCCGGTTCCAGTCGAGTCGGCCTTGATGCCTCTAGCGGTGTACCCGAGAGTTTCAATGGACGCAGCGCTCACGACATGGTTGAGCCCATTGACCGTGGATGTGGCAATGCCGGAATTCTGGTTGACCGAGGCGCCGGGCACCGTGTTGTCGACATAGAGCGACACATTCTGCCCGAGGACCACGCTGGCGGTGGTCGACGTTCCAAGGGCGGAAATGCCGATAGCGGGGCCACCATGGGTTTCGATCCGGCCGCTTCCCTGGTGAACGATGGACGCCGAGGTCGCGTTGTTACTGGCGCGGATCATGAGACCGCCGTCGAAAACAGCGTTGGTTGCGGTGGCGAGATTCGTAAGGGTGAGCTGTCCGTTAACCGTGATATTGCTGGAACCGGTTCCGGTATTTCGTACAAGCACGCCGACCGGGTTGGTGGACGGCGAACCCGCAGTCGAGTTGAGCGAAATGGTGTTGGTGCCCGAGAGGTTGACCGCCAGGTTGCTGGCTCCCGTTCCCCCGTAATCGACGTATAGACCTATGCCGGGAGCCGGCCCGACCTGGATCGTTGTTCCCTGGATGTCGACGGTCGCGTTACCGCCGGCGGCGCCGGGCGATACGAGTATGCCGTAGACGTTTGGCTCGCCTCCCACGGTGATAGTCGTCCCGGGCTGGGTCGACAGATTGGCGTCGCCCGTTGCCGGCTGACAAAGCACCGGGCCGGCGATGGCGCCGGGGCCATTCGCACCACACGCTGCCCATGCTACTGATACTCCCGTGGGATCCAACGTCGAAACGATGCTGGCGCTTACGCCCAGCCAGACTACCCTCGGCTTCAAATTTTTCGCCAGAGGTTGATAGGATTTCATGGATAGGTAAACAAAAAAAAGTAACAAGCGGGGCGGGGCCCCACGCAAACGTCTCCGGCAGGCGAAAGCCACGGGCAGCGGCATGCTGCCCGTCTGTACTGGTGCGGAGGGGGGGATAGTTGGAATCGAGACAGCACGCGTCATGGCAGACCAACCTTTTTCAGGAAAAAGCACTTGAAACAGAAGTGCACCCTGAATTCGCCGAAGATTACGCTTGCGTTTGAAACACAGAAATAGTGACTTTCATTAGGTCACAAACAATATTTTGAGTAACAGGAAATGCAATAAGTGACGCATGCGGGCGACACAATGCCGCCCGATTTTGGGCGGACATGCGGCACTATTTTTGTTTGAATTGAGCTTACGGATGGGTCGGTGGCGCAGGGGCTGACATCACCCCTGCATCAGCGCAGCCAGCCGTTCCACCTCGGTGGCGGACCGGTAGGCGCGTTTCAGATAGAGCTGGGCGTCATGCTCCCAGGAGAATCCGATGCCGCCGTGTACCTGGATCGACAGCTTGACCGCACGGCGCGCCGCGCCGGTGGCGATGCGCGTGGCCAGCGCGGCCAGCGCGGGATCGACCTTGGCGCGGGACTGCAGCAGCGCCTCGACGGCGTAGCGGCTGTTGTCCAGGTCTATCCAGGCGTCCGTGAGGGGGTGCTTGATCGCCTGGAATTGCCCGATAGGCCGGCCGAATTGCTCGCGTTCCTTGGCGTAACCGATCGCCAGGTCCAGGGTGGCGCTTGCCGTGCCGGTCAGCTGGGCCAATTGAAAGGCCAGATGGTTCTGCAACGCCGGCAAGACCTGCTCGTCGGCAAGCTCGGCCTGGGCAATGGCCGGACCGCGCAGGCGGGCCAGGGACACGGTGGGATCCAGGCCCTGCACGGGCTCGAGCATTGCGGCGTCGTGACGCGCCAGGAGCCAGCCGCTGTCGCGCCGTGAAAGGCGCAGATACTGGGCCGTCGGGCCGTAGGCGTCTATCCAGCCCGGTTCGTCGCCGCTACGGTCGCAGCGGATGCTTGCCGGATGCGCGGCCAGGTCCAGCATCACCGCGTCCAAGGCGGGCGCCTGTTCCAGCAGCACGCGGGCCAGGAAGGTCGAGCTGCCATAGGGCAGCGTGAGCAGCGAGCGTCCGGCCCACTCTCCCATGAACTGCGTGCCGGGGCCGTACTCGGCCTGGAAGGTCTCCAGTCCCGCCTCCAGCCAGCCGCCGTCCGCCAGTTCCCTCCAGAGACCGAGCTGGGCGTCGTCGTGCGCCGGCAGGGCGCGGCGCGCGTAGGCGACGGGATGCTGTTCATCCAGCAGCCGGCCAAAGGTCGAGGACAGCAGTGTCCTGATTTCGCTATGCATGTTGTCCCCTGTCCTTGGGCAGGCCGAGCACGCGCTCGCCCACGATATTGCGTTGGATTTCCGAGGTGCCGGCCACGATGGTCTCGGCGCGCGACCACAGGAATTCGCGCAGCACGCTCGCGGCTTCGGCATGGGGGGCGTCGGCCTGCGGGCCCAGGATGGCGGCCTCGCCCAGGAGCTCCACGCGGTGTTCCCAGATCCGCTGGCGCGTTTCGCTCCAGAGCAGCTTGAGCATGGCGCCGTCGATGCCCGGCGTGTTGCCTTCGGCGACCTGGCGCAGGACGCGGTCCACGCGCCAGCGGATGACCTGGCACAGGTCCGCCAGTTCGCTTACGCGCCGGGCCTGCACGGCGCGTTCGACCTGCGCCAGCGGGGCCTGCGCCAGCGCCTCCGTCAGTTGTGCCAGTTCGGCTTCCAGCTGCACCACGCGGGGCATGAAGTAGATGCCGCGTTCGTATTCGGCCGCCGCCATCGCGACGCGCCAGCCTTCGCCGGGCTCTCCCAGGATGCGTCCGTCGGGCACCGCGACGGCTTCGAACAGCACTTCGTTGTAGTCGGCTTCACCCGTCATCTGGCGGATGGGTTCGACGCGGACGCCTTCGGCCTGCATGTCGATGAGCATGAAGCTCAGGCCGCGATGGGCCTGGCTGCCGGGCTCGGTCCGCACCAGCGCGAAGCACCACTTGGCCAGATGCGCCTGCGTGGTCCAGATCTTGTGGCCGCTGATGCGCCAGCCGCTGTCTTCGGGAATGGCGCGGGTCCGCACGGACGAAAGATCGGAGCCGGTCCGAGGTTCGGAATACCCCTGGCACCAGATTTCGCTGCCGTCGCGGATGCCGGGCAGGAACAGGGCCTTCTGGGCCGGCGTGCCAAAGCGCAGCAGGGTGGGCGCCAGAATCGCATGCGCGATGCTGTTGATGGGCTGCGGCGCGTGCAGGCGCGCGCAGAGTTCATGAAAGGCGATGAGGGTGGCGGTGGGCAGCTCGCGGCCGCCATACTCGCGCGGCCAGGTGAGGGCGATGAGGTCGGCCTCGCAGAGCATGCGGTTCCAGGCCTGGCGGCATTCCGGCGTATGGGAGGCGGTTTCCGGATACCGGGCGCGCAGTTGCGCCAGCCGGGTTCGCAGCCAGGCTTCGGCGTCTTCGAGAAAGTGTTCGGTGCGTATCATGGCTTCGGGGAATCAGGAGGTGGCTTGCAGGATGCGCGGTTCGCCTTCGAGGCGCACGGGCGCGTCGATCCAGCGGCCCAGCTCCGAGGGCGGCAGCCCGTCCACCAGGGCCACCGGCACGAATGCCGCGTCGCGCACGTCGAAAATACCGATGTCGGCATAGATGCGTCCGACCATGCCGGCGCCAGTCAGGGGCAGGGTGCAGCGACTGCGCAGGCGCGGGCTGCCGTCGCGGGTCAGTGCTTCCATCATGACCCAGACGTTGCGCGCGCCCACGGCCAGGTCCATGGCGCCGCCCACCGAGGGCATGGGGTCGTCCGCGCCCAGGGACCAGTTCGCCAGGTCTCCGTGGCAGGACACCTCGAAGGCGCCCAGCACGGTGATGTCGATGTGGCCGCCGCGCATGATGGAAAAGGAATAGACGTGGTCGAAGATCGCCGCGCCTTCGGTGAGCGCGATGGATTGCTTGCTGGCATTGATGAGGTCGCCGTCGGCGGTTTCATGGTCCTGCAGCAGGCGCATGCCCAGGATGCCGTTCTCGCTGTGCAGCTGAACGCCGCGCGCGGGGTCCAGGCGATCGGTGACCAGGGTTGGCATGCCGATGCCCAGGTTGACCACCGAGCCGGCCGGCAGGTCGCCGGCCACCAGGGCGGCCAGCTGGGTGCGTGACAGTTTCTTCATTGCGGGCCTCCCAAGAGCCGGTGCACGAACAGGCTGGGCGTGACGATGATGTCCGGGTCGAGCGCGCCGCGGGGCAGGATCTCGTCGACCTCGACGATGGTGGTCCTGGCCGCCATGCACATCACCGGTCCGAAGTTGCGCTGGGCGCGCCGGTAGACCAGATTGCCCAGCCGGTCCGCCCGATGGGCGCGCACGAAAGCGAAGTCCGCGCGCAGCGGTTCTTCCAGCACATAGCCCCGGCCGCCGAAGACGCGTGTTTCCTTGCCTTCGGCCAGGGGGGTGCCATAGCCCGTGGGCGAATAGAAAGGCCCCATGCCGGCGCCGCCGGCGCGGATGCGCTCGACCATGGTGCCCTGGGGCATGACCTCCACGACCAGGCCGCCCGCCTGCACCCGTTCGCGGATCACATCATTGCCCGGCATGCGGGGGTAGGAACAGACGATCCGGCTGACGCGGCCGGAGGCCACCAGGGCGAGGAAGCTCGCCTCGCCCGCGCCGGCGTTGTTGTTGATCAGGGTCAGGTCGCCCACCCCGGGCTTGGCCAGCAATCCGGCCAGCAGGCGCGCGGGAATGCCCGAGCCGCCAAAGCCGCCCACAAAGATGGCAGCGCCGGATTCCACGTCGCGCAGGGCGTCCTGCGCGTCGGCGCATGTCTTGTCGTTCATCATTCGTCCTCCGTCGCCCAGGCAGCGCGGCCCTGAGCGCACAGCGTGTCGGCCTGATGGCAGGCCAGGGCCAGCCCCTGCGGCTGCCGCCACAGCGAGACCGTGACGGGCAGGCCGGGGTAGACCGGTTTCAGGAAGCGCAGGTCCAGCGCGCCCAGGCGCAGTCCTGGAAGCTGCCGCAGGCTGGGCTCGATGGCGCGGTTGACCATGCCCAGCAGCGCGGCCCCGTGCAGGATGGGGCGCGGGTAGCCGGCCTGCCGCGCGCTGGCCGGATCCACGTGCAAGGGATTGCGGTCGGCGTTCAGGCGATACAGCGCGGCCTGGTTGCGGCTGGTCGGCACAACGATGGAGCAATCCGGCGGCGCGGCGGGCGGGGCCGGGATGGGCGCGGGCAGGGCGTCGCTCAGGGCGGCATCGCCGCCCGAGTAGCCGGCGTCGCCGCGGCAGATGTTCAGCTGTTCGATGACGGCCAGTTCGCGTCCGGTGGCCGCGTCGCCGAGCGTGCGCCGCGTCACGACGAAGGCGCCGGGGCCCTTGTCGGCGATGTGGCTGACTTCCATCCGGCAGGCGACCTCGCCGCGGGCGGGCAGCGGCGCGGCAAAACGCATGCGCTGCTCGCCATGCACGACCTGGCCCCAGGCCAGGCCGTGGCGCGGATCCCGCATCCAGAAGCCCGGATAGGCCAGCACGGCGGCCATCGCGGGCAGGGCGCGCAGGCCGTGCTCGTAGATAAACTGCGTTTCCTCCCCCAGGACATCGTCCTCGGCCAGGCCCGCGCCCACGCCCAGGGCATAGAGGATGCAGTCGTCCTCGCCATAGGCCTGGTGCGCCAGGTCGAAGACGTGGGACTTCAAGCGGTGATAGTCCAGTGCCATGACGGCCTCAGACGGGGTCCCAGGCGAACACCTGGGCGGAGGTGTCCAGCGGCATGAAGGAGGCGCGCAGCGCGGCCATGCCGTGCTCGGCGATGCTCTCGGTGGTCCAGCCGTCCGAACGGTGCACCGAGCGTACCGGACGGGACTGGCTCATGAGGAAGATCTCGTTCAGGCGGATGGCGAAGACCTGTCCCGACACCTCGGCCGACGCGTCGGACGCCAGATAGCAGATCAGGGGCGCGATGGTCTCCGGCCCCATGCGGCGGATCTTCTCGACGTGGCGGGCCTGTTCCTCGGTCTTGGCGGGAATGGTCTCGGTCATGCGGCTCCAGGCCAGCGGGGCGATGCAGTTGGACCGCACGTTGAACGCGGCCATGTCCAGCGCCATGGCCTTGGACAGCCCCACGATGCCCAGCTTGGCGGCGCAGTAATTGGCCTGGCCCCGGTTGCCGATGACCGCAGAGTTGGACGTCATGTTGACCAGGCTGCCGCCGCCTTGCGCGCGGAAATGCTGGGCGGCCGCGTGGCTGAGGTTGAAGCAGCCATACAGATGCACCTTCACCACGGCGTCGAAATCCTCGGGCGTGAGGCGGTGGAACATCTTGTCGCGGACGATGCCTGCGTTGTTGACGACGGCATCCACCCGGCCATAGGTGTCGATGGCGGCTTCCATGATGCGCTGCGCGCTGGCGTACTCGGCCACCGAATCGCCATTGGCGATGGCCTGGCCGCCGGCGGCGCGGATTTCCTCGACCACATGGGTGGCCGTGTTCTGCGATGCGCTGGTTCCATCCAGCGAAACATTCAGGTCATTGACGACCACGCGGGCGCCTTGCGCCGCCAGGGCCAGGGCCGCGGCGCGGCCGATGCCGTTGGCCGCGCCGGTCACTACCACCACTTTTCCTTCCAGCATGTCGGGTCTCTCTCTTAGTCGATCCAATTGGTCAGCACGGTCGTGGCCTGGGCGCTCAGCACCCCGCCGTTGCCATGCACTAGCGCCGTGCGCGCGTTGCGCACCTGCCGCTGTCCGCATTCGCCGCGCAGCTGGCGCACCGCTTCCACCAGGCCGAACATGCTGTACATGCCGGGGTGCACGCAGGACAGCCCGCCGCCGTTGGTGTTCACGGGCAGTTCGCCGCCGGGGGCGATGCGTCCGCCCGACACGAAGGCGCCGCCTTCGCCCTTGCCGCAGAACCCCATGTCCTCCAGGAACAGGATGGGGTTGATGGTGAAGGCGTCGTAGAGCTGCACCAGGTCGATATCGGCCAGCGCCACGCCGGCGCGCTCGCGCGCGAGGCCGGCGCTTTGTCCGGCCACGGTGCGCGTCAGGTCGGCCATGCAGGCGATCTGGCGATGCGAATGCGCCATGGCGGTTCCCTGCACGTAGATGGGCCGGGCCACTTCGGCGCGCGCGGCGGCGGTCACCACGATGGCGCCCGCGCCGTCGGTCACCAGGCAGCAGTCGCGCGCGGTCAGGGGCGAGGAAATCATGCGCGCGGCCAGCACATCGTCGATGGTCAGCGGCTCGCGCTTATAGGCTTCCGGGTTCAGTTGCGCCCAGGCGCGCGCGGCCACCGCCACTTCGGCCAGCTGCTCGCGGGTGGTGCCGTACTCATGCATGTGCCGGCGGGTCGCCAGTGCATAGCTGGTGGGCGGATTGAAGGGCTGGAACGGCTCTTCGTACGGAAAGGGGTCCAGGCGCGCGCGGGCGCCGGACGTCGCCGAGACGCCGTTGCCGCCGCGCGGCGTGGCGCCGTAGGCGATCACGACGTTGCGGCACAGGCCGGCGTGGATGGCTGCAGCGGCGATCAGCAGATGGCCGACAAAGGAGGCGCCGCCGATCTGGGTACTGTCCATGAAGCGCGGGAACAGGCCCAGGTACTCGGCCAGCTTGTTCAGCCACATCGACGAGGACAGGCTTGCGCTCATCAGGCCGTCGATGTCTTCCATGCGCAGCCCGGCGTCCTGCACCGCCGCGTGCACCGCCAGCGAGGTGATTTCCAGGTCGTTCAGGCCGCCGGCATCGCCGATGCCGGCCGTGGCGCAGCCGGTGATGGCGATGGCGCCGCGCAGGTTCTTGTTCCAGTCCGTCATGGCGCCTCCCGCTCGAACACCACCCGCGCGCGTTGCGGATCGGGCCTTGCCGTCAGCCGCATTCCGATGCGCAGTTCGTCGTCGTCGATCAGCGTGGACATCATGCGAAAACCCTCGTCCATGTCGGCCAGGATGACGTTGCGGGCGGGCGCCTGGGGCGTGGCCGGTATTTCAGAAAAGGAATAGAGCGTGGCGCCCGCCCGCATGGGACGCCAGGCGTATTCCGGCGAACGGCAATGCGTGCAGTGCGTGCGCGGAAAGAAGAACGAGAGCCCGCAGCTGCGGCACACTTGGACTTCCAGCCGTCCCGCGCGCAACGCCTCGGCGAAATAGGCTTCCGGCGAGACGGAGCCGATGCGGACTTCACTCATCCTTGACCCCGGCCTGCGTGATGACGGCCTGCCATTTGTCCATCTCGTCGCCGACGAACTTCCGGTAGGTGGGCAGGTCCATGTCGCCGGGTTCGGAGCCGGTCGAGCGGATGTACTCCTGCGTGGCCTGCTGCATTACCGATTTGCGGATTTCGCTGTTCAGCGTCTGGATGATGTCGACGGGCGTGCCGGCGGGGGCGTAGGCCCCGACCCAGGTGCTCAGGTCGAAGCCCTTGTAGCCCAGTTCGTTGAGCGTGGGTACGTCGGGATAGCGGGATTGGCGCTGGGCCGACGCGATGGCCAGCGGCACGATCTTGCCGGACTGCAGATAGGCGTTGGCGGTCACCGATTCGGCCATGCCGAAGGGAACCTGACCCGACACCAGGTCCGTCATGGCCGGACCCGCGCCACGATAGGAAACATGCATCAGCGGCAGGCCGCTTTGCGCCCGCAGCAGTTCGCCGACGATGTGGGGCGCGCCGCCGGCGCCGGCCGTGCCGTAGGGCACGGAGGGCTGCTTCTGTGCATAGGCCTTGAAGTCCGCGTAGTTCTTGATGCCCAGGCCGGCGTTGACCAGCAGGAAGTTCGGGCTCACGGCCAGCAGCGCCACGGGCTCGAAGTCCTTGCGGGCGTTATAGGGCAGCTTCTTCAGGACGGGATTGATCACATGGCTGGTGGCGCCCACCAGCACGGTGTAGCCGTCCGGCTTTTGCCGCGTCACGTATTCGGTGGCGATCTGGCCGGTGGCTCCGGGCCGGTTCTCGACCACGAAGGGCTGGCCCAGGCGGGTCTGCAGGTCGGCCGCGATGCGCCGGGTCAGGATGTCGGTCATGCCGCCGGGGGCATAAGCCACGACCAGGGTGACTGGCCGGGAGGGGTAGCTGTCGGCGGCGGCGATGGCGGGAAGCGCCGCGAGCAGCGTCAGCAGCTGCTTCAGGCCGGATTTCATTTTCATGTCTGGGTCTCCTCGTGCTGCGGGCTTGTGAGCCCTGCTTGGTTTATGCGTCGAGGGACCTGCGGGTAGCGCGTGGCTTGCTGCGGCTGCCTTTCGGGGCGGGCCTCGACGCACTAATGATGGAAGTCGCGCATCATTCAAACAATTGATTAATTGTCATGAAGGCAGTCATAAAAGAGATGAATCGTCGGCGGGAGCGGGCTGGCCCTGCTCGCTCAGATGCGCCTCGAAGGCGGCAAGAAAGGCGGCCGCGGCGCGCGACAGCCGGTAGTCGGCGCGGCGCAGGATGGACAGTTCATGCAAGGCCTGGGGCCGGTCGGCGATGCACAGGGCCTTCAGGCCCATCTCTTCGCAGACGTTGCGCACATAGCCGGGCATGACGGTGATGCCCATGCCGCCGCGGATCATGGAAAAGGCGGTGGTCAGGCTGCCGGTCTGCGCCACGCTGCGCACCGCCAGGCCCTGATCAAGCAGGATCTGGTCCATCTTGCGGCGCACGGCATAGGTGCCGCGCAGCAACACGTGAGGGTAGCGGGCAAGATCGCGCCAGCATGTCTGCCCGTCCGCGGCCAGCGGGTGGTTGGCCGGCACCACGGCGTACATCGGACCGCGGTATGCGACGCGGCAATCCAGCCTGGGGTCCTGGCTTTCCACCGCGACCAGGCCCAGGTCGGCCTTGCCGTGGAGCACATGTTCGATGGCCTCGTCGCCAGTGAGCTCATGCAGGTCGAAGACGATATTGGGATGGCAGGCGTGGAAACGCGTCACCACCGGCGCGATCAGCGTGTGCATCATGATGGGCGAAGCGGCGATGGAAACTTCACCGCGTTCCAGGCTCGTCAGGCTGCTCAGGCTGCGTTCGGCCGCGCGCAGCGAGCCGAAGGCTTCCTGGGCATAGGCATACAGCTCCGTCGTGCCCTCCAGCAGCTCGACGCCCCGGGCGGAGCGTTCGAACAGCGAAAGCCCGATGGCCTTCTCCAGTTCCGAGCACAGTTTGCTGACGGTGGATTGCGTCAGGTTCAGCGCCTCGGCGGCGCGGGTGAAGTTCTTCAGCTCGTAGACGGCGCAGAAAGCGCGGAGCTGGCGCAGCGTGATGCCCATGGTGCTACTCCCGCAAGAGGCGGCTATCGTACCCAAGCTGTGAGGGGTTTCGCCATTTATTCCATTCAAGACTTATTTCATGAAAATTACTCGTTTGTTGTGATCAAACCACGCCTTTAGGATCGGTGTCATAACCCTAGCTGGAGCTTCCATGACTGCGCCCATTCCCTCTTTTGCCCATGCCCACGTGACGCGCGACGAGCGCGGCGTCTACACCCTGCAGATCCACGACGCCAAGAGCCTGAACATCCTGGCTTCGGCGGTCACCCTCAGCCTGATCGACGCGGCGCGCTGGATCGCGGCCCAGGATGACGCCCGCGCGGTGGTCATACGCGGCTCGGGCGACAGGGCCTTCGTGGGCGGCGCCAATATCTATGAAATGGCCGAGCTCGATCCCCAGGGCGCGCGCGCCTTCATCACGCGGCTGCGCGATCTCTGCGACGCCGTGGCGGCGATTCCGGTTCCCACGATCGCGCGCATCCCCGGCTTCTGCCTGGGCGCGGGCATGGAACTGGCGGCGGCTTGCGATATCCGGCTGGGATCGGCGGATGGCGTCTTCGGCATGCCCGAGGTGCGTGTCGGCATCCCGTCCGTGATCCACGCCGTGCTGCTGCCGGCGCTGATCGGCCCGGGTCCCACCAACTGGCTGCTGCTGACCGGCGAGACCGTGGACGCCGCGCAAGCCAGACAATGGGGCTTCCTGGAATTCGTCTGCGAGGCGGGCGAACTGGACGCGCTGGTCGAGCGCACCGTGGCGCCGATCGCGGCCAGCGGGCCGCTTGCGGTGCGCTCGCAGAAGGCGCTGCTGCGCTACTGGAGCGAAGCCACCGTCGAGGCCGGACTGGACCGCAGCGTGGACGCCTTTGGCGCAGCCTTCACGACCGACGAGCCGCGCCGGTTCATGGCGCCTTTCCTCGCGCGCAAGCAGCACCGGGGGGCCAAATAATGGCGGGTCCGCTCCAGGGCGTGCGCGTCATCGACATGACCTCGGTGGCGATGGGGCCCTATGCCACCCAGATACTGGCTGACATGGGCGCGGAGGTCATCAAGATCGAGGCGCCCGAGGGCGACGTGTTCCGCACGTCGGCCCCGGCCGCGCATGCGGGCATGGGGCCCGCCTATCTCAACCTCAATCGCAACAAGTACAGCGTGACGCTGGATGCCAAGACGCCGGCCGACCGCGAAAGCCTGCTGCGCCTGATCGACGGCGCCGATGTCTTCGTCTCCAATGTGCGCCCGGCGGCCCTGGCGCGGCTGGGGCTGGACGCGGCCGCGCTGCGCGCGCGCAATGCCCGCCTCATCCATTGTTCCGCGGTGGGTTTCGGCCAGGATGGCCCGTATGCCGCGCGCCCGGCGTTCGACGACATCATCCAGGCCATGAGCGGGCTGGCGGACCTGCAGGGCCGCAACAGCGGGGCGCCCGCCTATGTGAACACCATACTTGCCGACAAGGTGGCGGGCCTGACGCTGGCGTACGCCATCCCGATGGCGCTGTACGAGCGCGAGCGTTCGGGACAGGGGCAGGCGATCGAGGTCCCCATGTTCGAAACGCTGGTCTCCTTCACCCTGGTCGAACACCTGAGCGGCCACAGCTTTGTCCCGCCGCTGGGGCCCATGGGCTACAGCCGGGTGCTGTCGCCGCAGCGGCGTCCCTACCGCACGCTTGACGGCTACCTGGCCCTGCTGCCCTACACGGATGCGCAGTGGGGGCGATTCTTCGCCCTGGCCCGCCGTCCCGATCTGGCGGCGGACGCCCGCTATGCCGACGCCGCTGCGCGCGCGCGCCATTTCGACGAGCTCTACCAGGACCTCGCCGACATCGTCGCGCTGCAGGGCACCGAGCAATGGCTGGCGCTGCTGGCCGACGCGGACATTCCGCATTCGCGCGTCAACACGCCTGAAGCCTTGTTCGACGATCCCCACCTGCAGGCAACCGGCTTTTTCCAGCGCGTGGAGCATCCGACCGAAGGGCCGTTGATGGCTTGCGGGATTCCGGTGCGCTTTTCGCGCACGCCGGGGGAAATCGGGCGCCAGGCGCCGCGCCAGGACGCCGATCGCGATATGCTCGAGCCTGCGCGCTGAGGCCGGCATGGCCGGCGGCGCCAGGCGGCGACTTCGACCATGAACATCACTCTCAAGCAATTGCGCGTTTTCTGCGCGCTCTACGAACTGCGCAGTTTCACGGCGGCCGCCCGCGCGGCCTTCGTGACGCAGTCGGCCGTCAGCAAGCTGTGCGCCGAACTGGAGGCCGAGGTTGGCCAGCCGCTGTTCGAGCGCTCCACGCGCAGCGTCACGCCATGCGACGGGGCCGCGGATTTCTACGCCTATGCGCAAGAGATCCTGGGCACCGTGCGCGCCGCCGAGCGCAGCATGTCGGGCCTGCGCACCCTGGAGCGCGGCACGGTGGGCGTGGCCACGTCTCCCCTCATGATGGCCGGCCTGCTGGGCCAGGTGGTGGCGGACTACCACCGCGCCCATCCCAGCGTGAAGCTGGACCTCTTCGAACTCACCACCGACGACACCATCGAACATGTGCGCAACGGGCGCGCCGACTTCGGCATCGTATCGGTGGAAACGCCTTCGGAAGAACTGGCCACGCGGGTCATCTACCGCGACACCCTGTACGCCGTGTGCGCCCCGCGCCACGCGCTGACCCGCAAGCGTTCCGTGTCGTGGGCCGACGTGGCGGCCCACGACCACATCATGCTGCGCAATGTCTACAGCGTGCGGCGCAGCCTGGACCGGGTGGCGGCCGATCAGAACCTGGAGTTCCGCTACCGCATCGAGGCGGGCATGTTGATCTCGGCCCTGAAGCTGGTTGGCGCCGGGCTTGGCATCACGGTGGTGCCCGGCTATGCCTGCGACCTGGCGCGGCAGCTTGGCCTGCGCATACTGGCCATCGATGGCGCCCGCAAGCATGGACACGAGCTCTGGCTCATCCAGCGCCGCAACGCGCGGCTGTCGCTGGCGGCCTCGGCCTTCTTGCAGGATACCGAGGACTATCTGCGCCTGAGGCAATCAGCGGAGAATTAATCCCTGATTGGAATAAGTCTATGAAAATTAGTCCCTTGTTGGGATAAGCGGGGCGCGAGCATCATACGGCATGAGTTGAAGAGGGCCGACCCGCGGCCCCTACAGGAGACAAGCATGACCCGACCGTTCCGCGCGCAGCGCCGCCACCTGCTGGCCGCCGGCAGCTTCACCGTCTTGAGCGCGCTGGCCGGCGCGCTGCCCGCGGGCGCCGCCCAGGCGCAGCAGACCTACCCCGACAAGCCCATCACCATCGTCGTGCCGTTCTCTCCGGGCAGCGCCACCGACACTAGCGCGCGCATCATTGCCGAAAAGCTCGGGCCGCGCCTGAATGTGCCCGTCGTGATCGAGAACAAGCCGGGCGCGTCCGGCACCATAGGATCGTCGTTCACGGCGCGCGCCCAGCCCGATGGCTATACGCTGATTCTCACCAGCAGCTCGACGCACTCGGCCACGCCGGCGCTGTTCCGCAAACTGCCGTTCGATCCCACGGGCGATTTCATCCATGTCGTCCGGATCGCCACCATCCCCATGATGCTGGTGGTGCGAGAGGACGCGCCCTACAAGACCCTGCAGGAACTGGTCAAGGCCACGCAGGCAAAACCGTTGAACTACGCCTACGGCTCGCCCACCAGCCAGATCGCCGGCGCCACGTTCAATACCGTGGCCGGCGCCGCGGCCAATGGCGTGCCCTACAAGAGCCAGCCTCCCGCCGTGACGGATCTGCTGGGCGGCCACGTGGACTATCTGTTCGCCGACCTGTCCGTCGTCACCTCTTTCATGCAGGGCGGAAAGCTGCGTGGGCTGGCCTTCACGGGGCATGAGCGGGCCAAGGAATTCCCGAGCGTCCCCACGCTGTCCGAGCTGGGCTACAAGAACTTCGACCTGGTCGTGTGGGTCGGCGTCGCGGCGCCCGCCAAGACGCCCGACGCCATCGTGCAAAAGCTGAATCAGGAAGTCTCGGCCATCCTGCGCGAACCCGACGTCCTCCAGCGCTTCGAATCGCTAGGCATGCAGGTGTCGCCCAATACGGTGGCCGAGCACCAGGCCTTCGCGCAGACGCAACGCCAGATCTGGACCCAGCGTGCGGTCGACGCGAAGATCGAGCCGCAATAAGCCCGACGGGCGCAACGCTATTGCACGCTGGTTGGCGTGGCCGCGCGCGAGGCCTGGGTCGGCATGCGCTCCACGTTCAGCGTGCCGGGCTCGCTGGGAGAAGGACGCACGACCACGGCGTGGTTGGTGCTGTTGGCGCCCAGGTTGGGCAGGTCCGCCGGGCGAGCCGCCACGGTGGCGAAGGGGCCGCCACCGCTGGACGGCACGCCGTCCAGCGTCAGGCTGCCGGCCCAGTTGCCATCGTGGCGCGAAAGCACCTGATAGCGCTGCGGCCCGCCTGCGGTGCGCGCAACGATATAGAGCGTGCTGCCGATAAGGCTGATAGCGGGTGGCGAAGCGGCCTGGGCGTCCAGTCTGGCCGGCTTGCCCTTTTCGACGAGCCACAGCTGGCCGCCCGCGCGTTCCAGTATCGCGAGGACGACATTGCCGTGCGCATCGGCGTTGATGGCCGGGCGGCCGATGTAGGGCACGCCCATGTCGGTCGGGGCGCTCCAGTCCATTTCGAGGTCGGTGGTGTCGCCGGCTTCCACCAGCCGGGTCAGGTGGTTGTTGCCGCGCTGCCGAAAATAGAGTTCGACCCGGTTCTCGTGGTTGCGTATCGCCGCCAGCCCGCCGGCTGCCGCGGGCGCCGTCACGCGGCGCCAGCCTTGCCATTCGGGGCGCTGGCCGCGGCTGGGCGGCAGTTGGCGGGTATAGAAAAGCTCGCCCCTCGCGGCGACGGCGAAGATGACGTAGCGCCCGTCGGCGCCGCGCGCCGCGGCTGGGGCGCCGATGACGCCCTCCAGCAAGGGCAGGTCCTGCCAGGTGCTCCAGCTGCCGTCGATGCCGGACGGCGCGATCCAATGGAGCAGGCCGTCATAGCCCAGCGCCACGGCGGCGGCTTCGCCGCGCGGCGCCACGGCCGGGATCTGGGTCACGCGTATGCCGCCCAGCGCCTGCCAGCCTTGCCAGGTGCCTTCGTGACGCTGCTTGTTCGTCCACACGCCGCCCAGCGGGTCGCGCGCCATCAGGCCGGCGGTGCCGTCGGCGTGGGTGAATGAGACGACCGGGCCGCTGGTGCGCCCGCCCAGGCTCTGCCAGCGGCGCTCGCCGGAATCCCAGCGATTGACGGCGGCATTGGTTTCGCCCGCGGCGAACACGACCAGGCCGCCGCGCCCATCCGGGTACAGCTGCGGCGCCATATCCTGGCGCGATACGTAATAGGCGCGCTGCACCCAGGCGGCGGCCGGCCCGGCCGGTTCCCTGCAGCCCGTGGGCCCCGAGCAATAGTGGTAGTCGTTCCAGGCGTAGTGCTGGAAGATTATCGATTTGCTGGCGATTTCCGTATCGGTCAGGTTGCTGGCGCGCTCCTGGCTGGGATAGTCGATATAGCCCGTCTCGGCGTAATTGCCGGGCGCGCGCAGCATGGCTTCGCGCACCAGCCGCGCGCTGGCGATGTGATCGGGATGTCCGTGGCCGGCGCAGCGCCAGCACAGCTGCGTGTACGGCACGCTGATCGTGTCATCCAGATGGCGCACCGTGGTCGGGCCATACTGGCGGATCAGTTCTGCCAGCGCGTCGATCAGTTGTTCGCGCGTGTAGGTCTCGGGATAGGGGCCGAGCGTCTCGACGTTTTGGCCCGGTTCGGATTCGGTGCGGCTCAGCGGCGTCAGGCTGCCCCAGCCCTTGCCCAGCCAGGGGTCCTTCAGGCGCATGTGCCACAGCTGAACGCGCGGATTGTCCTGCAAGGTAAAGCGCGCGATGTGGCGCCCGCCGACGGCTCCGGCATCCGCTTTCCAGAGATCGGGCTTGTGCGCCATGTAGGCATAGGCGGCTCGCGCGCCGCGCTCGCGGCCCAGCATATAGCCGTCGCCTTCGCCGGCATCGCTGGCGGTCAGGTAGACCACCCGCACGCAGCCGCCCGCTTCGATGTTGGAAGCGATGTCCGGGTTCATGAACAGCAGGTCGTCATCCAGGTGGGCGACGAAGGCAAGATCCTTGATGCCGTGGCATTGCGCCAGCGTGGGAGGGGCGGCGAAAGCCTGGGCGCAGACCAGCGCGGCAGCACAGCAAAGCGCCTGGCCTATGGGGCGCAGCAAAGCCATCAAAACGAGCATAAAAAAAGCGCTGCATGACAAAAAGGTGCAGCGCGTCTGGAGGTTTGAGTGCGGAAAGTATAGCGGCGGACGGCTGACGGCCGGCAAAACCAAGCCATATGGAGGAGGGCCGGTGTGGCGCACAGCCGACGGCCCGGTCTGGCTATAAACGGGGACGCTAAACGCCGCCCGGAAGAAGATAATTGGGGACGGCAGCGTGCCGTCTCGGCGGGAAAAAAGGGACGCCGACCGGCCGGCCAGCGTCCCGGAATTGCGGTCAGCGCGCCGACCCGGCGCTTGCGACCAGCTTGCCCGCGCGCGCGGCACGGCCGCGGCGCTCCAGCATCACGGCCCACAGCCACAAGGGCATGCTGCCGATGGCGAGCAGGCTGCCCACCCAGCCCGTCGAGGTCCAGCCAAAGCCCGCGGCGATGGCCAGGCCGCCCAGGAAGGGGCCGAGCGCGTTGGCGGTGTTGAAGGCGGAGTGGTTCAGCGCCGCGGCCAGGCCTTGGGCATCGCCGGATACGTCCATCAGCCGCGTCTGCAGCACGGTGCCCAGCGCGCCACCCACGCCCACCAGGAACACATTCAGCGTGATCAGCCAGATGTTGTGCGCCATCAGCGGGAACAGCGCCAGCACCACGGCGGACCACAGCAGCAACAGGCCGGCGGTGCGCATCACCGCGCGGTCGGCAAAGACCGGCACCACCATGTTGCCCACCGTGAGACCCACGCCGAAGGCGCTGAGCACCAGCGGCACGGTGGCGGGCGACACCTGCGTGACGGCGGTCAGCGTGTCGGCCAGATAGGTGTAGATCGAGAACAGGCCGCCGAAGCCGACCGCGCCGATCGCCAGCGTGATCCAGACCTGGCTGCGGCCCAGTGCGCTCAGCTCGCGCAGCGGGCTGGCTTTCGGGTCGGCCGGGGTGTCGGGCGCGTAGATGGACACGCTGATCATGGTTAGCGCGGCAAGCAGCGACACCAGGCCGAAACTCCAGCGCCAGCCGATCACCTGGCCCAGCCAGTTTGCCAGCGGCACGCCCACGATGGTGGCGACGGTCAGGCCCAGGAACACGCGGCCCACGGCCACGGTGCGGCGGTTGGCGGGCACGAGCGAGCTGGCCACCAGCGACGCGATGCCGAAATACGCGCCATGCGGCAGGCCGCTCAAGAAGCGGAAGAACAGCATCCAGTGATAGTTGGGCGCGATCGCGCTCAGGCCGTTGCCGATGGCGAACAGCCCCATCAGGGCGATCAGCAGCCTGCGGCGCGGCATTTTCGCGCCAAGCACGGCAAGGATGGGGGCGCCGACCACGACGCCCAGCGCGTAGGCGCTGATCACGTGGCCCGCGGTGGGCGCGTCAATGCCGAGCGACTGGGAAAAGTAGGGCAGCAGGCTCATCGTGGCGAACTCGGTGGTTCCGATGGCGAAGCTGCCGACGGCAAGCGCGAGCAGCACCAGCGCGGGCCGGTGCTGCGTGGGGGAGGAGGGCGACATGTGGCTACAAAGAGGAAACAGCGGAATGTTGCGATGCAACAGCGGCATTGTAAGCACCCCAAGCTGTCATTTACGTGTCTGTGCCCGGGCTGCGGTAAACACAAAAAATATTGTTGTCTGAAGCAATTGCAAGATGCTTGTTCCAATGTTTGCCGGTCTTGAGAATAAGGCTGCGTCCATGCCGACGCCGCGGGCCGCAGCCCGACGCTGACAAGACTGGAGACAAACATGAACGATATGCCTCGATTGCGAGCCGCCCGGCGCTGGCTTGGCGCCTGTACGTTGACCCTGCTGGGAACCGGCGTGGCCGGCGCCGCCGACAACCCCTTCCCCGAGCGTCCGTTGCGCCTGGTGGTGGGATTTGCGCCCGGCGGCGGAGCCGACATCGTGGCGCGCCTGGTGGCTGGCAAGATCGGAGCTCAGCTGGGCCAGACGGTGGTGGTGGAAAACCGTCCGGGCGCCACCGGGACTATCGCGGCCGACAATGTGGCGCGGTCCGGCCCCGACGGCTACTCGCTGTTCCTGGGTTCGCAATCCACCATGGTGGTGGCGCCGTCGCTGTTTCCCAAACTGCCGTTCGACCCGGTCAAGGACTTCGCGCCGGTGTCGCAGATGGTGTCGATGCCGCTGGTGCTTGTCGTCAACCCGGCCTTGGTGCCGGGGCGCACGGTGGCCGAACTGGACGAGCAGATCCGCAAGGCCGGCGACGGCGGGCTGACCTACGCCTCTTCCGGGCAGGGCGGCCCCCAGCACATTGCAGGGGAACTGTATGCGCACCGGATCGGTGTGAAGGTGACGCATGTGCCCTACAAGGGCGAATCGGCGGCGCTGTCGGACGTGCTGGCCGGCCATGTGCCGTACATGTTCGCCAACCTGCCGGTGGCCAAGCCCTACCTGGAGTCCGGCAAGCTGCGCGCGCTGGCGGTGACCGGCCTGCAGCGCGACGACAAGTCGCCGGCCGTGCCGACGATGGCCGAATCGGGCTTCGCGGGGTTCGAGGTCTTGACCTGGTATGGCGTGTTTGCGCCGGCGCGCACGCCGGCGCCGGTGATGGACCGGCTGTACGGCTCGATCCGCTCGGCGCTGGACGACGCCGATACGCGGACCCGGCTGACCGACCAGGGCTTCACCGTGCTGGGCAGCAAACCCGCGGAGTTCTCCGCCTTTGTCCGCGACGAAGTGCCGCGCTGGTCGGCGCTGATCGGCGATATCGGCATCCGCCCGGAATAACGGCGTCGCCATCCCCCCTCGTTACGCTACATGAGGTAAGCATGTTCGATTTCTCTGGAAAGCGGGCCGAAGGCCCTGTGATCCGCCTGCATCCGGCGGACAACATCGTGGTGGCGCGCGTGCCGGTGGGCATCGGCGTGGCCGTGCCCGGCGAATCGCTGGTCACGCGCAGCCAGGTGCCGGCGGGCCACAAGATCGCCGCGCGCAATCTGCGCGCAGGCGAGCCCATCCTGAAATACAACGTCTGTGTCGGCTTTGCCGCGGTGGACATCCCCGCCGGCACTTACGTGCATGCGCACAACACCGACTTCCGCGAGTTCGATCGCGATTACGCGTTCGGGCGCGACTACGTGCCTACGGCGCTGCTGCCCGAGGCCGAGCAGGCGCGGTTCCTGGGCATCGTGCGCGATAACGGGCAGGTGGCCACGCGCAACTATGTGGGCGTGCTGTCGACGGTGAATTGCTCCGCCACGGTGGTGCATCGCATCGCCGAGGCTTTCACGCCGGAGATCATGGCGCAGTATCCCAACGTGGACGGCGTGGTCGCCCTGAGCCACGGCATGGGTTGTGGCATGGAGATGTCGGGCGAGCCCATGGACCTGCTGCGGCGGACCATGGGCGGCTATGCCTGTCACCCGAACTTCGCGGCGGTGCTGATCGTCGGCCTGGGCTGCGAGCGCAACCAGCTCGACGCCTTGCTGCAAGACCAGGCGCTGCAGGCAGGCGACCGGCTCAAGACCTTCATCATGCAGGAGACGGGCGGCACGCGGCGCACCATCGAGGCCGGCGTGGCGGCGGTACGCGCCATGCTGCCGCAGGCGAACGAGGTACGGCGCCAGCCGGTGTCGGCGCGGCACCTGGTCGTGGGCTTGCAGTGCGGCGGTTCCGACGGATTCTCATCCATCACCGCCAATCCCGCCCTGGGGGCCGCGATGGATATCCTGGTCCGCCACGGCGGCACGGCAATCCTGTCCGAAACGCCCGAGATCTATGGTGTCGAGCACACCTTCACGGCGCGGGCGCGCAATCGGGAAGTGGGCGAAAAGCTGGTTGAACGCATACGCTGGTGGAAGGAAACGTACTCGCCAGGGCGCGACGTGCAGATCAATGGCAAGGTCAGCCCCGGAAACCAGATGGGCGGCCTGGCCAACATCTTCGAAAAGTCGCTGGGCTCGTCCATGAAGGGCGGCACCTCCGGCCTGATGGAGGTGTACCGCTATGCCGAGCCGGTGCGCCAGGCCGGCATGGTGTTCATGGACACGCCGGGCTTCGATCCCGTCTCGGCAACGGGACAGATCGCGGGCGGCGCCAATGTCATCTGCTTCACCACGGGCCGCGGCTCGATGTTCGGCGCCAAGCCCGTGCCTTCGATCAAGCTGGCCACCAATACCGCCATGTACGAGCGCCTGACCGAGGACATGGACCTGAACTGTGGCGTTATCCTGGATGGCAGCGCCAGCCTGCCCGAAATGGCGCAGCAGATCTTCGCGCAGGTTCTGCGCGTAGCCTCCGGCGAGCGCAGCAAGAGCGAGCTGCTGGGATTGGGCGATCATGAGTTCGTGCCCTGGAACATCGGGGTGGTCAGTTAGCGGCCGGCATCGGCCCGGGGGGAACAATGGATACGCGGTACCTGCAGAGTCTGGTGGCGGTGATCGAGTACGGGTCGTTGGCCGAGGCCGCGCGCCGCCTCGACCTGACGCCAGCCTCGATCGCCGCGCGCGTGCGGGCCCTGGAGCAGGACCTGGGCGTGGTCCTGGTCAAGCGGGCCGGCCGGAATGTGCGAGCCACCGAGGCCGGCCTGAAGGTGCTGGAGCGCGCGCGGCTGGTGCTGCGCGAAATGCGTGACCTGCGGGCCACGGCCGGCGACGACACGCCGCTTGGCGAGTTCCGCCTGGGCGTATCGACCTCGGCGCTCACCGGGCTGATGCCGCCGGTGCTGGCCGGCCTGTACCGGCGGCATCCGAAGCTTGCGGTATTCGTCGAACCCGGAACGTCCAGCCACCTGTACCGCAAGGTCATCGACGGCGAACTGGATGCGGCCTTCATCGTGCAGCCGCAGTTCAGCCTGCCCAAGGGCTATGCCTGGAGGCTGGGCGCAGCCGAGCCGCTGGTGGTATTGGCGCCCGCGGCGCTGCGCGACCGTGACGCGCACGCGCTGATGGCGGACGAGCCTTTCATCCGCTACGACCGCAGCGTCTGGGGCGGCCGGCTGGCCGACCGCTATTTGCGCCAGCACGCGATCCGGCCGCGCGAACGGCTGGAGATAGACGGCCTGATGGCCATCGCCAGCATGGTCCGGGAAGGCCTGGGGGTGTCGCTGGTGCCGGACTGGGCGCCGGATTGGCTCGACAGCCTGGGCCTGTCGCGCGTTGCCTTGCCCGGTGTCGCGCCCGTGCGCCGCATGGGCATCCTGTGGGCGACGCAGACGCCGCATGCCGGGCTGGCCGAAGCCTTCGTGCAGGAGGCCGAGCATGTTCTGGGGCGATCCCGGAAGAGCCAGGCGACAACCTGAGCCTGCGGGCCGCGCGTCGGCCGTTCATACCGTGACCACATTCAATCCGCCATTGGCCATGCTCTCCGGATTGACGCCCGAGACAAACAAGCGGAAGTCGTTGTGCGCGAAGTTGCCGATGATCTTGGCCTGCACGGCGATGAGCGCGCCGGCGTCGCCGTTGGTCAGCAGGCTGTTGCCGGTCAGGGCCGCGTCGAACGCCGGGAAATGGCTGTACGCGTTCAGCGTATTGTCGCCCGCGCGCAAGCTGCGCCAGGCCGCGAAGTCGCCGCCGGTCTGCATCACGGTCAGCATGGCGCGCAACGACTCGGCGCCCAGGCGCAAGCTTGAGAACTGATTGCACTGCAGCGTCAGCGCGCCTTCGCCCGCGGGGATCAGCTTGCCGGTGCGGATGCCGGCGCCCAGGAGCTTGAGCTGGTCCGTCGTGAGCTCGGGAAAGTCGCCGGACTCCGAGAACATCGAAATGCCGCCGCGCAGCCGGTTGTCGCGCAAGGTCGTGTCGGCATCGTTGTCCAGCAGCGCCAGCGCGCAGGACAGCGGATCGGCCAGCAAGGCGGCCGCAAGCGTCCCGATCGCGGCGCGCAGCCGGCTTTGCGACGGCGTTTCGCGGATCAGCTGGGTGGCCAGGAATCTCAGCCCCTCCTGAATGCGCGCGCCCATTAGCACATTGCCGGCCGTGCCCGCGCGCAGCAGCTCGGTGATTTCGGTCGTCATGGCCTTGCGCGCGTCGATCGGCTGGCGCGCCAGCGCAAGCGCCGCGCGATCGTCATCGTCGTCCAGCATGGACTCCGGCGCCAGCGCTGCCTTCAGGACGGCCAGCGTGGGCGCGCGGTTGAACAGGAGATCACGCCGTTCGGCGTTGCCGCGCCCGGCGGCAAACAGCCGGCAGCCTTCGATCTGCACCCGCCGGCTGCCGTCGATGCGCACCAGGCTGGCGCCCGGGCCGGCTGGCCCCACGCAGTCGACGCGCGCGAGCCGCAGCTCGGCGCATTGCGCAAAGACCAGGGACTGAGGCTGGCCGCGACGCACGATCGCCAGGTCGGCGATGGACACCGAGGCAAAACTGTTCAGGCTGAAGCTGCGCTCGTCCAGCAGCAGGCGGCTGGCCGGTCCGCATCCATGCACCATCAGGCGCACGCGCGGCCCCTTGGCCGCAAGGTCGTCGCCCAGCTTGTGCTCGCCGGGCATCAGGCACAGGCAGATATCGAGCCGGTCCTGGCCGATCAGCGTGTGCAGGGCCTTGTCCAGCGTGGGGAAGTCGCCGGCCGGGCCGACGGTGACGCAGCAGCCGCCGCCATGCGTGCGCCGGCACAAGGCGTCCAGCGCCTGCTGCACGGTGTATGCCTGTACGGCCAGCAGGTCGGCGCAGCCGCTGGGGTCGTAGCCGACCTCGGATGCCAGGGCGAGCTGGGCGGTGTAGCGCAAGGGCAGGTAGCGGTCCGCCGACGCCTGGCCGGCAATCAGCAGCTGGGCCGTCGCGTGCTGCACGGGACGGGTGGGGTCGCAGGCAATCGACCACGCGATCGAGGCCACGCCGTCGGCGCCGGTCTGGACGTCCTGCGTCGCCGTGCCGTTGGGCAGGCGCCCGCCGTCCACGGTGAAGCGCAGCGTGGCATTGGCCACCGGGTGGCTGCCGTTGGCGACGCCCGCGCGCAGTTCGGACGGCAGGGGCACCACATCGGGCGTCATGGCCGGGTTGGGTTTGACGCTTTGGCCATCCCCGCCCACGTAGTAGAGCTGCGTCAGTTCGGTCAGCGCGGGAAACAGCGGCCGGCAGTCGCTCACCAAGGTCCAGGCGCCGGCCTGCCAGCGCAGCAGGGCCAGGCGCGCGTAGGCCCGCAGGATGCCGGCGGGGGCGCTGAAGGCAGGCTTGCCGTCCGGCGCCTGGGGCCATTCGATCGAGGCCGTCGCGGTGCGCGCGGGAATCAGCCAGTAGTCGCCCACCCGCAGGCGGCCTGGCGAGAACTTGATCTCGATGCCGTCCTGCTCCAGCTCGACCCAGCCGGCGTTCGCGGTGGCGATGGGGGCGGGGGTGATCTCCGCCACGCCGTCCCAGCGCCGCACCCGCGGATTGGCGGGAAAGCGCGCCGCATCCAGCGGATGCCCGATGAGGCTGGCGGGATCGATCGTGACCGTGTTGCCGTCGGTGCGGACCACCTGGGCCAGCGGACCGGGCTGACCCAGCAGTTCGTGCGTGTCGTCCAGGAACTCGACCCAGCAGCCGGCGGTGATGGCCAGGACGTCGTCGCGGCCGATGCTGGCGACTTCGAACTCGTTGGCCACGGGGTCGCCCAGCCAGCGCACCACCCGGCTCAGAATGCTGCCGTTCTCGCGCGACCATTTGTAGCGGGCCTTTCCCGCGCCCGCGCCGTCCTGGTGGATTTCGATGCGGTAGAGGTGGTTTTCGAGCTGCCGGTAGCCCGCGTCGGGCGGCAGCTGGCAGGGGGTCTTGGGCGGCACGCTGGCTTCGGCGCGCGCCGACATCCGCGCGTCGGGCAGCCCCGTCAACGTATCCCAGGCGGGCAGGGTGGACAGGCAGGTGAGGGCGGCATCGGGCGCGCCCACCTGCATCAGCTTGACCTGCCAGACCGTCTTTTCGCGGGTCGCGGTGTCGGGGCCGCCCAGCGCGACTTCGCGCATGCTGTAGTCGTCAGGCGCGAGATCCAGCGCGCATAGGTGGCGTTGCCAAGCTTCCAGGTAGGCCAGGTACACGCCTTCGGGCGGCGGCGCGGGCAGTCCGCCGGAACCGAACACGACCACGCCATCGATGTCGCCGGGCGCGACGCCGGGCGGTGGCAGGGGCAGCACCGATGCGCCCGCGGGCAGGACGGGTGACGCGGTCGCGGGCAGGTCGGGCTGCCGCGCGACGGTGGCGGCCTCGGGGTTTTCGCAGAGCAGGCCGTCGACGTACAGGCGTCCGGCCGAGACGGCCAGGTCCTTGCCCGCCGGGCTCAGGGCGAAACCGGCGGCGGCCAGCGGCGCGCCCACGGCTCCGACGGTGTCCGCCGTTTCGGTTTCGATGCGGCGGTTCAGGATGTCCTGCTGCTCGTTCCAGTCCGTGTCCATCTGCACGCGGCCTTGCTGCATGCGGACGGTCCGGTAGCGCCGGGCGGGATCGAAGGTGAGGCGACTGAGATCGGCTTTCATGGTGTTGTTCCCGAAGACAGGGGGGGCTCAGTTCACGGGGATCAATCCCGCTTCGAGGCCGAAGCGCAGATACTCGTCCAGCGCCAGCCTGAGGTTGGCTTCGCGCTGGGCTTGCAGCAAGGGATTCCAGGCGCCGATCTCGGCGCCGTTGTCCGCTCCTTCACGAATCTCCGGCGCGCAACCGCGCGCCAATTGGCCATAGGCGGGCGAGGCAAAGTCCGTCGACGTAAAGGCCGGGGCAACGCGGGCGGCGGCGCGCTTGGCGGCCGAGGGGCCCAGGTCCTGCACGGCCAGGTCCGGCTGGCAGCGGTAGCGCCGCGGCGTCACCGACGGCGCGGGCACGTGGCAGTAACGCACGCAGCCTTCCTGCCGGCGGTTGATGGCGACAGGCGCGCCGAACAAGGTATTGGATGCGTCCAGCCGGCCGGCGGCCACGCGTCCGAAGAGCGTGCTGGCCACGACGCGCAACGCGCTGTCGTCCAGGTCCAGCGCGGCCGCGGCCACGCCTTGCGCGTCGATCAGGCAGCCGGCGATATCGACCGAGGCCAGCGCGGATGCGCTGCGGACCGGCCCGCTGATGCAGCGGTACAGCGTCAGCGCGAGTTCGGGCGCGGCGCCCGCAAGCCGCAATCCGCCGCGCCCGGGCACCAGTGTGCAGTGGCGCAGCGTGGCGGCGCGCAGCGCGCCATCCAGCCGCAGGCGACCGTCCAGCAACAGGCCGTCCAGGGTCAGGCGGGTGCTGGCGTTGCCGCGCAGCCGCCAGTCGCCCTTGAATACGGGCCGCCGGAGCGGGCCGGCTTCGATCGCCAGGTGCGTGTCGGGCAGGTTGAGGTCTGGCGTCACGGCTTCGGTGGCGTCGTGATCGACCACGATGCGCACGCGCTGGCCCGCCTGCACCGCCGCCAGCGCCGCGGCCAGTGTCGGCGTGGCGGCCGAAGGCACGCGCAGCTCGACGTCGAAGGTGTCGACAGGCGCGGGCGGCGCGCCGGGCTCCGCGTCCGGGGCCGCGCTCCGGTCGTACGGCCCGGCGCCGATGTCGCCGGGAAAACCATAGGCATAGCGGACCTGCACCTGTTGCGCCGCGACACCCGCCGGCAGCGCGATGCGCCCGCGGCGCGGATCCAGCCCGACCAGCACGCCGCCCGCGGCGGGAAAGGCGCGGTCCGGCCGGCCAGGCTTGCGGGCCTTGACCAGCAGCGACGCGTCGGGTCGGCGCCATTCTTCGGGCGACACGCCCGGGATGGGCGCCAGATCGCAGATCACCAGATGCTCGGCGGGTACGGGCTGGCCGTCGATCCATACCTGCAGGACCGGCCCTTGCCCGGTGTCGGCGAACCAGCCTTTCGGCGGCGTGGCGCCGTCGGTCAGGGCCTGCCGGCGCGCCTCCAGCTCCTCATGCAGGTCGCGCCACGACAAGGGCTCGGGCACATTGATGGGTTCGGCAAGGTGGTCGATGTCGGTCTCGGTGTGGGGCCGGTTGAACAGCGGCTGGTCCCGGCCCAGCGGGTCGAAGGTGTAGAAGCCGGCAAGCGTCGTGGCGGGCGCCGCGTCGCCGCTCAGGACGGTGTAGGACTGCAGCCGCCACAGGAAGAGGGCGACGTTGGGAAGGTTGTAGCGTCCGGCGGGCAGCGCGCGCACGTCGGCGGTGTGCAGCTCGGCGCCAAACGGACCGTCGACACGTTCCATGGCGCGCGCGTGGCGCAGGTCGGGCGTGCGCAGCGCGTGCGGGCGCGGGTGATTCACATGCTGCGTGGTGGCGACCCGCTCGAAACACTCCGAGACGCGGCTGCGCCAGCCGGTGGCGTCGGCGGCCAGTTCCTCCAGCACCAGCGCCGTGCCTTTGCGCCGGCGCAGCCGCAGGGTGTTGGCCACCAGCGCGCGCGGTGAAAAGGCCGCGCCCACCGGGTACAGCGCGCGCACGCCTAGCAGGTCGCCCACATAGGGAACGACCCAGTCGTCGCAGGTTTCGATGAACCAGTTGTCGTAGAGGCGGTCCAGGTCGGCATCCACCAGCGCGCCCTGGCGCGCCAGCACATCGAGCAGGGCGCGCAGCGGGCCGCCGGCGGCGGCGTCCCGTTCCTGGTAGAAGGCCGGCAGCAGGGCCAGCAGCGCGTCGGCGTTCAGGCGGTTCGTCATGTGCGCTCCGACAGCAAGAGGCTGGCCGGGTCGGGGCGCAGCAGTTCGGCCGGCTGCAGGCTGCCCTGCTGCCAGCGGGCGCTTCGGGCGGGCAGGCTGGCGTCCGGCCCGCTGCTGCGCCGCGCCGCCACGCCGTCCAGGCCCGCGTTGAGGACAAGCGCGTCCAGGTCCACCCACAGTACGCCGGGGACGCCCTGCAACACCGCAAGCACTTCGGCCCCGTGCACCGGCTGGCCGAACGCGCGCGCGGCAAAGCCGAAGGCCTCGAGCAGGCGCGCGCGGGCCGCCTGCAGGACCTTGGCCGATTCGTATCGCGGATCGATGCCCAGCCCGGCCCGCAAGCCGAAATCCAGATAGCGGCAGGGCGCGACCCGCAGCGGCTGATAGGGCGGCCGGGCCGCGTCGATGGCGGCCAGCAGATTGCGGTAAAGCGCGCCCGCCGGATCCAGGCCCGCGCCGTCTTCGCCGGCCACGGTCAGGTGCACCAGCCTTTGTTCCCCGTTCCACAGCCACACCGCCTGGGCCTTGCCGATGCCAGTGAATGCGGCGGCGTAGTCTTCGAAGTCGCGCAGCGACACGATGCGGTCCAGCGTGCGCACGCGCAGCGGCGCGTTGCGGCGGGCGGCGTCGCCTGCTTCCGGGTCGGCGCCGCCGGAGGCCGGCAGCGGATTGACCACCGCCTTGACGCCCGGCGCGCGCGTGAGCAGCACGCTGACCTGGCCGCTTGCAACGTTGCCTCCACGGCCCAGTCCGACGCGGTAGCGTGCCTGGACGTTGCCCGCGCCGGATGGAAGGCGCGCGCCATGCAGGCCATCGCCGAACTGCACCGTGGCGCCGCCGCCGTCGTCGGTGCGCAGCAGGTAGGCGCGATCGTCGGCGCCCAGCGCGGTGATGCGTGGCGCCTGGGTCCACAGCAAGCCATCCACCCGCACTTCCAGGCTGCTGGCCGCGCCGCTGGCCGTGGCGGCAGGCACGAAGGTCAGGGGCCGCTGCTGCAGCGTGAAGCGCTGGAACGCCTGGTTGCCAGCCCCGCTTCCCAGCATCTCGGGCTGGATGCGCATCTGCCTGCTGTCGCCATGGCTGGCGGGCGCGACATTGGCGTTGATGCGCACGGTGCCGGGCAGGTAGGCATGCGCCAGGTCCGCATCGAGCAGCAGCGACGTGCGCCCGCCTGCGCTGTCATTGCGCTGGATGCGCACGACGTCGCTGGCTTCGGCCAGGCGCACCGTGCAGCGCCAGGTGTCCTCGAATTCCAGTTCCGCGCTGGCGCGGTCGCGCGCCACGCGCACGCTTGCCAGCGGATCGCCGCGCAACAGCCGCGCGCGGGGCGTGACGTTGACGGCGTCGTCTTCGTCCAGGGTCAGGCCCGACACCGCCAGCACGCGGCCTTCGGGCAGGTCGGGCTCGTACGCGGCCAGCACGAGCGCATGCCCTTGTGTCAGTCCGGAAGCCGGCCGGGTGCCCCAGTCCAGCGGTTCGGATTCGCCATAGACCGTTGTCTCGCGCAGCGCGTGGTTGAATTGCTCGCGCACGCGTTCTCCGCGCAGCGTCAGGCGCGTGGTCGGACCCGCCAGCGCAAAGCCGGTGCGGGCGTCGGGGGTGGCGTCGGCAATGCGGTAGAGCTCCTCGTAGCTGGGCATCGACAGCACCGCCCAACCTCCAGGCATCCATTTCGGGTAGCTGGCATCCAGGTGCACGCCATGCGCGTCGCCGGGATAGAGGCGCGCGGCGGGGATCACCTGGCGCGGCAGGCCCGGCCCGGACCAGGCCAGCGCAATCGTGGCGCCGCCGCCGGCTTCGTAGTATTCGATGCGGATGTCATGCTTGCGCCCGGCCGTCAGGCGCGCGCTGCCGCTGAATTCCGTGGGTGATTGCTCCTGCCACTGGTCGATGATCAGGGCTCCGTCCACCCAGAGCCGCACGCCGTCGTCGGCCGTGACATGGAAGGTATGGCTGCCGCTGCCGGGCGCAAGCACCCAGCCCGTCCAGCGCACGCAGAAGTTGTCGGCGGGCACGCCGTCGCCCGGCCCGCCCGCGGCCCATTGAAAATTGATCTCCGCGTCGGTGCGCGCCATCAGGCGCTCGCCGAAGGCCCTGCCGCGGTAGTACTCGCCATAGAGGCCGGTGCCGGCTGCGCTGGTTCCCGGCGGGTCGGAGATTTCGGCCAGGGTGTAGCCCGGCCATTGCGGGAACTCGACGATCCGCGGCCTGGCGGCATCTTCCATGCCAAGATACGCCGCGCGCAGCGTGACGGGCATGGCGCGCCAGTCGGGCGCGTTGTAGCCGAACAAGTGCGCCTGCGCGCGCAGGGCATGGCAGCGCGGGTTGCGTCGCGACGGCTGCACGTGCAGCGCCGCGCTGCCCAGGCCCCGGTCCAGCGAGATGAGCGTGTACGCCGGCGCTCCTTCCTCGCCCGGGCCGGGCACGATCTCGCGGACCTGCGTCAATCGCCGGAAGTCCCAGTTCTCGTTGCCCGAGTCGCGCGCGCGCTCGTCGCCCACGATGAGCACGGCGTCTCCGGGTTTCAAGCGGGTGGCCACACCCGCCAGGCATAGCGTGCGCGCGCCGAAGACGGGCGGCACGCTCTCGCGCCAGGCCAGCTCCAGCGCGTTCCACGCCGCGCGGGCCTCCAGCGGTTCCAGTGTTTCAAAGGTCTGGGCCTGCTCGTCCTGGGCGGGAATGCTCTGCGCGCGAGTCCAGGGTTCGACGCGCGCGCGCAGCGGTGCGCCCGGCGCGGTTTCCAGCGAGAACGCCAGCCAGGTCGTGGCGGCCACGCCGGGCCGAAGCTCGTAGCCGATGGCCCGCGCCAGCAACTGCACGGAGCGGCGTTCGGTCGCGGTGCGCAGATAGCCTTCGTTGCCGATGCGTTCCTGATAGAACGTCAGCACGTCCAGGACCGCCGCCCAGGCGTCGAACAGCGCCAGCACCGGGTCGTCCCGATCGCGCGTGGTCAGCGCCGACAGCTCGGGCGAGCGCGCCAGGTCGGCGGTCAGGCTGGCCAGGAAGCGTCCATGGGTGCCCACGCGCAGGCGCAGCGCGGGCTGGCCCGGCGGATTGGCCAGGTCCGAGGGGGTGAGGGCGGGCTGGCCCGCGCAGCAACCGCAGTCGGCGGGTGAGCTCATGATCCGCCCTCCACGATGAAGTCGATGCGGCCGTTCTCGGGAAAGTTGGGGTCGCCGTCGGCGCGCAGCACTTCCAGCGGCGCGGTGAGGATGCGCCCGGAGTCCAGCTCGCCCGCCGGATCGCGGCCCCAGCGCTGGAAGCGTTCCGCCTGCGCCGACGCCACCCCGGGCACGGCCATGACTGCGCTCATCAGCGCGGACAGCGCCAGCGGCGTGCCGAAGGTGTAGCGGTCGGGATGAAAGAAGCCGGGACGGCCCGCGCGGTCCAGGCCCGATGTGAATGCATCGCGCAGCGCCGCCTTGACGTCGGCGGCGAAGTGGCCGGGCGCCGCGCAGACGCGCAGCAGGATGTCCAGCGGCACGTGGACCGGCTCCGAGAACTCGATGTCCTGTCCCGCCAGGCGGAAGCGTTCCATGAAGCCACGCATGGTCGCGCGAAACGGCGCGTCCACCACCAGGCCGCCGCGCCGGTCCACGGTCAGAAAGACGGTATGCCAGCTGCCGGTCCAGCGCAGACGGGCCGCGGCGCGCTGCACTTGCGGATGGCGCTCGGCCAGACGCGCGTAATCGTCGGCAGTGACGGCGCGTTCCTGCACCCGGAAGGCCTCGGGGGCGTTCAGGCGGATCGCGTCGGCGGGCTCGGGCGCCGCGCCGCCTTGCGCCGGCATCGGGTTGCGCACCCGCGCAACCCCCAGCATCAGGTCCGGGTCGTCGGTGACCAGCGCGCCGATCGCGTTGGCGCCCACATTGCCGCCGGGGCCACCGCCCAGCCGGTACCGGGCCAGCAGGCGTTCGCCCGGCACGGGCGCGGCGCCGTAGCGGTTGTCGCCAAAGCGCAGCCAAGCGCTGCCGTCGGTTTCCGTCTCGACCACGAAGTCGCGCGCATCGCGGGCGCTGGCGAGCAGGCCGCGATGCGGCGACCAGGGCGCGCCGGCGGGCGGCGGGACATCGCCGGGCTGGTCGGGGTCGTCGGCCAACAGACGCATCCCGCTGGGCAAGGCGCGGCGCGGATCCTGCGTCAGCGCCTGGCTCGCCGGCCGCGGACCGGACACGGCCTGGTCATGGTGGTAGGGCTCGGCATAGGCCAGGCCGGTGTCGGGAAGGCGGGGCCGGTAGGGACGGGCGGCGGGCGCGTCTCGCGCGGTCGCCGTGTCCGGCTGCAAGGGGATCCAGTTGCGGTTCAGGCCGTGGTCGGCCAGGACGACATTGCCCAGGGCGACGGACACCGCCTGCTTGACCAGCGCGCCGCCCTGGTTGAACTCGCGGCTGACGCACAAGGGAAACGGCAGCGCGTCGTCGGGATGCCAGGCGACCAGCAGCAGGTCCGTGCCGGTCAGGTCGTCGCGGCCGGTGCGGGTCTCGGTCAGGCGCACCGCATGGCGATGCTCGCGGTCGGCGTCGGCCTGCCTGCCGGTGAGCGGGCCGATGGCTTCCTCGAACACCAGTACATCGCCGCTCGCCAGCGCCAGCGGCGGGTCGTTGACCAGCGCGGCCTGTGTCTGGCCGCGAGGCAGGCAGTAGGCGGGGTCGGCGAAGTCGTGCAGGGCGATGCGGCTGTGTGCGGCGTGCAGGGTCAGCTCGTGCAGGGTTTCAAAGACCTCGACACCGGGCATCGGCAGCCCGTCCAGCGCTTCGCGGCGGCGCACGGGCGCGGCCAGCGCCGCTTCGGGCGAGCTGGTCAGCATGGGGGTGCCGGCGGGCACGACGCATCCCTCGCCTTGCGGGTTCACCTCGAAGGCGACGAAGACGCGCGCGTTGCAGCCGTCGTGCAGCGGGTAGTCAAGCAGGCGCGCATGGCGGCGCAGCGAACTGCGGCGGCGCGCGGTGTCCAGATAGGCCTCGGTCGCGACCGCATCCTGGGCATAGGAGAGATGGTCGGCCGCATAGGCCAGCGTTTCAACCAGCGCCACGGTGAAGTCCGCGGGATTGCGTTCGGTGAAATCCGGCATGCTTTGCGACAGGCGGTCCAGCATCAGGCGGCGGAAGCTCTCGTAGTCCTTGGCCAGGTAGTCGAGCAGGGGCTCGGGCGGCGCGGGCGGATCGCAGGCGCGAGCGTCGGCGCAGTCGAATTCCGACGGGCAGCCGGCTTTGAAGTTGATCTCGATGGTGGACAGGCACAAGTCGAAGCCCGGCGCGGGGGCATCCGGTTCGGCCGGGTTGACCAGGGCCAGCGTGTACCAGGAGAAGTCGCCGGCCCGGTCCACGGTCAGCCGGATCTCGTTGCCGGAGAGCACCGGGTCCGCGGCCAGCGCAATGCCGCGGATCCGCACGCCGCCTTCGATGCGCACGTGCGCGCGGCCGATGCCCGACACCGGATGCGCGCAGACCACGCGCAGCGTGCGCTGATCGGCCGCGTCGATCTCCACGTAGGCGATGCCGTTCTCGCCGGGCGGCTGCTGGGCGCGCAGCAATTGCAGGCGGCGCGGGTTGGCGCTGCGGAACTGGCGGTTCATGGCAGCTCCCGCGTGAAACGCGCCAGGCGGCGCTGCTGGCCCTGGCGCATTACGTACTGCACCTCGACCTCCAGCGCCGCGTCGCGGTGCGACACGTTGACGGCTTCCACGGCGATCCGCTCGCCCAGCCACTGTTGCAGCGCGCCCTGCACGCTCATCTGCACCGCGGCGGCCAGCGTGTCGCTGTTGGGGGCGAACACCAGCTGCAGCAGGCCGCAGCCGAAGTCCGGCCGGTTGACGCGTTCGCCCGGCACCGTGAACAACACCTGTTCGATCATGTCGCGCACATGCGCGGCATCGTCGGCGCTGCGGCTGCGTCCGCGCGCATCGGGTTCGAAGGGAAAGCGCAGGTAGGCCATGGCGCGGGTCCCTACATGCCCAGGACGCGCGCCTGCGCCAGCGTGACCATCATCGGCGTGCCCGTGGGCGCGCAGATCGAGGCGCCGGTCTGCAGCGCGGCCGGCTGCCCGGCGATCAGCACTCGCGTGGCGCCGCTGAGCCATTGGCCGGTGACGCAGGGGCCGTTGCCCGACGGGGGCGGCGGGAACGCGCAGCCCGCGATCGAATAGGGCGAGACGATGGTCACCGCGGGCTGGCCCGACAGCAGCACGCGCGGGTTGGGCGACAGCGGAATGGCCTGGCCGCCGTGCATGCACAGCACGGTGGCGCCGACGTGCAGTAAGGGTCCGGGCATGGTTGCGCCTCCTCAGGTCACCGTCAGGGCGCCCTGGTTGATGTTGACGACCGGGCCGGCGAGCATCACGGTGGCGCCCTGTCCGTTGGACAGGGTGATGCCTATATCGCTGATCGAGATCATCGCGCCCGTCTTGGTCTTGAGCAGGATGCCGCCGGTGGGGCCGGGCAGGTCGGAGATCATCAGCGTGTTCTGGCCGCCGGTCTGCAGCACGATGCTGGGCGATACCGGCAGGCCCGCCAGCGCCAGCGCGGGAACTTCGGCCGCCGAACCCCAGAAGCCGCCGACCCAGATGGGGTAGTCGGGCATGCCCTGTTCGAACTCGACCCACACGCCCGCGCCGATCTGCGGCAGCACGAAGACGCCGCTTTGCTGGCCCGCGAAAGGCACGCAAGGCAGGGCCCAGCTGGAAATGCCCAGGCCGAGCACGTCGGGAACCTGCACCTGCAGGCGCCCCATCTGCATGGGATCGATGTTGCTGATCACCACGCCGCGGAATTTGCCGTAGTGGCGTTGGGAATCGGTCATGGGGGCACCAGGGGCAAGGTCGAGATCAGGCCGTTGCGGGCCAGCGAGAACTGCTGCTTGAATTCACCCGCCTTCAGGGTGCTGTCCACGCGCTTGACGTAGTACAGGCCGTCGAAGGCCTGTCCGGCGCCGCGCACTCCCACCAGCTGGCGCGACTTGAGCACATGGCCATAGCGCAGCACATTGAGCGAGCCGTCCGCGGTGACCGCGTCGGCGGAGGAGCCCGCGGCCATCGACAGCCCGCGGCCCAGCGCGGCGGCGGGCGACAGCTTGGCGGTGCCCTTCAGCAGGGTCAGCCCCTTGGCCATCGGCGGCAGCAGGCCCAGAGGCGGGCTGGTCAGGCTGATGTCGGGCACCGGCAGGGGGATCGGAAACTTGGTCAGCGGGTTCTGGATGAAGATGACGGGCAGGGTGGCGTCCGATTGATTCACCGCGAACGACAGGGACTCGACATTGCTGTGCACGTCCATGCCCAGGCTCAGCGCGGGCTGCACCGGGCCCAGGCGGATCTCGGGTCCCCAATAGGCCAGGTTGGCGCCGGGCAGCGGTCCGGGTTCGATGTAGAACACGTGGCCGACCTCCGATGCGAGCTGGCGCACGTAGGCCAGGTCGGTGCCCTCGTGGGTGGGGATACGTTCGACCGGAATGGGCAGGTCGGTGTAGGGCGACGGCACGATCAGGGGCAGCATCCCGTACAGCGCATAGCGCCCGATGATGGCGGCGACGCGGGCCGGCGGCGGCATGGCCGGATAGGGCAGCCCGCTCATGTCCTGCTTGTCCATCGCGACCGTCAGGTCCTCGCCGGTGACGGTCAGGCGCGACTGGCCGGGCTCGTTGCCGTCGGTGAGTTCCTGGCGCGTAACCAGGCCGTCCATCAGCACGGTGGGCAGCCCGTTCAGCGTGGCCACCAGGATGACCCGCAGCCAGGGCACCTGACCGCCCGCAATCACCAGCAGCGTGTGCAGCGGCGAGCGGCTGCTGATCGCGAAGGTCAGTTGAAAACCTCCGGGGCCGTCGGCGGACGAGGACACCTCGGCGCTTTCCAGCCCGTCCATCAGCGGCCGCGGCGCGGGCACGGGCAGGCCCGGCCCGACCAGCAGAGTCAGATGCACGCCGCTAAGCATCACGGCCTCCGGCGGGCGGCGCGCCCAGGGCGGCCGGCAGCGTCACGCGCAGACTGCGTCCGGGCTCCTCCAGCGCGGACGGGCGCGGCGCCTCATTGCCGTCGGCCAGGCGCCAGAACTGCAGCGGGTCACCCAGCGCCGCCGCGGCGAGGCGGTCGAGGCGGTCGCCGGGCCCCACGCTTATCTCGCCCACCGAGGTCAACGCGGCCGGATCCGGCAAAAAGCGGCGGCGCAGATAGACCAGCGGGCGTCCGTCGGCGCCGGCCAGTTCGGCGGTCGGCACGTCGTGATAGCGGCTGGTGGCGGGAAAACGCTGAACGCTCATGGCAGGGACTCCAGTCCGACCGAGCCCAGGTCGCCCAGCCCGGCCAGGGCAGCCAGCCGTTCCTTGCGCTGCTGGTAGACAAGATAGAGATGGCCGCCCTTGTCGCCGAAGCCCAGGTCGCCCACATGCAGCACCCGCATGCCGAGCGAGACCTTGGCGCGGATGGGATTGAGCCGCGCGTCGAAGGCCTCCTCGGTGATCGAGAAATCGGTCACGCGCACGGGCACGACGCGTTCGCGGCTCCAGACGAACAGGCTCAGCGGCGCGACGGTGGGCGCGATTTCCAGCGTGCCCAGGTTGGCCATCTGGTTGTTGCGGATGAGCGCCGCGCTGTCCGGGTAGACGATGGTCTCCAGCGCCGCGAGCTGGGCGTGGATGCCGGTATCGCGCGCCTGGGGATGGTCGTCGGGGAATTCGAGCTGGTCGGTGGCGTCGAGCTCGGCGTCCAGCTTGATCGTCTCGGCCGGCGGACCTTTCAGGCGCAGAGGCTCGGCCGCCGCGCCGCCGCCGCCATCGGCGGCTTGCGGCTGCAGCGTGCGGGTCAGCGTCTCGGGGTTGTACTGCAGCGAGATGACGCGCTGCACCGCGCCGCTGGCCGGATCGATGAGGATGATGCCGCCGCGCAGCAGGCGGGGCGCAAGCGGGCCGCTCATGGATAGGCCTGCGGTTCCGCGGCGTTGCGCACGGCGGTCACCGTCTGCGCGCCCACCAGCGATTCCGGCCAGTCGCGCTGGGCGCTGAACAGCGCGGGGCGGTAGTCGAATTCCAGGACATAGCGCGACACCGGAATCCGCGCCGCGCAGTCCAGTTCCACGGCGCGCAGCTTGCCCGGCGGCTCGTCGACCATGGTGACGTCGGCATAGCGGGTCTGGCACAGGGCGAGCACTTCTCCTACGGTCTTTCCTACCCAGTCTTCCATGGCGGTTCCTAGATGAGGCTCATGTTCTTGGGGACGGCGCTGGCATCGTCCGGGCGGCAGGCGCGGTAGTAGCAGATGCCGCAGCCGTCGACGGAGGCCCGCACGGCGGTCTCGACCTTGGCCTGGAAGGTTCCGGTCGCGGCGGCGAACGCATCGTTCCAGCGCGTCTTGAAGTCGAGATTGCGCTTGCGGCAGTCATACACCGCTTCGTAGTCCTGGATGCTCAGGGCATAGTTGCAGCTGCCGGCGCCGACGTACTTGACCCACCCCTGGTTGCCGGCCATGAAGTTGGCCACGTCGCCGCCGGAAAAGCTCACGCCCAGCTTGGACTTTTCGGACTTGCTGTAGGGGTGGGTATGGAACGTGCCCAGCGTGTAGTCGCCTTTCTGCTCGGCCGGCAGGCTGATGCTGCCGCCGCCGCCCGAGCCGGTGCGGATGGCGCGCTTGCTGTCCTTGTCGGACACGATGCGCCCGCCGTGTTCGGTGACGGTGTCGCCGCCATGGCCGGATTTGGACCAGGCTTCGTTCACCGAGGCGTAGACGTCGTCCGCCATGGTGTGCGTGCCCGGGCATTTGCGCGCCTCGGCCTCGGCCACGCGCAGATCGCCCATGCCCGCGCGCTGCACGGTTTGCTGCGCGGCCATGCCGCGCGAGGCCGCGGGCGCGGCCAGGGTATCCGCGGCGCGGTCGGCCTCGGCCTCCAGCGGCGAGTGCGCGGGCCCCAGTTCAAGCGGCAGGTCCGGACGGTAGCGCGCCTGCTGCTGCACCACATGCGCCAGTTCGTGCGCGAGCAGGGCGCGGCCCTGGCGGGTGCCCGGCGCGTAGCGGCCCGCGCCGAACGCCACGTGCGGGCCCACGGTGTAGGCCTGCGCATGCAGCGCGCGCGCCGATTCGGCCGCGCGCGCATCCGCATGGATGCGCACCCGGCTGAAGTCGTGGCCGTAGCGCTGCTCGAAATCGCTGCGGTCGGCGGCGGCCAGCGGCTCGCCGGCGCTGCGCAGCACGTCCTCGACCTGATCCGGAACCGCCGATGCGCCGCGGCGCGCGCGGCCGGACAAAGGCGAGGCGGAGCAGGCGGTCTTGCCCCCGCAGCCGCAGACGCAGCGGCGTTGCAGCAGGCGCGAGCGCGGCGGCGCGGAGTCGGGCCGGGGCGCAAAAAGGGGCGTGAAGGTTCTCATGGCGGGGCCGCGAGGCGTGGGGCGTCAAGCCTTGCCGCGGACGGCGGCGGCCACGGCGCGGCCCGCCTGCGCACCGGCATCGGCAGGCCTGGCGCTGTCGGCAACGGCTTGCACCCGGGCGGCGCTCGCATCGCCGGCGGGGGCGTTCTGCGCCGCCGAGCGCCGGATCAGCTCGTGCACCATGGCGGCGACAAAGGCGTTGCGTTGGGCGGCGTCGTAGCTGGGCAGGCTGAGCGCACGGATATGCAGGTGTATGGCGGGTTTCATGGCCATCCTCTCGTTTCGGCGTCGGCCAGCGGCCGTTCGCGTTTGGCGGCTTCGGCGTGCGCGGCTTGCAGCACGTGCGCCATGGTGACTTCGGTGCCGGCATCGGCGGCCAGGAAGGCCGCGTTCAGCGCGACGTTGCGTATGCTGCCGCCGGTCAGGTTCAGGCGCGCCAATTGGCGCGCGTCCAGGTCGCGGGTCGGCGTGGCGGCCGGGAAGACGCCGCGCCAGATGCGCGCGCGCTGCTCCAGGTCGGGAAACGGAAACTGGACCACAAAGCGCAGCCGCCGCAGGAATGCGCTGTCCAGGTTGGACTTCAGATTGGTGGTCAGGACCGCCAGGCCGCGGTAGGACTCCATCCGCTGCAGCAGGTAGCTGATCTCTATGTTCGCGTAACGGTCATGGCTGTCCTTGACTTCCGAGCGCTTGCCGAACAGCGCGTCCGCTTCGTCGAACAGCAGGATGGCGCCGCCGTCCTCGGCAGCCTCGAACAGGCGGCGCAGGTTCTTCTCGGTTTCGCCGATGTATTTGCTGACGACCGCCGACAGGTCGATGCGATACAGGTCCAGCCCCGTTTCGCGCGCCAGCACCTCTGCCGCCATGGTCTTGCCGGTGCCGCTCTCGCCGGTGAACAGCGTGGCCAGACCCAGGCCGCGGGACTGCGCCGCGGCGAATCCCCAATCCTGATGCACCCGATAGCGCTGGCGCAGGTGCGCGGCGATCTGGCGCAGCACCGCGAACTGGGGCTCGGGCAGCACCAGGTCGCCCCAGCTTGCGGCGGGCGCCAGGCGCTGGGCCAGGCCTTCCAGCCGGCGGCGGCTGGCCTGGGCGCAAGCCTGCCAGAGCACGGCCGCGGGATCGGCCGCGCCGTCCTGCAGCGTGGGCTTGAGCGCAGCCGCGGTGAGCTGCAAGGTGCGCGAGTCCAGTCCGAACTGGCTGGCGGCCTGCTCCAGGCCCGCGCCGGCGCGCGCGGCGGCTTGCGGTCCCAGGGCATCGCGCCACAGGGTCCGGCGATCGGCCTCCTGCGGCCGCGAGACCGCGCAATGGCGCGACGCCGCGCGCAGCGATACCGGTTCGCGCACGGCCAGGAAGCACAGCGCGCCCGCCTGCTCGGCCAGATGGCGCGCCGCGGGCGGCAAGGCGTCCGAGGCGTCGATATACAGGGCCGCGCCGAGCAGGACGGCTTCGCGCTGCCACAAGGTAAGCAGCATTTCGCGCTCGGACGCCGCGGCCGGGATGTCCTCGGCCTGCAGCACCAGGCAAGCCAGTCCGGCCGCGCGGGCCGCACGCGCGGCCACGTCTTCCTGTGCGCCAGGGTCGTCTCCTTCCAGCACGAACACGGGCAGCGGCGCGCCGTTCTCGCCGGCGATCCACTCCGCGATGCAATGCGCCGCGGCGTCGTGGGCGGGCGCGGCGAGGGGCAGCGTGACAGCCGGCCGCAATAGCGGACGCAGGCGCGCGTCCAGCTCGTTCAGGCCGGCCAGGAAGTGCAGCACGCGCTCGTCGATGCGCAGGCGCGCGGTGCTCAGGTCGGCCGTGTCGTCCACGTCCAGCAGCCGCCAGCGGCGCAGCGGACGCTGCGGCGACAGCGCGCTCCAATGCGCGTCCTCCAGCGCGCCCAGCGCCAGCGAGAAGCTGGCGTGCCGCAAATTGCCACCTCGGCCTTGAGCGGCGGCGCACAGTTCAGCCAGACCGGAGTCCATTTCGGCGCCCGCGCACAGCAGCAGCAGGTCGCGCTCGAACGCCGACAAGCCAAACGCCGCGCTCAGTTGATCGATGGCCCCTTCGCCGTCCAGCTCGGCACGGGCCTGCGCCAGCCGTTGCGAATCCTGGCGCGGCGAGCGGCTGCCCGGCTTGTCGAGGCGCGCGCGCAGCCGCGCGAACTCCGCGGCCAGCAATTGCTGGTTGGCTTCGGTCCAGCCCAGGGGCGCACGCGCGTTCATGGCAGCTCGATCTGGCGATTCAGGTAACGGACCGGGACGGCCTCGCGGTCGACCAGCGGGCTTTCGATTCCGTCCACGCGCAGGCGCGCGAGGAACGGCGTGCCGGCGGGCGGCGCATCGCGCCACTCGAAGACCAGCTGGCTGGCCGGCGCGGTGTGGGGTTCGGCCGGCAGTTCGCGGTCGCCCAGCAGCAGGCTGGCGGATTGCCCCGCCAGCAGCGGCGGCGTCACGGCCAGAGCCAGGCGCACCGTGCCGGCGTTGCGCGTGGCGGAAACGGGCGGCAGCACGGGTTCGGGCGCCAGCACCAGGGCCAGCTGATTGCTGTCGCGCCGCAAGCCGGTATCGGACGTTTGCAGCGCGGCATGGATGCGGTACACCCCCACGGGCAGGTCCGCAGGCATGGTCAGGCGCAGCCATGTATCCGTGCCCGCGTCCACGGACACGCTGCGTTCGGCCTGTAAGGCGGAGTGACGCAGCAGCACCTGCCGCGCCAGGCCGTCCAGGTGGTGGCCAAGCAAAGTGACGGTTCCGCCCGCCACCGCCACCGGCTGCTTGCCCGCCGGCTGCACCGACAGCAGCGTGGGCAGGGGCGGCTTCAGGCCGGGGAACACCAGCACCCCGCGATCACGCGGGCTGCCGGGCAGGCGTTCGCCACGCGTGAGCACGGGCAGCGCGCCGCGCGCCGGCCGGCGCGATTCGATCAGCACGACCGACACCTGGAACGCCGCGGTCGGGCGATAGTGGGCGTGCAACGCGGACCACAGGCGCGACATTTCCTCGGCGCCGAGCGCCGCGGGCGTGATCTTCAGCAGCTCGACCTGGCTGGCCAGGTCCGCGCTGCGCAGGCTCTGGTAGACCGTGGGCAGGATGGCGCCGTCGACCACGTCCGGATCCAGCGCGCGGCGCACGGCCTCGCGCGGCAGCACGGGCGATTCATGCAGCAGTTGCAGCGCATAGCCCAGCAGGACCTCGGCCTGCAGTTCGGCGCGTCCATAGGCGGTCAGCAGGTAGTGCAGGTCCAGCGCCAGCGGCGGATTGGCAATGCGCTCGCCCGCCGGATCGCGCGACGGCAGCGCGGCATTGCGCCAGGCGGCGTTGGGCGTGACCTGGTGCAGAAAGAGGTTCAACTGCGGGTCTTCCTGGTTGTCCAGCGACACGGCATCCGGCGCGAGCGCCGATACCTTGACCCCGGCGCCCAGCGCATCCGTCACGGCGTGGTCGATCAGGCCCGAATCGAGCAGGTCCTTGAGGACGGCCGTGACCGCCGCGATGGCCAGGGCGTTGCTCATGGCTGCCCCGGTCGCCGGGTGGCGAGGTAGGCGCGCAGGGACAGCGCGGCCGATCTGGCGGGCGGCGCCGCGCGGGGAGCCGGTGCGGGCGGCGCCACTTCGAGGCGGTCGATGGTGATGTGCACGTCGGGGATGGGCCGGCGGTCCGGCATGGCGCGCGCCACCGGCGGTTCCCATGCCTGCGCGTCGCGCGCGGATGCCGGGCGCGAGTCGGCGTGCACGTCGTTTGCGGCGCGCCTGCCGCGAGGGCCGTCGGCGGGTGCGGTGTCCGGGCTTGCCCAAGAGGGCTGGGCTCCGGGCCGCGCTTCAAAAGCTGGTGTGTCGGCCTGCTGCATGGCCGCCCACCGCGCATCATGGCGCAGCAGCGCGGCCCGGGGCGGGGATGCCGCGAGCGCAGCGTGCGCGGGCGCCGGAGGGGACGCCGTCGGAGCGCTCGCCCGGGCGCCGGCCGTCGTTGCGGGGGCGCCGGGGCCGTGGGCGCCAGCTTGCACAGGCTCTGGTGAGTATCCCCGTCGCGGCGCCAGGCGCGGTTGCGTGCGGGCCCATTGATCCAACGCCGCCAGACCGGCCGCCGGTGCCGGCGCATCCATGCTGGCAGCTTGTTCCGCCGCGTCGGCGGGCGTCGCAACCGGCCACGCGTCCTCGCTTGCGGCCAGGTTCTGCGGGGGCGGCTGCGGCGACGGCGCGGCGCTGCGCATGCGCGGCGCCAGGCCCAGGCTGCGAAGCGCAAGCTGGTGCAGGAATCCGCTCATGCGATGGCCTCCCTGTCCGTCAGGTCCAGGTAGGCGGCGCGCCGGCCCGACCCCAGCGCCAGCACCTGCGCTTCGGTCCAGCCGTAGGCACGCGCCAGGCGGTGCACATCCAGCAGCAGGCCGCGAGCGCGAGCGCTGATGTCATCCCACAAGCAGGCGTCGGCATCCAGCGCGACCATCCATTCGTGCGCGCAGTCGACGCAGCGCAGCGACAGCTCGATGTTGGCCGCCGGGTCCAGCGCTTCCATGCGGGCTTCGATCTCGTCCAGGGCCGCGTCTTGCGGCAGGAGCGCGTCGTCCGGAACCCCCTGACGGCACGCGTGCAGCAGCATGGCCAGCGCCTCGCCGCTGTCGGTGGCGTGGGCGGCGCGCGCCTGGTCATGGCTGCTGGGAAGCCGCCAGGCCGCGCCATGCGCCTCGAATACCGGTCCGGCGGACGCCTGCTCGGGCGGGGCGGGCAAGGTGTCCAGCAGCGCCGCGATGTCGATCTCGAACGCCATCGCCGATCCGCAGGCGGGGCAGTCGGCGCATGCCGGCAAGCGCTGGCCGAACGTGGCGCGGCGCAGGCGCAGCAGCGCCAGCGTGCGCCATCCCACCGGCCGCGATGCGATTTCCTGCGGCGTCGCGTCGGGCATCGCCATGGCCAGCGCGCGCAGGCCACGGTCTATCGGGTGGCAGTCACGGCCAGCTTCCCACAGAGCAAGAATCTGCGATTCGATCAGGGCGTCCATGGCGGCGCTCCATCAGCCCGGCTCGACGAAACTCGGCTCGGAAGGTTCGGCGACCTCGTAGTCGCGCTCCCACCCTTCGTTCTCGAGCTTGATGTTCTGGATGGCGACCGCGTTGGCATTGGCGTCCAGGTCCGGCACGGCCTGGTACTCCGAAACCCAGCAGCGGAACACCTTGTAGGCCAGCACCAGCTGCCCGGCTTCGTTGTAGACCTCGATGATGATGTCCTTGCGGAAATCCTTCAGCGAAACCTCGCTGCCCAGCCCCGAGCCGAAGTTCCAGACCTTGTTGGCCCATTGCTCGAACTCGCGGTCATGCGTGACCCCGCGCTCGAGCGTGACCGCCTCGTACTTGTTGCGGCCGGGAGATTTGCGTCCGCTGGACGGGTCGCCGCCTTCGCGATGCTCGACCACTTCGGTGCTGCGCTTGAGTGCGGACACCTTGCTGACGCCGGCCACATAGCGGCCATCCCATTTCACGCGGAATTTGAAATTCTTGTACGGGTCGAAGCGCTGCGGGTTGACGGTGAACTGCGCCATGGCGATCTCCTGGTAACCGTGGTCGGCGCGGCGCGGACCGCGTTCGGTCCGCGCCGCGCCGGGCTCAAGCCTGTATCTGGCCGGCCAGTTGCTGGATGCTGATGACGACGAACTCTGCGGGTTTGAGCGGGGCGAATCCCACCAGGATGTTGACCACGCCCCGGTTGATATCGTCCTGCGTGGTGGTTTCCCGGTCGCACTTGACCAGGTAGGCCTCGCGTGGCGAACTGCCCTGGAACGCGCCCTGGCGGAACAAGGTGTTCATGAACGCGCCGATATTCAGCCGTATCTGCGCCCAGAGCGGTTCGTCGTTGGGTTCGAACACCACCCACTGCGTGCCGCGGTAGAGCGATTCTTCCAGGTAGAGGGCCAGCCGGCGCACCGGCACATACTTGTATTCCGACGTAAGCTGATCCGCTCCCCGCAGCGTTCTGGCGCCCCAGCTGACCGCTCCGTAGACCGGGAACGTGCGCAGGCAATTGACGCCCAGCGGGTTCAGGCTGCCGTTCTCGCCATCGGTGAGGATGGCGGCCAGCGATACGACACCCGTCAGGTTGGCATCGGTGCCCGCCGGCGCCTTCCAGACGCCGCGGTTGCCATCGGTGCGGGCATACAGGCCGGCGACCGTTCCGCAGGGCGGCGCCAGGCGAGGCTTGCCGTTCTTGAGCGGATCGGACACATGCGTCCACGGGTAGTACACCGCGGCGTGGTCGGACTTGGGCAGCGCCGTGCCCGTGGCCACCGCCACCATGGACGCCGGATCGACGGCCGTGGGTGGCGCGTCGACGATCATGAAGGCGCGCCGTTCTTCGCAGTAGGACACGGCGTCGGCCAGGACGCCGCTGTGCGTGATGGCCGGCAGGCACAGCAGATTGAAGAGGTCCGCGTCTTCCAGCGCGTACAGGCCCTGGCGCTGCGCGCGGTTGCCGATGAATGCGGCGTAGACGTCGTCCGGCCCGTAGGCCGTTTCCGTTCCGCCCTCGAGCAGGGCATCGACCGGGGGCGGTGATGCCACGGCGCCGGCAAGTAGATGCAGTGAACCGGCCAGGTCGTTGGCCGGCGCCGCCGCCACCGCGATGGTGGAGCCCAGGCCGCGCGAGCCGCTGGCCAGCACCAGCGTGCTGCCTTGCGCGCGGGCGGTGAAGTCGCGATAGGCCGGCGTGCCGGGCCGCAGCGCGCGCACGGCCGCCTGCAGGCGCGCCGCCACATCTTCCAGCTTGGCGGCAGGCGTACCGCCCGCGGCCGCCGCATCGCCCACGCTGACCAGGTCCGGACCCAAGCCGTCCAGCGTGATCCGCAGGCTGGTGTGGGTCGCGTCCGGCAGCGCGTCCAGATCCGTCGCGCCGAAGGCGTCGCTGGTCAGCATGGCGGGCTCGGGCGTGGGTGCGGGACGGATGATGGCCGCGCCGTCCGTCTCGATGCCGCCCGCCAGCGATCCCAGCAGCAGCACGCCGGCCGCATTGTTGCGCGCGCCGGGCAGCACGCGCACGCTGGCGCTTTCGCCGCCCGCGCCCGAAGTCAGCACGATGGTGCTGCCGCTGCGCGCCGCGGTGAAATTGGCCAGCGCGGGGCGGCCCACCGCCTGCGCCCGCACTTTGGCCTGGATCGCGGCGCACAGGGACGTCAGGCGCTGCGTCGGGGTGCCGCCCGAGATATCGGCGGGCAGCGCGATGCTGACACCCACGGGGTCCAGCCCGTTCACGGCCACGCGAAAGTCGGTATGGGTCGCATCCAGCAACGTCTGCACATCGCCCAGCGTTCCGCTGACACTGGTGCCGGCGGGCAACGCGTCCAGCGCGCCCTGCGACAGCGGCCGTTCCAGCTTCACCAGTTGCGATACGCCCTGGGTCAGGCCCAGGAGGTAGCGCGCGTCCTTGGCGTTCATCGACACGTTGGTGTAGCTTTCCGCGCGGCCATCGCTGCCGCGGATGAACTGGATGTTGAAGGTGCTGGAGGGTACGGCGGTCGCGTAGTCGACGCGGACCTGGATGGTGTTGCCGGACAAGCCCGGGTCCAGCGCCGTGACCGTCAGGACGTCCACGGCTGTTGCGCTGCGCAATATGCGTTGCGCGGGCGAGGCTTCCTTGACCACCCGCACGACCCAGGCGTCGGTGCCGCCGTTCATGAAGAACTGGCGCACCGCATAGCCAAGTTCGGAGTCGTCCGACAGCCCGCCGAACGCGCGCTCGTAGTCGGAGAAGCTGAAGATCCGGACCGCCTTGTTGACGGGGCCGCGAGGGGCTGCGCCCAGGAATGCCGCGACCGAGGTCGAGACGCCGGCGATGGTGCGAACGCCGCTGGGAATTTCCTGGATGTACACCCCGGGATGAGACAGGGTAAGGGCCATGAGCTGCTCCTTTACACGACTTCTTGATGAAGTGTTCTTGCCGTAGGAGAGTCTTAGAGAGCCGTCAGTGCGCCGCGGATGCAGGCCGGGGCTCTGGCGAATCGCGCGAGGCTGCGCGTTGGGTGGCGGGCGTTGCGCCGCTTCTAGTTGGATTGCAGCGAGAAGGCAATCGGGCAAAAGCAGCAGCCCTGGTGAGATGCTGTTATAGAAGTTCTGCAACGGCCGGGCAATAGCTTTTCGGCGGCGTTAACGTTCTGTTTCTTATTCAGGGGGTGTTCAGTTGGGAAGGGCGCGGCAATTGAAGAGTCGGGCCGGCTAGCGTATAACCCGTAGCGGCGGCGCCCCGGAATAGTTCGGACGGCGGACCGTCGCGACTGCCTTGCAAGCGGCCGCAGCCCCCAGAGGAGCGTGAGATGGTTTGCCTGTCCCGATTGCGGCGTTTGCATTCCTGGTCTTCAAGCTTTCATGCCCCCGCGCGCATCTCCGCGCGCCGCACGCGCCTGGCTCGCGCCGTGGCCAGCCTGGCGGCCGGGACCAGCCTGGCGCTTGCGGGCGTTGCGCAGGCCCAGACTCAGACCCCGCCGCAGGCCGCGACGCCATCGCAATCGCAACCCGCTGATTCCCAGGCCGATGCCGCGCGCTCGCTGCAATGGCCCCGCAGCTTCAACGCGCCGGACGGGACGCGGGTGGAACTGTATCAGCCGCAGATCGATACCTGGACCGCGGACCGCATCACCGGCCGCATGGCGGTGGCGGTCGGCACTGCCAAGGGCAGCCCCACCTACGGCGTGGCGGATTTTTCCGCTCGGGCCGACGTCAACAAGCCGGCCGGGCTGGTGCATCTGTCGGACATCCGGGTCGAGCGAGTGCAGGTGCCGACGGCCCCGCAAGAGGCCGACAAGTTGCGCGCTCTGCTCGAAGGCCGCCTGCCCGCCAAGGGCGTGGTCACGCGGCTTGATGCGCTGCAATTGAGCTACACACTGTCCCAGGACAATCCCGCCACCAAGACCGTGGCGGTGAATAATGCGCCGCCGCGCATCGTCTACCGGACCGTGCCTACCGTTCTGGTGCTGGTGGACGGACCGCCCGCGTGGGCCGAGCTGCCCGAAGCGCAGGGCTGGCGCCGGGTGATCAACACGCGCGCCCTGATACTGGGCGACAGCGCCGGCCGCCACTACCTGCAGGCGGCGGGGCATTGGTATGAGGCGGCCAGCGTCGAGGGGCCCTGGAAGGCCCTTGCGCAGCCTTCCTCCGCGCTGCTTGCCGCCGCCGACGCGGCGCGCCGCAAGGCCGCGCCGGATCCCTTGATGCCGCATGGCGGCAAGCCGCCGCAGCGCGCGCCGGCCATCGAGGTTTCCACGGTCCCGGCCGAACTGCTGGTGACCGTCGGGCAGGCCGAATTGCGGCCGGTGCCGGAAACCTCGCTGCTGTCGGTGGCCAACGCCGATCATGCCTTGTTCATGAACCCGGGCGACAACCGCTACTACCTGCTGGTGTCGGGTCGCTGGTTCCGCAGCGCCAAGCTCGAGGGTCCCTGGTCGTATGTGCCGGGCAAGGACCTGCCGCGCGACTTCTCGCGGATTCCGCCGCGCGATCCCCAGGCGGGGGTGTTGGTGTCGGTGCCGGGTACGCCTCAAGCCAAGGAGGCGCTCATCGCCTCGACGATTCCCCAGACCGCGACGGTATCGCGCAAGGGGACGGCGCTGCAGGTCGACTATGCCGGGGGCTCGCCGATGATGCGGCCGATCGAAGGCACGTCGCTGCACTACGCGGCCAACTCGCAGGTGCCCGTGATCCTGGCGGATGGCCGCTACTACGCCTTGTCGCGCGCCGTGTGGTTCGTGTCGGACTCGCCCACCGGCCCCTGGCGCGTGGCCGACCACGTGCCGGCCGCCATCTACGCCATTCCAGCGAATTCGCCATTGCATTACGTGACCTACGTGCAGATCTACGGCTCGACTCCGCAAAGCGTGGTGTTCGGCTATTCCCCCGGATACATGGGCGTGGTGGTCGCGCCGGACGGCACGGTGGTCTACGGCACGGGTTATGCGTATCCGCCGGTGATTGTGCAAAATTCCTGGGTAGGCTATCCCCCCAGCTATGGCTACGACGCGGCCTTCGACTCCGCGGCCGGCTTCGCCTTCGGGTTCGTCGCGGCGGAAACCTGGGGCGGCGCGGCCCCTTACTGGGGACCCTATTGGGGCGCGCCTTACTGGGGCGGCGTCAATGTGAACCAGGTGGATGTGTATGGCGCCTGGGGCGGGTCCGGCGTGGTCACGCACGCGGCCGGCTGGAACGGCTGGACGGGCACCGAGTGGCAGGGCACCCATGCCGAGGGCTACAACCCCCAGACCGGCGCGGCGTTTGAAGGCACGCGCGGCGCGGCCTACAACGAGTACACGGGCAACGCCGCCGCGGGGCGGCGGGGCGCCTACACCGATCCGGTCACGGGCGCGTCGGGCGCAGGCAGGGCGGGCGTCGTCTCCAATGACGATGGCCAATGGGCGGCGGGCCGCCAGGACGTGCGCACGAATCCGAACACGGGCCGCACCACCGCCTCTTCCGCCACGGCGACCGGCACGGCGGGGCAGGGGCCGGACAGCGTGGACCGGCGCGGCGCCACCTACAACCGCAACACGGACAGCGGCATGGCCTGGAACAACGGCAATGTGTATGCCGACCACAACGGCAATGTCTACGAGCACACCGATAACGGTTGGCAGCAGCACACGTCCTCGGGCTGGCAATCGGTTCAGCCCGGCGCGCAGTCGGGCTCAAGCTACCTGAACTCCCAGCGCCAGGCGCGCGATTTTTCCGACCAGCGCACGGGTGCAATGGAGGGGGGCGGCTGGCAAGGCCACGGCATGGGGGGTCGCAGTTTCGGCGGCGGCGGCTTCGGTGGATTCCGGGGCGGCGGCGGGTTCCGCCGCTGACGCGCAGGTCTTTGCGTTTTTGCCTTGTTATAAAATAATGCAAAGACCTGCATCAAGGCTTAAATCTGGGATCGCCATGTCCAAAGTCAATCACACGGATACCGTTCGGGAAGCGCTGATCGCCAAGCTCACCTATGGCGAATACATGCCCGGCCATACCTTCAAGCTGCGCGAGCTGATGGAAGACGAAGCGTTTCAGGGCATGAGCCAGACCCCGATCCGTGAGGCGCTGCTGCAGCTGGTGGCCAAGGACATCCTGATCGGTCAGCGGGGTTTCAGCGTGCGGGTGCCCATTCCTTCCGTCGAGCACCTCACGGAAGTACGCGCCATCCGCACCAAGCTCGAAGTCATGGCCGCCCTGCAAACCCTGGACGACTGGACGCCGAAGCAGATTGCCCAGCTGGAAAAGTTCCACCAGGGCCTGGTGAAGGCCAAGGCCCGCGGCGATGCGCGCGGCCAGCTCAAGCAAAACGCGCTTTTCCACATGGCCTTGTGCCGCATGGAAGAGAAGTCCTACCTCAAGACCATGATCCAGACGCTGTGGGCCATCACCGGCCCCAGCGTGGGCTTCCTGTACGAAAAGGGTTCACCCTCCATCTTCAGCGGCACTCATCCGCATGAGGACATACTCGTGGCGCTCAAGACCGGAAATGCCCTGCTGCTGGAAAGCGCACTGATCCGTGATCTTTCCAGCTCCGGCACCAAGATCATGGAAGTGCTGCACCAGAAGCTCAGTCCGGAAGCGCTGACCGTGCAGCCCTTCAAGAAAATGGAACTGGTGCGCGATCGCCAGCGCGTGGGCCGGCAATTGCAGCAGGTCGAATAGCGCGGTTGCAGCGATTCACTGGTTGGTGGGAATGTTGGCCGCCTTGATGGCCTGGCCCATGAACTCGCGGCCCTCGATCAACATCTTGCGATAGGCTGCGCCGTCCACCGCCACGGGTTCCATGCCGCCCAGGATGAAAACCTGGGACGTCTCGGGCGATTTCAAGGCGCTCATGGCCACGCGCTCCAGCTTGTCGCGCACGTCCTTGTCCACGCCCTTGGGAAAGGCCAGCCCCAGCCACGAGTCCACTTCCACGTCATAGCCCAGCTCCTTCATCGTGGGGATGTCGGGCATTTCGGTCCAGCGCATGGGGCTGGCGCTGGCAAGCATGCGCATCTTTCCGGAATTCACGTGAGGGATGATGTCCGAAGGATTCTGCACAATGACATCGACCTGGCCGCCGAGCAACGCCGACACGGTTTCGGCGCCGGACTTGTAGCTGACCTGCTCAAACTTGCCACCGGTCTTGCGCCCCAGTTCATACATGGCGATATTGTTGGGGGCCGAGGGCGCGCCAAAGAAAACTCCCTTGCCTTCCTTGCTGGCCTTCACCAGATCGTCCAGCGTCTTGTACGGCGAATCGGCGCGCACGGCCACGCCGTACTTGAAGCGGCCCACGCCCGCGACGAAGTCGAAGCTGTCGGCCGTGTAGTCCACCTTCATCAAGTGAGGCGTGATGGAGATGGTGGAGTAGGTCACGATGCCAAAGGTGTAGCCGTCGGCTTTTTGCTTGGCCAGCTGCGACACGCCCAGCGTGCCTTGCGCGCCGGCACGGTTCTGTACGACCACGGGCTTCTTCAGAATGTTCTCCATGCCCCGGGCCAGGCCGCGGGCAGCCACATCGGTGTTGCCGCCCGCGCCGTAGTTCACGTACATGTTCAACTCGCGTTCGGGGTAGTTCACCGATTGCTGCGCACCCGCGGCTAAAGGCATCAAGCCGGCGGCCGCCATGGCGGCCAGCGCAAAAAGGACTCGTCTCGTAGTCATGGTTGTTCTCCTCTCTTTGGTGTAGTGTCAGTTCATGAAGACGCCGCCGTTGATATCCAGGCAGGCCCCCGTCGTGAAAGCCGCGGCATCGGTGCAGAGCATCGCCACCGCATAGGCAACCTCTTCGGGCTGGCCTATGCGGCCGGCCGGAATGGCTTGCGCAATGCGCGCATTGACTTCGTCGCCGCCCTGCATGGCCATCTTCGTCAGCACGCGCCCTGGCGCGATCGAATTGCACGTGATGCCGCAAGGCGCCATTTCCAGCGCCACGGCACGAGTCCAGGCCAGCAGCGCCGCCTTGCTCATCATGTAGGCCGGGCCCGAAACCGCGCTCTTGCTGCGCCCGGCCAGCGAGGCGACATTGACGATGCGGCCCCAGCGCTTCTCCCGCATGCCGGGTAGGACCTGCTGCGTCAGCAGCATGGGCGCCAGCGCATTGATGCGCATCGTCTCGTCGAATTCCTCGGCGGTTGAACTCAGCACGCCATGGGAATGACCTTGCGCGTTCTTCAGGCTCACGCCGGCGTTGTTGACCAGGATGTCGATCGCACCCAGGTCCGCTGCCAGTTTCCGCACAAAGGGCTCGAACGTATCGGTCTGCTCCATGTCCAGCTGCATGACATGGACCCGGCTCTTGAATTGCGCGGGGATCTCGCCGTCCACACTGCCGGAGCGGCCGGTCAGCACCACCGTGTTCCCCTGGCGCAGCAGTTCGATGCCACTGGCCAGGCCGATGCCGCGGGTGCCACCCGTGACCAGCGCCAGTTTTCCTGATGAAATCATGTACGGACTCCGGTGAATGAATGGTGCGGCGGCGAGGGCAGGGACGCTGCCCGGCCGCATGCCTGCTGCTCAGTTGAGCATCGGGATATTCATTTCCTTGATGAACGCGCCCATGCTCGTGTAGCCGCTGCGCAGCTTTTCATGGAAGGCGGGGCCATCAACCAGGTTCACGTACATGTGCTGGGTCTTCATGAAGTCCACGTACTGCGGGTTGCGCAATACCTTCATCGTGGCGTCCTGCAGCTTCTTGCGCACGTCTTCGGGCAGGCCCTTGGGCGCGGCCAGCCCCAGGCTGCTGTACACCTGCACGTCATAGCCCTGCTCGCGCGCGGTCGGCACGTTCTCCTGGCCCATGATGCGCTGGTCGGTCATGGAGGCAATCAGGCGAACCTGGCCGGACTGCACCAGCGGAATGATGTCCTGGGGATTCTGCAGCGCCGATTCCACGTGGTTGCCCGCCGCGGCCGTGGCGGCTTCCAGGCCGGACTTGTAGTTCACTTCCTCGAACGTGCCGCCGGTGGTCTTTTTCAGCGTGGCATACGGAATGTTGTTGGGCGCGCCCGTGACACCGTAGGTAATGCCCTGAGGCTGCTTGCTGGCGGCGATGTAATCGTCCATGTTCTTGATGCTGGACTGGCTGGGAACCACCAGACCGTACGAGAACGTGCCGATCTCGCCGAAATAGGTGAAGTCATCGACCGTGAATGGCGGCTTGGACATGCGCTGCACCGTGTAGGTCAGCGCGTTGTAGCCGGCCACGCCCAGTGAGTACCCGTCGGGCCTGGCCTTGGACAGCTGATTCATCTGCAGCGTGCCCTGGGCGCCAGGACGGTTCAACACCACGATGGTCTGGCCCAGTTCCTTTTCCAGAAAGGTCGCAAACTTGCGCGCCATCACGTCCGTCGCGCCACCCGCGCCATATGGCACGCTCAACTCGATCGGGCGGACGGGGTAGTCTGCCTGCGCGTGCGCCTGCAGGGCGGCGCCAGAGAGCAGGCTCATCGCAACCGCTCGGGCCATGGCTTTCAATCTCATGCTTGTCTCCTTTTTTTGTATCAGGTCGGGTGAAACCGCCTGTGCCTCACTGCATGAACAAGCCCCCGTTGACGTCCAGCACCGCTCCGGATACGAAATCGCCGGACGATGCGCAGAAGAACGCGATGGCCTTGGCGACTTCCTCGGGGGTTCCCATGCGCCGCAGCGGCGTGTTGCTGTTGAGCCGCTCGGTGACCTCCGCGCCCGCGGTAGCGGTCATGGGCGATGCAATGCGTCCAGGCGTCACGGCATTGCAGGTGATGCCGTAGGGGCCGAGTTCCTCGGCTGCGTATCGCGTCAGGCCCAGCACGGCGGTTTTCGTGCACACATAGGCGACACCCGGCACGGTGGAGCGGGTGCGGGCAGCCTGCGAAGACAGGTTGACGATGCGGCCCCAGCCCTGCGCCATCATGTCGGGCGCTGTCTTCTGGATCAGGGTCAGCAAGGACGTCAGGTTGATGTCCAGGACCCGTTGCCATTCTCCCGGGGCGACATCCATGATGCCCCGGCCCTTGCCATCCGGGGTCTTGGGAGATATTCCTGCGTTATTGATAAGGACCGAAACGCCGCCCCATTTGCTGCGAATGTCGGAGAGCGCCCGATCGACCTGAGCCACATCGGTGACATCCACGACCTGGGTCAGAACACGCTCTTCCCCGGAGCCCGGTACCACGGGAAAGTGGTCGCTCACATCCCAAAGGGCAAGCTTGAAACCCGCGGCGTGCAATTCCCTGGCGGTTGCCGCGCCTATCCCGCCGGCGGCGCCCGTAACCAGAGCCACATTCAATTTATCCTGGCCCATCTTTTCTCCTGGAACCTGCCTTCCGGATGCCCGTAGCACCTGGAAGGAGCAATTCGAAACGCGGCTGGAACGATCAAGGCGAAGTGCATCGCCTTGATCGTTCAGCTCATGAAGAAGCCGCCATTGATGTCTATGACAGCGCCGTTGGTGAAGCCGGCGTGCTCGCTGCACAGGTAGGCGATGCCGCTGGCCACTTCGATGGGATCGCCAATGCGGCGCACGGGGATCTGCGCCGCATAGCCGTCGTTGACGCCGGGCGCGGCGTTTTCGGTCATGGCGGAGAGCACGCGGCCCGGCGCCACCGCGTTGCAGGTGATGCCGTGCGGGCCCATCTCCGCCGCCGTGGCGCGGGTCAGGCCCAGCACCGATGATTTGCTCATCATGTACAGCGGGCCGGAAACGATGGACTTGCTGCGGCCCGCCAGCGATGCCACGTTCACGATGCGGCCCCACCTTTTTTCAATCATGCCGGGCAGCACCAGCTGCGTCATCTGCATCAAGGCCAGGGAGTTGACGCGCATGATCTCGAAGAACTGCTCTTCCGTGGCGTCCAGCAAGCCTTGCGGCTTGCCGTCCACCCCCTTGATGCTGATACCGGCGTTGTTGACCAGAATATCGATGGCGCCGTGCCTGCCCAGGATGTCTCCCGCAACCTGCTGCATCTGCGCGGCGCTTTTCAGATCCAGGATCACAGCGCGGGCGCGCTCGCGCAGCGGTTCGCCGATCTTCGTGAGCGCCGTGGGGTGGCGGTCCGTGAAATAGACGATATGCCCTGCCTTGAGCAGTTCCACGCCGGTGGCGAATCCGATGCCACTGGCTGCGCCCGTAACCAATGCGACCTTACTCATATGTCACCTCATGCATTGCGTGGGCCTTCAAACCAGGGCTTCGGGGCTGTAGAAGGTGATCGGGGGATAGGCCTGGTCGGTGCAGATCACTTCGATCAAGGTGCCCTTGTCGCTTTGCGCGGCCTGCTGCAAGGCTTCGCGGATCTTGGCGGGATCGGTCACGCGGACTCCGTTCAGGCCAGCGGCGCGGGCCACGGCGGAATGGTCCACCGGAGCGAAGTTGACCGCCGTGGTGTGGGAGCCGTACTTCAGGCATTCGGCGTGCTTCTGGTAGCCCAGGATGCTGTTGTTGATGAGGATGGTGACGACCTTGATCCCCATGCGCGCGGCGGTCTCCATCTCTGACCACACGTGCCCGAAGCCGCCGTCGCCAACCAGGCAGTATGTGGTGCCGGTTTCGTTGGCCACGCGCGCGCCCATGGCCATGGGCATGCCCCAGCCCAGGCCCGCCAGGCCGCGGGGGGTGAGGAAGCGCTGGCCGCACTTGCGCACCTTCAGATAGTTGGTCACCCACAGCGTGGAGTAGCTGGCGTCCGCTACCACCGTGTCATCGGCGCTCAGCAAGGCGTCCAGCTCGGCCATGATGCGCTCCGGGCGAATGGGCGCATCGTTGCTTTGCAGCAGGGGGGCCACTTCGCTCTGGTGCCGGTCGCGGCCCCGCAAGATGCCGGCCACCACGTCCTTGCGCGCGGCCTGGCGGGCACCCATGGATGCGCCCCTGGCCAGTTGCGCCATGGCTTGCAGCGTCGTCTTGGCATCGCCCACCAGGCGGACTTGTGCCTCGTAGTTGCGGCCGATTTCCTGCGGGTCTATGTCCAGATGGATGTAGGTGGCGCTCTTGGGGTACAGGGCCCAGCTGTCGGTGCCGTTCTGGTTGGTCCGGTTGCCCACCAGCAGCACCACGTCGGCTTCGCTGACGAAGGGCTTGAGGTAGCGGCCGGAGCCATTGGGGCCCAGGCAGTTGGCGATCACGCCCAGCGCCAGTTCGTGGCTGTCGGCGATGATGCCCTTGCCCATGTTGGTGGTGGCCAAAGGGATGCTCATTGCATCGGCAAAGTCGACGAGTTCCTGTGCTGCTTGCGACACATGCACGCCTCCGCCGCCCACGATCACGGGGCGTTTGGCGGCGGCAAGCAGCGCCACGGCCTGCTCCATGGCCTGGGGGTTGGCGACGGGGCGGTCCAGCGGGAAATGTCCCAGCGAGACCGTGCGCTTGAAGGCTGCCGTCACCGCCTGCTCCTGCAGCAGGTCGGCCGGCAGCAGCAGCGCCACGGGGCCGGGGCGGCCCGACGTCGCTGCCACGAAAGCCTGGTCTATGTAGTCTTCAACGCGCGACGCCTGGTCGATGCGGCGCACCCATTTGCACACCGAGTCCAGCATGGCGATGTGGTCCAGGTCCTGGAACGCATTCTTGTCGTGCTGGTCGCGGTTGACGTCCTGGATGAGTGCAATCACCGGGATGGAAACCTTCTGCGCTTCGGCCAAGGGCGCCACCAGCAAGGCGGCGGCGGGGCCGTTCTGGGCGGTCACGATGGCGGGCTTGTTGCTCATGCGGGCGTAGGCATCGGCCATATAGCCGCCTGCATTCTCGGTACGGTAGGACACCTGCTTGATGCCGATCTGCTCGGCGGCCAGCACGAACATGCTGGGCAAACTCTGGCCGAAAAAGTGCGTGATTCCGTGCTTTTTCAGCGCATTCGCAAGCACGTGCGCCACCGTGTTTTCTTTGGTGAAGCCCGTTTTCGTCAATGGACCAGTCATTAAATGCCTCCGCGGTTGTTCCAGATACCGGAGGCAGTTTAAGTGAATTATTTTATAAATTAATACTGGTTAGCCCTAATTTGTGCTGCTCATTCGTATCCGGATGCCCGGCACGGGCACGGCTGTTCGCCCGCCAGGCAGGGGCGCGCAGGCAGGGCCGTCTGCCCCCGGTTGCCATCTATTTGATCTGGATATCCAAGGACCGTCCCAGGTCTCCGTAAAACCCGACCTGGTCTTTCACGAAGTCGGCGGTGGCCGCGGGCTCCACGATGCGGGGCACGGAGCCCAGCGTTTCGACGGCAGTGCGCCACTGCGTGTTCCGATCCACCTGGCGCAGGAGGCCGGCCCATTTTTCCACCAGGGTCTTGTCCATGCCCGGCGGGCCGAGCAGCGCGCTCCAGCCGCTGACCGCCTCCAGCTTCGAATGACCGAGTTCGCTTGCGGCAGGCACATCCGGCAGGTCTTTCAAGCGTTCGGAGGAGGTGGTCACCAGGGCGCGCAGCTTGCCGCCCCTGACATGGCCCAGCAAGGACGTCAGGTTGTTGCAGGTGAAGTCCACCTCGCCCGACAGCACGGCGGTGGTCGCCTCGTTTCCCCCCTTGTAGGCGACGGGAACTGCGGCTGTCCTGGCCAGATGGGCGGATTTCAACAGGGCCTGGCTCGCCAGGTTCAGCACGGTGGCCGGCCCCGAGGTGCTGTAGTTGAGCGTGCCGGGATTGGTCTTGATGGCGGCGATCAGGTCGTCAAGGTTGCGGTATGGCGATTTTGAGTTGACCACGCACACCAAGGGGTTCAGTTCAAGTACGCCGATGAACGTGAAGTCGTCCCACTTGTAAGTGAGATCCGCCTGCAGCGCAGGCAGGATCGCCTGCGAACCCACCCGGCCCAGCAGCAGGGTATAGCCGTCGGGCGCGGCATCGCGCACGAATTTCGAACCGATTGCGCCGTTTGCGCCGGCCCTGTTCGCCACCACCAGCGTCGCCCCCAATGTGTCGCGCATGCTGGCGGCCAGATTTCTTGCGGCCAGGTCAGCGTCCCCGCCCGCGCTGAATGGCACGACCAGCGTAATCGGGCGGTCCGGATACTTGTCGGCGGCACGCGCGCCGGCCCCCCAACAGGCGGCGGACGCCAGGACTGCGGCGCCCGCTGCGCGCGCCACGATCCATGCCATGCCATCCCGTCGAATCTCTCTTGTCGTCATGGCGATCCTTCCTCGAAAGAAAGCGGGGACCGGTAGAAGCCGAAACAAGCCTCGAACCGGCCCTGGCTCAATTGGCCTGGAGATGGCGGCGCGCCACCACCTTGGACCACGTTTCCGACTCCGCCGATATTGCCTCGCTCAGCTGCGCGGACGTGGTCACCGTGGCATTCATGCCTTGCGCGCTCAGGACGGCTTTTGTGCTTTCGTCGGCCAGCGCCAGCGCGATATCGCGATGCATCCTGGTGATCAATTGGGGCGACGTGCCTGCCGGCGCCATCAACGCGAACCATCCGACCATCTCGAATCCCGGCATTCCGGATTCGCTGCTCGTGGGAACGTCGGGCAACATGGGGGACCGTTGCTGGCTGGTCACCGCCAGCGCGCGCACCTTGCCGTTGGCAATCAGCGGCGTGACGCCCGCGATGTTGCCCACGGCCAGTTGCACGTGCCCGGCCATCAGGTCCGCATAGGCCAGGGCCTCGCCCTTGTAGGGAACATGCACGAGTTCGATTCCGGCTTTGTCGGCCAGTGCCTCGCCTGCCATGTGTACCTGGCTTCCTATGCCGGCCGAACCGAAATTGAGCTGATTGGGGCGCGTCTTCGCATAGGCGATCAGTTCGGCCATGTTGCGCGCGGGGACGCTGGGATTGACCACTACGACCATCGGACCCGTCGCGACCTTGGTGATCATGCTGAAGTCTTTGGCGCGGTACGAGAGGTTCTTGTAGATATGCGGATTGACCGTGAACATGCTGCCCGACGCCATCAGCAGCGTATAGCCATCGGCCGGGGATTTCGCCACGATTTCAGCGCCCACCATGCCCCCCGCGCCGCTGCGGTTCTCCACCACGACGGGTTGGTTCCAGAGCGTGCCCAGGCGCTGGCTCAGCGCCCGCGCGATGACATCGGTGGCGCCTCCCGCCGCGAACGGAACGATCATGCGCACGGGTCGGTCGGGCCAGTCGCCCGCCGCGCGGGAGGGGCCCGCGGCCGTACAGAGTGCAAGTGCCGCCAACCCCGTTGCGGCGGCGCGCGACCAATGATGCTTGCCAGCAGGTAACCCCATTTCTGTCTCCTTTCGTGGATACGACTGGGTGTCGTCTCTATGGACAACATCTGTGCGGCTCGGGGCGCTGACGCGCGCTCGCGAAGGCAACGATCAACACGCGCATGGCATGGCGCCATGCAAGTCGCAACACAGTATTGGCGATTGAATGGAAGATAGAAAGCTAGTAATTTTCGCGGGAAGGTAAAGATTTTCTTTATCAAAAAGCCGAGTCCGCGATGCCATCGATCCGCACGTTGAAGACCTTTCTCGCTGTCTCGCGCTATGGCACCTTCGCGGCGGCGGCCAAGCACATCGGGTTAACACCAGCGGCCGTCGGCCTGCAGATACGCAGCCTGGAAGAGGACTTGCGATGCCGGCTCATAGACCGCGGCGCCCGCTCGGCGACGCTGAGCGCCACGGGGCGAAGCATGCTGCCCGAAATCGAGGAAATCGTTGGGCGCTACGAGTCCCTGCCCGCCGTGGCGGAGCTTCCTGGCCTGCACGGCACGGTCGTCATGGGGGCGCTGGTATCGGCGTTGATGGGCGCGTTCTCGGATGCCCTGTGGACGATCAAGCAGCAGCATCCCCGGCTCGATGTCCGCCTGCTGGCCGGGTTCTCCAGCGACTTCACGCACCGCGTCGAGATCGGGGAACTCGACGCCGCCGCCATCACCCAACCGCCGCGTACCGTGTCGAGCGGCCTGGTCTGGACGCCGCTATACAGCGAACCCATGGTGCTCGTCGTGCCCCTGCGTCCGCACTTCGCGCTGGCGTCCGACTCCGACCCCATTCGCATCTTGCAGACCGCGCCGTTCCTGCGCTTTGACCACAATGCATGGACCGGCCTGCTGGTCGAGGAAGTCATCCGGCGCAGCGGCGTACGCACGCAAGAGAGCATGGAACTGAACTCGGTGGAAACCATTATTGAACTGGTCCGGCAAGGGCTGGGCGTATCCATCGTGCCGAAACTGGCCAACGTAGCCTGGGAACGGGACCAGTCGCTGCGGGTGCTGGAATTCAAGGACATCGATGTTGCACGGCGTGTCGGCCTGATGGAGCGCCAGCAGCACCGGCGCATGCGTTTCACCGAAGCCATCAAGGACTATTTCGCCCAAGGCGGGCGCCGGGACGGGCCAACGACGTAAGACCACGCGTGGGCTCCCCGCGCGGTCTTGCATTCTTTATATTCAAATTTATTGAATCAAATAAAGATTGATTCAAATCAGAAGAATAAATAAACTCGTCTCGAAAGGCAGTGAGAACCGGGCCGTGAGAGCCGCCCGGGTTCCCCTCGGCGGCCGCAAGGCGGCGCGCCAACCCACCAGCAGGACAGGAGTGGACATGTCAGGAGCAGCGCTAGTCACGCAGTCGCTGGCCAATGCCGGCGTGAAGACCATTTTCAGTCTTTCCGGCAACCAGATCATGCCGATCTATGACGCGTGCATCGATGCCGGCATCCGCATCGTGCATGTGCGTCATGAGGCAGCCGCCGTATACATGGCCGATGCCTGGGCCCAGATCACGGGGCAGGTCGGGGTAGCGCTGCTGACCGCGGCGCCCGGCCTGACGAATGGCCTGGCGCCGCTCTATTCGGCCCGGATGGCCGAGAGCCCGGTGCTGCTGCTGTCAGGCGACTCGCCATTGAAGGCCGACGGCATGGGCGCCTTTCAGGAGCTGGCGCAAACACAGATCACCCAGGCCCTGGTCAAGCATGCCAGGCGCACGGCTAAAGCGAGCGAACTGGGGCGGGACGTTACCTGGGCCATCTCGGAGGCGCTGTCAGGCCGCCCTGGCCCCGTGCACCTGGCCCTGCCGTTCGATCTGCTCAAGCAGAAGGTCGAGCCGGACACGTCGGGCGGCTTGCGCGCCGAACGCCGCAGCACGAAGCCCGGCGCCGATAGCGTCGATCAGATAGGCGGCCTGCTTGCCGCGGCCGTCCGTCCGCTGTTGCTGGTGGGGCCAGCCAACAATCGGAGCCGCGCGCACGCGCTGCTGGAGCGCTTCGCCCGATCCACGGGCGCGCCTGTCATTCCGTTGGAGAGCCCGCGCGGCTTGCGCGATCCGTCGCTCGGGGCATTCGCCGAAAGCCTGGGCAGGGCCGACCTGGTCATGCTGGCCGGCAAGATCATCGACTTCACGGTGGATTTCGGCCGCCAGCCTGCGTGGCATCCCGAAGCGAAGGTCGTGGTCGTCGATCCGGACCCCGCCGTGCTGGACCGAGCGCAACGGCTGCTGGGCGCGCGCATGGTGGCCAGCGTGTGCGCCGATGCGGATGAAACGTTGGAGGCTCTGGCCGCAAGGGAATGGCATGCGCCGCGCGAAGACTGGAACGCCGCCGTCGCGCAATCCTGTGCCCTGCGCGATGCCCCCGAGGGCAAATCGGAAAAAATCAGCCCACGCCTGCTGTGCGCCGCGGTTCAACAACTGCTGGAGCAGGCGAAGAACCCCATTCTTGTGTGCGACGGCGGCGAATTCGGCCAGTGGGCGCAAGCCTATTGCACGGCCCCCGCGCGCATCATCAACGGCATGTCGGGCGCGATAGGCGGTGGCATCTGCTATGCCATCGCCGCCAAGATAGCGCGCCCGGACGCAACGGTGGTCTTGCTGATGGGCGACGGGACAGCCGGGTTCCACTTCACCGAGTTCGATACCGCGGTTCGGGAGAATGCCCCGTTCCTGGCGGTGATCGGCAACGACTATCGCTGGAATGCCGAGCACGTCATCCAGATGCGCGAGTATGGGCCGGACCGCCTGATCGGCTGCACGCTCAGCCCCAGCGCCCGCTACGACGCGGCGGCCCAGGCCTTTGGCGCCTTCGGCGCGCAGGTCCTTCGGGCGGACGATCTGGATCCGGCTCTGTCAGGGGCGCTGCGGAGCAATCGGCCTGCATGCGTCAACGTCGAGATGGACGGACGTCCCGCGCCGCTCTTTCGCACAGGCGGCACGCCTGCCCCGTCCGCCGATTGACCTCAGGCCCAGCATGCATTCAGCAGAGGAAGCGATGGAAACAGATCAAAGCACCCTGACCGTCCGGATTCTCCGGGGCGACGCGGCAGGCGAGTACGTCACATACTCGGTGCCGGCGCGCGAGAATCAGACCGTACTCGACGTCGTGACGGAAATCCAGCGTCGCCTGGAGCCGACGCTGGCCTACCGGTTCTCATGCCGGGTCGGCGTATGCGGCTCCTGTGCCATGACCGTCAACGGCAAGCCGCGCTGGACCTGCCGCACGCATGTCAGCCGCGTCGCAAAAGATGGCGTCATTGTCATTGAGCCGATGAGGAACATGCCGCGCGTCAAGGACCTGGTGGTCGATATGACCGAGTTCTTCCATAAATGGGACAAGGCTGGCGCCCGATTTGCCGGCACCGCAACCCGCGCGGACGCTCCCGCCCGGGTGAATCCGGCCAGCCGCCAGCGCAAGCAGGCGGATGCCGCGATCGAGTGCATCAATTGCGGCGTGTGCTACGCGGCCTGCGATGTCGTCGAGTGGGACAAGAACTATCTTGGGCCGGCGGCCTTGAACCGCGCATGGACACTGGTAAACGACGAGCGCCATGCCAACATCGCCGAGGTCATCCGCAAGGCGACCGCGGACGGCGGCTGCAACTCCTGTCATACGCAGGGCAGCTGCATGACCCATTGCCCCGTCGGCCTGAGCCCGACGGGCAGCATCGCCGGCCTCAAGCGCCGCGCGCTACTCCAGGTGCTGAAGGGGGGCTAGGCCATGGACAGGACCTTGTTCGCGCTGCAACGCCTGACCGCGATGCTCATGGCCCCATTCGTGCTGGTCCACCTGGGGCTGATTCTGTATGCCGTGCGCGGCGGCCTGACCGCTTCCGAAATCCTGGGCCGCACGCAGGGAAACTGGATCTGGATTCTGTTCTACCTCGGTTTCGTCGCGTGTGTGGCGATACACGCGCCGATTGGCGTGCGCAGCGTCCTGATCGAGTGGTGCCACGCAAGCCGCCGTGCGGCCAACGGCATCAGCCTGGCATTCGCATTGGTGGTGCTGGCCCTGGGCGTGCGCGCCGTCATTTCGGTCGGAGGGCTCGCGTCATGATGAAAGCCGTCAGAAACCACAAAGGCTATTGGGCGTTCGTTGGCCATCGCGTCTCGGGCCTGCTGCTTGCGCTGTTCCTGCCGTTTCACTTTCTGGCCTTGGGCCTGGCGCTGGAAGGCGAGGCCAGGCTGGACGGGTTTTTGAAGTTTGCCGAGCTTCCGCTCGTCAAATTCGCGGAATGGGGGCTGGTGCTGCTGCTCAGCGTGCATTTCTGCTTCGGCATCCGGTTGCTGGTGCTGGAGTTCCTTCCCTGGCCCTCGTTGCGCGACGCGCGGCTGGGCTGGATCAGCTGGGGCGCGGCGATCTCCGTCGTCGTCGGGGCGGTGTTTCTGACAGGAGTTGTCTGAACCATGCAGATCGAACGGATAAAGACCGACATCCTGATCCTGGGCTCGGGCGGCGCCGGCCTGTTTGCGGCCTTGCACGCCAGGCAGGCCGATCCTTCCCTTGAAGTCATGGTGACCGTGAAGGGGCTGATGGGGAAAAGCGGCTGCACGCGCATGGTCCAGGGCGGCTACAACGTCGCGCTGTCGGCGGGCGACTCGGTCGAACGGCACTTCATGGACACAATCGCCGGCGGCAAGTGGCTGCCGCGCCAGGATCTGGCGTGGCGTCTGGTCGAGGGCGCGATCGAGCGCGTTCAAGAACTGGAAAACGAACTGGGCTGCTTCTTCGACCGCAATCCCGACGGCACGCTGCACCAGAAGGCGTTCGCCGGGCAGAGCTTTGACCGCACCGTCCATAAATCCGACCTGACCGGCATCGAGATCATCAACCGCCTGATGGAACAGGTGCGCGGCGCGGGCGCGCGCGCCATGGAAGACCATCGTGCGATCGAACTGGTGCCCGCCCGGGACGGCTCGGGCATATCGGGCGTGCTGTTCATTGATATCCGCAGCGGAAAGTACCGCTTCGTGCAAGCCAAGGCCGTGCTTCTGGCTACGGGGGCGGGCCCCACCATGTTTCTGTACCACACGCCGTCGGGCGAAAAGACCTGCGACGGCCTGGCCATGGCCTTGCGCTATGGGCTGAAGTTGCGGGATATGGAAATGGTGCAGTTCCACCCCACAGGCCTGCTCGGCGGCCCCGATACCCGCATGACGGGAACGGTGCTCGAGGAAGGCCTGCGCGGCGCGGGCGGCTACCTGCTCAACGGCGCGGGCGACCGTTTCATGCTGGATTACGACGCGCGCGGCGAACGCGCCACACGGGATGTGGTCAGCCGCGGCATCTATGCCGAGATGCGCGCCGGACGCACCAGCCCGATGGGCGGCGTGTACATCCAGATGAACCACCTGGGGCCGGAAAAAGTGCGCAAGTCCTTCCCGGGCATGGTGAACCGTTGCGCCGACTGCGGCTTTGACCTGGCCGGCGGTCTTGTCGAGGTCGTGCCGACGGCCCACTACCTGATGGGCGGCGTGGAGTTCGAGGTGGACTGCTCGACGGCCTCGCCGGGCTTGTTCGCCGCGGGCGAGGACTGCGGCGGCGTGCACGGCGCCAACCGCCTGGGGGGCAATGGCGTGGCCAATTCCACGGTTTTCGGCGGCATCGCCGGCGATTCCATGGCGGCCTATATACGGCGCGGCGATGGCGCCTGGCGCGACCCGGACGAGCGCGTCATCGATGCCGGCGTGGCGCGGGCCGAGTTTCCGTTCTCGCGCCCCGGCGGGGTACTCCTGGACCAGCGCGAGGCGCTGTCGAAAACCATGTGGAACGATGTGGGCGTGCTGCGCACACGCGCAGGCATCGAGCGCGGCCTGGAGAAGCTGGCTGCGCACAGGACGGAGCTGGCCGCCACCGGCGTGCAGGACGGGCAGCGCGGCTTCAACCTGACCTGGCATGACTGGCTGAACCTGGACAGCCTGACGACCATCTCGCGCGTCATCGCCACGGCCGCGCTGGCGCGCGAAGACAGCCGTGGCGCGCACTTTCGCGAGGATTTTCCGCAAACCAGCGATTTGAACGCCAGTTGCTACACGCAGGTCCGCGCCGGGGACGACAGCGGCGCGCTGCATCTGGAAATGATTCCGGTGTCGTTCGATATCGTGCGGCCCGGGCAATCGCTGATTGCCGATGAGGCGGGCGCCCCGCCCATGGCCACCGCTTGAACAGGAGCCGTCGATGACCATCGCCATCAATCGCATCGAAGAGGCCGCGCTCGAAATCATGACACGCGCGGCCATTGAGATTCCGGAAGACTACCGTAGCGGGATCAAGAGCATGCAGAAAACGGAAACCGGGCAATTGCCGCGCTTCGTGCTGCATGCCATGGTGGACAACTGGGAGGCGGCCGATGCCGACCGCCGCCCCATGTGCGCAGACACCGGGCTGCCCCGCTACTACGTCAAGGTGGGCAACAACGCCAGCGTGGAGACCGGCTTTGTCGGCGTGGAGCGCGCCCTGCGCGCCGCCACGGCGCAGGCGACCACCACCGTGCCGTTGCGGCCCAATCGCGTCCACCCGCTATGGCGCACCGACAACAACAACAACGTCGGCATCAACGCGCCCGAAGTCGAATGGACCTTCGAACCGGATGCCGACTGGATTGACGTCACGACGGTGCACAAGGGCGGGCTGTTCGGCACCGACTACCGCATGCTCTTTCCCGGGGACGGCATCGATGGCATCAAGCGCTTTGTCCTGGATACCCTGATCGCGTTCGGAAAGCGCGGCCTGGCCTGTCAGCCGGCGATCGTGGGCGTGGGCATCGGCGGCTCGAAAGACACCTGCATGCAGCTGGGCAAGCAGGCGGCCTGTCTGCGCACGGTAGGCGACCGCAATCCCGATCCGAAGATCGCCGAGCTGGAACTCGAACTGAAAAAACTGGGTAATTCGATCGGCATGGGCGCAATGGGATTTGTCGGCACGTCGATGGTGGTTGACTGCCACATCGAGGTCGGGCACACGCATACGGGCGGCATGCCGGTGAGCATGCATACATTTTGCCTTTCCTCGCGCCGGGCAACCGCGCGCATCCATGCAGACGGGTCCATCGAGTACCGCACCGACCCGCAATGGTTCACCCCCTACATGCGCCGGGAGACAGTCGAATGGTAGACGAACAGAATGGCCTGAAGATCTTTCACCTGAAGCTGCCGGCAACGCCTGAAGATATCGCCAAACTGGAGATTGGCGCGATCGTGTACCTGACGGGCGTGGTCTACACCGCGCGCGAAGGCGTCTACCAGAAGGTGCTGGCCGAAGGGCAGCCGCTGCCCGTGGACTTGCCAACCATCAGCAACGTCAATTTCCACTGTTCGCCGGCGGCGGCGCCTGATGCGGCCGGCGGCTACAACGTCGGCGCCGTCACCGCCACGGCCAGCTTTCGTTTTTCCAAGTGGATGGCGGACTGGTTCCGCTTGAGCGGCACCCGCATCATCATCGGCAAGGGCGGGATGCCCGCGGAAGACTACGCCAAGGTGTTCGTGCCCGCGGGCGCCATCTATCTGACGACCGTAGGCTATGGCACGGGCGCCTTGCTCGGGCGCGGAATCAAGCGCGTGCAGGATGTGTTCTGGCTGGACGAGTTGGGCATTGCCCAAGCCATGTGGATGTTCGACGTCGAAGAGTTCGGCCCGTTCATTGTCGAAAGCGACCTGCAGGGGAATTCGCTCTTTGCCCGGCATGGCGAGCAGATCAACGCAGGAATCGAAGCACTTTACGCCGGGCTCAAGCCGCCCGCGCTGCATCGCTATGGCGAGACCGATAACCGGAAGAAAGAGGTGATGTAGCCGTGCCGGCTCCATCCCAATCCGCCGACGACGAGGATATCCGCAATGACCGTTATCGATTTCAGGTTGAGGCCGCCCGTGGCGGGCTTTCTCGATACCTTGATGTACTCCGCCGGAGAACGGCGCGACGGCTTTACCCGCTCGGTCGGTTTTGAACCGTCGGCCGCCGCGCAGCGCCAGTCCATGGAGTTGTTGCTCAGTGAAATGGACGATGCCGGGGTGGAGCGGGGCGTGGTGGTCGGCCGGCTGGCCGGCACGCTGGGCAGCGTGCCGAACGCCGACGTGCTTGCCCTGGTCAACGACCACGGCGGGCGATTCATCGGCGCGGCGTCTATCGACCCGTCTTCCCGGCGGCAAGCCATCGACATGATCGACACCGCTCTTGCACAGGGGTTCAGGCTCATCAACATCGAGCCGGGCTCTTATCCGATCCCGCTGCTGGCGGACGACCGCCGGCTCTATCCCATCTATGCGCACTGCGAAGACCGCGGCGTTCCGATCATTCTCATGGTGGGCGGAACGGCCGGCCCCGACCTCAGCTATTCCGACCCCATCCGCACCGACCGCGTACTGGCCGACTTTCCCAAGCTGAACGTCGTGGTGGCGCATGGCGGCTGGCCTTGGGTCACCGAGATCCTGCATATCGCGTTTCGGCGGCCCAACCTGTACCTCTCGCCCGATATGTATTTCTCGCGCATGCCGGGATGGGAGGAGTACGTCAAGGCGGCCGATGGCTTCCTGGCGGACCGGATTCTCTATGCCAGCTCCTTTCCATTCTGCCCGGTCAGGGAATACAAGCAGTGGTTTGAAGCTCTGCCCATCCGTTCTGAAAACCTGCGCAAGATCATGGGGGGGAACGCCCGGCGCCTCCTCGGCCTGTAACGCAGGCGGTCAAGGCCGGGGCTTGACTAAAATGCAGCTTGAAACGCCAGGAGGGGACGCGGTCGCGCGTCAGCCGCAGCCTCACTACTCGAAGGACAAAGATGGATGTAAAGACGCTCTACACCCTGGTGGCGGTCGCTGACCGCGGCAGCTTCGGGGAGGCTGGCAAGGTGATAGGCCTGTCGCTCTCCGCGGTCAGCATGCAGATGGCCGCGCTGGAAGAAGAGCTGGGCATCGTCCTGTTCGACCGCAGCCGCCGTCCGCCTGTCTTGACCGCCAGCGGACTGAGCCTGATACACCGCGCGCGGGACCTCATCGCGCATTGGGAGAGCCTGAGCGAATCCCTGAAACGGGAAGCCGCCGGGGGCGTGCTCAAGCTGGGAGCCGTGCATACGTCGGTCTCGGGGCTGTTGCCATTGGCCCTTAAGCGGCTCCAGCAGCAAGGGCAGGGCATAGAGATCCGTCTCACGGTGGGTCTGACGCATGAACTGGAAATGGCGGTCTATCACCGCCAGATCGATGTGGCGCTGGTGACCGAGCCCGAGATCTGCCGGGGCGAGCTGGAATTCACGCCCTTTTTCGACGAGCCGTTCGTGGTGATCGCGCACAAATCCGCCGTCGGCGATACCGACCAGGAAATCCTGGAAAACAACCCCTATGTGCGATTCAACCGGCTTGCCCGCGTTGCCCGCATCATCAACGACGAGATCGCGCGCCGCGGCTTGCGAGTGGAATCCACAATGGAAATCGACTCGCTCGACGGCGTCGTGGCCATGGTGGCCAACGGGCTGGGCGTGTCGGTCGTGCCCGCCCGCGGCGTCACGAACGAGTTTCCCGCGTCGATCCGCAAGCTCCCCTTCGGCGATCCGCCCCTGACTCGCCGCCTTGGCATTCTGGTTCCGCGCGACAATCCGCGCACGCATTTCTCGCAGGCGCTGCTCGACGCGCTGCGCGAGGTGTCCAGCCCCGCCACGACGCGCGGGGCGTTGCCAGCCAAGCCGCGCGGCAAAGCGTCCGATTCCCGGGCACGCCGCGCGTGACGGGGCGCAATGGAATGGTTTAGGCGATGGAGCGCGTCCCAGGCGGCAAAGGCAGCGGGCCGATAGCCATCAGCTTTTCAGGACTGATGTCGCACAGCCGGTTCAAGCCCAGCATGCCCATATTGCGGTGAACTTCGCTGCTTAACAGATCGATGGCGTGCCGCACGCCGGCCTCTCCGGCAATCGCTGCCGCATAGTTGAATGGGCGGCCAATGAACACGAACGCCGCGCCCAATGCCAGGGCCTTCAGTACATCGGTGCCGCGCCGGAAGCCGCTGTCTATCATCACGGGCATGGCGCCGTTGACCGCCGCGACTATGCCGGGCAGCACGCGCAAAGGCGATACCGTGCTGTCGAGCTGGCGGCCGCCATGATTCGAGACCACGATGCCATCCGCGCCATTGTCGCGGGCCAGCAGTGCGTCCTCTGCGCACATCACGCCTTTTATGATCAGCCGGCCGCGCCATTGCTGGCGTACCTGATGGACATGCGACCACGTCAGATGGTCGCGGCCTCCGAAATCGCGGGCTACGTTGCGGGCCAGGATAGGGGCGCCCCGTTGAGCGTAATTGTTTTCAAAATGGGGCATGCCATGGCGCAGCAGCGTGCGCAATGCCGTGCCGATCAACCATCGGGGATGGGTGACGCCCTCCCAGAGCAGACTCAAGGATGGACGCAATGGTGTTGAGAACCCCGCGCGGATATTGTGCTCGCGATTTGCGAGGATTTGCGAGTCCACGGTGACGACCAGCGTCTTGAATCCGGAATCGGCGACGCGGCTTATCAGTGCCGAAATGCGCGCGGGCTCTCCGGGAAGATATGCCTGGAACCAGGTTTCCGGGCATCGCTCGGCGATCTCTTCCATCCGGATCAGAGAAGAGCCGCTCATCATCATCGGCACATTCGCCGCGCGCGCCGCACCGGCCTGCACAAGGTCGCCCCGGTACGCCGAAAGCGCGCTGATGCCCATCGGAGCAATGCCGAACGGTGCGGAATATTCGTGCCCGAACAGGCTCAATGCGGTGCTGCGTTGCGATACGTCGGTGACATTGCGCGGGATAAAGCCGATTTCGTCGAAAACACTTCGGTTCTCACGCAGAGTCGTGCCGTTTTCCACGGCGCCTGCGATGTAGCCGAATATCGGCTTTGGCAGGTGCTGGCGCGCGGCGCGCTCGAAGTCGTCCAGTGACAGAACGCGATGGAGCTTGCGGTTCACGATGCGCTGGCGGGCAGGACGTTGCGGGCGCGCAGCGAGGCGTCGATCCAGGTCTCGTCGTACGTGCCATTCGCGATCGCTGCAAACGTTGCAGCCTCGGCCGCCATCTTCTTGCGCGACGCTTCGGCCAGCGCGGGAGCGTCTTCCGGTCGCACGAACACCACGCCGTCATCGTCACCGATCACAATGTCGCCCGGATGCACAACCACCCCGCTGATCGATACGGGAATGTTGATCTCGCCGGGGCCTTCCTTGAACGGGCCGCGATGGCACACGCCGCGTGCATAACAAGGGAAATCGTCGTTGCGGTAGGCGGCGATGTCGCGAACGGCGCCATCAATGACCAGCCCGGCGAACTGGCGCTTCTGCGCCACGCGCTTCATGATTTCTCCGACCAGTCCGCGGTCGAGACAGCCGTCGCCGTCAACCACCAGCACGTCGCCGGGCCGCCCCATCTGCAGGGCCTTGTGGATCATCAGGTTGTCGCCGCTACGCACCCTTACCGTCAACGCGGGGCCGAGCAGGGACACGTTCGGGCGATGGTACGGGTGCAACCCCCAAGTGCCGGTCACCCGGTTCATGTTGTCGCTGACGATGGATGCGGGAATGTCCGCGAACAAGGCGATCAGCTTCGGATCGGTGCTGACGTGCGGAAGGATGCGGAACCCGGGCTGCATGGCGAATCTCCTGGTGCTGAGGCATGTTGAGGGCCTAACTTTAGGGACTCGTTTGGGATCAATAAAGTGATATATTGCGCTGATTATTGATCGCCAAAAGCGATGAAATGACCTTCAAACAGATAGAAGCGTTTTACTGGGCCGCCACGCTGGCCAGTTTTTCGTTGGCGGCGGAGCGGCTCCATCTGTCGCAGTCGTCTCTATCCAAACGATTGGCCGAGCTGGAAGCGCAGTTGGGCAAGCCGCTGTTCGATCGCTCCGGTCATCGCGCCAGCCTGACCACCGCGGGTCAGACGTTCCTGCCTTTGGCCCGCAAGCTGTTGTGCACCGTTGACGAGGTCAGGGAATCGATGGCCGATACGCCTCTCGTAAAAGGGGTGTGCCGCTTTGGCATGGGCGAACTCGCCGCGCTGAGCTGGTTGCCGCAGTTCGTCGCCCGCGCGCGTCAGCTCTACCCGGAACTGGTGCTGGAGCCCCGTATCGACATGGGGCGGGTGCTGGAAGAAAAGGTGGAAAGCGGCGAACTGGATTTTGCCGTTGTCGCCGGCACTTCCAGGCGTGGCGCAATCACCAGCCATGCAATACGGGACGTGAATTTTGTATGGGGCGCGGCGCCGGTGCTGGTGGGCAACCGCCGCTTGATTTCTTCCGACCTGTTCTCTCAAGTGGCGGTTATCACCATGCCCAGTGATGCCGGGTCCGCCCGCGAGTTTGACAACTGGCTGGTCAGCAACGAACTGGCGGTGGACCGCCGGCTCGAATGCAACAACCTGGCGGCCATCGCCGGCATGGTCGTCGCCGGCGTCGGCATCAGCTTCCTGCCGGAGGCATGGGTGAAGCAACTGTCGGCGCGTGGCGACGTGGTCGTCATGGAGAGCCGGCCGCCCCTGCCGCCCTTGTCATACTCGTTTCAGGCGCGGCGCGACGATATCCGGCCGCTGGTGCGCCAGATGAGGCAACTGGTCAGCGAGGTTGCCGATTTCGACCTGCCCAATCGTATGCTCTAGGCCCTGTTGTTCGCCGCGCCGGACAGCTCCGAGACCAGGCCGCCGAGTGCGCACCAGTCCAGGTCGCCTTCATCCCGATTGCACAGGATGTCCAGCAGCTGGGCCGCCATGCCCGCGACCGGCATGAAGACGCCGCCTTCGCGTCCGCTATCCAGCGCCAGCCTCAGATCCTTGCGCATCAGCGTTGCACGAAAGCCGGGCTGAAAGTTGCCCGCGATGATTCTCGGGCCATGCTTTTCCAGGGAGAAGCTTTGTGCCGCGCCGCCGAGGAGCACCTCCCGGACCTGGGCCGGATCGACCCCTTGCCGCGTGGCCAGCGCCAAGGCTTCCGCAACCCCCAGCAAGGCTGCCGAGACTGCGATCTGATTGCAGGATTTGGTGACTTGGCCCGTGCCCGAGGCGCCCATGTAGATAGCGCGTGAGGTAAAAGCCGCCAAGACGCCGGCGCAGGTCTGAAAGGCCTGGAAATCGCCGCCGACCATGCAGCTCAGTGTGCCGTCGGCGGCGCCTTGTTGCCCGCCGCTGACGGGGGCGTCAAGAAAGGCAATTCCCTGGTCACCAAGGCGCTTGGCGATGCGTCGCGTGGCGTCGGCAGAAATGGTACTGGTGTCGATCACGCAGGACCCCGCAGGCAGGGTGGAAGCCAGTCCCGCCGACCCAAAGAGCACGTCGTCGACCGCCGCGGTGTCGGGCAGGCTCAGCACCACGATACGGCTGCGCTCTCCCACCTGGGCAAGCGTGCCGGCGAATGCCCCGGCCGCGCACAGCGCCGCGGTCCGTTCAGGATGCAGGTTGTGCACGCTCAGCGGGAACCCTTTGCGCAACAGGCAGCCGGCCATGCCCAACCCCATTACGCCCAATCCGACAAAACCCACTGGCGTGGGCGCGTCCTTGATCGCGCTTGCGTGTTCGCTCATTGTTGAATCGCCTTCTTGATCGCTTCGAAGCTGTCGTTGATCTCGCGTTGGAATGCCGGCCCGTCCGCATATGAGATGCTCAGGCCGGAAGACTTCGCGTACTGCAGGAACTCCGGCGACTGCATCGCGTCGTGGAACGTCTCGAACAGCCATTGGTAGGCGTTGTCGGGTAGTCCCTTCGGCGCGAGCAGCCCCTTCATGTTGTCCACCGCTACCGGATAGCCCAGTTCGGTCATGGTGGGGACATCGGGGTAGGCCTCGACCCTTGAGTTCGAGAAGATCGCGATCGGGCGCAGCCGTCCCCCGGCCACCAGTCCCTGTACCTCTTCCGGCGCGCCGAAGGCCATGTCGATCTGGCCGCCCGCCAGCGCCGCCATTGATTCCGCAGCGCCCTTGTACGGTACGTGCAGAAGCCTGATGGCGCTGATCTTCTCCAATATCAAGGCGGTGGAGTGGAAGATTCCGCCATGTCCCGTCGAGCCGTACGATAGCTTCTCGGGCGCCGCCTTGGCCGCGGCGAGCAAGGCGCGCATGTCGGGGTAGGGGGAATCCGCGCGGACAACGAGGACGCTGGGCAGGCGGGCCACTTTGATGATGGCTCGAAAGGAACTGCGCGGGTCGTAGCTCAATTGTTGGTGATTGCCGAGCGAAGTGGTCTCGCTGCCGCCGCCCACGAATAGCGTATAGCCGTCGGGGGCTGTCTGCGCGACGGTTTGCGCAGCCACCGCGCCTGCGGCGCCGGGTTTATTCATGACTACCACTGGCACTGGCGATTTATGCCTGGCCGCTGACGCCAGATTGCGGGCAATCTGGTCGGCGGACCCCCCCGCGGCAAAGCCGACCAGGATTGTTATCGGTTTTTCCGGAACCCAGGCTGCGGGCGTCGCGGCCGCCGTACGAACCAGGGCAGGGGAAATGGCGAGGCCCAGCAATGAGCCCAGTCCTTGCAGCGTGCGCCGCCTGCCTGCAAGCCGATCATCCTGCGGTGGATTGATTCCGCCCATTTTTCTTGTCTCCTTGGTGCCGGTTTGTTCGCTTTGGTGGCGCAAGCAAGGATGCAGGCGCGTAGAGATATAGCGGCATTGTGTGGCGAATGTACGCGGGCGGAATGGCAATTCAAAGCGATAAAAAGTGGGTCGTGTGTATCGCTTTTTTAGATGGATACGGGTTTCGTCGGACGAACGCCCAATGCGGCTTCGGCACTCTGGTGAAACCGGACCCGCTGGCGTCGGCCGCCTTCGGTCAGGAGGCGCGCTCCCACCGTCCGCACTCCGCGCTGAGGATGGCGCGTGAGCCGTTTACCCGGACCTGCTCTTCATCCAGTCGCGACGCCGTGGCAGGCTCCACGTCGAAGGCGATCCCAAGCGCCTGCGCGACGCAGGCCGTTTCGATGGGAAGCTCCCAGGTCAGGAACAGTTGCGTGAGATCCAGCCCGGACGCGAAGTCGGCCTCATGAAAGCCGCTGCCGCCGCGCGGAATGACGGCGTGCGGCTGGCAGGTATCGAAGACCATGGCGGTGCCCCGGGTCAGGGGGATGCGATGGCCCGTGACGGGAAAGTGCACGTCCAGGCCCTTGTCCTCGCTGAGGAACAGGTTGCAGAACGCGGCCCCGCCGTACTGCGCGCCGTCATGGTGATACCGGGCGCCGCGGCACGCCATGAGATCGACATCGCTGGAGGCAAGCGCGTCATGCAGCCCTAGCGTATGCATCCAGGCGCGCATGGCCTGCAGGCAGAGATCGAATTCAGGCCAGCGCCCGCGCGTGCGCGCCAGGGGCATCTGCTCGACGTCTCCGGGCTCCAGGAATAATCGAGTCTTGATCTCCCGCTCCCAATCGGCCAACAGGCGGGCGGGCGGGGCTGGCACGTCCAGATGACCTGTCAGCACGACGCCGCTCACGCTGCGGCTGCGGATGGCGTCGCCGCTCCAGAAATAGGATGTGAGGCGGTCTTGGGGGGCTGGGTTCATTTCTGGTGATGGTTCCGGCTTGGACAGGGCCCGCGACACGGGAGGGATACGCCGGGCCCTGTCGGGGGGGGGCTTAGCCCCCGCGCCCCTCGTAGGCGCCTTCGCTGCCTTGCTCGTCTTCCATCGCCGCGCGGGCCCTTTCCAGCAGATATGTCTTCAAGCCGGCGAGGGCCTCGGGCGACCAGTCGCGCACGTTGGTGACCTCGACCCAGGCGTCCACATAGTGCTGAGGCGCATACACGTGGCCATAGCCCATGGGCGTGTTGGTGCCCACGGCCATGTCCAGCGCAAGCTGCAACATGGTGACCACGGGGTACCAGCGCAACTCGGGCGACACGTCCGGACCCATGGGCGGGTTCATCCAGGCGGGGCGGCGGTACAGGTCGCGGTAGTCGAAGAACGTGACGGGGTCGCTTGCGTACTGCAGGTAGATGACGCGCATCGGGCCCCATGGCGCGTCCGCGGGCACGGGCGAGCCTTGCTGGTTCATGAACCGCACGAAGGCGCCGTCGCGCAGTTCCGGCAGCCAGGCGGGTGAACCCGGGTTGCGGGCGTCGGTGATCGTGCGCCAGACCCGGCTTTCGAAGGGCGGGCCGCTCCACAGCGCGCCCTGGATGGGGTCGCCGATCATCTCGAAGAGCTCGGCCGATCCGGCGGAGTTCATCGCGCCCAGGCTCAGACCGTGCAGGTACAGCCTGGGCCGCTTGTCCTTGGGCAGGGCGGTCCAGTATTCGTAGACCGCCAGGAAAAGGGCGCGCGCCGCCTCCGCGCCATATTCCGGCTGGGCCAGCAGCGACAGCGGGCTGGACAGATAGGAATACTGCATCGCCACGCTGGCGACGTCGCCATGTTGCAGGTATTCCAGCGAATCCATGGCCGCGGGGTCTATCCAGCCCGTGCCCGTGGGGGTGACCACCACGAGGACGGAGCGCTCGAAGGCGCCCACGCGCTTCATCTCTTCCAGCGCCAGCCGGGCCCGGGCCTGGGGCGTGGCAGCCCCGCGCAGGCCGACGTACACCCTGATGGGCTCCATGGCCTCGCGCCCCGATTGCGCCTTGATCTCGCTGGCGTTGGGCCCTGCGGCGATGAACTCCCGGCCCGCCCGGCCGAGTTCATTCCATTGGATGAGGGATTGGGGGCCGCCCGTCTTCAGCGCGGCGGTGGGCTGCGGGCGCTCGGGCTCGAGCAGCGCGTCGAATTCTCGGAACGAGGCGTCCAGCACGTGCAGCGCCCCGCGGAAGAATACGTCGGTGGCCAGCAGCCAGAAGATCAGGATCGCGATCACCGCGCCCGTCACGTTGGCCACGCGCCGGGGCACCACGCGGCGCACCTGCGCGGCAAGGAACCGTGCGACCAGCTTGAACAGCCGGGCCAGCGCCAGCAGCGCGGCGAACGTCAGCAGGGCGATCGCGCTGACCTTGAAGGGGTGCGCGCTGGTCACGGGCTCCATCTCCATCAAGGCCCGGATCGTGTTTTGCCATTCCGCCGTGCGCCACAGGAACAGGACCGCCACGGACAGGCAGAGCACGCCGATGATGGCGTTGATGATCCGTCCCGCGCGCGCCCTGGGTTCCGGCAGTTCCATGTAGGCCCACAGCCAGTGCCACAGCACGCCCAAGCCATAGCCCGCCGCAAAACAGGTCCCGGCGAGAACGCCCTGGGTGATATGGGTGCGGGGAATGAGTGTAGGCGTGAGCGCTGCGGCGAAGAACAGCGTGCCGAGCATGAGGCCAACGCCGGAGAGGGACTCCAGGTGCGACCGGAAAAATGAAGGCAGGTGTCGATGCAGGGTTTGCGGCACTGGGGACATCCTCATCCGGAGGGGGTGGTGTGGATTCTCGCATGTTGACGCGGGGATGCGCGTTCCTTCAGTCGCGGTCAGGCGCTCCCAGGGGAAAGAGCGGCCGGAAAGGCCGGGCTTCCTCCACTGCCCGGGCGAAGGACGGGCGCGCCAGCAAGCGTGCGCGATAGGCCCGCAACTGGGGGAAGGCCTCGGAAATCCGGTGCGTCCAGTCCGCGTAGAACAGCGAGGGGGCGGCCGCGCAGTCCGCCAGGGTGAAGTCCGCGCCCGCGGCCCAGGTCCTGCCGGCAAGCTGCCCTTCGAGCCAGGCGTAGGCGAGTTCCAGTTTCTCCACGGCAAGCGCCAGTCCTTCCTTGCGTTTGGCGGGGTCGCCCGATAGCGCGCCGTTCACCGCGTGCTGTATCCAGTTCATGACATGCAGGTCGAAGAACCGGTCGAGAAAGCGGACGTCCAGCGCGGCCATCGGATCGGCGGGCAGAAGGCGTACCGGCCCGGGGTGCGCAAGTTGCAGGTATTCGACGATGATGCTGGTTTCGGCGACGTCGCGCGCGTCGTCCACCAGCAGCGGGAACTTGTGTAGCGGCCAACGACGCAGCCATTCCGTCGCATGCTGCGGCGTATCCGGCCCGATGCACCGGAACTCGAACGGCGTGCCGTTTTCATAAAGCGCGATCAGGACCTTCTGGGTGTACGAAGAAAAGGGATGACCGTATAGCGCGAGCGACATTGCGGAGCCTCCTGATTCAGGCCGACAGATTAATCGGTCTGGGTATGTTTCACCAGACGGACGCAGGTCTTTCCCGCCGTGCCGTGCCCGCATGAAAGGGATAAAGTGCAAGGCAGGCCAGCGGCACTGTGGCTGCGGGCGCATAGCAAAAGGTGGAGACGAGATGGACACGGTAAGCAAGCAAGGCGCCAGCGTGCGCGAACAAGTCAGCGCAACGGAATGGCAGGTCCGCACGGACCTGGCGGCGCTGTATCGGCTGGTGGCGCTGTTTGGCTGGGACGATCTGATCTTCACGCACATCACGGCCAAGGTGCCGGGCACCGAGCATTTCCTGATCAATCCCTACGGCATGATGTTCGACGAAATCACGGCATCCAGCCTGGTCAAGATCGATCTGGCCGGAAACAAGGTGATGGAGTCGGAGTACGACATCAATCCGGCTGGCTTCACCATTCATAGCTGTATCCACGCCGCCCGCAAGGACGCGATGTGCGTGCTGCACACGCACTCCATCAATGGGGTGGCGGTGTCGGCGCAGAAGGCGGGCCTGTTGCCGCTGTCGCAGTTTGCGTTCATTGCGCTGCGCTCGCTCAGCTATCACGACTACGAAGGCCTGGCGCTCAATCCCGAAGAACAGCCGCGGCTGGTGCGGGACCTGGGCAGCAACAATTACCTGATCCTGCGCAACCATGGTCTGCTGACCGTGGGCCAGACCATGGCCGAGGCATTCCAGGCCATGCACAGGCTCGAAGCGGCCTGCATGGTGCAGGTGCGGGCGCAGGCGGGAGGGGAACTGACCTACATCCCGCCCGAGATCCTGGAGCGCGCCGCGGTGGAGTCGCCAGCCGACCGGGCGCACAAGGCCGCGCTGGCCTGGCCGGGACTGCTGCGTCGGCTGGACCGCCGCAACCCAGGTTACGCGGACTAGGGTTAACAGGCCCTGGACAGGCACAGGCCCGGCAGGGCCGGGCAGGCGGCCACGCAAAAAAATGCGCGCCAGCCACTCCTGGCGTGGAACCATGGCGCCCTCGCAGGTTACTCACATGGCGGAGTTCCCCCTTATTCCGCACTGAAGGAGCCTGCGTATGTTCACGTCCGAAAGGTTTGCCGAGTTGCTCGATGAGTTCGCGGCGGTGATCGGGCAGGCCGAAATGCCCACCGATGAGCGCGGGATCTGCAGCTTTCTGGTCGACGGGGCCGTGCCTGTGAACATAGGCCAGGACCCCGGCAGGGACGGGCTGGTCATTTTTGCGCCCCTGGGCGCGCCGCCCGCGGAACACCGGGGCACCTGGCAGGTTCGCATGCTGAGGGCCAACGGGGCGGGTGGCGGCGCTTACATGTTCGGCATGGCGCCTGCGTCGGATACGGCAGTCATCTCGTCGCACAGGCCGCTGGCGGCCCTGAGCGGGGCCGCGCTGGCAAGCTGGGTCGGAGAGTTCGTCGAAGTGGCCAGGCATTGGATCGACGCCTTCGCCAAGGGGGCGGAGCCCGACGCGGTCAGTACGGCGTCCGCGGATTCCTGGTTGCAGGTCTAGGAGGCGGACATGACCATCGGACTCGGTTCCTTCGCCAGCTTTGCTCGCGCCAATCCCGACGCGGACCGTGTCGTCGTCGACGGCGGCCAACTCAAGAATGACAGCCAGAACACCCTGGGCGGGCTGATTACCTGGATGTTCAGCGGATTCATCACGCAGTCCGCGGCGGGAAAGGTGGTGCAAGACAACCGTGACGCCGTCAATGCGTTCCAGGGTGCGCTGGGCGCGCACTACGGGGGTGCCGGCAGCGGCGCGGGCGCCAGCCTGAATCCAGCGGAGCCGCTGACCGCCAGCCGGATCACGAACCTCATCAGCGACGCCGGCCGTGATGCCCGGATGGCGGCCCGCGACGCAGCGCAATCTCCTCCCGTCGCGGCCGTATCTGAAGAGACGCTCAATGCCGTGATGGACGCCGTGAAATTGCCCGAGGGGCCGCATGGCAAGCTCCTGGCTCGTGAACTGCGGCAAACACTTGGCGGTCTCCACAACCTGGTGGCGAAATTCGATGCAACGCCCGGTGCCGCGTTGCTGCCCGACCTGGGACGCCAGCTTGGCGCGCGGCTGGAAGAGTGCGTGTCCCGCGCGCTGATCAGTTACAAGCTGCAGGGGGTGGAGCAGGGCCGGGACGATCCCTTGAAAGGGGTGTCGGTCCAGCCGGTCCTGAATTGTCTCGTCAATGGCTTGGACGATCTGTGCGCAGTCGTGCCGGGATTGCGCACCCAGCTGGACGCCGAGAAGACTGCCTTCACTCGCAACGTGACGACGCTGCTGAGCCGGCTGGGCGGGGATCTGGGCCGCGTTTCCGGAGTTTTTTTCGGCGGCGCGAATGTCTCCGCCGGCCTGCAGGGTCTGACCATCACCAGCAGCGATCCCCACAAAGGCGGGAACCGTGTGGTCATTCTCGATTTTGGCAATGATCAGAAAGTCGTATACAAGCCGCGCGACGTCAGGATCGACGAGGCATTGTCCGGCGCCGGCCTGGCCAACGGCCGCCCCAGCATGATGGAGATCGCCGGGGCCACGGAGCTGACTTACAAGTTTCTTCCGCTGCAGGATGGCGCGCACGAGCCGCTGCCCGGTCACGACCAGTGGCCGGCCGACGCGAACGAGAGCGGACATTACGGCTATGTGGAGTTTCTGCCCAACGGCAGCCCGGACCAGTTCCTGGCAAATGGCGCCGAGGCCAAGGATTATTACGAACTGTTGGGACGCGGCGCCGCCGCGATGATGCTGGCCGGCGCGGCGGACTTGCACCACGAGAACATCATGGTGAGCGGACGGAAACCCTATTTCAGCGATCTGGAATTCGCGCTGACGCCGTCCATCCACGGCAAGCTGGCCGACTTGATGGGGCAAACCGACAGCGCTGAGCTGGGAGTGAAGTTCGGGGAACTGATGGACGCCATGGGCATGACCATGGGGGTGACGAAGGGCGTGGATTCAAATGGCCTGAAGCCGGGATACTACATCGATGCGGACGGAATTTTCCAGCAGCTTCGCCGGCAGGATGATGTGACCGAGAGCCTGCTGGTGGTCCAGGAGAACGGTCAATTGCTGGATACGCATGGCGCGCTCGCTCCGCCCCAACGGACTCGCATGACGGAAGAAGGAGAGCAGAAGTACCGGGAGACGCTCAACCTTCGATATTCCGGAGATTTCGCCCGGGGAGTGAAGGAAGGGCTGATTTCATCAGCGAACCGCCTGGCCGACTACGGCGAATTCCTCGATGACGCCGCGAAGCTGCATGTGCGTGTGCACCCGATCAATACGACCAATCAACGCTCTCTTTTGTCGGAATTCTTCGACGCTTCCTACCACGCGAAGACGACGGAGGAGGTGCAAACCGCGGCACTGGGAACGGATTTGCGCGGGGGAATAAAGCTCAATCTGCAGTCTGCGACCACTGCACATGTGTCCGGCCTGGACCAGAAAGGAAGCGACCAGCGCGACGGCGTCATGATGGACCTGATGCTCGCGGCGTACCGCGACCACGACGTGCCGTATTTCAGCAGGCGCATGGACGACACCCGCTTGTTCTTCAATGGCGACACCCCGGTCTCCTGGGGAGCGGACAAAACGCAAAACGCATACTTCGAGCTGTCGGACGCGGAGCGCGCAGCGGTGCAGAAACAGCTAGGGGAACTGAATCCGAAGGACATTGACTCGCTGGGCGCACGGCTGGGCGTAGCGGCAAAGGCGTGGCTTGCCGCCCAGGCGCCCAAGGACGGCAGCCTGCTGGGCCTTATGGTGGCCGAACCGAAGACCGTGCAATTGCTTCAGGGACTGGGCGCACAAGAGTCCGATTTTGTTCAAATGGACGAGCCATTTTGAGTGGACCGCACAGCCGCTTGCCGGCGGCTGGCGGTGGTCGCAGGGTTTATGGCTTGGATCGCGGCGAGGCCTGCAGGAATTCGGCGCAATCCGGCAGCGGCGACGCCGGCTCATAGACCGAGCCCTGGGCTTGCCACTTGTAGGTGACCGTGTAGCTGCACTGCTTGTCTGCCTGGGGCGTCAGCTGGTCCTTGGTCAACGCGGGCATCGCGCTGGAGTCGGCATGGCGGCTGACCCCGGCGGGAGAGCGCGTCGCTTTGGTCGTGACCTGCAGGTCCGGATATTCCTTGCCCGGCAAGGCCTTCAGCGCTGCCTTGAAGCTGTAGACGTCGCTGCATTGGCCGGCGCGTTTTTTCTGGTCGGAGTCGTTGAAGCAGGCCCGGATCGACGCGTCGGCGGTGTACGGCATGACGAACACCAGATTGCCGCTGGTCGGCTCGCCCAGGCTGACATCGTATAGATACAGGTCCCTGCGCGTGAAGCCTCCGCCCGAGAACGAGGTCTCCGCCTTGAAGTCGGGCTGCTCTGGGCCGATCACGCCGACCAGCGCGCGTTCCTCGCTCAAGCGGATGAGTTCAGGCCATACCGAAAATTGCTTGAAATCCGGAATTTCGGGCGAGTCCCAGAACGCTCTATCGGTGCGCAGCGTGCGGCTGGTCGCGAACGGGCCGTTCGTCTCGAAGGTGCCGTCCGTCTTGATGCCGACGCACCAGTCGGTCTGGGCGTTGCAGAACAGCTTGTTGTCCGCATTGAGCTTCAATGGCTCCGTCACGGGTTGCGCGAGTGCCGCGACGGGCAGGACAGCGGAGAGCAGCAAGGCGGACACTTTCGTCACAGTTATTCCTTTATCGGCGAGGCGGGCGGCGAATGGTCGCCGCTTTCATGTATTCATGGCCGGATCGCATTTTGGCGGCTGCGGCCGCTCCGCGCCACGGAACATGGTGTCAAACCATGAAAAAACGTTTCGGTTTATCCGACCCGCTCCCGTTTCCTCGATCCGCCAAGCAGGCGGGCGCCGACCGCCTGCCGGCACGGCGTTGCGCGTCAGTCGGGAATGTCGGCCTCGACCAGTCTTGCCAGCTGCAGCAGCGATTCCTGCCAGCCCAGATAGCACATCTCCACGGGGATGACCTCGGGCACGCCCTCTTGCACGATCACCAGTTCGGTGCCGCAGGAGACCTGCCGCAGGGAAATGGTGGTCGTCATCTGGCCAGGCAGATTGGGATCGTCGAAGCTGTCCGTGTAGCGGATTTTCTCGGAAGGCACGAGTTCCAGGTATTCGCCGCCAAAATGCTCGTCGTGGCCGGTGCCGAAATTGCGGAAGGACATTCTGTGGTTGCCGCCGACCTTGGCGTCCAACTGGTGAACCTGGCAGGTGTATCCATAGGGGGGAAGCCACTTGGCGATGGCGTCTGCTTCAAGGAAGGCGCGATAGACGCGCTCGGGGGGCGCGCGCAGGACGCGGTAGTGTCGAACGGTTCCGGTGGTCATGGTGTGTCCGCCTTTCTATAAGGGTGGGTGTATGACTACGACGAACGGGCGACCGCGGGATCGACAGGATTGTTATAGGGGATAACCCTTGGCAGGTGACGGTTCAGCCCTGATTCGAGCGTAGCAGCTCGACATATGCCGACAAGGTCTCGGCGTGCCGCTGTTCCGCCCGCAGGCCGACATGGCCATCGGCGCGGACCACGAGCAGCACGACGCCGCTCACGCCCAGCATGTCGGCCGTGGCGGGCGCCAGATAGGCGTCAACATCCGGCACGCCGGCGTTTGCCGTGATGGCGACGACCTGTTCGATGATGGCGCCGTCGGAAAGCGGCTCCATGTCGCGGCGAACCTGCGCAAGCGTCTGCTGTGGCGTGGCCGGACCGCCGATGAGCAGGGCCGTGTGACCGCGGCGCTTGGCGCAGTCATGCAGCTTGCCCATGCCGCCCGCGGCAAAATGGATGTCGATGTGATCCGGCAGGCGTTGACCCGGCCAGATTGCGGGGTGCCTGTCGCCCATCACGATGGGAGAGCCGGAATAGTCGATATCGAGTTCGGCTTCGGAGACGGCTTCGCGATGCCGAGACTCCGGGTCGCCGAAGGCGGCGCGGATTGCCGCGTCGCGCTCGCGGCGCTGCGCCCGATCCGTGACCATCTGCGCATTCTCGGCGGCGTCGCCCGATGCCATCACATGGTCCGCGGCCGGGCGCCGCTCCGCGTGATAGCTGTCCAGCAGTGCCGCCGAGCAATGGCCCTGGCAGACCAGGGCGAGCTTCCAGCCCAGATTGAAGGCGTCCTGCAGCCCGGTATTCATGCCATGGCCCTGCGCGGGGCTGCAGGTGTGCGCGGCGTCTCCGGCAAGCAGGATACGGCCGGCGCGGAAGCGCTGCGCGATTTTCGTGTGGCAGTCGAAGCGGGCGGGATGGGAGACGTCTTCAAAACCCGCGTCAGGCAGATAGCGCCGCAGCGTGGACAAGGCATCCGCGACCAGGTCGGACTCCGGCGAACTCGGCCGCAGATACACGCGCCAGCGCTCGTCCGGCAAGGCGGTCAGAATGACCGGTATCTGGTCCAGATAGGCATAGTTCGCCTCGAACGAATGGGGCCATCCGCTGATGCCCGCATCGAACACGGCCCAAGGCTGGTTGATGTCGTGCCCGTCCTGCTCGATGCCGGTAAGCATGCGGACCGTGCTGTGGTGGCCGTCGCATCCGACCACCCATTGCGCCAGGACGCGGGACAGGACGCCATCGTGTTCGATCGTGGCCAGTACGCCGTCCTCGCGCTCTTCCAGGCCGACGAGCTTGGTCGCGCGGGTGACCTGGCCGCCCAGCCGGGCGAGATGCTCGGCGAGCACGGTCTCGGTGACTTCTTCCGAGATGCCGATGTTGAAGGGATAGCGGCTGCCGCTCAGCGCCAGGTCGATGACGCCAAGCACGCTGCCGCCCGCGTGGATGCGGGCCTGCCGCTGCTTGACGCCCGCCGCCAGCAGCGGCTCCAGGATTCCGAGCGTATCCAGTATTTCCAGGGACCGGGGATGCACCACGGTCGCGCGGTCCCAATCCAGGGGGCGTTCATGCGCGTCGATCAGCAGGCAATCGACGTTGCGGCGCTGAAGTTCCGCCGCGGTAAGCAGGCCGGCCGGGCCGGCGCCCACCACCAGGACGGTTGTCGATGTCACCATTTTTAGCTCCCAGCTAACGAGGTCGTCGTGTCCTGCCGCATGGGAGTGCTGCTTGCCCTGGCAGTGAGGTGCTGCGCGTGTTGGGAACTTAATTCAGCGCGTGGGCGTCGTCAACGGACTAAGCCATCAGTAGGCACCCATGTAGTCGCGCTTGCCGACTTCGATGCCGTTGTGACGCAGGATCGCGTAGGAGGTGGTCACGTGGAAGAAGAACTGCGGCAGGCCGTAGTGCAGGAGGTAGGCGCTTCCCGACAGCTTCTTTTCCTTCGGCGTGCCCGGGCGCAGCACGATTTCAAGCGCTTCGCTCTGCTCGAACTGTTCCGGGGTGAAGGAGCCGACATGCGCCAGGGTCTTGGCGATCAGGGCCTGCAGGTCGGCAAACGTGGTTTCGGTGTTTTCCCACGACGGCACTTCCGCGCCCGCCAGACGCGATGCGATGCCCTTGGCGAAATCCGTGGCGATCTGCACCTGGCGGGTCAGCGGGAACATGTCCGGGTACAGGCGGGCGCCCAGGTAGGCATTCGGGTCAATGTTCTTGGCGGTGGCGTGGTCTTCGGCCTTCTTGAGCACGTCGGACAAGGCGGACAGCATTTGCTTGAGGACGGGCACGGAGGCGTTGTACATGGAGCTGGTCATGATGGTTTTCGCTTGATCGTTGAGAGGGGCGTGGGAGAACCACGCGGCTGGGGCAAGACTAACAGCAAACGGTCCGGGACTTCCTCCTTCAGTTCCGGTGCCTACAGGCCCTGGACGGGAGGGGCCGAGGCGGCCAGGTAGGACTCCAGGAACTCCACGAACACGCGCACCTTGGCCGAGGAATTCAGGCGCGAGGGATACACGGCCCAGATGTTGGCTTCCTGGCGGTATTGCGACAGCACCTGCACCAGCTTGCCTTCGGCGATCAGCGGCCCCACGTCCCAGGCCGAGCGCAGGATGATGCCGCGGCCGTCCACCGCCCATTGCACCACCATTTCGCCGTTGTTGGCCGACAGCGGGCCGAGCACCTTGACGGTGTGCTCCTGGCCTGCGCGCCGCATGCGCCAGACGCCGAAGGGATGGTCGCGCTCCTTGATGACCAGGCAATCGTGCGCGGCCAGCTCGGCCAGCGTGCGGGGCGTGCCGCGCGCTTCCAGGTAGGAAGGCGCGGCGCACAGCACGCGGTGATTGCTGGCGATCTTGCGCGCGATCACATGGGGCGCGATGTCGTCGCCCACGCGCACGTCCAGGTCGTAGCCCTCGGCCGCGACGTCGACCAGCCGGTCAAAGACTTCAAAGCGCACCTGCACCGCCGGGTACCGGGCCGCGAAGGCGGACAGCGCCGGCGCGACCACCCGCCGCCCGAACCCGAAACTGCTGCATATGCGCAGCAGGCCGCGCGGCTCGTGCCGGGTGACGCCGACCTCCTCGACCAGATGGTCCACGTCGTCAAGGATGCGCTGGGCCCAGTGGTAAGCCCGTTCTCCCGCCTCGCTGACGACGACTCGCCGCGTGGTGCGGTGAAACAGCACGGTGCCCAGCTGTTCTTCAAGCAGCCGGATGCGCTTGGTGACGTAGGCGGGCGACATGCCCAGGCCCTCGGCGGCTTTGGAAAAGCTCGAGGCGCGCACCACGGCGCAGAACACGCGCAGGTCGGCAGGCGGGAGATCATTATTCATGATTCGTGCATATTCAATTCACGGTGTGGGTCATTGTAGATGGGACAGTGTGGCGCATACCATCGGTCCGATCCTGTTTCTCACTCACCGGTTAGGCAATCATGTCTCAAGTTTTCAAGATCGCGGCCATCGCCGGCGACGGTATCGGCAACGAAGTGATGCCCGAGGGCCTGCGCGCCGTGAACGCCGCGGCCAAGCGCTATGGGCTGTCGCTGCAGATCGACACCTTTCCCTGGGCCAATTGCGAGTACTACGCGCGCCATGGCGACATGATGCCGCCCGACTGGAAGGACCAGCTTCAAGGCTATGACGCCATCTTCTTCGGCGCGGTCGGCTGGCCGGCCACGGTGCCCGACCACGTGTCGCTGTGGGGCTCGCTGCTGAAGTTCCGCCGCGAATTCGACCAGTACATCAACCTGCGCCACGTGCGGCTGTTCGACGGCGTGCCGTGCCCGCTGGCCGGCCGCCGCGCGGGCGATATCGACTTCTTCATCGTCCGCGAGAACACCGAGGGCGAATACACCAATCTGGGCGGACGGCTCTTTGCCGATACCGATCGCGAGATCGTCATCCAGGAATCGGTATTCACGCGCCACGGCACCGACCGTGTCATGCGGTTCGCGTTCGAGCTGGCCAACCGCCGCGAGCGCAAGGCGCTGACCGTGGCGACCAAGAGCAACGGCATCGCCATCAGCATGCCCTGGTGGGATGAGCGCGCGGACGCCATGGCGCGCCACTATCCGGACGTCAAGACGGACAAGCAGCACATCGACATCCTGGCGGCGCGCTTCGTGCTGCAACCGCAGCGCTTTGACGTGGTGGTGGCGTCCAACCTGTTCGGCGACATTTTGTCGGACCTGGGCCCGGCCTGCGCGGGCACGATCGGCATCGCCCCGTCGGCCAACCTGAACCCGGAACGCGCCTTCCCCTCCTTGTTCGAGCCGGTGCATGGCTCGGCGCCCGACATCTACGGGCAGGGCATCGCCAACCCGATAGCCATGATCTGGTCGGGGGCGCTGATGCTGCAGTTCCTGGGCAGCCAGGAGGCGCACGACGCCATTCTGCGCGCCATCGAGCATTGCCTGAAGGACGGCCCGCGCACTCCCGACCTGGGCGGGCAGGCCAGCACGGAGGATATCGGCCGCGCCATCGCCGAGCACATCGCGGCGCAAGCCTAGGTCGCTACAAGGAGGCGGCGACTCCCGCTGCTTCCGTCGCGCGATGCGGCGCGGCGTCTTCATGCTGGGGTGGCGGCAGTTCCACGCGGGCGATGAGCTGCGTCTGCCCGGGCGAGGACCTCACCTTCAGCGTTCCGCCCGCCCGGGCGATGCGGGTGTGCATGCTGCGCATGCCGACGCTCACGCCGGCTTGCTGCACCGCCGCCACATCGAAGCCCACGCCATCGTCTTCGATGCGCAATTCCAGGATGTCCGGTTCGGGCTGCTGAATCTGAAGCCGGATCCGCCGCGCGCGGCTGTGCTTGATCGCGTTCGTCAGCGATTCTTCCACCAGCCGGGTCAGCGCCAGGCACTGCAGGGCGTTGGGCGCGGGATTCCAGCGGGGCGGAAAGCGCCATTCGGAGGCGATGTCCAGCTCGTCGAACATCTGCACGAAGCGATGGCGCAAGGGCGCGATCCATTCCTGGGGCGTGGCCGGCACCTTGACGCCCGCGCTGGAGCCGCTGTCGATGGTCTGGCGCAGGTCGTCGCGCAGCAGCTTGAGCATGGAAAGAAACTGCCGGCTTTGCAGCGGCGCGCCGGATTGCTCCACCACGGCCATCATGCGCACCAGCGAGCCGCCCAGTCCGTCGTGCAGATCGTGGGCGATCTGCAGCCGTTCGTGCAGCCGCGTGTTGGCCATCGCCAGGGCGTGCTCGCGCTCCAGCGTGGTGGCCAGCTCGGTGCGGGCCTGGGCGATGCTGTCGGCCAGTTCCTGGTTGAAGCGCTCGATGCGCTGGACATTGCGGGCATGGCGCAGGCCAAGGATGGCGGACATGCACAAGGTCACCACCAGGCTGCTGAACGGGGTGTACGCATGGCCGCTGTCGATGAGTTTCAGGATCAGCAGCAGGTCATGGGCGCTGACGAACAGAAAGATCAGCAGGCAGGCGGCAAGCATGCCGTGCTCGGGGCGGCGGGTTCGCATCGCGTGCAGCGGGAACTGCAGGCAATTGGCGAAGAATATGGCGGCGGCGGCAAGGGTGATGACGAGCTGCGCCCAATGCAGGTTCGCGTCCGGCGTGAGCGCCGCCGCGGCCAGCAGCAAGGCCGACAGGATCCACAGCGCCTTCTCCAGGCGCGGCAACGATTGCCGGCCAAAACGCCAGGTGAAGATGCAGAAGCAGGCCACGTACAGCACCAGGACCATGACGTTGGCGCGGGCCGCAATCAGGGTGGTGGGAAACGGCCAGGGGCTGGTGACCAGCACGTTGGCGATGAACAGCACCCAGAACAGGGCCATCAGCGCGTACCAGCCATAGGTGCGCTGTTCGCGGCGCACGATCCAGATGCAGAAGAACAGGCCGCCCAGGACGGCGGAGACGATCAGGTTGACCTGGAACAGGCTGCGGTTGTTCCATACCAGGTCTTCGTAGTGCTGCAGAACCGCTTGCGGTTCGCCGAGCTGGACCGGGCCCAGCCCCGGAGACTGACCGGCCACGCCGACCACCCGGATCCACAGCGTGTTCACGCCGTCGCGCATCAGGGCTACGGGGATGAGCCAGTAGCGTGGCATGTTCCAGCTGCGCGTAAGCGGCTCGGTCATTTGCGGGTCGCGCCAGATCAACGCGTCATTGACGAAGACTTCCCCCGCCATGACCACCGACTGCAGCGAGAGCGCGACGGGTCCGGACTGTCCGGCCGGACAGCGTGGCCGCCAGTCGATCCGGTACCAGGCCGTGCCGCCATAGCCGGGCCAGCGGCGGCTCCAGTCATCGGGCAGGGTGGTGGGCTGCCAGGCCCCGGCCCCGGGGCGGTTGCCATCGTCGGCGCCCTTGGCCACGCTGATGGACAGAACCTGCGCGGTGCAGGCCGCTGGTTCAGCCGCCGGCTCCTGGGCCCAGGCCGGCATGAGAAGCAGCGCCAGCCACAGGCCGATCAGCCATTTCAGTCGAGCAAGCCCCGCGATCGCGCCGCATGGATCGCCCGCGTGCGCGAGGATACGGCGAGTTTGCGGTAGATGTGCTTGATGTGGCATTCGACGGTGTAGCGCGACAGGTGGAGTTGCTCGGCGATTTCGCGATTGCCCAGGCCTTCGGCCACAAGGCGAAGGATCTGGCTTTCGCGCGGGCTAAGTATCTCACCAGTCTCCGCGCCGGTCTGTCCGGCGGGCCGGGGGCGCAGTTCTTCGATGATGCGGCGGGCGACGAAGGGGTCGATGGGCGCGCCGCCGCGCAGCACGCTGCGGATCGAGAGCGCGACTTCCATGTCGTCGCGCTCCTTGAGCACATACCCGGTGGCCCCGGCGCGCAGCGCCGAGAGAATCGCGTCTTCGGTGCACCAGGCGGAAATGACCAGGATGGCCAGGCTCGGGTCGGCGGCGTGCATCTCGGCGATCAGGTCCACGCCGCTGCCGTCGGGCAGGCCCAGGTCCACCAGCGCCAGCGCGACCGGCTGGCCGGCAAGGCAGGCGCGCGCTTCCGCGAGCGACGAGGCGAAGATCAGCGCATCGGGTTGATATCCCAATTGCAGCAGCAGGCCTTCGAGCCGCCGGCAGACCAGCGGTTCGTCCTCAACCAGGAGCACCGGGGCGGGCAGGGCGAGCTCGGAAGTCAGCATAGGGGTAATGGACATGGGTGTAGGCCAGGATGGGGCGGAGCGCCGCCGGCGCAATTCTGACGCCGCCGCGCGTGGCTGAACATCCCTTGAATTGGGTATTTTTACTCAGATAGTCACCCGCGGGCGTCGCGCAGGATCTTCCTGGTTGCCCGGATCTCCGCGGGTATCTTAAAGCAAGCCTGCACAGACGCCCGAACGGGCGGGTCCATTACTATCCTTTCCATGAGCCAGCGGAAGACCTCCCCCAAGAGCAGCCCCGACGCCTGCATCCGCGTCCGGGGCGCGCGCGAGCATAATCTGAAGAATGTGGATGTGAGCATCCCGCGTGATGCGCTGGTGGTGTTTTCCGGCGTGTCGGGGTCGGGGAAATCTTCCCTGGCCTTCGGCACCTTGTACGCCGAGGCGCAGCGCCGGTACCTGGAATCCCTGTCTCCCTATGCCCGGCGCCTGATCGACCAGGTCGGCGTGCCCGACGTGGACGCCATCGACGGACTGCCGCCGGCCGTGGCCCTGCAGCAGCAGCGCGGCACGCCGAACGTGCGGTCCACGGTGGGCAGCGTCACCACGCTGTCCAGCATGCTGCGCATGCTGTATTCACGCGCCGGCACCTACCCGGCGCGCCAGCCCATGCTGTATGCCGAGGACTTTTCGCCCAACACGCCGCAGGGCGCCTGCCCGAACTGCCATGGCCTGGGCTATGTGTATGACGTGACCGAGCAATCCATGGTGCCGGACCCGTCGCTGACCATCCGCGAGCGCGCCATCGCGTCCTGGCCGCCGGCCTGGCATGGGCAGAACCTGCGCGACATCCTGGTGACGCTGGGCTACGACGTGGACAAGCCGTGGCGCGACTTGCCCAGGAAAGACCGCGACTGGATCCTGTACACGGACGAGCAGCCGACGGCGCCCGTCTATGCCGGCTTCACGCCCGCCGAGACCCGCGCCGCCGTGCGCCGCAAGGCGGAGCCCAGCTACATGGGCACTTACACCGGCGCGCGCCGGTACGTGATGCATACCTTCGCCACGACGCAAAGCGCCATGATGAAAAAGCGCGTGGCGCGCTTCATGACCGGCGCGCCTTGTCCCGAGTGCGGCGGCCGGCGGCTCAAGCGCGAGGCCCTGTCCGTGACCTTCGCCGGCCTGGATATCGGCAGCCTGTCCCAATTGCCGCTGAGCCGGATCGCCGAGGTCCTGACCCCTGCGGCCGAGGGCCGCTTTGACGATCTGGCGGGAAGCGCGGCCGGCTCCACGCGCAGCAAGGCCGCGGGCGTGAAGGACAACGCCAGGCGCGTGGCCGCGGGCGGCCTGGCGCACGCCGGCAGCACCGACGTCCGGCGCACGCCGGATTCCTCTCCGGAAAAGCGTATTGCGGCGCAACGCATCGCGCACGATCTGGTCGAGCGCATCGGCACCTTGCAGGCGCTGGGCCTGGGTTATCTGGCGATGGACCGGTCCACGCCGACCCTGTCGCCGGGGGAGCTGCAGCGGCTGCGGCTGGCGACGCAGATCCGCTCCAACCTCTTTGGCGTGGTGTACGTGCTGGACGAGCCGTCGGCGGGTCTGCACCCGGCGGATGGACAGGCGCTGCACCGTGCGCTGGACCAGCTCAAGGCGGCGGGCAACACGCTGTTTGTCGTCGAACACGACCTGGATACCTTGCGGCGGGCCGACTGGCTGGTGGACGTGGGGCCGGGCGCGGGCCAGCATGGCGGGCAGGTGCTGTACAGCGGCCCGCCCGAGGGCCTGCGCAAGGTGAAGGAATCGCTCACGGCGCAGTACCTGTTCGACAGTCGCATGGCCCGGCGCCGGATCCCGCGCGTACCCGCGGGCTGGCTGGAACTGCGCGGTATCCATCGCAATAACCTGCATGGCATCGACGCGCGCTTTCCGCTGGGGGCGTTCACGGCCGTCACGGGGGTGTCGGGTTCGGGCAAATCCAGCCTGGTCAGCCAGGCGCTGGTGGAACTGATAGGCGAACACCTGGGGCAGGAGCCGGCGGCGGAGGAAACCGAGGGAGACCTGCCCCAACCCGGCAACCTGCCGCGCACGACGGGCCGCATCCATGCTGGCGCGGATGCGATCAGGCGGCTGGTCAATGTGGACCAGAAGCCGATCGGGCGCACGCCCCGATCCAACCTGGCCACCTACACGGGTTTGTTCGACCACGTCCGCAAACTCTACGCCGAGACCAAGGCCGCCAGGGCGCGGCGCTACGGCGCCGGCCGCTTCTCGTTCAATGTGGCCCAGGGCCGCTGCGAGACCTGCGAGGGCGAGGGTTTCGTCCACGTGGAACTGCTGTTCATGCCCAGCGTGTACGCGCCATGTCCCACCTGCCATGGCAGCCGCTACAACGCCAAGACGCTGGAAATCGAATGGAACGGCCGCAATATTGCCCAGGTCCTGGCGATGACCGTCGACGAGGCGCAGGCCTTTTTCGTGGACGAGCCCGTGGTGCAGCGCCCCTTGGCGCTGCTGCATGAAATCGGGTTGGGCTACCTGCGCCTGGGCCAGCCGGCCACCGAGCTGTCGGGCGGCGAGGCCCAGCGCATCAAACTGGCCACCGAGCTGCAACGCAGCCAGCGCGGCAACACCCTGTACGTGCTGGACGAACCCACGACCGGCCTGCATGCGGCCGATGTGGACAAGCTGATGGCGCAGCTGCACGGCCTGGTCGATGCCGGCAACACCGTGGTCGTGGTCGAGCATGACCTGCGCGTGGTGGCGGGCAGCGACTGGATGATCGACGTAGGCCCGGGGGCGGGCGAAGAGGGCGGCGGCATCGTGGCCGCCGGCACGCCGGAGCAGGTCAGCCAAGGGACGGCCGGTGTGACCGCGCCTTTTCTCCGGCGTTTGTTTGAATGAGGAAGCATGGACATCATTTATAGAGCGGCCCGTCCGGAAGATGTGGCGGCGTGCATCGACATACGCGGCAGGACCCGGGAGAACGCCTTTTCCGCCGAACAGCTTGCAGCCGCGGGTGTCACGCTTGAGAGCTGGAGCGCGGCGGTCAGGGACGGCTCGCTGCCGGGCCATGTCGCGACGGTCGGCGGTCGGATCGCGGGCTACTGCTACGGCGACCGGGAAACGGGGGAAATCGTGGTCCTGGCGCTGTTGCCGGAATACGAGGGACGGGGCGCCGGCAAGACCTTGCTGAACCTGGTGGTCCGGGAATTGCAGGAACTGGGCTTCAAGAGGCTGTTCCTGGGATGCGCATCCGATCCGAAGGTCCGGTCTTATGGCTTCTACCGGCACCTGGGCTGGAGGTCCACGGGTACGTTCGACGATGCGAACGACGAGGTGCTCGAATACTTTCCATGAGTGCGCCAACGCGCCGTTCCGTTACTGCTTCAGTTCCTGCGCCAGCGTCGCCTGCATGCGCTGCATGCTTTCCTGGCTGACCTGGATCAGCCCGCTGCCGGGCTGGTCGATGTCCAGGATGAAGGTCAGGACCAGCGAGATCAGTGCGGCGAACACCCCGGTGGAGATAAGCCGGCGCCTTCCGTACAGGCCGGTGCCATAGGCGAGGTAGGCCATGGAGCCCGAGGCGACGATGAACAGCAGGTAGTACACGGGCTCCGGGACGTGGTTCTCGAGCGCGACTCGGCGCTTCTCGTTGATCTGCGCCATTTCGTTGATGGCCTGGATGAACATGATCGTGGAAATGGAGGGCGGGTTTTCCGCGGCGGCGGCGACCGTGGCCCGGATCTGCCGTTCGATGCGTCGCGCGGTGGCGTTGGCGGCGTTGAAGCGGGGCGAGTCCTGGTCGGCCAGATGGTATTCCAGCGACGCCGAGGTGTACTCGTGCAGCAGGTCCGCGACCATGGGGCGGTGCTGGACCGGGATCAGCTGCGAACGCCAGTAGGCGTTGCCGATGGCGTTGGCTTCTTCCAGCACCAGGTTCTTGCGCGTTTCAAAGCGCGTGATCGACATGGCGAAGGTAAAGCCCAGCAGCAGGGCCAGCAGGCCCAGCAGGGCGGTTTGCAGCGCGGAAATATGCGCCTTGGCCGAGTCGTCGGCCGGCTTGCGCAGCCTGCGGCCTAGCCGGAAGCTCAGCTCGATGATCACCATGAAGATGATGAGCCCGACGAAGAAGAGATAGGTCTCGTCCAATTCCCTGAGCATGCGCTGTCCCACGAGTGAATTTTCGGTCCAGCGTATGCCGATTGGGCGGCGCCGGCAAGCATCCGCATCCGGGCCGGATGACCCGCCCGGCGCCCGGGGCTTGTCAGCGAAACGCCAACATCTTGGAGTAAGGTGTCGCTTCCCTTCCAAGAGACCCCGCACGGAGCAGAACTTGAAATACCGCAAACTCGGCCGTACCGACCTGGATGTCAGCCTGATCGGATTGGGCACCATGACCTGGGGCGAGCAGAACACCGAAGCTGAGGCGCACCAGCAACTGGACTACGCGCTGGAGCGCGGCATCAACCTGGTCGACGTGGCCGAGATGTACCCGGTGCCGCCCAAGCCTGAAACGCAGGGCCTGACCGAGACCTACATCGGCACCTGGCTGGCCCGCGGCAAGCGCCGCCAGGACATCGTGCTGGCCAGCAAGGTGGCGGGCCCGGTGCGCGATCCCAAGCGCCCCGGCCACATCCGCGACGGCAAGACCTTCCTGGACCGCAAGAACCTGACCGCGGCGCTGGACGCCAGCCTGAAGCGCCTGCAGACGGACTATCTGGATCTGTACCAGCTCCATTGGCCCGATCGCACCACCGCCACGTTCGGCCAGCTGAACTATCCCTGGGTCGAGGACGAGCACACCGTGCCGATCGAGGAAACGCTGTCGGTGCTGCAGGATTTCGTGCGCGCCGGCAAAGTCCGCCACATTGGCGTTTCCAATGAAACGCCCTGGGGCGTCAGCCAGTTCCTGCGCCACGCCGAGAACGAGGACCTGCCGCGCATCGCGTCGATCCAGAATGCCTATAGCCTGCTGAACCGCGTGTTCGAGATCGGCCTGTCGGAATTCACGCACCATGAGGGCGTGGGCCTCCTGGCTTATTCGCCGCTGGCGATGGGCATGCTTTGCGGCAAGTACCTCGACGGCGCCCGGCCGGCCGGCGCGCGCCTGACGGTGTATACGCGCTTCACCCGCTACAGCAACGAACAGGCCGAGGCCGCCACGCGCGAGTACGTGACGCTTGCGCGCGACCATGGCATTTCGCCCACCCACCTGGCCCTGGCCTGGGTGAACCAGCGCCCGTTCGTCACCAGCAACCTCATCGGCGCGACTTCGCTTGCGCAGCTGAAAGAGAACATCGACAGCGTGGATGTGACCTTGACGCCGGAGGTGCTGGAGGCCGTCAACCAGATTCACGTGCGCCACCCGAACCCGGCGCCCTGATTCGAACTTGCCACGCAAGGGCCCATGCGACGCATCCTGACGACCCTGTTCCTGTCCACGCTTGGCGCCGTCCTGGCGGGCTGCGCGCCTGCCAGGACCTACACCGAGGAATTCTCGAGCCTGATGGTGTCCTCGGACAGCCGGACCTTTGCGGTGCTGGGTCCGCAGTACCACTATCTGTTCGAAATGCCTCCGGCGATGGCGCAGTCCCTGGCGTCGGATTTCCGGTCCCGGCTTACCGCTGAGATCATCCGCGAATTCCATGTGGGGGCGGGCGGGGCAACATGGGGATTCGTGCGCTTGCAGTTGACCGGGGACGCGACGGATCGGGACCGCGAGGCGGCCCATGCCCTGGGCTACCGGACGACGTCCGAGGGGCTGGTGTATTTCACCAACCATTTGAAGGGCAAGCGTTATGTGGCGCGGGCGGGTACGCCCGCCACGCCGCCCGCCCAGCAGGCCGGGCAGGCGCCGCAGGCCAGCCAGACCGAGTTGGATAAACGCTACCGCGTCACGGTGGTCGATTCCCAGGGCAGCGCGGACGCGATGAAAGTACTGTCGCCGGTCTACCTGCTGGCCGGCACCGGCCTAGTGGTGGCCAATCCGGCCGTCATGCTGTTCGCATTGCCCGTGGCCGGGCTGAAACCGTAGCCGGCAGGCGTACACCAGAGGATCTTCCGATGATTAAAGCGATTGCCTTCGACGTATTCGGCACCCTGGTCGAAATCGGCGCGCCCAGGCGCCCGTTCCGCGAACTGGTCCGTCTCTTGTCGGCCGCCGGCCGCGTGCCGGGACGCGGCGACGGGGCGCTCATCATGAGTCGCGAGGTCGACCTGGAGCAGGCCGCTCGGTTGCTGGGGGGTAGCGTAAGCGAGACGGACCTGGCGCGGCTGGAATCGGCGCTGCAGGAGGAAGTGGCCAGCATCCGGCTGTTTCCCGATGCGGTGGATACACTGAGCGCGCTGCGCGAAAGCGGCTATCGGATCGCGCTGTGCTCAAACCTCGCGGCTCCTTACGGACCGCCCGTGAACGCGCTGCTGCCGTTCGCGCCGGATTTCTGTGCATGGTCGTACACGGCGGGTGCGGTCAAGCCCCAGCCTGAAATCTATCAAAACCTGTGCGCGGGACTGGATTGTCAGCCCGGCGAAATCTTGATGGTGGGCGATACGGTCGATGCCGATCACACCGGACCGCGCAGCTTTGGCATCGCGGGGTTTCACCTGGCCCGCAACGGCCGCAGTCCCGTGCCGGAGACGGAATCGGTCGCAAGCCTGGCCGATCTGATTCCGTTGCTGGCACGCTACCGGACGGACGGGGGAGTCCAGGCCTAGGCAGGGCGGCGCGGGGCCCGGGTCATGTGGCGGCCCCCACGTCCCATAGCCTGTCGGGCGCGAAATCCTCCTGTTCCCCTTTCTTGGCATAGCCCAGCGGATTGGCGATCACCCGGCAGCCGTCCTTCACATAGTCCTGCGCGCAATGCAGATGGCCATGCATCCAGTGGCTGGCCAGCGGCAGCAGGCTGTCCAGCGCATTGCAGAATCCGGCCGTGCCGGCCGTGACGCCGTAGCGCGGGTCGGCGCTGGACAGCGTGGGGGAAAAGTGGGTGATCGCCACGGTCGGGCCATCAAAAGGCGTGCGCAACGCGGCGTCCAGCCATTGCTGGCAGGCCAGCCCCTGTTCACGCATCTGCTCGGCCATGAAGGGCGCCCCGTGGCGGCGCATCTCGGCCTTTTCCAGATAGAAGTCCGCCGCGCGAAAGGCCTTCTCGCGCTTTTTCAAGACGTCGCCGATGGTGTCCCCGGGAGCGGCCAGCGCATCGAAATCCGTCCATAAGGTGGTGCCCACGAAGCGCACGCCGCCGATCACGCAGGTTTCCCGTTCCAGCCATTGGATATGCAGCGCTTCGCACAGTTCGCGCAGGCGCGCGTGCGTGTCGTCGAAATCGAGGTTGTCGTATTCATGGTTGCCGGGCACGTACACCACGGGCGTGGGCCAGCCGTTGCGCGGGGAATAGCTGCCCAGACCGAAGTCCGTTCCGTTCAGCCTGGAGCCGCGGCGATACGAGCCGATGTCCCCCGCCAGCACCAGCAGGTCGGCGCCGGGCGCGGGTTGCGCCAGGAAGGTGGGATCGGTTTCAAGATGCAGGTCGGAAAGCAGTTGGATCTTCATGGACACTATCTTAGGCGACGCCGGGCCGGCGCCGCGCGCTGCGCGGCAGCTTCATCCATGCGACACTTTCCTCAATGATCGATTCACCCTCGCAGACAGGAGGAACCTCCATGCGTACAGCTCTCGCCGCGGCCGCCGCGCTCTTGCTCGCATCAGGCGCGCAGGCGCAGGTGCTCAATTGCGACAAGGCGTCCACGCAGACGGACATGAGCCTTTGCGCCGACCAGGCCTACCGCAAGTCGGATGCCGCCCTGAACGCCGCCTACAAGGAAGTGGTGGCGCGCCTAAAGGACGACAAGCACGCCTCGACCCAGCTGCAGGCGGCCCAGAACGCCTGGCTCTTTTTCCGTGATGCGGAATGCGCTTTTTCGTCGAGCAGCACCTCGGGGGGCAGCGCCTATCCCATGGTGCTGAGCATGTGCCTGGACAAGCTGACCCAGGCGCGCACCAAGGAGCTGCGCGCCTACCTCAAGTGCGAGGAAGGCGATACGAGCTGCCCCGTGCCCGGCAAGCAATGACGGCCGGTCAGCAGATGGACCATGCCGTGGCGGAACCCGCGCCCGAGTCGGGTCTGATCCTGGATGGCCAAGGCGTGCCGCGCTGCTTTTGGCAGCCGGCCATGCCCGACTACCACGACCATGAATGGGGGCGACCCGTGGCGGACGACCGCCGACTCTACGAAAAGATCTGCCTGGAAGGCTTTCAGGCAGGCATGGCGTGGATCACCATCCTGCGCAAGCGCGAGGCCTTCCGCGAAGCCTTCGATGATTTCGATTTCGAACGGGTGGCCCGCTACACCGACCGCGACGTGGAGCGCCTGATGGGCAATGCCGGCATCGTGCGCAACCGCAGCAAGATCCTGTCCGCCATCAACAACGCCCGCCGCGCGTTGGCGCTGGCCGAGGAAACGGGTTCGCTGTCCGGCTGGCTCTGGAAGCACGAGCCGCCCGCGCAAGACCGCCCCAAGATGGTGGACCGGGACTACTGGAACAGCAATCCGACGTCAACCGCGTCGACGGAGCTCTCGCGCGCGCTGAAGCGGCGCGGCTGGACATTCGTGGGGCCCACGACGATCCATGCATTCATGCAGGCCGTGGGCATGGTCAACGAGCACATGAGCGGCTGCGTCTGCCACCGGGACATCGAAGCCGCGCGCGCCAGCTTCAGGCGGCCCGGCTAACGGGTCGCCGCGGGGGGATTGAGTTGGTTGCGATTCGCAAGTATATTGGTTGCGAACCGCAACTTATGGGGCCGCCATGGATCTCATCGACTTTCCGTCCCAGTCCCGGGAAAAGACCATCCAGGACCTGCGCGAGTTTTCCCGCAAGCTGGTTCGCGAACTGGGATTCATGCGCCCGTCGCTGGCCGGTAGCGATCTGGCGCCGTCGGCGGTCCACGCCATTATCGAGATCGGCTTGCAGCCGGGCATCCAGGCGCGCGACCTGGCGGCCATACTCAGGCTGGACAAGTCCAACACCAGCCGCCAGGTGGCCAAGCTGGAATCGGCCGGCCTGCTGACGCGCGAGACCTCCAGCGACGACGCACGCTCGTCCAGGCTGTCCCTGACCGAGGCGGGAAACAAGCTGCGCGCTCGGATCGACCAGTTCGCCACGGACCAGGTGTCGCACGCGCTGCGGCGCCTGTCGCCGTCCGATCAGGAATCGCTGATCCGCTTTCTTTCCTTGTACGCGGACGCCCTGTCCAGCGAAAACCCCAACGTATCGCCCGCGAGCGCGGCCGCCGGGATCGAGGACCAGATCCATCAAGGCTACTTGCCCGGCTGCATCGGCGACGTCGCCAGCCTGCATGCCCGCTACTATGCGCAAGCCTCGGGCTTTGGCGTGTACTTCGAGCGCAAGGTGGCCACGGAACTGTCCGATTTTGCGGAAGGCCTGCCCGCGGCGGGCAAGAATATGTGGCTGTACGTGGACAACGGCAGGACGCTCGCCTCCATCGTCATCGATGGCGACCTTGCCGCCAGGCAGGCGCATCTGCGCTGGTTCATCGTCGACGAATCACTGCGCGGCATGGGCGTGGGCCGAGCCCTGCTGGCGCGCGCCATGGCGTTTGTGGACGCGCAGTACGACGAAACCTATCTGTGGACCTTCAAGGGCCTGGATGCCGCCAGGCATCTGTACGAGGCGGCGGGATTCACGCTGACCCATGCGTCCGAAGGCCGGCAATGGGGCAGCGTGGTGGTCGAGCAGCGGTTCAGCCGCCTCAGACCACGCTGATCCGCAGTTCCGCCAGCAGCGCCGCCGCCTGGGTTTTGGAAATGGTGGCGCCCGCCAGCCGCGCCGCGGCGGTCAGGTCTATGCCGCTCAGGTCCACCTCGCGCAGGTCGGCGCCTTCGAAGCGGACATTCTTCAGGGTCGCGTTGCGCAGGCTGCCGCCATGGAAGACGGTGTCGCGGAAATCGCTGCCGGACAGATCCGCGTCCGAGAAGTCCAATTGGAGAATGTCCGATTTCCGAAACGACACGCCGCGCAGCAGCGCGCCGACCAGCAGGCATTCCTCCAGGGACCAGCCCAGGCAGGCGATGCCATCGAAATCGGAGCCCGTCAGTTTGCAGCCCTGGAATCGCGCGGAGGCAAGCCGCGCGCGGCGCCAGTTGGCGTTGTTGAGGTCGCAGTTCTGGAACACGGCGTCGCTCGCGTCTGCCGAGGCGAAGCTGGCTTGCCCGCCCCGGCAGCGCAGCCACCGGGTGTCGGCCAGCGTGGCGCCCTGAAATGAGGCTTGCGCGATTGCGCAGGCGGTGAACTGGAAGCCGCGCAGGTCCAGGCGGGAAAAGTCCGCGTCCTGGAAGTCGCAGTCCTGGAACGACAGTGGGTTGCCCGCGGCCTGCTCGATCAAGGCCTGCATGGTCTTTCGGTCCACGTCCTGGCCTGCCAGGGGCTCGATGGTTGCTTGCGTCATGCCAATTGTCTTTGTCTGATTCGGCCCGCTGCGGCGGCAGCGGGTCCAGTCCGGCGCGGATCCGCGCCGGACTCAAGGATACCAAGCGGGGGTGGCCGGGCCCTGGTCCTTCGCCTGCGGCATCACGGCGCTCCAGTCCGGGCAGCAGTCGGCGAAGGAATGCGAGACCGGCCGCAGCGCGGGCGCGTCCTTGATGTCGAAGCTGCCTGTGACCAGCGCCACGACGGGGCCGTCGTCGATCGCGCCCAGCGTGCTGCCGCAGCGCGGGCAGAAGGTCCGGCTGGAATACTCGGATGAACGATAGCGCGAGGGCTCGCCTCCCGCTCCGTTCCAGCAGATCTCATCTTTGGCGAATTCGACCCAGCACAGGCTGGGGGCGTCGGAGTGCTGCTGGCAGATGGCGCAGGAGCAGGCGTGCGGATTGCGGGGCGTGCCTTTGGCGATGAAGCGGATATGGCCGCAAAGGCATCCGCCGGTGTGATGAGCGGGGTTCATTGCTGTTGATTCTCTGGAGGCCGGGTTCCGCCGGCTATTGGAACATGCCGCTTTCCACGCAGAACCGCACCAGTTCCTGGTCGGTCTGCACGTTCAGCTTGCGCTTGGCCGCAATCTTCTGGCCGCTGACGGTCTTGACGCTGCGCCTGAGCGTTTCGGCCACCTGCATCATCGATTCGCCCCGGATGAAATGGCGCAGCACTTCGAACTCCTTGGGTGACAGGCTATTGAAGCGTTCGCCGATGAATTCGCTGCGCGCCTCGCTGCGGTCGTCGCGCAGGAAACCTGGCGGATGATATTTGCGGCCTGCCCGCAGCGCATGCAGCGCGGTGATGATTTCGGCCAGGCTGTCGCGCTTGAGCACCACGGCCGCGACGCCCGCGTCATAAAGCGCGGAGATGATCATGGGGTTGGACATCATGGTCAGCACGATGATCGGCGTACTTTGGAAATTCCGGGTCAGATACGTGATCAGGCGCATCCCGTCCCCATAGCGCTCGTCGTCAGGCATGGAGTAGTCGGTGATGACCACGTGCGGCAGTTCGCGGACCAGGTGTTCGATCAGCGCCGTGGGGCTGGCCAGCGCCGCGACAACCTCGAATCCCAGGTCCTTTTCGAGCAGATCGCGGATTCCCGCGAGCACCAGCGGGTGGTCGTCGGCCAGGACAATTCGGAGTCTTTCCATTCGATAGCGCCATCAGAGGGGCTGCGGGATATCGGTGGATTTTGCACCAGGCTGCGGGCCTGAACCAGGGGATTTCAACGCGCGGGCGCGGATTCGATGGCGGGTGCGGGCGCTTGGTCGCTTATCTTCTGCTCCTGGCTTCCTTCACCGCTTGCAGGGTCTGCCGCAGGAGGGGCAGGGGCAGGGGCTTGATCAGCAAGGTATTCATGCCCGCGGCCATCGCGCGCCGCAGTTCATCCGGAAAGGCGTTGGCCGTGACGCCGAATATGGGCTTCTCGTAGCCGCGTTCCCGCAGCCTGCGGGTGAACTCATAGCCGTTGAGCAGCGGCATGCTCAGGTCGGTCAGCACCGCGTCGAAACTCATCAGGCCGGGCATGGCCAGGGCCTCGTGGCCATTTTCCGCCAGCGCGACCGTACAGCCCAGATGCTCGAGCTGTTCGCGCAGAATCAGCTGGTTGATGGGATGGTCTTCGGCAACCAGGATGCGCAGCGCCAGCCGCTCTGGCGCTGCCCTGGGCCGGAAGGGCGCGGCCAGGGCAGCGCCGCCGCGCGCCAGTTGCACCGCGTGGGCGATGCTTGCCAGGTCGTAGGCATTGGCGAACCAATGCTGGCGGGTGTTGTCGATGCGGGGCCGCAGGCCCGGAGGATGGACGATGACCCGGGGCCCGTTCCAGCGGGCGGTTGCGTGGGCAGGTGGCCAGGCCTGCAGCAGGACCACGGGCCGATCCATGGGCGAGCTGGCTGGCGCGGCGCCGCTGGACGGATACGGCAGCGTCATGGCTCCCCAGCGCTGGAGCCAGGCGCGCAGATTGGCGACGATCTCGGGTATGGCACCACTGACGTACACGGTGGTGTTGTCAAGGAGTACGGAAGGATTATCGGACGAGTCCGAAGCAAGCGGCAGACGGATGCCGAACGTGATGCTGGTGCCCAGGCCAGGCTCGCTGACGGCGTTGAGCTTGCCATCCATCATGTCGGACAGGCGCCGGCAGATGGACAGTCCCAGGCCGCTGCCGGGCGAATGCGCCCGGCTGTCGCCTTCCACCTGGTAGTAGGGTTCGAACAGGCGCTCTTGATGTTCCGGTGCGATGCCCGGGCCGGTGTCCGTGACCTGGAAACTGAGGTCGGCGCTGTCGGCACCGAGGCCGGCCAGTTTCAGGCGCAGCACGATTTGTCCGGAATCCGTGAATTTGATGGCGTTGCTGACCAGGTTGTCCAGGATCTGCCGGATGCGGGTGAGGTCGCCAATCACGGCGTCGGGCGTGTCGGGAGCGGCCACTGCGTAGCAGCGCAGGCCCCTGGCGTGCGCGCGGGCGGCGAAGCTGGCGGCGACGTCGTTCAGGAGTCTTGCGGGCGAGAAGGGCGCATGTTCCAGCACGGTGTGGCCGGCCTCGATGCGGGACAGATCCAGCGTGTCGTTGATGGTGCGCAGCAGCGTCGCGGAGGACTGCAGGACGGTCTCCAGGTATTCGGCCTGCTGGCCGCTGACAGGCGTCAATGCAAAAAGCTCCAGCGTTCCGAGGATGCCATAGAGTGGCGTGCGGATCTCGTGGCTGGTCGTGGTGAGGAAAACCGTCTTGGCCTGGTTGGCGGCGTCCGCGTCGCGCTTGGCCTGCAACAGCGAATGTTCGACTTTCTTCAGCGCGGAAATGTCGCTGATGCCGCAAAGCATCACGGCTTCCCCGCAATAGGTGGTGGACGCGAAGGTAAGGTAGGCGCTGCGGCCGTCCGTGAGTTCATGCTCCCGTCCTGCCTCGTCTCCAAGGCTGGAGAGGATCAGTTCGCGCCAGCCCGGCGCGCCCTTGATCCAGCGCCGCGCCATGTCGTTGGACAGCACCACCGCGCCGTCGGAGCGGCGCAGCAGGCAGAGCCCGACGGGCGCCACTTCGATCAGCTTGCGATTCAAGGCCACGGTATCCGTCAGGGCTTGGTACTGGCGCCCTGCAGGCAGGACCAGCCGCCGGCGGATATCGCGCATGAGCAGGACGACGGTGGCGCACAGCAGCAGCGCAAGCAAGCCGGCCATGCGCAGTGCAAACAGGTTTTCTTGCAGTACGCGCTGGATGGGCATGTAGTAGACCAGCCGCCAGCCGTCCTCGCCTACCGACTTGCTCAGCTCCAGGCGTTCCGGCAACCAGCCGTTTCCGCGCAGGCTGAAGGAGTCCGTTCCGATGGGGGGGCCGAAGGCGCCGTACGCGATGTTCGCGCCCGGCCCGTGCAGCATGGCCTGGCCCTTCTCGTCGAACAGGATGTAGCTGCCGCCGGTGGCGCGAGAGAGATCCACGGCGGCGTCCACGCCGCCGACTTCCAGTCCTATCCACCCGGCCCGCGGGTCGGATAGGTCGAGCGGGGTATAGAGGAAGAGCTGGCGCGCGGAGGCGTCCTTGGGCGCGTGCAGCCAGACGATGGGCGCCTGTCCGTCGGTCTGGTTGCGGGCGTCGACGGCGGCCAGTGCCTCGGCCAGCCAGCGCTGCGTCTTCGGGTCCATGGCCGGCGGCTCCGGCTGGCCGTGCGCGGTCTGGCGCAAGCTGCGGGCGTGGCGCGCCGAGCTGTAGACCAGGGCCGCCTCGGCCAGGGCGATATCGCGCAGGTCGCGCCGGGTCAGTATCAGGGCCCAGTCGAAGGTGCCTGGCTCTTCTTCCAGGGGCAAGACCTCGACCTGCCGGGTAGTGCCGAGGTGGACAGGGGTATCGCCGATGGGGACACCCTTGATGTTGCGCACCGCGGATGCGGAGATGGACCGCAGCAGGGTTTCGCGCCGGTCGAAGAACAGCTGCGCCTGGTAGGCCGCGGCATTCATCTGGCGGCGGTACGCGGACACGACGTTGTTGAAGGTCCAGAACAGATAGATGGAGATGCCTGCTGCGATGCAGGCGATCAGCGCCGCCGCAAGAAAATGCAGGAGCAGGGAGGCCGTGCGCGGCGCGGTCTGGGGTTCAGGGGCAAAGGCGCCAGGGTCGTCTACCAGCATTCGATGCATGGTAGGAGCGCGCACCCGCCGGGAGAATAAGAAGAATCTCAAAAACGCCGCGGATTCCGCGGCGGGGCATTGCGTGCGGCGGCCGGCCGTGCTTAGCCGACCGCGCCTAACCGGCCGTGCCTAACCGGCCGCGCCTAGCCGGCCGCTTCCGATTGCAGGCGGCCCAGGATGAAGCCGTCCACCGCGCTGGTGCGTCCTCGCCACAAAGTGGGCTGTCCGGCGATGGGCGTGCCGTCAGCCGTGAAGAACAGGGCATTCGCAAGATGGATGTAGTTCGGCAGCGGGTCGACCGGCTGGGGCAGCCGGAAAACATCGCCCAGCTCCGCGAGCGACGAGCGCACCGTCTTGCGGGTGTCCGAGTCCAGGGTATCGAGGGAACTCGTGAAATTGGTGGCGAAGCTGTCGAAGTACTCGGCGCCGGAGATGATCGACCCGGAGACGAGCATGCCGCCCATCTGCAACGTGACGCCGATGCTTTCGATCTGGCTGCCGTTGTTCACCAGGTTGACCAGAAATTGCAGGAAGGCGTCCGCGCTGGGGGCGGTGCCGGTGTTCTGGCCGAGGGTGGGGGCGATGCTCATGGAAGGGATCTCAGGTAGGTTCGCAAGAGCCACAAGATACTCGAACGGCGTGAAAAATACACAGCTTGCAATAGGGCGATAAAGGGCCGATTCGGGCGGCTGACCTTATCTTCCCGCCGCGCGCGGACGCGGTAACTTGGCAGCCTGAGGCTCAATCCCGCGCTGGCAGGCAACCCGCAGCGCACGGACGGCCGTGCGCCACGCGCCGAATTCTTTGAGGCATCTCCATGAGCATCGTAAATTCCCTGGGTATGGCGGCAGGTTCCGGACAGTCCGCAACGGCCTCCCGGTCCGGTTCGGACGACGGCGGTTTTCGCGCGGCGTTCGCCAGCGCGACCGAGCGCGGCCGCTCGGCCATGGCGGGCGGCGTATCGGGCGCTACGCAGGCAGCGCCTTCCCAGGCCGAGCAGGAATTCCTGGACTATGCCTCGATGTCCCTGGAGGACAAGATGTTCTACGCGGCCCTGGCCAGCCTGGGCATCTCCAAGCAGCAGTACGACGCGATGTCGGCGGCCGAACGCCTGGAAATCGCCGCGAAGGTCTCGCTCGTCATGCAGCAGTTGACCAAGGCCGAGAACACCCAGGAAGTGCTCTGAGGCGGCTACGGGCCGCCGGTATTGCGCGCCAGGCTGCGCGCCAGGCGGCCTTGCGCGCGCCGCAGGCGATCCGTCAGCTCGACGGGCGCCAGGACATCGAACTCCACATCCAGCGCCATCAGCCAGTACGTCAGCGCATCCAGCGAATGGTTGCCGCAACGCAGCAGGCAACGTGCGTCGTCCAGCGCTTCAAGCTGGCCAGCTGATGCCGGAATGCGCGGCGCCATGACGGCGCGCGGCGCATGCAGGATGACCCGGGCCTGCTCGGAATAGGGCGGCGGGCTCACCGAGCGCGCCACGAAGGCGCGCAGGTCTCCGCCTTCGGGCGAAGGACGGGGGGCGAAATGGCCGCCCACGCTGGGCGTGCCCGCAATGCGGTCGATGCGGAAGGTTCGCCAGTCGTCGCGCGCCGGATCCCAGGCCACCAGATACCAGCGATGTCCCGTATGCGCCACGCCCTGCGGCTCGACCAGCCGGGTGCTGGCCTGGCCGCGGCCGTCGGCGTAGTCGAAGCCGATGCGCAATTGATCGCGGCAGGCGGCGGCCAGGGTGGCGAGCACGGCGGCGTCCACGGTGGGGCCGCCGCGGTCCATGGGCACGATGGCCGAACGCAGCGCGTCGACCCGGCTGCGCAGCCGCGCAGGCATGACCTGTTCAAGTTTCACCAGCGCGCGCAGCGCGGTTTCCTCGATGCCGCCCACCGTGCCCGTGGCGGCCGTGCGCAGCGTGATCGCGACGGCCAGGGCTTCGTCGTCATCCAGCAGCAGAGGAGGCAGGGCCTGCCCCGCGCGGAAGGCATAGCCGCCCGCCACGCCGCTGCTGGCGTGGATGGGATAGCCCAGCTCGCGCAGCCGGTCGATGTCGCGGCGCAGGGTGCGGGGATGAATCGCCAGCGCCGCGGCCAGCTCCGGGCCCGCCCAATGGCGGCGGGTCTGCAGCAGTGAGAGCAGGCGCAGGAGGCGGTTGCTGGAGGTAAGCATGGCGGCACGATAGTGCGAATCGAGGGCGGAATCTGTCCGCAATGGATTCTACAGTGGGCCCAGTTGTCAGCGGCATGCGCCGCGACGCCTGTCCCCCCTTTTGAGAATCGGAGATTTGCCCATGTCCATCGTCCTGTATTGGCACCCCATGTCCAGCGCCTCGCCCGTCGCCAGCGCGCTGGCGGAACTGGGCGTGCCCCATGAACGCATCAAGGTGGACATCAAGGCGGGCGAACAACGCCGTCCCGAATTCCTGGCGTTGAACCCGAACGGCAAGGTCCCGACGCTGACCGTGGACGGAGCGCCGATGTTCGAGACGCTGGCGATCCAGCTCTGGCTGGGTGAGCACTTTGGCGTGGACCGCGGGCTGTGGCCCGCCGCCGACGCACCCGAGCGCCTGCTGGCGATGTCGTGGTGCGCGTGGGCCTACGTCAGCTATGGTGCGGCGGTATCGCGCCTGTACCTGGCCGCCCATGCCGACGCGCCGCGCCGCAACGCGATCCAGGCGCAGGCGGCCCTCGATGACCTGGATGCCCTGCTCGCCGTGCTGGACGGTCATCTTGCCGCGCGTGCATGGGTGCTTGGGCCGGACTACTCGTTGGCCGACCTGGTGGTCGGGTCGGTGATCGGTTACACCGCCTTCCTGGGCGCGCCGGTGGCATCGCATCCGCATGTGCAGGCCTGGCTGAGCCGGGTGCAGGCCAGGCCCGCCATGCAAGGCGACGTCTAAACTCCCTTCACACGTGCCAGGAGCCTGGCCCGGGATCGGCCGTTCAGCGCAGTGGAATCGCGACGGGGCGCAGAGGCGCCGCGTCGCCGCCGCGGATCTTCAGCGGGCCGCCGATGAAGGCGAATTCATAGACCTGGTCGCGGGACAGGCCGTCCAGCGCGATCAGCTCGATGATGGGCACGCCCTGCTGGGCCAGCAGGTAAGTGTGCAGCGGCACATAGTCGTCGGAGACCTCGGACGGGAAGGTCTCGAAGCTGAGGTTGTCGGCGCCCACGATCATCGCGCCGCCTTCTTCGACCAGGTAACGGGCCGCGTCCAGTCCCATACCTGGCGGATTGGCCATATAAGCCTTGGGATCGTCGTAGCGTTTCATGCGGCCGGTGCGGATCAGCACGATGTCGCCGCTTTGCAGGGTTGTCTTCTGGCGGGCCAGCGCGGCCTTGAGGTCCTGGCGCGTGATCCGGTATTGATCCGGCAGTTCGTCCACGCCCTTCAGCGCCGCGACGTCGATCATCACGCCGCGCGCAATCAGGGGCGGGAATTTCTCGATGCCCGTGCGCTTCCAGCCCCGGTCGCCCAGGTGTTCGTCGGCGGCAAATCCATTCCAGATCTTGCCGTGGATTCCAAAGTGGTTCAGCGCGTCGATGTGGGTGCCGGTATGGCTGTACATGGAGAACGCGGTGCCGGTGTAGCTGCGGACTGCGTTCATGTCCTGGCCGACGCCCATCGGATCGTCGACCTCGGTGCCGCGCGGCGTATGCGTCATCCAGAACTGATACTTCGGATCGCCGGCATCTTGCCAGCTGGGCATGCCCACGTAGTAGTCCGTGGCCAGGTCGTACACCTTGTCGCCCTTCACGCGCGACAGGATGGCCGCGCGGGATTCCGGCGTGATGAGGTTGAGGCGTCCGATCTCGTCATCCGGCCCCCAGGGGCTGATGCCGACCTGTTGCGCGGGGGCTTGCGCGGAGGCGGCGGCGCGCGGCGGCGTCCCGTGGGCTTGCGCGGCCAGGCTGCCTGCGCTCATGAGGATCAGGCCAAGCAGGCGATGGGAAAGGCGGGGTGTCTTGGAAAATTTCATCGTGGCGTTCATCGGTTGTCGATGGGTGCCAGATTACGGAGCAGAGGACGCCCGAGTAAGCCCTTCGCGGTGCGGACAGAATTCGCTGGCGGTCAAGAATCGGCCGGCATGGCGCCTGGCAGATGCTCGGCCAGGAAGTCGATGAAGGCGCGGACCTTGGGTTGCAGATGCCGGCTGGTGGGATAGACCGCGAAGACGTGGCGGTCGGGCGGGGTCAGCGGCGGAAGTACGCGTTCCAGTTGTCCGTTGGCGATGGCGGGACAGGCCAGGAACGACGGCAGCGTGCCGATTCCCAGGCCCGCAATCAGGAAATCGCGCAGCATCAGGCTGTTGTTGACTTGCGTATGCGCGCCTGCTGGCGGTGCGTAAGCCGGCGAGTCGGCGTCGTCGTCCAGGGCAAGGTCGGCGGTATGCGCCAGGCTGTAGGTCAGCATGCGATGGTGCTGCAGATCGCTGGCCGTTGCCGGACGGCCGCGCGCATCCAGGTAGGCCGGGGCGGCGCACAGCACTTGCGTCAGCGAGGCCAGGCGCCGGGCCACCAGCGTGGAATCGTCCAGCGTCGCGCGCAAACGGATGGAAACGTCAAAGCCATGGGACACCGCGTCGACCAGCCGATCTTCCATGGCCAGGTCCAGCGTCACCTCCGGATACTGCTTCAGGAATCGCGCCAGCAATGGCGACAGCACGCTCAGCGCGAACGACAGCGGCGCATTCACGCGCAAGCGTCCCTCGATGCGTTGCGATTGCTGCTTGACCGATTTCTCGATCGTGTCCAGTTCATCCAGCAGCCTGCAGCAATCGGCGTAATAGCCCAGCCCGACTTCGGTGAGGCTCATTTTGCGCGTGGTGCGCTGGATGAGCACGACGCCCAGGTGCGCTTCCAGTGCGCGCAATTGCTTGCTCAGGCCCGCGGATGACAGGCCCAGGTCTTCGGCGGCCCTGGCCAGGCCGCCAAGTTCGACGATGCGCCGGAAGGTGCGCATGGTATTGAAAGTGTCCATGTATCGGAGGCCCGCGGGTGCGGGCTCTGGCTGGCGGGGCTCCGATTCTGCCGCCAATTCGGGGAATCGCCAAATGCGCGATTCCCCGATGGCGGCCCGCGGGTCACCAGCCCCAGCAGGTGCCGGCCGCCGGCTTTCCGCAAGTACGGTAGTTGACGGCGAACCACAGCTTTCCCGCCCCGCGCGGGCTGGAATCGGAGGTCTTGACGTCGTTGCGGGGAAGTTCCTCCAGCGTGTCGCGCGCCTTCTTGATGGGCGTGCTGCTGGCGGCCTGGCGGCGGACCGGGACGGGAATTCAAGCACGTTATGCCCTGCGCACCAGCGATCGCAAGGAGATAATGACATCGCGGACCTCGGCCTGGACTGCCTCGGACAGGCCGGTGGTCTTGATGGCGTGTTCAAGCGCGTCGGAATCGCTGCCCGGCCCGGGAATCTGCAGAGACAGGAAGGCGCCCCGGATTCGGTGCAGGGTTTGCGCCGCTTCGGCGGCATCGCGCCGCTCCAGAGCGTGTTCCAGGGCGGCGAGGTCCAGGGTCAGGGCATCGATGAACAGCTGGCGATAGCGCAGGGGTATTGCGCCCAGCGCATCGGGCCCGGCGCCAGGAGGCTCCTGTTCCGGGATGGGACGTGGCGGCTTAGTCGTCATGGCGCATGGCCAGGCCTGTGGGGAAACTGTCGGGCATGGAGCGATGTTATGGGGCGCCGGGATCCCGTGATATAGGATCAGGCTGACATCGACGATCAATCAACAAAGGAGGCTGCTGACAATGGCAAGCAACATGTTTTGGCGGGTCTGTTTCGTGTTCGCCCTGACGGCCATCGGCGGGGGCGCCGTGGCGGACGACCGCGCCGTCCAATTGCTGGAAGCGTCGGGCAAGGGCGAGACTGCGCGCGTGCGCGAACTGCTGGCCCAGGGCGCGCCGCGCGAAGCGCGCGATGCGCAGGGCAACACGCCCTTGCTGCGCGCCACCCAGGGCAATCATGTGCAGGCCGCCGGCGTGCTGATCGAGGCGGGCGCCGACGTGAACGCGCAGAACCGCATGCAGGACAGCGCCTACCTGCTGGCGGGCGCGCAAGGCTATCGCGAGATCCTGGAACTGACGCTGCGCCATGGCGCCGACCTGAAAAGCACCAACCGCTACGGCGGCACCGCCCTGATTCCCGCCTGCGAGCGCGGCCATGTCGAGGTGGTGCGGACGCTGCTGCAAGCCGGGGTGGACCCCGACCACGTCAATCGGCTGGGGTGGACAGGGCTGCTGGAGGCCATCATTCTGAGCGATGGCGGGCCGCGCCATCAGGCCATCGTCGCGCTGCTGATAGAAGGCGGCGCCGATGTGAACCTGGCCGACGGCGACGGCCGGACTCCCCTGCAGCACGCGCGCCAGCGCAGGCAGACCGAGATCGTTCAGCTTCTGGAGCGCGCGCACGCCCGATGACGGGGCTTGCACGAGTAGAGGAGGGGCCGGCGCCGCATGGCGGGCCGGCCGCTGGCACGCTTAGAACTGGTGGCGGATGCCCACGCCCGCGGCGGTGCTCTTCAGGCCGTCGATGAACGCGTAGTCCGTGCCGTACGAACCGTAGGCGTACAGATTGGTGCGCTTGGACAGGTCGTAGGTGTAGCCCACGCTGTAGACGTTCATGTTGGCGTCTCCGCCCGTCAGCTTGTCGTTGGACGGAGCCACGTGCTGCCACGAGGCGAACAGGCTGCTCGCGCCGCCGACGGGCAGGGTCGCGCCCAGCATGTACGAGTTGGCCTTGAAGCCGTCGACGAAGCGGTTGGTGCCGAACTCATCGCTGAAGGGCGTGCCGGCGGGCAGGTCCTGGCCGACGAACCAGCCGTCGGTGGTGCGGCCGTAGGCGGCGGCGAGCTTGACGACTTCCAGGTCATACGACACGCCCAGCGCGTACTGGCGCGGCGTGGCGCCGTTGTCGATGGAGCTGCGGTTGGCGCCGTTCAACTGGTCGTAGGTCAGCGCCACGTTCAGCGGGCCTTGCACGTAGCGCAGGCCGGTGGTGATGCCGCGCGTGTTGTCGGCGGTGCGGAAACCGGTCTGATCCGCGTTGGTGTCGTCCGCGTTGAACGAGTAGCCCACGCCGAACTCGAAGCCGTTCACCGACGGGGTGCGGTACATGACCATGTTGTCCCAGCGCATGGTGTTGGCCGCGCTGAAACCCAGGCCCAGGTTGGATTGGGTGTAGCTGGTATAGAAGGGATCGATGTCGGCCAGGTAGTTCGAGCCTATCGTGGCCTGGCGGCCGAATTCCAGCGAACCCCACGCGTCGTTGGCCAGGCCGATCGTGGCTTGGCGGCCGAACAGGCGGTCCGACTGGCCGCGCTGGCCGTTGGCGGAATCAAACCCGCTTTCCAGCTTGAAGACGGCGCGCAGGCCGTCGCCCAGATCTTCGGATCCGCGCAGGCCCCAGCGGGAGCCGGCCTGGATGCCGTTGATCATGCCGAGCTTGCTACCGCTATATCCATCGCCCTTGATCTTGTTGTAGCCGAGGCCGGTGTCGATGACACCATAGAGAGTGACTGACGGTTCTGCCTGAGCAATGCCTGCGAAAGATGCCAGCATTGCGGCGGCGAGCAGCGTCTTTTTCATCCGGGGAACTCCTGGAGTGTGGGTTGGAAAAAACAAAGGGAACAGCACGCCAAGCATCATGCCTGGCGGTGTTCCCGGCCCACATTGTAGAGCACTCGGCGATATGTTCTGCCAATAGGCGGGAATTTCCGGCTATTTGCGTCGATTTTTCGCATGACGGAGGCTGCGAACCCGATCAGATCTTCCTGCGCCCGCGCTTTTCCTCGCGCACGAAGATCACCACGCCGACGATCACCATCAGGGCCAGCGCGTACCAGGTGATGGCATAGACCAGGTGGTTGTTCGGGAAGGTCAGCACCGTCAGGCCGCCAACGGGTTCGCGGGCGGGATCGCGTCCGGCGCTGGAGGCCGCGTCGGCGTCGATGAAGTAGGGCGCCACGTCCGTCAGGCCGCGAGCGGCCGCAATGGCCTGCAGATCGCGCGAATACCAGAGGTTGGACGCGGGATCGTTATTGCGCAGGAAGCCGCTGCCCGGCTCGCCCATGCGCAGCAGGCCCGTGACCCGGGCTTCGGCGGGGGGCTGGGCGGTGCTGGTCTGGCTCTTGCGCCATTCCGGCAGCACGAAGCCGCGGTTGACCAGCACCGTGCCGCCATCGGGCAATTGCAGGGGCGTCATGACCCAGTAGCCGCTGCCCAGTTCGGTGGCGGCCTGCACCAGCGTCTGGCGGTCGAACTGATACGTGCCGGAGGCGGCGACGTGGCGGTATTCGGCGTTGTCGGATGTCAGGCCGGGCCACTCGTTCCTGGCCGGGGCCGGCGTGGCGGGGGCGTGGGCGCGCTGGTCGACCTGGGCGATCAGCGCGCGCTTCCAGGCCAGCCGCTGCACCTGCCAGGTGCCCAGGGCGCACAGGCCCGCGAACACGGCGGCAGCAACCAGCCCCAGGATGACCAGGGTGGTTTTGCTGCGAGGATTGCGGGAGGTGTCGCGTGTAGAGATATCTTTTACTGCAGCCATCAGGGCATTTTCCGCATGTCGTGTGTGGACATGGGCATCATATTGGAGTTCAAGTGATACATGATCCAGATTGACCCGCTGAGCGTGATTACGACCAGCACCAGCGTGAATATTAACGCCAACATATTCCAGCCGCTTTCGGACTTGGTGTCCATGTGCAGGAAATAGATGATGTGGACGACGATCTGCACGACGGCGAAGGCGAGTATCACCAGCCCGGTGACGCGCGAACTGGCAAAGACACGGTCCATGACCAGCCAGAAGGGAATGGCCGTAAGAATGGCCGCCAGCACGAAGCCCGTCAGGTAGCTCTTGAGGGTGCCGTGGCCGGCGCCGTCGTCATCGTCGTGATGGTCGTCGTGGCCGTGATGGCCGCCGTGGCCGTGTTCGGCCAGGTTATCCATGTGCGCGGTCATGGCAGCACTCCCATCAGGTAGACGAAGGTGAACACGCCGACCCAGATCAGGTCCAGGAAGTGCCAGAACATGGACAGGCACATCAGGCGGCGGCGGTTGTCGGGAATCAGGCCATGCATCCGCAGCTGGATCATCAGCGTCACCAGCCAGACGATGCCGAAGGTGACATGCAGGCCGTGGGTGCCGACCAGCGCGAAGAAGGCCGTCAGGAAGGCGCTGCGCTGCGGCCCCGCGCCCTGGTGGATGAAATGCGCGAACTCGTACAGTTCCAGCGACAGGAAGCCCAGGCCGAAGATGCCCGTCACGGCAAGCCACATCTGCGTGGCGCCGATGCGGTTGCGCCGCATCTCCAGCATGGCGAAGCCGTAGGTGATCGACGACACCAGCAGCAGCGCGGTGTTCACCGCCACCAGCGGCAGGTCGAAGAGGTCGGCGCCGGACGGCCCCCCCGCGAAGTTGCGGCCCAGCACGCCATAGGCCGCGAACAGGCAGGCGAAGATGAGGCAGTCGCTCATCAGGTAGATCCAGAACCCGAGCAGGGTGCCGTTCTTGGGATGGTGTTCGCCCGGAACGTAGAACACGGGTTCCGGGGGCGGCGTCGCGCCGGAGAGAGGGGGGGCCAGGGTATCAGACATGTTTCGCTAGCAACCTTGTGCGGGCGTCTTCCGTGGTCACGACCTCGTCGGCCGGCACGTAGTAGTCGCGCTTGTAGTTGAAGGTATGAATGATCGACACCAGGATCAACGCCGCGAACGACAGCACGGCCAGTGGCCACATGTGCCAGATCAGCGCAAAACCCATCACCACGCTGATCGCCGCCAGCACGATGCCGGCCCAGGTGTTCTTGGGCATGTGGATCGGAATGAAGCCCAGGCGGGGCCGTTCATAGCCGTGCTGCTTCATCTGCCACCATGCGTCCAGGTCATGCACCCGCGGCGTGAACGCGAAGTTGTAGTTGGGCGGGGGCGAGGACGTGGACCATTCCAGCGTGCGGCCGTCCCAGGGGTCGCCCGTGTTGTCGCGCAGCTGGTCGCGGCGGCGGTAGCTGACCACCAGCTGGATGATGAAGCTGGCGATGCCGCAGGCGATCAGCAGCGCGCCGAAGGCCGCCACCTGGAACCAGATCTGCAGGGACATGTCCTCGAAGTGGTTCACGCGGCGCGTGACGCCCATCAGCCCCAGCACATACAGCGGCATGAAGGCCACGTAGAAGCCCACCAGCCAGAACCAGAACGAGCACTTGCCCCAGAACGGGTCCAGCTTGTAGCCGAAGGCCTTGGGGAACCAGTAGGTGATGCCGGCCATCAGCCCGAACAGCACGCCGCCGATGATCACGTTATGGAAGTGCGCGATCAGGAACAGGCTGTTGTGCAGCGCGAAGTCCGCGGGCGGCACGGCCAGCAGCACGCCCGTCATGCCGCCGATCACGAAGGTCACCATGAAGCCCAGCGTCCACAGCATGGGGACTTCGAAGCGGATGCGCCCGCGGTACATGGTGAACAGCCAGTTGAAGATCTTGGCGCCCGTCGGGATGGAGATGATCATCGTCGTGATCCCGAAGAACGAGTTCACGCTGGCGCCGGACCCCATGGTGAAGAAATGATGCAGCCAGACCAGGTAGGACAGCACCGTGATCACGACGGTGGCATACACCATGGACGCGTAGCCGAACAGGCGCTTGCGGCAGAAGGTGGACACCACTTCGGAGAAGATGCCGAAGGCCGGCAGGATCAGGATGTAGACCTCGGGGTGGCCCCAGATCCAGATCAGGTTCACGTACATCATGGCGTTGCCGCCAAAGTCCGCGGTGAAGAAGTTGGTGCCCAGATAGCGGTCCAGCGATAGCATCGCCAGCACCGCGGTCAGGACCGGGAAGGCGGCGACGATCAGCACGTTGGTGCACAGCGCGGTCCAGGTGAAGATGGGCATGCGCATCATGGTCATGCCGGGCGCGCGCATCTTCACGATGGTGACCAGCAGGTTGACGCCGGATAGCAGGGTTCCCACCCCCGCTATCTGCAAGGCCCATATGTAGTAGTCGACGCCCACGTCCGGACTCTGCGCGATGCCCGATAAAGGTGGATATGCCAGCCAGCCGGTGCGCGCGAACTCGCCCACGAAGAGCGACATCATCACCAGGATGACGCCGCCCGTCGTCATCCAGAAGCTGAAGTTGTTGAGGAACGGAAAGGCGACATCGCGCGCGCCGATCTGCAGCGGGACGATGTAGTTCATCAGCCCCGTGACCAGCGGCATGGCCACGAAGAAGATCATGATCACGCCGTGCGCGGTGAAGATCTGGTCGTAGTGGTGCGGCGGCAGGTAGCCGGCGGAGTCGCCGAAAGCCACGGCCTGCTGCAAGCGCATCATGATGGCGTCGGCGAAGCCGCGCAGCAGCATCACGATGCCCAGGATCACATACATGATGCCGATCTTCTTGTGGTCGATGCTGGTGAACCATTCGTGCCACAGATAGCCCCACTTCTTGTAGTAGGTGATGGAACCCAGCACCACGATGCCGCCGGCCGCCACCATGAAGAAGGTGATCAGCAGGATAGGCTCGTGCAGTGGAATGGCGTCCCAGGTCAGACGACCGAAGATCAGCTTGGTGAGGTCTGGTTGATCAGGCATCTCGATTCCAGCATAAAGACCACGGTTTCATGAGGCCCCCGCGTCATCCGGCGCGGACGGTCGCGGGCGGGCCGCTACAGCACCAGCCCTTCAGTGGACGTGCACATGGCGCCCACGTACTTGCGCGGCGGCGTTCCTGTCAGCCCCAGGCGCTCGCGCGTCTGCGGATCCATGGTGGTGACGTTGCGGGCGCCAGGAATGCCCATGCCGCCTTGGGCGTCGATGGCCATCGCGTCCCGCATGCACATGCGGTTGGGCTCCACGCAGCGGTTCACGATGGCGTCGAACAGGCCGGCCGCGACGGAGGCGTAGCGCTGCACCGGGTTGCGCTCGCTGGGCTGCTCAAGCTTCAGATAGGTGTCGCGTCCGAGCGCGGCGGTGGACTTGCGGGCTTCGGCTACCCAGTTGTCAAAGCCCTGCTGGTCCAGGCCGTGGAACTTGAAGCGCATGCCGGAAAAGCCGGAGCCGCTGTAGTTGGCGGACAGGCCTTCGTATTCGCCGGGATGGTTGATCACCGCGTGCAGCGTGGTCTGCATGCCGGGCATGGCGTAGATCTGGCCGGCCAGCGCGGGCACGAAGAAGGAGTTCATCACCGTCGACGAGGTGATCTTGAACTGGATGGGACGGTCCACGGGAGCGGCCATCTCGTTCACGACCGCGATGCCTTGCTCGGGATACAGAAACAGCCATTTCCAGTCGAGCGCCACCACTTCAACCACCAGCGGTTTGGTGCCGGCCGGCACCTCGCGGCCTTCGGACAGGCGCGCAAGCGGGCGGTAGGGGTCGAGCTGGTGGGTGCTGACCCAGGTCAGCGCGCCCAGCGCGATGATGATCAGGAGAGGGGCGGCCCAGATCAGGAGCTCCAGCATGGTGGAGTGGTTCCAGTCGGGATCGTAGTGCGCTTCCTTGTTGCTGGCGCGATAGCGCCATGCGAACAGCAGCGTGAGGATGATCACCGGCACGATGATGATGAGCATCAAGCCGGTGGAAATGATGATCAGGTTGCGCTGCTGCAGGGCCACGTCGCCCGAGGGCGAGAGCAGGACCGCATTGCATCCGGCGAGCAATGGCAGGGCGGCAAACAGGATCAATCCGCGGAGCCTTGGGAAGGACGGCATGGCCATACCCCGAAACGTAACCGTGGGAAGTAAACGCAACACTACGCTGGAAGCCGCGAAAAATCTAGGGTAAAAAGAGCAAAAGTATGCACGGGAACGCGTGCGGGGCAGCCCTGGACCCTTTGGAGCTTGCGGCTTGCGGCGTCATGGGCGTACCGTGATGCGGGTGTGTTGCAAGATCGTAGACAAGGCGTATTCAAAACCTCCTTTTGCGAGCAAACCCATGTCGACCTCCACGCAATATCCCGGTCATTCGCCTTCCGTTCCGGGTCCGGGCGCGATCAGCGGCGGGGCCAGCCACGCCAAGGTGGCTCCCGGTGAAATCGCCGTGGGCGTGGTTGTGGGACGGGCCTCCGAATACTTCGATTTCTTCGTCTTCGGCATCGCTTGCGTGCTGGTTTTTCCGAAGGTGTTCTTTCCCTTCGAAGAACCGCTGGAAGGCACCTTGTGGGCCTTCGTCATTTTTTCCTTCGCCTTCATCATGCGGCCGATCGGCACGGCCGTTTCCATGGCGATTCAACGGCGCTGGGGCCGCGCGACCAAGCTGACCGTCGCCTTGTTCCTGTTGGGCACGGCAACGGTGGGGATGGCGTTCCTGCCCAGCTACAACGCCATCGGCGTGCATGCCATCACCCTGCTTGCGCTGTTCCGTTGCGTGCAGGGCCTGGCGTTCGGCGGATCGTGGGACGGCCTGCCGTCGCTGCTGGCGCTGAATGCGCCGCCCAACCGCCGCGGCTGGTATTCGATGATGGGCCAGTTGGGCGCGCCGGTGGGCTTCATGGTGGCCAGCGCGCTGTTCCTGTATCTGCACGTGACCCTGACCCAGGCCGACTTCCTGGATTGGGGCTGGCGCTATCCGTTCTTCGTGGCCTTCGCCATCAACGTGGTGGCGCTGTTCGCCCGGCTGCGCCTGGTGGTCACCCAGGAATACACCCAGCTGCTCGAAGAGGGCGAGCTCGAACCCATCGGCATCCGCGAAATCATCAGCAAGCAAGGCTACAACCTGTTCATTGGCGCCTTTGCCGCGCTGGCCAGCTATGCGCTGTTCCACCTGGTCACGGTGTTTCCGCTGTCCTGGATCGCGGTCAGCGGCACGCAGCAGATTTCGGATGTGCTGATCGTGCAGATCATCGGCGCGGTGCTGGGCATCCTGGGCACGATAGCCTCGGGCTGGCTGGCCGACCGCATCGGCCGGCGCACCACGCTGGGCCTGCTGGCATCGCTGATCGGCCTCTTCGCGCTGGTTGCGCCCTGGCTGCTGGGCGGCGGGCCAAAGGCGCAGGACGCGTTCATTCTGATCGGCTTCGCGCTGCTGGGCCTGTCTTATGGCCAGGCCTCGGGTACCGTCACCGCAAATTTCACGCGGCGTTTCCGCTACACCGGCGCGGCCCTGACCTCCGACATGGCCTGGCTCATCGGCGCCGCCTTCGCGCCCCTGGTGGCGCTGGGACTGTCGGCGCGCTTCGGGCTGGTGGCCGTCAGCGTTTATCTGTTGTCGGGCGCGGCCTGCACGCTGCTGGCGCTACGCATCAACAAGGTGCTTGAGACGCGGGAGTGAGCCTGGCGGCGCTCAGCCGCCGTAGCCTTCCAGCACGTTTGCGACATTGGTGCCTACGTCGGCGACGGCGTAGCCGCCTTCCATGGTGAAGACGGCGGGCAGGCCCAGACCTGCCAGCAGGCGTCCGACTTGCAGGTAGTCCGCGCTTTTCAGCTTGAACTTCGAAATCGGATCGCCTTCATACGTGTCCACGCCCAGCGCGACGACCAGGGCGTCCGCCTTGAACGCGCGCACCGCGGCCAGGCCTTGCTCCAACGCCTGCGTCCACGTGGCGAAACCGGTGCCGGCCGGCAGGGGCAGGTTCAGGTTGCAGCCTTGGCCCGCGCCCTGGCCGCGTTCGTCGGCGTAGCCCAGGTAGAAGGGATATTCGGTGGTCGGGTCGCCATGCACGGACACGGTCAGCACATCGTCGCGCTCGTAGAAGATGCTCTGCGTGCCGTTGCCATGGTGATAGTCCACATCCAGGATGGCGACGCGCGCCGCGCCCGCGTCGCGCAGCGCCTGGGCCGCCAGCGCGGCGTTGTTCAGGAAGCAGTAGCCACCGAAGAAGTCCGCGCCGGCATGATGGCCGGGCGGGCGCGTCAGCGCCATGGCGGTGCGCGCGCCGTGGCCGGCGGAGACGGCGCGGGCTGCCTCGATGGCGCAGGCGGCGCCGGCTGTGGACGCTGCCCAGGTGCCGGAAGTCAGCGGGCAGCCGCTATCGAACGAGAACAGGCCGACGCGGGCGGCGAAGTTGGTGGGCTCCACATCGTGGCGAAAGCCGCGCACGGGCCAGATCGAGGGCAGCACATCCAGTTCGGCATTGGCGGGGTCCAGCGCGACCCATTCCTGCCAGGCGCTGGCCAGGAAGTCCACGTAGCGCGGGGTATGCACGCGTTTGACGAGGTCCATGTCCGGGGCCGAGGGCGTGCGCAGTTCGCCGAGGCCGCGCTGGCGCAGCGCGTCCAGCACATATTCCAGGCGCGCGGGCGTTTCGTGGCAGGGCACCAGCTTGCCGCGGAACATCTCCTGGCGGCCGCTGTGTTTGTCATGGACGGGGTTGTGGAAGATCAGCACGGTGGGATGTCCTTGGAAGTTCTTTGCCGGGGCGCGGGCGCGCGGCTACAGCGGCCGGAAAATATACAGCGCCACGGCGGGCAGTTCACGGAAAACGGAGTAGATGTCGCGCAGTTCGAAGAAACGCGGATAGCCGCCGCCGACGTCGGCCACGCCCTGGCGCTTCAGGGCAAGCATCGTGCGGGGCACATGGAAGTACTGCGTGACTGCGAGGGCGCGCGTGTAGCCATGTTCGCGCATATAGGCGCTGGCGTGGCGCGCCGTGGCCCAGGTGTCGGCGCCCGCGCTGTCGGTGACGATGCGGTCGGCGGGTACGCCGCGTCCGAGCAGATAGCCGCGCATCGCGGCGGCCTCGTCGGCCCCGGCGGGATCCACGCCGCCGCTGACAAAAATGATGTGGCATTGCGATGCCGCGTAGCAGTCGTACGCGCGGTCCAGCCGCGCCGCCAGGCGTGGCGAGGGATCGCCGTTGGCCTGCACGGTATTGCCCAGCACCACGGCGACGTCGGCCTCGCGTGCATCGGCCAGCAGGCCCGTAGCCGCGAGCGCCGCGGCCGCCAGCAACACGGGCGCCGCCAGGACGGCCAGGAAGCGGACCGCGAGTTTTCCTGCCTTTATCGCCATGAGATGCGCCGTTCGGATTCGAGGGCCAGAGCTTAAGGCAAAAACCGAAGGGGTCGAATTTGCCGTAATGAGAATCATGATTGATAATGCCGGCCTCTCCCAAGCGCTTGCTCGACTGCCTTCCCATGTCCCGCCACCCGTCATCCGAAAAAGGCTGGCTCGCTCATTATCGCGAGCTGATCGGGACGTGGACGCGACGCAGCGGCAGCCGGCCGGATGCCGAGGACGCCGCACACGATGTCGTGGCGAACATGCTGCGCAACGGCGAGGCCGCCGTACTGGATCCGAAGGCCTACCTCTACGGGGCCAGTCAGAACCGGCTCAATGGCGAGTTCCGGCGCCAGTCGCGGCGTGAAGTGCTCAGCCTGGAAGGGCTGGCGGATGCCGAGCATCCGGTGCAAGCTGATCCCGAGTCCGCGATCCGGGCCGCACAATTGGCCGACGCCTTGAAGTCGGCGTTGACCGAGTTGCCGCTGAAATGCCAGCAGGTCTTTCTATGGAACAAGCTGGAGGGCTATACGCAGGCCGAGATTGCACTGAAACTCGGGCTGACGCAGAGCATGGTGGAAAAGCACATGAAGCGCGCGTTGACCCACATCCATGACCGGTTGCAAGATCATGCCCCGCACTGATTCCCCCTCCGGCGCGGCCAAGACGCCGCGCGACCTGGCCGCTTACTGGTTCTCGCGCGAGCGCCTGGGCGCGCTGGATGCGCGGGAGCGCCAGGCGCGCGACGCCTGGCTGGCGGCCGATCCGGAGCACCTGCGGCAGTACCGATCGATGGAGGCCTTGTGGAGCGTGGCGGACAGCCTGCCGCAAGACGAGATGCGCGCCATCCTGGCGCAGTCCGACGAGGCGCCCGCGCGTCCGCGCCGCCGGAGATTCGCGGTGGGGTTGACGGCGGCCTGTGCCCTGGCGCTGACAGCTGGCGTGATCGGCCCCCGGTTGTGGTCGCCGGCCCCGGAATTCAGCCAGTCGCTGGCGACGGGCAAGGGCGAACGCACTCGCGTGGCCCTGCCCGATGGTTCGCTGCTGGAATTGAATACGGACACGCAGGCGCGGGTCGCGCTGTATCCCGATCGCCGTGAGGTGGAGCTGCTGGCTGGAGAGGCGCTGTTCACCGTCAGTCCCGATGCCGCGCGGCCGTTCACTGTCGACGCGGGCGGGGCGCGGATCCTGGTGACCGGCACGCGGTTCAATGTGCGGCGGGACGGCGCCGCGGTGGCGCTTGCCGTGGACGAGGGAAGCGTGGCTTTTTCGGCCGGTTCCTGGTGGAATAGCACGACCCGCCATTTGACGGCGGGCTATGTGGCGCGCCACAAGCCGGGCGAACCGCTGGCCGCGCCGCACCAGGAGAACGTGGCTGCCATTACCGCCTGGCAGCGGGGCCGGCTGGTGTTTCGCGATACGCCCTTGGCGCAGGTGGTTGCAGAGCTGAACCGCTATCTGCGCACCCCGCTGCGCATCGACGACAAGAAACTCGCGCAGTTCCGGGTGGCGGGAACGCTTTCGATCGACGAGCCGGAATCCGTCTTGAATGTGCTGCCACAGATTGCTCCCGTGATCGTGCTGTACCCGGCCGACGGCAGCACCGTGCTGGCGCCCCGCTAGCACCCGACCACCCCTGAGCCTGCGGGCGGACGCCCGTACGCACGCGCGGCGTTGCGCCGCCGCGCTGAATTATTTTGTTTCAAACATTCTATCGAGAATCATTCCGGTTTTTCCCCGATCGCGGCGTCTACACGTTGAAGGGGTGCGTTCTCGCAAGCCGATCTCGACCCTGGAAGCAACCTTTGGCCAAGGGTGTCGGGCGCTAACCGCGCGGGCAGTTGTACTGGAATTTTCTACTCATGATGGACAAGCAAGTGAAGCAGCGCGCGGCGGCGGTGGCGCGCAAGACCGCATGGAACGGTGTGGGAGCGGGATGCCATGTCCTGGCCATTGCCGTGGCCTTGGCATGGGGCGCCATGCCCCGCGATGTCGCGGCGCAGACCGCGCCAGTGCAGATCAGCATCACGGCGCAGCCGCTGGGCGATGCGCTGATCCAGTTGGGCGAGCAGGCGTCGCTGGTGATTTTCTACCTGCCCGAGACCGTGCGGGGGCGCACCGCGCCGGCGGTATCGGGCCGCCTGACGCCGGACGATGCGCTGCGCAGCCTGCTGGCGGGCACGGGCATCGTCTTCCAGCGCGACGGGCACAATGTCTCGCTGACCGCGCCGTCGGGCGGTACCGCGCAGCTGGCGCCGGTGACGGTGCATGGCGTGGCGGCGGGAACGGCGGACAGCTATGTTGCGCTGTCCAGCAGGAGCGGCAAGCTGGATGTGCCGCTCATCGAAACGCCGCGATCGGTATCGATCGTGACGCAGGAACAGATCAAGATGCAGGCCCCCCGCAACCTGGAAGGGGCGCTGGCCTACACGCCGGGCGTGCAGACGGAGGTGTCGGGGTCGAGCGACGCGCGCATGACCGGCGCGGTGATCCGAGGGTTCAGCGACGGCAGCGCCTACTACAAGGATGGCCTGAAGCAATTGTCGACGGGCACCTACGCCTCGTGGAACGACAACCTGGATGAGCTCGACAGTATTGAAGTGCTGAAGGGGCCGGCGTCCGTCCTGTTCGGCCAGGGGCGCCCCGGCGGCGTGATCAACGTGGTGTCCAAGCGCCCGACGGCGGACCACGTCAACAGCGTGGGGGCCAGTTACGGCACCTACAACCGCCGCCAGCTTACTGCCGACCTGGGCGGCGCCTTCGACGCGGACCAGAAGGTGCTGTATCGCCTCAACGTGATGGGCCGCAAGAGCGACGGGCGCACCGACGGATCCAAGGACGACCGTTTTTCCGTGGCGCCGTCGATTCTGTGGAACATCACGAACCAGACGCGGCTGACGGTGCTGGGCACTTATTCCAAGGAGCGCGCGACGCCCAAGAGCTGGTGGCCGAATCTGTTCACCTATCCCGAGATCGGCGAGCTGCCGCTAAGCCGCACTGCCGGCGACCCGGACTTCGACCGTTTCGACCGAGATACCAAGTCCATCGGCTATGCCTTCGAGCACGATACCGATGGCGGCTGGCGCTTGCGCCAGAACTTGCGCTACTCGGAAATCGATATTGATTACCGCCATATCTACGGAATGGACCTGCTGGCTGACAAGCGCACCATCACGCGGGGCAGTCTGGCCCAGCGGACCAACGGCAAGACCCTGGCCGTGGACAGCCGCGCTTCGAGGGACTTCGCATGGGGCGACCTGCAGCACACATTCGCGCTGGGCGTGGACTACGTGCGCTACAAGGAGAACGATGCGCTGGGCTTCGGATGGGATGTGCCCGATCTGGACATCCATGCGCCGGTATACGGCCAGCAGATCGCATATCCCGAGCTGGATCCTTCGCGTACCGACCTCAAGCAGACGGGCATCTACGCGTTGAACCAGCTCAAGTGGAACCGCTGGGTCGGCAACGTGAGCCTGCGACGGGACTTTGTGCGCACCAATCAGAGCAGCACGACCCAGCCGAAGATCAGCGACGCGGCCACCACGGGCAGCGTGGGCCTGCTCTATCTGTTCGACAACGGCGTCGCGCCCTATGTCAGCTATTCCACGGCGTTCGATCCGATTACGGGGCAGCAGTTCGACGGCACCGCGTTCAAGCCGCGCGAGGGCAAACAGTACGAGGTCGGCCTGAAGTACCAGCCTCCTGGCACCGATGCGCTCTTCACCGCCGCAGTGTTCGACATCCGCCAGACCAACGTGACGACGCAGGATCCGGACCATCCGCGTTTCAGCGTGCAAACGGGCGAAGTACGTTCCACCGGCGTTGAGCTGGAGGCCAAGTTCCCGCTTACGCGCGAACTCAGTGTGATGGCCGGCTACACCTACCTGGATCCACGCACGACGAAGAGCAACCGGCTGCAGGACGTGGGCCGCCAGACCACGCAGACGGCGCGCCAGACGGCCAGCCTGTGGCTGGACTACCGCCCGCACCAGGTGCAGGGGCTGATGCTGGGCGGCGGCGTGCGCTATCGCGGCAAGTCGCCCTTGAATACTGCGGCGGACGGCACCACGCCGTACAACCCGGCATTCACGCTGGCGGATGTGGCGGTCGCCTACGAGACCCCGCGCTACCGCGTCGCGCTGAACATCAACAACGTTTTCGACAAGCGCTACTACACCTACACGTTCCGCGGGATGGAGCGCGAGGCGATGCTCAGCCTGAACTACTACTGGTAGCGCCTACGGCCGCTTGGGGAACGGAAAGTCGAACTCGACCTGATTCGAGTAGAGCGGTTCTCCAAGATTTCCGGGGTCCGTCACCACGGCGGTCGCGCGGTACCGGCCCGCCGCAAGTCCGGGGACGACTGGCACGTAGCCGGCATCGCCTGCGCGAATCATGTAGGCGAGCCTGCCGCCGTCGTCCTCGTCCTTGCGCCACAGCACCGGCGTGTCGGCCAGGCCGGTCGCCGTGGCTTGAGCCGGCGCGCCGGGCGCTTCGAGCGTGACGGCATCGCGCTGAAACAGCGGCTGCACGATGCGGTCGCCCTGCGCGTTGATCAGCAGCAGCCAGACTCGCGGCAACACCAGCCGGGCGGGGGCCGGGCCCCGGTTGTCCAGCCGCAGCGTGAAGCGGCCGCCTGATTCTTCGTCGTTCCAGTCGCCCAGGTAGTTGAACAGGGTCAGTTCCAGCCCCGTCGCATCGGGCGGCGAGGGGCGGTACTGGTGCTTGTCCACGCGCAGGTCGCCGTAGCGCACCCATTTCAGGACCTCGCCGGCGGATTTGCTGGCGTAGCGCACTTGCAGCCAGTCGCGCGGACGCAAGGCCACCACCTCCAGGTGTTCGCCCTCGGCGGCGGTCATGGTCGGGCGGGCGTTGACGTCGGGCGTGTCGTACAGGTCCAGCCTGCCTACCGGCACCGTGCCGCCGTCCAGGGGCGATCCTTCGCCTTCGATGTCGATGCCGGCGACGGAGCCGTCTTCGCGGAAGCGGTAGGTCAGGTCAGCCTGGTCGACTTCCAGCGCGAACAGGGCCTGCGTGGCCCACGAGGTGGCGTGCGCGGTGCCGTCCGGGCGCAGCACATAATTTTCGAAACCGTTGCTGGCGGCGCCATAGCGGCAGGCTACGCTGAAGGCGGCGCGGCCGGGGTCGAAGTCCGGGTTGACGAAGCCATGGCAGGGGCTGGCCTTGCTGTCGGGATGCAGGATCTCCTGGAAGCCGCCGTCGCCGGGGCGGTACAGGAACAGGCGGGCGATGATCTGCGTGCTGCCGCCGCTTTGGCCAAGGACCAGGTCGCGGTAGCCGTCGTGGTTGATGTCCACCGATCCCATCTGGTCGATTTCCTCGTCGAAGACTCCCAGCAGCTGTTCGGGGCCATTGCCCACGCGCACCGTGGCGCGTTCTTCCCCGTCGCCGCTGGTTGTCACCACGGCGGACAAGCCGTCCTTGATCGGGTAGGGAAAATCGCGCGCGCTGGCGCCTTGTCCCAGTGTCGCCAGCATGGCCGCAAACAGGATTCGTTTCACCAGCTCGTCCCTCGCGTCGGTTCAGCCGCGCATTATGCCCCAGTGGCCTTTCGGGTAAACGAGCAGTGCGTGTCCGCGGGAGGTCGGTCATCCTGGGTAGAATCAGATGATGGGTCTTGTCCCCGTCGCTCAGTCCGCGCATCCGTCCGCCATGAACTGCCCCTTCCCGATCCGCCAAGAATGCCCGCCGGGCGCCTGTGTCTGCGACCGCGACCGGCTGCTGGCCGATCCGGCCGCGGACGTCCGCGTCCTGCGGCTGACCAGGGAAGAGGAAAAGCGTCTGGTGGCGCGGCTGGAGAACATCCTGAGCCTTGAGGACCTGCGGGCGATGCAGGGACGCATACACATGCAATTGGGCATCGTGATACAGATCACTCCCAGCGATAACGAGGTGCGCACGTCGCGGGGTATTTCAATCCAGCTCGAAGACCTGCCGGGGCTGTGCCGCAAGACGCGTGTGTCCTTGCCGGCCGCGATCCGGCGCGGCTTCGATAACCGGCCGGAGATTGTCTATGCGCTGCTCAACGAGCGCGACCTGCTGAGCGGGACCTGACGTGTTCAGGAATTCCTGCCGCCGGCCGCGGCCTGGCAGGGCTTGAGGGGCACCACGTCTATCGGTACGCGTCCAGCCTCGGGCCGGATGGCGTCCCGCTTTTTGCCGACGTGGGCAGGATAGATCAGCAGCACGGCGCTGCCTGCTTCCAGCTTGGGGGCTTGCGCCGAGCCGTAGGCCACCGTCCAGCCGCGCGTTGCAAGCGGGGCCAGCGTGTACTGCAGCGCCGATCCGGGCGATACGTGCGCGACCTTGCCGGCAAACAGCTCCTGCTGTGGCGTTTCCACTCCATTGACGGTTTGATAGGTCGCGACGCTGACGAGCGCCGCGGATTCTCCGTAGCGCGCCAGCACGGCGGTCTTGTATTTTCCGGGAGGGATGTCGGTCAGCTTGACGTTGATATTCCCGCTGCCCTGGCCGCCGGCGTCCAGGTGAACCCCGACGATGTCGGCGTGCGACAGCGGCGCCGTGCCCGTGTTGCGCACCCGCACGCTGTATTGCCCCGAGGTGCCCGTCACCGTGCAGACATCCACCCCGGAGGCCGCGGGCGAAGCTTGCGCGTTCGCCATCGCGGCGCAGGCGAGCAGCGCCGCCAGGGGAAGGAATAGGGCACGAGAGGATCGAGAGGGCACGGCACGCTCCTGGTGAGAGGCAGCGTGCCGGGCGGCGACGTTGCCTGCCCCTTATTACACCACTTGACCGCCCGGGGGCGTGGACTGCCCGCGCTTGCCCGCCAGCCAGTGCAGGATCAGCGCCAGCACCAGCAGGCCAGCCATGATGAAGCCCCAGAAGATCCAGGCCAGCACCGAGATCAGCGTGCCCAGGCTGCCCGCGAAGGGCAATACCTGGTTCAGGCCCTGGGCGGCCCAGACCAGGCCGGCTTGCAGCGATTGCAGCCAGGCGGGGTCGACCCAGGCGGCCGCCCAGGCCGGCGCGGCCCACTGCGAGGTGTCGATCGCGGTGCCTGGCACCTGGGCCGTGGCGATGGTTGCCAGGACCCAGTCGGTCAGTTCCAAGGTCAGCGCCACCAGCCCGGTCCAGAGTGCGGCAAGCACGGCGAAAGCGAGCCAGATGATTTTTTTCATTGCTGTGGTACTCCGATATTTCAAAAGAGGGTCCACGATAAAGGCAATTCTATTTCCGAAAAACCAGAGTTAGTGTGACAAACATTAAGATAAAACCGAAGTTTTAGCCTGCGCCAGCACCGCCTGGACCAGGGGATGGTGCTGGCCCCGGCGATTGCGGATGGCGTGGATCTCTTCGTGGACGTCATCGCATCGGGCCAGCGGGCGCAAGCCCCGCAGCAGGCCGATGTCGTCTCCGCCCAGGCGGCTGAGGGGGAAGACGCCCAGGCCCCGGGCGGCAAACACCGACATCAGCGCGCTGTCCTCGAATTCGCCCACCACATTGGGATAGACGCCTTGCTCGCCGAACCAGCGGTCCAGGGTCTGTCGCAGCACGGAATGGCCGGTGGGCAGCAGCACGGGCAGGCGTTCCAGGCAGCGGGGAAAGTCCAGCCTGTCCGATTTTCGCACCAGTTTGGCGGGGCCATACCAGTCGACGGGGGACGACACCAGGCGGTCGCTGGTGAGCCGCAGGTTGGGATTTGGCGGGGCGCCCTGGCCGGCCAGCACCAGGTCCAGGTGATGCTGGGCCAGTTCGCCGAGCAGCTCCTCGACCTCGCCTTCGTGGCAGGTCAGGCGCAGGTCGGGGGTATTCAGCACGGGGCCCAGCAAGGCGTGCGCGGCCAGCTTGGAGATGCCGTCGGACAGGCCCACCGACAGCCGTATGACGGGCTTGGTGGCGGCCGCGCGCACTTCCTGGGGCAGCACCTGGCCGATCTGGAATATCTCTTCGGCACGGGCGAAGGCCGCTTCGCCGGCGTCGGTCAGGGTCACGCCCCGCCCGGCGGGCTTGAGCAGCTGGTGGCCCAGGTTCTTCTCAAGCTCTCTTACCTGGGCGCTGATGGTCTGGATGGCCATGTCCAGCCGTTCGGCGGCGCGGGAAAAGCCGCCTTCCTTGGCGACCATCCAGAAGTAATACAGGTGTCGGTAGTTCAGCATGGAGCGGGCTCACTTCGGTTTTTTCGAACCTTAACTCACTTTCAGGCTGATTTCTCCACCTGGGCGAGATCCGGATCATGAGTGCCTTCGAACCTAGCGGGGCATTCATGGACACTTTGATCACCTTCTTCAACGCCGATTTTCTGGGCACGCCAACCTGGAGCTGGCTGCTGTTCATCGGCATCGTCATCAGCCTGCTGGTCTTCGACCTGGGCGTGCTGCACAAGGAAGACCGCGAGATCGGCGTGCGTGAAAGCCTGCTGCTTTCGGCCGGCTACATCAGCGCGGCATTGCTGTTCGGCGCCTGGGTCTGGTGGCAGCTGGGCGCGGCCAGCGGCATGGCCTATTACACGGGCTTCATGATCGAGAAGTCGCTGTCCATGGACAACGTCTTCGTGATCGCGCTGATCTTCAGTTTCTTCGCGATTCCGCGCCAGTACCAGCACCGCGTGCTGTTCTGGGGCATCCTGGGCGTGATCGTGCTGCGCGCCATCATGATCGGCCTGGGCGCCGCGCTGGTCAGCAACTTTGGCTGGCTGCTCTATCTGTTCGGCGCGTTCCTGGTGTTCACGGGCATCAAGATGTGGATGATCGCGGACCAGACGCCGGACATCGCCAGCAATCCCATCCTGAAGTTCCTCAAGCGCCATATGCGCGTCACGGAAGGGCTGCGCGGCAATGCCTTCGTGGTGACCGAAACCGATCCCGCGACGTCGAAGAAGGTGCGCTGGGCCACGCCGCTGTTGCTGGCGCTGGTGCTGATCGAGTTTGTCGACCTGGTGTTCGCGGTGGATTCGGTGCCGGCCATCTTCGCCATCACGACCGACCCGTTCATCGTCTACACGAGCAACATCTTCGCCATCCTGGGTCTGCGCGCCCTGTACTTCGCGCTGGCGGCGATGATCCACCGCTTCCACTACCTGAAGTACGCGCTGGCGCTGGTCCTGGTGTTCATCGGCACGAAGATCTTCCTGGTGGGCTTCATCGGCAAGGTGCCGGCGGCGATTTCGCTGGGCGTGACCTTCAGCCTGATCCTGGGCGGGGTGCTGTTCTCGCTGTGGAAAACCCGGTCGGATGAATTGAAGCCGCAGTAATCTTCGCGGTTGGTAGTGAGAGCCCGTCCGCCGGTGGCCATCGGCGGACGGGCTGATCATTGGTGGGTAGCCATATCCGTTCGATATGGGTTTGCCCGTGATTCTGAATTTGTCATATGGATGGGCCAGGCGTAGAGTCGGCGCTACACCGTTATCACGCCAGGAGCGATCATGACCAGCTGGTCCGCCAAGCAGTATTCCGCCTTTGAAAACGAGCGCACCCGTCCGGTGCGTGATCTGGTCGCCGCATTGCCGAACCAGGATGTCAGGAGCGCGGTGGATCTGGGATGCGGGCCCGGCAATTCCACCGAAGTGCTGGCCAGCCGCTATCCGGACGCCGAGGTGACGGGCATGGACAGCTCGGAGGACATGATCGTGGCCGCGCGCAAGCGCCTGCCCGGGCTGTCGTTCGCACTGGCCGACATCGCCTCCTGGAACCCGCCGCAATCCTACGACGTGATCCTGGCCAACGCGGCCCTGCAATGGGTGCCCGACCATGAGATCCTTTATCCCAGGCTGGTGGGCAAGCTGGCGCCCGGCGGCAGCCTGGCGGTGCAGACGCCGGACAATATGGAAGAGCCCGCCCATCGCCTGGCGCGGCAGGTCGCGGGCGAGGCGCCCTGGGCCGCCAAGACCGGGGGCGTCAAGCATCCGCCGCGGCATAGCGCTGCCTGGTACTACGAATTGCTCAAGCCGCATTGCGGGACGCTGGATGTGTGGCGCACGACCTACCACCATCCGCTGGCCGGCGCGGCGGCGGTGGTGGAGTGGTTCAAGGGCACGGCGCTGCGCCCTTATCTGGACAAGCTGGATGCGTCTGAACAGGCCGGTTTCCTGGCCCGCTACCAGTCGCTGATCGAAGCGGCCTATCCCGCGCTGGCGGATGGAACGGTGCTGCTGCCGTTCCCGCGGCTGTTCATCGTGGCGGGGCCGAAGCAGGGATAGGCTGCGCCAGGCAAAGTCCTGGCGGGGAAGGGCGGTTGTTATGTGATAATGCGACTTATTAGTAATAAGGCCGCGCCTTTCGCACCCTCCAGAGCCGCCCCGTGCTTGAACGCTACTACCAAGAACTGATCGGCTTTTTCACGCGTGCGCTGCGTTGCCGCGACAACGCGTCCGACGTGGTCCAGGAAAGCTACGCCCGGGTGCTGGCGATGGAACTGCGGGCCGGCCTGCTGGCCGAGCCGCGCGCGCTGCTCTACCGGGTAGGCAAGAACCTGGTCATCGACGAGGCGCGCCGCAAGCGCGCCGAACAATGCATGCTGGACACCCTGGCCGCGACTTCCCAGGCGCTGGAGCCCGGCGCGGATCGCGTCGTCAGCGCCCGCCAGGAAGCGGAGCGGCTGCTGGCGCGCCTGGCCGTGATGCCCAGGAAACGGCGTGAAGTCTTCCTGATGGTCAGGGTCTACGGTCATACGCATGCGGAAGCCGCCGGGCACCTGGACATGAGCGTCGCCGCTGTCGAAAAACACGTCGTGCGCGCGGTGCTCGACTGCGCCGCATGGCAGGAAGGAGCTGACCGTGCATCGCATTGACGCCGCGCTTGCGCCGACGCCCGCGATGATCGAACGCGCATTGACCTATCTGGCCCGCATGACGGGTGGCGACGCAGCAACGGCGGACAAGGCCCGGCGGCAGCTGGCCACGTGGCTGGCTGCCGACTCCCGGCACCAGGCGGCATGGCTGCGGGCGGAGCGGCTGTGGGCCGCGGACGGTCCGGTGACGGCGGCCCTGCAAACCTATCTGCCCAAGCCCGCGGCCGCGGCGGCCGGCCGGCGCGCGCTGCTGCGCGCCTTCGCGGGCGGCGGCCTGGCCCTGGGGCTGGGCACGCTGCTGCGCTGGCAGGAGCCGCAGGCGCTGTACCGGCTGAACATCCTGACCGCCAGGCGCGAGGTGCGATCCCTGGGCCTGCCCGATGGCACGACGCTGGACGTGGATGCCGGAACGCGAGCCCGTGTGGCCT